>CAWFOC010000012.1:0-391116 GCA_963817395.1 uncultured Acidobacteriota bacterium | reverse complement strand
CGCGAGCGGCATCTTCGCGCGCGCGCGGCCATTCGGAGCGGCCTGGCACAGATGATCGCCGCGCACCAGCGCTTCGACGATCCCGTTTGTGGCATCGACGAGATCTCAGCGACGCTCCGACGCTGGATCGACGCGCAGACCTTCGCCCCGCGAACGGGAAGCGGCGGCCTCCACCTGCTCGACGCCCGCGCGGCCCGGTACGGCGACTTCGATGCGGTTCATCTGGTGGGCCTCATCGAGGGGGAATGGCCGCAGCCCTCCAGCGGGCACGTCTTCTATTCGGCCGGTCTTCTCCGGAAACTCGGCTGGGCGGCTGATCGCGATCGACTCTCGGCTGAGCGTGCCGCGTTTCGCGACCTGCTCCATCTGGCACGCCGGCAGGTTTCCGTGTCGACCTTCCGCCTCGAACACGACTCCATCGTGGAGCCGTCGTCGCTGCTCGAGGTGGTTGAAGAGGCACACGGCACGGTCGCACGCATCGAAGAAAGCCGGTCGCGAATCTTCCGTCACGAGGCGCTCACCGAAAGCCCACTGAACCTGTCGGTGCTCTCGCCCGAGGGCTCCGCGTGGGCGCGCTTCAGAGTGTCACGCACGCCGGCGGCGGATCGGCGATACCGCGGCTTCACCGCACCGCAGGAGCCAGGCCGCTACACGGTTGGCGGGCTCGAACGCCATCTCGAGTGCCCGTTCAAGTACTTCGCGGAGCGCGTGCTGGGCCTCGAGCCCGAGGAAGAGGACGAGGCCGTCATGACTCCTCGAGAGCGGGGCCTGCTGATCCATGAGGTGTTCAGTGCTTTTTTTCAGGCGTGGCAACGCCAGGACGGCGGAACCCTGACGCTCGACCGCATCGGCGAGGCGCTCGATCTGTTTACCGACGTGCTCGAGCCCATCCTCGCTCGCCTCCCGCAGTCCGAAGCGCTCGTCGAGCGCACGCGTTTTCTGGGGTCACCCGTTGGCGCAGGGCTCGCGGAGGTGGTGTTCCGCGTGGAAGCCGAGCGTCCGGCCCGCGTGATGGAGCGTCTGCTGGAGTTCAAGCTCGAAGGCGAGTTCGATTTCGCGAGCGCCGGCGAGACCAGTCGTGTGGCGCTTCGCGGCGTGGCTGATCGAATCGACCTCCTCGAAGACGGTACGCTTCGGGTCATCGACTACAAGAGCGGACAGCCCCCTCGATCGGGAAGAGCGCTCCAACTCCCCGTGTACAGCCTTTGCGCCGAGCGCGTGCTCGATGGGCGATCGGACAGACGATGGTCTGTTGGTGAAGCGCTTTACATTTCGTTCAAGGGGAGACCGGTCGTGCCGCTCTTCACGCGCGGCGCCGATCGCGACAAGGTTCTGACCGCGGCACAGACACGCCTTGTGGAGGTCGTCGGCGCCATCGAGCGAGGGGACTTTCCGGTTCAGCCCGATCAGCCGTTCTTCTGCAGCTACTGCTCCTTCTCGAGCGTCTGCCGCAAGGACTACATCGATGATCTCTGATCGCCGGCTTCCGTTCGAAGCTGGATCGGATCTCGGCGACACCGCGGACCGCGAAGCCCGTCAGGCGGCGGTCGATCCCGCCCGCAATGTCGTGCTCTCGGCCTCGGCCGGCACCGGCAAGACGCGCGTGCTGGTGGATCGCTACGTGAATCTTCTTCGCGCCGGCGTGGATCCCGCCAACATTCTCGCGGTGACCTTCACTCGCAAAGCGGCCGCCGAGATGCGCCAGCGAATCATCACGACGCTCCGCACCGAAGCCGCCCGGGGGACGATCCCGCCGGATCTGTGGCGCGATCTGCGCGATCGGTTGAACGAGGTGGCCATCAGCACCATCGATGCATTCTGCCTGTCGCTCCTGCGCGAATTTCCGCTCGAAGCCGATCTCGATCCGGGTTTCGAGGTCGCCGACGAGACCGAGGTGCCGCGGTACGTCGACGAGGCGCTCGATCGCGCGCTCGACACGACGCGCGCGCTCGCCCGGGAAGACGAGAGCATCCTGTTGTTGCTCGCCCGGCTCGGCGAACGGCGGTTGCGCGTAGGTTTGGCCGCGCTCCTCGACCGCCGGCTCACGGTAGACGAAAGCCTGCGGCGGCTTGGGGTCCGCGCCGGAGGCAGCATCACCGCCGCAGAGGCCTGCAACGGCGCAATCACCCGCTTGTCGGCGCTGCTCACAGGTGTGGCAGGCGGCCTTGATCGCTTTCTCGACGACGGCCCCGTGGCCCATCCCCGATACGCGTTGTTCGTTGACGACGTCCGCCGCGTGTGCAGCCACGAGGTGGACTCGGGAGAACACTCGAACAGGCGCGTCAGGGCGATGGTGGATTCCATCGCCGGTCACTTCATGACGCAGGAAGGCAAGGCCCGCCAGAAGCTCACGGAGTACAAGGTTGCCGACTGCCGATCGCCCGAGGCCTGGAAGCGTCACGGCGACACGATGCGCCAGATCGCCCCGATGGTCGTGGACATCGTCGAGCGTTTCAGGCTCGATTTGAACGTCGTGCTGGCCCGTGGCGTGTCGAGGGCCTTCCAGATTGCGCGCGCCGAGTACCGCCGGACGCTCGAGCGGCATGGTGTGCTCGACTTTGCCGAGCTCGTCGAGCGGGCGCTGGCGCTCTTCAATCAGATGGACGAGTTCGCCCGCAGCCGCTATCTGCTCGAGGCGCGGTACCAGCACGTGCTCGTCGACGAGTTTCAGGATACGAGCCGACCGCAGTGGCGGCTCGTCCACCAGCTGGTTCGCGCGTGGGGCGAGGGCGCCGGGCTCGCCGCCGAAGGCCGGCTCCCGCCCAGCATCTTCATCGTCGGCGACGTCAAACAGTCCATCTATGCCTTCCGCGACGCCGATGTCTCGCTGTTCGGCCACGCCAGCCGTTTCATCGACAGTCTTCGGCCCGGCGAGCAATCGAAGCGGTCGATCTCGCGAAACTTCCGATCGGTGCCGCAGCTGCTCGCGTTCGTCAACGACGTGTTCGACGCGATCGAGCGCGATCGAATCGATCATCCGGAGGCGTTTGTCTTCGCCGACGACGATCGCTTTCCCGTGGACGACCTCGAAGCCGACGCCGCGGAGGCGCTGGGAATCGTGGCGGAGGAAGGCGTTGAGGCCAGTGTCGAAGCGGTGGCGTCGGAAATCGCCCGGCTGCTCGCGTCGGACGCGAACGTCCGCGACCGGGATTCGCTCATGCGCCGGCCCGTGAGGGCCGGAGACATCGCCATCCTCTTCAGATCACGCGACAGCCACCGTGAGCTCGAAGCTGCGCTCGAGGCGAGAGCCATTCCCACCTATGTCTACAAGGGCCTCGGATTCTTCGACGCCGACGAGATCAAGGACTCGATGGCGCTCCTCAGGTTCCTGGCGCGTCCCTCATCCCGCCTTCGCGCCGCAGCCCTTCTGCGATCCCGATTCGTGCGCCTCTCCGACGACGGGCTGGGGCGCATCGGACGTGATCTGGCGGCGGCGCTCACATCTGCGTCCGTTGACGAACGATGGGGATTGGACGACGAGGATGCCTCGGCGCTCGGGCATGCTCAGGCCGGCGTCGCCCGCTGGCTCGCCGCCGTGGACCATATGCCGCCCGCCGACCTCTTCGACGCCGTTCTCGAGGAAACCGCGTACGCCTGTGAAATGAGCGGTCCACGCCTGATGCAGGCCCGCGAGAATCTCAAGAAGATGCGCGGGCTCATCCGGCGCATCCAGAATCGCGGCTACGCCACGCTCGCCCGCATCGCCGACCACCTCGATCGGCTGTCGGCTGGAGACGAGTCGAACGCTGCGATCGATGCCGTCGACGCCGTGAGCCTGATGACCGTGCACGCAGCCAAGGGACTCGAGTTTCCTGTCGTCTTTCTCGTCAACCTGGCCCGCGGGACGGGCGGGCGCCGGCCGCCCATCCGCGTGGAACGCCTTCGCGACGCCGGGTTCGACGAGAGCACCGAGGATGCACAACAAGGAGACCTCCCGTCTGTGACGGTCGCCGATTTTCAGCCCGACGCCGACGCAGAGCGGCGTCGCGAGCGCGAGGAAACCAAGCGGCTGCTCTACGTCGCCATGACCCGCGCGCGCGATCGTCTCTATCTGGCCACCGCGCTGAAGGACGGTAGGCTGCAACCCGGCACCGGGAGCCTGGCCGACGTCCTGCCCTCGGGATTCCGCGAGCTCTTCAACCGGGCAGGGACGGTAACCGACGGACATATCTCCTGGAGCGGCGATCAGGGGCGCCGTCACGTCTTTCGAGTCTGCCGTCCGGCCATGGAATCGCCGACGCCGGATCAGCGCGGCCGGCCGGGCGAATCCGGACCGGACGACTTCCTGGCGCTGCCCGTTGGCGAGACGATGGAGCGGCTGTCCGTTATCACGTGGGTGCAAGGGCACCCTGAAGTCGAGCGCCCTGTCGAGAGGCCGGCGGTCCAGACCGGGCGTCCACCTGACACTTCGGCTCCGGTGATCACCGGACGAGTCGTGCACCGCATGTTGCAAGATCGAGGTCACCCTTCTACTTATGATCTGGATCAATTGAGTGAGTGGGCACGGTCCTTCATCCGGCCGGACGAGCTCGCGATGGTCGCCGATTCGGCCGCGCTCAGTCGGACAGCCGCGCGACTGTGGCACGCCATCCGGTCGCGTCCGGAGTACGAGGAGCTGACGGGTCGTGACTGCCTCTTCGAGGTGCCGTTCTCGTTTCGTCCGCCAGGGGCGCCAGGGGCGATTCTGAGGGGGGTTATCGACTGTCTGGCGCTGAGCGCTTCGGGCCGAGTGACGGTGATCGAGCTCAAAACCGGTCAGCCAGATCCCTCACACCAGCCCCAGCTCGATATCTATGTCGAGGCCGCCCGGTCGCTCTTCCCCGACCGGGAGGTGAGCGGTGTTCTGATCTACGGACAGAATCCTCGAAACCAAGTGAATGGATCCGGGGTCTAAGTGGGTACACGTCAGATTCGGCATGAAAATGCACTCGGTCGCCCCACCGCGGTTAGTGAGCCGCCTCGAATTCGAGGCACTGCAGGCGCTGCCGTGCGGTTGTGTGGCGGCGTCCTTCCGGGCCATGCCGTGGGCGGTCGAGTTGGTCCGGCTCGAGGCCAAGGGGCCGCACTGTTTCCGACTGGAACACGCGTCGGGATCGGTGCTGAGCCTCGATTCCGATATCGACGACGTCTCAGAAACCCAGGAAATTCAGTAGAACCGGCGAGGGTCTATCGTTCGGGCGTTTTCTGCCCGGCGATCCACTCTCTGGCGCGAGCCTCGGCTTCTTGCTGGGTTTGACCCACCAGAAGGACCGATCGCAGGGGCTTGCCGTTGGAGTCGGCCGCCCAGGCCACCCAATGAGGGCCGCTCGGCCGGCTGTGGACGCCGTAGGTGGACTCGGTGCGGGTGGTGAGAGTTGGGCACGTTGGCCGTCATGCTAGCACGCAGCCTCGAATTTCGTGCTGTTTTCGTTGCGGAACCCCAATCCTTCTCATACAATACCAGCTTCGCTTTCTTGGATTTACGAGAAGAGGTGCCGCGTGGCGTTGGTGTGTCCGAGCTGTGGGAACGACCGGAACTTCCTGGTAAAAACTTTGCAAATGCACGTCGTCCGGCTGGAGGACTCCCGCGTCGAGGTGTCCGAGGAGAGCCGGCCGGCCGTCCTCGAAGTGCTTTGTGACGAGTGCGAAACGGCGTTGAACTTCGAAGACGTCGAAGATACCCTGCGCCGCGAAGTGCTGCTGACAATCGGCGCTCGTTGAAGGTCGTGCCCGCCTCCCGCGATTCGGCCTCCTCATCAGCCTCCTCGAAGTAGTCGCAATCGGGGCAGACCCATTCGGCGAACTGCTGAATGCTGGTCTCTGAAGACCGGGCACGCGCGACTGGACCTCGCGCGCGTGCCGTCTCATGCTGGCACCGCAAGACGGACACTCGCGCGTGTCGGCCACCGGGGCATGCCAGTCGCCGTCGGCGGCTTGACAAGCGCGAAGCACGGCTCCTATCGTAGCGACACGTGACGAACCTCTGGGGTCGCCTGCATGTTTGAAGCATTGCCCCGCGTCTCGGTGGCGCCTGCCCATGCGAGCAATTGTTTCGCCGACGAGGTGGCCATCGATTTTCCGTCGCTCGGAAGCCTCGTCGAACGGATGAGGACGTCGTTCCTGGGCCACGAGTCACACGACTCGCTCTCAGCCGAGATCCGGCTCTCGCGATCGGAAGCACGGCGCGGCGTCGTCGTGCCGCTGGACGTTCCGCTCCGGGCGCTCTGTTCGAGCTGTGGCGGCCGAGGAGAAGTCTGGACCGAGCCCTGTCGCCGATGTGACGGCGCCGGCGCCGCCGTCGTCTCGCACCACGTGAGAGTGTCGGTGCCGCCCGGCGTGTTCAACGGCGCGGAGTTCTCGTTCGACCTCACCACGCGCCATGCGCCGCCCACACGCGTGGCCGTACGGGTGGCCGTCGCCTAGTCGATCCGAGGCGTCCACCTGAGAAGTCACCTCAATCTCCTTGCCGTGCTCTATCTGGGCTGGGCCGCGTTCAGCCTGCTCGTAGGACTCTCCACGCTTTCGCTGGCCGCGGGCGCGGCGGCAGTTGCCGTGTCTGGCGGGACGACGGGTGAGGTGGCGGCGGGGCTCACGGCCGCGACCTTCACGACGTTGGGAGTGGTGGCTCTTGGCTGGGCCGGGGTCCACGCGATCGAAGGATTCGGCCTGAGACGCCGTGAGCAATGGAGCCGGCCGCTCGGACTGGCGCTCGGCGGGGTGAATCTGATTCTTCTGCCGTTCGGGACCGTGCTCGGCGCGTATGCGCTTTGGGTGCTCCTGTCACGCGAGACGCGCGCCCTGCTCGCCCGATAGATCCCGACTCTTCCTCAGGGTGGATCGACCGTCCCCATCGTGGTCCAGGGACCGCATCGGGCCACGCGCCTGATTGCGCGCATCCCTCCGCGCACGACGCCTTCCCGTCGTATCACGCGTTCCGCATAGCGGCTGCACGAGGGCTCGAAGCGACACGAGAATCCGCTCGCTGACACCCAGGGTGAAAGCGTTGCCTGATAGAACTGAATGCCGCTGACGGCGATGCCGGCGAGACGCTGGGCGGCCGGCGGCCGCGCCAAATCGACGACCGCCATCATGACGCCCGCCAGCAGGACACCAATCGACGCGAGGCGCAGCAGGCGAGCCACAGGTCAAGCCTGCCAGACCGGTTCGCCGACGGCTGGCGAGCGGTCCGACAAGGTCCGGAGCGTGCGGATCAGAAGCGGTTGGCGTACTCGCTGACGCCCGGGACGATCAAGCGCTGTCCGTTCAGGCCCTTCACGATGCACATGATGTGCAGGACGATGACGCCTATCCAGATGACACGAGACCGAGCAGCCCGCCGACGCATCCCGAGCGCAAAGAAGACCTGGCTGAGGATGAGATTTACGATCGTCCAAACCGACCCAGACCACCACGCTCCGCCACCATCAGGACAATGCCATGCTTCGCGTGCCATTGCACTTCGCTGTCGTTCTTTTCGACCAATAGGGGAATCAGGGCCAAAAGCCAGAGATAGGACAGCACGATCATGATCGATCGATTGCTCGCAGGGCTCGCGGACGGCTGTGTCGCTCATCGGCGATCTCCTTGGCGATGGTGTCGAACGGGGCGCCAGTGTACACGAGCCCCCCAGCGGGGTCCAGCGGCCGGGTGGCACATCGCTGACAAACCCGATAAGCTGAATGTGATTGGAGCGAGGTGACCTGTCTATGACAGCTGTACGGACGGACGAATCCACGGTGCTCGAGGCCCTGCGCGTCGTTCGCGACCCGGACCTCAACCGGGACATCGTCAGTCTTGGATTCGTGAAACACCTGAAGGTGATCGGCGATCGTGTCGAGTTCACGATCGAGCTGACCACGCCGGCCTGTCCGGTGAAGGATCAGATGCGCGATCAGGCGCGAGCGGCCGTTCTCGAGCTGCCGGGCATCTCGGCGGTGGACGTGACGATGACCGCCAACGTGCGCACGGTCGCCCCGGCCGACGCGGGTCGCGCGCCCATTCCCGGCGTCAAGAACATCATTGCCGTTGGCGCGGGCAAGGGAGGCGTGGGCAAGACGACGCTGGCCGTGAACGTTGCCGTGGCGTTGGCCCGCCAGGGTGGGCGTGTGGGCATGATCGACGGCGACATCTACGGTCCCAATGTGCCCATGATGCTCGGCTTGAAGGGACAACTCTCCACCGACGGCCAGAAGATTCTTCCCGCCGAGCAGTACGGCGTTCAGGTGGTCTCGATGGGGTTTCTCACGTCGGACGAATCGCCCGTGATCTGGCGAGGCCCGATGCTGCACGGCGCGATCCAGCAGTTCTTCCGTGAGGTGAAGTGGGAGAACCTCGACTACCTGGTCATCGATCTGCCACCCGGCACCGGTGATGTCGCGCTCAGCCTCAGCCAGACCGTCCCGGTTGCCGGGGCCATCGTCGTCACGACGCCGCAACAGGTGTCGCTGGCCGACAGCCGGCGCGCCGTGCGGATGTATCAGAAGCTGAACATTCCGACGCTGGGCATTGTCGAGAACATGAGTCACTTCGTGTGCCCCGAGTGTCGTCATGAAAGCGACATCTTCGGACGCGGGGGCGGCGAACGCATGGCCGACGAGATGAACGTCCCGTTTCTGGGCCGGGTGCCCATTTACGAGCCCATTCGCATCGGAGGCGACACGGGTGTGCCCATCGTCATCGGCGAGCCGGATTCGCCGGCCGCTCGAGCACTCATGAACGTCGCCAGCCAGGCCGCTGCCCAGGTGTCGATTGCCAGCTATCAGGCGAAGCATGTCATTCCGCTGGTTCCAGCACGATAACGGCGCCCGCGGCGCACTCCTGGCTCGCCTGGTTTTTCTCATCGCCCTCCAGGTGGCGTGTCAGGCCGGAGCATACGATCCCTCGGTGCTCGAGGGCGCATACCTCCGCGTGCAGGCGGCGCTCGCCGACGACAAGCTGGAGGGCGTGGCGGCCGACAGCCGCGTCATCGCCGCCGAAGCGCAGAAACTCGGCAAGGACGGCGCCGCAATGGACCGGTCTGCACAAGCTCTCGGAACTGCCGGCGATCTCGGGGCGGCCCGCGTGGCGTTCGGCGAGCTGAGCGATGCCATCGTCGCACACGTGCGCCCAGACGGTTCGGGCGGCCTGCGCCTCGCGTACTGTCCGATGGTCAGGAAATCGTGGCTCCAGACCGGCGACACCATCAGAAACCCGTACTACGGCCACCAGATGCTCTCCTGCGGCGAGTTCAAGCAGTAGTGACGACCGAGCGAGCCTTCAGACGCACCCCCTGTCGCGCTTCCCGTCGCGAAACAGACGCTGGCCAACGGCCTGGACGTGCTGGTCCACGAAGATCGCACGTGTCCAATCGTGGCCGTGAACCTGTGGTACCACGTTGGATCCAAAAACGAGCGGCCGGGCCGCACCGGATTCGCGCATCTCTTCGAACACCTGATGTTCGAAGGGTCGGCGCACTACGACCACGGGTTCTTCAAGCCCCTGCAGGAGGCCGGCGCCGCGCTCAACGGCTCGACCAACGCTGACCGCACGAACTACTGGGAAGTCGTCCCGACGGGTGCGCTCGAGCTCGCGCTCTGGATGGAATCCGATCGCATGGGGCATCTGCTGCCCGCGCTGAGCCCGGCAAAGTTCGACAACCAGCGCGACGTGGTGCTCAACGAGCGCCGGCAGAACTACGAGAACCGTCCGTACGGGCTGGCCGCGATTGCACTTGGCGCTGCGCTGTATCCGCCGGACCATCCTTACCACTGGCCTACCATCGGCGCGCCGTCGGACCTCAGGGCGGCGAGTCTCGAGGACGTCCAGGCGTTTTTTCGCGCCTACTACCACCCGTCGAACGCGTCACTCGCGCTGGCCGGCGACCTCACGCCCGACGAGGGGTTCGCGCTGGCGGACCGCTACTTCGGGGAGATCGACCGCAGGGCCCGCCGTCGCTCCCGTCAGGCAGACCGCATCTCTGGCAGGCCCACGCCGGCTCGTGCTGGAGGATCGCATCGAGCTCCCACGGCTCTATCTCGCCTGGCACTCGCCGGCGCTTTTCGCAGAAGACGACGCGGAACTGGATCTGGCAGCCGATCTTCTGGCCAACGGCAAGACATCCCGGCTCTATCGTGCCCTCGTGTTCGAGCGGCGCATTGCCGCCGACGTCGCCGCCGGGCAGGGTTCGCGCGAAATGTCAGGAGTGTTCCAGGTGATTGCCACCGCAGCGTCTGGACACGATCTCGGCGAGATCGAGCGGGCAATCGATGAAGAGATCGAGAGGCTTGCCGGGCACGGACCATCCCAGGCCGAGCTCGATCGGGTACTGACTCAAGCCGAGGCGCATTTCCTCTATCGTCTCCAGACTGTCGGCGGGTTCGGCGGCAAGTCGGATCAGATGAACGCATACAACGTGATGTTGGGTACGCCCGCGTTTTTCGAGGCCGATCTCGCGCGCTACCGCGCTGTCACGCCCGCGCGGCTCAGACACAGCGTGGCGAAGCATCTCTCGACACCTCGCGTGAGCTTGAGCGTTGTCCCGCACGGCAGGGGCAGGCTCGCCGCGCCCTCGTCCGAGCCGGCGGTGGTCGAATGAGCCGCGTCGATCGGTCCCGGCTGCCGGAACTGAAGCCCGACGATCGTTTCGTTTTCCGGAGTTTCTCGAGACGCGTTTTCCGAACGGTCTCGAAGCTCGAATGGTCGTCCGGACCGGGTTGCCGCTGGTGACGCTGATCGTGCTGCTCCCCGTGGGATCTTCGGCCGATCCCGCAGGCTTCCCGGGTCTGGCATCGCTGACCGGCGACATGCTCGACGAAGGCAGCGGTGAGCGTTCGGCCATCGACATTCATGAGGAGATCGCGCGTATCGGCGGGGAGCTCGAAATCGACGTGGGCGCCGACGCCACGACGGTGTCTCTGACCACGCTCTCCAGGCACGTCGCCCGGGCGATCGGCCTGCTCGCCGACCTCGTGGTTCATCCGCGCCTGGCCGACGAGGATGTGGACCGCGTGAGGAGGCTGCGTCTTGATCGGCTCGCTCAGCTGCGCGAATCGCCGCCCGCCATCGCGGACCGGGCCTTCATCCATTTTCTCTATCGTGACCATCCTTACGGTCACGCGCCGATTGGGACCGAGGCGTCACTCGCGCAGCTGACGCCGATAGACGTTCGCAAATTTCATGACGAGCGGTACGCGCCGGCTGGTGCAACCCTGGTCGCTGTGGGTGACATCGAGCCCGAGACCATGGTTCGGATCATCGATGCCGCCATGGGCGCCTGGCACATCGGTCACGCGCGCTCCTCCCCGCGGCGACGGACATCGATTGCCTCCGCCCGTTCGTCCTGGCGCCATGGCCGTCATCGATCGACCTGGCGCGGCGCAGTCGGAGCTTCGCATCGGGCTGGTGGGTCCCGCGCGTAAGACGCCCGACTATCATGCTCTCCTGGTGCTCAACGCAATTCTCGGCGGACAGTTTGTCAGCCGGGTCAACCTGAACCTGCGCGAGCGCAAGGGCTACACCTACGGCGCCCGCACGAGCTTCGACTTTCGGACAGGCCGGGGGCCCTTTTTCCTGCAGACGGCCGTCGACACTCGCGCCACTGGAGATGCCGTGCGTGAGGCGATTGGAGAAATCGCAGGCATCCGGAGCGACCGTCCTGCAACACCCCAGGAGCTTGCCCTGGGACGCGCGGCGCTGACCCGTGGCTATCCGCGCAGCTTCGAGACTGCCGGGCAGATCGCGCGCGGCGCCGTCCAGCTCGCCCTTTACGATCTGCCGAACGACTACTTCGAAACGTTCGTGCCCGCCATCGAACAGGTCAGCGTGGACGAGGTGACGCGCGCCGCCGAGCGCCACATCGATCCCGCGCTGCTCTCGACACTCATCGTCGGCGACGATCGGGCCATCAGGGCCGGCCTCATCGAGGCCGGGCTTGGCGAACCGCTCCTGATTGCGCCGGTGTAACACCGTTTTCCAGCAAGTGAACCTGTCGGCGCGCCGATCCGTCAAAGGCGAATGTCCCTGCTCCAAGCGATGCGCGGAGCCTGGGGGTAGACTAGGCACGTCATGGGTCTCGCGCGATTTGGCGTCAGTGTGTTCGGCGCGGTCGCGCTGGTCTCCGCCGTCCTCGCCGGCGCCACGATCTGGCTGGTCCTGACCGATCCCGTCACTGTCGCCGATGTGGTCACTGAGGGTGACGCGTCACCGTTCGTGCGAGAGCTGGCCGAGGTCCTCATGAACGCTCTCCGCGGGTTGTTGCGCTATCTCTGAGGACGTCCCCAACGGAGGGCCGAGCTTCAGAGATTCTTCCTCAGAAACCGTGTGAGCGTGTAACCGTCGAAGTACTTGAACGGGGCTTCGCCGGTGCTGTAATGACCGCACGGCAGGACCGTGACCTGATGGGGAATGCCACGGCGCCGGAAATCCTGCACGAGCCGCCTCGATAGATCCACAGGAAAGCTCAGATCGTAGAGCGCGTAAACCAGAAGGCTTCGCCGATCGCGGACGCGATCGAGGTAGAACTGCGGGCTGATGGGCATCCACAGACGTCTCAGCTCGTCGAGATCGACGTGGCCATCGAGCCCCTGTCTGACATGAGCCGTCGACAGTCCCCTCCAGACGACGTCAGCGAAATACGGCGAGATATGGTTGAGCGCCTGGGCGCGGATTAGCGGCTCGTGGGCGGTCGTCAGCAGAGCAAGACAGGAGCCGAGACTCGTCCCGAGAATGCCGATGCGCTCGTAGCCTCTGGACGCGAGCCAGGCGATCGCACGCCGCGCGTCGAGCACCGCCTGCCGGCACACCTGCACCGTTCGCGCGATGTTGGCGCTGACAATGTAGTCGGCGCGCCCGAGCTCGGGAGGCATGCGCCGGTCGTGATACGGCATGCTGAGACGGAGTGCGCTGATTCCGAAGCGGGCGAGCAGTCGACACAGGCCGACATGGCCGTCCGCATCGGCGTTCCACTGCGGCAGTACCAGGACGGCGCGCTTCCGCCCGCTTCCCGCAAACGGAAAGTAGCGGGCGTACACGGTGTTGTTTTCGGGATGCGGCGTCTCGAGCGCGCTGTCGAACTTCAGGATCGCCGTCGATCCATCCTGCGACCGATCGGATTCAACTTCGTAGTGGGGTGCGGGACCCGGATCGAAAAAGCGATCGGTGTCCTCGAGCACCTGCGGACACCCACGCCCGCACAATCTCCTGAGGATCGCCGGGCGGCGGCTGGACGCCGTTTCCGATCCACTCGAGTCCCCAGGAGAACGGCCGGACAACGCGGTCCTGGCTGACCGCGATGAGTCGACGCTCCCAGGCGTGGAAGACGGCTTTGAGCATCTCGGCGACGACGATCAGCGCGACAGCGAGTTCTGGCAGGCGAGCGCGGCGGCCAGAAGATCCATCGTGCGGCCGCGAGGGCCTACCAGTTGCACGCTGCACGGCAACCCCGACGCCGTAGTGCCGCAGGGGAGTGCGATAGCCGGGTGTCCCGTCAGGTTGAACAACTGGGTCTGACGCAGCATCAGACCGCGCACGCTTTCGGTCCGTCCGCTCACGCTCTGCGAAGTGGCGCCGAGCAGGGGAGCGGGGATGGGCAGCGAGGGCAGGACGAGCGCGTCGCATTCGTCGAGGGCCCGGTCCACTTCGCGTCTCAGCGCCTCCCGTCCGCGCTGTGCGCGGACGTAGTCTTCGGCGAGCACATAGCGGCCCAGTTCGAGCCGCAGCCGCACTCCCGGCGAGTAGCGCTCGGGCGTCGCTTCGAGCGTCGCCGCGTGGAAGGCCGTGGCATCCGAGAGGCCAATCGGCAAGTAGACCGATGGCGCCAGCCCGGCATTCGGGAGCGAGCCGTCCACCACCCGGACGCCAACGGCGCGCCAGGTGCCGAGAGCTTCCTCGAACCGCGCGCGCACCTCGTCATCGAGCACGTCCAGCAGATAGCCGCGAGGAACGGCGAGCCGGAGCGATTGTGGCTCGCGCGGCGCAAGCCGCGCCTCACGGTCGCGGCCGATCGCCGCGTGCATCAGCCATGCGTCTTCCACGGTTCTGGTGATGGGTCCGACATGGTCGAGGGCGCGGCTGAGCGGCACGACCCCGTCGGTCGAAACTTCGCCGTAGGTGGGCTTGAGGCCCACCGCGCCGCATGCCGCCGCCGGGATGCGGATGGAGCCGCCCGTGTCGGTGCCGATCGACGCCACTGCCATGCCCGTCATGACGGACACCGCCGAGCCACCGCTCGAACCGCCAGCCGATCGCGACGGATCCAGTGGATTCCGCACCGGGCCGAACGCTGATTCATCGCTGGTCGTGCCGTAGGCAAATTCGTGCAGATTGCATTTGCCGACGATCACCGCGCCGGCCTCGCGCAACCGGCTGACGATCGGCGCATCGGCCAGCGCTCGATGTCCTTCTCGTACGCGCGATGCCGCCGAAGTCGGCACGCCGGCAACGTCAATGAGATCCTTGAGCGAGATTGGAATGCCGTGCAGCGGGCCCCTGTGCCGGCCCGCGGCCAGCTCGCGATCGGCGCTGCGGGCCTCCGCCATCGCCGTGGTGGCGAACACCTGGGTGAAGGCGTTCAGGTCGCGCCGCTGGTCGATCGCCTGGAGACACCCGGCCGTCAGCTCTTCGGCAGTGATTTGGCGCCGCTCGATCTGCCGGGCCAGGGCGGTCAACGACGTGCTCGCGGCCTGGCTCATCGTCCCGCCTGGTTCTGGCCACTGGCGTCATCGTTCCAGTCGGCTTTGCGCAGCGCTTCTATCGCGCGCGCGAGACCTTCAATCAGAGGAACCAGCTCGGGCAGATTTCGAGCCTTGGCGTCGCCGACCGCGAAGGCGAGCCACTCGGCCAGTGTCATCCGCGGTCGCCCGCCGAAGTCTTCATGGCCACGGCCAGCCCGTCGCGCAACGGGACGATCGTGGTCGTGAGCAGGGGGTGCGTGCACAGTCGCTCGTTGTACGCGGCAATCGCGGACGTGCGCGCGGGGTCGTGCTTTGGAGACGAAACGAATCCTGGTATCACCTCGCCGCTCCCGAGCACGTTGTCCGTGACGAGCAGCCCTCCGGGCCGAACGAGCGCGACGAGTCTCTCGAGCATCGGCCCGTAAAGCAGCTTGTCGCCGTCCTGGAAGATCAAATCGAACGGCCCCGAAACCTTCGCGACGAGACGGCTCGCGTCTCCCACCATCACGTGCGCGCGAGCGTTCAGGCCGGCGCGCTCGAAGTTCCTGCGCGCTTCGGCAGCCCGATCGGGGTCGAGCTCCATGGTGATGAGCATGCCGTCGGGCGGCAACGCGCGGGCCAGCCAGATTCCGGAGTAGCCGACCGCCGTGCCAATCTCGAGAATCTTCCGGGCGCCGATCGCGCCGGCCAGCACCTGCAGCATCGCCCCCACTTCGGCGTTAATCAACGGCAGGTGTCGTTCCGAGCCAGACCTGGCGATGTCGTCGAGCACGGGATCCGAGAGACGGCTCAGGCCCGCGAGATAGTGCTCCACGGCGTCCGGCACGATTTTGCCCATCGGCAGATCCGATTGTAAGCTTCTGCCGTGCGGCACACCAAAATCATCGCCACGGTCGGCCCCGCTTGCGACGACGAGCTCACCCTGGGCAAGATGATCGCGGCAGGCGTCGACGTCCTGCGTCTCAACTTCGCGCACGGATCGCACGAGAGTCACGCGGCCAGCCTCGAGCGTATCCGACGCGCTTCCACCGCGTCGGGACGCGTCGTGGGCGTCATGGCGGATCTCGGTGGACCCAAGCTGCGCACAGGGCCTCTCGAAGGGGGAGGAGCCGTCTCGCTCCGCGCCGGAGACGAGCTGGTGCTCGCGACCGGCGAATTCGCTGGCGACGCTCACCGCTTGTCCACTCCCTACCCTCATCTTGCGCGAAGCGTGCAGCCGGGTGACCGGCTGCTGTTGGATGACGGCCGGATCCAGCTCGAGGTGCTTCTGAGCGACGGACATGAGATTCGGACCAGGGTCATCGACGGCGGCGCGCTCGGCGAGCGCAAAGGCATCAGCGCGCCAGGCGTGACACTACCCGACGGCGCGCTCACGCCGAAGGATGTGGACGATCTGGTGTTCGGTGTCGGAAAGGGCATCGATCTCATCGGGATGAGCTTCGTGCAGTCCGCCGGCGATCTCAGTGAAGCGCGCGCGACCGTCGCGACTCATGGGCTGGCGTCCGTTCCCCTGGTTGCGAAATTCGAGCGGCCCTCGGCGCTCACGAGGCTGGATGAGATTGTCGAAGCGAGTGACGGCGTGATGGTGGCACGGGGCGATCTGGGACTGGAGATGCCACTCGAACAGGTGCCCGTGGCGCAGAAAACGATCATTCGCCGCGCCCGCTCCCAGGGCATCCCCGTGATCGTGGCCACGCAAGTGCTCGAATCGATGCGGTCCGAGTTGCGTCCCACGCGCGCCGAAGTCTCCGACGCCGCGCACTCGGTGGAGCTCGGCGTCGACGCCATCATGCTGGCGGGCGAGACCGCCGTAGGCCTGTATCCGGTGCGGACGGTCGAGACGCTCGACGTGATCATTCGTGAGGCCGAGAAAGCCGCCGATGAATCTTCCTCCATCGAGGTCAGGGCCACGCGCGGCCATGCGCTGGCGCTCTGCGAAGCCGCGATCACGCTGAGCAGTCGCGGTGATGCGCAGGCCATCGTGGCGATCACGCAGAACGGCCACACGGCGCAGCTGCTGTCGGCGCTCAGACCGGCGGTGCCGATCCTTGCCGCGACAACCGAGCCGACCACCGCCCGGCGCCTCACGTTGTACTGGGGTGTCGTGCCGGTGCTGCTGCGCACGACCAAGTTTCTGGAGACGGAGCTTCGTTCGCGAGGCCTGGTGGCCTCCGGCGCGCAGGTCGTACTCGTGAACGTGACCCCACAGGTAGATCGCGGCGACGCCAACTTCCTGCGACTGGTGCATCTGCCCTGATTTCCGCGTCGGCCGCGGATCCATCAATTCGTCGGCGACCAGTCCGGTGCGCCCTGGTCCCAAAGGCGGAACTCGGTCCGTCAGACCATGGCTTCATCCCAGAAGAGCGCCCCGCGGGCGAAGCGGTCCACAGCGAACGCGCCGATGTCGAAGGTGTCCGATCGACCCGTTCGGACGAGCTCGGAGACGATCTTGCCGGTGGCAGGGGCCAGCATCAGCCCGTGCCCGCTGAAGCCGTTGGCGAGGAAGAAGCCGGCGAGCGAGGGGTGCTCGCCGAGGATCGGATTGTGATCCGGCGTCATCTCGTAGAGCCCCGCCCAGCCTTCGACGAGCTTCAGGCCGGCGAACTCGGGCACGCGATTCACGAGATCCGGCAGAAACTCGCGACTCCATCGCGACTCGTCGCACGCCAGGTTCTCGCCCGGCGGCTCGTCCAGCTTCGTCTTTGCGACGACGATCCGATCCGGTCCGACGCCACCGTCCACGAGATCGTCATGACGCCAGTGCACGCCGCCGGGATCGATCACCATCGGAAAGCGATACGTCCACCGGCGCGGCAGCTCCGCGCGGAAGAGATGTTGCCGCACGGGCTGGACCGGAAGATCCAGCCCCGCAAGCCGGCCGACGCGCGACGCATACGCGCCCGCCGCGTTGACGACGGCAGAGGCGGGAATCATTCCGCGCGAGGCGAGCTCGACGCCGGTGACACGTCCTTCGACCTGTCGAATCGCCACGACCTCGTCGTCGAGAATGTCCACGCCGGAATCCGCCGCGAGCGCGCGAAAGCCCGCGAGGACCGCGCGTGGGTTGGCATAGCCGTCGGAGGTTCCCAGGAGCCCGAAGCCGATGTCATCCAGCCTGACGCCGGGCAGCCGGGCGGCGAGCGCGCCCCGATCCAGCCGCTCGACGCGTGCGCCCAGAGCCTTCTGCCGCTCGAAGCGCCCTGACATCCGCTCGGCGCCGGCATCGTCGACGAGGAAGAGATAGCCGCGCTGGCTGAATCGTGTGGGCGGGCTGCCCAGGCGGGCGAGCAGCCCGTCGAGCCTCTCATAGAACGCGATGCTGAACTGGGCCAGCTGGATGTTGATGGCCGAGCCGAACTGCTGGCGAATGCCGCCCATCGCCAGAAACGACGAAGCACGCCGGTAGCTGGGATCGCGCTCGACGACCACGATCCGTCCCGTGAAACCGTCCAGGCGCAGATGATAGGCGGCGCTCAGTCCGACGACACCGCCGCCGACGATGGCCACATCCGTCGTTTCGAGCATGGATTCCGGCTCCGATCCTCCAGCGTGAGCTGGCGTCGCGGCTAGTGGCTCGTGCCCGCGCGTCCGGACGATCGACGATAGAAGAGCAAGCCGATGCCCAGCACCACGAGGCCCTGCAGCACGATATTCAACTCGTAGTTCAGCACGTGCTCGGTGCCGGGCGGCGGGATGAACAGCAACCCCAGCGATATCGCCGTTGCCAGAAACCCGCACGCGGCGACGATCCAGAGCGTGAAGAGTCCGCCGGGCACCGAGAACGCGTTCGGCGTGGTTCGTTCATGCGCGCGGTTCTCCAATTGTCGCAGCCGGACCAGCGCCAGGAAGAGATACAGATACGGGACGAAGTAGATCAGGATCGTCAGGTTCACCATGATGTCGTAGGCTTCCTGGACCGTCGAGCTCGTGCCCGTCACCGTGAGGAACACGCTGACGAGAAAGATGAGCGTGGCGACGAGCCCCTGCACGAGCAGCGCGACATGTGGGGTGTGATAGCGCGGATGCATCCGGGCGAACATCGCCGGCAGCGCCCGATCGATGCCGGCCGCGAAGGGCACGCGCGCAGCGCCCGCAATCCACGAGTTGGTGCCGGCCAGGGCGCCGAGGGCGACGAGGATGCCGGTAATCGCGCCGAGCCCTGGCAGCCCCACACGCTCGGAGACCAGATCGACGGCATCGGCGATGCCGCTGCGTTCCGTGAGTGCAGAGGAAGGAATCGCCGCGAGCACGGCCGTGGACCCGCCGATGTAGATGAGTGTCACGAGGGCGCCGGCAATGGTCACACCGAGCGGAATGGTGCGCGTTGGATGCTTCACCTCCTGGCCTACGTAGGATCCAATCTCGAAACCCGAAAAAGCGAAGCACATGGCGGACCACAGACTGAGGGTCGTGAAGAAATCATCACGGGGCAGCAGATTGGGAAGCGCGAACGACGTGGCCGAGCCGAACGACACGAGCGGCGACAAGGCCCGACAGAATGAGCAGCGCGGCCGGCGCCCATACACCGAACGTGCCGAGGGTCTGCAACCATCTGCCGGCAGCGAGGCCCAGGATGTTGAGGCCGACGAACAGCCAGAGCGCCACCAGCACGAATGCAAGCGAGTAGAGTCGGCTGTCGGCGAGATCCGTGAAGCGATCGCCGAATGCGAGCAGCACGTTCGCCGCGGCAAAGAGCAGGAGGGAGGGAAAGTAGAAGAGATTGTTGACCCACAGACACCAGCCGCAGATGAACCCGTGCACCGGGCCGAACGCGCGACGCGTCCACGCGTACATTCCCCCCTGATCCGGGTAGCGGCTGGCGAGCTCGCGCAGCGTGACGGCCAGCGGTACGAAAAACAGCAGCCACGCCAGAACCCAGAGCACGATCGAGGGCGCGCCCACGCGCGCGCCGCGCGCGATCCAACGCAGTCCCACCACCGCCACGATGTTCATCGCGACGATGTCCCAGAGACCGAGCGATTTGATGAAGGTGGGCGGGCCGGGCAGAGCGCGCGCGTCGTCTGACACGGACTGCTGGGCGACCATCATCGCGGATGGAGGCGCGCGCGTCGTCGGACACTGACGGCTTGGCTACCATCATCGCCTCTCGACACCGCGATCGATCGCCGCCTGTTCATTGCGCGCCGAGCTGAAGCCGCGATCGGCGGCGGCGATGTCCGCGAGCGGCCGAAGATCGTCTGATGCCGATCGAGCGCGGCTGTCCACAACGTGACGTCGGCCGGGCGCTTGGTGTGCACCTCATAGGCGGTGACGATCTGGTGCTCCGATTCTTGAATCGTGACCAGCTTGCCGAACTCATTCGCCGCGCGATCGTCCCCTGCGGATGGTCTCGGTGTGTGGCTCGAAGATACTCAGCACCTTATCCGGCACGTGCGTGTCACCGCCGATGATCCGAGCCCGCGTCTGGTGAGGATCCGGTGGACCACCGTCCAGTTGCCGCAGCTGCGCCTGCGCGCCTCGAAGCGACCGTTGGACGTCGGGCCTTACCGGCGCAGATGGTGACCGATGCGACGGACCATCGGCCCGCGTCGCGGACGACGGCCCGGGTCGTGGCCATCAGCTTCCGGTAGCTCTGCACCGTGCGGGACGCGTTTTGCGATCGCCGCTCTTTCTCGATGTGCTCTCTCAGCGATTCGAGCGCGAGCTCCCATCCACGCGCGACCACTTCGCAGTACCGGGTCCACCGCGGTCCTTCCCGCGAGCCGGTCTGCCGCACTCGAACGAGCGTGGTCGGCGGGCGATCTTCGCGCAGGTTCTCGTCGTAGGTACACGAGACTTCGAGCGCCATCGGGCCGAGGGGCTCGCCGACGGGCGGCAGCCAGTAGGCGTTCGCGACGAAGAACTCCCGCCCGGCCTTGAAGTCCATCACCGTGCCGTGAAAAATCCCGCCGAGCGGTCCGAGAATGTCGTCGCGGTACTCGGTGGCCGGCCACTCGACCGCATAGACCCCGAGCGGGCGAGGTGTGGTGACGGACCGAATCACCTGCCACCACCGGGTGAGTTCCGCCGGATCGAAAAAGGCCGCGATGATGCGCGAGGGCTCGGCGGCTACCAGCAACGATCGTTCGACCGCTAGCGGGTCCAGGCCGGAGAGTCGTGGCATGAAGGTCGATGGGGGAACGCCACGGGCGTCACTGAGCCGTCGTCTGACGGCCTCGCTCGGCCCGTGCGCGCGAGACGAGCTCGCGCACTTCCTTCAAGAGCGTGGGCACGTGATACGGCATGCCCTGTTTGATCGTCCACTCGATCCCGCCGCCGTGCGCGTTCCGGTTGTTCACGTTGATGTCGGTGCCGTACGGGTTCAGCACATGAAGGTTCTCGAGCGGGTTGCCGTTGACCACGATCAGGTCGGCGTCGAAGCCTTCCCGGATCCGGCCCGTCCGATCGCCGAGCCCAAGCAGCCGCGCACCATTCACGGTGGCGTGCTGGATCACTTCGAGCGGGTGGAAGCCGGCCTCCTCATGCAACTCGAGCTCGTGGACGAGGCCGAAGCCGTACACCGAATAGATGAATCCGGCATCATCGCCCGTCGTGATGAGGCCGCCCTTCGACCCGAACTCGCGAAGCGCGTCCATCCAGACCTGGTAGTTCCTCTTCCACCGGACTTCCTGCGTATTCGTCCAGCCGATGAAGAACGAGCCGTGATTAGCGAGGCTGGGCCTGAAAAAATCCTCGAGCGTGGGATGCAGATAGTCGCGCATCCAGGGGACGTTCTGCGCGCGGAGCAGATCGCGGCTGGCCGCATAGATCGACAGCGTCGGACTCCACGCCACGTTCTTCGCAATCATCAGGTCCAGCACGTCCGACAGCTTCCCGCGGTCCAGATTCCCCTGCGTATAGAGCTCGCCCGCCTGCGCGAATCGGTCGATCTCGTTGCTGTAGTTCATCGAGGACGGGAAGTTCTGGACGCCGTCCAGGGCCGCGTCGGCGACGCCGTAGAAATGCTCGATGGAGCTGACGCCCAGCTCGGCGTAGTCTTTCGCGGTCGTTTCCTCCACGCCAATGTGTGTCGCCGTCGGCAGCGCCAGCCGGTGCGCCTCGCTCATGACCGCTTCGAGCTGATCCCGATCCAGGCCGCTCAGCTTCAGGCCGTCGGACCCCTGCTCCTTCGCGTACTGAACGCCTTCGGTGAGTTGCGCGGGCGACAGCCCGCGCGATCGCCAGAGGTTCGTGTACAGCAGAATGCGCGGCGCAACGAGCTCGCCGGCGGCGCTCGCCGCGCGCCACCGGCGCGCCTTCTCGTAATCGGAGCCGACGTCCCTGAGCGTCGTGACTCCTGCGGCCAGATAGAGATTCAGTTCGTACTGAAGGGGCTGCGAGACGCCCGATCGCTCGTCCTGAAGGTGCACGTGAGTATTGACGATGCCCGGAAGCACGTACTTGCCGGTTGCGTCGATGACGGCGTCGGCGGTGGTTTCGATGTGCGGCGCCACGCGCGCGATGCGGCCTGCGTCGACGAGGATGTCGACAGGGCCAAACGCCGGCTTCCCATTGCCGTACACCACCATGGCCTGGCGAATCAGGAGCCGCGGCACCGCCCGGGCGTGCGACGGAGCCCGGAAAGCGGCGGCCTGCTGGGCCGATGGAACTGGACTGGAGAGCAGTGTCAGAGCGAGTGCAGCCGGGATGAAACGGGCCATCGAACCCATCGACGTCCTCCGGATTGATCGTCGTCGAGAAGAATCTGCATCATAGCATCCCCGCCGCCTTGCCTCAGTCGGAGGCGCGGACGAGAATCTGGAAGGAGGTGAGCGATGGATCAGGTCCACAGGCGCGAGTTGATCGAACGCTACAAGTCGGGACATCGCGTGATCGTCGAGGCCCTGGCCGGTGCGACGGAGGAGGAGCTCGATGCGCGTCCGGCCCCCGGCAAGTGGTCGGCCCGCGAGATCGTGCACCATCTGGCTGACAGCGAGATGACCGCCGCGATCCGCCTGCGGCGACTGCTCGCCGAGGACGAGCCGACCATCGTGGGGTACGACCAAGATGAATTCGCGCGGCGTCTCTACTACGACCGTCCGATCGACGGCTCTCTCGAAGCCTTCGGATCGGCGCGGCGGACGACAGCCGAGATCCTTGAGCGAATGAGCGATGCCGAATGGAAGCGTGTCGGCATGCACAGTGAAAGCGGCCGTTACGGAGTCGATCGATGGCTCGAGATCTACGCATTACACGCTCACAATCACGCCGACCAGATTCGGCGCGCCCGGTCTGCGCACCGAGCCTGAGGGGAATGCCAGCCGGAGGCGGCGCCGACGGCTTGCACCAGCCGGGCCAGCTATAATCTGAGATCTTCGATTTCAGAGCGGCATGTTCACTGCTTCGGGAGCCAGCCATGACAGTTGCGGTACGAGTCGCGGTCATTCTCGCGGGCGCGCTGACGCTCGCCACTCTCGTCCCCTCTCTCGATGCCGCCGCGCAGGGCGGCGCCGGAACACCCCTGGCGCCACTCCTCAACAACCTTGGTACTCTTCATTACAAGGTGACGGCGACGGAGCGGGCTCAGCAGTTCTTCGATCAGGGCCTGCGTCTGACCTATGGTTTCAACCATGCGGAGGCGGTGCGGTCGTATCGCGAAGCCTCACGTCTCGATCCCGCCTGCGGGATGTGCTACTGGGGTCAGGCGCTGGCGCACGGCCCGAACATCAACGATCCGTTACCCGACGCCGAGCGCATGAAGAGCGCGTACGACGCGGTTCAGAAGGCGTTATCGCTCAAGCCGCGTCTCACCGAAACCGAACAGGCGATGATCGACGCGCTCGCCAAACGGTATCCCTCTGAGAAAATCGACGACTGGAAGGGCCCCAACGCGCTGTACGCGCAGGCCATGGAACAGGTGGTCAAGCGATTTCCAGACGATCCCGAAGTCAACTTGATGTTCGCCGCCGCCGTGGTCGAGACGCGTCCGTGGGACTACTGGACCAGAAAGGATCAGCCGCATCCGGGTATCGCCGCCGCGCTCGCCGCCGTGGAGAAAGTGATCCGCGAGCACCCGGATCATCCCGGCGCGCATCACTACTACATCCACATGGTCGAAGCGACCTCGCGTCCCGAGCGTGCGGTGCCGAGCGCTGACAAGCTCGAAAGCCTCATGCCGGGCGCCGGTCACATCGTGCACATGCCAGCGCACATCTACATGCGCGTGGGGCGCTACGCGGACGCCGCCGAGAGCAACGTGCGCGCGATCGCGGCCGACGAGGACTACATCGCGCAGTGCCAGGCCCAGGGCGTGTATCCGGTCGGCTACTACCCGCACAACATTCATTTTCTCTGGTCGGCCGCCACGATGGAGGGACGAAGCCGGGTGGCTATCGATGCGGCCCGCAAGATGAGCAGCAAGACCCCGCACGATCTGTCACATGAGTACAGTCCTCTCCAGGACTTCCAGGGGACGCAGTACTACGCGTTGGTGCGGTTTGGACGCTGGGAAGACATGCTGACCGAAGCGCAACCCGATCAGAAGCTGGTCTTCGTCAACGCGACGTGGCGCTACGGCCGCGCCGTGGCGTTTGCGCGGCGGGGGCAGATCGACCGCTCCCGGGCCGAAATCAAGGAGCTCAGCGCGCTTGCCGGCGATCCCTCGCTCGCGCTCGACGTCGGCGGTACGTCAGGCACTTCATTGAAGAGCCTCGTCGAGCTCGCCGTGCACGTCGCCTCAGGCGAGCTGGCGGTCGCGGAAAAGCGCTGGGACGACGCGGTGCGTGAGCTCCAGATGGCCGTCGACATGCAAGATGCGCAGAGATACTACGAGCCGGCGCCGTGGCACTATCCCGTGCGCCAGTCGCTGGGCGCGGCGCTCCTGGCGGCGGGGCGGGCCAAGGACGCCGAGGCCGTGTACCTGGAGGATCTGCGGCGAAATCCAGAAAACGGCTGGTCGCTGTTCGGCCTGACGAAGAGCCTGGAGGCGCAGAACCGCCCGGTCGAAGCGGCAGCCGCGGAGGCACGGTTCAAGAGAGCCTGGGCCCGCGCCGACGTCACGCTGCCCGCGTCGGTGTTCTAGCCTCGTTTCCCGTTGCGCGAGCCCTGAGACCCATGACCGACGACATCCGCCGCATCCTTCAGGCGATGCACGAGGCCGACTACGTCGCCGATGCCTCCATTGCCACCTCTGTGCACTTGGCCCAAGTGCTCCGTCGGCCGTTGCTCGTGGAGGGCCATGCCGGCGTCGGCAAGACCGAGATCGCGAAGGTTCTCGCGCGCCTGCTCGACACGCGGCTCATTCGCCTCCAGTGTTACGAGGGGCTCGATCAGCAGACGGCGCTGTACGAGTGGAACTATCCCAGACAGCTGCTGCACATCCGTCTTGGCGAAGCGGCCGGACGCGGCGTCGATCAGAGCGAAGCCGCCATTTTCTCCGAGGATTTCCTGCTGAAGCGCCCGTTGCTCGCCGCCATCACCGACCAGCACGCGTCGCCCGTGCTGCTGGTCGACGAAATCGACCGCGCCGAGCTGGAGTTCGAAGCCTTCCTGCTCGAAGTGCTCGCCGATTTCCAGGTGACGATTCCAGAGATTGGCACCATTCGCGCCACGCACCCGCCGATGGTGGTGCTCACGTCGAACCGGACGCGCGAGCTGTCCGACGCGTTGCGGCGACGCTGCCTGTATCTCTGGATCGACTATCCCTCGCTGCAGAAAGAGGAAGCGATCATCCGTCTGAAAGTGCCAGGCATCGGCGGGCGCCTCGCGAGCCAGATCGCGCACGCGATGGCTCATCTGCGGACGCGCAACCTCGCGAAGGCGCCAGGCGTCGCGGAATCGCTCGACTGGGGCGCTGCTCTGGTGGCCCTGGGCCGCACCTCGATCGATCGCGACGTGCTCGAGGCCACCGTGGGCTGCGTCCTGAAGGATGCCGACGATCTCAAGAGGTTCCATGAGGAAGAGGCTGCGGCGCTCGTGACAGTCGTCGGCTCCATCTCCGAAAAGTGACCGCCGCCCATGGACGAGCCCGCGCGTCCCGATCCCGTTCTCTCCGTCATCAGGTTCTGCCGCGAGCTGCGCCTCGCCGGACTGCCGGTGACGACGCCCCGAACCATCGATACACTTCGCGCGCTGGAGCACCTCGACCTCACCGATCCTGTCGAAGTCCGGTTCGGGCTTCGGTCGATCCTGACGGCTCGCCAAGAAGACCTCGCAATCTTCGATCGGGCGTTCGACATCTTCTGGTTGTCGCGTCCCGAGAAGGGTCGATCGTCGGCGCCGCTCCGGGGGTCGGGCGATTCGGAGCCGCAGGAAGCTCGACGCCCGACACCGCGCCGCACCGCGTCCGATCTCTCGGTGCTCGCCTTCGCCTCAGACGAGCGAGACGCGGACGGTGAGCCCATTGAAACCCCAGGAATCAGCGATCGCGAGGCGCTTACGAGTCAGGATTTCTCGACGTTTTCCGACCTCCAGCTCGAACACCTCCTGCGCGTTGCCGTCTCGCTCGCGCGCAGGCTCGAAAGCCAGATGCGGCGGCGCGGGCGCCGGGGGCGAAGCGGCCGTCTCGACCTCCGGCGAACCATTCGGGCCAATCTCGCCCGCGGCGAAATCATCGATCTGCGCCGCCGTCGGCGCCGGCGGCGTCCGCTCAAACTCGTCGTGCTGTGCGACGTCTCTGGCTCGATGAACGTCTACAGCCGCGTGTTGCTCCTCTTCCTGTTCGCGCTCCAGCAGTCGTTCGCCCGTATCGAGACGTTTGCTTTTTCGACCCGGCTTACTCGGATCACGGCGCATCTCAAGGGCCGCAGCTACCGCCAGGCGCTGGATCGGCTAATTGCCGTCTCTGACTGGTCGGGAGGCACCCGCATCGGCGAATCACTCGCAGCGTTCAACCGGCAACATGGTCGCCTGGTCGACCCTCAGACGCTGGTCGTCGTCCTGTCCGACGGCTGGGACACCGGCGACCCGAACGTCCTCGCACGTGAGCTGATGGCCATCCGGCGCAGAGCGCGCGGGGTGATCTGGCTCAACCCGCTGCTCGGACGGCCCGGTTACGAGCCCCTTACCCGGGGCATGGCGGCGGCGCTGCCTCATCTCGACGGCTTCGCGCCGGCGCACAATCTTCAAAGCCTCCAGGATTTCGCGCGAAACGTCTCGCTCCTCTCCTGACGGGCCTCGACGCTTGACACTCTGCAGCCGCAGTGCTTTGATGGGCGGTCGTTCCTCACTCCGCAGCCGGATCCGGTGCGCCGATCACCACGCGCCGACCAGCCGCGTACTGGCGTACTGACGGCCGTTGCCCGAAAGGAACACGCCATGATCCCTGCATCGTTCGAGTACCACGTCCCGGCGACGCTCGATGAGGCGATCGCGCTGCTGGTGCAGCACGGAGACGACGCCAAGATCCTCTCGGGTGGGCAAAGCCTCATTCCGCTGATGAAGTTGCGGCTGGCCGGCCCGGCGCACCTCATCGACATCAATCGCATCGCCGGACTCGACACGCTCACTGAAACTGACGGCGCGCTCCGAATCGGTGCGCTCGTGCGCGAAGCCGCGCTCGAGAGCTCGGCGATCGTGCAGAAGAAGTATCCGATCCTCGCCGACACGGCCCGAGTCATCGCCGATCCGCTCGTGCGGAACCTGGCCACGGTCTGCGGCAATCTCGCGCACGGCGATCCGGCCAACGATCACCCGGCCACGATGCTGGCGCTCGGCGCCGAGATCGTGGCGCGCGGGCCGAAGGGCGAGCGGCGTATCCCGATCGCCGGCTTCTTCGAAGGAACGTTCACCACGGCGCTCAGGCCGGACGAAGTCCTCGTCGAAATCAGGATTCCGAAGCCGCCGCCGCGGAGCGGCGGGGCGTACCTCAAGCTCGAGCGTAAAGTCGGCGACTTCGCGACGGCTGGCGTGGCTGTACAGGTGACGCTCGGCTCCGATGGGCGCTGCGAGCACGCCAGCATTGGCCTCACCAACGTGGGCCCGACGCCGATCGCGGCGACGAAGGCGTCCGCGTTCCTCGCCGGGAAGACCATCGACAAGTCCTCGATTGCCGCCGCCGCGAGCCTGGCGGAAGAACAGGCCGAGCCCAGCGCGGACGGCCGTGGGTCGGTCGAGTACAAGAAGGATCTCGTTCGTGTGCTGACCGCGCGCGCGCTGGCCAAGGCTCTCGCGCGGGCCACCGCAGGGAGCTGATGCAATGAACGTGACGATAACGGTCAACGGCCAGCCCCATGCGGCGGACATCGAGCCGCGCCTGCTGCTGGTCCACTTCATTCGAGAGACCATCGGCCTCACGGGCACCCACATCGGGTGCGACACGACGCATTGCGGCGCCTGTACGGTGCGGCTCGACGGCACGCCGGTGAAGTCGTGCACCGTCTTCGCTGTCCAGGCCAACGGCCGGCAGGTGAGCACTGTCGAAGGCCTGGAGCAGAACGGCCAGCTGCATGCGGTGCAGGAAGGCTTCATGCAGGAACATGGGCTGCAGTGCGGCTACTGCACGCCGGGCATGCTGATGACCAGCGCCGCGTTCCTCGAGCAGAACGGGAAGCCCACCGAAGACGAGATTCGCTGGGCCATCTCCGGCAATCTCTGCCGCTGCACCGGCTATGTGAACATCGTCAAGGCGGTGCAGTACGCGGCCGCGAAACTGCAGGGAGGGGCGTGATGGCCGAGCTCAAGACCTCGCCCGAAGTCGGCGGCATGGGACATTCCGTGAAGCGCAAGGAAGACCCGCGCTTCATCCGCGGCCAGGGCCACTTCGTGGACGACGTGAAGCTGCCGGGCATGTTGTACCTGGACATCGTCCGCAGCCCGTTCGCGCACGCGACGATCAAGAACATCGACTCGTCCAAAGCGCTCGCCATTCCCGGCGTGCTCGCCGTCATCACCGGCCAGGACTTGGCCAAGTACAACCTGCACTGGATGCCGACGTTGATGTCGGACACTCAGATGGTGCTGCCGGTCGAGAAGGTGATGTACCAGGCGCAGGAAGTGGCGGCGGTGCTGGCCACCGATCGGTACATCGCGGCCGACGGCGTGGCCGCCGTCGAAGTCGATTACGACCCACTGCCGGTGGTCGTCGATCCGAAGAAGGCGCTCGAGCCGGGCGCGCCCGTGCTGCGGACGGACAAGAAGGACAAGCACGACAACCGGATCTTCCACTGGGAGTGGGGCGACCGGGCCGCGGCCGATCGGGCCTTTGCCGAGCAGGACGTCGTGACCGTGAAGGAAGACATCTATCTGCCCCGCATCCACGTCTGCTCGATTGAAACGTGCGGGTGCGTGGCCAGCTTCGACAAGGTGACCGGACAGCTCACCGTCTGGATGACGACGCAGGCGCCTCATGCGATCCGCACGGTGTTCGCGCTCGTGGCCGGGCACGTCGGGCTGCAGGAGCACAAGATCCGCATCATCTCACCCGACATCGGGGGCGGCTTCGGCGGCAAGGTCCCGGTGTATCCGGGCTACGTGATTGCGGTCGCCGCATCGGTGCTGACCGGGAAGCCGGTGAAGTGGATCGAAGATCGGATGGAGAACATCCAGGCCGACTCCTTCGCGCGCGATTACCACATGACGGCGGAGCTCGCGGCGACCAAGGACGGCACACTGACGGCGCTTCGCATCAAGACCATCGCCGATCACGGCTACGCCGATGCGGCGGCCAACCCGTCGAAGTTCCCGGCGGGCCTGTTCCACATGTGCACCGGGTCGTACGACTTCAAGGCGGCGCACGTGGAAGTGGACGGCGTCTACACGAACAAACCTCCCGGCGGCATCGCCTATCGCTGCTCGTTCCGCGTCACCGAGGCGGTGCACGCCATCGAGCGGATGGCCGACGTGATGGCGCATCAGCTGGGGATGGATCCGGCGGACTTCCGCATGAAGAACTTCATCCGGCCGGAGCAGTTTCCCTACAAGTCCGCGCTCGGCTGGGAGTACGACAGCGGCAACTACGCCGGCGCGCTGAACCTGGCGATGGACAAGATCGGTTATCCGGCCCTGCGGAAGGAACAGGCCGAGAAGCGGCAGCGCGGCGAGTTGATGGGCATCGGCATCTCGAGCTTCACCGAGATCGTCGGCGCCGGACCCTCCAAGCACTTCGACATCCTGGGCATCAAGATGTTCGACAGCTGCGAGATTCGAATCCACCCGACGGGCAAGGCGATCGCCCGCTTCGGCACGAAATCCCAGGGCCAGGGGCACGAAACGACGTACGCGCAGATCCTTGCAGAAGAATTGGGCATCCCGGCTGCAGATATCCAGGTCGAGGAAGGCGACACCGACACGGCGCCGTACGGTCTTGGCACCTACGCCAGCCGTTCCACTCCCGTCGCCGGGGCCGCCGCGGCCGTTGCGGCCAGAAAGGTGCGTGACAAGGCTCGAAAGATCGCGGCGCACCTGCTGGAAGCGGCCGAAGAGGACCTCGAGTGGCAGCCGGGAAGGTTCTCGGTCAAGGGATCGCCCGACCGCTCCAAGAGCATCCAGGAGATTGCGTTCGCGGCGTACACCAATCACCCTCAGGGCCTCGAGGCCGGGCTCGAAGCCGTCTCGTACTACGACCCGCCGAACCTCACGTATCCCTTCGGCAGCTACATCTGCGTCGTGGACGTCGACAAGGGAACGGGCGAAGTGAAGATCCGTCGGTTCGTCGCCATCGACGACTGCGGCAACGTGATCAATCCCATGATCGTCGACGGCCAGGTGCACGGCGGATTGACCATGGGCCTGGCGCCGGCGCTCTTCGAAGAGATCACCTACGACGAACAGGGAAACATTCATGGCGGCAGCTTCATGGACTATCTGGTGCCGACCGCCGTCGAGACGCCGAAGTGGGAGATCGATCGGACGGTTACCCCGTGCCCGCATCACCCGATCGGGGCAAAGGGCATCGGCGAGTCGGCCACCGTCGGAGCGCCGGCGGCCATTGCCAATGCCGTGGTGGACGCGCTCTGGCATCTGGGCGTGAGGCACATCGACATTCCCATCACGCCGGCGAAGGTGTGGGCGCTTCTGCGGAAGCACGGCGTCAGCGAATAGCCGGGCACCAGTGACCAACGAACAGAAATTCTTCGTCAAAGCGCCGGCGGAACGGGTGTGGGCGTTTCTCACCGATCCGCATCAGGTGGCGCAGTGTCTGCCCGGGGCAGCCATCACGGAGAAGGTGGACGACCGCACTTACCGTGGCACCATTACCGTCAAGGTCGGGCCCGTCGCCGCGAGCTATAAGGGGCGCATCTCGTTCGATCGGCTCGACGTGGAGAAGCTCGAGGCGGACTTGTCGGCGACCGGGCAGGACACCAAGGGCAAGGGCGGCGCCGAGATGCAGATGCGCAGCCGCCTGGTACGCGGCGACGGCGGAACCGAGGTGCACGTCACGACCGATGTGAAGATCTCGGGAATCCTTGCCCAGATGGGGCGGGGCCTGATCGAAAGCGTGTCGAATCAGATGTTCCAGCGGTTCGCGGGCTGCGTGCAGCAGAAGCTGGCCGGCGAGGCGGAAGCGCCTGATCCGGCCGCGGCGTCCATCGATGCGGTCTCGCTGGCCGGCGATGCGGTGAAGGGCGCCGTGAAGAAGCTGCTCGGACGCGAGTAGCCGAGACCTTTCATGGCCGACAACCTCCTGGAGCTCGCGCGCGAGCTGACCGCGCACGGCGAGCCGTTCGCGCTGGCGACAGTCGTGCGCGCGGAGTCGCCAACCTCCGCCCGACCTGGCAACCGTGCTCTTGTCCGGAAGGACGGATCGATCGTCGGCTGGATCGGCGGCAGCTGCGCGCAGCCCGTCGTCCAGCAGGAGGCGTCGGCTGCGATTCAGGATGGGCAGCCGCGGCTCGTCGCCATCGTGGGCGATTCAGCCGGCCGTGGTCGAAGCCTCCCCGGTATCGTCGAGCACCGGTCCACCTGCTACAGTGGTGGTACGCTGGAGATCTACGTGGAGCCTGTCCTGCCCGCGCCGTTGCTGGTGATTGTCGGCGAGAGCCCCGTGACGGTGGCACTTCAGAAAATCGCGGCCGCGCTCGACTTCCGCGTGGTTTCGATTCCCTCTCACGAGGTGGCGACAGGGTTCGCCGCCAACCCGATTGCCTCTTCCACCTTCGTCGTGATCGCCACGCACGGGATGGCCGACGAAGACGCCGTCGCCCGCGCACTGTCGACGCCAGCGGAGTACCTCAGTCTGGTCGCCAGCCCGAAACGCGCCGCAGCGGTGTTCGATGCGGTTCGCGCGCGGGGCGTACCCGACGAGCAGCTCGCGCGCATAAAGGCGCCGGCAGGGATCGAGATTGGTGCTGAAACGCTCGAAGAGGTGGCGGTGAGCATCATGGCCGAGATCGTTCAGGTCAGACGCCGGCCGACGGTCGGGCAACCGGCGAAGCCGTGGGCCTCTGCACCGGCTTCGTTCGTCGCCCCGCCGGCCGACGGACTGGACCCCGTGTGTGGGATGACTGTCAGGATTTCGACGGCGCGCTTCCGATCGGATGCGCTCGGTCGGCCTGTGTATTTCTGCTCGGAGCACTGCCGCGCCACGTTCGAGCGCGATCCCGCCCGCTACGCGCAGGCCGTTTTGTCATGACCCCTTTCGTGTCGGGCCTGGTGCTGGCGGCCGGCGCCTCGCGCCGCTTCGGCCGGCCCAAGCAGCTGCTCGCCTGGCGCGACACGACGCTGCTCGGCTGGGTCGTTCGCCAGGCCCTGCTGGCGACGCGGCTGGACGAGCTCGTGATCGTGGTTGCCGACGGTGCCGGCGACGTGCTCGCTGGCGTCGACGTGGGACAGGCCCGTGTGGCACTGGCGAAGGGCGCCGAAGCCGGCTGCGCGGCCTCTTACCGTACCGGCATTGCCGGCCTCGATCCGCGGGCTGATGCCGTCACCATCGTCGTCGGCGATCAGCCTGGCGTCGACGCGGCGATGATCGACCGCGCGGCCCAGGCATGGCGCGACCGTCCGGTGCCCATTCTGGTGGCGTCATATCGCGGGCGCCTCGGACATCCAATGGTGTTCGGACGCGAGTTGTTCCCGATGCTCGGGACGCTGTCCGGTGACAAAGCCGCGTGGAAGGTTGTGGAGGCGAGGGACGAGGACGTGTCTCGCGCTGGAATTCGACTGCGATTATCCGCCGGATGTGAACACGCCCGACGACTACGTGCGTCTGGCGGGAGAGCCACGGAATGCGTGAGCTCTTCGCCGATCTGGACCGCTTGCCGCCGGCCGTTTCCCGGGTGGCACTGGCCACGCTGGTGGCGACGAGTGGCACGACGCCGCGCAAGCAGGGCGCTCACATGCTGGTGGGTGAGGGCGGGGCCATTCTCGGGTCGGTGACCATCGGCGGGTGCGTGGACGCGCGCGTCATCGAAGAGGCGGAGCGTTGCCTTGCTGACGGCCGTCCGCGCCTGGTGCAGCTGACGCTCGGTGACGAGGATGCCTGGGCGACAGGGCTCTCGTGCGGCGGAGCCGTCGAAGTGCTGGTGGAACCGCTCGTGCTCGACCAGGTCAGTGAGTGGCCGCTCAGAGGTCTCACTGCCGTTCGCGCGCATCTTTCAGTGAACGGGCGGGCGGCGATCGTGTCCCGAATCGACGCTGAAGCCACGGGGCGCAAGCTCGTCGTGCTGGAGCCGGACAGCGTCGAGGGTTCTCTGGGCGACGAAGCGCTGGACCACACGGCGACCCGTCTGGCCAGAACCGCGATGACGTCGGGACGATCGCAGACGGCGAGGGTGGAGGACGCTCGGGTCTTCATTGAAGTCGTCGCCCCGCCAGACGTCCTGGTGGTCGTGGGGGCGACTCACCTGGCCATGGCCCTCAGTGAGCTGGCGCGCGTCGTCGGGTTCTCGACGGTCGTCATCGACGGACGTCCGCGGTTCGCCACCGCCGAACGGTTCCCCGGCGTCGATCTGCGCGTTGGCATTCCGTCGGAGATCCTGCGCGCGCTGCCTCTCACCCTGTCGACCGCCCTCGTGCTCGCGGCGCACGACTACAAGTACGATCTGCCCGTGCTGCGGCATGCGCTCACCACCGATGTGGGATACATCGGCATGTTGGGCAGCCGACGCCGCGGGGACGCGCTGAAAGACCTGCTCCGGGCCGAGGGTGTCTCAGACGAGCGTTTGTCGCGGGTTCGCGTGCCGATCGGGCTCGATCTGGGGGATCGACGGTGCCGGAGATTGCCCTGGCGATCCTGTCGGAGATTATCGTGGCTTCACGCCGGGGCACCGGGCGATCGCTCAGCGAACACGCCGTTCCGGCGCTCGGCCGATGAGCGATCGTGTGTACAGCTCGGTCGTCGCCGAGCGTTTCCGGCGTCCGCGCTTCAAAGGCACGCTCGAACGTCCCGACGCGTCGGCTGAAGCCTTCAATCCGCTGTGTGGCGATCGCATCAGGCTCGAGCTGCAGGTTCGCGACCGCGTGATCGTGGCTCTGCGTTACCAGGGTGATGCCTGCGCCATCTGTCTCGCAACGGCGGACGTGCTTGCTGAGATCGTCGAGAGCCGATCGTGTCCAGACGCCGAAGCCATCACGCTCGATGCGTTGACAGCGCGGCTGAACGCCGAGATCGCACCCTCACGCGTGCAATGTGTGGCGCTTCCGCTGACGGCTCTCCGTCAGGGTCTGGATCAGCTTTCGCGGGCGTAGCGGCTGCCATCGGCTCCGGGATACTCTCGAGGTAAGGCATTTCCAGAGCCAACGGCGCATCCGTGGAGTCAAACCGTTCGTGAGGTGAGCATGGAACTCGGCGAGATCGACGACCAGCATCCATCGGATGGATTCGAGCCGGAGCCGGCTTCCAAACGCGGTCCGCTGTTCGTGGCCGTGGCGCTCGTGCTCCTCATCGCGATCGCGGCGTTCCTGGTGTGGCGACGCCAGGCGCCCGTAGCGCCTCAGCAACAAACCGCGGCCGTTGCCGACAAGGTCGACACACCCGCCTCGGACGGTCCTGCCGCGGCCGCCATCGACGTGCCGCCGCTCGATCTGAGCGATCCGCTCGTTCGCGAGCTCCTGGGGCAGCTTTCGAAGAGCCCGGAGATTGCGGCATGGCTCACCACGAACGGCCTGATCCGGAGCTTCGTGACGAGCGTCGAAAACGTGGCGAGCGGGCCAACCCCAGCCCGCCACCTGCGGTCGCTGGCCCCCACCCAGACGTTCAGCGTCGAAGACCGCGGCCGCTACACCGTGATCGATCGGCGGTCGTATCAGCGGTACGACGGGATCGCCGATGCCGTTGCGGGGCTCGACGCCGCGGGGCTCGCGAAGGTGTACGCCACCTTGAAGCCGCGGCTTCAGGAGGCATATCGAGAGCTGGGGCACCCGGACGGCAACATCGACGGCGCGGTCGAAACGGCCATCGTCCGCCTGCTGGAAGTTCCCGTCGTCGAGTCGGACGTGAGACTCAGGCCCTCCGGGGCCGTCGGATATGAATTCGACGACGATCGTCTCGAAGCGCTATCGCCCGCGCAGAAGCAGTTGCTCAGAATGGGTCCGCGCAACGTCAAGCAGATCCAGGGCCAGCTTCGCGCCGTGGCAAAGACGCTGCAGATTCCCGACGCGCGGTTACCCTGACAACAACGTTTACCGATTGGAGTCGGAGCGAGCCGCAACGCTTCGCGGATCGCAGATCGTTCCGAACCGATAGCCGCGCGCTCTGAGCGCCGGAATCAGTTTTTCAACGGTCTCGATCGTGTGCCGGCGATCGGGGCGGCGGTTCTTGTGATGCCCGTCGTGCATCACGACGATGTCGCCGGGCGAGATGTGATCGAGCACGCGCGCAACCGTCGATTCGGCAGTCGGCCGACGGTACCAGTTCCAGTCCCACAGTTGCCAGCCCCACCCGATCAAGCGGTAATCAATCCTGTCGAGGGCCGCCAGCATGGTGCCGCTCCGCCAGCCGGCATGCGGTCGAAAGGACCGGCACGGCCGCGATCCGCCGACCTGCTCGATGCGGGCGGCGAACCCCTCGAGATAGCTCGCGAGCTGTTTCGGCTCCATGAGCGTCAACATTCGGGTATGCGAGTGAAGAGCCACGGCGTGGCCTTCGTCGAACGTGCGCCGGACAATGGGCGACGTTTCGTCTGTGATATGGCGGTCGATGAGGAAGAAGGTGGCCGTGGCCTTTTCGCGTGCCAGCACGTCCAGCAGGGCCGGGGTCGCGGCGGGATTTGGCCCGTCGTCGAAGGTGAGATAGACGGTAGGCGGATCGGTGGCCGGCATTCTCCAGATGGGCTTGTTCCCGCCAAACCAGTCGAGGATGAACGGAAATGGGGCCGTATGGGCCAGCGCGACCACGGCGAGGGCGACACCCACAAAGGCGATGAACACAGGCCACCATCATCAAGCGTCGGCTGGCATCGCGGCCGGTTTAGAATGATCCGACCGATGCAGCTGAACTGGAGGAAATCATGACGCGCCTACCCGTTTGTCTGATCATGACTGGTGCTCTGTGCGCGGCACCGGCACTTGCCGACCAGCACGAGCACGCGGGCCATCCCCCCGAGAGGCTCGGCACAGTGCATTTCAACACGTCCTGCAGCAAGGCCGTGTCGGCGGAGTTCGATCGCGCGGCGGCGCTGCTTCATTCATTCTGGTGGAACGCGGCCATTGATGCCTACTCCGGAGTACTGGCGAAGGACCCCTCCTGTGCGATGGCCAACTGGGGCATCGCTGTGGCGTATTGGGGCAATCCGTTCACGGCCATTCGACTGCCGGACCAACTGCAAAAAGGACGTGCCGCAATCGAGAAGGCACAGGCGGCGTCGGCTGGGACCGAGCGTGAGCGCGACTACATCGGCGCAGTCGCCGAGCTTTATCGTGGCTTCGAAACGCGGGACAACCGGACCCGGGCGCTCGACTATGAGAAAGCGATGGAACGTGTCGCCGCAAAATATCCGGACGACACAGAGGCGCAGATATTCTATGCGCTGGCCCTCGATCAGACGGCTCTTCCGACCGACAAGACCTACGCGAATCAGTTGAAGGCGGCGGCGATTCTCGAGCCCTTCTTTGCGAAACAGCCCGATCACCCAGGTCTGGCGCACTACATCATCCACACCTACGACACGCCGGCGCTGGCCGATCGCGCCCTTGGCGCGGCCACCCGCTATGCCTCGATCGCCCCGTCCGCGCCGCACGCGCTTCACATGCCGTCGCACACCTTTACGCGCGTCGGCTACTGGCAGCAGTCAATCGAGACGAACATCAAATCGGCCGAGGCCGCCGAAAGGGACGGTTCGTTCGCGGAAGTGCTGCACGCGATGGACTACCAGACCTACGCCTACTTGCAGCTTGCGCAGGACAAGGCCGCGCGAAAGGTGCTGGACAGGCTTCCGGCAACCGGCGCAAAGCTGGATCTGAATGCCGTTGGCGCGGCCGCACCCGGATACGCAGGCCTCTATGCGCTTGCGGCCATGCCGGCCCGATACGCCGTGGAGCGCGCCGCGTGGTCGGAGGCCGCGACATTGGAGCCCAAAGCGACGGCGTACGTGTACAACGAAGCCATGACCTACTTTGCGCGCGCGCTCGGTCGTGCCCGAAGCGGTCAGGCAGCCGCCGCTCGTGCCGACATCGCCAAGCTCGTCGAGCTGCGCGACGCTCTGGCCGCCGCCAAGAATGCCTATTGGGCGGAACAGGTCGAGATTCAGCGCCGCGCCGCCGATGCGTGGGTGCAATGGACCGATGGTCGCAAGGAGGAAGCGATCAACCAGCTGCGGTCGGCCGCCGACATGGAAGACGCGACGGACAAGACCGCCATGACGCCAGGTCCGCTCAAGCCGGCGCGCGAGTTGCTCGGCGAGTTGCTGCTCGAAGCGGGTCAACCGGCCGCCGCGCTGACGGAGTTCGAGAAAACGACCAAGAAGGAACCGAACCGGTTCCGCGGCGTGTACGGTGCGGCGCGAGCCGCCGACCTTGCCGGCGATCGCGCGAAGGCCAGGAAGTACTACACGCAACTGCTGGAGATCTGCCGCGACGCCGAGCAGCCGCTTCGTCCCGAGCTGGCCGAGGCTCGCAAGATGCTCGATCGAACCGAGTGAATCGCCGCATCCTGTTCGTCGCCCGGCAACCGTGAGGCTCGCTCGCGGGCGATGCCGGGCGATGAGCAGGTGCCGGAACCTCGAAGGTGAGGTCAGAGCCCGTCGTAGAGCAGGTACTCCGTTCGGATCCGCTTGAATTCGTCCTCATCGGACTCCCACGTCGCTGCAATCGCGTGCGCCGATGCGCCCTCCTCGATTTGTTGCCGGAGCGCGGGTGTGCCTGAGAGGATGTCGATGGGCAGCTTGTCGTGCTCGTACTCGTAGGGAGGCTCGCGCCAGGCGAACTTCACCGGGCTCTGGCGCCGGATTTCGATCATGACGGCGAGACCCGTCAGCACAGGAAGAAACGAGTCGCGCTCCAGGACATGAAGCTGCACGCCGCCGCACGCGTCACCCGCGTGTTTCTGAAACGTCGGCTGAAATGTCACCGGACGGAAGAAGACCCCCGGGAGCCCGAGCCCGTTGAGCGCCTCCCCGAGCGACACTGCATCGACCCACGGCGCGCCGAGCAGTTCGAACGGCCGTGTCGTGCCGCGCCCTTCCGAGAGGTTGGTGCCCTCGAACAGGACTGAGCCCGGATAGACCATCGCGGTGTCGAGCGTGGGCATGTTGGGCGACGGCATCACCCATGGAAGACCGGTTTCGTCGAGGAACGCGCGCCGGCGCCAGCCCTCCATCGGCCACACGCGCAGGTCGCACCCGATGCCAAACCGGTCGTTGAACAACCGCGCCAGCTCGGCGATCGTCATGCCGTGCCGCATCGGAATTGGAAACTGGCCCACGAACGATTCGTATCCGCGCTCGAGGAGCGGACCTTCGACCTCGTCGCCGCCAATGGGGTTAGGGCGATCGCAGACGAAGACGGGGACGCCGTGTCGCGCGCCCGCGCGCAGGCAGTTCGCCATCGTGTAGATGAAGGTGTAGATGCGGGAGCCGACGTCCGGGAGATCGACCACGAGCGCCTCGAGGCCGGCCAGCATTTCGGCCGTCGGTTCGCGTGTGTCGCTGTAGAGCGAATATACCGGGACGCGGCGTCGCTGGTTCTCGCCGTGCGGTGTCTCGACCATGTTGTCCTGCACGTCGGCGTGAATGCCGTGCTGCGGACCAAAGAGCGCCGCCACCGTCAGGCCGGCCTCCGTGGACGTCAGGCGATCGACGGCGTGCTGCAGATGGCGGTCGACCGAAGCGGGGTTGCAGACGAGGCCGATCCTGCGGCCGACGAGCGTCTTCGATTGGATCAGGCGCTCCAGTCCAAGGGTCACCGGCATGCGCGTCATTATAGGGATGCCGGCGTTCGGCGACACCTCGGGCCGGTCAAGGCAGGGTCGATGCAGGCCGCGGCCGCGATTGCGTGTGTCGATCAGTAGCGCAGCACCAGCGCCACGCTGGCCCGCCAGTAACTCAGGCGCGGCGTGCCAAACCCCACGCCGCTCGCCGCTTCGTCGCTCCTGAAGTTCCTGAAATAGCGAAGATCGAACCGCACACCGGTCCGGTTCGAGATGAAGCCGATGGCCCCGCCGCCGACGTTGAAGCCGAAGAGCGTGCGGTCGACGGTGAAGACGTTGAGGCCGTCGTGCGTGCTGGCCTGCAGAGCGCCAAGACCTCCAGATCACATAGGGCCGAAGCGACAGGTTGGTCCAACTGAGAGGTGCAGCAACGATCAGGTTTCCCATGAACGAGATGACGTGGCTCGATGTCACGAGCTCCTGGTCATCGTCCTGTTCGAAGAACCCCGGCGTAAAGGCGAACTCGCCCTCGACTCCGAACACGCCCGGACCCAGCCAGCCGACCGCGCCGCCGAATGTCAGATGCTGGTTGCCGGCCGCCTGCTCCGAGTCGACGATGCTGGTGCTGCCGGCAAAGTCGATCGCCGAGAAAGGGCATGACCAGCCAGTCGGCGTCGGCAACGCCTGGCGCCCACACGACCATCAGAGCGGCCAGTCCGAGGCTGCGTACCGCGTTCATGTGTGGATTCAATTTACGCGAACGCCGTCCGGCGTTCACGCGAACAGATTCAGAAACAATCGCGCGAACAGCGATTTTTCCACGTCGCCCTCGCCGAGGCGGAACGGCGCGCTCAATCCATCGCTGTTGGCCAGAAGGATGAGCGTGAGCCTCTTGTCGGGGATCTTCAGAAACAGCGCCGAATACCCGTCATCTCGCTCGCCGAACTGCCAGATGACTCGCCGTCCGTGGTAGGACTGCACAAACCAGCCGTAGCCATGCGGCAGCGACCGCCCGTCGGTATCCTCAGGGTTCGACCACGCCGCTTCGAGCGACTCGCGCTGCACCAGGATGCCGCGATCGAAGGCGGCATCGAGACGAGCGAGATCGCGGACAGTCGAGATGACGCCCGTCGAAGCCGTCGCCGTGCCATCGTCGTAACGCGCGAGCTGGAGCGTGTCCCGCTCCCGTCGACGTGATACGGCCGCGCCATCCGCTCGAGCACGTGCTCGTAGCGGCGGAGCGTGCGACCATCGAACACCGATCGCGACACGCTCGCCAGCGCACGGAGATCGTCGCCTGGCACCGAATCGATCATCGCGAGCCGCTCCATGATGCCGCGCGCCATGACGATCCGCGGATCGTTGCCGAGGCACGAGTTGACGACGTCGCCCAGCGCCGAATAGCGGCTCAGATCGAAACGAAAGCGCGTACCCGGCCTGTCGGCGGACGTATGCGTCAGCACGTGCGCGACGGTGGCGCCCGTCTCGGGAATCTCGTCGGTGAACAAGCGACATGCGGTCGCCGAGCCTGAGCGTGCCCAGTTCCACGCAGTGGAAGAGCGCCGTGGCCGTAAAAATCTGCGTCAGGCCGCCAAGCTGATACGGCGTATCCGGCCTGAGGCCGCAATCCGACGATCGACATCCTGATAGCCGAAGCCGCGCTCCCAGATGACGCGCCGATCGTCGACGATAATCGCCGACAGGCCGGGGATGCCGGCCTGGCTGGCGAGCGATTGCAAGTAGTCTTCGAAGCGCTGAAGCAGAAAATCGCCCTGCGCCTCAACGGAAGGCCGCGCCAGAACGGTCAGCACGCCGACGAGGCACACAAAGCGACGCATATGGGGATCGAGCCGGACGGCAGGGCGGCAGGCTCGTGACGAAGATACCAGATTCCCGGTCGCCCGTCTTTGAACCGGTGCGCAAAACCGGAGAACCGACGTCGCGGCCGTGTGAATCGAATCCCTCAAAGAAGCGTGGCGCTCGCCATCGGAGCCAATGGCTTCAATCGTTTGCGGTCAAGCGCACCGAACGGCTCAGGTTATCGTGCCTCCCCGCGCTCTCCCTTGCTTTCGAGTCTCACAATCTTGTCGAGGCGCCTGACATGCCTGGGCTCTCCTGAGAAGGACGCTGCCAGAAACGCGTTCATCAGCTCCGCAGCGAGAGCTGGCCCGATGACTCGCGCGCCGAGCACGAGCACGTTCATCGCATCGTGTTCGACGCCCTGGCGTGCACTGTAAGTGTCGTGGCACACCGATGCGCGCACGCCGGCAATCTTGTTGGCGGCGATCGCCATGCCGACCCCTGACCCGCACACGAGGATGCCCCGTGCGGCGCGGCCTTCCGCCACCGCGTCGGCGACGACCACGGCCACATCCGTGTAATCGTCGGTCGGCTCGAGCTCGTACGCTCCGAGATCGAGCGGCTCGTGTCCGGTGCCCGCGAGGTGTCCGCGCAGCACGTCCTTGAGGGCGAGGCCCGCGTGATCCGCGCCGAGGGCGACGATCATCGCGGTTTCTCGACGTGCCCGCCGAAAGCCTGACGCATGGCCGAGAGCAGGCGGTTGGCGAACTCCGCCTCCCCGCGCGAACTGAATCGTTCATAGAGTGCCGTGGTCAGCACGGGTGTGGGCACTGCCTCGTCGATGGCAGCCTGTACGGTCCATCGACCCTCTCCTGAATCCGACACGTGTCCCGCAAAGCGGCTGAGCAGCGGGGTCGGCAGCCAGGGCGTCTGCCGTCAGGTCCAGCAGCCAGGAGGTGATGACGCTGCCATGCCGCCACAGCTCGGCGATGGCGGCCACGTCGAATTCGTACTGATAGTGTTCCCTGGCGCGCAAGGGCGTGGTTTCGGCATCGAGGGCCTGGTCGCGGAGACCGATGCCGGCGCCACGCAGCACATTGAAGCCTTCAGCGTAGGCGGCCATGAGACCGTACTCGATGGCGTTGTGCACCATCTTGACGAAATGTCCGGCTCCGTGGGGTCCACAGTGGAGGAATCCATGGCCGGCCGTCCCTCGCGGGCCAGGCGTGGACGGCGACGTATCCGCGCCAGGTGAGAGCGCGGACAAAATCGGCTCCAGGTGTGCGACAACGTGAACTTCGCCGCCGATCATCAGGCAGTATCCGCGTTCGAGTCCCCAGACACCACCGCTCGTGCCGACGTCCACATAGTGAAGTCCCCGGGCGGCCAGCTCGCCGGCCCGCCGAATGTCGTCGTGGTAGTGCGAATTGCCCCCGTCGATGACGATGTCGCCGCGTTCGAGGTGCGCGGCGAGTCGATCGATGGTGGGATCGACGAGCGCGGCCGGGACCATCAACCACACCACCCGCGGCTTCTCGAGCCTGGCCGCCAGATCGGCAAGTGTCGACGCGCCCGTCGCACCCTCGGTCGAAAGCGTGTCGACGGCCTCCGGCCTGACGTCGAATACCACGGCGTGGTGGCCGCGCCGTATCAGGCGCCGCGTCATGTTGGATCCCATGCGGCCCAGTCCAACCATGCCCAGCTTCATCGGTGTGTCTCGACTGCCTTTCCGCGTGTCACGCCAGGGACCGCCATTCACGTCTGTCGTGCCGCAGCAGCTGGAGCGACGCTCTCCGGGCCATCCGAGCCGGCCGGATATCGGGCGGGGGCTTCGGAACTGTCGCGCCAGGCTTCCAGCAGCGGATCCACGATGGCCCAGCAGGCTTCGATGATGTCGGCGCGCTTGAACAGACTCGAATCGCCGGTCATGGCGTCATAGAGCAGCGTCTCGTACCCAGTGCGGTGCTCGAGGCCGAAGTAGTCCCGATAGCAGAAGCGCATCGCCACCGGCTGGACGACGAGGTCGGGCCCCGGAACCTTTGCGGAGAATTCGAGCGAGATGCTCTCGTCCGGCTGGATGCTCAGCACGAGCCGATCGGCGCTCGTCATGTTCACCGATGCCCGCTGGAACAAGGTGAGCGGCGCCCTTCGAAACTGGATGACGACCTCGGTTCGCCGGCGGGCCAGACGCTTTCCGGTTCGCAGATAGAACGGCACTCCCGCCCAGCGCCAGTTGTCGATGCTCACCTCGAGCGCGACGAACGTTTCCGTCTTTGTGCCGGGCGCGACGTTCGGCTCCGCCTGATAGGCCGGCACCGGCCTCCCGTCGATCTCGCCCTCGCCGTATTGACCTCGGACCGTGCACAGCGCGCAGTCGTCAGGGTTGCGAGGCGGCACCGCCTGGAGCACCTTGGCTTGTTCGTTGTGCAAGGCCGCGGGCGACAGGGAGCTGGGCGGCTCCATGGCCGTCAGCGTCAGGAGCTGCAGCAGGTGATTCGGCACCATGTCGCGCAGCGCGCCCGTCCGATCGTAGTACTCGCCGCGCGTCTCCACGCCGACCGTTTCGGCGACCGTGATTTGCACGTGATCGATGTACCGCCGGTTCCAGATGGGCTCGAACATGCCGTTCGCGAAGCGAAAGACCAGGATGTTCTGGACAGTCTCCTTACCGAGGTAGTGGTCGATGCGATAGATCTGCCGGTCGTCCACGAGACGTGTCAGCGCAGCGTTCAGCGCTCTGGCCGACGCGAGGTCACGGCCGAATGGCTTCTCGATGACAATGCGACGCCAGCGCCCATGCTCTTCCCTGGTCAGCCCTGCGGAGGCGAGGTGCTCGACCACTCCCTGGAAGAACTCGGGGGCCGTTGCGAGATAGAAGAGACAGTTGCCGCTCGTGCCGAGCTCGCGGTCGATCTTGGTGAGGCGATCGGACAAGCGAGCGTAGGCATCGGCGTCCGCGAAATCCGCCTGGAGATAGCTCACGCGGGACAGGAGCCACTCGATGTGCGAACGGTCAGCGTCCTCGCCGACGGCGTCGATGATGGCGCTCTCGAGGCGCTCGCGGAATGCGGTGTCGGTCAGGCTCGTGCGGGCGAAGCCGATCACCGCGAAGGAAGCCGGCAGGAGCTTTTCGGAAGCCAGGTTGTAGAGGGCGGGGAAGAGCAGCCGCTTCGTGAGGTCTCCGCCGGCGCCGAAGATCACCAGCGTGCACGGCTGCGGGCGGGGCCGTCCGGTCGTGTGCCGCGGGGGCGGCTGTAACCAGGGGTGTGCCAGCCATCGTGATCCACAGGATACAGGACACTGGGCCAACCATCGCCGGCACGTTGTTGGTCGTCGTCAGGCTGTTGCCGATGAAGAGCACGCGATGGTGGCCGTGGGCGGTTGGCCATTCGGGCAGCCGGCGATCCGTTGCAGCCGACGATGGCTGCGATGAGCAGCGCCGGCACGGACCGGACGCGCGTTCTCATCTCATCGACGACATCGGCACCGGCGTTACGACGCGCGACGTTCACTACCGGGACGCGGGGCGCGCCGCCAGCAGCTTCTCCATCTCGTCCATCACGCGGTTCATTTCCTTCATGGCCAGGGTCAGCGGCTCGTCGGTCGTCATGTCGACGCCGGCGTCCTTGAGAAGGTCGATCGGATACTTCGATCCACCCGCGGACAGAAACGCCAGGTACTTCCTGCGCGCCTCGGGATCCCCGGCTTTGACTTTCTCGGCCAGCGCCGCCGAGGCCGTGAACGACGTGGCGTACTGGAAGACGTAGAAGTCGCGGTAGAAATGAGGGATGTAGCTCCACTCGTGCGCAATGTAGTCGTCGACGATGCACACGCCGGCGTCGTGACCGTAATATTTCTTCGTGATGTCCAGATACAGCTTGGCCAGCGCGTCGCCGGTAATCGGCTGCCCCTTCTGCGCCATCTCGTGCATGCGCAGCTCGAACTCGGCGAACTGCGTCTGCCGGAACACGGTGCCCTTGATGCCTTCGAGATAGTTCCCGAGCAGCGACAGCCGCGCCTCGTGGATCCGTGATCTTCTTCAGCATGTAGTCGATGAGCAGCGCCTCGTTGAACGTCGACGCCACCTCCGCGACGAAGATCGGGTAGTTCGCCAGCGGATAGGGCTGCGTCTTGTTCGAGTAGTAGCTCTGCATCGTGTGGCCCAACTCGTGGGCCAGCGTGCTCACGTCGTCGTAGCGGCCGTTGTAGTTGAGCAGCATGTACGGGTGAACGTCGTAGGCGCCGCCGTTCGAGTACGCGCCCGAGCGCTTGCCTTCGTTCGGGAAGAGATCGATCCAACGCTCGTTGAACGCGCGCTGGATGACGGACTGGTAGTCGGCGCCCAGCGGCTCGACGGCGGCCAGCACATGCTTCTGCGCCTCTTCAGGCGAATAGTCCAGCTTTACCGATCCGACGAGTGGCGCGTACAGATCGTAGTAGTGGAGCTGATCGACTCCCATCATCCGCTTGCGGAGCTTGAGGTAGCGATGAAACGTCGGGAGTTGCTTGCCGACGCCGTCGATGAGCCGCATGTACACCGACACCGGAATGTTCGGGCCGTCGAGCGCCGCCTCGAGGGTCGACGGATACTTCCGGGCCTTCGAGAAGAACAGCGACCGTTGCACCTGACTGTTCATCGTGGTGCCGTAGGTCCGGCTGAATCCGCCGAGCGCGCCAAAGAACGACGACATCACCTTTTCGCGGTCCGCGCGGTTGGGTAGCGCGCGGAGCGGCGCAAACGCCGCCTGGTCCAGCTTCACGGCCTTGCCGTCGCTCAGCGTGACCGACGGGTAGGGGAAGTCGGCGTTGGCGAGAATGCCGAACGTCTCCGAAGGCGAGCCGGCAAGCGGCCCCACGTCGGCGAGAAGCTTTTCCTCGCCGTCGGTCAGCGTATGAGGCGCGCGGCGGGCAATGTCCTCGAGGTAGAAGCGATAGATCTTGAGCCGAGGCTCGGCCTGCAGGAATCGCTCGACCGTGCCCGCTGGAAATCGGACCACTTCCGGCTCGATGTACGAGGCCTCCGCGCCGAACGCCGCCACGAGCTGCGTCATCTCCTGCCGCATGCCCTGGTGCTCGGAATTCCGCGTGTCCTGATCGGCGAGCATGCCGGCATAGATGTACAGGCGTGAGAGCTCCTTGTCCAAGGAGTAGAGCGTGTCGAGCGCATCGGCCAGCGTCGCCGGCGACGACTGAAGCTTGCCCTTGAACGGCTGGAGCCTGGGCAGCTCGGCTTGAAGCTTGTCCTTCGCGGTGCGCCAGGCGGCCGTCGTCGGGTAGATGTCGGCGAGGTTCCACTTATACTTGTCGTCGATCTTCGCCCGGTCGCGCTCCTGGGCGACGACCTGGAGTGTCAGCGCAACCAGCGCGACAACGATGACGACCGGACGAATCATGGAGCGATGTGTCGGCATGCGCATGACGATTATTGTAGTCCGAGGCTTCGGGGAACTGCCGCTGGGGTGAAACACCGTCCGGAGTGACGAAATTACGAATCCCTTCTTTGAATTCCAGGCCAGGAACAGACGCGCAACCTGGCGTCTCACTCTCGCCTACGCGCTCGTCGTCGGTGCGGGCGGGTTTCTGTCGGCCGTCGCCTTCGCTGTCAGCATCTTCCTGGTGTTTTTTGCGCTCGCCTTCCTGCCCGCGGTCATTTCCCTCGGTGTGGGGGCGCTTGCCCTGCTCAGCCCGCTGACCTCGTGGCTGTCCGAACCACTCTGGGACGTCGGCACCGCTGCCGCTCGAGATCGTCGGCAATCTGCCGAAGCTTCTGCCGGGCGACGACGGTGAGCCGCTCTGGCTACTCGGTCTGCTTCTTCCTCTGGTCTGCTGGCTTGCTGTGCGTTCGGTGTGGCTTTCGGCGGGCGTGGGCCACGCGCTGATCGCCATGGGTGCGCGCTCTCCCGCGCCAGCGGATCCGGAAGAACAGCAGCTCGTCAACGTGGTGCAGGAGATGGCGATTGCCGCCGGGATTCCGCCGCCGGAGGTCCGGCTCCTCGACGACGGTGTGGCCAACGCCGCGGCTGTCGGGACCGATCGGACAGGCGGCTATGTCGTGGTCGGTCGCCGGTTGCTCGACGAGCTCGACCGCGATGAGACGCAGGGGCTGCTGGCGCATCTGGTCGGGTCGATCGGCAACGGCGACCTCCGTGGCGCGGCCCAGATTCACTCACTGCTCTACGTGCTGGAGCTTCTGATCGTCGTCGTGCTGGCGCCGTTTGCGCGCGTGCCGCGGCGGATCGCATGGGAGTGGCTCACGTATCCCGTGCTGAGCCTGACGGGCACGACAGAGACGAGAAGCGAGCGCGCGCGGGCGCTGATCGAGTTGCTCCGCGAGCACCGCACCCGCTACGCGGCCGGCATGGCCGGCGACGACCCGCTGGGCGGGCTCGGTGGAGAGTACTTCGGCCCCGTCGGGCGCACGCTCGTGCGCATCTGCCCACCCTTCCTCGCACTGCTCGCGCTCGCCACGGCCGCCACCGGATTTCTCCTGTTGTTCGCAAGCCTGCCCGTCGGGCTCCTGTGGCGAAGCCGGCGTTACCTCGCCGATGCCACGGCGGTTCAGCTCACCAGGAATCCCACCGGGCTCTGGCGCGGGCTGCGCCACCTCGGCGAGGCGGGCGCCGTCATCCCGGGTGGTGAAGAAGTCGCGCACCTCTTTATCGTCGGCCCGACGGAGTCGCGCGGGCAGCTCGGCACATTCTCGGCGCGCGAGGGCCTTCTCATGGAGATGCACCCGTCCCTGACCCGCCGACTCGCCCGCATCGTGCGGATGGGCGCGGTGCCGGACTCACCTGGAAGCGCCGGTCGTGTAGCCTCACCGAACCTGTCGCGGCTGCCATGACGGTCACGCGCCGTGCCCGTCCGACCGGCCGGTGTCACGACACTGCCGAAGATCTGAGCCGTGGTACGCCGTGCGGATAGACAAGTTCTCGAAGTGGTTGAAAGGAGCGGCTCCTGTCCTTCACCGTGCGCTCCGGTGGCCGTGGCAGTACATCGAGCCGTACGTGCCAATCGAGAATACCTATTGGGGCGAGCGGAAGGATTTCAGGTACTACGAGGAAGTCGTACGGTTCGCCCGACACCATGTACCGCAGGGCGGACGTGTGATCGACGTCGGGGCTGGTGCCACGAAATTGCTGGAACGCATGACGTGGTTCGATGAGCGCGCTCGCGCTCGATCAATCCGAGACTCCCTCACGACGCGGCATCGAGCAAATCCACCTGGACTTCTTTCGAGTACCGTCCGTTGCACGACTTCGACCTCGTGCTCTGCCTCCAGGTTCTCGAGCACCTCGACGATCCAGGCGCCTTCGCTCGAAAGCTGTTTGCCATTGGCCGCAACTGTCATCATCAGCGTGCCGTACAAGTGGCCGAAGGGTGCGCACCCGCCGCACGTCCAGGATCCTGTGGACGAGGCGAAGCTGGAGGCGTGGACCGGGCGGAAACCCGCCGAGACGTGCATTGTCCACGACGGAGCCGACCGGCTGATTGCAGTCTACAGAGGTCCGTTTACTCCCTAACGGCCGCTCGTGTCGCGCAACGCGAAATACACCTGATCCATGGTGCGGCGAAGCGCGCGGCCGGCGGCGTCGTTACCGGTGTCGGGCTGCAGATGCACGCCGTCGAAGAGAATCTGCTTCAAGTCGTGTCGCATCATCTCTTCGAAGGCATAGCTCACCGGAACGTTCTTCTGTCTCGAGAGCGCGACTAACGCACGATTGAATCGCTCCTGGTCGCCCTGTTTGCGTTTGTCGTACCCACGCGGGGGAATGGTGGTCAGGATCGGAACGGTCCCGAAGGTGAAGCAGGCGTCGACGATGGCTTCGACATTGCGCATGCTGGTGGCCGTCGATGTGCCGACCGCCTGATCGTTGGTCCCGTACAGAATGACGGCAAATTCCGGTCTGGCGCTGCCGAGATATCCCTTGATGTGATCCGCTCCATAGTCGGTCGTCACTGTTCCGACGCCTTGCCGAACCGTAATCCCGCGAGCCAGCCACGAGCCGAGAATGTGCGTATAGAGATTCGCGGCCGTGATGCTGTCACCGGCGAAGAGGAACACGTCAGGTCTGACGCGCCCGGCGCCGCTGGCGTGGATCCGGCGCACATTGGCCGCGTATCCCAGGCGATCCGTCACCGTGTTCGAAGGGCCCTCGGATCCGCCACGGGCCGTGGCACTGACTGTCGCCTCCGATGACGGTGGCGACACGTTGTTGTCGTAGTCGGCCGCCGTAACACGGTAGCTCGTGCTTTCAGCGGCGACACGGGTGTCGCGGTAGTTCGGCTGCAGCGACTCGCCAATCTTTTCCCAGCCTCCCGTACCACTCTTCCGTTGAATGCTGTAGACGACGGCAAAGGTGTTGTCGGCGGGTTCCTGCCAGTTGAGGACGACGGCGCCGTCCGCGTCAGCCGTTGCACCGAGTCCCGTCGGCGCCTGGGGCGCCACGTTATCGTGACCCCGGTAGAAGACGAGCTTGTCGATCCAGATTTCTGGCGCCGGACCGTTCACGGGTCCGTGGAACAGCAGGCTGACGAACTCGTTCTGGGCAGCGATCTTCCGATCGGCCGGATCCGCGTTGTAGTGAAAGTCGGGGACCGCAAGGACGACCGGCTGCCAGTCGCCGTCGAAAATGCGAGGGGGCGAGGCTCGGCGTCGTGTTGTCCTGGCGCTGCTGGTCGAAGAGATTCACGGCCACGGCCTGCATGTTCGACGCCCGGACCACGAACGCCAGACGGAGTTCCCGCGACCCAGAAATCTTGATCGGGGCGATCGCGCCGATCGATCTGCCGTCTGCCGCGCCGACAATCCGTAGACTTCGGCCGCTCAGCGCCTGGCCCGAATCGAGCGCGACGCTTTGCGCGTTGCTGGCGGTGGTGAACGGGTTCTGGCCGTTGTCGAAGTCGATCTTCAGGAGGATCTCGCCATCGTCCTGGAGCGCAGAGGCAGAGGCGCCTCGCGAGCGAGCGGTGTCGCCACACGCCCAGATAGACAGAACGCAGGCCAGAGCGACCATTCGACTTGACGTCACATCTCTAGCCAAATCAACACCTTCCGTGGGAGCCGCGGGCCCTGAACAGGCGGCTCGATTGATGACCCACGCCAAAATAGCATACGTCTGTTTCCGGGCGTTTTCCCAGCTAGAGTGCTCAGGCCGCTTGACGAGCCCGCATGCTCGGGGTAGGGTCACTGCACCCAATAAGCGAAGGACCCCGGTCGTCGGCTCTTTAATGAGGAGGAGGACGTCATGGAATGGATCGTCACCCTGGTGATCGGCGGTGTGGTGGGTTGGCTCGCAAGCATGATGATGGGTACCAACGCGCAGATGGGTGCCATCGCAAATGTGATCGTTGGCATCGTCGGATCGCTTCTTGGCTTCTGGGTCGCCGGGATGATCGGCCTGGCAGCCTATGGTGCCGCCGCCAGCTGGCTCGTGGCCGTGGCCGGCGCCGCGATCCTCATCTTTTTGCTCAAGGCACTGGGTGTCTTCGGGTAATCCCGCCACCACGTCGCGCTTCGACAAGAGCCGCCAATACCGCGCAATAGTCTGACGGCGGCGCCCGACGGGAACCAGCGCCGGCGGCAGGCCGGAGGCCTGCCTGACGTCTGACACGGGCGATGGAGGCCGCACATGGCGAAAACTCCTGCGGCGACCGCGGCCGGACGCCGTTCCCGCGCGGTCGCCCGCATGGATGCGGTGGAAATCAAGGTCACGATTCGACCTGACGAGGAATTGCGGGGAATCAGGGCGCTTGATTTCGACGAAGACTCGGCCGAGGCTCGCGTCGTGTACTACTACGACACGGCGCAACTGGGACTCTTCGATGCCGGTCTGGTACTGCGCGCTCGGCTCGTTACGGGAGGCGATGACGACTCGGTCGTGAAATTCAGGCCGGTCGATCCGAACAGGATCTCACCGCATTGGTTCCGTCACGCAGGTTTCAAGCTGGAGGCCGACAGTGTGGGTCCGCGGATCGTGTGCGCGGCCTCGCTGGCGATGCCACAAAAGCGTGGAGAAATCGATGACGTGGCCAGGGGTCAGCGCCCCATCAAGAAACTCTTCTCGCCTGAACAGGAACGCTTCCTGAGTGAGTTCTACCGCAAGCCCGTGGATTTCAAGAAGCTGCAGGTGCTTGGCCCTATCCGCGTCCTCCGCTGGCAGACGCGACACAAGGGCTTTCCCTACGAGCTCACCGCCGAAGAGTGGAGGCTGCCTGACGGGACCGATCTGCTCGAGGCCTCGATCAAGGTCGCGCCCGCTCGAGCGGGTCACGCCCGGCAACAGTTCGACGACCACCTGCGCGCGTTGAACCTCGATCCAGGAGGCGCGCAGGAAACCAAGACGCGGACCGCGCTCAAATATTTCGTCGGAGCGAAATCCCGCCGGTCGCCGTCATCCCCTTGAGTCGGATCGCCTGCGCCTTCAGCCGATGAGCGCTGCGTAGCTCGAGACGCCTCCGAATCCTCTGAAGGCCCCGACGCGTTACAGACTTGCCACACCTCAAAGAGCGCGCAAAGCTGTCAAACCTCAACAGCTCGCGCGCCAGCTTGTCCTTGTGAGTCGTGGCCGGTCGGAACATCTCGATCGACAACCAGACTGCGGCCTTCCATGCATGCGGGGACGTCGACGCCGAGGAGCGTCAGCACGGTCGGGCCGACATCCTTCGCGTTCGGCGGAGAGAAGTTCGAATGATCCAGAAATCCTGGCGTTCGCATCACGATCAGCCCCGTCGTGTCGTGACCACCGGTGCGAAGATCTCGATGAGCGCCCGCGACCGATCCGTAGCCGGGTGAGTGCACTGCGCCAATCCACGCCGCGCGCGCCCACATGGCACACAGATCCGGCAGGATCTCACTGTGCGCTCCATTGTGCGTCTCGCGCGGGCGGCTGATCGATCGGATGGCGCGATCTCCCGTGGCGGGGTTGACGAGTTCCCGAAGCCGCATCTCGAGGAATGCGAGGGTTTCTTCGTACTCCGCACCCGGCGAGACGACGCCGCCTTCGTCGCGACCCTTCAGACTGACGCGAAATGCAGGATTGAGATCGTTGCTCGGAACCGAGCGCACGCGGGCCCGGAAGTCGAGCTCCTTCGAGCCCATGACCCGGCAGATGGCGGCTCGCTCGAGTTTACTCGGCAGCAGTTGCTTGACGAGATACTGGAGCTGCATCGGGATCGAGGCCTTCAAGTGGTGCACGAGATCTCGCCGCACTTCGACACGGATCTCCCCGCCGTCCGACGGCGATCGGCCGCCACTCGGCCCGACAACCCCCACAGATCCAGCAGCGCCGGAATCAGATCGCGACCGTGAAACTGTGGCGCCATACCGTGGCCGGAAAACACAATCACGTGAGTTTCGGGCCCTGCCTCGTCGATCAACCTGCCCAGTTCCACGTCCACTGCCTGATAGATGTCTCGAATCGCCGAGGCGAGACTGTGGGGGGCGTCCCGGTCATAGGCAGGGTGAGCGGGATCCTGAAAGTGCCAGAACTGATGGCCGGCGCAATGCGTTTCCGAGAAGGCGCCAAAGAAGAGGTCCCAGTTCTCCCGCCCGAGCAGAAGTCTCAGCAGCTGGCCGCGCCTGGAGATGCCGGCGAGGAGCCGATCCCGCAGCTTCAGGTACTCGCGCGCCGAGCGCCCGTGGTTGTCGCAGCTCTCGAGCGGATATCGACCCACGGTGCGCAGCACGTCGTTCATCAGCCCGGCTGGATGCGAGGCTCGATCGCAGCGCGTGGCATGCGCGCCCCAGTTGGCAATCTGCAGACCGTTGACGGGCGCGCCCAGCGCCGCCTTTGGCACGTCGACGATGGCCGAGCGCCGGCCGGCGCGCGAGAGAACGTCCCAGAACGGTTCGCCCCGGGGCTCGTCCTCGAGCAGATCGAGCTGACCGGAACCCGCCTTCGGCTGGATGTAGTAATACTTGCCCAGCACCGCCGCGTTCGAGCTGCAATAGATCGACGGCCACACCTCGTCGGGGAACTCGGCAGCCGCCGATTCGAGGGGCGCCGTCAGTGCGGTCGTCATGAGCCGATGGAGGTTTGGCATGTGCCCTTCGGCCGCGAATTGCCGAAGGAGCCGTGGCTCGGCCGCATCGAGAGCCAGCAGGAGCAGTCGCGGCGAGCGCATGGTCTTCTACTTAGCGGACGAGCGACTCAGGTTCGCCGGTCCACCGTACCACGTGAAACGGTCGGGTGGAGGACGGGCGGGATCAGTCGCGTGGAAACGAGCACCATCATGACCGGGTATCTGCGAACCCCAGGCTGGGGACTCCGGGTACCGGGCAGTGCAGACGATAGGCCGGAGTAGCGGCCCGTTGTCAACAGAGGTGTTCATGGCGCCAGGAATCCCGATTCGCCAGCTGCTCATTGGTCTCGACGCGATGGAATGGTCGCTCGTCTCGAGGTGGATGGCGGCCGGCAGATTGCCATCGTTTCGGCGAATCGCGGAGAACGGCGTTCACGGGCGCCTCGCATCTCCCGCACGAGCGCTGCCCGACACGGCGTGGCCGGCCTTGTCCACCGGCATGAACCCGGCGAAGCTCGGAAAGTACTTCTACGTGCAATACGACCCGGAAACGGCTGGACTCCGCTACGCCCGGGACGCGGAGATTCGCGCGACACCCTTCTGGACGCGGCTCGATGCCGCCGGCGTGCGTGCAGGTGTCGTTGACGTGCCGCACCTGCTTCCGGGTGTGATGTCTCAGGGATTCAGTGTCTCCAACTGGGGGACGCACGACAACGTTCACCACACGCGAGCCAGCCCGCCCCCACTCGAGAAAGAGCTTCGCGCCCGCTTCGGGACGCATCCTCTGGAGGACTGCGAGAAGTTCGATGCGAGCCCTCGGTCCAGAGGCGAGCTCAGGGCACGGATGCTCGAGGGCATCGGCGCGCACGGCCGGCTGTTTCGTGGGTTGATGACGACAGAGCCGTGGGACGTCTTCTTCGGCGTCTTTGCAGCTTCGCATTGCGTCGGGCATCATTTCTGGGGGGCCATGGATTCGGCGGACGATCCCGGCGAGACCGTTGAAGAGGTCTACCGGGCAGTCGACCGCGAGGTCGGCGCACTCGCCGAACTTGCCGGGCACGACACTCGAGTGATGCTGGTCGCCGCGCATGGCATGGGCCCGCTGCGCCACGCCTCCTGGAACCTCAATCAGATCCTCGACCTGCTCGGTTTGAGCGGCCGGGCCTCAGCGGTCTCTGCGGTCCCTGGTCTTCACACCCACGACGCGCCGTTCAATCCATGGCGCACACTCCGGATGGCCGTCCCTTCCCGCTGGCAGTACGCCGTCAAGGAGCGGCTGCCGAAAAGCTGGCAGGACTATCTGTTGTTTCTCTGGTACTCAGGCGGACGACGCTTCGCGGGCCGCCGCGCGTTCGCGGTTCCGCACAACGACATCGTCGGCGCGATCCGCGTGAGCGTGCAGGGCCGCGATCGCGATGGGCTCGTGGCTCCCGGAGCCGAGCACGAGGCGCTCTTGAACGCCATCGAAGAAGCGCTCACCTCGCTCACCGATCCGGAAAGCGGCCGATCGGTCGTCGCCGACGTGATCCGGCCACAGCGTGAGTTCAGCGGCCCGTTTGCAGAACAGCTGCCCGATCTGTGCGTCAGGTGGAACGCGGGCTTCGAGTGGCACGCTGTCCAATCGCCCAGATTCGGCGTGCTGCGGCTGCGCAAGCTCGATTCCCGGACCGGCTCCCACATGCCTCACGGGTTCCTGGTGGCTCGAGGACCCGGCTTTCCGGCGGGCGTGACGCTCGAGGGGTGCTCGGTCTACGACATTGTCCCGACCATACTTCAGGGCGCAGGCGTGGCGATTCCCGACGAGCTCGATGGGCGGCCGATCGTGTGAGCGAGGGCCGAACAGTCATCAGGCAGTTCCCCAGGGATTGTCGATCACAAAACGCCAGGAGCCATCTGCCTGACGACGCAGAACATCCCCGTTGTGTCCTGTCAGCGTCACGGGCTTGCCGTCTGGGCCCGTTCCCGTGAATGACCAGACGCCAGCAACGAGAGCCAGGCCACCGGCCTCGAGGACGCGCGTGACCTTGAGATCGAGCGTACCCTTCATTGCAATGAATGTAGCCAGCGATTCTCGAACACCCGCGAAGCCGTGCGCGAGATTCCCGGGCTGAGGCGCAAAGGCGGCTTCAGGTTCATACAGTGACATGAGGCCGTCGAGATTCCCGGTGTTGATTCCGTCGACTATCGATTCGAGGACTTTCTCAGGCGTTTCTCTGGACATGAGATCCCTGCTCTGCTTTCTCGCGAAAATGTTTGAGAGTTCGCTCCCGATCGGCGTGATCAGAAATCGCTATGGCTCATGAGGACTGGAGCAGTTGGCTCTTTGCTGGGAGAGGCGCAAAAGGCCGACACGCCCAAGAACATTCAGCGCCGCGTGCTCAAGAGTGAATCCGACGGGCGGATTGTCGACTCAGGGATGAAATGCGCGGGTCGCGGCGAGTCATTTTGGCCATCGCCACTCCAGTACAACTTGTACCACCACTCGCACGCGCCGGCGAACAGACCGATCAGGAGAAAGATCGGCAGTTCCAGCGCCGCGCGGCCTAACCGTAGAGCCCGCCTCAACTGAGGCGTTGTCACCGCTTCTCGCCGCTCCAGATACGGCTGTTGCATCGCCGCGTCCAGCTTCGCCACGGTTACTGGCGCCGACGGACGCGCCGTGCAGAACAGCGACACCCGTGCCGACGAGCAGCAGCGACGTCGGCTGGGGGACTGGCGCCTTGCTTGGCGACGTGCGCGGATTCAGGCCACAAACTGGCACTATACCAGCTCTACCGTTCGAAAGCGCGTGACTCTACCACAGGCCGACCGGTTTCAAGGGCAAATTGCAGAGGCTCCGACGGGGATGGTCTTGGTGCGGAAGGGGGGACTTCGAACCCCCACGCTCTTGCGAGCGCCAGCCCCTCAAGCTGCCCGGGGTGGAGGCCAGATCGCAGCCGACCCCGGAAAGTCGAAGTCGGCTTTCATGCTTCGGGGCTGTCCGTTGTGCAACGCGGCCGCGTTTTCCGGATAAGTTTACACGAAGTTGCACACGCGTTCGTGTCTCCTGACAAACACGTTGGACGCGCTGCGTTGCCGTGCCAGAAATCGCCACCGGCCTCGCCCGGCCGTCATCAGTTATAGCGCTTGTGACGCTATAACGTCTCGACGTCATGACGTCTCGCGTCGCGCCGATAACCAGCCATGAGCGATGCCGAACGCGCGACGGTCTACTTCAACCCGAGTCTCGACAGGGCTCTGCGGGTCGAAAGCCGCTCAAACCGAGCGTCACCTGTCCGACCTCGGTGAACGCCGCCGTTCGGCGCAGCCTGGCCGAAGACGCAGACGACCTCGCGGAATTCGACGCAAGGCCGCGGAACCCGACCTTGCCTTCGAGGACGTGCTCGAAAGACTTGAAGCGGCGTGGCAAGCTATAGGCTGCTGATCAAGCCGTCGGCGGTGAAAGAGCTCAGAGGCCCTGCCGACGAAGTATTGAAAACGCGTCGCGGCCAAGATTCAGCAATTGAGTCCCGGAGCCACGCCCATCGGGCTCTGAAAAGTTGTCCGGCCAGGAGAAGTACCGACTTCGCCAGGGCGACTACCGCGTCCTGTACTCGGTCGACGACGACCAGGCTGCGGTCGTCGTTGTCAAGATTGGCCGTCGTCGAAAGATCTACCGCTCAGCTACACCTGCTCGTTCGCCAGGTCGGCTCAGTTCTCCGATCATTGATCGACAGTCCGCGGAGAAGCTCTTGCCCCATTTCCATTGCCCATGCTGCAGCCCGAAGATCGACGGTCGCACGCGTGAACGGCGGCGTTTCGAAGAAGACCACTTGCGGATCTGCGCCAGCGCGGATTGAGCCTCATCGCCGAGGTGCCACGAACCTCCGCACCATTCTTCTCGGCGAGAAAAACAAGTCTCTTCTCGATTCCGATCCGAAAGCCGCCAGCGCGCGATCCGGGTCTTTATTACCGCGAGATACGCCCGAACGAGAAATTCCCGCTCGTGGGACGAACGCACTCCGTCGGCCGTCAGGCTGCGAAACCCTGAGTTGTCGGCTTTTCGTGCGGCTGAAGGTCGGCCTTCCCCCTTCACAACCGCCTTGAAACTCCAGGGACTTGAAAGTGGGGGCCAGCCACGGAAGGAGGGCCTTATATACTCTGTCAGGTTGCATGAGCGGGCAACACCGACGGCTCATGACTGGTCAGACCATCAGCCACTACGAAGTCCTCGAGCCGCTCGGCGCGGGCGGCATGGGCGTCGTGTATCGCGGCCGCGACCTGAACCTCAACCGGTTCGTCGCGCTCAAGTTCCTCGCGCCGGAGCTGACGCGCAACGACAGCGCGAAGCAGCGCTTCATTCAGGAAGCGCAGGCCGCGTCCGCGCTGGATCACTCGAACATCTGCACGATTCACGAGATCGCCGAAACCCCCGACGGTCAGTCGTTCATCGTGATGACCTGCTACGAGGGCGAGACGCTGAAGGAGCGACTCGAGCGGGGCCCGCTGAAACTGGATGACGCGCTCGACATCGCGATGGGGATCGGGGCTGCGCTCGCCGCCGCGCACGAGTCCGGCATCGTCCACCGGGACATCAAGCCGGCGAACGTGATGGTGACCCGCCGGGGCGAGGTGAAAGTGGTCGATTTTGGGCTGCGCCACGCTGATCGGCGAGCTCGGCGTCACGCGGACCCGCCTCACGCAGCCCGGCGTCACCGTCGGCACGGTGGCGTACATGTCGCCGGAGCAGGCCCTCGGCGACGCCGTCGATGAGCGAACGGACATTTGGGCCCTCGGCGTCGTGCTCTACGAAATGGTGAGTGGACGGCGACCGTTCGACGGGGGTCAGCCCGCCTCCACGCTGCACGCGGTGGCGCACGTCCACCCGGCGCCGCTGACCAGTCTGCGCACCGGTGTGCCGATCGATCTCGATCGGATCGTGATGCGGGCGCTCGCCAAGTCGCCCCCCGATCGCTACCAGTCCGCGGCCGATCTGGTCTCTGAACTCACGCAGCTGCGGCATGCGTCGGATCGCGCGGCGATGGTGGCGACCCCCGCACCGGCCGCGCCGCCGCGCCGGTGGACGTGGCGGCGTGCTGCCGCGCTCCTCGTGTCGCTCGTGACGCTCGGCGCGGGCGCCGCCTATCTCGTGCGCGGCCGCAATCCCGATCGCGTGCCCACGTTCGCCAATCTCGTGCAGGTCACCTCGGCCATCGGTGTCGAGGACCATCCCGCGTGGTCTCCGGATGGTCGCACGCTGGCGTACGAAGCCGGCGGCAGCGGGCCCGCGAGTGTTGGCGGTAATTGGGACATCTGGGTCATGCAGGTGGGTGGCGGGGCGGCGATCAATCGCACCGCCGATCATCACGGCGACGACCGTTTCCCCGTCTGGTCGCCCGATGGGCGGCAGATCGCCTTCTGGTCGGGCCGCGACGGCGGCGGGTGCCTTGTGATGCCGGCGCTCGCCGGGGCGCCCCGAAAGATTGCGACGAGCAGCCAGTTCTCCAGCAACGCAAGCCGGCCTCAGTGGTCGGCCGACGGCACGAAGCTCGCCTGCGTCACCGCGCATCGTTCGACGCTCCTGATGACGTCGCGTGTCAACATCGTGTCGCTGGGAAGCGGCGAGGCCAACACGATGGCCCTCCCCGGCCACGGCGTCCGCTTCGATCTGGCCTGGTCGGCGGACGGCCGCTTCTTTGCCTACGTCATCAGCGACGGGGGCCTCACTGCCGACGTGTCGCAATTGATGGTCGTCCGCGCCGGCGACGAGAAGGCCGTCGCGGTGACCGATGGACGAACGCAGGTCCGCGGACCGTTCTGGTCCGCCGATGGACGATGGCTCTACTACGTGACGAATCGCGAAGGCGCGATGGATATCTGGCGTCAGTCCCTCGCGCGCGACGGCGCACTCGTCGGGCCGCCGATCCGCGTCACGACCGGGTTGGAGGTCCGGCAGGCGGCCTTCTCCGCGACGGCGCGAAACTGGCGTATTCGAAAGGGCGAGACGTCGCCAATGTCTGGAGTGTGCCGGTGCTGTCCGATCGACCGGCCACCTGGGCCGATGCGCGCCAGGTGACATTCGATCACGCTCGGATCGAGTACTCTGGATCTGTCACCGGACGGACGAACCTTGGCGGTCAGCTCGGATCGCAGCGGCAACCTCGATCTGTGGGTGATGCCGGCCGATGGCGGGGAGATGCGGCCGATCACGACGGACCCGACGCCGGACTGGGCTCCCAGATGGTCGCCCGATGGAACGCAGCTGACGTTCTATGCGTATCGGACCGGGAATCGCGACGTGTGGGTCCTCCCGCTCGACGGCGGGCCGGCGCGGCAGCTGACGCACGATCCGGCCGCGGATATGTTCCCGCGATGGTCCGCCGACGGCCGCGAGATTGTTTTTGGTTCCGGGCGTCGTCCACCGGGGGTCAGCATCTGGAGCGTCCCGGCCATCGGAGGCGAGGAGAGACAGATCGACCACCTGCCTTCATCGTTGGACGCCGCGAGACCCGTCTGGTCTCCGGACGGACGGTGGCTCGCCCTCTCGGTCAGGCGAGCAGGAGAGGGTCCGCGGCTCTGGCGGGCCCGCGTCGACGGTTCGAGTGCCGAGCCGGTGACCACCGGACCCGCCGCCGCCGCGGCGATCCTGTCTGGTCGCGAGACGGGCGGCAGCTCTTCTTCATCGGTGGGCAGGAGCGTGCGGGGAACCTCTGGGCGGTCTCGCTGGCCGATCGCCAAGAGCGGCCCGTCACGGCATTGACCGGCCGCCTCGGCCATCTGATGGGCAACGCGCTGGCGACCGACGGACAGCGTCTGTTCTTCAGTTGGGAGGAGAGTCTCGGGGACATCTGGGTGATGGACGTGACCGGTTCCAGGCCCGAGTGAGAGTGCGTCGAACGGGCCGCGGCCCCACTAACGAGACGAATCCAACAACAACGCGACAAAGATCTCGGTCGCCTCGTTCGTGTGATTCGTGATCAGGTGAAACGGCCAGTGGAGTGACGACCTGCGAGTTTCTCGAATCGGAAGCAGGCGACAGATGACGGAAACGCAAAGATGCCTGCCGAGTGTCGGAGGATATCGGGTCGCGGTCGCCCTGCGTCAAGCCCGAGCCGAAGAGCCGGCGCCGCGCGCCTAGTCCGAACGCGCATGAGATCGGCGCGGTTACCGCGTCGCGCGACCGGCCGCTCGGGGGCCCGCCGAAGTGGGCGCGCTGATGCTCGGATGCTGCGATCGGTGGTTGGCGCTGCTTCGCAGCAGCTGTAGGTATGACACGCTCGCCCCCCGCAGGGTGCTGCAGAGCAACTTTGGCTTGCAATTAGGCAGACCGCTTTCGTGCAGGCGTTTGCCAGTCGCGCAGCGATCGGCAGGCTTCCGGATAGAAACCTTTGGGTTCTAAAGAGAAGCCATTGATACGTCGAGAGTTTCGGCGTCGGAACCAGATGCGGCATCAGCACCTCGCTCCCGGTGACGCCAGTCCGGCAGGACTCCGAAAAGCGCTGCTTCCAGCTTGCCGGTGAATCGTGCCGGCGCCGTGGAAAACGACAAGGCACGTTTTCCACCGCGCCTTGGACGGCGCACAAGGCGCGCCGCCCACAACGATTCACCGGCCCACCTTCACCTGCAGATGTTCGAATCGGAAGAACGGCGGGATATCCGAATGCCGACAAGCTTCGGAGCAAGACAAGTCGCGATGTGGCCAATCACGCGGCGGACAGCCTTGCCACGCGGAGCTTCCTGCGGCTTCGTTCGACATGACAGAAGGTGTACTGCACCTACTGGTTCATCCAACTTTCGGCCGTCGTGTTGAAGGCGAGCGAAAGGCGCACAGCCATCTCCGGGTCGATCCGCGCCCGGCTGTTCACGATGCTGGAGAGCGTCTTGCGACTGACCCCAAGAGCACACGCTGCCTTGGTGACAGTGAGACCGAAAGGCTCTAAGCATAGTTCTCGGATTACTTGGCCGGGATGGGGCGGCTCGTGCATCCTCATGGCTCAACCTCGGTGGTTACCCGGGTTATCGACACGATCGACACCTTGCTCGGTAAGGCGCATCACCGCCAGGCAGTTTATGTCGCGCAAGACTTGTGACGGAGAACCCTGATCGCGAGTTGTGCTGTGTAACACCCATGTGTACACCCCAATCGTGAACGCGAGTCACCACTTTCCAGACCCCCGAGCAACCGTTTTGAGCACGGAAATTGCTTCACAGCAGGCGCCGCGATCGCTGAAACGCATCGGTCGTTGTCCGACCACCGCCCAACACACTACTTCGCCGGACGTTGAACGCCGCTGAAACCGCCTGACACGACTGAACCGCCTGATTCGTAGAAGGGAGCACACATGAATGCCCACCAGGTTGTCGCCACAGCAGTGCAAATCTTGGCCAGATCTGACTCCTCGTCAGGCAGCCCATGGATCACGGTGGACGAAGCGGCACAGCGGGCGCGGTGCGGCTCAAGCTGATTTACCGCGAAGTCCGTGCGGGTCGCCTGCGGGCCTCGCGCGTCGGAGGCCGACGAGAGTTGCGGCTTCTCGGCGAATGGGTTGATGAGTGGCTTGTACGCCACGCCACCAGTCGCTCGTGGCGCCAGGGAAGGGTTGTTGACGCCTCGGCTACGATGAGGCCGCGCGGCCATTCTTGCCGCGAGAAAGGAGAGCCCGATGTCGCGACATCGAAACGGCGGTCTGCAAAAACGTTGTGCGTGTCCGCGGGGCAACTGGACGAAGTGTTCTCATCCCTGGCACTTCGCATTCAAGTGGAAGGAGGTGCACTATCGATTCAGCCTTGACCGGGAGCTCGGCCGACCGGTCACGAGCAAAACCGAGGCGGCAGACGGAGGCCGAACGTCTGCGGCTGGCGATTCGGGCAGGCACTCTACGGGTGCAAGCGCCAGACGTCCGGCCGGCGCCGGTCCTGACGTTTCGTGCATTTGCCGACGTTTGGAAGGAGCGGCGTGGCAACCAGCTCGTGAGACCGCGCGATAACGTATACCGCCTCGAGCTGATTCAGGCGTTCGTGCCGCCCGGCCGCGATGGTCAGACATTCGGAGACATGCCGCTCGATCAGATCCGAACCGGCGATGTCGAAGCGTTTCGCGATGCACGGAAAGCCAAAGGGCGCTCCGCGTGCACCGTCAACCACGATCTCAAGCTGCTGCGCAAGATGTTCAACTGGGCGAATCCGTCGGGGCTACATCGAGCGAACGCCGTTCAAGATCGGCACGGAACCAGCCGTCACGCTTGACAAGGAGATCCCGCGCGATCGCCGGTTCCAGAATGAGGACGATGAACAGAAGATCCTCGAGAATGCGGATCCGCATCTCCGCGCCGTGATCATCGCGCTGCTCGACACGGCGTGCCGCCTTGGCGAAATCCTTTGGCTGCAGTGGAAGGATGTGAACCTTGAACGACGGGAACTGACCATTCAGGCCGTCAAGGCGAAGACTCGCACGTCGCGCATCCTGCCGATCTCGTCCCGGCTGCTCGCTTCACTGGAGATGCGCCGGATCGGTCCGGACGGAAGAGAGCTTGGACCGGATGCGTACGTGTTTGGCAACGAGACGGGCGAGCGGATTACTTCGGTTCGCGAGGCCTGGGTAGACGTACGGTCCAAGGCCGGGCTCGGGGATCTCCAGATCCGCGATCTCCGGCACGAGGCCGGCTCACGGTTCGACGAGGCAGGTGTCTCGACGAACTACGTCAGCAAGATCCTTGGCCATACGAGCCTAAACACGACCACCCGGTACCTCAACATCCAGCGGCGCGGCCTGCACCTGGCGATGGAAAAGCTGGAAGAGAGTCAGCGAATGGCGGAGGAGCAGCGTCGCAAGAAAGCCGAAGAGCAGAAGCGCAAGAACGCGGAATCCGTTGCACAAACGTTGCACACGGCGAGCGATTCCGCACCAGCCGTTGTGTCCGGCCAGGTTGATTCGCCCACCCGTAAGCGGTTTCCTTCTTAGCAGTTAGTGGTTGGTGCGGAAGGGGGGATTCGAACCCCCACGCTCTTGCGAGCGCCAGCCCCTCAAGCTGGTGCGTCTGCCAGTTCCGCCACTTCCGCAACGAGGGGATCTTCAGTCTAACAGATGGGGCGTTAGGGCTGATTCGGTGCCGCCGCGCGGGAGCCGGATTCGTCGGGGCCGGAGTGGCCGGCGCCGGGCTCGCAGCCGGCGCCGTTTCCGCCGGCGTTTGGGCGGCTGGCGGAGCAGGCGCCGGGGCGCCGCTCACGACCGACGACGGCCCGCGCTGCCCGAGAATCGACAGCGCCAGCGCGCCGAGCATGAAGAGCACCGCGAGCACGCTGGTCGTCCGCGACAGGAGCGTCGCACCGCCGCGGGCGCCGAAGGCCGTCTGGCTGCTGCCGCCGCCGAACGCGGCGGCAATGTCGCCGCCGCGCCCCTGTTGCAGGAGCACGACGAGCAGGAGCAGCAGGCACGAGAGCACGTAGAGGGTGACAATCAAGTAGTACAGCATGGGATGGGTCCTAGCTTCTTGCTCTCGTCAGAATGTTCACGAACGTGTCGACGTCGAGACTGGCGCCGCCGACCAGTGCGCCGTCCACGTGCTCTTGTCCGACGAGTGCACGAATGTTGTCGGGCTTCACGCTACCCCCATAGATGATATGACACTGCTCGGCGGCGTGGCCGCCGAACCATTGTCGAAGCCGCAACCGGACGTGCGCATGGGCTTCGGCGGCTTGTGCCGGTGTCGCGTTGCGGCCTGTTCCAATCGCCCACACCGGCTCGTACGCAATCACGAGCGAGGCCATCTGCTCGGCGGTGATGGCGTCGAAGCCGATCTTGATCTGCGCATCGAGCACGGCGAGCGTGTCGTTCGCATCTCGCTCGGCGAGGGTCTCTCCGATGCAGACGATGGGCGTCAGCCCGGCTGCGAGTGCGGCGACCAGCTTGCGGTTGACGCTCTGATTGGTGTCGCCGAACAACGTGCGCCGCTCGGAGTGGCCCACAATCACATAGTCCGCGCCGGCCTCGCGCACCATCGGCGCCGAGACCTCGCCGGTGTAGGGCCCCTCACGCTCCCAGGAGATGTTCTGCGCGGCCACTCCAATGTTGCTGTTGCGGCAGGCTTCGGCGACGGCGTGGTACGGCGGTGAAGACCGGGGCGATGACAATCTCCACCTCGTCGAGATCCTTGACCTTGAGGCGGAGCTCCTTGGCGTAGACGACCGACTCGTGGACGGTCTTGAACATCTTCCAGTTGCCGGCGATGAACGGCGTGCGTTTCGTCATGACTCCGCGAGCGCCTCCACACCCGGCAGCCGGCGCCCTCCCAGGAATTCGAGCGAAGCCCCGCCGCCCGTCGAGATGTGCGTGATGCGGTCGCTCACGCCCGCGTGGCGGATTGCGGCGATCGAATCCCCGCCGCCGACAATCGTCGTCCCCTTCACTGCGGCTACGGCCTCGGCCACCGCCACGGTCCCCCGTGAGAACTGTTCAATCTCGAAAACCCCCATCGGGCCGTTCCACACGACCGTTCGGGCGTCACTCAGCTGACGGCGGAAGCGGTCGATGGTTGACGGACCGATGTCCAGTCCTTTCCGCTGGCCGAGAGCCGCATCCCCGATCATCAGCACTTCGCTCTGCGCCGCCGCATCGATCCGGTCGGCCACCACATGATCGGTGGGCAGCTCGAGCCGCACGTCGAGCTCGGAAGCGCGCTCCACGATCCGGCTGGCTTCGTCGATCTTGTCCTCTTCGACGAGCGAGGTGCCGGTTGCCAGCCCACGGCTTCGGAAAAACGTATACGCCATGGCGCCGCCGATGAGCAGGCGGTCTACCTTGGTCAGCAGATTGTCGATCACGTCGAGCTTGTCGGACACCTTCGCGCCGCCCAGGATTGCCACGAACGGCCGCGCGGGCGATTCCAGGGCGCCGCCCAGGTAGCGCAGCTCCTTTTCCATCAGCAGCCCGGCCGCGGGCCTCGGCATGAGACGGGGCAGGGCGTCCACCGATGCGTGCGCGCGATGTGCGGCGCCGAAGGCGTCGTTGACGTAGCGATCGGCCAGCGCCCGAAGGGCTTCGGCAAAGCTCGAGTCGTTCTTCTCCTCTTCAGGATGAAATCGAAGATTCTCCAGGAGCACGACCTCGGTGTCACCGCGCTTCGCGCGCTCAACCGCCTGGCTGGCCGGCTCGCCGACGCAGTCGCGGGCGAACTCCACACGCGCTCCGATCAGTCCGGCCAGGTGCCGTGCGACGGGCTCGAGGCTGAACTCGGTCTGCCTCCGCCCCTTCGGCCGGCCCAGATGCGAGGCGAGCACGGGGAGCCCGCCGCGTTCGAGCACGTACTGCACGGTGGGCACCGACGACCGAATGCGCGTGTCGTCGGCGATGGCGCCCTGATCGAGCGGCACGTTGAAATCCACCCGAATGAACACCCGCTGACCGGCCAGATCGAGGTCTCGAACGGAGAGCTTCACAACCCCTTTTTGGCCATGATCTGGACGAGGTCCACGCAGCGGTTCGAATAGCCCCACTCGTTGTCGTACCAGGCCAGCACCTTCACGAAATCGCCGTCCATCAGCTTGGTGTAGGGCCGATCGACGATGGAGGAATGAGCATTGCCGCGAAAATCAATCGACACCAGCTCGTCGTCCGAGCAGAGCAGGATGCCCTTGAGCGGCCCGTTGGAGGCGTCGAGAAACGCGGCGTTCACCTCGTCGGCCGTGGTCTTGCGATCGAGGAGCGCCGTCAGATCGACCGTGGAGACGTTCGGCGTGGGGACGCGCATCGCGATGCCGTCGAGCCGCCCCTTGAGCTCCGGCAGCACTTCGCCCACAGCCGTCGCCGCGCCGGTCGTGGTCGGGATAATCGAGAGCGCGGCCGCCCGCGCGCGCCGAAGGTCCTTGTGCGGCAGATCGAGCAGGTTCTGATCGTTGGTGTAGGCGTGGACCGTGGACATCCAGCCTTTGCGGATGCCGAACCGCTCGTGCAGCACCTTGGCGACCGGCGCCAGGCAGTTGGTGGTACACGACGCATTGGAGATGATGTGGTGCTTCGCCGGGTCGTACTGATCGGCATTGACCCCGACCACGACCGTTACGTCCGGTTCCTTGGCCGGCGCCGTGATGATGACGCGCTTCGCGCCAGCCGTCAGGTGCTTGGCGGCGGCGTCCCTGCTTGCGAAGAGCCCGGTGGACTCGAACACGACGTCCACGCCGAGATCCTTCCACGGCAATTGCGCGGGGTCCTTGATCGACAGCACCTTGAATTCGTCGTCTTCGACCCGGATGGCGCCCTCGCGTGCCTCCACGCGCGCCTGGAGGTTCCCGAGCACGGAGTCGTATTTCAGCAGGTGCGCCAGCGTCGCCGCGTTCGTCAGATCGTTCACCGCGACGAAGTCGATGTCGCGCCTGCCGAGCGCTGCCCGCATGATGTTGCGCCCGATCCGCCCGAACCCGTTGATGCCGACTTTCACCGCCATTGATACCTCCGAATCTCCGGCCTGGCCGCTCGTCCGCGCTCCGCCCCTACGCGGTTGCACCTGTCGCGCACGCGGCGATCACCCGAACACGACATTCTAATGAACGGCTTGCCGGAGGGTCAAACGCCCGGCTATACTGCCGCGATCGTCGCTCGCCCTGGTGCGCTCTCCCGCGCGATCGTCAGCTGCGCGCGCCGCCGCGTGTCGGCTGACCGCGCTCGTTCGCCGAGCGGGTCCGTCCCCGCACCATATGTATCGCCTGTACAGTCTCGTCACCCTGCTCGTTTTTGCTCTCGCCTCACCTTATTTCCTCTACCAGGCCCTCCGGTACCGGAAGTACGTCGGAAGCCTGGGCCAGCGCCTCGGCTATCTGCCCGTGTCGTTCAATCTCGACGGCGACCCGTCCATCTGGCTGCATGCCGTGTCGGTCGGCGAGGTGCTGACGGCGCGTGCGCTGCTGCCTGATTTGCGGCGCCGCTATCCTGCGCTTCGGATTTTTCTCTCCACGACGACCATCGCGGGACAGCAGGTGGCGAAGCGGCTGCCCGATGTCGACGGCGTCTTCTACTTTCCGTTCGACTGGAGCTTCATCGTGCGCCGGACGCTGAGGCTCGTGCGCCCACGGCTCTTCGTGATGATGGAGACCGAGATTTGGCCGAACCTGTTGCGGGCGTGCCGCGAGTCCGCCGTCACGACGATGCTCGTCAACGGACGGCTGTCGCCGCGTTCCGCCCGCCGCTACAGCCTCATTCGACCGTTCTTCCGTCGCGTGCTGGCCGACGTCGATCGTTTCTGCGTGCAGAGCGAGGACACCGCCGGTCGTCTCGTTCGGCTGGGTGCCGATCCCGACGCCATCGTCGTCACCGGCAGCCTCAAGTTCGATTCGCTCCATGTGCCGTCCTCCGGCCACGTTCGGGCGCGCGACCGGGTGCTTCGATATTTCCGGATGCCGTCGGCACGTCCGGTGCTCATCGCCGGGAGCACGCTCAAGGGTGAGGAGGCCGCCGTGCTGCGGGTGTTCGCGCGCCTGAAGACGCGTCTGCCCAACCTGTTGCTCGTGCTCGCGCCGCGCCACCCCGAGCGGTTCGGTGAAGTCGAATCGCTGGCGCGGCAGGCGGCGTTTCTCACGGCCCGCCGAAGCGAATTGCCGGTGGACGCCGAGCCGCGGGCCGAAGTGGTCGTGCTCGACACGCTCGGCGAGCTGGCGCAGCTCTATCAGATTGCCACCGCCGTCTTCGTGGGCGGCAGCCTGGTCGATGCCGGTGGGCACAACATTCTCGAGCCGGCGGTCTTCGGCAAGCCCATCGTCTTCGGCCCGTCCATGCAGAACTTCGCCGAAATCGCAGCGTCGTTCGTGTCGGCCGGCGCGGCGGTGCAAATTGCGTCGGAACGCGAGCTCGAGCCCGAGCTCTGGCGCCTGCTCACCGACCCGGTTCGTCGCGCCCAGCTCGGGGCCGCCGCACGTGCGCTGGTCGAAGCCAACCGTGGAGCGAAGGACAAGACGCTCGCCGTCATCGAAGCGGTGCTGCCGCCGGACGCCCCGCGGGCACGGGCGGTCGTCCGGCCCTTCAGGCTGGTCCATTGACGCCTCTGCGGGTTCCGCAACTCCCGTGACCCCTCATCACTGGCTGGCGCGCGCCCGACGACGATGGTTCGCGAGCCGCCCCGAGTGTCGCCGGCGTCTGGCAGCTCCTGTGATCAGCGTCGGCAATCTCACACTCGGCGGCAGCGGCAAGACGCCCATCGTGGCGCACGTGGCGCAGGTGCTGCTGGAGCTGGGCGAGCGGCCTGCGGTGCTCAGCCGCGGTTATGGCCGGGCCGTGATCAGCGACGGTGTCGTGGTGGTTCGGGACGCCGAACGGATGCACGCCGATCTGGATCGCGCCGGGGACGAACCGTTGATGCTGGCACGCCGCCTGAACGGTGTGGCGGTGCTCGTGTCGACCGACCGGGCGCTCGCCGGGAAGATCGCCGAGACGCATCTCGGCTGCACCGTCCACGTGCTCGACGACGGGTTTCAGCACCTGGGACTGTGGCGGGACGTCGATCTCCTCGTCGTGCCGCCGCGAGACCTGGAGGAAACACCGGCGAGGCTCCGCGAGCCCTTCGACATGGCCGCGGCGGCCGACGCCGTGCTCGTCGAGGGCGACGGCGACCGGACGACGCAATCGGTGGCCGATCGTTTGGGGATTGGTCGCGCCTTCCGCATCAGCCGGTCGCTCGGCGAGCCCCTGGGACTCGACGCGAAGCCCGTAGCCATCGCCGACCACACGCCGGTTCTCGCGTTCGCGGGCGTCGCGCGACCCGACCGCTTCTTCGCCTTGCTCGGGGCGCACGGCTACCGCGTGCGGGACACCATCGCGTTTCGCGACCACCATCGCTACACGAGCGCGGATCTCAGCCGGATCGCCGCGTCGGTTTCGCGTGCCGGCGCCGAGCTCGCCGTCACCACCGAGAAAGACGCCGTGCGGCTGTTGTGGGCACGACCACTGCCGCTGAAGCTGGCCTGGGTTCCGCTGAAGACGTCGGTGGAGCCGCGCGCCGAGTTTCGCGAGTGGCTGCAAGGCCAGCTGGCGGACGCGCGTGCCCGGGCGAAGGCGGTCGCGTGAGACATCGACTCGAGTACGCGGCTGTCCGCTCGGCCATGGCGCTCGTCCGCGTGCTGCCGTGGTGGGTCGTCCGGCGCGGCGGCGCCTGTATCGGCCTCGCGTTCTACGCGCTGGATCGCGTCCACCGGCGTACGACTCTGGACAATCTCTCGGCCGCCCTCCCGCATCGAACCGCCGGGGAGCAGCGCGCGATCGCGCGATCGGTGTTCGCGCATTTCGGGCGGGTTCTCCTCGAGCTGTTGAAATTCGCCACGCTCGGCCCGACCGAGATGCTGCGCATCACCGAAGTGGAAGGGGCCGATCACGCGCAGCACGCCTATGCGCAGGGACGCGGCGTGATTTTCTTCACGGGTCACTTCGGGTTCTGGGAAGTGATCGGGCTCTCGCAAGCCCTGAGGCTCGAGCCAGTCAACGTGCTGGCGCGGCCGCTCGACAATCCGTATCTGAACGATCTGCTCGAACGCGTGCGGTCCACCACCGGTAACGGAGTCATCTACCGGCGCGGCGCGATTCGCCGCGTGCTCCGCGTCCTCGAAGGCGGCCACGCCATCGGTGTGCTGATCGATCAGCACGTGCACGGCCCCGACGCCGTGACGGTGGACTTCTTCGGGCGGCCGGCCGGCACGACGAATGCGATTGCGGCCATCGCGCTGCGCACGGGTTCGCCCGTCGTGCCGGTCTTTGCATTACCTCGTCGCCGTGGGGGGTACCGTATCATTTACGAGCACGCGGTCGAGCCGCCGTCGTCCGACTCGCCCGATCCGGTTCGCGAGTTCACGCAACGTTGCACCGACGTGCTCGAGATGTACGTGCGCCGGCATCCGGACCTCTGGCTGTGGATGCATCGGCGGTGGCGCACGGCAGGACCGATCACCGAGCCCGAGCCTGGGATGTTCCCACGGGCGCAGCCGGATGCCGAGGCCGATGTCTGACGCGGGGCGGCAAGTGGTCGTGGTGGCGCCCAACTGGCTCGGAGACGGCGTGATGGCGCTTCCCGCCATTTCGGATCTCCGTCGTCATGTCGGCGACGCTTCACTGGCGGTGGCTGCGCGAAACGGGCTCGTGCCGCTTTTTGAAACAGTCCGGGGGGTGGATCGCGTCCTGTCGCTCGAGTCGAACGGCCGCCCGGCCACGGCGAGAGCCGCAGCCGACAGCGAAAAGCTGGCACAGGGACGATTCGATGTCGCCGTGCTCCTGCCCAATTCGTACTATGCGGCCTGGATCGCCGCGCGCGCGGGCATTCCGGAGCGCTGGGGATATCGCGCCGATCGTCGGGGGGGGCTGCTGACCCGCGCGATTGATCGTCCTCGATGCCGATTGCACCAGGCGTCCGTACTACCGAGCGCTGACGACGGCGCTTGGCGTCGCCGCCGGGCCGCTGACACCGGCCCTCGACGTCAGCGATGACGCCCGACGCGCTGCCTCGGCGCTGCTCGAAGAGGGAGGCATCGAGCGCGACACCCGGTTCGTGGCACTGGCCCCTGGCGCGGTGAACGGCAGCGCGAAACAATGGCCTCCGGGCCGTTTCGCCGAGCTGATCTCGTTGCTCCAGCATCGGACCTCTCGCCAGGTGGTCGTGCTCGGAACGCCGGGCGAGGTTTCCGTGGGAGTGGAGATCGATCGGGCACTATCCGGGTGGCCACATCAGCCGGGGAAGTGTCTCAACCTGATTGGCCGCACCGACGTCGCCGCGCTCATGGGGGTGCTGGAGCGGTGCGATCTGCTCGTGTCGAACGATTCGGGCGCCATGCACCTGGCCTCCGCGCTCGGACGGCCGGTTGTCGCGATCTTCGGCGCAACCGACGAGCGACTGACGGCGCCGGTTCAGTGGGACACCACGAGCGCCAGGCACGAGATCGTGTCGTCCAACGTCTGGTGCCAGCCATGTTTGCTTCACGAGTGTCCTATCGATCACCGCTGCATGACACGTATCGGCGCCAGCGAGGTCGCTGCCCGGATCGAACGCTGTCTCACGGCTGCTGGCCAGACGGAGGTGCACTGACGTGCGCCCCGCGGTGTTTCTCGATCGCGATGGGACGCTCATCGAGGAAGTGGGCTATCTCGATCGCCTCGAGCGACTTTCTCTGTTTCCCTGGACGGTGGATGCCGTCCGACTGTTGAACCGCGCCGGGCTGCCTGTGGTGGTCGTGAGCAATCAGGCAGGCGTGGCGCGCGGGTTCTTCGACGAGAACTTCGTGCACGAGCTGCACCGCCATCTCGACGAACGGCTGGCGGCCGGCGGGGCGAGGATCGATCGCTACTACTTCTGCCCGCATCATCCCGATGCCCCGGTTCAGAAGTATCGCGTCAACTGCCAGTGCCGAAAGCCAGGCGCCGGCATGGTGCGCCAGGCGGCAGACGAGCTCGACCTCGAGCCGGCGACGTCGTTCGTCATCGGGGATCGATGGCTGGACGTCGAGCTGGCGGCGAATGTCGGCGCAACCGGTGTGCTGGTGCGGACGGGCTACGGGTTGACCGAAGAGGACCATCCCAAGCAGGGTCTGCGCCCGGCGCTCGTCGCGGACAATCTGATCGATGCTGTCGGATGGATTCTTCGGCAACGGGCGTCGGACGGCGTGACGGAGCCGTCCTCGTGAAGCTTGCGCGGTCGGTCCATCCATTGCCGGGCGAAAGCGAGCGCGCGGCTCGACTCCTCGGGCTCATCGACAGTTTCTCTTCCCGCCGTCTCGCCGTGGTCGGCGACCTGATGGCGGACGAGTTCATCTACGGCCAGGTCGCGCGAGTCTCGCGTGAGGCGCCGGTTCTCATCCTGAACTACGACTCGACGGAGATCGTCGCCGGTGGGGCGGGGAATGCCGCCAGCAACGCCGCGGCGCTCGGCGGCCACGTCACCCTCGTCGGTCTGGTGAGCGGGGGCCGGCAGGACGATCAGGACCGCCGGCTGCTCAACAGTCTCAGCCCGGGCATCGACCGACGCGGCCTGGTGAAGGTGGTGGGCTACCGGACCCCGGTGAAGACCCGCATCCTCGCCGGCGGCATTCACTCGGCCAAGCAGCAGGTCGTCCGCATCGACCGCCAGAATCATTTCCGCATCGATGCTCCGACACGCCGCAGACTGATCGAGCGGGTCGATCAGGCCTTGTCGAATTGCGACGCGGTGCTGATATCGGATTACGGCTCGAGTCTGGTCACCCCGGCGCTCGTGGCGCGGATCGTGAAAAATGCCCGCGCCCGGCGGCGCCGGCGCCGAGTGCCCGTGCTGATCGATTCGCGGTACGCGTTGTTGCGCTACCGCGGCCTGACGGCGGGCACACCCAACGAGTCGGAGGTCGAGCAGATGCTGGGCGTGCGCATCGGCGACGATGCCGTAGTGCTCGAGCGCGCCGGGCGCACGGTGTTGCGGCGGACGCGCATGGAGGCCGTGCTCGTGACACGGGGCAGCCGCGGGATGGCGCTCTTCGAACCAGGGCGGCCCACCGTGCACCTTCCCATCTTCGGGAGCGATCAGGTGACCGACGTGACGGGAGCGGGCGACACGGTGATTGCCACACTGGCGCTGGCGCTCGCGTCGGGCGCCTCCTTCTACGAGGCGTCACGCCTTGCGAACTACGCCGGCGGGCTGGTCGTGATGAAGCGCGGGACCGCGACCGTCGGCGCCGACGAACTGAGCCGAGCCGTCTCCAGTGATCATGCCGCTCCGCGGGAGTCGTGGGCGCAAGAGGGGCCGCAACAGGGACGCCGCGCATGAGAGTGAATCTGCCGTCATGGGACGCGTGGTCGACCTGGACGAGCTCGAGCAGCTGATTCGCGCCGACCGCGCTGGCGGTCGTACGGTGGCGCTCGCCAACGGCTGCTTCGATCTGCTGCACGTCGGACACATCCGCTATCTCCAGGGTGCCGCGGCCGAGGCCGATCGCCTGATCGTTGCCATCAACGCCGATCAATCGGTGGCGGCGTTGAAGGGCGAAGAGAGACCCGTGCTGCCGGCAGCCGACCGCGCGGAGATCGTCGCCGCGCTTCGCGGCGTCGACTACGTGACGATATTTTCCGAACCGAGCGTCACCCGCCTCATCGAACGGCTGCGTCCGGACGTCCACTGCAAGGGTACCGACTACACGGCCGATTCGGTCCCCGAGCGCGAGACGGTCTTGGCATACGGCGGCCGGATCGCTATCGTGGGGGATCCGAAGCGGCACTCCACGAGCGCGCTGCTCTCGCGACTTCGACGCTAACTCGACTGTGAACCGCGTTCTCATCGTCCGACTCGGATCGCTCGGCGACATCGTCCACGCGCTTCCCGCCGCGGCGGCGATGCGTCGTGCCTGGCCGCAGGCCGAGATCGACTGGCTGGTCGATGCGCGCCATGCCGAGTTCCTGGATCTCGTGCCCATCATCGATCGCCGGATCGTGATCGGCCGCTCGTCCGTCAACGACCACGCGTCGAGCCGTCTCCAGCGGAGCCGCCGCTGGAGCGAGGTGCCGGCCGTCGTAGGGGAGTTGCGCGATCGCCACTACGAGCTGGCGCTCGATTTTCAGGGATTGGTGAAGTCGGCGCTCCTGGCCCGCGCCTCGGGGGCTGCGCGGGTCGTGGGATTCAGCCGCGCACGACTGCGCGAGCCGATGGCCTCGTGGTTCTACACCGAATCGATTGAGCCCCACAGCCGGCGTGGCGCCAACGTCGTGTTCAAGAACCTGGGTCTGGTGGCCGCCCTCGGTATTCCCGCTGACCGCGTCGAATTTCCGCTGCAGAAGCGCGAATCGGCGACGTTGCGCGTCGTCCGTGAGCGGCTGAAGCAGCGGGGCGACACCGCGTTCGCCCTGATTAATGGCGGTGCCGCCTGGCCGAACAAGCGGTGGGGAGGCGAACGATTCGGCTTGCTGGCCCAGCTCCTCCGCGAGCGGCACGGGCTTTCGTCGTTCGTGCTCTGGGGGCCTGGCGAAGAAGCGCTGGCACGGCAGATTGAAGACTCGTCGACCGGAGCCGCGGAGGTGGCGCCGCCCACCTCTCTTGCTGATCTGGTGTCGTTGACCTCGGCCGCTGCGGTTTTTGTGTCGGGCGACACAGGGCCCCTCCACATCGCCGCGGCTGTCGGCACACCGCTCATCGGGCTTTTCGGGCCGACGAGCCCGATTCGAAATGGCCCGTGGCGGCTCGACGACGTCACCGTGTCGAGGTTCGAACTGTGCCAGTGTCATCACCTGCGCCGGTGTCGGGCCCGCGACTGGTGTCTGGCTGATCTCTCGGTCGAGGAAGTGGCGGCGGCGGTGTCGGTCCGCCTGCAGTCGGCAAAGCTCCATGTCTGAGCTGACGCGCCAGGTGGCGCGCCTGCGCGTCCCGCTCGGGTTCGCATTCGGTGCGGTCGTGCTGGCCCTCGCGCGCCCGACCTGGCGGTCTCTGATTGTCGGTACCGCCGTGGCCGCTGTCGGAGAGACGATCCGGATCTGGGCGGCGGGTCATCTCGACAAGGGGCGCGAGGTGACACAGTCGGGGCCGTATCGATTTCTCGCGCATCCGCTGTACGCAGGATCCGCGCTGATGGGTGTCGGCCTCGCGATTGCGACGGCGAACGCCTGGTCGGCGCTGTTGATCGTCGTCTATCTCGGGCTGACTTTGCGCGCCGCCATCCGAAGTGAAGAAACCGCGCTGACTCGCCGGTTTGGATCCGAGGACGAGAGCTACCGGAACGGACGAACGGCGGGCAGTACGTCCGAACGTCGCTTCAGCGTGGCCCGTGCCATCGGCAACCGCGAACAGCGCGCGATTGCCGGCGTGATCGCCGTTGTGCTGCTGCTCGCGCTGAAGACGATGTGGTCGAATTGACGCGCCGGCCACTCGACTCATAAAATGAGGTGTTCGGCGACCTTCAGACCGCGCTGTCGAGGGGCCGGGCGGTTAGCTCAGTGGTAGAGCACCGGTCTTACACACCGGTCGTCACAGGTTCGAGTCCTGTACCGCCCACCAAGGGCCAAGGTCGGCGATCGCACCGGGAGCTCGAAGCCAGTTGAAGTCGCAGGTCCGTTGGGGTCGTAGTTCAGTTGGTTAGAACGCCGGCCTGTCACGCCGGAGGCCGCGGGTTCGAGTCCCGTCGACCCCGCCAACTACCTGAGGAAGCACTGTCTCCCTGTCTCGCCCCGTCGTCGTCCGATGAGCGTAGCCCAGGCGGCGCAGCGTCAGTGACAGTTGCGCCGCCTGGCCGAGTGTCGCGCTCGGCGTCTCGGCCGCTGCGTGTTCGTCCACCCTCCCAGACCAGCGCGAACGTCTCAAGTCGCTGGGGTACCTGCAGTAACGTGCCGCCGGCCGTGTTCATCGGGCACCGGTGTACACTCACCAGGTGACGACGACGGCGCTTTCAACCGACCTCTACGAGCTGACGATGATGGCCGGACACCTGGCCGTCGGACTCACCGGGCCGGCCAGTTTCGAGCTGTTCGTTCGACAGTTGCCCGACTCCCGTTCATACCTCGTCGCCGCGGGTCTCGACGATGTGCTCGACTACCTCGAGCATCTGCGGTTCCAGCGGGACGAAATCGAGTATCTGCGGCAGGCCCCCGCCCTCAAGGGCGCGCCGGCGTCCTTTTTCGACGACGTATCTGCCGAACTTTCCGGTTTACCGGCGACGTCTGGGCGATGGCCGAGGGAACTCCGGTCTTCGCTCAGGAACCGATTCTGCGCGTCACCGCTCCGCTGCCCGAAGCGCAGCTCGTCGAGACAGCGCTCCTGGCCACGGTTTCGTTCCAGACGTCCGTGGCGAGCAAGGCCGCCCGTGTCGTTCAGGCTGCCGCCGGACGGTCGGTCGTGGAGTTCGGCGCCCGACGCGCGCACGGCACTGACGCCGCGCGCGCCGCATCGCGGGCCAGCTACATCGGCGGATGCGTGGCGACGTCGAACGTGGAGGCAGGCTTCCGCTACGGCATGCCCGTCTCCGGGACGATGGCCCATTCCTGGGTCCTGGCCTTCGCCGACGAGCTGGAAGCGTTCAAGGAGTTCACGGCACTCTATGGAGATCGAGCCACGCTGTTGCTCGACACCTACGACACGATCGAGGCCACGCGGAAGATGCTGGCGGCAGGCTTCCGTCCGCCGGCAGTCCGGCTCGACAGCGGCGACATCGACGCCCTGAGCCGCGAAGTTCGCCGCATGCTCGACAACGCAGGCTTGTCAGAGACGAGGATTTTCGTCAGCGGCGACATGGATGAGCACCGCATTCAACGCCTGGTTCAGAGCGGCGCTCCCGTGGACGGTTTCGGCGTGGGCGCGTCGCTGACGACATCGGCCGATGCGCCCTCGCTCGGTGGCGTCTACAAGCTCGTAGAAGTCGAGCGGCGTGGGATCGAGTCGCCAGTGATGAAGCTCAGCGTCGACAAGCAGACCTATCCGGGCCGCAAGCAGGTGTGTCGCGTCGAGTCCGGCGGGGCGATCGTGCGCGACGTCATCACCCTGCACGACGAACCCGTCGTGCCCGGATCGACGCCCCTGTTGTCTCAGGTGATGCGCGGCGGGCGGCGACTCTCGGCCCCACCGGCGCTCGACGAGGTCCGGGCGGCTTGTCGGGCTGGCGATTGCCCGCCTTCCTGCGGCGACCCGTCAGATCGGCGCGCGCGTTCCGTTGCCGGTCGAGCGAAGCCAGCGTCTGCAGCGGCTCACGGAAGACACGCTCAGCTCGACCACGATCGGTCTCCTGGACAGGGGCCGTTGAGCAACGGACCCTGTATGATGAAGAGGAGCAGTGACGACCTTTCTCCTTCGCGTGCCGCGGTTCCGGACCGGGCGTTCGCGTCGCGGATCTGAGCGGTCACACCCGCTGGCGCTCGCCGCCTCGGTGGTTGCGCTCTCGGCGGTGGTGTGGAGCCTCGTCGCGTGGAGCACCTCGTATATCCACAAGCTGGGCTCCGGGCTGCCCGATCGCTTCGCGATGCACCGGCTGGGTGACATGGCGCAAGCGACCAGCGTGTTCGACGGCGCCGACCGTCCCGTTTTCACGATCTTCAAGGAACAGCGGATCGAAGTGCCGCTGTCTGAAGTGTCCCCGCTCACCGTTCGAGCGTTCGTGGCCATCGAAGACCAGCGATTCTTCGATCATCGTGGCATCGACCTCGTGCGTGTCGTCGCGGCGGCCTTGGCCAACGTCCGTGAAGGCCGCGTCGCACAGGGCGGCAGCACGATTACGCAGCAGCTGGCGCGCCAGAGCTTTCTGAGCCGTGACAAGACCGTCTACCGCAAGCTTCAGGAAGTAATTCTGGCGGCGCGCATCGAGCGTCTCTATGAAAAGAATGAGATTCTCGAGCTGTATCTGAACAAGGCCTACTTCGGTGATGGTCTCTACGGAATCGAGGCCGCCGCCCGTGGCTTCTTTGGCAAGCATGCGTCCGAGCTCAATCTGGGCGAGGCGGCGCTGCTGGCCGGACTCGTGAAATCTCCGTCAACCTACGCCCCCACGGTCAGCCTCGATCGGGCGTCCCTCCGGCGCAACGTCGTGCTCGACGCCATGCGCGACACGGGCGCGATTGGCGAGGAGGAATGGAAGACCGCTCGCGCCGAGCCCGTCGAGCTGCGCGACGCGCTGCGCAGCGAGGAGCCTTACGGGCAGTACTTCAAGGAACAGGTTCGCCTCGAGCTCGTCGAGCGCTTTGGATGGGAGCGCGTGTACCGAGGGAGGGCTGCGGGTTTTCACCACGATCGATATCGACCTGCAGAAGGCGGCCGAGCCTCTGCTCGAGGAGGCCGTGGGTGAGATCGAGGCCAAGCGGCAGAAATACAAGGCACTGCGCACCTCAACACCACCCGGTGGCGTTGCCAATCCCGCCGACAGGCTGCAGGCGGCGTTCATCGCCCTCGACCCGCAGACGGGATACGTGCGCGTGATGATCGGCGGGCGCAGCTTCGCCGAGAGCCACTTCAATCGGGCGACACAGGCCCGGCGCCAGCCCGGCTCGGCCTTCAAGCCGTTCGTTTTCGCGGCGGCCCTCGAAGCTGGGTATTCGCCGGCATCGCTCATCGAGCACCTCGACGAGCCGGTTCAAACGCTCCAGGGCGACTGGGTCCCCGAAGATGAGCACTCCGAGGCGGATGCCATGACGCTCCGCACGGCGCTCAGGACCTCCAGCAACCGCGCGGCCGTCCGGCTTCTCGAACAGGTCGGAATCGGCGAGACCGTCAAGTACGCCAAGAAGATGGGCGTCGGCTCGGTGCCGAGCGTTCCCTCGCTCGCTCTCGGCTCCGGAGAAGTGACGCTCGACGCGATGGCGTCGGCGTTTGCCGCGTTCGCGAACGGCGGGTTCGTCCGGAAACCCGTTCTGATTCGGCGAGTCGAGGATCGTGACGGCACCGTGCTCTTCGAGTCGACGAACCCTCCCGAGCGCGTCATCAGCGAAATCACGGCGTTCCTGATGGCGACGATGCTGGCCGACGTCGTGAATCACGGGACGGCGTATCGAGCCCGCGCCGTGGGGTTCACGCAGCCGGCCGGCGGCAAGACGGGAACGACCAACGATTTTGTCGACGCCTGGTTCGTCGGATTCACGCCGCGACTGCTGTCCGGCGTCTGGATCGGATTCGATCAGCCGCGCACGATCCTGCCCAACGGCTATGCGGCCGAGCTCGCCGTACCCGTCTGGGGCCAGTTCATGAAGCTCGCGACGAAGCAGGATCGGCCGGTGTGGTTCGAGCCGCCCTCGGGTATCGTCGCCGTCGATGTGTGTCGCATGACCGGCCGGCTGCCAAGCGACGGCTGCTACGACGTCGAGCTCGTCCGGAACGGACAGTTCGAGCGGCGGTCGATCGTCTATACCGACTACTTCGCCAACGGCACCGAGCCGACCGAGCGGTGCGACCTGCACGCCCGCTCGATGGTCGACAAGGTCGCCGGGCTCTTCGGTGCCAGAGAAACGCCGCCCGTCCCGGTCGATCAGGCGGCGCTTCCGACGGTCTCCGCACCGCCACCCGTCGTCGAACCCGTTCGTCCCGAAGCCACGGTCGCAGAGGCCCCGCCAGAGCCGGCGAAGAAGAAACGGGGCTTCTGGTCGCGCGTCTTCGGTCGATCCGACAAGGACAACGAGGCCACGCCTCGCAAGCCGCGATAATCTCCGGTGTCGGGCCGCCACGCGGGCGTGTGGTAGGATTTCGTCGGTTCCCCGGAACATGCCCTTCAAGGATCTCGCCGGCCACTCGCGCGTCACCACACTGCTGGCGCGGGCGATTGCCGGATCGAGCCTGCCCCCAAGCCTGCTCTTCAGCGGCCTCGACGGCATTGGTAAACGGACGACCGCGGTGGCCGTGGCCGAGGCGCTCAACTGCATCACGCCGATCCGCAGCGGCCCGCACGAGGTGGATGGCTGCGGCCAGTGCACCGCGTGCCGCCGTATCGCACGCAACACGCACCCCGATATCCTGATCGTGTCGCCCGGTGACGGAAGCAGCATCAAGGTTGAACCGGTCCGCGAGGCCATCGAGCGCACCGACTATCGTCCGTTCGAAGGCCGCAAGCGGGTGATCATCATCGATGATGCCGACACGCTGGAACATCATGCGCAAAGCGCGCTCCTCAAGAGGCTCGAGGAGCCGCCGTCGAGCTCGGTCTTCATCCTGGTCACGGCGCGGCCCGACGTGCTGTTGCCCACGGTGCGGTCGCGCTGCGCGCAACTGAGATTCGCCCGGCTCGCCGTGCCGGAGATCGAGCACGTGCTGACTGCGCGATGCCGTCTGAAACCGGCGGACGCGCGTCAGGCCGCGTCGCTCGGTGAGGGCAGTGTGGCGCGGGCCCTCGAGGTGCATCGTGAGGGGCGCGCCAACAGCCGGGCGGCAGCCCACGACATCCTCCAGGCTTCGGCGCGCGCGCGCGACGAGCGGCAGCGGCTCGCGCTCGCCAAGGATCTGTTGCCCAAGGAATCGGGCCAGTCGCCGGCAGAGGCGCGAGACCAGCTCGCGGGCTGTCTGCGAATGGTCGCCACGCTGCTGCGGGATGTCGCCGTTCTCAACAGTCGTGCGGACCGCCGGATGCTGGCGAACGCAGATCTCGAGTCAGAGCTCGGCGCGCTGACTCGGGCGTTCGACCGTGCCCGTGCGGTTCGTGCGTTTACGGCCGTCGATCGCGCGCTCGGCGCGCTGGATCGCCATGCCAGTCCGAAGCTCGTCGCCGACTGGCTCGTGCTCCAGATCTAACGCGCAGCGCGTCAGGGGCGGTCATAGAGGTGCGACGTGACCTCCGAGGATCGCGCTCGCTTCGTCTCCATCAGGTTCAGTCCGATCGGTCGCGCCCATTCCTTTCTGCTGGGCGATCTCGATCCGGCATCCACTCCCACACGCGGCGATCAGATGGTGGTTCGCACCGAGGCCGGCCCGGCCGTGGGCGAAGTCGTGAGCATGCCGCCCGCGCTCGAGTCGAAACGGCAGCTGCCCTCCGACTCGCCCGATCGGGTCATCCGCCGTGCGACCGCTGAGGACATCGTCAGCCGGCTGAAACACCGTCACCGTGAGGAAGAGGCCAGGCGGGTGGCGTTGATGAAGATTCGCGAGCGAGGTCTGCCGATGAAGCTCGCGCGCGTGGAACAGCTCTTCGACGGTTCACGACTGATCTTCTATTTCACGGCAGAGAGCCGGGTCGATTTTCGCGAGCTGGTTCGTGAGCTCGCCACGGAATTCAGGACCCGCATCGAGATGCGGCAGATCGGCGTGCGCGACGAGGCGAAGATCCTCGGCGGGTATGGGTCGTGCGGACGCCCGTTGTGTTGCACGACCTGGCTGCAGAGCTTCGAGCCCATCTCCATCAAGATGGCCAAACAGCAGGACCTGAGCCTGAACCCATCTCGGTTGTCGGGGTTGTGCGGCCGACTCAAATGTTGTCTGCGCTACGAGCTGCCCAACGGCAAGGGCGTCACGCACGGAGGCTGCGCCGGCGAGGGCGGATGTGACAACCCCACTGGCTGCGGGGCGTGCGGCGTCGAGGGTGGCTGCGGTCAATGCACGAACGACTCGTGCGCGAGCCGCTCGTGACCCCGTCCCGGCCGAACTTGCCGCGCGTGGCCATCACCGCCGGCGATCCGGCCGGCATCGGTCCAGAGATCGCGGCCAAGGCGGCTGCCGACCTCCGAGTGCGCGGCGTGTGCGAACCGATTGTGTACGGACCAGACCCGGACGATCGTTTCGAACCCGGGGTCCTCTCCGCCGAGGCCGGGCTCGCCGCCCACGCCTTCATCGTTCGGGCCGTTGCCGATGCCCGTGCGGGACGCGTGGCGGCCGTCGCGACGGCGCCGATCAACAAGAAAGCGTTTCAGCTGGCGGGGCTGCCGTGGCGCGGCCACACGGAGCTGCTCGCCGAGCTGTGCCACGTGCGCCGTGTCGCGATGATGTTTCACTCGGACGAGCTTCGGGTCGTGCTTGCCACGATTCACGTGCCGCTCGCGGCCGTCCCCTCTGAACTGACCTTCGAGCGTGTCACCGAGATCATTACGCTGGCGGCCCGGGAGATGCCGGTTTTCGGGTACCCGCGCCCGCGTCTGGCGCTGGCCGGCTTGAATCCGCATGCAGGCGAAGAGGGCCTGCTGGGCGCCGAGGACCAGCAAGTGCTCGCGCCCGCCGTCGAGGCGTCGCGACGCGCCGGCATCGATATCGTCGGGCCCGTCCCCGCCGATACGGTGTTCGTCCGCGCGATTCGCGGCGAGTTCGACGCCGTGGTGGCCTGCTATCACGATCAGGGCCTGATACCGGTGAAGCTCGTCTCGTTCGGGCGGGCCGTGAACGTCACGCTCGGCTTGCCGATCATTCGGACGTCGGTGGATCACGGCACGGCGTTCGATATCGCGGGCCGTCACGTGGCTGACGAGGGCAGCATGGTGCACGCCGTGCTGCTGGCGGCACGTCTTGCGGAGGCGCGGGCGAGTCTGGCTCACGAGACGGATGACTGAGTCGACCGACCGCAAGAACGCCGAGCGCAACATCGCCGAGAATCGCAAGGCCCGGCACGATTTCCACCTGCTCGAGACCTTCGAAGCCGGCATCGTGCTGCTGGGGACCGAGGTGAAGTCGATTCGCGAGGGGCGTGTGAACCTGCGCGACAGTTTCGCGCGCGCCGAGGGCGGGCAGGTGTTCCTCCACAACGTGCACATCAGCCCGTACAGCCACCGCGGCTACGCCAATCACGAGCCGTTGCGTCCACGCAAACTGCTGCTGCACCGCGACGAGATTCGCAAGCTCACCGGGAAAACCGTCATCCGAGGCATGACGCTGGTGCCGGTGCGGATGTATTTCAAGAACGGGCGGGTGAAAGTCGCCGTCGCTCTCGCGCGCGGCAAGAAGGAGTACGATCGCCGCGACGCCGAGCGGCAAGCGGATGCGGATCGCGAGGCGCGCGCCGCGATGAAGACCAGGCGTCGCCGCGGCGAGTGACCAAACCGCCTGCCGCGCTTCCGTTGCGAGCGGACGGGGCTCGTGGTACCATACCCGCGCGTTTTACGTGCATTTTGGTTCGGCGTGTCCGCCCGCGCGTAAGCTGCGCGCCGGGCGATTCCGATCTCGGCTGACGTTTCTATGAAGAACTATCGATGGCTGCTCGCGGTGGCTCTGGCTGTCCTTGTCGTCGTCGGCATCTGGTTCTGGCGGCGGAGCTCGGTGCCCGGGGAACTCGATCTCATGGCCCTCTATCCGAAGGCCGAAAGGCGATCGAGCGGCAACATCGAAAAGATGTTCGACGTCGTCTCCGTTACGATCGAAAACGAGACGCACCGTGCGATTTTCATGCATCCCACCAGTCGCCTCATCTACAAGGTGACGATACCGCCGAACGGCTGGCTGCGCACGTGGCTGGCCCTGCGTCCCGAGGCGTGGAAGCTTGAAGGGGACGGTGTGCTCTTCAGGCTCGGGGTCTCGGACGGTCGCAAGTACGACGAGTTGCTGAACCAGCACGTCGATCCGCGCTCGGTTCCCGAGGACCGCCGATGGATTCCCGTGACCATCGACCTTGCTCCCTACGCGGGCCAGCAGGTCGACGTCATCTTCAACACCAACAGCGGCCCGCCCGACAAGAAGCCCGCCAATCCCGCCTACGACTGGGCCTTGTGGGGCGCGCCACAGATCTACGTCAGCCGCTGAACATCGAAGCGGGGCCGCGGCCGCGGATCGGCGGGCGATCATGAAGGTCCCTCTTCTGGATCTCGGGCCGCAGCACGATCCCCTCACGACCGAAGTCGCGGCCGCGATCGCCCGCGTCACCGACAGCTGCGCGTTCATCCTGGGCCCAGACGTCGAACTTCTGGAATCAGAGCTGGCCGAGTGGCTTGAAGTCGACCATGCCATCGGTCTTTCATCGGGGACCGATGCGCTGCTGGCCGCCCTGATGGCGCTTGGCATCGGGCCCGGCGACGAGGTCATCGTGCCGGCGTACTCGTTCTTTGCAACGGCCGGATCCGTAGCCCGGCTCGGCGCGCGGCCGGTGATGGTCGATATCGAGCCCCTCAGCTGGAACATCGACGCGCGCGCCGCGCTCGCTGCGATTACCCCGCGCACGCGGGCCGTCATGCCCGTGCATCTCTTCGGACAAGCCGCCGATCTCGACACGCTCGCGCCGCGGCTGGCCAGTCTGGACGTCGCGATCGTCGAGGATGCGGCGCAGGCAATCGGCGCGAGGCTTGGTGAGCGCCAGGTTGGAGGATTCGGCCTGGTCGGCTGCTTCTCGTTCTATCCGACCAAGAATCTCGGAGCCTTTGGAGACGCGGGCCTCGCCACGACGAACGATGCCTCGCTCGCCGAGAGCCTTCGCTGTCTCCGCAATCACGGTGAAGAGGCTCGCTACCTGCACCGGGCCGTGGGCGGCAATTTCCGTCTCGACACTCTCCAGGCGGCAGTGCTGCGCGTCAAACTGCCGCATCTGACCTGCTGGACCGACGCCCGTCGCGCGAACGCCGGCCGCTACCGGGCGCTCTTTGAGCAGTATCGGCTGCTCGAGCGGGTGATCCTGCCTGTGGAGGAGCCCGGCCGGTTCCACACGTTCAATCAGTACGTCGTGCGTGTCTCCCTGCGCGATGACCTTCGCGCGCACCTTGCCCGGCACGGAGTCGGGACGGGCGTCTACTACCCTGTGCCGCTTCACCGCCAGACCTGCTTCGAGCCGCTCGGTTACGCGCAAGGCACGTTTCCCATCGCAGAGCGCGCGTCGCTCGAAACATTGGCATTGCCGATCTATCCGGGCCTCACCGCCGAGCAGCAGGAGTACGTCGTGCGCACCATCGCCGCATTCCACGCCGGCTCGTAGCACCGAGACGCCCGGCCCGTCTTGCACTACACTTCGGGCATGGCACGCCCCATCGAGTCGGGCCTCGCGGCTTCCCGCACGCGTTCGCGGTTTCCGGGTCTGACCACCCAGATCCTGATCGGGCTGATCCTCGGCATTCTCGTCGGCTGGTTGTGGCCGGCGTGGGGTGTCGCCATCAAGCCTGTGGCCGATGTGTTCCTCCGCATGATCAAGATGATCATCGCGCCGCTGCTCTTCGCGACGCTCGTCGTGGGGATTGCGGGCACCGGTGATCTGAAGGCGATGGGACGCATCGGTCTCAAGGCCATCGTCTATTTCGAGGTCGCGACGACCATCGCGCTGTTCCTCGGCCTGGCCCTGGTCAATATCTTCCAGCCCGGGGCCGGCCTGACCGTGCCGATTGCCGACACGCGCGAAGTCGCAGACATGGCGCTCCGTCAGCAGTCGGGATGGGACATCGTCCTGCATGTCTTTCCGACCTCGGTCGTCGACGCCATGGCGCGTGGCGACATCCTCCAGGTCGTCGTGTTCGCCACGTTCTTTGGTGTGGCGCTCGCCTCCATCGGCCCGCGCGGCAAGCCGGTGCTCGACCTGCTCGAAAGCACGGCTCAGGTGATGTTCAGGTTCACGCACTACGTCATGCTGTTCGCGCCGCTCGGGGTGATGGCGGCCATTGCCGCGACCGTCGGCGGCAAGGGCGTGGCGATTCTCGTCACGCTCGGCAAGCTGGTGCTGCTGATGTACGCGGGGTTGTTGATCTTCGTGGTCGTGGTCCTCGGCGGCGTCGCGGTGCTCATCCGCGTGCCGTTCCGGACGTTTCTGCGCGCCGTCCGCGAGCCATTCCTGATTGCCTTCACCACGGCGAGCAGTGAGGCCGCCCTGCCGAAGTCGCTCGAGGTGATGGAGCGCTTCGGCGTCCCGAAGAACATCGTCGGATTCGTGCTGCCCACAGGCTACAGCTTCAATCTGGACGGCACGACACTCTATCTGTCGCTCGCCAGCGTGTTCGTGGCCCAACTCGCCGGGCTCGACCTCACCTGGGGTGAACAGATCGTGATGATGCTCACGCTGATGGTGACGAGCAAGGGAGTGGCCGGCGTGCCGCGAGCGGCGCTCGTGGTGCTGACGGCGACGCTCTCGACGTTCAACCTGCCGCTCGAGGGCGCGGCCATTCTGTTGGGGATCGATCAGGTGCTCGACATGGGCCGGACGTCTGTCAACGTGATGGGCAACTGCATGGCGACCGCGGTCGTAGCCCGATGGGAGGGCGTGCTCGACGACCGCCGCATCGAGGCCTTCGCACGGGCAGACGAAGCGGCATGAGCCTCGATCGCGGGCCGATCGACCGTGTGCTCGTGACCGGTGCCGGCGGACAGCTGGGCATGGCGGTCGTGGAAGCGCTCGCGTCGCGCCACGAGACTCTGGGGTTGACCCATCGCGACCTCGAAATCGCCGACCGGGCAGCGGTGGAGCGGGTGGTCGCCGACGTCAAACCAGATTGCATCGTGAACTGCGCAGGTTACACCAACGTGGACGGTGCCGAACGCGAGCCCGCCCTCGCGCTCGAGAGCAACGCCTTCGCCGTGCTCGGCCTGGCACGCGCCGCGCGCTCGGAGGGAGCAATCCTCGTCCATTTCAGCACCGACTTCGTCTTCGACGGCACCTCCCGTGAGCCGTATACCGAAACTCACCGCCCGAACCCGCGCAGCACCTATGCGGCGTCGAAGCTGATGGGTGAGTGGTTCGCGGAGGATGCCGGCGACCACTTCGTCCTGCGCGTCGAGAGCCTGTTCGGTGGGCCGGCGGTGATGCGGTCGGACCGGCGCAGCAGCCTGGATCGCATTGTCGACAGCATTGCGCGCGGCGACGAGACGCGCGTGTTCGTGGACCGCACGGTGTCGCCGAGCTACGCACCGGATGTCGCCGCGGCGGTTCGCGCGCTTCTCGAGGCCGGCGCCGAGCCGGGCCTGTATCACTGCGTCAACTCAGGGTTCGCAACGTGGCACGACGTAGCAGACCACGTGCAGCACCTGCTCGGCCGCCGGGCGCCGCTCGTCAAAGTCTCGGCCGACGAGGTCAGGCTGCCGGCGGAAAGGCCGAAGTTCTCGGCTCTGGCGAACGCGAAGATCATCGCGGCTGGCGCCCCGATGCCCACGTGGCAGGACGCGCTGGCCCGCTACCTGTCGGCGCGTTTTTCCGGGTCGCGCATCAATTGAATCTCGCCGACGCGCACGCCGAGCACCCGGTCGTCCGTCAATTGGCTGTCGACTTCGTCTGGGCGGAGCGCGGGATCCACCCGTAGATCCACCCGCCAATACCGATCAGGAGCTGCCGCCGGCAGCTTCAGCCTCAGCGTCGTCCATTCGGTGTTCACGAGCGTGAGGAGGTTTGTGACCTTGCCGTTGACTTCCACTTGAACCGTCGTGGGACGGCTGCGCGCCAGAGCCCATGCTCGCAGAGGCAAATCGACGATGCGCACGCCGGTGGGGACGTAGAACATCGCCCAGTCCGTCGTCCACCGGAACCGGCGGCCCTGTGTATCCGTCTCCCACTCGTGAAATCCTCGCCCAACGTCCGTCAGGATCGGCTGGCGTGCGGCGTCCAGCACCCTGATCGGGATCGAGATCAGCACGAGCACGGCCAGCGTAGCGGCGGCCCAGGACGCGACCGGGTCCCACCGGTGTAAGGCTGCGGTTGAGACGGTCGGCCTCGAGTCCCGCAATCCAAGCGCCAGTCCTGACGCGGTTCCGACGACGATCCAGAAAGGGAAGGCGACCTGAGCGTGCAGGAGAGGATGGCCGGAAAGACAGGTGATGAGAAATGCGGCGAGGCCTCCGACCACGCCGAGCAATACCGGAGGCGCCGACGGTTGCCGCAATGCCGACAGCGCGCGCCCGAATGGCACGAGCACCACGATGGCGAACAGGATGCCGCCCGCGATGCCCAGCTCCGCAGCAACCTGCAGAAAATTGTTGTGAGCATTCTCGCGCCGGTAGTGTCGCCTCAGCGTAGACGGCATGAACTCGGGCGAGCGGGAGATGTATCGCGTGACGCCGACGCCAAAGACCGGTGCCGATTCGATCATCCGCAGGCTGGTTTGAGTGAAGTAGTACCGCATGCGCATCGAGTCCCGCACCTGGCGTTGGCTCGCCGCAGGAAGCGCGATGGCAAACAGACCGAGTGCGAGAACCAAGGCACCAGCCGCGACGCTGCGGCGGCCTCCCCACAACCGTCCACGCGGGCGTGCCAGGACGGCCATGCCCGCGAAGGTGGCCAGGGCTGCCGCGACAAGCGCCGCGCGCGAGCCGCTGATGACGAGCGCGGCGAGAGCGGGCAGCCCCGCGAGCAGCCAGGGCCACGCCGGCCGCGCCGCGAGGGCCAGACCGACGGTCATGACGACGATCAGCACGAAATAGGATCCCGCGGCGTTCACATCGGCGACATGCGCGCTCAGCCGTATCTGACCCGTCAGCAGCTGCTCGAGCAGATTTGACGGTGTCGTCGATCGCAACAGTCCCATGGCTCACGCGGAACAGACTGAGCGCGGCGGCGCCGACGCCTCCGGCGACAGTCATCCGCACGAGCGATTGCGACAGTGTGGAATCGCGGCGGATCGAGCACGCTCGTGGCGTAGGCGAGCGCCGCACCCAACACCAGGAACGAGCACGCGTGAGCAACCTCGGGTCCGCCGGGTCCCAGATACGCGGTGGTGAAATATCTAACGGATCCCTCGGCCGGACTCTCCGGTCCGGACCAGAGCACAAAGCCCGGCGTCAGAGCCTGGACACAGGCGGCAGCGACGATCAGACCGAGAAGCAGGCAGGCGCCTGCCAGCACGCGGTCGGTCCGCTCTCCGGGTCGCGCCACCGCGTCCCCGCGCAGATACCACGCGCCAACGAACGCCAGCGCGAGGGCTTCGGCTCCCCGCACCGGGTTGATCCCGACGAAGCCCCCAGAGCACCATTGACAGCGGGGTCAGCGCGGCCACCGCCAACAGGGCGTGAGCCGGCCTCACCAACGCGAGGATCGCCAATGCGACGAACCCCAGCTTCACCCACGGTGAAGGTCCGGGTAACCAGAGAATGCTTTGGTACAGGATCAGGGCGACAGCGCCGACGACAAACGAACCGAGCCGCGCCAGAACCGCGCCCACACCGGAGCTCGCCTCGTCCAGCGCGGACGGCTGACCGCGACGAACATGGGCGCCGACCGGTAGAGCCATTCGCTATTTGGAGCCGATGGCTGCGTAGTCCATGTATCCGAACAGCAGCCGGTTCACCTTGTCGGCGTTCTCGTTGAGAACTTCAGCCAGCGCCCGTTGGCTCGTGTTGCCATCGACGGGCGGCAGAACCGTTCGGAGCTTGCCGTGCTCAGGGTATGGCGCGCGGTAGTGCAGCTCGACGGGCTGAAATCCATTGGCCGTCAGGAGGTACTTCAGCGTTTCGGGATGAATCGCCTTCTTGTGCGTCAGATCGCGAATGTAGCTTTCGAAGAAGGCGAACCAGCACGAAGGATTGATGGTTTCGAGAATGATGCGCGATCCAGGACGGAGCTTGAGGAACGCGATTTCCAGCAACCGCATGAGGTAAGTCGGCTCCAGGTGCTCGACGACTTGCGCCGCGATCAAGCCGCCGAGCGATTCATCCGGCAGCGTGAACAGATAGGTGAGGGCGTCACCCTCGTGAACATCCAGGCCGCGCGCCCGACAGACTTCGACCATCTCATGGTTGATGTCGAGACCACGGGCGGGGATGCCGGCCTCTTGCAGGAGCTCGAGGAACTCTCCCCGCCCGCACCCGACGTCGAGAACGTCGCTCGCGCCCTGGAAATAGGGAAGGTAGTCCCTTTGGCGCGTGCGAATCTCTTCTTCAGAACCGCGGAACCGATTCTCGAACCCCACGTACTTGTAGGAATCGACCGCCGACAACCCCAGCGGGTCGACCGCGACGGGTACAGCCGCGGACGCGGGTAGGGCCGTCTGGGTAGCTCGTGCCGACGCGCTCGAGCTCGCGCTTGAGCGTCTGCGTGGCTTGCCGGATGAGCGCAAAGGTGTCCTCGAGCGAGGCGATTCGACCCGACAACGTCGTCACCGACTGCTGCAGCCGTTCATCCAGGGTCAGACCGGCTTCCCAGCGCTTCAGCATCTCGTCGCCCAAGGCCGTTGATGACCGGAGCCAGCCGTTCGAGTCGGGCGATGTGTCCTTCGAGCGAAGGGATGTGTCCCTCGATCGCGGCGATGCGCCTCTCGAGACGCACGAGATCGTTCATTCGATCGGTCAGGTGCTCGGCGTGGGATCACCAGCAACTCGCGGTTGTCCTCAGCGCCCCGGCGCGTGAGTCCGGCGGCCTCCAGATCCTTGCTGTCGATGTACGGGGTCAAGTGCTGGAGCAGCACGATCACGTGATGCTCGAACGAGGCCACATGTTCGCGAACCAAGGCGATGAGACTCGTAACCGTCTGCTGAGCCTCCCGGTAGGCGACCATGTTTCGATTGATGTGATCGACGATGGCCGCGTTGAACTGCTGTTGCTGGTGAAACTGCCTGCCCACGATGCGCAGCACGACGCGGCGCACGCGACCCTTGAGTCCGCCGTTTGCGGTCGCCTGCAAATCCAGCTTCCAGAGCTGGTTGAGTGCCGCAAGCTGGTGATCGTCGGGGGGAGGCGGGGCGTGCGGATATTCCGTGACGCTGTGCGTCACGCCGTCCAGCGCGGTGAGCGCTTCGAGATACCGGCGGTCGGCTTCTTCGCGCTGCTCTTTGAGGCGCTGAAGATCGTCTGGACTAACGGTCCGCTCGAACATAGGGTCCGTGCGCGTCATTCTAACGCCGCCCGGCGACGTCAGCGGCCGATCAGGCCTTCAACCGGGCTGCTGGCATTCGCGTACATCTTGCGGGGAATACGCCCGGCGAGGTACGCGAGCCGACCCGACCGAACGGCCAGACGCATGGCCTCGGCCATCGCGACCGGATCTGCGGCTCCGGCAATCGCCGTGTTCATCAATACGCCGTCAGCGCCGAGCTCCATCGCGATCGTCGCGTCGGAGGCCGTCCCCACGCCGGCGTCCACGATGAGCGGAACTCGGGCGAACTCCCGGATGATCCGGATATTGTTGGGGTTCTGGATGCCGAGCCCGGATCCGATCGGCGCCCCGAGCGGCATGACCGCGGCGGCGCCCGCATCCTCGAGCTTCCGGCACACCACCGGATCGTCGTTGGTGTAGGGGAGAACCACGAACCCTTCCTTCACGAGCGCGCGCGTCGCCTCGATCAGGGCCTCGTTATCAGGGAAGAGCGTGCGCTCGTCGCCGATGACCTCGAGCTTCACCCAGTTTGACAGTCCCGCCTCACGTCCCAGGCGCGCCGTTCGAATCGCGTCGGCCGCGTTATAACAGCCGGCGGTGTTCGGCAGCAGCGTATACCGCGTCGTGTCGATGTAGTCGAGGAGCGATTCACTGGACGAGCCGCCGAGATTCACGCGACGCACCGCCACGGTGACGATTTCCGCGCCCGACGCCTCATGCGCAGCCATCATCACCGGGTGAGACGCGTATTTTCCGGTGCCCACGATGAGCCGCGACGAAAAGCTTCTTCCGGCGATGACGAGCGGATCCTGAAGCATGGGTCAGCGTGCGGTGTGTCGGCGAGCGAGCCCGAGAGCAGAACGCATCAGCAGCGTACCGCGAGGATCCAGCGAAGTCAAGCGTAAGCGCCTGATTCTGCGGGCATTAGTCGGCCTCTACGTCGCATGCTAGAATCGGCCGCTCGCCTGTTGCGCGACTTTCCATGAGGACCGATCGGTGAACGCGTACGCCCAGTCGCTCGTCGACAAGCTGAAGAGTCGCGAAGCCCGCGTGGGCGTCATTGGCCTCGGCTATGTCGGCCTTCCGCTCCTCGTGGAATTCGCTCGCGCCGGATTTCAGTCGACGGGCATCGACATCGACACCGCAAAGGTCCGGGGCATCACGGACGGGCGCTCTCATGTCGGTGATGTGCCGGACAGTGATCTCCGGGACATGCTCGCCGCGGGACGGCTTCGCGCCACGATGGATTTCGAGGCGCTCTCAACGCTCGACACCGTCAACATCTGCGTACCGACGCCGCTTCGCAAGACCAAGGATCCCGATCTGTCCTATATCGTGGCAGCCGTCGAGCAGGTTGCCAAACACCTCCATGCCGGGCAGTTGATCATCCTCGAGTCGACCACGTATCCGGGGACGACCGAAGAGGTCGTGCTGCCTGCCCTCCAGACGGGGGATCTCAAGGTCGGCCGCGATTTTTTTCTGGCGTTTTCGCCCGAACGTGTGGACCCCGGCAACGCGCAGTGGGGGACGCGCAACATTCCCAAAGTCGTTGGCGGCGTCGATCCCGCCTCGACCGAGGTGGCCTCCGAGCTCTATCGGGCGGTGGTCGACACCGTCGTGCCCGTCTCGACCAGCCGCGTCGCCGAGATGGTGAAGCTGCTCGAGAACACGTTTCGCGCCGTCAACATCGGGCTTGTGAACGAGCTGGCGCTGATGTGCCAGGAGCTCGGCGTGAATGTGTGGGAGGTGATTGATGCGGCCAGGACCAAGCCCTTTGGCTTCATGGCCTTCTACCCCGGGCCGGGCCTCGGAGGGCACTGCATTCCCATCGATCCCTTCTACCTCAGCTGGAAGGCCCGGCAGTCCGGTTTCGAAAGCCGTTTCATCGAGCTGGCCGGGCACATCAATGCGACGATGCCGCGTTACGTGCTGGCGCGAACGGTCGAGGCGCTCAACAGCGCCGGCCGTCCGCTGCGTGGATCCCGTGTGCACCTCTTTGGGATGGCGTACAAGGCGGACGTGAGCGATGCGCGGGAATCTCCGGCGCTCGATCTGGCCGAGCTGCTGCGGAAGAGTGGGGCCATCGTGACCTACAGCGATCCGCACGTGCCGGCCATCGATCATGCCGGTCAGACGATGGAGGCCATCACCCCGGAAACTGCGTTCCAGTCAGGCATCGACTGCGCGGTGATTACGACGGCGCACAGCGCGTTCGATTTCGAGGAAATCGTGCGTCGGTCGCCGCTGGTCGTCGATACCAGGAACGCTCTCAAAGGCCTGGTCCAACCGCATATCTTCCGCCTCTGAGCACCGGTCTCTCTCTCGAGACGTCTCGCCGCGTGACTGACCGCGTGGTCGGCGCGTTGACGGTCGCGTCCCAATCCTCTAGAATCTGAAGCCTTTAGCGTCTCTCTGACACGTATGGCCAAACGCGCAGTCATCACCGGCATCACCGGCCAGGACGGTTCCTATCTCGCCGAGCTGCTCCTCGCCAAAGGCTACGAAGTAGTCGGCGTCGTCCGGCGGTCGAGCGCCCCGAATCTCTGGCGCATTGAATCGGTGCTGCCGCACATTCAGCTTCAGCCGGCCGATCTCCTCGATCAGCTCTCGTTGATCCGTCTGATTCGCGACGTCGCGCCGCACGAGTTCTACAATCTCGCCGCCATGTCGTTCGTGCCGGCGTCGTGGGACCAGCCGCTTCTGACGGGCGAGTTCAACTCGCTGGGTGTGACCCGCGTGCTCGAGGCGATTCGTCACGTTGACGCCTCGATCCGGCTGTATCAGGCGTCCTCGAGCGAGATGTTCGGCAAAGTGCGGGAAGTCCCGCAGACCGAGCTCACACCGTTCTATCCCCGCAGCCCGTACGGCGTCTCGAAGGTGTTCGCGCACTACATCACGGTGAACTACCGCGAGAGCTACGGGCTGTTCGCGTGCTCCGGCATCCTCTTCAACCACGAATCGCCCCGGCGCGGTGAGGAGTTCGTGACCCGCAAGGTGAGCCAGGGCGTGGCCCGCATCAAGCTCGGGCTCGCCGACTCGCTCAATCTCGGCAATCTGGACGCGCACCGTGACTGGGGGTTTGCCGGAGACTACGTGCGCGCGATGTGGTCGATGCTGCAGCAGGATCAGCCTGACGACTATGTCATTGCGACCGGTGTCAGCCACAGCGTACGGGACCTGGTCGACGTGGCGTTCAGTCATGTCGGGCTCGACTGGCGCCGCTACGTGAAGCTGGATCCGCAGCTTCTGCGGCCGGCAGAAGTCGATCAGCTCGTCGGCGATGCCTCGAAGGCCCAGCGGGCGTTCGGCTGGCGGCCCGATGTCGACTTCGGCACGCTCGTCCGCATGATGGTCGATGCCGATCTCGAACGTCTTCGCGGTTGCACGCCGCAACCGGCGCGCGTTGCGACATCCTAGAATGAGCGATTCGACGCCCCTTCCGGTGGCGCCGCCTCTTCCTCGCCGCACAGCCACCGCCGCCCCATTCCAGCCACGGGCGACGACCGACTCGGATCCGTGCGTATGAATGTGACCGAAACCAGGTTGCAAGGCGCTGTGGTCATCGAGCCCACGCGACACTCGGACGACCGGGGGTTCTTCGCCGAGGTGTACCAGCGTGCGCGGTTCCGGGATCACGGGCTCGTCGACGAGTTGGTGCAGGACAACCATTCACGTTCGACGTACGGTGTGCTCCGAGGGCTGCACTACCAGGACATGACCGCCCCCATGGCCAAGCTCGTGCGTTGCACTCAGGGCCACATTCTGGATGTGCTGGTCGATTTACGGGTGGGCTCTCCATCGTTCGGTCAATGGTTGACGGTGGAGCTGACATCCGACAATCTCCGCATGGTCTGGGTGCCGGTCGGATTCGCGCACGGCTTCGTCACCCTGTCGCCGGTGGCCGACGTCCACTACCGCTGTTCTGGATACCATGCACCAGCCGCCGAGCGCGTGATGGCCTGGAACGATCCCGACCTCGCCATCGAGTGGCCGATCGCGGATCCGATTCTCTCCCCGCGGGATCGCGGCGGGATGAGCTTGAAGGCGTATCTCGAAGCACCGAGCTTCCGCGCGTAACCCGGCGATCTGCGATCGGTCGAAAGATTCGAATGGGTTCCTGAAGGCGTTCATGCACGAGGTGGCACCGCTGGTCACGGCGTTCGGGCTCGCGCTGGGCTCGGCGCTCCTGCTGACACCGCTGATGCGGCGAGTCGTGGAGCTGCTGGGTCTCTACGCGCAGCCCACGCGCGATCGCTGGCACATGCGCCCGGTGGCGATGCTCGGCGGTCTGCCGATTGTGGCGGCCGTGCTCATCGGGGTGCTTTCGACGTATCCCTCCGTCTCACTGCTCCCGCTCCTGATCGCCAGCGGCCTGATGAGCCTGCTCGGCATGACCGACGACCTGGTCACGATCAGGCCGGCGACGAAGCTGGTGGTGCAGCTCCTCATCGCCACCGTGATTGTCTACTGGCTGCCGCCCGTCCCGCTGACGACATCGCCCATCGTCGACGCCCTGCTCTCGATTCTCTGGATGGTCGGCATCACCAATGCGCTCAATCTGCTCGACAACATCGACGGGCTCGCGGCCGGGGTGGCCGCCATCGCGGGGATTTTCTATCTGGCGGCGCTGTTTCCGGCGGGGGCCACGCCGCTCAACTGTGCGCTGGCGGCATTCGTCGGAGCCGCGATTGGCTTTCTCCGTTACAACTTCCACCCCGCCTCCATTTTCATGGGCGACACCGGCAGCCTTTTTCTCGGTGCGTTTCTCGGCGGGGTCGGTCTCATGGCCGCGCCCGCGCTGAATGCGCAGCTGGCCTGGCTCGCAGCGATTCCCGTGCTGATCCTGCTCTTGCCGATCTTCGACGTGGTCTTCGTCACCTTTACCCGGCGTCTTGCCGGACGAAGCGCCCTGATTGGTGGCCGCGATCACACGTCGCACCGGCTGGTGGCGCTCGGGATCAGCGAGCGTCGCGCCGTGGTGATCCTCTACGCGCTCGCCATGCTCGGCGGCGCCGTCGGCGTGAGCATGCAATATGTGGGGTTTGGCTACGCCATCATCCTCATCGATCTCTACGTCATCGTGCTGGTGGGCATGGGCGTCGTGCTGGGTCACGTCGACGAGAGCCGCGCAGCCGGGATGCTGGATCTCGATGGTGGCGGCTCAGCGCCCCTCGTCGCCGAGTTGACGTATCGCTACCGGTTGTACGAGGTGCTGCTGGATCTCGGATTGATCTCCGTCGCCTACTACGCGGCATTCCGAATCCGGTTCGACGGCGCGCAGATCGACGCGTTCTTCGTGCCCTTCTCGGTCTCGTTTCCCATCGTCATCGCGGCGCAGCTCGCGGGCTTGTGGTTCGTCGGCAAGTACCGGCAGATCTGGCGCAGCCTGGGCGCGTCGGAGATCATCACCATTCTCAAGGGCATCACGCTGGGCGTCGCCGCGTCGGTGGTGGCGGTCGTGTACCTGTACCGCTTCGAACGCTTCTCCCGCGGCGTCTTCATCATCGATGCCGTCATCCTGACGTTTCTGCTGATTGGCGCGCGGCTGGCGATCTCGACCATCGACGATTACCTGAGTCGTCAGCGTGCCGCCGGGCGCAACGTGCTGATATACGGCGCCGGCCGGTGCGGAGCGCTGCTGGTCCGCAAGCTCCTGCGCGACACGCGCCCCGACGGGATACCCGTTGGCTACATCGACGACGACCCGGCCAAGCGATGGCTGAAGCTGGAGGGGCTTCCGGTGGTGGGGGCGAGCCTGGACCTGCCCGAGATCCTTCGGCTGCGTTCCATCTCGGAAGTGATCATCAGCATCGAGGAGCTGGCCGGGGATCAGCTGCAGCGCGTGGGCGAGATCTGTCGCGCATCGGGCGTGCCGTTGAGGCGCGCCCGCTTCACCATCGAGGACGTGGCTGAAGTCGAGCCGACGTTCGACGTCGTCCGCTATGGGCGCTAGGCTCGCGGTCTCCACTCTGCCCGCGCACCCGGCGCGACCGTCCATCGGTTTGGCGCTGCCGATCGATGCGGCCCTGACCGTGGTCTGCTACGTGCTGGCGTACCGCCTGAGGTTCTCCGGCGACATGTTCCAGGTGTTCTGGCCCGGCATGTCGCGGTCGCTGCCGCTCGTGGTTGCGTGTCAGATGGCCCTGCTGATGGCAGCCGGGGTCTATTCCTCGATCGGCCTCTACAAGGTCGTCCCGCGTCTGCTCGTGGGTGCTGCAGCCGGGTCTCTCGCGGCAGCCGGCCTGACGCGGCTGGTGTTCGGCTATGACGGTCTGTCCCGTGTGGCCTTCGTCGTCGATGCGCTGCTCGTTGTGATGACGACGATCGTGCCGAGCGCATTGGACACTGGGGACATCCGCGGGACCTCATGATGATGGTCATCACGCGCGCCGCGGATCCCAGCACGGCGACGGCGCTCTCGGGCTGACATGGTGGCGGCTGGCCATCCCGCGCCGACCGTGTCGGTGCTCGTGCTCAACCGCAACGGGCGGGAACACCTGGAACACTGCCTTCCAAGCCTCGAGCGGCAAACCTACCCCTCCGGCCGGTGCGAGCTCGTGGTCGTGGACAACGCCTCGAGCGACGATTCGCTCGAGTGGGTGCGCCGGCACCATCCCGGCGTTCGCGTCCTGAGCTTCGCGGAGAACCGCGGATTCGCGGCGGCCTACAACGCTGCCGTGGAATCGTCGGACGCCGACTTCGTGGCGTTCCTGAACAACGACACACGGGTCGAGGCCGACTGGCTCGCCGAGCTCGTGGCCGCTGCCGAGCGCCACGGCGCCGCCAGCGCGGGCTCGAAGATGCTGGACTGGAGCGGTCGGACGGTGGATTTCGCCGGCGGCCTCGTCTCGCTGTTCGGGCATTCGTGGCAGCGCGACGAAGGGTTGCCCGCCGCGAACGCCTCACACGGAAGATCGCGTGCTGTTCGCGTGCGCCGGATCGATGCTGGTCGGCCGGAAGATCTTCCAGGAGGTGGGCGGCTTCGATCAGGATTTCTACGCGTACTTCGAGGATGTCGATCTCGGATGGCGGCTGTCGCTCTTCGGCTACGACAACGTGCTCGCTCCCAGCGCCATCACCTACCACCGCCGTCATGGCACCTACGGCCGCGTGGCGCTCTCATCGAGGCTCCGTCTCTACGAGCGCAATGCGCTCGCCATGATCTTCAAGAACTACGAGCAGGACACGCTCGACCGCGTCCTGCCGGCGGCGGTCGCTCTGAGCATGGCCCGGGCCTTTCGCGATCTTCCCTTGAATCCGGAGAGCTACGCGATGAACGCCCGTCCGCCGCTGGTGGTCGCCGCATCGCCCCGGTTCATCGCCCATCTCATCGCGCTCGAGGAGTTCGGCCGTCCAGCTGCCGGCCCTGACTGCGAAACGAGAGGCGATTCAGCGGCGACGCCGGCGTTCCGATCGCGAGATGTTTGCGCTGTTCGGCGAACCGCTTCGCCTCCACGACGAAGATCTGCAACCCATTGCCGACGCGCTGATTGAAACCTTCGAGCTCGCATCGCTCGTGTCGAACCGGCCTCGAGCCGCGACCGTGCCGGACCTCGCGACCGCGCCAGGGCTTCCGCTGGCGGTGACCCTCCGCGAGCACCCGAGCGTCTCCATTGTCGTGCTGACGGCGCTCGGTCCTCTGCACTTGCACGACTGCCTGACCTCACTCGCGGCTCTGACCTATCCGTCGGATCTTCGCGAAGTGATCGTCGTCGACAACGGGTCGGCCGAGGACCCCGAACCAGTGGCGGCGGCTGCGTGTTCAGGAGCCCGTGTGGTCCGCCTGCCGCGCAACCTCGGCTTCGCGGTCGGCAACAATCTGGGCGCCCTCGAGGCTCGGGGTGATCTGCTGGTGTTCCTGAACGACGACACGCGCGTCGATCCGGAGTGGTTGAGCGAGCTCGTGGCCACGGCCCGCAGCCGCCGCGCGGCTGTCGTGGGCAGCCGGATACTCGATTGGGAGGGCCGGCGCATCGATTTCGTCGGCGGTCTGCTCAACTTCGAGGCCAAGGGACACCAGACTGATTTCGCAGCTCCGCTCGCCGGGCGACAGGACGAGGAGCAGCCGCTGCTGTTCGCCTGCGGCGCGTCGCTCCTCGTCGACCGGCGCGTCTTCGAAGGGGCTGGCGGATGGGACGAAGCGACGTTTGCCTACTACGAGGACGTGGAGCTTGGCTGGCGTCTCAGACTGATGGGTCACGAAGTGTGGCTGTCGCCGCGATCCCTCGTGTTCCACCGTCATCATGGGACGTCCGGCCAGTGGCCGGAGCCGCCTCGCATCCGGCTCCTCGAGCGCAACTCGCTGCGCATGCTCTACACGCACCTCGAGGACGACGGCCTTCGGCGGGTGCTGCCTGCGGCCCTCATTCTCGTGGCCGATCGCGCGCTCCTCGAATCGGGACTCGGTCGCGCCGCGGTCTTGGCGGCAGGCGGACGGTGGGGCGGACGATGGAAGACCGTGCGGACTCGAGTGCGTCCCGATGTGCTGGCACAGACCTGTAGACGAGCCCTGGTCAGCCAGGGCGCGCGCAAGCAGTTTTCGCTCGTCAAGAACCTTCGCGAGGTGGGAGCCGTTGGACTTGTCCGCGCGGCCTGGTGGATTGGGCGCGAGACCCTTTTCGATCGACAGATCGATCCGGCCCGTCGTCGGCCCGGCTATTTCATCGAGCTCGGATCGCGGTCGCATGCGTTCGACATGACCGACGAGCGGCTGCCGCCGAGCGCCGGCGCGCGGTTGCTCGGCCTCCACGAGTTCCTGAAGAGTCTTCCCGAACTGACCGAGCGGCGCCAGTGGCTGCAGGCGCGACGCCGACGGACCGATCGCGAGCTCCTCGCGCCGTTTTCCGAACGCTGGCTCGCCTCGACACCTTCAGAGGGGCAGCAGGCTCACGACGAGCTTCAACGCGTCCTCCGCGACACCCTGCGGATTGGGGAAGTCGTCATGAGCGCGGCTCCCGTGGCCGAGCGGTGACCCGTCTTCCCACGATTCTTCGCGCCGTTCGTCATCGGCTCGGGCCCGCGACGTTGTCATTGAGAGGGCTGCAGCCGGAGACGGTCGCCACCAATCAGGCCGACGTCCATGCTGCGGTTCGCTGGATCGATCCCGTGACGATCCAAGGTCTCACGCACGAGGCGTTGCTCTGCCACCCCGACTCAACGATTGCCTTCAGGCTCGACGCGCCGTCACGTGCGCGAGTGGTTGCGTGGTGTGCGCTTCAGCCCGAGAGCTGGTCGGCGCAACTCCGGTGGTGTCCGGTTCACGATGACCGTTGACGACGGCGGTACGCGGCGCGCGCGATCTGTCATCGTCGATCCGGCTCGGCGCTCTGCGGGATCGACGATGGCGTCCCTTGAGTGTCGCCGCTGCCTGCGCGGGGGGCTTCGCGCGTGCTGGTGACGCTCGCCACAAGCTTGCCGGCCGGCTCGCTGCCCGACAGCGCGTGGTCGATCTGGGGCGACCCGCGGATAGAGTGGCACCGGCCCGTCCGGGCGACGCTCGCCTCCCTGGTCGCCGCCGTTCGCCTTCTCGGGGTCAGCGGTGCGATCCGGCGCCTGGACCAACTGGCGCAGCCAGCGCCCTCGTCCTCCTCGTACCGCAACTGGGTGGCCGCCCATACGCTTGACGAGCGCGACCTCGCGCGGCTGTCAGCAGAGTCTTCACGCTTTGCCGTCCAGCCGCTGGTGACCGTCATCATGCCCGTGTTCAACACGGCACCATCGTGGCTGTCGCGCGCCATCGAGTCGGTTCGCCGTCAGGCCTACCCGAACTGGCAGCTGTCGATCTGCGACGACGGCTCGCTCGACGAGGGAACGCGGTCCGTTCTAGCCCGTTACGCAGACGATCCGCGGATTACGCTCGCCCGCCTGGCCTCCAATCAAGGGATCTCGGCGGCTTCGAATGCGGCGCTCGCCAACGCCCGCGGCGAGTGGATCGTGCTTCTCGACCACGACGACGAGCTGTCGCCCGACGCGCTCGCGGAGCTGGTGAGACGGATCAACACGAGGCCAGACGCCGACGTGGTATACAGCGACGAAGACAAGCTGGATCTCACGGGGGCCCGCTGCGATCCGTTCTTCAAGCCGGACTGGGCGCCCGAGCACCTGCTGTCGTGCATGTACACCTGCCACATGCTGGCCGCCCGCCGCGCGCTCGTCGTGGAAGCCGGTGGCTTCCGGCACGGATACGAAGGCTCGCAGGACTACGACTTGATGCTGCGGCTGGCCGATCGAACCTCTCGGATCGAGCACATCGCCAAGGTCTTGTACCACTGGCGCAAGTCGCCGGAATCGGCGGCGGGGTCGGGCCTTGCCAAGCCGTGGGCGATCGACGCCGGACAGCGGGCGCTCGAAGACTACGTCCGCCGCAACGACATCGAGGCGGTGGTGCTGCCAGGACCAACACCAGGACGCTACCGCGTGCGCCGATCGATTGGGACACGGCCGTCGGTCTCGATCATCGTTGGCGCATTCGAAGGCCCCACGTCCCGTCCTTCGACGACCACGCTCATCGAGCACCTCGACAGAACCGGCCTGACAGCCCACGCCGACGTTGTCGCGTGCGTCGCAGCCGGCGGGGGCCATTCTCGCCTTGGCTCGTCTGCCGCGGTGCGTGTGGCGGTCGTTCCGGTCGGGGACGGCAGAATAGCCGCGATCAACGCACTGGTCCGCCAGACTCGCAGCGAGCACGTGCTGTTCCTTGATTCCGACCTTCTGCCGACGACGAGCGGCTGGCTGGACGCTCTGCTGGAACTCTCCTTGCAGCAGGCGGTCGGGGCCGTCGGCGGCAAGCTGCTCGACGACCAGGGCCGATTGAGTCACATTGGGCTCGTGATGGGGCTCGCAGGCATCGCTTCGAGCCCATTTTCTGGGTATCCGGCCACTGCCGAGGGATACATCTCGAGCGCTGTCGGGCTTCGCAACTACTCGGCCGTCAGCGGGGCATGCCTGATGACCCGGCGCTCTGTGTTCGAAAAGATGGATGGTTTCGACGAACGCATGGGTTTGGCCTATGCGGCCGTGGATTACTGCCTCCGTGCAGGTCGAGCCGGGTATCGCGTCGTTTTCACGCCCTATGCGTGCCTGCAATACACGTCGCCCCCCGTCGCGGGAGCCGGCGCCGACGAGCCGTCGGCGAGGCTGATGCACGAGCGCTGGGGCAGCGTGATAGCCGACGATCCGTACTACAATCCGAATCTGTCTCGTGAGCATCTCGACTGCCGTCCCCGGAGCGACTGACGCCATGATCCGGAGACAACCCCTTGACCTGCCTGGGACGCGAAAACGGCGCGCCTGGGTGTATCGATTTCCTGCGCTCCTGGTGGCGGCCGTTCTGCTCCCGGCAGCGGCCGAGGCTCAGCTCTTCTCCAGGGTGTACGTTTCCGGGCTCAACCAGCCGTTGGCGTTCATTCAGGATCCCTCCGATCCGACCGTGCAGTACATCGTTGAGAAGCCTGGTCGCATCAAGGTGGTGAAGAACGGTGTGCTTCGCAGCCAGCTCTTTCTCGATCTGACGACTTTCATCAACGACGACGGAGAAAGAGGTTTGCTGGGGCTGGCGTTTCCTCCAGATTACGGATCGAGCCGCCGCTTCTATGTGAACTTCACCAACAACGACGGGCACACGGTCGTCGCGCGGTTCAAGCGAAATATCCAGAATCCGCTGGTCGCGGATGGCGGCTCCCGTTTCGATCTCCGGTGGCCCGGAGGCCTTCGGGTCATCAATCAGCCGGCGTCGAATCACAACGGCGGCAACATCGCGTTCGGTCCGGACGGGCACCTCTATATCGGGATGGGCGATGGGGGTGGGTCGGTGGCGCCGCCCAACAGCGATCGCTCGCAGGATCCGAACACGCTCCTCGGCAAGATGCTGCGCATCGACGTCGACGTCGCCGACGACGACCCCGACGGCTACGTGGTGCCGAACGACAATCCCTTCGTGGACGGCGATCCGGTGCCGAGCGCCCTGCACGAGATCTGGGCCTTCGGACTGAGAAACCCATGGCGCTGGTCGTTCGACATGCCATCACTCGGTGGGACCGGCGCGCTGCTCATCGGCGATGTCGGCCAGAACACGTGGGAGGAGATCGACTATCAGCCAGCCGGTCGGGGTGGCGACAACTACGGGTGGAGCGGCCGCGAAGGGGCGCACGATTTTCACGCGCACACGCCGGAGTACACGCCGCTCACCGAGCCGATCATCGAGTACTCCCACGCACGACGGCGACTCGGTGACCGGCGGCTACGTCTATCGCGGCGGCCTGCTCGGCGCGAGCTTTTACGGGCGGTATTTCTACGGCGACTTGAGTGGTCGAGTCTGGTCGGCGGCGCTCAGTCAACCCTCGGGACAAGCGTCGAACAACCTCGAACACACCGCGGCGCTGGGCGGAACGTCGACGCTCGGGAACATCAGCTCATTCGGGATCGATGCCAGCGGCGAGTTGTATGTCGTCAGCATCTCGAAGGGCACCGTTTTCCGGATCCTGAACCGCTCACAACCCTCGGCTCGCGGTCGACGTGCCATCGAACGGATCGAGCCGGGCCCAGCCTTTCAATCTCAGTGGGTGGGCAGTGGATCTGGGACGGCGTCGGGCGTGGGCACCGGCGTGGACGCGATTCGCGTGCAGGCCTTCCGGGCGGGCGCGGCCCCCGTCACGTTGACCCCTCCCACCTACGGCCATGCACGGCCCGATGTCGGCGCGATCTTCGGCAGCCAGTTCACGAACTCGGGTTATGGCTCATGGTCACCGGGCTCCAGCCGGGGCAGTACCAGCTCGTCGTCTCGATGCACAGCACCGTGACGAATACCTTCAATCGCTCGAAGACCGTGAACGTGAACATCACCGGGCCTTCACCAAACCCATCGTTCAGATTGACCGGCCGTCGAACGGCGCCACCATGGCGCAGCCGTTCCTGATGGGCGGCTGGGCAATCGACATGGGTGCGTCACAGATACCGGCGTGGACCTGGTGAGAGTGACGGCGAGACGGTCGGAGCGGGCACGACCACGTTCCTCGGAAACGCGATCTACGGCGGTCCACGGCCCGATGTCGGACAGGCCTTCGCCCGGGCCGAGCTTCACCAATTCGGCCTGGGGCCTGTTGGCGTTATCGGGCTTGCCACCGGGGACGTATGATCTGACCGCGACACCGCGGAGCACGGTCACTGGCGACGTTCGCGTGAGCAAGACTGTCCGGGTGACTGTGACCAACTGACCGCGGGTCGACGCCCGACGTGCCGGCTGAACGCATCATTGGATCCACCTGCCGCGATCTCGGTCGTCGTCGTGACGCACAACGGCCGGCACTGGCTCGGTGCCTGCCTCGAGGCGGTGCGATCTCAAGGCGAGCCCGCAACCGAGATCATCCTCGTCGACAACGCGTCGAGTGACGGATCCGTCGATTTCGTGCGCGACCACTTCCCCGAGGTGCGGATCGTTGCGCTCGACTCCAACCGTGGTTTCGCCGGCGCGACGAACGTCGGATGCCGCGAAGCGCACGGGCGCTATCTGGTGCTGCTGAACAACGACACCGAGGTCCTGCCCGGCTTCCTGCGGGCGCTGCGCTCGACGCTCGAACTGTCGACGTGGGCCGATATGGCCGCGGCGCGCATCGTCTACCTGGACGACCCGGAGCTCATCGACAGCGCCGGCGATGGGTACACGAGATGGGGCGGGGCGTACAAACGTCTGCACGGACAGGCGTCGATGCTTGCGGATGATTCGACCGAGGTGTTCGGAATCTGCGGCGCGGCCTGTATGATTCGCCGCAACGTGTTCGAGAGCGTCGGCGGATTTCGACGACGACTTCTTCATGGTGCACGAGGACGTGGACTTCTCGTACCGAGCCCAGTTGCTGGGCCATCGCATCGTCTACGTGCCTGCAGCGATCGTGCGCCACGGCGGCAGCAGCACGCTCGGGCGTTCGAGCCGCACGGCTGTGTTCTACGGCCAGCGGAACCTCGAATGGGTGTACGCGAAGAACACCCCGTGGCCTTTGCTCATTCGGTCGTTGCCGGGCCACCTCCTGTACGTGCTGGCCGCGGCGGGGTATTTCGCCGTCACCGGCCACCTGCTGACGTTCCTGGCCGCGAAATGCGCGGCGCTCTGGGCGCTGCCCGGCGTCCTCCGCAAGCGTCGTCGGGCGCCTCGCGCTGGCAGCGGCCAGAGCACGACGCGTCTGGAGCCTCATGGATCGTCGCTGGCTCGGGCTGAAGCTGCGCGAAAAGCGCTTCGACCGCCAGGCTGCGAGGATGCCGTGACGGCGTCGGTCTCGGTGGTCATCGTCAATTTCAACAGCGATCCGTACCTCCCGACCTGCCTGTCGTCGCTCGGCCAGGGCCTGTCCGGCCTCGAGGCGGACGCGATCGTCGTCGACAACGCGTCCACGGATGGGAGTGCGGAGATCGCGGTGCGCGCCGTGCCGTCCGTTCGGATGATCCGCAATGCTCGAGAACCTGGGATTTGCAGCCGCGGTCAACCAGGGAGTTGCGGAGACTGCGGGCGAGCTGATCCTGCTCGTCAATCCCGATGCCACGCTCGAGCACGACGCCGTGCGGCAGCTGATCCAAGAACTGAATCGACATCCCGAATGCGCGCTCGTCGGGCCCCGAGTGCTCGAGGCCGACGGCACGCTGCAGGGCAGCGCGCGCGGCGATCCGTCCATGCTGACGGGATTGTTCGGCCGGGCGACGCTGCTCACGCGGCTCTTGCCGGGCACGCGCGCGGCCCGCCGCAACGTGCGAACCGACATCGAGCCGTCGGCGGGCGGCGTCGAAGTGGACTGGGTGTCGGGCGCGTGCATGCTGGTGCGGCGCGAGGCGCTGGCGGCGGTCGGAGGCTTCGATGAGCGCTATTTTCTCTACTGGGAAGACGCGGATGTCTGCCGCCGGCTGCGCGATCGCGGCTACACCGTGCGGTATGTGCCGGCGGCCACGATGATCCATCAGACCGGAGGGTCGAGTCAGACCGTCCGCCCGCTGGCCGTACGGGCGTTTCATCGGAGCGCTTATCTTTACTACTCGACTCACGTCGCGCGCCCGCGTCTGCACCCGGCCCGGGCGATGGCGTGGGTGCTGCTTCGCGCGCGTTGCGTCTGGAAGCTCGCATCCGCGCGCTTGGCGGGCGGCTGTTGAGCGAGCGAAGCATTCGGCGCGTGCTATTCTGATGGAACGTGCTGCTCGACGGCGCGAAGTTCCTCATCCGAATCCCGCATGGCCCATACGTCGGCGACGAGCTTGAGACTTACGCCAGGCGCGCGCCGGTTTCGGCGACGTTCGAATTCATCGCTGGGACAATGCCTGGGTTGCCGTCACGGGGGTCAAGCCCGGGCCAGCATCGGCCGGACTCCAGAAATAGAAGGGCGCCGTAGTCCGTGCAGGCGCCCGTAGAGCCACGCGCGAAGCCGGGTTACTGAACCGTGACGCGAATCGTCCTGGTCGTCCAGGCCTGGGTGCGGGTGCTGCGCCCATACACGAGCAGGTCATAGGTGCCGGTCGGCAGCGACGCGTTCAGCCTCCATCCACAGTTCTGGAAATTTGCGCCATGGACCGCCGCGACGTCGGGACGCGACAGGCCGTAGGTGGCGCCTCCTACCAGCGTCTGCGCGCCTCCCGCCGCTGGTCGCCGGTAGACATGGACGGCGTCCATGCCAGGTCCGCTCGTCGCCGCCCGGTCGACGGCCCAACCGCTGATGACGATGTTTTGGCTCACGTTGGTGTTGGTTCTCGGAGTGTCGACCCACACCAGGGGATTCGTGCTGGGTGGCGCCGTTGCGCCTGCCACGACCGTCACGTTCACCGTCTTGGTGATGCTGAATGTTCCCGTGACCGTGCTGCGTGCCCTGGACGATGAGCTGATACGAGCCTGGGCTGAGCGACGAGACCGTCCTGGAGTAGCCCGAGTTGGTAAAGGGCGATCCGAACGCCGCGCCGACATCAGGCCGCGACCCTCCGTACGTGGCGGTACCCGAGGGCGACCTGCGTCCCACCCGCCAACGGCTGCGCGTAGACTTCAACCTGATTCACGCCGGTGCCTGAGGAACTGCCGCGATCGACCGCCCATCCCGAGATCGTGAAGGGCGTCGAGACATTGGCTCCGTTCACCGGGGAATCGATGAAGGCGAACGGATCGCTCGCTGGTGTCTCCGGGCCGTCGAGAATCTTGACCGGCCGGTCGAATAGAAGCCGCGCGCATCGAGGCCGTCGCTGGCGAGCGCGTACACCCAGTAGGTACCCGGGCTGACACCTGCCGTGTTCCACGTGAACTGCCCCGCGCCGAGCGCGACACCCTGCGTGATGAGCGTCCGGCCGTCATTGGGGTTCGTGTTGGTGTCGTAATAGAGGGCGAGCGTGGCGGCATCGCCATCCGCGTCGTTGCCCGTCCACCGGATGACGAACGAGCTCGAGCTCTGATCCATCGCAGTGAGGCGTACGTCCTCGATGTGGAAGGCCCGCGCCGCGGCGAACTCGTGAGGGTCGAGGCGGAACCAGCGGACCGGCGCCGCCGTCCAGAGCTGGCGCGCGCCGCCTTGCTCCAGGGCGCCGTCGCTTCCGAAGTGCAGGCTCGCGAGATCGATGGTGTACGAGTTGGTGCCCGGCCAGACGATGATGTCCTGTGTGGTCGTGATGGTCGACCGCAGTCGACGAGGTCTGGGAGCCCCAGAAGACGCGGGCGACGCTACCGAGTCCCAGGTTGTATGTGCCGTCCACGCGCAGCCGGTACGTCAGGTAGCGGTACTTGGTCGTATCAATCGGGATCTGGTTGTTCGACGGGTTGAGCAGAAAGACGTTGGCGTCACCGTTCGAGTTCGTGCCGTGGAACGCGCCCCCGGAGTACGAGGCCCCGCTGACGTTGCGAGTCGCAATCACGTCGCTCGCGCCGTTCATGTCCCAGGCATTGTTGAGGACCGTCGTTGCGTAGTCGTTCGTGCCGCCCGTCTCGTCGGGATCGGTCACCTTCACCAGGGGAGGATGGTTGACGCTGAAGCTCCTGGTCGCCTGGCTGCCCCCCCGCGTGAGACGCAGCGTGTAGGCGCCGGGCGGAAGAACTCCATAGTTGAAGGAGTAGGACGCGCCGGAGACGCTCGCCACGTTCAGCACGCTGCCGGAGGCGTCGACGACGTCGATGGCCGTGTTCCCCGAGCCACCCGACCACTGCACCGGCATGATCGCCGTCGTCTCGGCGTCGGCCCGGGTCACACGGACCCAGTCGTAGCGCACCACATGGCCTGCCTGGTTGCTATTGGGGTCGAGCCGGAAGCCGACCACCGAACCGTTCGTCCAGGCGCTGCCCTGCGCAAGTGATTCATGGAGATTTGCCGCGTAGATCTTGTAGCCTGCCTGAGTTTGAGGCAGGAAGCGCACGCCGAACCCGATGCCGCTCGGGTGATCCCACGGGAAGTGAAACCAGTAGGCCTGAGGCGACTGACCCGCGATGGCCGAGTACATCCGGTACGCGACCTTCTTGTAGAAGCTCGAATTGATCGGATACCGCTTGCCGGTGCGGCCCGGATTCACGATGTTGTGGAATCCGCGATAGAGGAACGGCAGGTTGGTATCGACGTTCCCGTTGCTAGTCTCGCCGTTGTGCCTCCCGCGGTGCCGTTGGCCACCGCGAAGTCCGATGCCCAGCCACGCAGCTCGTTCGGATCCGTTGCCGATATCCTCGGGATTGCTCATGTCCCACGGATCACCGAGCACGTCGGTGGCGTAGTCCGGACCCGCGGCGAGCCGTACTCCGTTTGCCGGAGCCGTGATCGTGAGACCGGATTGCGCGATGGGTGAGAGTGTCAACGCCCCCCACATGACCACCAGAGTGAAGACGATGCCCAGTTTTCTCACAGCGACGCGTTTCAATCGGACGGCTACCCTCATGCGCTGCCACGTCGTCGGCTGCAAGGTGACTGCCAGTCAAATTGGCCGTGTAAGTACTTGAAAATGCTGAGGTGGCTCGAGAGAGCCCCAGCTTTGGGGGAATCGCGAGTGATCACCCTTTTGGCACACGCGTTACACGGCTGCACAGGTACCAAACACGTCGGCCGCTGAAGCGCTGTGGCTGATGTAACGGTGATGGTTCCCATGCGCGCAGCTATCTTGCGGATTCGCCGGACGAGCGGAGACTGCCGCCTCCGACGAAGTTGACGACTTCGATTTGATCGCGCTCGTGGATGATCGTGTCCTCGTAGCGTGCGCGCTTCACGACCGTCATGTTGTGTTCGACGGCGACCCGGCGTGGATCGAGCTCGAGACGGGCGAGCAGCTGGGAAATCGAAAGTGGCCCCGGAGCCTCGTACGGCTCGCCGTTCAAGAGGATGGTCACGATCTGGAGCGCGAGCGTAAGGGACGGTCGGATCGAAGTCAAGAAAGCCACCAGCTCGTCCGGTATCATCTTGCGCCGCACCCGGGCTCCCGCTAAGCTCCGTGCATGGCTGTCACCACGTGGCTCCGCGCCCTCGACTTTCTCCTGGGCGCCTCCGATCTGGTGCGGCGCGTGCGCGGGCCCGATGTCGCCTCGCAGGGTGTGTCCGCCAATCGTCAGGCGCTCGGACAGGTCGAGGCGCGGCTGGGCGTCGCTGCCGTTGCGGCGATCAAGGAAGCGTTCGATCGGGACCGCACGCGCATGGAATTCGAGCGCGCGCAGGCAGTCGAGGAAGCGCGGCGAGCGGCGGCCCTTCAGCGCTTGGAGCGGCTGCGTCAGAGCGGCGAGCGTCAGCTCGCCGGCTACCGTTTGCAGACGGTGGCTGCATTGACCGCGTGGGTCGTGTCGGCGGCGCTGGCCGTCACGGCTGGCGAGCTCGGCGCGGCGGCCAAGGGTCTTCTTGGAGCGGGCTGGCTGCTGCTGCTGGGCGCGCTGGCGGCGAGTTTCGCCGCCAGTGAGCGGCTCATCGCGTGGCTCGACGAGACGACCGACTCCGAGCGCGCGCCACGCATGCCAGCGGCACCGGCTGTTCGGTGGTTCTTCCTGTCCGGCCTCGCCCTTACAGCCTCCGCCCTATTGCTGACACTCTGAATCGAGCAGCTGCCCTCGTGGCTCGACGAGTGCAATGCCCGTGTGCGTGCGGAGTAGAATAACGGCCCGTCATGAAAATCGCCGTTCCAAGAGAGACCTTTCCAGGTGAGCGCCGCGTCGCCCTGATTCCGGCGACGCTTCCGTCACTCATCAAGGCAGGCTTGACGATCTTCGTCGAGGCCGACGCCGGCGCGGCTGCCGGATTTCCGGATGACGCTTACCGCCAGGCCGGCGCGACGGTGGTTCCTTCTCGCGCGGACTTGTTCGCGGGGGCCGACGCCGTCGTGGCCGTGCGAGCCGCGGGAGCCGCCGGAGTCGGCTGGGCCGCCGATCTGGCGCTGCTGCGCCCGGATCAGATCGTCGTCGGATTCGCGGAGCCGCTCGCCGAAGCCACCGCCGCGGCCGATACCGCCAGGCGTGGAGTCGTCCTGCTGGCCATGGAGCTCATGCCGCGCATCACCCGCGCACAGAGCATGGACGCACTGTCGTCGATGGCGACCGTGGCCGGCTACAAAGCCGTGCTGCTCGCCGCCGCACACCTGCCGCGTCTGTTTCCGATGCTGATGACGGCGGCTGGCACAGTGGCCGCCGCTCGTGTGTTCGTCGTTGGAGCCGGAGTCGCGGGACTGCAGGCGATCGCCACCGCACGGCGTCTGGGGGCGCGCGTCGAAGCCTTCGACGTGCGGCCCGCCGTCAAGGAACAGGTGCAGAGCCTGGGCGCGAAGTTCGTCGAGCTGCCCCTCGAAGCAGGCGCGTCCGAGGACAAGGGCGGGTACGCCGTTGCGCAGGACGAGTCGTTCTATCGGCGACAGCGCGAGATGATGGCTCGAGTCGTGGCGTCGAGCGAAGTGGTCGTCACGACGGCGGCGATTCCAGGTAGAAAATCACCCGTGCTGATCACCGCGGACATGGTGAAGGGGATGGCGCCGGGAGCGATGATCGTCGATCTGGCTGCCGAGCGCGGCGGCAATTGCGAGCTGACACGGGCCGACGACACCGTCGTCACCGGCGGCGTCACGATTATCGGTCCGACCAATCTCGCTTCGTCGGTTCCGTACCACGCCAGTCAGCTTTACGCGAAGAACATCGCCACCTTTCTGCTGCATCTCGTCAAGGACGGTACGCTTCAGATCAATTCCGACGACGAGATTACGCGCGAGACGCTCGTCACGCGCGGTGGGGAAGTGGTGCATCCGAAGGTTCGCGAAGCCCTCGGTCCCGTTCCGGCCTGAGCGCCTGGGGGCCGACGTGCGCGTCTGCCAATCCTGATACAGTAGGCGAAGACCGTCGGCAGGAACCTTAACTAATCGACAAGGCGTCTCTACAGAGATGAGCGGACCGTCCTCTCAGACATCTCCCGCCCCGATGATTGGCTCAACCATCCAGCACTACCTCGTGCGCGAACGGCTCGGGGCTGGAGGGATGGGCGAGGTGTATCTGGCCGAGGATGTCCGCCTGGGTCGTCCGGTCGCGTTGAAGTTCTTGTTGTCCACGCTGCAGGACGATCCCGAGCGGCGCGGACGTCTGATGACCGAGGCCCGTGCCGCCTCGTCGCTTCGCTCTTCGAACATCGCCGCCATCTACGATATCGGTGAGCACGCAGGCTCGATGTTCCTCGTCATGGAGTACGTGGAAGGGGAGCTCCTGTCGGCGAAGCTTGCCGGAGGTCCTCTGCCGGTCCGCGACGCCGTAGACATCGCGATTCAGATTGCGGATGCCCTCGACGATGCCCACGAGCGCGGCATCATCCATCGCGACGTCAAGAGCGCGAACGTCATGATTACGCCGCGCGGGCAGGTGAAGATTCTCGACTTCGGCCTTGCCCGCATCGGGCGGCCCAACACCTGGCTTGCCCGTCCCGACGAGCGCACGCTCGATGTCCCGCAGTACACGATGCCAGGGATGCTGCTGGGCACCGTGCTCTACATGTCGCCCGAGCAGGCGCTCGGCAAGAGCGTCGATCATCGTACCGACCTCTTCTCGCTGGGCGTCGTGCTGTACGAGATGCTGAGCGGCCGTCTTCCGTTTGCAGGCGACAGTCTGCCCGAGGTGCTGGATCGGTTGATTCATCAGCCGCCACCGCCGCTCGTCCGGTTCGGGCGTGAGGTGCCTGCGGATCTCGACGCCGTTGTCGCTCGGGCTCTGACGAAAGACGCGGCGTTCCGTTATCAGTCGGCGCGCGAGATGCTGGTCGACTTGAACCGCGTGCGCAGCCAGCTCGATGGCGCGCTGAGCGGTGCAGGACCCTCAGGTTTGGCGGCGCAGCCCGTGGGAGCCGCAACTGGCGCGTCGGCCATCGCCGTGATGACCTTCTCGAACATCAGCCAGGAGCCATCCGACGAGTGGATCGGCTCGGGCATCGCCGAAACCGTCACCTCGGATCTGAAGAACGTCCCCGGCCTCGCCGTCATCGGCCGCGAGCGAATCTTCGATGCGCTCCGGAACATGGGCTCCGGCGATTCGGTGCCCGACGAGCGCTTCGCCATCAACATCGGCCGTGGCCTCGGGGCGCGATGGATCATCGGCGGCGGATTTCAGCGGTTCGGGGATCTCATTCGCATCACCGCGCGGCTCGTCGATGTCGCGACGGGAGCGCTCGCGAAGACCGTGAAGATTGACGGCCGCACGTCGGAAATCTTCGAGCTGCAGGACAAGATTGTCTTCGAGCTCACCGGCAGCCTCAACGTCCATCTCGACCGAAGCGACATGATGGCGATCGCGCGTACCGAGACCGCGTCGGTCGAGGCCTACGAGAGCTTCTCGAAGGGCATGATGACGCTGCGCATGGCCAGCCGGGATTCCCTGGACCGCGCCATCTATCTCTTCGAGAAGGCCGTCGAGCACGATCCCAACTACGCCAAGGCGTGGGCCCTGCTCGGCCAGAGCTATGTCCTGAAGGCGGGGTTCCTGCACCTGCCCGACCTCTTCGACAAGGCCATCGAGATCGAGCACCGCGCCATCGAGCTCGATCCCCTGCTGGCCATTGCGCATTCGTTTCTCGGATCCGCGTATCTGGGTCGCGGGCGCTACGACGACGCGATCCTGTCCAACAAGCGGGCGATCGAGCTCGACCCCAACAACGCCACGGCGCACCAGGCGCTGTCACGCGCCTACTGGATGGGCAAGGGGATGTTCGAGGAGGCGATTATTGAGGTCCAGAAGGCGACGGCCATCAACCCCGAAGGTGGCTACTCGTGGCTGAACCTGGCCCTTCTGCTCACGCTGATCGGGAACTACGACCAGGCGGAAGAGGCGTGCCGTCGTGCCATCGAGCTGCAGGAGCAGTACATCTCCGGCACGGAGGGGCTGCTGGTGGTGGGCGGTCATACGAGGCTGGGCTATGTCTACTATCGGCAGGGTCGATACGACGATGCCGTGCGCGAGTATCAGCGCGAGTTGATGTTCCTTTCCTCCAGTGATCACATCCTCAAGGACCGCACCGTGATCGAGCTGCATCAGAAGCTGGGTGCCGCATACCTGCGTCTCGGCGATGGGGACGAGTCCGAGCGTTACTTCAAACGGGCGACGAAGGCGTACGACGAGCGGGTGGCCAACGGCGCCGACGATCCGGCCACGAAGTACGACATTGCCTGTCTATGGGCGCTCAAGGGCGACGCGGATCGCGCAATTCGCCATCTCGAAGAGACGATCGCGGCGCTTCCCTGGCTCAACCGCCGGCGCGCCAGGACCGATCCCGATTTCGATCCGATACGTGACGACCCTCGCTTCGGCGTCCTCGTGGCGGCAGCGGGGTAATCGCGTGCGGCACTCCATGCCGGTCACGACACTGATTCTGGCGGCCATTCTCGTGCTCTCGACGCGCGGGGCGGCGGTGGTGCCTGAACCGCCGTTGTTCACGGATGCATTTCCGATCGAAGAGTTCGCGGCCCGCCGGATGACGGTGATGGAACGGCTCGGCGACGCCGCGGCCATCCTGCAGGGAGCCGCCGACTATCCGGCGTACGTCAGATTCCGGCAGAACAACCATTTCTTCTACCTGACCGGCGTCGAAGTGCCGCGCGCGATCCTGGTGCTCGATGGCAGAACGCGGCGAGCCACGCTGTTTCTGCCACCGCGCGACGAGCGTCTCGAGCGATCCGAGGGTCCTGTGCTCGTGCCCGGCGACGACGCCCGGCGCATCACCGGCATTGGTCGGGTCGAGCCTCGCGCCTCGTTCGACCAGACGGTCTCTGATCTCTCGGGCCGGACGGTGTACACCCCGTTCCGGATGGAATCGCTCGGCGCCGGCACACCCGATCGGACGGCGTTTGCAGCGGCCAGGGCTGCCGCCGACTCGTGGGACGCCCGTCCGTCTCGAGAGTCCGCCTTCGCAGACCACTTGCGACAGCGTACGGGCGGTTCGACCGTGCGCGACCTCGATCCGATCCTGGATGAGCTCCGCATGGTGAAGAGCCCGCGCGAGATCGCGCTCGTGCGCGAAGCCACGCGCATCGCCGGCGAAGCCATCATTGAGACGATGCGGTCGGCGCAGGTGGGAATGGCCGAGTACGAGCTGGCCGCCATCGGCGACTACTTCTTTCGCCGCGCCAACGCACAGGGGCCGGCCTATTACGCCCTGGTCGCCTCGGGGCAGAACGCGTTCTACCCCCACTATCACGCGGCGCAGGGCACGCTCGCGGACGGCGACCTCGTTCTCTACGACTACGCGCCGGACTTCAAGTACTACACGTCCGACGTCACGCGCGAGTTTCCCGCGAACGGGCGGTTCACGGGCGCCCAGCGCGAGCTATACGACATCTATACACGGCTCTATCGCTCGCTGATGCAGTCGATCAGGCCTGGACTCGCGCCGCGCACGATCATCCGCGACGCCGTGGCGAGGATGGACAACGTCGTCTCGCAGTTCCCCTTTACGAGCGACAGAGCCCGGCGAGCGGCCGGGCAGTTCGTCGACGCGTACCGCCGCGACACCGGCCACAGCCTCGGGCACATGGTTGGTCTCGAGGTTCACGATGTCGAAGTGCCATTTGATACCCTGCGGCCGGGGATGATCTTCACCATCGAGCCGGCTCTGACCATCCCGGATGACCGTGTCTACATCCGGATCGAAGATCCCATCCTCATCACCGAGACCGGCTACGAGAACCTTTCGGAGTTCGTGCCGACCGAGATCGAGGCCATCGAGCGCGTCATGGCGGAAACCGGGATATTCGAGCGGCGCGTGACCCCTTCGACGCGACCCTGACCCCTGCGTCAGCCCGTCAGGCCTGCCGCGTGCACGGCGCTTCCGACCAGGGCGGCGCGTGGGTTCAGGATCACCTTGACGGGCACGCGCTCCATGAGGGCCTGCATGGGCGCCTTGGTCCGAAACGCGGACATGAATCCGCCGGCCTTGAGCGCCGGCAGCATCTTCGGGGCAATGCCCCCGCCCACGAAAACGCCGCGTGTCGCCACGGTTCTGAGCGCCAGGTTGCCAGCCTCGGCGCCATAGGCCTGCACGAACATGTCGAGCGTCTCGACGCAGAGCGTGCACTCGCTGGCGATGCCGGCACGGCAAATGCGCGACGGCCAGTCGGACTTCTCGGGGACGCCTCTCGTGGCCGGGCACGCCACGTCGCCGTGGATGAAGCGGTGAAGGTTCACCAGACCGGGCCCGGAGAGTACGTCCTCCAAGCGTGCACGCCCATACCAGCCCGTCAGGGCCGCCATCAAGAGCGACTCTCGATCGTTGCGGGCCGCAAAATCGGCGTGCCCGGCTTCCGAGGGCGCGGCAATCACCGCGCCGTGATGACTCAACAGGAGGGCTTCGCCCAGTCCCGTGCCCGCTGCGATGAGGGCGGCGTTCCCGTGCTCGGGCGGCACGCCTTGCTGCAACACTTCGAGTTCGGTGTCGTCGAGCACCGGCACCGACCAGGCCATCGCTTCGAGGTCGTTGATGAGCGCGACCCGGGTCGTGCCGGTGGCCGCGGCGATCTCGACTGTGTCCACATGCCAGGGAACGTTGGTCAGTCGGGCACGGCCGTTGACCACAGGTCCGGCGACGCCGACGGCCGCAGAGTCGATGCGCCCGGTCGAGGACACGAACCGGCGGATGAAATCGTCGAGCACGCCAGGCAGGCTGTCGTGATCGGCGGTACGATAGGTTTCGGCGTGGAGCTCGCGCGGACGCGCCGATCCTGGTTCGAAGAGGCCCAGCACGATCTTGGTGCCGCCGACGTCACCCGCGAGCAGCATGCGCCTACTGTTTCCCGATTGTCGTCGAGTGTCAACGCCGGGACTTTGCGATTGACATGACACACGTTCTCCGTCATCGTGTGACCGTCCATGCTCTTGGACGATCCGTTGCGGCGCGGCCGTCGCGGAACCTTCCCGGGATCGATGTCTGACGCCACGACAGGTGGCCTGTCGCCCGGTTATCCGCTGCGCGACGTGCTCGGCATGTATCCGCAGGTGCGGGAGGACCACATCCGCTGCCTGCAGAAGTTCGGGCTCATCCGTCCCGTCACCGAAGCCGGGGCCGATCGACATCTGAGCTTCTCCGATCTGTCGATCATCCGGCAGGCCAGCGCCGAGCTGGAGCAGGGCACGCCCTTCCGTGCCGGTCCTGCGGGTGCTTCAGGCCTCGCACAGCGGCCAGCTGGCATTCAATTTCAAACTGGATCCGGAGCCGGCGAAGATTCTGCGCTTGCGTCGGCCCGAGCCTGCGCCCGCGGCCGCGACGATGGTGTCGCGGCCCCAGCGGGTGACGGCCGCGGCCCTCGCGAGCGCGGCCGAAGAGTACTTCGTGCAGGCCTCGACGCTGGACGAGGGAGACGACGCGAGCCAGGCGGCCGCTGCTGCGGCCTACCGCCGCGCACTCGAAATCGATCCGTACCTGGTTGCGGCGCTCATCAACCTGGCGAACCTTCACTACGCGAAGGATCAGCTGCCGGAGGCGCAGGCGCTCTACGAGCGCGCGATTCGACTGGAGCCGGGGTTTTTCGAGGCGCACTTCAACCTGGGCAACATCCATCACGACCTCGGGTGCTATCCGGAGGCGGCGGCCTGCTACCGCGACGCGCTCGTCCTCAATGCCGCCTATCCTGACGCGCATTTCTATCTGGCGGTCACGCTCGAAAAGCTGGGCCAGTCGCAGGACGCGCGCCCGCACTGGCGCGAGTACCAGCAGCTCGCGCCCAACGGCGAATGGGTGGACCTGGCGCGCGAGTTCAGCGAGTAGCACCGCCGGCAACCTTGACAAAGCGCGAAAGCCGTTCCGATAATCGCGCATGGCGAACATCCTGACGCGTCTCTTCGCGGGGCCGGCCCGTCCGTCGATCCTGCCGGTCGAGACCTCGCACCCGGTGATGCGAACGGAGCCGGCGTCCAGCTTCTTGTGGCTGGATCTCGAAGACAGCGATCGGCAGATCCAACGGCGGCAGGACAAGGGCGGCGTGACCCCCGAGGAGGCGTCGCTCCTGGAGCAGTGGGCGACGAACGGGTACGTCATCCTGTCGAACTCGGTGCCGGCGGACGACATCGACGCGGCCCGCGAGGATGTGGATCGCGCGTGGCGCGATCGGCGGCATGTCTCAATCGACCTGCTTCGCGACGGCCGGCGTTGCTACATGGACGAGCTCGACGAGGGTGCACGGACGCAGCCCTATAAGATCAACGACTTCTACCTCCATTCCGAGGCTGTTCGCCGCATCTTCCTGAACGAACGGGTGGTCCGCATCGGGGAGCTGATCTTCGATACGACGGTGGTGGGTGTCAACTCGCTCGTCTTCGAGCGCGGATCACAGCAGTCGGCGCACGTCGATCACATCTACATGACGCCCACGCCGGCGCGCCGCCTGTTTGCCTCGTGGGTGGCGCTCGAGGACGTGAGTCCAGACGCCGGCCCGCTGCAGCTTTGGCCCTCGAGCCACAAGCTGCCGCCGTACGACTTCGGCCCGACGAAATACCACTACCAGCCCGAGCTCGAGAAAGAGTTCACCGAGTATCTGAGCGAACAGAAGGACCGGTTTCCGTTCAGGAACTACATGGCCAGAAAGGGTGACGTGCTGCTCTGGCATGCGATGCTGATCCATGGCGGAGCTCCGATCAACGATATGGACATCACCCGCTGGAGCATGGCCTGCCACTATTTCAGTCAGGATTGTTTCGGGATGTCAGCGAGCGGCTTGCGCCGATTCGGCCGCGCGTCCTACATGACCAAAGGCGTCGACGACCCGCATTGACACGCCCGGGTCTCATGAACGCCCGCGACTACACATCGGCGTGGACGAGAGTCGAAGATCTCGACACGCTCAATCGCCGGATCCACGACGGCGTTCCCGTCGATCAGCTGCTGGCGCGCGCCAGGGGCTATCGCAGCACGTTCTTCGACGACTGCTTCCCGTTCGCCCGCCCCGCGGCGGGGGCTTCGATGATGGAGCTTGGAAGCGGGGTCGGCTGGATCATGGAAGCGATGCTCGAACGCTTCCCGTCGACCCGCGTGATCGGTCTCGACATCTCGCAGAACATGGTGCGGCGGGCTCGCGAGCGCTTCGTCGATCCGCGCGCGCGATTCGTCGTGTACGACGGCGCGATGTTCCCGTTCGCGCGACTCCGTGTTCGACAACATCTACTCCTGCGCGACGCTGCAGCACATCGACAAACCCGTGGTGTTCCTTCTGCTGGCCGAGATGCGCCGCGTGCTCAAGCCGGGCGGACATGCGACGCTGCACTTCCTGTCGGTGCACCAGATCGGCCACGATCCCGAGGCGTTCTATCGGGAGTGTGTGCACCAGGTGCGCGGTGACGTCGATCAGCACCGGCACTACTACTACAGCTACGACGAATTGTTCGTGATGTTCAACGATCTCCTGCAGGTGGACGATCTGGATATCCGGCACTTTCCGTCGCCGGACAATTTCTTCGTGCACTTCTCCAAGGGCACTGGAACCCGCGTGAGGCGGCCTGAGGTCGCCGAACTCACCTACCCGCAGCGAACCGGCCGGAAGAGCCGAACAGCGGGCTGAGGTCGAGCTAATAGCGGAAGTCGTTGTCGGGGCGCTTGCGGGGCGGGCGGCGGGCCTTGTAGTAGGTGCAGTCGGGGCACCACGCCTCGGGATCGAAGCCGCTCGCACCCGCCAGCGGCAGCACGTCGCGATGCGTGCAGTGCTCGATGACGCCGTCCTCCGGCTCGCGTCGCCACCGGCACGAGCGAAAACGATGGACCGCCGGCGACAGCGCCGGTGGCTCGGGTGCGCCGGAGGGGTCGGTCGGACCCACCGGTTCGAAGAGCGTGTGCGGATCGTCCACGAATCTATTCTATGTGAATGCCGGCCGATTCGCTGTCTGGGCTGGGGAACCGGAGAGGTCCTGCCCGACTGAACCGCTCGGCGGGCCGTGCTATCGGGCGCGGAAGGTAATGATGCCGCGAACCGGGTCGTAGGGCGAGACGCCAACGGTCACGCGATCGCCTGGTACCACCTTGATCCGGAAGCGGCGCATCCGGCCGCTCAACTGCGCCAGCACCTCGTGACCGGCGTCGGATTGCACGCGATAAAGGCCGCCGCTGTGTACGGCAACGACGGTTCCCTGGATGTCGATCAGATCGTCCTTGCTCAAACAGTCCTGTCCTTTCTGCTCGCTCGTATTCTGACACACCCCCTCGACCCAGGCAATTTAGGGGACCCGGAACGCGTGCGGTCCATCGCTAGAGCGATTTCACTGCCTCCTCGACCTGGCGAGCGAGCGCCGCGTAGTCGTCGCCTTCGAGTTTCAGCGGCGCGCCGAATGTGACCGTGACGCGTCCGGGCCGCGCCATGCGCCAGTTCGGGTGCAGCACGCGATCGACGCCCTCCAGCCGAACGGGCACGACCGGCGCCTGAAGACGCGACGCCATCATGCCGATGCCGGGGCGGAACGGCCCGATCTCGCCGCCCTCGGCGCGCCGACCCTCTGGAAACAGCAGCACAGACGTGCCCTCGCTGAGGAGCTCACCCACATAGCGCAGCGTCTGGCGGGCACCGGCCTCTCGTTGAGGCAGCGGGAACGCGTTGAAGAAGAAGGTGGAGAGATAGTAGTTGAGACCGTTGGTGAGCCTTTCGAAGGGACGGTGCCCTTCCGGAAAAAAGTGCGCCTTGAAGAATTCCTTCGCCATCGCTGGTGCCACGCGGTAACGGATTGGCGTCGGCAGGGCGGCGAGTATTACCGGGGTATCGAAATGGCTCTGATGATTGGCGGCCAAGATCACCGGGCCGTCGAGCCTGAGAAGATGCTCGTGGCCGCGCACCGTAATCCACGCGAAAATCCGCGCGAGAGGAAGAATCCAGGTGGCCAGGCTCAGGCGGCGAATCGCGCGCACAACCAGCCGGCGATTCCACGAGGGGAACTGGAGCGATTCGGGCACGTCCTCGCCCGCAGCAGGTTCCGCGACGAGAGACTGAAGCGCTTTCACGTCGGCGACCGTCGCAAAGCGGGCCTCGTCGATCGTCGTCTGAAACGTGTCTTCCAGCTCCACCATCAGCTCCACGCGCTCGAGCGATGACAATCCGAGCTCGTCGATCGTCGTGTCGGGGTCCAGACTGCGCCCGCCGGCGTACTTCGCAAGAATGGCGTCGATCGAGCGGCCCGAGGCTGGCGTGACCGTGGCGCGGCCACCCGACTCCACCCAGCGGCGAATTTCTCCGCGCTTGAGCTTCTGCGTGCCTTCGGTGCGCGGCAGCTCCGCCAGCGGCCACACCGATACGCCACGCAACCGCTGATGCTCCTCGAGGTCCTTGTTGGCCTGCCGCAGAACCTCGTGTTGATCGAGCGAGGAATCGAGCACAACGACCGCGTGAGGCCGCTCTTCGCCGTTCGAAGCCATGCCCACCACCGCGGCATCGCGGACGCCTGGCAGAGCCGTGAGCACCCGTTCGATGTCTTCAGGAAAAACGTTCAACCCTTCCGGCGTGACGATCATCTCCTTCTTTCGGCCCTTGATGAAGAGCCGCCCGGAGCCGTCGAGCTCGCCGATGTCGCCCGTACGAAACCACCCGTCCTCGAACGCCGCGGCGGTCTCCTCACGCGCCTCGAAGTAACCCGTCGTCACGTTCTCGCCCCGGACCAGAATCTCCCCGTCTGGCGCAATCCTGATCTCGACACCCGCGATGGCCTTGCCAACCGAGCCTTTGCCGGTATGGAACGGATGGTTGAGGCTGACGATCGGCGCGGTTTCTGTGAGGCCGTAGCCCTGTACCACGAGAAAGCCGAGGCGCGACCAGAACTCCTCCAGCCCGCGCTCGAGGGGCGCCGCCCCGACGACGAAGCTCCAGAACTTGAGCCCGAACGCCCGATGTACTGCCCGATACCGCCACCATCGCTGAGCGATGGAGATCCGTCCCGCCTGCGCCTGTGCAGTCTCTGGATGAGCCCGCTCGGCATGATCACGCAGCACGTCCAGAATCTTCGGCACCGACACCAGCACCGATACGCGCCGCTTGCGAATCTGCGCCTGGATCTCGCGGGGGTTGTAGCCGCGCATGAAAATCACGACCCCGGGCAACATCGGGGGAATGAACGCGGCCATGGCCTGGCCGAAGAGATGGCTGAGCGGCAGCAGGTTGAGGAATCGGATCGGAAAGAAGGGACGGCCGTACTTGCGATACTTCAGCACCTCGCGTTCGACCGGCACGATGTTGGCCAGCACGTTCCGATGCGTGATGACGACACCTTTCGGCTCGGCCGTGGCCCCTGACGTGAAGATGATCTCGAGCGTGTCACGCTGCCGCGATCGAGACGGCCGAAGGCCGAGCGGTTGCGGCCCAATCGAGCTCGCCGAGCCTCCAGATGTCGACGCCGAACGAGTCTCCGGGCAGCGGGACCTCGTCGCCGACCAGCAGCAGGCGCGCGCCGACTCGCTGCCTGACCCGGGCCAGAAACTCACCCGACGCCCGGTAGTCGATGGGCACGACGATCACCCCGGCGAGAATGCAGCCCCACAGCGCGACGATCCATTCGGGCCGGTTTTCGCTCCAGATGACGACCGGGTCCCCCTTCTCGAACCCGGCCGCCTGCAGGCGCGCGGCAAACGCGCGCGATGCGCACCCCACCTCGTCGTAGCGATACCGTCTGATGCGATATCCGTCGTCGTAGACGAGGTATTCGCGACGGATTCCTGCGATGTCATCGAAGAAGTCGAGCAGCGTGGCGCGGGCCATACCGTGAATTATGATGTATGGGCCTTCGACCCGTCGGTCCGGCTCCCCATGTCCTCACTGCCTCCTGTGATCGCGGCCAGCTCCCTGTACGACAGCTTTCTGCGATCGGCGCTGACGCGGTTCTTCGATCGGGCGGTGCTCGAGACCGAGCCCATTCCGTCGGTCTCGTCCGACGGCCGGCTGGCCATCGAGCCCACAGAGGACCCTTCCGCGCTGACCGTCCGGTGGTTCGGGGTCCGGTATGTGCTGCGAGTCAATGCACGGCGGCCGTTCACGACGCACGAAATCAGGCTCGCTCGGGCCGTCGGTCGGGTTCTGGCCCAGCGGTTCCGGGCGACGCTCAATCCCCAGTTCATCGCGGAGCGGGGCGAGCTGTTCCGCGGGGCTATCGAGGACCGCTATCTTGGGGCGTTTCTCGACGACCAGCCGTATGGATTCGGGCCCAGCGAGAACCGGGCCGATCGCATCGCGTCGGCCATCGAGGTGCTCCGCGTAGCGGCGCTTTCGAGCTACGAGAACCGTCCCATCTCGACCGGCGTCCTCATGCTGACGACTGAATTCGATCCGGTGCGCGAGCCCAACCGCCGCCGGCCCAGAGGTCCCGGTACTCGCAGGCATTGACGATGGTGAAGAGCTTCTATCGTCTTTCGGACGGCCTGCACACGGTCTTTCTGTTGAACCGTGACGGCGCCCTGCTCGATGTCGTCGATGTCGAGCGGTGGGGATCGGAACTCGCCCACGAGGCCGATCCGGTCGTTCCCTGCGCGCAGGCCTATCTGCCGCACGCGCGGGCCACGCTGTCGGCGGGGAACGTGTGTGTCGTGCTCAGCCCTTCGCACGAGATCAAGGTGTTCGCCGAAGGGGCGCAGGTCTTCACGTTCAGGGCCGCCAACTGGCACCTTCTGGATCTGCAGGCGAAATACGATCTGTGGGTCCACGCCGTGGGCGATCAGCGCCTCGCGCAGCGGTTGTTTCAGTGCGCGCTCGATCTGGCGGACGTGCGAAAAGGCGCGCTCTTCGTCGTCTTGCGCAACCCCGCGGAGACCGTCCCGCACCTCGTGGTCGGCTCCGACCGTCTCGATCTCGGGTCCGGCGCCTCGTCCAGCCCGAGCAGCGTGTCGCGTCGCGAGTTGCTGTCGCTCGTGGCCGGGCGCAAGGCCGACGAGCTCGATCCCAGCGTGTTGACGGCCCTGGCGACGCTCGACGGCGCCGTCGTCATGGACACGAGCGGCACGCTGATCGCCTGCGGTGCGATTTTACGGCACACGCCGGCGCTCGACGAGGAATGGGTCGTCGAAGGCGCGCGCACCACTGCCGCCATGTCTGCCAGCCGGTTCGGTCCGGTCCTCAAGGTCAGCGAGGACGGCGTGATTACGTTCTTCGACAGGGAGAGGGTATGGGACATCTAGCGGCGTCTTCGTCGCGCGCCGTGCCAGGAACGGAGCCGAGGCTGAACCGTTCGGAACCGAGATGACAAGGATGCGGATTTTTCTGACCGGGGCCACGGGCTACATCGGCTCGGCGGTTCTGGACGCCTTCCTGCGGGCCGGGCACGCAGTCACCGCGCTCGTTCGGACCCCGGAAGGTGCGCGGACGCTCGAGGAGCGCGGCGCACACCCGCTCACGGCCGATCTCGGCGATCCCGAGAGCTACGCGCAATCGGCCCGGGATCACGACGCATACGTGCTCACCGCGTTCGAGCACTCGGCGCGCGGGGTAGACGTCGATCGCCGGGCGATTCAGACACTGATCGACATCGCGCGGGGCACCGAGCGTGCCGCGCTCGTCTACACGTCAGGCGTCTGGGTGCTTGGCCAGTCGCCGCGCCCGGCGACGGAACAGGCGACGATCAATCCCGCGGCATTGGTGGCGTGGCGGCCGGCGCACGAGCGGCTGGTGCTCGAAGCACACGGTGGAGGTCTGCGCACCATCGTCGTGCGTCCCGGCATCGTCTTTGGTTCGTCGCGGGGTCTGGTGGGTGACTTGTTCAAGGACGCAAGCAACGGGCTCATCCGTGTGATCGGCAACGGCGAGAACCGCTGGCCGCTGGTCTACGATCGCGATCTTGCCAACCTCTACCTGCGGCTTGTGACCAACCCCGACTCCTCCGGCATCTACCACGCGAGCGACGAGAGTGACGACCGCGTGAGCGAGATCGTCGAGGCCATCCAGGAGCACATGCCGACCCGTCCTGAGGTTCGGCACATGCCGCTCAACGAGGCGCGCACCAAGCTCGGACGCATCGCCGAAGCCATGGCGCTCGATCAGGTGGTGCGCAGCGAACGGGCGCGTGCTCTGGGCTGGACGCCCTCCCTGCGGTCGGTCAGCGGCAACGTGCCGGCGCTCCTCGAGGAATGGCACGCCGGGCGCAGGTCATGACCAAGCGCAAGACGGCCGCCGTCACACGCGACCGACGCGTGGCCATTCCCCTGTCGCCCGCCGAGTTCCAGTTGATCGACTACGCCGCGTCGCGGAGTAGCAGCCGCGGCACGCTCGCGTGGATGCGTACGAAGCTCCTCGAGGCCGCCAAGGAGAAACTGAGCGATGCGACCGTCGCCGACATTCTCGCCGGACGGGCGACGATGACGCTGATGCGCGAGTCGCTGGTCGAGGCGAAGCGGACCCGGCGCACACCGGCTCCGACCGCCTTGACGCTCGTCCGAGGCGAGGGAACGCCTTCGGCGGCCGGGCCCGCCAAACCCGGAAAGACGCGAGGCAGCAAGCCCCGCTGATGATCTCGAAGTCCGGTTCGCCGCTGGTAAGCATCGAAAACATTCGCCGCGCGGGTGCGCGTCTGCGCGACGTCGTTCCCCGAACCCCGCTCGTGGATGTCTCGGCCGCGCTTCCTCCGGCGTCGCCTGGTATCCGCCTCAAGTGCGAGAACCTTCAGCCAATTGGCGCGTTCAAGCTTCGAGGCGCGTTCAACATGCTGGCGCAGCTCCCGCCGGAAGACCGGCGGCGCGGCGTGATTACCTACTCGTCGGGCAATCACGCTCTGGCGCTGGCCTATTCGGCGCGTCTGATGGGCGCGCCCGCCGTGGTGGTCATGCCCACCACTGTGTCGGACGTGAAGCTCGAAGGGGCCCGCAGGTTGGGCGCCGAGGTGATCCTCGAAGGCACCACGTCGAAAGACCGCCAGCGGCGCGCCGAATCGGAAGCCGCCTCGCGCGGCCTCACGATGGTGCCGCCGTTCGATCATCCCTGGATCGTCGAAGGGCAGGGAACGATTGGTCTGGAGATTCTCGAACAGGAACCGGACGTCGACGCGATCTACGTCCCCGTCGGCGGAGGTGGCCTGATCGCCGGCGTGGCCGCAGCGGTCAAGGCACTCAAGCCGACAGTGCAGATCGTCGGTGTGGAACCGGTCGGGGCCGCGAAGATGACGCGATCGCTGGAGGCCGGGCACCCGGTCACGCTCGATTACGTGCAGAGCATCGCTGACGGGCTGCTGCCGGTCTCGCCCGCGCAGCTCACCTTCGATCACGTGCGAGATCTGGTCGACGAGATGATCACCGTCGAGGACGATCAAATCGCGGCGGCCGTGCGGTGGATCTTCCGTGAAGCGAGGCTCGTGGCGGAGCCGAGCGGCGCGGTCGGCGTGGCCGCCATCCTCGATCGGCTCACGAACGGCCATCTCGCTGGTGGACCGATAGTAACCATCGTCTCCGGTGGCAACGTCGCCCCTGACGTGTTCGCCCGAATCCTGTCCGGGCTCTGAGGAGGTTCGCTCGGCTCGAGCTAGTTCGTCTCGTCGGCGAGCGCGGTGCGGGCCGCGTCCCGTGCGGCCTCCAATGTGGTCACCTGCCCGTCGAGCTGCAGCTCGTAGACGCGCTTGAGGATGCGCCCGACGCGCGGTCCGGGGGCGAGGCCAAGCTCCAGCAAGTGTCGGCCGAGCAGAAGGGGAGGAGGAGGCCGATGCTCCACCCCCAGGGCGCGTGCCCGCTCGAGAAACCAGTCCATCGCCGAACAGTCGAATACGCCCGTGCGGCCCATGCAGTCGGCCTTGGCCAGCCGCGCCAGAAGCTCGAGGTCGACCTTCTGCGACAGCCGTCGAAACGCCCCGTCGCCGACCTGGTCCCGAACCTTGTGCCACATGCCGGGTTTCAGATGATTGGCGACCAGGCCGAGCACGTGACGGCGCACGTCGAGCCCGTCGATGGTGTGCAGGTTCAGCCGGTCGAGCACCGCCGCCGTAGGTGCGACGCCGGCCTCCTCGTGATTCGGGCTGCGGATGCGGCCGTCGATGACCGCGGTGGTGGTCGGCTTTCCGAAATCGTGACACACCGCACCGAGCATGATAGCCACGCGCGCTCCGCGTGAGAGATCAGCGATGCGCTCGCGAGCGCCGTCGACGACCATCAGCGTGTGTACCCAGACGTCGCCCTCCGGGTGCCACTCGGGTTCCTGCGGGCACCCGATGAGCGGCAGCATTTCCGGAAAAAGTTGTTCGATCACCTGAAGATCGCGGGCCACCTCGAAGCCTCGTGACGGCCGATCGGCCAGCAGCAGCCATTTCTCGACTTCGCCCCAGAGCCGTTCGGCTGGCAGGTCGTCGAGTCGAATCGTCCGGCACAGCGCACGGGTTTCAGGATCGAGATCCAGCGTGAATCGCGCCGCGAACTGCACGGCGCGCAGCGCGCGCAGGCTGTCGTCGGCAAACGTTCGGGGGTCGACCATGCGCAGACGTCGATTCTCGAGATCCCTCTGTCCGCCGTGCGGATCCAGGTACTCACCCGAGAGCGGATCGAAGAGAATCGCGTTGATGGTGAAGTCGCGGCGTCTCGACGCTTCCTCGATCGACATGTCCGGATCGCCCTCGACGACGAAGCCTTTGTGCCCGCGCGCGATCTTCGATTCGCGCCGGGGCAGGGCGACGTCGATGCCAGCCACCTTGAACACGGGAAAGCTCTGGCCCACGGGCTCTACCGCGCCGAACGGTTCGAGCAGTCGCGGGAGCCGCTCGACGGGGATGCCAAAGATTTCCAGGTCCACGTCCTTGGAGGCGCTTCCCAGCAGCTGATCGCGAACCCATCCGCCGACGATGAAGGCGCGCCCGCCGCCGTCGCGGACGGCGCGCGCGATGGCTGTCGCGAGTGTCAGCGTCTGGTCGTCGTTGCCAGAGGATTGCATCGTTCCCTATGATAGGTTTCCGGACCTCAGGAGGAAACGTGCGCGTTGTTCGGTTCGCATGGACGGCACTGGCGGCGGCTCTCACACTCGTGCCGATTTCGGCTCAACAGGCGCCGGACACGACGCCGGCACCGGAGCGTCATCTCACCGATCTGCGTCAGCTGACGAACGGTGGCGAGAACGCCGAAGCGTACTTCTCGCCTGACGGCACCGAGCTGATCTTCCAATCCACGCGACCGGGCGTCCCGTGCGACCAGATCTTCATCATGAACGTGGACGGGACGAATCTCCGTCGTGTGAGTAACGGGGAGGGCAGGACGACGTGCGGGTACTTCGCGCCGGACGGGACGACCGTCGTCTACGCGTCGACTCACCTGGCGGCGACCGAGTGTCCACCGCGACCGAGCTTCGATCGTGGATATGTCTGGCCGATCTATGCGGGATACGACGTCTTCCGCGCCCGGAAGGATGGCAGCAGTGTTCAACGGCTGACGGTCAGCGCAGGCTACGATGCCGAAGCCACCATCGGTGCCGACGGCCGGATCGTCTTCACGAGCATCCGCGACGGCGATATGGAGATTTACTCGATGAATGGCGACGGGTCGGACGTGCGACGGTTGACGAACCGACCAGGTCCCGATGGCGGCGCCTTCCTTTCACCGGACGGACAGCGCATCGTGTTCCGCGGGCGTGAGCTTGCGCCAGGCTCGGAGTTGAACGATTACCTGTTGCTGATGAAAGAGGCGATCTGGCGACCCACGTCACTCGAAATTTTCGTGATGAATCGAGACGGATCCAATCTGCGCAGCGTGACGGCGCTCGGGAAGGCGAATTTTGCGCCGTTCTGGCATCCCGACGGTCGGCGCATCATCTTCGCGTCGAACGTGCACGACCCGCGTGGCCGCGACTTCGATCTGTACCTGATCGGAGCCGATGGTTCAGGCCTGGAGCGCGTGACGACCAACAGCACGTTCGACGGGTTCCCGATGTTCTCGCCGGATGGACGCCAGCTCGTCTTTGCGTCCAACCGTCACGCGGAAAGCCCCGGCGATACCAACGTCTTTATCGCCAGCTGGATCGACTAACGTCCCGGAACGGCCGCGTCTAGACCGCCCGACGGGCTCCCAGAGCCGGAAGTCGTACGAGCGGCTGACGGCTGGGTTGCACTTCGAGATGCGCGCGGTGCTTGCCGACCTCCCAACCGGGGCTCTCGTATCCACACGAGACGCAACGTAGATACACGCGATCCTCGTCGAAATACAGGTACGACTCGTGTCCACGCACGCTGCACAACGCCTGGTGTGCGCGATTGACGGTCCACGTCAGGATGGAATCGTCCACGTCAGCCTCCCCTTTGTTCTCGAGCTCAGTGCTGCCTTCCAACCCGCGTTGCGACGTCCTCTCAATAGGACGCCGGCACCGAGGTTCGGGATTCGCCCACGGTTCGCGGGCTCCTCTGGTTCGGTCTAACTGTCGAGCTGGATGCTTTCAAATTTGATCCCGACGCAGTTTGATACAAGCGACGTACCAGCCGCCGTATCTCGTGGTGATCTCGGCTGATTCACACACATTCGCTGATGTCACACACATTCACGTCATTGGAGCGCGAGGCGAACTCAACGCCCCCGCGACATTCCACTGGATTTCGTGGGTGTGTTCAGCGCTCGTGCAGGATGCCGCGCAGGACGAAACCGACGTTGGCGGGACGTTCACCGAGGCGGCGCATGAAGTAGGGAAACCAGTCACGCCCGAAGGGGACGTAGATGCGCACGCGGTAGCCCTGGGCGGCGAGGGTCGCCTGCAGGTCGCGGCGAATGCCATAGAGCATCTGGAACTCGAACCGATCGGGCGTGACGCTGCGCGAGGATGCATAGGCGCGCGTGGCCTCGATGATGGCCTCGTCGTGGGTGGCGAAGGCGGGGTAGGTGCCGTGGTCGATCAAGGTCCGCATCATTCGAAGATAGGCGGCGTCGACGTCCTACCTTGAGTTGATAGGCAATCTTCTTGGGCTCGAGGTACGCGCCCTTGACGAGGCGAACGCGCATGCCGAGCGCGTTGACGCGCACCAGGTCCTGCTCGCTGCGGAACAGGCAGGACTGCAGCACGACGCCGTTCCGAGTGTATCCGTGCTTCCAGAGCGTCTCGCAGATCTCGAGCGTCTGCTCCGTGTAGGCCGATCCCTCCATATCGACGCGGATGAAGAACTGGTGGCGTCCGGCCGGGTCGAGGATTCGCCTGAGGTTGTCGATGCAGGTGAAGCGGTCGACGTCCAGCCCGAGCTGCGTCAGCTTCAGCGAGAGGTTACGTTCGATGCCCGCCTCGGCGATGCGCTCGACAATCTGCAGGTACTCGCGCGTGGCGCGGTCGGCCTCTGCCGTCGTCGCCGTGCTCTCGCCGAGATAGTCGAGCGTCTGGGTGAGACCACGCTGTTCGAGGCGACGGGCGGCCTCGATGGCGTCGTCCACGGTTTCGCCCGCAATGAACCGTCCGACGACGCTCGAAGGACCGGTTGCGGTGTATCGCGACGTGAGCGTCTGAAGAGTGCGGCTGCGCGCGAGCGCGTTGAAGAACGCCTTCGACGCGGCGTCGAGCATCAGTGCGTCACATCTTTCACGTGCTTGAACAGATGCTCGATGGTGCGTGCGTAGTAGCGCAGCACGCTCCTGTCACGCACGCGCAGCCGCCCGCGCTCCGCGACGATGATGCCGCGCGCGTCGAGCAGCTCGGCTCCCTCGTCGACAGCCTCGGCGGCATCGGTGACGGCCAGGTTGGCCGATCGTGCCCTCAGCGTGTCGAGCAGCACGGCGACGCGATCGATCAGATCGGCCCGCCTGATTGAGGGACGCATGGCGGTCGCGACCAGCGCCGTGGGCAGCACCTTGTAGGCACGGCCGATCGCCGCGCGCGTGCGGATGGCGAGCTCCAGCACGTCGCGCCGCGACTGCGGATCGAGCCCGGCGATGGGGATGGGCGCGCCGAAGGTGACGTAGGCCCGCGAGCGATAGCCCACCGCGTAGCGGATCATTTCGGCAATCTCGCGCGAGAAGGGCCTCTGCTGGCGCTTCACGCGCTGGCGGGCGAGCACGTGATCCTCGAGCACCAGATCGTAGGCGATCGCGGCGGGCACGATGACCACGTCAGTGCGTCCGGCTTGCATGGCGGCATGGAAGAGACCTGTCTTCGGGCTCTTCAGCTCACCGCTGTAACTGCGGCCTCCTTCCACGTAGAAGAACAGATCGTGGCGTCGCAGCAGCTCGCTGACATAGGCCTTGAGCGTAATCAGATAGGCCGGGTCTTTCGTGTCTCGCCGGATCGGAATGGCGCCGGTGACGTGACGGTGGAGCACGCCCAGCGGGCCGCCAAAGAGGTTGATTCCGGCGGCGATGATCGGCGGGCGGATGCCGTTGTCATCGAGGATCAGCGGCTCGACCAGGTAGTCGATGTGGCTCTTGTGGTTCGAGGCATAGATGACTCGACCCTTTGTTGTCGCCCTGGTGACGACCTCGAGGTTCTCGGGAATGCGTTCAATCTTGCGAAGGATCGGATAGAGCGGATGCTTCAGCGCGCGATAGATGACGTAGCGCTGTCGCGTGCGCAACTCGTCGAGATACGCGTAGATTCGCTCGCGGGCTTCAGGCTGACCGTGCGCGCTCCGCAGGTAGCGCGCGACTTCTTCGCGCGAGAGCACCGCCTGCGTGATCTCGTCGGACATCATTGGGGAGGGTGGCCGCACTATACCATGCCCCCGCGCGCGAGCCGGTTCTCAACGGCCCGGCACAGCGCGTCGGCGAACTCCGTGGTCGACGCCGAGCCGCCCAGGTCGCGCGTGCGCGGACCCGACCCGAGCACCTCGTCGACCGCCGCCTGGATGACGTCGGCTCGGGCCGTCTCGCCAATGTGACGAAGCATCAGCACGGCCGACAGCAGCAGCGCGGTAGGATTCGCGACGTTCTTGCCCGCGATGTCCGGTGCGCTTCCGTGCACAGCCTCGAACACGGCAGCGTGCGCGCCGAGATTGGCGGCCGGCACGACACCCAGCCCTCCCACGAGGCCCGCGCACAGGTCCGACACGATGTCGCCGTAGAGATTCGGCAGCAGCAGCACGTCGAACACCGTCGGATCCATCACGAGCTGCATGCACGTGGCATCGACGATTCGCTCGGCGTACTTGATCTCGGGGTGAATCTTCGCGACTGCCCGCACGCTGTCGAGAAACAAACCGTCGCCGAGCTTGAGAATGTTGGCCTTGTGGACGGCTGTTATCTGCCGTCGCCCGTGTTGACGCGCGTACTCGAAGGCGAACTCGGCAACGCGCGTCGATGCCTGGCGCGTGATGATCTTCAGGCTCTCGACCACGCCCGGCACGATCTCGTGCTCGAGGCCGGAATAAAGGTCCTCGGTGTTCTCGCGGACGATGACGAGATCGACGTCCTGGTAGCGCGTGATGATCTGCGGGAGGCTCCGCACGGGCCGCAGGTTCGCGTACAACTCGAGCTTCTTCCGCAACCCGACGTTGACGCTCGTGAAACCTTCGCCGATGGGCGTGGTCACCGGACCCTTGAGCGCCACCTTGTTCCGCTGAATCGATTCGAGAAGCTCCTCGGGCAGCGGCTCTCCGGACCGCTCGACGGCCACGGCCCCGGCATCCAGGCGTTCCCAGACGATGTCGGCGCCCGACGCGGCCAGAACTCGGACTACGGCGTCGGTGACTTCGGGGCCGATACCGTCACCGGGAATCAGTGTCAGCGTATGTCTCACGACAGCCAGCTTTCTTCGGCGCTCAAGCCGCCAGCAGCTTCGCGACCGACTCGATGAGGCGGCGATCGTCGTCGCCGAACGCCGCCAGACGGTCGCTGTCGACGTCGATCTCGCCGACGAGCGTGTCGCCGCGAAGGATCGGCACCACGATCTCCGAACGCGTCTCGATGCTGCAGGCGAGATACCTCGGATCCTGACTCACATCGTCGACGACGATGGTGACCTTCGCGGTGGCGGCGGCGCCGCAAATGCCGCGGGCCAGTGGAATTCTCGTGTGGGGCGACGGCTTACCGCGGAACGGGCCGAGCACGAGCTCGTGGCCATCGAGCAGATAGATGCCGACCCAGCCGTAGTCGGGCATGCGCGATTTCAGCGTGTCGACGGCGCGGGTCATGCGGTCCCACGGATCTGGAATCGAGGGGAGCTCGAGGCTGAGGCACGCCTCGACGGACTCGTGGAGGGACGACATCAGTTTTCCCGGGCTTCCCACACTAGCAGGGCCAGGCCGCCAGCGAGGTTGACGAGCATCAACATGGTCGCTAAACCATGCGCGCGGCCGAACTCTGCGCGGCGCGGGTCGTTGGCGGGGAGATCCACGATCTGGCCCGGCACCTCCGCCTGCAGCCGGGCGATTCTGGCGCTCAGGACGAAGCCCGAATAGAGCGCGATGCCCAGCATCGTCGCCGCTATCGCGGTGCGCATGCCGAATCCGCGCGGCCGGGGTCCGATGAGCGCCATGACCGCGAGCGAGGCGATCACGGTCACACCGGCTCCATACGCCACCCACGAGAATCGACTGAGCGATTCGCCGAACACCGCGCCGGCCAGCGATCGTCCACGGCCCGGCTCCTGGCGCTGCAACACCTCGAAGGTGGCCGGCGCCACGACGCCGCCGAGCACGACCATGCCACCGATCCAGACGACCAATGCGAGCACATAGAGATAGCGCAGCACGAACATACGGCAATTATAATGAAGCGCTCCACGAAGGCGTGCAGATGAAGGTTTATCCGGTCGAGGTCGCGTATCGACGCGTCGCCGAGGCGTCGGTCCACTGGCAGGAGTGGAGCGGTCTACCGTTTGGCGCAGCACGCCAATCGCGCAAGGGTGTGCTTCTGTTTCTCACGGCTCGCTGGTCGGCGGGGTGTGCCGCCATGGAGCGGCTGGTGTTCGCGGATCCTGCCGTGGTCGCGCTCGTGCGGCGTGATTGGATCGCCGTGCGGGTCGACGCCGACCAGAGACCGGATATCAACGAGCGATACAACCTGGGGGGATGGCCGACGATCGCGCTCCTGACACCGGAGGGCGAAATTCTGTCGGGTGGCACGTTCCTCGAGGTTCAGGAGCTGATATCACTACTCGAGCGGTCCCGCGAGGCCGTCGAGGCGCTGTCCGTACCACAAGAGGTGCACGGCGGATTGGTGGCATCGCCCAGGCAGGCCACCGAACCCGAGCCTGAGGCGACGATTGATGTCGATGCCGCCGATTGGCTCGTCGAGCACCTGCTTACCGAGGCCGATGCGGCTCACGGGGGATTCGGCGAAGGTCCAAAGTACCCGATGCCGGCGGCGCTCGGGCTGCTGCTGGCCAGGTACCGGGAGAGCGCGGATTCGGAGGTCGCCCTCGTTCTCACACGATCGCTCGACGCCATCTGCGAGCACCTGTACGACGAGCGCGAGGGCGGGTTCTTTCGATATGCGGCGCATCGGGATTGGACCGGACCGAGCTCCGAGAAACTTGTCGCCGAGAACGCGCGACTCATGACGATCTGTCTCGAGGCGGCCACCCTGCTCGATTCCCCCCACTATCGAGCGCGCGCGATGGGCGCGTTGAGCTGGATTCGGACGAGGATGGTCGATACGGAACATGGGGGTTTCTTCGCGAGCGAGCGTGCCGATCACAGCCAGAGCGAGACCACGGAGCGAGTCACGAGCGATCCCGGCTCCCTCGATCGGACACTCTATGCGGACGTGAATGCCGAGGTCGCTGGTTCGTTGCTGATAGTCGGCGACAGTCTTGACGACCCGTCGCTCGTGGAGCTGGCGTTGTCGTCGCTCGAGCGTGTGGTGCTGGTGCTCTATCGGCCCGGCGCGGGCCTGGCCCACTACTATACCGATCGCCCGCACGTGCGCGGGCTCCTCGTCGATCAGGTTCGGGCGGCGTGGTCGCTGGTGACGGCGGCACGATTGACGGGCCGCGTGCCGTACGTCATGCTCGCCGAGGAGCTGATGCAGTACGCACGGCGCACCTTGTGGGACCAGGCGCGCGGCGGGTTCTTCGATCGGAGCGTGCCGGTTGCCGAGGATGGCGATATTGGGCTCCTGGCCGAGCGCATCAAACCGCTGGACACGAATTGTGAAGCCGCCCGCGCACTGGCCGCCCTCGCGACTCTGAGCGAACGGGCCGAATACGGCGAGTGGGCCCGGCAGACGCTTGCGTCCCAAACCTTGGTGTACCGCAAACACGGCGCGCACGGAGCGGCCTACGGGTTGGCCGCGCTCGAGCTCGCGCCCGATTCTCGAACGCATCCGCCGCTCTCATAGCGTACCTATACCTCGTGGAGGTCTCTCGTGCCGTCCGATGGATCCACGCTTCTCCCGATCCTTCATAACATCGCGACCCAGCTCCGCATAGACTCCGTACGGTCCACGTCGGTCGCGGGCAGCGGTCATCCATCCACGTGCTGCTCGGCCGCCGAGATCGTCGCCGCGCTCTTTTTTGCCGAGATGCGGTTCGATCCCCGTGATCCGAAGAATCCCGAGAGCGATCGTTTCGTGTTGTCGAAAGGCCATGCGGCGCCGATTCTCTACGCCGCGTGGGCCCAGGCGGGCATCGTGGCGGAGGACGAGCTTCTGCGACTGCGTGAGATGGACTCCGATCTCGAGGGCCATCCGACGCCACGACTGCCGTTCGTCGACGTCGCGACCGGGTCGCTGGGACAGGGCATCTGCGCGGCGGTCGGCATTGCGCTGAACGCCCGGCGGATCGGCTCTGACTATCGCACCTACGTGCTCCTCGGTGATGGCGAGACTGCCGAAGGATCGGTCTGGGAAGCCGCTCAGGTCGCGAGCTACGGCCATCTGGACAACCTGTGTGCCGTCACCGACGTCAACGCGCTCGGTCAGAGCCGGCCCACGATGTTTCGCCACGACATGGATCAGTACGCGCGTCGCTGGCGGGCCTTCGGCTGGCACACGATCATCGTCGATGGGCACGATCTGACGGCCGTACTGGAGGCCCTGCGCGAAGCGCGGGACACCAGGCAGCAGCCCACCATGATTCTGGCGCGCACCATCAAGGGCAAAGGCGTGTCGGTCATGGAAGGAAAGAACGGCTGGCACGGCAAGGCGCTGAAGCTGGGATCGGAGACCGACGCCGCGATCGCGGAGCTCGCGGCGCAGTTCATGACGATTCCCGATGGTACGCCGCCCGAGAAGAGCGCCGGGCTGGTTCAGATTCCGAAGCCACCGTCGGCCCGCGCCGAAACAGCTTCGTCGCTCTCGAATCCGCAGACGGCTTACAAGGTGGGCGATTCGGTCGCCACCCGTGAAGCGTTCGGCGCCGCGCTCGCCTCGCTCGGCCGGCGCGACGGCCGCATCGTCGCGCTCGACGCGGACGTCGCCAATTCGACGTTCAGCGAGAAGTTCGAGGCCGTCGCGCCCGAGCGCTTTCACGAGACGTTCATTGCCGAGCAGGTCATGGTGGGCGCCGCCATGGGACTGGCCGCGCGCGGCGCCATTCCGTTCCCCTCCACGTTTGCCTGCTTTCTCACGCGCGCCTACGATTTCATCCGCATGGCCGCCATCAGCAATCTCAACGTGAAGCTTGCGGGCAGTCATGCCGGCGTCTCGATCGGCGAGGACGGACCCTCGCAGATGGCGCTCGAGGACCTGGCGATGATGCGCGCCCAGCCGAACTTCACGGTGCTTTACCCGTCCGATGCGGTGAGCTGTGAGTCGCTGGTCAACGCCGTGGCGAGCGTGGCCGGCCCCGCCTACATCAGGCTCAGTCGTCCGAAGACCCCGGTGATCTACTCCTCCGATGAGCGCTTCCCGATTGGCGGCTCGAAAGTACTGCGCCAGAGTTCCGGGGACATCGCCACGGTCGTTGCGGCCGGCGTCACACTCTTCGAGACACTCGAGGCATTCGAGACACTCGCCGCACGTGGCCTTCCAATCCGGGTCGTCGATCTCTATTCGGTACAGCCCATCGACGAATCGACACTGATTGCCGCCGCCCGCGCCACGAACGGGCTCGTCATTACGGTCGAGGATCACTATGCGGCGGGAGGGATTGGCGACGCGGTGGCCGCCGCCGTGGCCGGCGCCGGCATCACGGTTCACCGTCTGGCGGTTCGCGAAATACCGCGCAGCGGAAAGCCGCAGGAGCTGCTCGATCGCTACGGCATCTCGGCCGCGCACATCGTCTCGGCCGTGACGGCCCTCTGCGGCGCAGGCGACACCGTGGCCAAGGGCAGGACGTAGACCATGCGTGGGCCAACACTCGGAATCGCGGCGCTGACACTGTGCGCGACGGCCACCGTCGCGCAGAGCCAGGGTCCAGACGTCGCGTTGAAGGACCAGACGCCGGCCAGTCTCCGGGTTGTCGCCATTGGCGACGTCCATGGAGCCGCGGACCGCTTCGCCGAGATCCTCCAGAAGACCGGATTGATCGATGCGTCGCGCCGGTGGATCGGCGGGTCGGCCATCCTGGTCCAGACCGGTGACATCACGGATCGCGGTCCCCAGGTGCGCGCCGCGCTCGACCTGCTGATGGCTCTCGAGCAGCAGGCTTCAGCGAGCGGTGGACGCGTGATCCCGCTGCTCGGCAACCACGAGACGATGAACCTCATCGGCGACCTGCACGATGTGCCGTTGGCCTCGTACGAGAGTTTCGCAGACGAGGGTTCGCTGGCGCGGCGCGAGCAGGCGTACGAGAGATACGCCGAGTTCTGCCAGGGGAGACAGAAGTTGTTTTCGGATCCGCCGAAGATCTATCAAGTGTCTTCCAAAGATGAGTGGATGAAGGCGCATCCCCCGGGTTATCTCGAGTACGTCGAGGCGATGGGGCCCGACGGCAAGTATGGCCGCTGGCTGCGTTCCCGGGAGACCGTGGTACAGATCGGCGACACGCTCTTTCTTCACGGTGGGATCAGCACGCGTCTGGCTGGCGAAAAGCCGGAGACGCTCAACCGTCAGGTGCAGAAGGAAATCAAGACCTTCGATGAAGCCCGCCGGCATCTCGTCGATCGCAAGGTGATCCTGCCGTGGTTCGACGCCAACCAGATACTCGAGGCCTTGGCAGCCGAGAAATCGCTCGTGGCCGCGGCGGCGCAACCGCCGTCAGAGCTGTTCGACGCCACACACCTTCAGGTGATGCGCAGCCTGCTGGCGATTCACGAATGGTCCGTGGTGCGCGAGGATGGTCCGCTCTGGTTCCGTGGCTACGCGTTGTGGACCGCAGAGCAAGGCGCCCGGGAGATCGGGCCGATTCTCGAGCGCCAGCGTGTCAATCGCATCGTGGTGGGGCACACCGTGCCGGCGTCCGGGCGCATCACGCCCAGGTTCCAGCGGCACGTGTTCCTCATCGACACGGGCATGCTCGTGAGCCATTACACGGGCGGACGCGCGTCGGCCCTGGAAATTCAGGATGGCCGCGTCACCGCGCTGTACATGGACTCGACCGTGCAGATCGATCCGCCCGTTCCGCAGCCCGCCGGTCAGCACGGATCGTTCGTGCCCCCGCGTCTCGACCGCGCGCCCGGCGATGGTCAGTGGGTGACGGGAATGTTCGGCAGGTAAACGCCCGCTTCGCCGCCCTTCGAGATCATCTCCTTGATGACCTTGTCCATGCCACTGCGGCGATCCAGAATCCCCTTGATCTCCGGCTTGGTGAGCCACTGACCCAGCGCAGCCGTCAGGCTCTCTTCGGTCAGCGCGTTCATCTTGTCCCACAGCGCGCGATCGATCCGACCGAGCTTGGTAGGCAGATCCTTTTTCGGCGTGAGCGCTCGCGAGTGGTCGATGAGAATCAGGTTCCAGGCGGGATCGACGAGGAGGTTCCCGGCGTTCCTGTCGATGTTACCGATGAGGTCGTCGACCATCTTCATGCGCACGATCTCGCGCATCCACTTGAAGCCCGTCGGCGTGTCGGTATCACCCATCTTCCACATCCGCGTCGGTGAGACCCACATGATTGCGGCGCCCAGGTTGCCGTCGATACGCCGCTCGACCGCCGGCGGCACCATTTCGAGCCCGAGGAGCTTGTCGATCTCATAGGCCGCGATCTCGGCCTTGTAGCTTTCCCAGTACCCGCGCTGAATGCCGGGCTTCAGAGGCTTCCACGCCATGCTTTCGAACGGGCCGCCCGGCTTGAGCCAGGCGCGCTGCGGCTTGGTCACGCCCATCCCGACGTCTTCAATCTTGTTCGATTTCCGCCGTGCGCAGGTACTCCTCATACTCCGCGTACTTGCCCACCCACGTCTTGGCAGTGACGGCTGGGGCGACGGCAGGAGCCTGGGCGCCGACCGGCACGACGGGCGGTGTGTGAAGGACGAAGACGACGAGACCGGCGAGCACGGTTCGAAGCCACACGCGCATGCAGTACCTCCGAAATTGATGAGTATGCCGCGGGGGCGCCCGCAGACCTGAATATGATCGGCGCGCAGTATAGCGCCAAACGCCAGCCGCCGGGCCGGTCGAGCAGTCCCGCCACAGGGACGGCGGACTCTGCGTCCGGGATCAACGGGTCGAGACGGGTTCGGCCGTTTCGATTCGCAGAAGCGCCGAGAAAATGCCCTGCAGGAGGTCCATGTGGTCGCCCAGCAGGTCGAAGAGCTCCTCGCGGTCGATTCTGAGGGCCTGTCCGGGCTTCGTCACCCGGGCCTTCCACCCGGCGCGCTCGAATCCCAGGGTCTCGAAGACGCCGAACGTATCGCCTGGTCCGGCCTTGGTCGTGGAGAGTCCGGCGCCCTCGAGCGTGACCTCACCGGCAATCACGGTATAGATGGCGGCCCGATCCGACTCGGCGAACAGCTGCGCCCCGTCGGCGAGCAGGACCTGATCCGCGATTCGGCCAAGCGCCAGCAGCTGCTCTGGTGAGGCGCGTCGGAACACCGGCACACCGTGCAGCACCAGCACCTCGTCGATGGCGGTGAGCGAGAGGTTGGTGCTCTCGGGGGCGGGCGCAGCCGCGCCACGCACGACGGTCCGCCATCCGGTGGCCGACGGCTTGGCCATCAACATCCGGAACAGGCCCTGCGCGAGAAGCGTGTTGTCGGAGAGCAGCGTCATGAACTCCTCGATGTTCAGCGCCAGGCAGATCGCCACGTCGACGGCGCGGACGGTGGCCGGCACCGGGCTTCCCTCGAGGACGCCCTCGAACGCCAGAGCCGCCGGGGCCTCCAGTTCGTGCGGCGCGCCATCCTTCTCCGAGACCGACACCTTGCCATCGAGCAGGAACTGCAACTCTTCGGCGGGCGCCCCCTGCTGGTAGAGCACGCGTCCGCTCTCGTGGCGCACCTGGCGGCCGATGCCGGCGATGCGGAACAGCTCGTCGACCGAGACGAAGTCGAAGAGCGGGATGTGTCGCAGGCGGTCGGCCAGTTCGACGGCGGGCAGCGGCTCCATCCAGAGCGCGCGGCGCTTCTCGACCGGCAACCGATATGCGGCCAGCGCCCAGGACGCGGCCTCGAAGACGTACCAGTCCTTGACATCGCGGAAAGCCAGCGCGTGTTCGAGGTCGTCGGCGAGCTTCCAGAGTTTCGTCTGCTCGACGTAGTGAATGGCGGAGGCGGCCACCACCTGATCCTCGTCGGCCACGAGTTGCGCCAGCGTCTCCTCGGCGTCCCGTTGTCGGGAGCGCAGAAACACGTTGGCCTTGCGCACCTTCTCGTCGATCGGCAGTTCCTCAAGAACCGGCAGAACGCGCTTGCGAAGCGTGCCCGTCAGCAGGTTGTCGAGGTACTCGCTGGCGCTTGCGCTCGCCCGGGCGTCGCCGTGATCGATCGCCCAGCGCGCGGCGGCGATGTCCTTCCACGGGTAGACGAGTCCCAGCAGGCGGTAGACGCGATCCACCGTGCGATCGAGCTTCTCGGTCAGCGCGCGTGCGAGCAGCGAGTCGTTGGGCTTGGCTTCGAACAGGTTGTAGCGCAGCGTCAGGTAATTGGAATACCGGCTCGCTTCCTTGACCGCCAGCCGCTCGATGGGCTCGCGGGCAATCGTGAGACCCTCGTGGTCGCGGCGCAGCTTCTCCATGGCGGCGACAACCTTGTACCGGAGGAAGCCGTCGGGATCGTCGAGCGCCGTGACGAGCACATCCATCGCCTTCTGAGTGGGAAACAGCGCCAGCGTGCCGGGGATATGCCGGCGCACCCAAATATCCTCCTCAGTGTCGTGCAGGAAATAGCCGAGAACGTCGACGACGTCCTCCCCGTAGCTGACGAGCACTTCGCGGACCTGCGGCTTGAGCCGCCGGTTGCGCAGGAGCGAGATGAGCGGCGGCAGCAGCAGCGCATGGTTGCCAGCCATGATCTTCGCGCTGCGAATGGCTTCCTGCGCGACGCCCAGATCCGAGTCGTAGAGCAGAGGAATGAGCAGGTGTTGCAGGTCCGGGTTCTTGATGCGCGCCACGGCGCTCGCCACTTCTCTGCGTGCGGCGGCGGTGGCCTGGCGTGTGTCGGCGGTCACCGTCTTCAGTGCCGCCTCGGCAGCCTTCACCTCGTCTGGATTCGAGCTGTCGGCGAGCGCCACGGCGGCCGTCACCATCACCCGCGGATCCCGATCTTCGAGGTACTTCCGCATCAAGGGTGAGACGTCCTCGCGGCGGATCGCCGAGAGCGCCCGGACCGCTGCAGCCCGAACGTCGGCGCTCGGGTCCTTCAGCATCAGTTCGATCGCCGGCAGCCAACGCTCCGCCACGTCGGGCCGCGCTCCTTCGAGCGCTGCGAGGGCGCGCGCCCTCACCTGTTCGGAGCCGTGATGCAGCAGCAACGGCGTGATCAGATTCCGCTTGTCGAGCGACTCGAGCAGCTCGATCGCGTACAGCACGCGGCGCGGATCGGGGTTCGACAGCTCCTCGACGAGCGTTTCGACCGTGGACAAATCGGCGACGGTCAGCCGCACATCGGTGGGGACGACGTCTCGCTGCTCGATGCTCTTGCGGAAGGCGAGCAAATAGCCGCGGCGGGCGCGGATGGACATCAACACCCACAGGCCCGTCATCACGAGGCTGGCGTAGCTCAGCTCGGGCCAGGGAAGGTTCAGGCCCCACGGTTTGATCAGAACCAGGCAGAGCAACGCGCCGAGAGCCTTCGCGAAGCGATCGACGGTGACGTCCACGAAGGGCTTCGCCTGGTATTTGAGGTTGGTCGGAAGCGGTAGAAACAGCACCTCTCGCGTGGTCTTGTCCACCGTGTAGCGCAGCGAGGTGTCGAGCACCCGCGCGAGGCCGGGCGCCCAGAGCGCCCGCGTCAGCAGAATCACGACGGCCGTGGCGCCCAGGCTGACCGGAAGCACGAGCAGGGCGAACCCGATGCCGAGATACCGGTGAATGCGGCTGGTCAGCCAGACCTGAACGACGAAGCCGATGATCGAGGTGTAGAGCTGGACGGTCCCGAGGAACGCGGTGATGGCATCGGTGCCGCCGCTGCCTTTGGCCGCGGCGGCCGCCAGATTGAGCTGCTGCTCGATGATGGCGGCGCCGATGGCGGCAAACGCGATGACGAGCGAGATCGTCTGCAGGTGGGTCGACCCGCGCAGCAGCTTCAGCGCTTCGCCCCAGCCCACGCCTTTCTCCTCACCCGTGGCCGGACCGCTCGCTCCCGCCGACTTCTCACGCGCGACAATGGCCGTCACGAGCGCCATGCACAGCCCGAGTCCAACCGTGCTGATCAGCAGCAGATTGACGGTGCCGACCTCGTCGACGAAGAAGGTGAGAATGGCCGACCCGAGGATGCCGCCGAGGCTTGCGCCGCCGCCGATGAATCCGAACACGCGCTTGGCCTGCCGGGCATCGTAGATGTCGTTGGCAAGCGTCCAGAACTGGCTGATGAGCAGAATGCCGAGAATGAGGCCGAGGAGATAGAACGCGACAGGAACCCACGCGGCGCCGGTCTGGAAGAGCGCCCAGAACAGCAGCATGATGCCGGCCATGCCGGCCTGTGTGATGGGGATGACCCACCGGCGGGGCAGCACGCCGACGGCCTTGGCATAGCCCTGCATGATGATGCCGATGAGCAGCCCGGCGCCGAGCTGCACGAGCGGCAGGTTGTCAGCCCCGAGACCTTCGATGAACTTCGAGCGCGTGATGGGCTTGATGATGTTGTACGAGGTCATCGCCAGGAACGAATAGGCGAACATCATCAGCGCCGTCTGCGCCTCTTCGTTCCGGAGCTGGGCGACGGGAGTCAGAATGCGGCGGAGCAGAGATCCCTTCATAGAGCGCGGCTCCGTAGGTGAGAAATGGTGATGGGCCCGGGGACCGCTGGCGTCACAGTGAAGCCCGCGACCAGGCAGGCTGGAGCGGGCGCGGCAACCTCTAAGGGGTCGTCATGACCCCTGCAAAGTGTGCCCGCGGACGGCGTGCTGGCTGACCGAACGCGTTGCGGACTCGCGCGATTCTATGTCACGGCCCGTCCCCCGGCAAGTTCGGGTCGCCGGGTAGGATAGAATCTCCCCACCTCAATGGTGCGCGCCCTCGAGCGGGTGCTGAATCTCCGGGCGGGCGAGTTCCGCCGCGGCATTCTGCTCTTCACCTACCTGTTCCTCGTCATCAGCAGCTACGTGGTCGGCAAGGCGGCCCGGGACGCCATGTTCCTGGATCGCTTTCAAGCCGTGCAGCTGCCCTACGCCGACTTCACCGTCGCCGTCATTGTCGCGCTCATCGTCTCGCCGTACATCAAGCTCGGACGTCTGGTGAGCCTCCGCGCCCTGCTCGTCGGCAGCCTGTTGATCTTTTCGAGCAACTGTCTGCTCTTCTGGGTTCTCAATCACTATCTGGATCCGCCGTGGCTCCTGCCCACGATCTACGTCTGGATGGGCGTGTTCGGCGTCCTGGCGCCGACGCAGGTCTGGACGCTCGCCAGCTCGGTCCTCGCCCCGCGCGAAGCCAAGCGGCTGTTCGGGCTCATCGGCGGCGGCGCCATCGGCGGATGGATCGTCGGCGGGTTCCTCACGAAGGTCGCCGCCACGCGCTTCGGCACCGAGAGCACGCTGCTCGCGATGGCCATGGCCCTTGCCATCTGCGCGTTTCTCGTGAACCGGATCTCTGCCGAAGCACGGTCGATGGGCGTCGCCGATCCGGACGCGGGGCGGATGGACGATGCGATGCGGCGCGGGCTGCGCGAGAGCCTGCGTGTCATCCGATCCTCGCCGTATCTCTCGGCCATCGCCGCCGTGATTTGTCTCTCGTCGTTCGCGACGAGCGTGACGGGCTGGCAGTTCAAGGCGATTGCGAAGCAGGCGATTCACGAGACGGATTTGCTGACGGCATTCTTCGGCCAGTTCAACTTCTACGCCGGCCTGGCCAGCCTGCTGGCCCAGCTGCTGCTGACCTCGCGCTTCCTGAAGCGCTTTGGCCTCGGGTTCGCGCTCTTCATCGTGCCGGTGTCGCTCAGCCTGGGCTCGATTGGCGTGTTGCTGTTTGCGTCGCTTGCCGCGGCCGTCTTTCTTCGCGGCAGCGACCAGGTGCTCCGCTACTCCATCGACAAGACCACGGTCGAACTGCTGTATCTGCCGGTGGCGGCGACGCAGAAGATGCAGGTGAAGTCGTTCATCGACACCGTGATCTGGCGGGCCGGCGATGGGCTCGGCGCGCTCCTGGTGCTGATCTTCGCCAATCGCCTGGGCCTCTCCGCGCGCGAGATGAGCATCGTCGCCCTGGTCGTGCTCGGCGGCTGGATTGCTGCCGCGTACATCGCCCGGCGCCAGTACGTCGCCACGCTCGGCGAAAGCATTCATCAGCATCGGCTCGATGCGGAGCGCGCGATGGCGCCGGTGCTCGATCGCTCGACCACGAACGTGCTGGCCGCGAGCCTCCAGTCGGGCGACAAGGACGAGATTCTGTACGCGCTCGGCCTCTTCGACATGGGTCATCGGCAGGCCACGCACCCGGCTGTCCGCGGACTGTTGAAGCACCCCGAGCCCGAAGTTCGACAGCGAGCCATTGCACGGCTCGCCGCGGCGGGCGACAAGACGGTCCTGGCGACGATCGAGCGTCTGCTGTACGACCCCTCACTCGACGTGCGGACCGAAGCGCTGCTCTATCTCACACACCACGCGCACATCGATCCGCTCGAGCGCATCGAGGCGCTCGGAGATTTCCCGGACTTCTCAATCCGCTCGGCGATGGTGGCCTTTCTCGCGCGCCCCGGCCGCGCCCAGAACCTGGAGGCGGCCCAGTTCATGCTCCAGTCGATGGTGTCGGAGGACGGCATGGAGGGCCGCCGCGCACGGCTCGAGGCCGCGCGGCTGCTTTCGATGCTCCCGGAAGGCTTCGGCGAACAATTGCAGCAGCTCGCCGACGACAAGGATCCGGAGGTCGCGGGATATGCGTTACGGGCGATTGGGCGGATGAAGAAGCGCGAGTTCATTCCGCGACTGCTTTCGCGACTCGCCGAGCCGCAGTTCGTCGACGAGGCCACCGCCGCTCTCGCCGCGTTCGGCGACCGCGTCGTCGGCACGCTGCGTGATCAGCTGGCGGATCCGTCGGTCCCGATCGAGATCCGGCGCGAGCTGCCGGGCGTCCTGCTGCAGATTGGAACGCCGGCGGCCGAGACGGTGCTCGTCGAGGGCATGCTCGAGGCCGACACGGCGCTTCGCTTCCGCACCATCTCGGCGCTCAACAAACTGGTCCAGCAGAACCCGAACCAGCCGATCGACGTCAAGATGGTCGAGACCGTGCTCGCCGCCGAGATCATGGGACACTACCGCTCCTATCAGATCGTCGGCATGCTGGGCGGGCATCTCGAGAGCTCGGATCCGGTCGTGCAGGCCCTGCGCGACTCGATGAACCAGGAGGTCGAGCGCATCTTCCGGCTGCTCAAAATCCTGTTCCCGCACTTCGATCTCCACAGCGCGTATTTCGGACTGCAATCGGACAAGCCCCTGGTACACGACAACTCGCTGGAATTTCTCGAGAGCGTCCTCAAGCCCCAGCTTCGGAACCTGCTGGTGCCGCTGCTCGACGCCGAGGTGAGCGTGGCGGAGCGTGTGAGCCTGGCCAACCGCATCGTTGGCGCAGGCGTCGAGTCGCAGGAAGAAGCCGTCTCGATGCTGCTCGTGAGCGAAGACCCGTGGCTCAAGTCGTGCGCCGCGTACGCCATTGGCACGCTCGGCCTGAAATCGCTCGAAGGTGAGCTCGATAAATGGCTGGACGCGCCCGATCCTCTCCTGCGGGAGACGGCCCGGCAGGCCAAAGGACAGCTGACGGGTACGGAAAGCTAGAGCCGGAGCTCTGACCGGGCGTTTCCAATCGCTTCAGCGGCGGGCGACTCGGGCCACACCGGCGGCGCGGCCGCGGTGTAGCCCGCGTGCGCAAGAGCGCTCTGGAAAAGCGCGGTCTGGGAGGCGTAGAACAGGAGCTTGACCGACAATCGGCCCAGTAGATAGAGCTGCCCGACCGCAAATCCCATCCACATCGACACGCCGGTCGCCCCCGCGCCGGGCGCCAGAAGTACGTAGGCTCCAGCCACGGCCGCGAAGCACAGCGCGTTCAAGAGGTAGAGGCAGATCGTGCGCCCCGGATGACGCCTCACGAACCGGGCGGCGGCCACCAGGGCTCCGACCATGCTGCGCCGGTCCTCGACGACGGCGCGGACCTTCGCGTAGTCGAAGACCAGCGTGACGAGCATCAGCAGCCACGCGAACAGACCGTAGAGTCCCATGCGCCAGATGAACGCCGTGCGTTCGGCGGTGAGATTCCTGGTGACGCGATCGAAGAAGCTGTCGAAGAGCCACGGGTGCACATGGCGGAACAGCACGTAGTAGACGAGCCCCATCAACACCGCGAGCCGGAGAAAGCGGAAGAAGAACACGCCGCAGGCGCTGAAGAACCCGTGCGACCTCGTCGGTCGGCCGCGCGCATAGCGGTCGAGCACGCCTCCAGCCAGGAACGCCCAGACGAAGAGGTAAACAGCCGCCGCGCTGGCGACGACCGGCGAGAGGGCACGATTGTCGAGAATGCCGCTGATGTTGTGGAGCACCGCCGCGCCGCCGATGATGCTCTGGTCGAACGTTCGGCCGATGCCGCTCGAGCCCGCCTTGAACTCTTCCCACCAGTCCTGGTTCACGCCCGACGCCGCCGTTTCGGCGGCCAGACTGGTGCCGAGGTGATCGCGCAGCATGCCCCTGAGCGCCAGCCCCATCGGCAGCGCCAGCAGGAACGTCAGGACGGCAATGCCCAGCAGGATCGCCGGCGCCTGCATCACGCGGCGGATTCCGTCGACAAACGCCCCGAACGGTGACATTCGTGGTCTCCTGGTGGATCGAGGCTGCTGGCCGGCAGCCGCCAGCCGCTCTCGAGCAGGCGCGCGAACTACGCCTGGCGTGCCCCTACACGAAGAACGCGTAGGTCATCAGACAATCCTGCATCCAGGTCAGCCACTTCAACATCCACTTGTTCGTGGCCGGCCCGGTGCGTGGCGTGAGCGTACGGCTGTTGTTCGTGTAATTGATGTCGAGGAGCAGCGTGCGATCGGGATCGACTTGCGCGTACGCGGCCCGGCTGGCTCGCTCGTAGGTGAACATCGTCCAGCGGTCCCGGCCGTTCCAGCGCTCACGCACCCGCTCGCCGTTCTGAAACACGACCAGAACGTCCACGGGGAAGACCGCTTCCCCGTGCCGCCGAACCACCACGCGGGTGCGAAATAACGATGGCGTGCCGCCGGCGCCCTGATACCGGCGCTCGCCGTCCCGATCGAAGAGCCCCACGCCGGAGGACGATTCGCTTTCGAGCTCCTCGATGGCGTAGTCGAAGACGTTCGAGCTCCGGTACACCTGATCGAAGAACCACGTCAGATCCTGGCCGCTGATCTCGTTGGCAACGCTGAAAAAATCCTCGGGCTCCGGGTGACGGAACTGCCAGCGTACGAAAAAGGTGGACAGGATGCGCTGAAGCGTCGGCCAGCCGAGCATGTTCTCCAGCGTGTTGAGCCACAGCGCCGTCTTGTTGTAGGTGATGTCGCCGGCCGTGTCCGCCCAGTACCCGATAGGTCGGTGTGAGTTGGGCATCGGCTTCAGCCGACGGCCTGAAGCCGTTCAGTCGGTTGTTGTCCGTCGTGCGCGAGACGGGAATGTCCCGGAACACGTAGGGGATGAATCCTCCAAAGTAGCGCCTCGTCATGAAATTCGGCTCGTACGCCTGCTGAATGACCCGGGCGGTCGAAAACGTGTTGAGCCCCTCGTCGAGCCACGCGTGCTCGAACTCGTTGTTGGCGACGATGCCATACCAGAACTGGTGGCCGGCCTCGTGGATGGTGACGCTTTCCGGCTGCGTCACCCCGCGCGGCGCCAGCCACCGCGTGCCTGCCGTGAAGAGCGTCGGGTACTCCATGCCCCCCGCGCCGCTCTGATAAGCGGGATCGATTACGGTGACATGGCCATAGGGATACGGGCCGAACCACTCGCCGTAATAGCGCAAGGCGGCGCGTGTCGCCTCGAAGTGGCGATCTTCCTGTCCCAAATGCTCGCGCTGGAATAGCAGCCGCATGTCGACGGCGGGCAGCGTTGGGTGCTCGAACCGCGCGCGCCGTTCCAGATAGTGGGGGCTCGTCGTCCAGGCGAAGTCGTGCACGTCCGCTTCGCTGTACTCGTGCGTCGTGGTGCCATCGGGGTTGTCGGTTCGGCGGCGCTCGGTGCCGGTCGCGCCGACGACCCAGCCGTTCGGCACCGTCATCCGGACGTCATAGACGCCGAAGTCGGCATAGAACTCGGTCGACGCGTGAAACTGATGACAGTTCCAGCCCTTTTCCTCGAGGACGCCGAGCTTGGGAAACCACTGCACGATGAAGTAGTAGTCGCCGATCACGCCGGTTCGAGCGAACGGGCGCGGAATCTTGGTCGTCCATGCCACTTCCACACGAATCGTCTGGCCTGGCTCGACGGCCTGCGGCAGCGGCACCACCATCACCGTCTGATCCAGCGGATTCCCGTCATCGGGCGCGCTGTAGCGCTTGCCCGATGTGAGGTCGATGAACGGCGCCGCGTTGTCGCTGAGCAACCGGACGGCGGACACCTCGGTCCAGGCCCAGTCCTCCGCCGGCCGCCGCGACAGCTCGCTGCGGCCGCCAGCCATCAGACGCTCACGCATCCACGTGGAGCTCGTGTTCTTCCACGCGTTGTAATAGAGATGGAACTGCAACTCCGACGTGGCGCGTGTCGTGATGTTCCGCCACGTGATCACCTCGCGGCCGGTCAGCGTGCGGGTCTCGGGGTCGAGGCGAACGTCGATCGAGTAGTTCGCGTTCCGCGGGGATCTCGCGTCCAGCGGTTGCGTTGCAGCTGTCGCTCGAGTGGGATCGGTTTCAGAGGGTGCTTGAAGCGCGGAAGGGGCGGGCGGCTGCGCCTGGACAGCGGCACGGCCTGGCAGCGTCGATGCGCTCGCCAGGACCACGCCCAGGCTGGTGAGCCCCACAAGTCGGCGCATGCATCCTCCCTCGGCTGGATCGTATCACCAGTCCGACCTGCCCCGACCCCGCGGGCTCACTCTGCCCGAGTATGATCGTGCGAGGAGGCTGCATGGCTACCGAGGTTGGCGAGCTCTATCTCGCGGACGTCGTCAGAAGCTTCAAGGGACTCAAGAAGCTCGCCGATCGGGCCGTGGCTCAAGTTCCGGACGAGTCGTTCTTCCGGACGATTGATCCCGAGTCGAACAGTCTGGCCGTGATCTTCAAGCACATGGGCGGCAATCTGCGATCGCGCTGGACCGACTTCCTGACCACCGACGGCGAGAAGCCCGATCGCGATCGCGACTCGGAGTTCGTCGTCGATGGCATGTCGCGCGGTCCCGTAGTGGCCGTCTGGGACGAGGGTTGGCGCATGCTCATCGCGACGCTGGAGACGTTGACACCCCGACACCTCGATCAGACCGTGCTGATCCGCTCGGAGCCGCATTCGGTGCTGCAGGCCATCGACCGGTCGATGACGCACGCGGCGTATCACGTCGGCCAGATCGTCTTTCTCGCCCGGCATCTGGCGGGAGGCACCTGGCAGACGCTGAGCATCCCGCGCGGCGAGTCGGCGCGGTTCAACGAACGAAACAAGGAACGGTTCGCCGCCGGGCCGCCCGCGAAGGAATGAGCGGCTAGGCCGACGCGACAGCACGGGACGGCCCGCCCGGCGTCAGGCGAACGCGGAGTCGTGAGCTGGGTCGCCAGTGGAAGACGTCGAGTTCAAGCGGTCCATCCGACACGAGCGACAGATCGAATCCCCGAGCCAGCTCGGTGACGAACGCGCGGCCCAGGGTGAGGGTCAGGTGGTCGCCGAGACACGTAATCCGCGACGCGCCAAAGGGCGAGTACTCGGGGCGCGCATACGGCTGGCTGAGTGAACGATCCGGATCGAAGCGCTCGGGATCCCGGAAGGCGTCCGCCAGTCGATGGCTCTCCCGGACGCAGATCCTCAGCTGCCAGCCCTTGGGAACCAGGTAGCCGTTCACGTGGATGTCGGCCTTGACGCCGCGAAGCAGATACTCGCTTTGCGCCAGGCGCAGCGTTTCACGCACGATGCGCCCCGGGAGGTCCTGGTCGAGGTCTGCCGAGACGGTGGCTGCGCGCGCGCGCACCCACCAGGCCTGGTGATCGCAGAGCATCTTGACGATCCAGTTGACGAGCGCCGCCACGTCGCGCGACCCGTTCATCAGGATATAAGCGAGGTTGTAGGTGATGGCGGGATCGGCCATCGACTCAGGAGCCGATTCGACCAACTTCGACAGAATTGACGCGCGAACACTCCCGCTGCCCGACTCGCGTCGAAGGTGGCCGACCTGTTCGTCCAGGATGCTGGCAATCTCGGCGAGTGCCCGGCGCACACGGGCCGGCGACGTTCGCCAGGCGCGCCCGTAATCGATCACGGAGAGCAGGTGTTCGAGTCGCGGCAGGACGGGCGCATCGCGGTCGATGCCGAAGAGCACGCGGGCGAACGCTGCAAACACCATCGACTTGATCGCGTCAGCCGGCTGCATTCCCTCCTCTGTGCCTCCCGCGGAATCGGCGGCCATGCGTTCCAAACGCTGGCGAACGATCGCTTCGACATCCTGTCGTGCATCGTCCACGACCTGGGTAGTGAAGGCCGCGCGAAAGAGCGGCGCGTACACGCGGCGTGCCTCCGGATTCATGTAACGAAGAAACCCTTGGGGGACGAACCGGTTGTAGGGCATCGGTGGCGCAAAAAGCGCATCGTCGTGGCGCCGCAGCACTTCGCTCCCCAGCCGCAGCCCGACAACGCACACCACAGGCTGCATGAGATAGCAGGTCTTGAAGACCGGACCCCATCGCGCCGCCTCCTGCGCGTAGAAGTCTCGCCGCCGCCACGGATCGGGCGTCGCGATCCCGATGCTGCCCGGAGGCAGGCCCCGCGCGTGCCCGTACGAGGGCCGGGCGCGCCAGCGCTCGTAGGCGATTCCCACGGCGACCATCGCCGCCACCCAGGTCAGCACCCGCGGCGAATGAATCGCGAGCGCGACGGCCACGCCGCCGTAAGCCACCAGTGATGCGGCGAGGCCATAGGCGGCCAGCGGGAACGCGCGCAGCTTCTGCCGGAATCCGCTGATGGTCAGGAGCCGGAGCATGGGCCAGACCGCGATGGCCAGGACCGCGAGCGCCAGCACCCTCGAGATGTTCGACGTGAGAATCTGCACAACCGAGAGGCCCGGCGAAGCCTAGCACAGCGACTTGTATAATCTCGTGGCTGTCGTCAGCGTGGCGCGTCCACGCGTGGTTCTCGAGGGGTGTTCATGCCGATTCGAGTCATACATTTCGGCCTCGGGCCGATCGGGGCAGGCATCGTTCAGCAGATCGCGTCCCGCAAGGGTTTCCAGATAGTCGGCGCCGTCGACATCGATCCCGGCAAGGCGGGGCGCGATCTCGGCGACGTGGTCGGGCTCGGACGCCGGCTTCGGGTGAAGGTGTCGGCGGATGCGGTTCGCGCGCTCAAGTCGTCCAGGCCGGACGTCGCTGTGCTGTGCACGTCGTCATCACTCGCGAAGGTGATGCCGGCCATCGAGACGATCCTCCGGGCTCGGGTCCCCATCGTGTCGACCACCGAGGAGCTGTCGTACCCCTATCGGAGCAGACGTCGGCTGGCGGCCCGCATCGACGCGCTGGCAAAAAAGGCCAAAGTGGCCGTGCTCGGCACGGGGGTCAATCCCGGATTTGCGATGGATGCGCTGCCGCTCATGTTGACCGGGGTTTCGGAGCGCGTCGATTCCATCAGGGTCGACCGCGTCCAGGACGCGCGGATCCGCCGTCTGCCGTTCCAGCAGAAGATCGGCGCGGGGCTCACACCCCGCGAATTTCAAGAGAAGGTCGAAGCCGGAACCGTGCGGCACGTGGGTCTGACCGAGTCGATCTCGATGATCGCGGACGGCCTGGGGTGGAAGCTCAATCGCATCACCGACGAGATCGGTGCCGAAGATCGCCGAAGAGAGGATCTCGAGCGAATTCCTCACCGTTGATACCGGCGAGGTCTCGGGCATCATCCAGGATGGTGTGGGCTATCGGGGGTCGGAGCCAATCATCAAGCTCCACATGGAAGCCTATCTCGGCGCGCCGGAGTCCTACGACGCCGTGACCATCGAGGGGTCGCCACGGCTGGCCATGCGGATCGACGGCGGCATCCACGGCGACATCGCCACGGCATCCATCGTCGTCAATTCCATTCCGAAGATCATCAAAGCCGCACCGGGCCTCCGGACGATGCGCACGCTGGAGCTGCCCTCGTTCTTCGGCGGTCGATGATTGCGCGGAAGGGGAACGGCGCCGACTACTGCTGTCGCTCGAGCACCCAGGCAAAAGGTCCGGTCAGCTGTTCGAGCAGCGGGCGCCCGCGCCACGCGTCGAGCGTCACTTCCCGGCATTCGGTGAGGTCGCGGTCGAAGTCCTCGAGCAGTCGTGACGCGATCCGCACGTCACGGGAGGCGAGATTCACCTCGTCGTTGTGCTCGAACGATCGATTGTCGACGTTCGTGGTTCCGATGACGCTCCACATTCCATCGACGACCATCACCTTGGCGTGGTTCATCACCGGCTCGTACTCGAAGATCCGGACGCCGGCTTCGAGCAGCTCGCCGTACAGGCGACGGCTGGCGAGCCGCACGAGGCGCTGATCGGTCTTCGGGCCGGGCACCAGCACGTCGATGGACACTCCTCGGGCCCGCGCGTGAAGGAGACATCGGCGGAACGCACGGTCGGGCAGGAAGTACGGTGTCTCGATGCGCACCTCGTGTCGCGCGCCTTCGATGAGCAGTTGAAATGCCACGCGCGAGACGGTCGCGCGATCGGCCGGCGAGCTCTTCACCACGAGCGCCGTCGTCTTGCCCTCAGCCGGCAGCTCCGGGAACTGTCCGGACCCGGTCAGGATCTCGCCGCAGCACTCGAGCCAGTTTTCGGCGAAGACCCCTTGAAGGGCTCCGACGATTGGACCCTCTACGCGCGCCATGGTTTCGCGCCAGCCGCGACTGCCGTCCGCCGGCGCCCACCAGTCCGCAATGCCCGCACCGCCGACAAACGCCACGCGTCCATCGACGATGAAGAGCTCGCGGTGCGTCCGGTTGTTGAGCCGATGCAGCCTGTACCAGGTTACGCGCTGATAGCGCTGAACGGAGCAGCCGGCGTCCAGCAGCCGCGAGAGACCGGAACCTCGCAGCCCGGAGCTGCCGATGGCGTCCACGACAATGAGCACGCGGACTCCGGCCTTCGCGCGCTCCGCCAGCGCGTCGATGAACTCGTCGCCGATGCCCCCTGGCTCGAAAATGTAGCACTCGACATTCACCGATATCTCAGCGGCGCGAATGGCGGCCAGCATCGCCGGGTAGAACGCCACGCTGTTGGTCAGGATGTCCACGCGGTTGCCTTCGTGAACCGCGGCCTGACAGGTTGACTGCAGAAGCCGGATGAAGTCGGGATGCTCAATATCGACGTCGCTGCTGACTTCGTAGTCGATGCCCGGCGTGAAGATGACCACGAGCAGCAGCCATACCAGAAAGATGGCACCGAGAATCGTGAGATACGTGGCGAGGGGCACCGGCCTCAGGATAGCCGGGTTGCACGCCGTCTGCCATCGGATCGCGCACCTCTCCCGGCGCGATCGGTTCATGGCGGACGTCGCGACCTGAGAGCCGCTCGAGGTGCCGGCGTCGTAAGATACCCAGCAGGTGCCCGAATCCTTCCGCTCCGTCGAGCTCCTGCGCGTCGAGGGGGCGAAGTGGTCTCGCAGCCGGGATCTGGCGGCCGTCGAAGAACCCCTCCAGGTCACCCTCGGGGGCGAGCCCTTCGCCGTCATCATGCGCACGCCCGGCGCCGACATTGATCTCGTGGCAGGGTTCCTGCTGAGCGAGCGCGTCGTGACGGACGCGAGTGACATCGGCACGATGGAGCACTGCGGCCGCTCTGACTCTTCGGAGGCACAGAATCTCGTCGACGTGCGGCTGACGGACCGCGCGGCGCGTCGGTTGCCGGTCCTCCTCGCCGATCGCCGTCAGGTGATGACTGGCTCGGCGTGCGGGCTCTGCGGCCGACGCACGATCGACTCGCTCAAATCGGAGCTGGCGCCCCTCTCCACCGGGCGCACCGTGACCAGCGAGAGTCTCGGCGAAATGCCGGTTCAGATGCGGCAGTCGCAAGCCGTCTTCCACGAAACCGGCGGGTTGCACGCGGCGGGTCTCTTCGACGTGAACGGCGGTCTCGAGCGGCTCGCCGAAGACGTGGGCCGTCACAACGCCGTCGACAAGGTCGTGGGAAGGATGCTGATCGACAACCGCCTGCCGCTCTCAAACGCCGTGCTCTTCGTGAGCGGCCGCTCGTCGTTCGAGATCGTGCAGAAGGCCTTTGTCGCCGGCATCTCGATCGTCGCATCCGTGTCGGCGCCTTCTTCGCTGGCGGTGGATCTCGCGCGCGAGGCGGGTATCACGCTGGTGGGCTTCGTGCGAGACGATCGGTTCAACGTCTACACGCACGCTCATCGGATCGGAGGATCCCGGTCGTGACCCGCGGTTCGTCACATCGCGTGTCGTGGATTCCCACGGGTATCACCCATACCAAGCCCCAACACTACCGCGAGATGGTGCGCGTGGCCTGGGCCAATCGGCATGAGCTGCCGTTCGCCGTGCGGATCCTCCGCGACGGCGTGTGCGACGGATGCGCGCTCGGGACGTCGGGGCTCTCCGACTGGACGATTCCAGGCATCCACCTCTGCATGGTGCGGCTCGAGCTGATGGAGCTCAATACCGCGCCCGCGATCGACGAACGTCGACTCGCCGATGTGGGCGCGCTCCGCGCGCTCTCGTCGGCCGAGCTCAGAAAGCTGGGGCGGCTGGGGCACCCGCTGCGGCGACGCGCAGGGGAGCGGGGATTCTCGGTCGTCACCTGGGATGACGCCCTTCACGTGGCGGCGTCGCATCTCCGGAGGGCCGACCCACGGCGAGTCGCCGTCTATCTGACCTCGCGCGGCATCACCAACGAGGTGTACTACGCGGCGCAAAAGGCAGCGAGGTTTCTGGGCACGCCCCACATCGACAACTCGGCGCGCCTCTGTCATGCGGCCTCGACAGTGGCCATGAGGGAAATGCTCGGACACGGCGCCTCCACGTGCAGCTACACCGACTGGCTCGGCGCCGACCTGCTGGTCTTCTTCGGGTCGAACACGCCGAACAATCAACCTGTCACGACGAAGTACATGTACTACGCGAAGCGGAACGGCGCCGAGATCGCGGTGGTCAATCCTGTGCGCGAGCCGGGACTGGCGCGCTACTGGGTGCCGTCGATCCCCACGAGCGCGATATTCGGCACCCGCTTCGCGGATCACTGGTTTGACGTTCACACCGGCGGTGATGAGGCGTTTCTGGTGGGGGTCCTGCGGGCGCTCATCGAACGCGATGGCGTCGATCGGCCGTTCATTGCCGCACACACCGTGGGCTTCGACGAGGCGAGCGCGGCGGCGTGCGCCACCGACTGGTCGCTTCTCGAGCGTACGAGCGGCACCGGGCGCGATCGTATGGAGGCGTTCGCCAATCTGTTGTGCCAGAAACCCAACACGGTTTTTGTCTGGTCGATGGGCTTGACGCAGCACACGACCGGCGTGGATACCGTCCGCGCCCTCGTCAACGTCGGTCTCGCCCGCGGTCTGCTCGGCACGCCGAATCGAGGGCTCATGCCAATCCGTGGACACTCAGGCGTCCAGGGCGGTGCCGAGGTTGGTTGTGCGCCATCCCTCGACCGATCGACTGCCGCGCACTGGACGTCCCTGTGGGGATTTCCTGTCAGCGCCGAGAACGGCCTGACGGCGTCGGAGATGGTCGAGGAATCCTCTCGAGGCGGCATCGATGTCTTCTGGATCGTCGGCGGCAACTTTCTCGAGACCCTGCCCAACGAGGATATGAACCGCCGTGGGCTCGCCCGGCCGCGGCTCCGCATCCACCAGGACATCGTGCTGTCCTCATCGATGCTGGTCGATCCGTCCGACGATCTGCTGATCCTGCCCGCCACGACCCGCTACGAATCGGAAGGCGGTGGCACTGAAACTTCGACCGAGCGGCGCATCATCTTCTCGCCCGAGATTCCCGGACGGCGCATCGGCGAGGCTCGTCCCGAATGGCAGGTGTTTGGCGACGTCATGGCGCTGGTGCGGCCCGAAGCCGCCGACGCGGTGCGGTTCCGAACCGCGCGCGAAATTCGGCGTGAAATTGCCCGTGCCGTGCCGCTCTATGCGGGCATCGAGACGCTCGAGCGCAAAGGCGATCAGGTGCAGTGGGGTGGACGGCTGCTCTTCGAGAATGGGCAATACGCGACCGCCGACGGTCGCGCGCACTTCGTGGCGGTCCGCCCCGCCGACCGCACACTCGCCGAGGGAAGCTTCCACGTCTCGACACGTCGGGGAAAGCAATTCAACTCGATGGTGCAGCGCGACGTCGACCCCCTCACCGGCGCGGGACGAGACGCCGTGCTCATGAGCGAAGTGGACGCGCGTCGGCTGGGCCTCGCCGAATCCACATGGGTGAAGCTGATCTCGAGCGCTGGTGAGTTTCATGGGCGCGTCAAATTCGCGCCGATCAGGGCTGGCAACCTCGAGGTCCACTGGCCGGAAGCCATGTCTCTGATTCCGGGCCCCACGCTCGATCCCGAATCCAAGGAGCCGGTCTATAACGCCATTGTCACGATCGAGCCACTGCGAGAAGGTGGGTGACCGTCAGGAGGCGGCGAAGCGCGCCTGGTAGCCCAGCGCGGTTCTGACGAATCCGGCCCTGGCAAGAAACGGTGCGAGCGGGTGCTCGAACGCACTCAGCCCGTTCACCTCGCCGATCAACATGCCCGGGCGCCTGTCCACGCCGTCGCGCGCGATATCCATCAACACGCGCGCCACCTCCGAGCCCACGCGTGAACGCCCCGGTTCATCGTCGGGCAGGTAGACCAGCAGTTGTCGGCCGCCGCGTCCAAGATACGCGCCTACCGCACCATCGACCAGGATCACGCTGGCGCCGACATCGCGGGCCCGGCGTGGCGCGTCCTCGAGGCTGGCCTCGGCTCGCGGTGGAGCCGGCCACGCGACAATGGCTCCATGCGGATTGGCCGGATCGGTCGCAGCCAGATGCACCGTTTGCGGCGTGTCGGCCGGATCGCGATGTGAGCGAAGAAGCTCGAGTGCGGGACCCAGTGCAAACTGCGTGGCGCCCAGCCCTTCGGCGAAATACCCGCGACGGATGCGTCCGAGTTCTTCCATGGCCTTGAGGGCCGGATAGACGGCGGCATAGCCTCCTTCGAGCCCTTCGACCAGGACCGCCTCGCGCGTGAGCACGCCGTGGCGGGTCAACAAGACACGGGCTTGCGACGTCAAACGCTCGGTGGTGGAAACCGTTCCCTTGGCGCGCGAGTCGACGAGCGACCACCGTCCCTCGGTGGACGGCGGAGAAAGACGGCGGGGTCGAGGCGCGATCGCGTCGTCGGCCTCGCGACGACGGCGCGGCTCGGACCTCCGGACAAACGTTCGCAGCGGTTGCAAGGTGTCGTTGGTGAGGAGGCCCTTCCAGACGAGGCTCCAGATCGCTCCCACCGTCTCAGCCGGGTAGCCGCCGCCAGCTGCCTGGTGCAGCTCCGCAAAGAACGATGCGCCCCGCGCCTTCAGGTGCTCGACGATGAGCGTCTCGCGGCGATCCAGCGGATCGGTCGATGGCCGCCGCATCAGCGACGGGAGCGTGGCGGTCAGGTACAGCGCAATGCGACCATCCCGCTCACCGAGCGGCTCGAGCCCCATCCACACGACGTCGCCAGAGGCAATAAGCGTGTCGAGGTCCGAAGGTTCGTAGGCCCGCACGCGCCTCGAAAGGATTTCAGCTTCGACGATCGAAGCCGCCAGCGGCGCGCCCTGAAGCTGCTCGACGGCGTCGATGAGCGCCTCCACACCGGGCCGCGGGCGCACGAGACCGTGCCACTCCACGAGAAACCGGGTGAGGGCGCACGTATCGACCGGCTCGATCTCGTGCCGGAGTTTTGCCAGCGAGCGTCGCCGGATGCGGCGGAGCACGTCCGCCCCTGACCACTCGCGGCCGCTTCTCCCCGGCCTGAACTCGCCTTCCACGACGCGACCGCCTTCCACGAGCCGCGTGAGCACGCCGCGAACGTCCGCTGAGTCGATCCCGAACCGGAGCGCGCACTCGTGCTCGGTGAACGGACCGTGCGTCCGCGCGTAACGGAGGACGAGATCGCCCAGCGGATCGGCAAAAGGCCGGCTCAGCACCGCGGGCAAATCCGGAGGCAGCACACAGCCGAGCGCGTCGCGATAGCGCGCGGCATCCTCGATGGCCACGAAACGGCGCTCGCCGGCGATGACGAGCGACACGGCCCGCCCTGCGCTCACCAGGTCGTCAACGGCCCCCTTCAGCTCCGGTGACGCCAGACGATCACCCAGCTCGTCGCGAGTGAGGTCGCCAATGCGAAGCAGGAGGTCGTGCACGCCGTCCATGTGTCGCGCCTGATAACGTTCGTCGAGGCCCTGAAGCTCACGTTCCACGGCGGCGATGGCTCCAAGGTCGAGCAGATCGCGCAACTCGGCATCGCCGAGCAGTTCCCTGAGCTGTGATTGATCGACCGACAGCGCTTGTGCCCGGCGCTCGGCCAGCGGCGCGTCGCCGTCGTAGATGAAGTTGGCGACGTAGCCGAAGAGGAGCGAAGCGGCAAACGGAGACGGCCGGCCGGTCTCGACCGATCGAACGGTGATGCTCCCGCTGGCCACCGCGCTCAGCAGATCCTTGAGCGCGGGCATGTCGAACACGTCGAGCAGACACTCGCGATATGTCTCGAGCCACACCGGGAACGACCGGTGCCTCGAGGCCACTACCAGCAGGTCGGCTGCGCGCCGGCGCTGCTGCCAGAGCGGCGTGCGACGACCCGGCTGGCGGCGGGGCAGAAGGAGCGACCGTGCCGCAGCCTCGCGAAATTTCCCGGCGAAGAGCGCCGTAGAAGCGAGTTCGGGCAGGAGAAGCCGATCGATCTCGTTCGCGTCCGGCACCATCATCGCCGGATCGGGCGGCGTCGCGGCCTCGGGCAGCCGCACCACCAGACCGTCGTCGCTCCACAGGGTCTGGACGTCCATGCCCAGCTCGTGGTGCAGCTTTGCGGAGAGGGCGATTGCCCAGGGTGCGTGCACGCGCCCTCCGTATGGCGACAGGATGGCGACCCGCCAGTCGCCCAGCTCGTCGCGCGATCGCTCGACAACGATGGTGCGATCGTCGGGAACGAGGCTCGCGACGGCCTGCTCGCGGAGGTACTGCACGAGACTGGCCGCCGCCGGCGCATCGAGATCATGGTGATCGACGAGACGGGCAATGGCCTCGGCGTCCGGTGCGGCGCTCAATTCGCGAGTCAGTACCCGATGGCCTGTCCGAACTCCGCGGGCCGCCCGGCCTGATCGCCCCGCCAGAAGGGCATCTTGCCCGCCTGTCCTGGAGCAGGTGACACGAGCACGCGGTCGTGCGTGATCTCTTCGATTCGCCAGGTGGACGCCCCGAGCACGAAGGTTTCGCCGACCTTGCTCTCGAACACCATCTCCTCGTCCAGCTCGCCCACGCGAGCTGTTCCAGGACCTCCGCCAATCAGGAACACGCCGAAGAGCCCGCGGTCGGGAATCGTGCCGCCGTTGACCACCGCCACTCGCCGCGCGCCTTCTCTCGCGGTCAGCCTCTGGCGCGTCCGGTTCCACGTAAGGCGCGGCCTGAGCTGGGCGAACTCGTCCGAGGGGTACCGGCCCGAGAGCATATCGAGTACGCCGTCGAAGATCTCGCGGTCGAGTCCGGCAAAGGGGGCGGCGCGGCGAACGGTGTCGAACAACTGCGACACGTCCCAGTCGTCCATGGCGACCATCGCCGTCACCTGCTGCGCCAGCACGTCGAGTGGACGGCGAGGATACCGGACCGCCTCGACCTCGCCGCGGCGCATCGCGCGTGTGGCGGCGGCCGACGCCAGCAGATCCGCGCGGAATTTCGGAAAGATGACGCCCTCGCTGACGGCGCCCACGTGATGACCGCTCCGTCCGATTCGCTGTAGCCCGCTGGCGACCGATGGCGGCGCTTCGATCTGTACGACGAGGTCGATCGCGCCCATGTCGATGCCGAGCTCGAGGGACGAGGTCGCAACCAGTGCCGGCAGCCGCCCTTCCTTGAGCGCCTGCTCGATCTCGAGGCGCTGGGCCTGGGCAATCGATCCATGGTGCGAGCGCGCCAGCACCTGGCCCGCCAGGTCGTTCAACGCCCCCGCCAGCCGCTCGGCCAGCCGGCGGTTGTTGACGAAGATCAATGTGGAGCGGCGGCTCCGAATGAGCTCGAGCAGCCTGGGATGAATGGCGGCCCAGATTGAGGGCGCTCCCGCGCGAGCGACCGCGACTTCTTCGACCGGCACCTCGATCCTGAGCGCCAGTCTCTTGGGCTCGCGGGCATCGACGATCGTCACCGGGCGATAGCCGACTGCCTGGTCATCGTCGCCGATTCCGGCCTCTGGGCCCGGCCAGACGTCACCGAGTGCCGATCGATCAGTGCCACCGAGAAACCGCGCCACCTCGTCCAGCGGCCGCTGTGTGGCCGACAACCCGATGCGCTGCGGCGCGCGCCTGCAGCGGGCCTGGAGTCGTTCGAGTGACAGCGCCAGGTGGGCGCCGCGCTTGGTGGGAACGAGCGCGTGGATCTCGTCGATGATCACGGTGTCGATCGACACGAGCGCCTCCCGCGCATTCGAGGTCAGCAGGAGATAGAGCGACTCGGGTGTCGTGATCAGGATGTCCGAGGGATGGCGCTCGAACCGCGCGCGTTCGCGCGCCGGTGTGTCGCCGGTCCTCACCCAGACCGTAGGTAGGACTGGACTGACTCCGCTGTCGCGCGCGATTCTGGCGACGGCTTCGATCGGCCGGCGCAGATTGCGTTCGACATCCACCGCGAGCGCCTTGAGCGGAGAAACATAGAGAATCCGGCAGCGCTCGCGCGAGGCTGGCGGCGGCGAAAACATCAGCCGATTGATGGCCCACAGGAAGGCGGCCAGGGTCTTTCCCGTGCCGGTGGGCGCCAGGATCAGGGTCGACTCGCCGCGCGCGATGGCTGGCCATCCGAGCGCCTGCGGGGAAGTCGGGACGCCCAGCGTTGTCCGGAACCAGGTGGCGACCGAGGGATGGAAGACGTCGAGCGGACCCTCCGGCGGAGGCGTACGGCTCATTAGGCGATTGTACTGTCGGGCAGGTGCGCGGAATTCGCGTGGCGGACGAAGCTCTAGCGGCCCAGGCCTCCAAGCGACATGGTCAGCGTCGCTGTCATGAAGGTGCCGTAGAAGACGACACAGAGAACCAGAATCAACTCGCGCCAGAGAGGCGGTCGAAGCTCGGATGGCAGAAACCTTCGATTGACCACGAGCGTGTGAATGGACTGGACGACCAGTGCGAAGCCGGCGACGTTGGCGCTGATGATCACGAGCGTCAGTGGCTGCGCCAGGTTCATGGCAATGCAGCCCCACACCGCAAAGAGCGCGACTACGCTGTAGTAGATGGCACGCACGTCGCCGTTGCGCCAGCCGCGCACGCGCGCGCTCGAGCTCCAGAGGATGTCGGTGACGGCTCGAGGCAGTCCATCGACGAGCCCGAGTTGCGTCGAGAAGAGCACCCAGAAGCCGCAGATGAGCGTCAGAGGCCTGAAGATGGCGCCGTTTGCGGCGGCCACGGCATCCGCCTGCATGTTCGCCACGGCCCACGGGCTGACCGTCGTGCCCAGGGGGACGTACTGGAGCGTCATCAGCGCCGTCAACACCATGCCAAGCATCGACCCCGCGCCGAAGATCAGCCACTGATCGATGCTCAAGAACCTCCACCATGCCGACCATCGACCGAGGTGTTCCGTCGTCGGGACGAAGACATTGCCGTGTGGAGAGAGCCTGGTGCTCTCGCTGAACGCCGTCGGGATGTGTCCGACCGTGGCGCCCATCCCGAAGCCCTTGTCGCGCATCCAGTTCGTGATGAACGCATTGCCGACGCCGCCGAGGCCTGAATACGCGGCAAAGGCGCCAAGAAGCAGCCAGTCGGCGCCACTCGGCGTGGATCCGACGCTCACGAAGCCCCGGAGAATCGTGTTCCAATTCTCGGCGGAGACCGTGAAGAGAGCGATCCCCGCGAGATACAGGAAAATCCAGGCCACCATGACCCACATGGCCCATTCGATCGTCTGCTCCACCTTCTTGCCGGCGCTGGCGATCGCAAAGCAGACTCCGAAGGTGGCGTAGCCGAGCATGAGAATCAACCCGCGGTCGGCCTCGCCTGGCATGCGGCCGAGCGCCAGCGCGGCGAGGGCTGTGGCACTGGCGAGCGCCCAGCCCGGCCACCCGTACTGAAAAAACGAGAGTGCGGCGTACAGCCATCCCCAGAACGTCGGCCCGGGCTTCGTGCGCATGAAGCCCACGAAGATCGGTTCGCCCGTGTACATCGTGTAGCGGGCCATCTCGAGATTCAGAAAGATCTGCAGCAAAACGGAGACGGTCGTGATCCACAGCAAGGTCGGGCCGTAGCGCACGATGATGGACGGTCCCAGCAGCCATTCGCCGCTGCCGACGGCCACACCGAGCCCGATGACGCCCGGCCCGATGGTGGCCAGCACGTTACGCAGGGTGAAGATCGGAGGGGCAGGCAGCGGCGCGACGCCCCAGGGCGGAAGCAAGCCGTGGGGTCGGGCTGATTCGGTCGGCGTGGACGCGGCGCGAGTGGTCAAGGGACGAGCGGGTCTCGAAACGCGTTAAGGATACTCGACGTCCGTCGATCAGACATCGGCGAGCGCCACCAGGGTCCGGTCGATGGCCGCGATCGTCGGGCGGCCGGAGAGCGCCATGGCGAGCTCGAGCTCACGCCTGAGCAACTGCAGCACACGGAACACGCCGTCTTCACCGTCGGCGGCGAGACCCCAGAGATACGGCCGGCCGATGAGGTACAGCTCGCGCGCCCAGGGCGAGGGCCTTGAGGACGTCGGTGCCGCGCCGGATGCCGCCGTCCATCAGCACGGGCATGTCGCTGCCGACCTGATCGGTGATCCGGGGCAGTGCCACGATCGTCGCCTCGGCGCCGTCGAGCTGGCGACCACCATGGTTCGACACGATGATGCCCCGTGCGCCCGACGCGACCGCGAGGCGCGCGTCCTCGGGGATGAGAATGCCTTTGATGAGAATCGGGAGCGACGTGATCGAGGCCAGCCAGTCGACGCTGTCCCATGTGAGCGCGGGATCCATCATGCGATGGATGTATTCGGAAAAGCTCATGTCCGATGTCCACGCTCCGGCCGTGACGAGTCGTTGGCGCGTGTGCTCCAGGTTCTTGATCGTGATGCCCTCCGGCAGCGCGAACTGGTTTCGGACGTCGCGCTCGCGCCAGCCGAGGACAGGCGAATCCACCGTCAGCACGAGCGCCCGGAACCCGGCTTCCTCGGCGCGATGGACGAGATCGCGCGTGTACTCCCGGTCTCTGTGCACATAGAGCTGGAACCACAGCGGTCCCGTCGCCTGGGCTGCAATCTCCTCGAGCGAGCACGTGGCCAGCGTGCTCACCGTCATGATGGTACCGGCCCGGCCCGCTGCTCGCGCCGCGGCCATTTCCCCTTCCGGATGGGCCAGGCGGTTGAATGCCGTGGGTGCGAGCAGGATCGGCACGCTCACCCGTTGACCCAGAATCTCGGTGCTCGCATCCAGGCGGCTGACGTCCACCAGCATTCGCGGCCGGAGGGCGAAGCGGTCGAACGCGCGTTCGTTGCGCGCGAGTGTCACCTCATCGCATGCCCCGCCCGCGTAGTAGTCGTACGCGCTCTGCTCCATACGTTCGCGTGCCAGGGCTTCGAACTCGGTGAGGTTGATGGGATCACTCATCGACGTGTCCTCGCGTGAGTCGGTCACGACGCCTCAGGCTGGTGTGCCTGCGAGCGCCGATTGGAGCGCCGCGGCGAAGGAGGCAGGAGAGGCCGGTCGCCGCGCCGGCTCATGATGAATCGCGAGCCGGATCGCGCGCTCGAGGGCAGGCGGGACGCCGTGCCGGCTCATGGGTGGCGGCTCACTCGATTGCCGCATCGCGATGTCGACCATCGAATCCTTGCCGAACGGCAGCTCGCCCGTGAGCAGCTCGTAGGCGATGACGCCGAGGCTGAAAACGTCGGTGCGTGCATCCACGTCGCCGGCGCGCAGCTGTTCGGGCGCCATGTACGCGGGCGTGCCGACGATTTGCCCCTTCATGGTGATGGTTTGGAGACGTACGCGCTCGGCAGCCGGCGTGTCGGGGGGGGTGACGAGCTTCGCCACGCCGAAATCGAGCACCTTCACTTCGACGTCCGCCTGGGGCAGCAGCACGTTCTCGGGCTTCAGATCACGGTGCAGGATGCCCTCGCGGTGTGCGGCCTCGATGGCCGAGCACATCGCCGTGAGCAGGCGTACGGCGTCGGGAGCATCGAAGCGTCCCGCTCGCCTGAGCGCGTGGCGCAGATCCTCGCCGCGCACGAACTCCATGACCAGATACGCGGCTCCATCGGGGAGGGTGCCGTAATCGAAGATGGAAACCACTGAAGGATGCTGCAGCCTCGCCACGATTTGCGCTTCGCGCCGGAACCGCGAGCGCGCCTCTGGGTCGGCGAGCAGCTCGGCGCGCACGACTTTGAGCGCCACGTCCCGGTCGAGCCTCAGATCGCGTGCGCGATAGACCGCGCCCATGCCGCCGCGGCCGATGACCTGGTCGTTGCGGTACTTGTTGTCCACGACGCGCGGAATGGCCAGGACGGTCTGCATCAGTGTGCCGTCCGCGCGACACATCTCGGTGCCGGCATCCTCACATCGCCCGCACCTGGGACACTCCACGAGCAGCGGGGCGCCGGTGCCGGTCACCGTCACGATCGACGTCGGGGTCTCCGTTTCGGTCGCCCGGCTGCGCAGCCGTGCCACGTCGAGCGCCAGGCTCACCTGCGCAGCGACGGCCGACAACAGCTGGCGATCGTCGGCCGTGTACGGCTGCTCCGATCGCTTGCGTCCGAGGACCAGCGCGGCGACGAGCGCGCGGCTGTCACCCGACGGCGTACTGACCGGCACGATGAAGGCGGTGTTCGTGCACTCGAGCCACTCACGCTCGGCCGCCGGCAGCCGTCGCGTGGGGGACTTGGGGTCCTTCAGATCGATGTCGAGCGGCTCCTGTGACCAGCGCAGCATCGCGACGAGGCCGCCATCGAGCGGCAGAGAATCGGCGCTGCCATGCAGCACCGAGACCGGCGTCAGATGTCCCTCCTCGATGCCCGTCACCATGACGGCGATGAGCTCCGGATGGAGCGCCTGATCGATCTGGTTGAGGACGAGCGAGGTGAGCTCGTTGGGGTCCGTTTCATACGGGATCCTCGAGGCGAGCGAGAGCAGAATTTTCTGCGCGTCGTACTCCTCACGGAAGAAACGGCGATCCAGCCAGGTGCGCGCCCGTTCCCGGTATTTCAGCGCGGCGACCAGCGCGCCGAGCATCAAGGCATCGAACAGGGCGTTGCTTCGGATGATCGTGGAAAGCGGCTGGTCACGCTGGCCGATCAACGAGAGCACCAGCGCCAGCGCCGGCAGGACGGCCAACGCCGTCAGCGTCTTGCGCGCGAGGGCGTACTGGACGCTGCTCCTGAGCACCATGCGCGGCCCGAGCACGCGATGCACGGCGACCGAATAGGTGAGCCCGAACGCGGGCAGCAGCACGAGCGCCTGCAGGACGGCCGTGACCCACCATGGGTACTCCAGGAGCATGCCGGTCGTCAGCAGCGCCACGAGCGGCACGCCGTCTTTGAGCGCGTACGCCAAGACGCCCGGCAGCGCCGTAAAGAGGGCCACCTGGATGCGCCGGCGCTCGTCGGCGTCCGTGTTCCGCTGGTAGCGTGTGACGCCCTCGACGATGGCCCACACGTTGATCGCCAGGGCGGCCGCGAATGAAAGGTAGTACGCCGTCGGATGCTCGGCGTCCCAGATAGCGGCTCCGCGAAATCGGTCGAACCCAATCAGGTAGAGCCCTGTCAGCGTCGCGATGACGATCATCGGCGCGGACACGATAAAGGGCAGCGCGTGCAGCCACGGCCGCCGTCCGAGCAGCGCCGAGCGCGACGGGAAATAGAGAATCGCCAGCCCGGTGAACGGAAAGGCGAGCGGTGTGGCGATCCAGGCGAAGAGCCCCATGGCTTCCCGGAGTCCGGGCGGCAGCGTGAGTTCGCTGCCCATGAGTGGCCCGCCTCCGCCGACCGCGCAGAGCGTCAGCGCCATCACGGCGAGCGCCGCCGTCAGATCGTCGCTTCGCAGCACGAGCAGCACGATCGCCGACAGCGTGAACACCACAATCTGCGCGATCATGCCCGCGTGCCGCTTGGCCCAGGGCACCGCCACCGCGGGTCCGCTCATCCAGGCCGACGGACGATCCAGCTCGACCTCGCGACGCGGGACGGATCCCACACCCCTTCGCGCGGTCAACCTGACCGGTCCGCGAAGGCCCATGCGGTACGCCGTCCTCCAGGAGTCAATTCGAGACGCCGGGCTCGACATGTGATCGATGTCGATCGCCTCGCCGGTCGCCGCGCTCGCGAGGCCCGTGATCTCGTCGCCCGGTTCGAGCCCGCTCCGCGCGGCGGGGCTGCCGGGCGCGATCGCGCGCACGACCGTCAGTTCCCGATCGGTGATGTCAGGAGGACGACCGAGCAACAGAATGTGGTCGACGGCGCCGGCAAATATCGAGTCGCCTTCCAGGGCGACCCCATGGCCGGCTGGCCAGAGATAGGGACGTACCGTGGCCACCTGCAGCACGACATAGATCGTGCTGAGAGCGACGACCAGCAGGACGCCCCAGAAGCTGGGTGAAAGGCGTTCGAGCCGGACGGCGCGTTGAGCCGTGTCGGTGGCGGTCATGCGAGCGTGACGTTCATTCGAGCGAGTCGACCGAGCCAAGGAAATCGACCCGGCTCGGATCGAGCCCCGTCTCCCGCAAAATGGCGTCGATGCCCGAGGTCCCGTCCCGCCCGAGGTGGGGAAGCGCGGCGGGCACCGGCGGGTCCGTCGTGGCGAGCGCCCGCTGGATGAGCCTGCTGTAGTCCTCGGCCATGTGCTCCAGCGTGTGCTGGCGCTGCCAGTACTCGCGCGCTCGAGTGCCGAGCACCGCCCGGAGGTCGGAGTCGATCGCCAGCCGGCGCATGGCGTGCTGGATGGAGTAGGGCTCGTCGATCAGATCGAGGCCGACGGCAATCGGACCGAGCTCCGCCGTCGGATCGTCGATCGCGCCCTGCCGCGTCGTCCAGCCATAGGGCTCGAGCGTCGCCACAGAAGCCGCGTGCGCGAGCTCGGTGACGATCGTTGGTTTCCCGGCCGCCAGACACCGCAGCCACGACGCCGAGGTTTCGCGCGAGGTCGGCCATCGCAGGCAGACGCACACGTCGGCGGCGTCCAGATACGTGCCGAGCACCTTGTCGTCGACGAACCCCGTCAGGGTGGTTCGATCGCGAATCCCGTGGCGTTCCTCTTCGGCGATCACGTCGTAATAGGGCGCGACCTCCCCGATGAGCAGCAGGTGAACGTGACGCTCGCGGGACACGCGCGCCAGGGCCTCGAAGAGTGGTCCCAGGCGCTTTTCCGGTGTGATCCGTCCAAACGATGCAAACACCACCTCGCCGGGCGCGATGCCCAGCCGCGCGCGCAGATCGGCGGTTCCATTCGGCGAGAGCTTCGTCACGCCCATCCGGATCGGGACGATGTGCGAGGCGGGAAACTGCGCGGCGAGATCGCGGGCGAGCCAGCGATTGTGGACGGCGACCAGGCGCGAGCGTTCCACCGCGAGCCGTAGCATAGGCCAGAAGCCGAACAGGGTGCGGCATTTGCCATCGATGACGAAGTTGGAGACTTCGAGGGGCGCCTCCGCGTGGCTGTACTTGAACTCCGCCTGGTAGTCGAGCGGCCGCCAGCGGCGGCTCAACAGCGCGAGGGCCCTTGACTGGTGGAGCTGCGCGTCGTGCAGGACGAGCAGACCGGGATGGCGCAGCAGATAGGCCCACATGTAGTCATGGTGGCTCGCGTTCCCCATCTGATAGACGACGAGATCGTAGGGAGCGCGGAGGTGCCGCGGGACGAAATCGTGGGCCCTGGCCTCGTCATACACATCCACGTCGTGCTGCGCGCGAATCGCGGGCAGGAGCTCGGCGCTGTATGCAGAAATGCCCGACCGCACGGGCGCGAGCGGGGTGAACCAGGCGAGGCGGGACACCCGCGAATTGTAGACCCTCCATGACGCGATGCGATATCGCATGTCGCAGAGCTTGCGGCGATCGGACGCGCGCCGACGCTCGCGTTGACTTGCCCGGATGCGTCCAGTAGCATGAGGGCGGTCGCTTGAGAAATTCTTCACGAGCGCGCTGCAAGGGCTTCGCAGACGGATAACACGACGTGAACGGCTGGCTGAGCATCCTCCTCATGATCGGCCTTGGCGCCGGGTTTGCGGTGGCGTCTCTGGCGTTGTCGCGAGTCCTCGGCCCGCGCAAGCCGAGCCCCGAGAAGCTGGCCCCGTACGAGTGCGGGATGCCGCCGGTCGGCGATGCGCACGAGCGGCAATCGGTCAAGTTCTACCTCGTTGCGATGATCTTCCTGCTCTTCGACATCGAGGTGGCTTTCTTGTATCCGTGGGCCCTCGCGCTCCGCGATCTCGGGTGGGCGGGCTACGCGCAGGTCGTGTTGTTCTTCGCGATCCTGATGGTCGGCTACGTGTATATCTGGCGGCAGGGCGTGTTGGACTGGGGTAAGGAGGCGCGCTGATCCGCCCCGACGCGTGATCAAAACGCTCACATGGCCAGCGATCTCGAGATTCCAGTTCTGACGACGACGGTCGACAAGATGGTGCAGTGGGCCAGGCGATCGTCTATCTGGCCCGTGACGTTCGGGCTCGCCTGCTGCGCCATCGAAATGATGGCCATGAGCGCGTCCCGCTATGACATCGCGCGCTTTGGCGCCGAGGTGTTTCGAGGCTCGCCGCGCCAGTCCGACCTGATGATCGTGGCCGGCCGGCTGTCGCGCAAGATGGCGCCCGCTCTGCGTCGCATCTACGATCAGATGGCCGAGCCGAAGTGGGTGATCTCGATGGGCGCCTGCGCGTCGATCGGCGGTGTCTTCGATAACTACGCGCTGGTGCAAGGCGTCGATCAGGTGGTCCCGGTCGATGTGTACGTGCCGGGATGCCCGCCCCGTCCCGAAGCGCTGATTTACGGCATCGTCCAGCTGCAGAAAAAGATCGCGGCCCAGCGGGCGTGACGTTCCCGCGGGCCCGACCTGCGCATTCGGCCGGCCCGCCGAGCTTCGACATGGATCTGCCCAGTCTCGTCGCCCGGCTCGAATCGGCTCTCCCAGGGGCCGCGTTCGAGGCCGCGGCCGCCGTCGATCAATCTACGCTCGTCGTGTCCGCCGACCGGCTCGTCGAGACGTGCCGGGTGCTCCGCGACGATCCCGAGCTGGCCTTCGCGCTCCTGGCCGACGTCAGTGGCGTCGACTTCTGGCCCGCCGAGCCTCGATTCGAAGTCGTCTATCACCTGGCATCCATCACCCATCGCGCGCGGCTGCGTCTCAAGGTGCGGGTCGCCGCCGGCGACACCGTGCCGACCGTGCTGGCGATCTGGCCCGCGGCGAACTGGCTGGAGCGCGAAGTGTGGGACATGATGGGCATCGTCTTCGACGGGCACCCCGAACTGCGGCGTCTCTTGATGCCCGACGACTGGGAGGGCCATCCACTGCGCAAGGACTACCCGGTGCAGATCAAACTGACGCCGCAGGTAAGCTCGCCGCTTCAAATCACCGAAGAGGAGTTCCGGGCGAACCTGCAGGCCGATCGGCAGGCGCGCCGTGGATCGAGCTGAGAGGGAAGCGCGCTCGCGATGACTGCCGAAAAAGGCGCCGATGCGCTGCGCGCAATTCTCGAGGATGCCCGCCGGGCGCACGAGCGCATGGTGCGCGCCGACATGGCGCCTCTCCTGGCGCTCGTCGACGCGGTCACTGCCACTGTGGCCGCATCGGGCAGGATTTTTGTGTTCGGCAACGGCGGGAGCGCGGCTGATGCGCAGCACCTGGCCGCGGAGCTCGTGGGCCGATTCATGAGGGAGCGCCGCGCCATCGGGGCCGTCGCGCTGTCGACCGACACGAGCATCCTGACGGCCGTGAGCAACGACTACGGGTTCGACCGGGTCTTCGCGCGCCAGCTCGAAGCGCTGGCGAGACCGGGCGACCTGGCGCTCGCCATCACGACCAGCGGCCGGTCGCCGAACCTCGTCGAGGGTCTGAAGACCGCCCGCGTGGTGGGCGCGAGAACGGCCGCCTTTACCGGTGGCGACGGTGGGCTCGTCGCCGGCCTCGTCGACTTCCACGTCAACGTGGCCGAGACAACGCCCGCACGGGTGCAGGAAGTGCAGCGCACGCTGATGCACGCCCTGTGCGAGCTGGTCGAATCGGAGATCAAGGACTAGGCGTGGGCGAAATCCGCACCGAGACGATGACCGTCAACATGGGGCCGCAGCATCCCAGCACGCATGGCGTCTTGCGTCTGGTGCTCGAGCTCGACGGCGAGAACGTCGTATCGGCTGTTCCCACCATTGGGTATCTCCACACCGGGATAGAAAAGACCGCCGAGCAAAAGAAATGGCAGCAGGTGATTACGCTCGTCGAGCGGATGGACTACCTGAGCGCCCAGTCGAACAGCCTGGCGTTCTCGCTGTCGGTGGAGCGTCTCCTTGGTCTCCAGATGCCCGAGCGCGTCACGTGGATCCGCGTCCTGCTCGCCGAGCTGCAGCGAATCAACAGTCATCTGGTGTGGCTCGGGACGCATGCCTTGGAACTGGGCGCCGTGTCGGTGATGCTCTACTGCTTCCGCGAGCGTGAGCTGCTCCTCAACATCAACGAGCTGATCGCGGGATTCCGGCTGTTTCCGAGCTACATCCGGATCGGCGGCCTGCGCGAGGACCTGCCGCGCGGGTTCCACGAGGCCGTCCGCGCGTTCCTCGATCGGTTTCCCGACAAACTGGCCGAGTACGAGGATCTCCTCACCGCGAACAGCATCTTCCTGAAGCGGACGAAGGGGGTCGGCGCCCTTACCGAGGACGCGGCGATGGCTTACAGCCTGGTGGGGCCGATCGCGCGCGCGGCCGGATCCGCCTACGACGTTCGCAAGGCGTTTCCGTATTGTGGCTATGAGACGTTCGAGTTCGACGTGCCGCGCGGATCGGCTGGCGACGTCTACGATCGCTATCTGGTGCGGGTCGCCGAGATGCGCCAGAGTCTGCGGATCTGCCGCCAGGCGCTTGATCGGATTACGCCCACTGGCCAGTTCGCCGTGGACGATCCGCGCATCGTGCCCCCGCCAAAGGACCGCGTTTACACCGAGATGGAAGCGCTCATCCAGCACTTCCTGATCTATTCGCAGGGCTTCAACGTTCCTGCCGGCGAGTCGTACGTGCCTGTCGAGGGCCCGCGTGGCGAGCAGGGGTTCCACGTCGTCTCCGACGGGACGAATCGGCCCTGGCGCGTCAAGGCCCGATCGCCGTCGCTCCTGGCATGCCAGGCGTTGTCGCGGCTGATCGTGGGCGGATTGATTGCCGACGTCATCGCGGTGATTGGCTCGGTCGACGTGGTCATGGGAGATGTGGATCGATGAGCTTCCACCCGAAGATGGCGTACGGGAGCGAGCAGCACCGATCCGCCCGCAAGCTGGTGCCGGAAGGCGAGCCGTTCGTGTACACGGACGAGCACCGCGCGCGCCTCGAGCAGATCTGCCAGCGCTATCCGCTCGATCAGCGGCGATCGGCCATCCTGCCGGCGCTGCATCTGGTGCAGGCGCAGCAGGGATACATGACCGGCCATGCCATGCGCCATGTGGCCGAGGTGATCGGGTGCGCTCCCGCCGAAGTCGAGGACGTCGTGTCCTTCTACACGATGTTCCATACCGGACCGGTGGGAACCTACGTCCTGCAGGTGTGCGGCACGCTGTCGTGCGCCCTTCTTGGCGCCGAGCGGGTCGTCGAGGAGCTCGCCGCCGCGCTGCGCGTTGGTGTGGGGGAGACCGACGCCAGCGGAACCTTCACGCTGCAGGTGGTGGAGTGTCTGGGTGCGTGCGACCGCGCCCCGCTCGTGATGGTCAACGACGAATGGCACGAACGCCAGCGTCCGGAGCAGGTCGGCGAGCTGCTCGACGCTCTTCGCGCGCGCGGCCTCGATGCCGTGAGCGGCTGTCATTTGAAGGTCGCAGGCGAGCGCTGATCCCGAAGTCTGGAGCCTGAAGCCCGATGTCGTTCGAGCCCATCCTCACCCGCTTCGTTCGCGAGCCTGGTTCCTACACGCTCGACTTCTACCTGCGCCACGAAGGCTACGAAGGCCTCAGACGGGCGCTGGCGATGAAGCCGGATCAGGTAATCGACGCCGTGAAACAGTCCGGGCTCCGCGGCCGCGGCGGCGCGGGCTTTCCTACTGGCATGAAGTGGCAATTCGTGCTGAAAGACACCCCGAAACCGAAATATCTCGCCTGCAATGCCGATGAGAGCGAGCCGGGCACATTCAAGGATCATGTGCTCATGGAGCGCTATCCGCACCTGCTGCTCGAAGGATGCCTCATCGGGTGCCACGCTATCGGCGCCAAGGTTGCCTACATCTATATCCGCGGCGAGTTCATGCACGTGCAGCACGTTCTCGAGCGCGCCATCGAGGAAGCCTACGCCGCCGGCTACGCCGGCCGAAGCATCCTGGGCACCGACTTCGACTGCGACATCTACGTGCACCGCGGCGCGGGCGCCTACGAAGCGGGCGAAGAAACGGCGCTGCTCGAGTCGCTGGAAGGGAAGCGCGCGCAGCCGCGAATCAAGCCGCCGTTCCCGGCCGTCGCCGGTCTCTATCAGTGCCCCACCGCGGTGAACAACGTCGAGACGCTTTGCAACATCCCCGTCATTCTCCTGCGCGGGCCGGAGGCCTTCGCGGCGCTCGGCCCGGAGAAGAACGGCGGGCCCAAGCTCTATTGCGTGAGCGGGCACGTCAAGCGTCCGGGCGTGTACGAAGCGTCGATGCACACGACGCTCCGCGAGCTGATCGACGGCTTCGCGGGCGGGGTTCGCGACGGACATCGCCTCAAGGCCGTCATCCCCGGCGGATCGTCCGTGCCCCTGCTGCTGCCGCACGAGCTCGACGTGCCAGCCAGTTTCGACGCCGTGCAGAAAGCGGGTTCGCTGCTCGGATCGGCGGGCATCATCGTGCTGGACGAGACCACCTGCATGGTATGGCTCGCCGAGAACCTGCTGCACTTCTATCGTCACGAGTCGTGCGGCAAGTGCACGCCGTGCCGCGAAGGCACCGACTGGCTCTACAAGATCCTGCACCGTATCGAGACGGGCGAAGGCAGTGCCAGCGACCTCGCGCTGCTCGAAGGCGTGGCGAACAACATCGTGGGCAAGACGCTCTGCGCCTTCGGTGACGCGGCCGCGACGCCCGCCCTGACGACGCTGAAGCACTTCAGGGCCGAGTACGAGGCTCACATTCGCGAGGGCCAGTGTCCGCTGGTCGCCGACTGGCGTGGCAGGACGGCCGTTCATGCCCATTGACGCGCACGGATCGGATTGGGCGTGATGGACGCCACCGTGATCGCCCAGCTCGGGCTGCTCGGCTTCGTCTTCTTCATGCTCCTCAATTCCGCCGCGGTGATGGTCTACGTCGAGCGGAAGGTCGCGGCCATGATTCAGCAGCGGCTCGGCCCGTACCTGGTCGGGCCGCGCGGCATGCTCCAGCCGCTCGCCGACATCGTCAAGCTCCTGTTCAAGGAGGAGCTGACGCCTCGCGCGGCCGATCACTTCGTGTTTCTGCTCGCGCCCGTCATTTCGGCTACGTGCGCCTTTGCGGCGTTCGCCGTCGTGCCGTTTGGCGCCGAGACCACGCTGTTCGGGCTCCTCGACGAGCCGATCCCACTGCAAGTGGCCGACGTGAACGTGGCGATGCTGGTCATCTTCGCCATCGCGTCGATGAGCGTCTACGGCATCGTGCTCGCGGGCTGGAGCTCGACGAGCAAGTACTCGCTGCTCGGCGGACTTCGATCGTCGGCGCAGATGATCAGCTACGAGCTGTCGTACGGGCTGGCGCTGGCGGGGGTGCTGGTGATCGCCGGATCGCTGTCGCTCAGGGACATCGTGAACGATCAGGCGGGCACCTGGTTCGGGATCGTGCCGAGATGGTTCCTGTTCTTGCAGCCGCTCGGGTTCTTTGTCTACATGGTGGCCGGAATCGCCGAGACCAACCGCGCGCCGTTCGATTTTCCCGAGGCGGAACAGGAGCTCGTCGCCGGATACCACACCGAGTACAGCAGCATGAGCTTCGCCATGTTTTTCCTCGCCGAGTACGTGAACATGGTGACGGTGGCGGCCGTGGCGACGAATCTCTTTCTCGGCGGATGGCACGGCCCGTGGCTGCCCGAGTCGTTCGGGTGGATCTGGTTTCTCGTGAAGGTCGGCGCCATCCTGTTTTTCTACGTCTGGATGCGGTGGACGCTGCCGCGCTACCGCTATGACCAGTTGATGCACTTCGGCTGGAAGGTCCTGCTGCCGCTGGCGGCCCTGAACCTGCTGGTGACCGCTGCAGGAGTGCTGTACTTCCGTGGCTGACAGTCTGTTCTTCTACCTCTTCGCGGCGGTGACGGTTGGCGCGTCGCTGCTCGTCATCGGTCGGCCCAACCCGATCCACAGCGTCCTGCTCCTCATCCTGTCGTTCGGCGGTCTGACAGGACTTTACGTCCTCCTCGATGCCCCGTTCGTGGCGGTCATCCAGATCATCATTTACGCGGGCGCCATCATGGTGCTCTTCCTCTTCGTTGTCATGCTGCTCAACGCACCCACCGAGGACGTGCCCGGTGAAGTCGTGCGGGAGGCGCGCGGTCTTCGTGGATTCGGCGCACTGCTGGCGGCCGTGCTGGCCGCGCAGCTCTGGTGGGCGCTGACGCGGGTGGGCCGGGTGACTCAGCAGGGCGGCACGAGTGATGGCATGGCGGACCTCGGATCCGTTGCCGAGATCGGGCGGAGGCTGTACACGGAGCACGCCTTCGCGTTCGAGGTGACGTCCGTGCTGATCCTCACCGCCATGCTGGGTGCCGTCGTTCTCGCGCGTCGGGCCGACATCCGGGTGGCTCACCGCGACGTCACCACAGAAGACGGCCAGGTCCCGGGTGCTGCCCACGACGCTCCGCGCCCAACGCTGGACGCCTGATGCTGTCGCACTACCTGATCCTCTCCGGCGTCCTCTTCGCCATCGGCACGGCCGGCGTGTTCCTGCGCCGCAACGTGATCACGATTCTTCTGTCGATCGAGATCATGTTGAACGCGACCAATCTGGCGTTCGTGGCCTTCGGGCGGGCGCTCGGGTCGCTCGACGGGCAGATCATCGTGTTCTTCGTCATGACGGTCGCGGCTGCGGAGGCCGCCGTCGGACTGGCCATTGTGATCTCGCTCTTCCGGGTGCGCGAATCACTCAACCCCGACGCCTTTACCTCGCTCAAGTGGTGATGCGGCAGTGCTCGCGCTGATTCCCCTCGTTCCGTTCGCCGGATTCCTCGTGAATGCCGCATTCGGGCGGCGGTGGCCCAAAGCGGTGTCGGGTGGCGTCGCCTGCGGGGCGATGCTGGCATCGTTCGGGTTGTCGGTTGCGGCCGTGGCGCCGCTCTTCGGCCTGGCTGCGGAATCACGAGTCGTCAGGCAGACCTTCTACCCGTGGATCGTATCGGGCGATTTCCAGGTGCCGCTGTCCCTGTACCTGGATCCGCTGGCGTCCGTGATGATTCTCGTGATCACGGGCATCGGGTCGCTCATCCACATCTACTCGACCGCGTACATGCACGACGAGTCCGACAGCGAGTACGCGCGGTACTTTTCCTACCTGAACCTCTTCGCCGCCTTCATGCTCCTGCTGGTGCTCGGCTCCAACCTGCTGGTCCTCTTCGTGGGGTGGGAAGGCGTGGGACTCTGCTCGTACCTCCTGATTGGGTTCTGGTACCAGAAGCGCGCCGCCTCCGACGCCGGGAAAAAGGCGTTCATCGTCAACCGCATCGGCGACTTCGGGTTCGTGCTCGGCATGCTGCTGGCGTTTGCTCATTTCGGGACGCTCGATATTCAGGCGATGGCCGTGAAGCTCGCACCGCTCGCGCCCGAGGCGACATTCGGGACGGTTTCCGCGATCGCGCTGCTGCTCTTCGTGGGTGCCACGGGCAAGTCGGCGCAGATTCCGTTGTTCGTGTGGCTGCCCGACGCGATGGAAGGGCCCACCCCGGTTTCCGCGCTGATCCATGCCGCCACGATGGTCACCGCGGGCGTGTATGTCATTGGCCGGAACGCCGTCCTCTTCTCGCACACCCCCGACGTGCTGCTGGTCGTGTCGGTGATCGGCGCCGTGACGGCCCTGATGGCGGCGACCATCGCTCTGGTGCAGAACGACATCAAACGCGTGCTGGCCTATTCCACCGTGTCGCAGCTCGGATACATGTTTCTGGCGATGGGCGTGGGCGCGTACACCGCGGGCATCTTCCATCTCTTCACGCACGCCTTCTTCAAGGCGCTCTTGTTCCTCGGCGCGGGGGCTGTGATTCACGCGCTCGGCGGCGAGCAGGATCTTCGCCGGATGGGTGGGCTGCGCGCCGCGCTGCCCGTGACGTACTGGACGTTTCTCATTGGCGCCCTGGCGGTTGCCGGCGTGCCGGGGCTCGCCGGGTTCTTCAGCAAGGACGAGATTCTGTTTCGCACCTTCGCGTCGGGGCACACCGTCCTGTGGCTGGTTGGCGTGCTGACGGCGCTGCTCACGGCGTTCTACATGTTTCGGCTGGTGTTTCTGGCTTTTCACGGAGAGCCCGTGGACGTAACCCGGTCCAGCCCTGCGAGCCACGCCGCGCCGCACGATGCCGCCGGCACCGACGCCTCCGACGGCGCGATCCATATGCACGATGCGCCACGCGCCATGGCGTTCGCGCTCGTGCTGCTCGCGGCTGGCTCGGTCGCTGCGGGTTATGTCGGCGTGACGCACGCGCTCGGCGGAGACAACCGGATCGAGCAGTGGCTCGAGCCGAGCTTTGCGCCTCCGCATCGCGAGGCCGACGGCGCTGAGTGGGTCGTCGAGGACCATCCGACCGCCGACGTGTCGCTCGAGCGGGGGCTCACGCTGCTGTCGGCCCTCATCGCGCTCGCCGGGATCGGCCTCGCGGCGCATCTCTACCTGCGCCGGCCCGGTCGTGCCGCCGCCCTGCGCGCGCGGTTTCCGTCGCTGTACAGGCTGCTTCTGAACAAGTACTACGTGGACGAAATCTACGACACCGCGCTCGTGCGGCCGATTCGAATTGTCTCGGAGGATCTGTGGCAGGGCATGGACGTTGGCGTCATCGACGGAGCGGTGAACGGTGCGGGAACCGTGGTGCAACAGTGCGCCGCGGGTCTGCGCCGGTTGCAAACGGGCTCCGTGCGCAGCTATGCGGCATCGGTGCTGCTGGGCGTCATTGTGATTCTGGGCTGGTATCTGTGGCTCTAGCCGGGGACGCATGAGATTTCCGATCCTCTCCTCGCTCGTTATCGTCCCGCTGCTGGGAGCGGTGATGCTGCTGCTCATCGGTAATCGTGACGGGTCCCGCAATGCCCTGATCCGACGCGTGTCGCTCCTCGTGTCGCTGGTCGTCTTCGGCCAGACGCTGCTGCTTTGGAGCCGCTTCGTGCCCACCGAGGGCGGCTTCCAGTTCATGGAACGTCACGCCTGGATTCCGTCCTTCGGCGTCGACTACTTCGTGGGCGTCGACGGCATCAGCCTGCTCCTGATCGTGATGACGGGCTTCCTGACGCCGCTCGCGCTCCTGTCGTCCTGGGAGTCGGTGCACAAGAAGGTGCGAGAGTTCTCGGCGCTCGTGCTGGTGCTCGAGGCCGCCATGATCGGCGTGTTCGTGTCGCTCGATCTGTTCCTCTTCTATCTCTTCTGGGACGCGATGCTCATCCCGCTGTACTTTCTGATCGGGATCTGGGGCTACGACCAGCGCATCTACGCGGCCGTCAAGTTCATCCTCTACACCATGGCGGGCAGCGTGCTGATGCTCGTCGCCATCATCGCGCTGGGCTACTTTCACCAGGCCTCGACTGGCGCCCTCAGCTTCGACCTCCTCAAGCTGCAGGAGCTCTCCTCTCCCGCCGGGCGTGCAGTTCTGGCTCTTCCTGGCCTTTGGTCTGGCCTTTGCCATCAAGGTGCCGCTCTTCCCGTTCCATACGTGGCTGCCCGACGCGCACGTGCAGGCGCCCACCGCCGGGTCCGTCATCCTGGCCGGCGTGCTGTTGAAGATGGGCACGTACGGCTTCGTCCGCTTCGCGTTTCCATTGTTTCCGATTGCGGGCGCCTATTTTGCGCCCTACCTCGCCGGGCTGGCCGTGATCGGCATCGTGTACGGCGCGCTGGTGGCGATGGTCCAGCCCGATCTCAAGAAGCTGATCGCGTATTCGAGCGTGAGCCACCTCGGGTTCGTGGTGCTCGGCATCGCGGCGATGAACGTGCAGGGAGTGCAGGGCGCCGTGTACCAGATGCTCAACCACGGCGTCAGCACCGGTGCGCTCTTCCTCATCGTCGGGATGCTGAGCGATCGCCGGCATACGAGGCTCATCGTGGAGTTCGGCGGGCTCAAGCAGGTGATGCCGCGCCTGACGGCCGTGTTCCTCATCATCACGTTGTCGTCGATCGGACTACCCGGTCTCAACGGCTTCGTCGGCGAGTTCCTGATTCTGATCGGCGCCTTCCGGTGGGACGCGTGGATGGCGGCCGTCGCGGCGTCCGGTATCGTGCTCTCCGCCGTCTACATGCTCTGGATGTTCCAGCGAGTCAACTACGGCACCATTTCGAACGACAAGAACCGCCACCTGCCCGATTTGTCCGTGCGTGAGGCGTGGATGCTGATACCTGCCGTGGTCGTCGCGATCTTGATGGGGGTCGTTCCGGCGATCTTTCTCCGCCCGATGGAAGCCTCGGTCGAGCGGCTGGTGGGACGCGTGCAGGGCGAGCAGCCGTTCCGCGTTGAGCGTCCCGGCGGCGGGCCCGTGATTCACGTCGCGACGGAGCGGGACACCCGATAATGATCGCTCCATCGTTCAATGCCGTTTTCCCGATGACCTGCGTCGTCGCGGCGGCCCTGGCCGCGATGATTGCCGAGGCCTTTCGGGAGCGCGACGAGCGTCCCCCGATGGGCGCTCTGGCCATGATCGGCTTTGCGGGCGCCGCCTCGGTGTCCATTCTCCTGTGGGACCGTCAGACGAGCAGCTTCGGCGTGGTTGCCGCCGACAATTTCGGCCTCTTCACGACGCTCGTCATCCTTCTGATCGGCGCGCTGACGGTTGGTCTCTCGGCCGGTGTCGTCGATCGCGATCGCCTCCCGGTCGGCGACTACTACGCGCTTCTGCTGTTCACCGTGAGCGGGATGATTCTCATGGCGACGGCGACAGATCTGATCGTGATCTTCCTGGCGCTCGAGGTGCTGTCCATCGGCGTTTACGTGCTGACCGGTATTCGCCGGGAGTCCGCCCGGGGTCCGGAAGCGGCGTTCAAGTACTTTCTGCTCGGCGCCTTTTCCAGCGCGTTTTTTCTCTACGGCGTGGCCTTCATCTACGGGACGTCCGGCAGCACGCGCCTGGATCGCATCGGCACCGCGCTGGCTGCGCAGGCCATGATGGACGATCCACTGGTTCTCCTGGGACTCGGGCTGCTCCTGGTCGGGTTCGCGTTCAAGGTTTCAGCCGTGCCGTTCCACATGTGGACACCTGACGCGTACGACGGGGCGCCCACGGTCGTCACGGCCTTCATGTCGACCGGCGTAAAGGCCGCGGCGTTCGCCGCCTTTGCCCGGGTGTTTCTCTCGGCTCTCGAGCCTCTCCGGCCCGACTGGACACCCATCGTGTCGGCGATTGCGGTGGCGACGATGATCCTGGGCACCGTTGTCGGCGTGGCGCAGACCAGCGTGAGACGGATGCTGGCTTATTCGAGCATCGCGCACGCCGGGTACATTCTCATCGCGCTCGTCGCCGGCAATGACATCGGCAAGGGTGCCATTCTGTTCTATCTGCTTGCGTACGCCGTGACCAACCTTGGCGCCTTCGGGGTGCTCGCGCTCCTCGGATCCGAGGAGCGGCGATTCGACGACCTGCGCGACTTCGCAGGACTCTGGCACAGCCGGCCGGGTATGGCGGCCCTCTTGACCATCTTCCTGCTGTCCCTCGGCGGGGTGCCGCCAACCGCCGGCTTCGTCGCCAAGTGGTATGTGTTCGGGGCAGCCGTCAGCACCGGGTCCTTCGGCCTGGCCATCGTCGGCGTCCTTACGAGCGTGGTCGCGGTCTTCTTCTATCTGCGCGTCGTCGTCATGATGTACATGGCCGATCCGGTGGCCGCACCGCCGACTGAAACGTTGGCGGCCGGCCCGCGCGTGGCCCTCGGCGTGTCGGTCGCGCTCGTCCTGTATCTGGGCGTGCTGCCGACGCGAGTGCTTGCCCTCGCCGCTCAATCCATTTCAACGCTGTTCTGAACGTCTCAGAGGAGATGAAATCCGCGCGACCGATGGCCGTGTGTGCGTGGCTACCCGTGCGCGGACTCGGCAATTGCGCGCAACGCTTGTGCGAGGAGCGCGTCCTCGTCGGGAAGGACGGTTCTGAGATCGATCACGACGCGGTCGTGGTCGATGCGCGCGATGACGGGCACGTCGAGCGCGCGCATGGCGGCGTCCAGGCGATCGGCGGACCAGCCGGGCTGGTGGACCTGGAGCAGCCTGGTCGGAAGCAAGGCGCCCGGAGCGCTGCCGCCGCCGATTGTCGACGCTCCGTCGACGACGCGCGTTTCGAAGCGGGAGCCGTCGAGCTGAGCGGCCAGCCATCGACAGCGCCGCTCGATATCGTCGGTGTTCATCCCCATCATGCGCATGACGGGAACCTCGCCGGCTCGCCCGGCTAGATACTCCAGGAGAGTGGCTTCGAGGGCTGCGTAGGTCATCTTGTCCACGCGCAGGGCGCGCATCAGCGCGTGAGCGCGGATGCGCTCCACCAACGGCGTTCGTCCGACAATGATGCCCGCCTGGGGGCCGCCGAGCATCTTGTCGCCGCTGAACCAGACGAGATCGACTCCTGCCGACAGGCTGGCCTGGACGGTTGGTTCCTCGGCGGCGACCGCGGAGGGCTCGTCCGTCAACAGGTTGCCGCTGCCCAGATCCTCGCAGACCACGACGCCGAAGCTCTGTCCGAGCGAGACGAGCGATTCGAGCGACGGCCTCTCGGTGAAGCCCTCCATCCGGAAGTTCGACGGGTGCACGCGGAGAATCATCGCCGTCCGTTCGTTGATGGCTGCGCCGTAGTCGGCCGCCCGCGTCCGGTTCGTGGTGCCCACTTCGCGCAGCACGGCGCCGGATTGGGCCATCACGTCGGGTACGCGAAAGCCGCCGCCGATCTCGACCAGCTCACCTCGGGAAATCACCACCTCACGTGAGGAAGCCAGCGCGGCGAGCGCGACCAGCGTCGCGGCGGCGTTGTTGTTGACGACGACCGCGGCGTCGGCACCCGTCAGTCGGCAGACGAGCGATTCGGCGTGCTGATGTCTCGACCCGCGCGTTCCGCGCTCGAGGTCGTATTCGAGATTCGTGTACCGTCCCGCCAGTTCAGCCACGCTGGTCGCGGCCCGAGGCGCCAGAGGCGCCCGCCCGAGGTTGGTATGGACGATGACGCCGGTGGCGTTGATCACGCGCCTGAGCGACGGACGAAAAAGCGAGGCGAGACGCGCTTCCGTGCCGTCTTCGAGCGCCACGATGAGGGCGTCGCTCGACCGGCGCTCGGCGTCACCCGCCGCTTGCAGCTGACTGCGCAGCAGGGCAGTCTCCGCGCGAAGCGCGGCGACGACTTCCGAGCCTCCGTAGCGCGCTTCGAGCGCGCGCACACGATCGCTCTGCCGCAGGCGATCGATGGAGGGGATCGCCCGCGCACCGCCGGCTGGCTTGCGGGTTCGAGACGTCATGCGAGGCAGGTGCGCGAGCCGGGCGCGCTTGCCCGTTCGCGCGCTGTCAGGATACCATCATCGCGTTTCGTGCCCGTTGCGAGGGCGGCCGGCAGCGACGACAGACGCTCGCGGGTCGCGATCGCTCTCGCCGCCAGAGCACCCATCCATGGATCGCCCATCATCGAATCGCGACGCCGGTCCTCGGGAAGCCGATTCGCGCGCCGACGATCGTGCGCGTTCCCAGGACGACGTGCCGGCCTATCGGCCGTCGGAGCGATTCTGGCCGTATGTGGACGTGCCGGAGGATCCGAGCGATGAAGAGCTGGCTTCGCTCGATCCCGAGTTGTTCACGGCGCTCTTTGGTCCGCCCGGATATCCCTTCTCGATCACGCTCGTCTTTCCTCGCCTCGACTCGTCCGACTATGACGAGGCGGTGGCGCTCGCGAAGAATGCCAGTGAGTACCGCGAGACCGGCTCCGGCGACAGCTTCCGGCATCGTGCCCGTTTCTGGTCGACTGACGCGCGCAAGCTGCGGCAGCTCTTCCAGGTCGTCGGCCCGTACCATGAGTGCGAAGTGCTCGTCGACGATCGTCCCATCCCCTATGCGCGCGAGCTGTGGCTCCCGCTGGTCTGGGTTCTCCTCCGGTAGCCCAGCCAGACGCGGCGGCAGTCTGAAGTGGCGTTTCGCGTGACGGTCAGGGACGGACGGGTGAGCTTTACGGCGCGAGGCTTGAAGGTGTGACGTGCGAGGAGTGAGCGCCGGGCGCCCCGAAGGGCGCCCGGCAGACTCCGGGGTGTTAGGAGGGCTTGGTCACGTTGCCGGCCTGCGGGCCCTTGGGGCCGTCGACAATCTCGAACTCCACGACCTGTCCTTCCTCGAGCGACCGGAAACCGGCGCCCTGGATGGCCGAGTAGTGGACGAAAACGTCGCTGCCTCCGTCACGCTCGATGAATCCGTAACCCTTCGCGTTGTTGAACCACTTGACCTTGCCTGTGATACGCATCGTTCTTCTTCCTGCCTTGCTGTTCGCGCGGCGTCCTGCGCCGCGCCGTTCGACCATGCCCCCCGGCTCGCCAAGGATCTGGTGGGCACAAAAAAAGACCGCGCAGATGCGGCCTCGACTTCCAGCGCCGAGCCTCGTGGCGCCATGGCGATGATAGTGACGCCGGCTCATCTGTGTCAAGAGTCTCCGTCGGCAGTCCGGCCTGATTCCCCCGATCTCATCGTGCGCGCGCTGCTCAGCGTCTCTGACAAGACGGGACTCCCGGAATTCGCCCGCGGGCTGGCCGCCCGCGGCGTGGAGCTGGTTTCCACCGGCGGCACCGCCGCCGCCCTGCAGGCAGCCGGCCTGCAGGTCCTCGGCGTCAGCGAGCTCACGGGGTTCCCCGAGATGATGGACGGCCGTGTGAAGACGCTGCATCCGCGCGTCCATGGCGGCATTCTCGCCCGCCGGAGCGTGGCCGCCGACCTGGAGGCGGCAGGGGCGCACGGCATCGGGCTCATCGACCTGGTCGTCGTCAACCTGTACCCGTTCGTTCGGGCGGCCTCCAATCCCGATATCCCGTTCCACGACCTGATCGAACAGATCGACATCGGTGGCCCCAGTCTCATCAGGGCGGCCGCCAAGAATTTTGAGGACGTCCTGGTCGTCGTGTCCCCCGACGACTACGAGCCGGTGCTCGCCGAGATCGACCGCCGGGGCAACCGCGACCTGGCCTTCCGGTTCGAGCTCGCGAGAAAGGCCTTTGCCCACACGGCGGCCTACGACGCCGCGATTGCCGCGACGCTCGGAGAGTTCGACGCTCGTGATTCGCGTTTCGAGCGTCACCCCGGGCGCGGGGAGCACCTCCGGCTCGACCTCCGTAAGAAGGGCGACCTTCGCTACGGCGAAAATCCGCACCAGCCGGCGGCCTGGTACGCGTCCGTCTCCCCGGCTGGGTTCGGCGGCGCCCAGGTCGTTCAAGGCAAGGAGCTCTCGTTCACGAACCTGCTCGACCTCGACGCGGCCGCGCGCATCGTTCTCGAGTTCGACGAGCCAGCGGCTGCCGTGATCAAGCACACCAATCCGTGCGGCGTGGCGATTGGCGATTCGATCGCCGGGGCCTACCTGCGCGCGCGCGATGCCGACGCGCTCTCGGCTTTTGGCGGCATCGTCGGGTTGAACCGTTCGATCGACGTGCCGACGGCCAACGCGCTCACGGCCACGTTTCTCGAGGCCGTCGTGGCGCCGGGCGTGGATGCCGACGCGAGGGGCATATTGCACGGCAAACCCAATCTCCGCGTGGTCGTGCTGGAGGAATCCGAGGTGGGCAGGGCAGTCACTCAGGAGCTTCGCTCGATTCTGGGCGCCGTGCTCGTCCAGACGCGGGACGCCGCTGTCGAAGCGTTCCCTGCGTGGCCACCCGAGGATTCAACGGACATCCGTGTCGTGACGCGCCGGGCTCCCACCGGGCAGGAATGGCGTGCGTTGCGCTTCGCGTGGCGCGTCACCGCTCACGTGAAGTCGAACGCCGTGGTGTTCACCGATGAGGAAAGCACTCTGGCGATTGGCGCCGGTCAGATGAGCCGTGTGGATGCGGTGCGCCTGGCGGTGACCAAGGCATCGGGCTGGACAGCCAGAGCATCGCCAGGTGCTCGCAGGCTCGGTCGCCGCGTCAGACGCGTTCTTTCCGTTTCGCGACGGCGTGGACGAGATTGCCGCGGCAGGCGCCACGGCGATCGTGCAGCCGGGTGGCTCGGTTCGCGACGCCGAGGTGATCGCGGCAGCCGATGAGCACCACCTCGCCATGGTGTTCACGGGGCGGCGCCATTTCCGCCACTAGCACGGACGGGAATCAGTCCCTCGCGGCGGCCAGGGCCCCGCTCAGTTCATCGCGGTCGACGGTCGACGGCCCGAACTTTCCCACCGAAACGCCCGCGGCGTGATTGGCGAGCGTCGCGGCCTCGGTCATCGACGCGCCGCCGGCAAACGCCAGGGCAAGCGTGGCGATCACCGTGTCGCCGGCTCCGGTCACATCCGACACCTCGCGCGCCACGGCGGCGAGCGATCCTTCCGTCTCGCCGTCCAACAGCCACATGCCGTGCTCACCTCGGGTGATCAGCACGCCTTCGCATCCCGCTCGCTCGCGGAAGGCCCTCGCCGCGTCGAGCGCCTCGCTGTCGGTGCGGATTCGCAGGTTGGTCGCGATCTCGGCTTCGTAATGGTTCGGCGTCACGATGCGTGTGTGGCGGTAGAAGTCGATGTGCGGAATCTTCGGATCGACCAGCACCGGGATGCGCCGGCGGTGGGCGATGGTCACGAGGCGCGTCATCAGGCCGGCGGTGATCCCGCCTTTCAAATAGTCGGACACGATGATGGCGCCCGCAGTGGCCGCCAGCTCGTCGGTCGCGTCGGCGAGGCCCTCGCTCGAGGCGCTCGGAGATGTCCGCCTCGCTCTCGTAGTCGACGCGCGCCACCTGTTGGTGGCGGTCGGTGACGATGCGCATCTTCGTCGTGGTCTTGCGGTCTGGATCGGTGAGCACGGCAGACGTGCCGATGCCGCGGCTGGTCAGCTGTTGGCGGAGCCTGGCCGCCGGAGCGTCGTCGCCGACCACGCCGACGAGCGCGACCCGAGCCCCGAGCGCGTGCGCGTTGCTGGCCACGTTGGCGGCGCCGCCCATGCGGTACTCGTCGCGATCGAACTCCACGACCGGCACGGGCGCCTCTGGCGAGATGCGCCGAACCCGCCCCACGACGAACTGATCCAGCATCAGATCGCCCACGACCACGAGCGACACCCGCTCGAAGCCGTCCAGCAGATCGGCCACGCGTCCGGCTGAGAGGGAAGGCAGCGGCGCCGGCGCCGGCGTCCGGCTCATCAGCGGAAGCTCTCGCGATCCTCGGCGAACGGAAGGGTCATGAGCACGAGAAACAGCATCAGGAATTCGGAATCGCCGAAATTGTATTCGAACAGTCCGGCGGCCAGCATTGCGGCAATCGACGCGAGCGCCGTGGCGGGCAGGAAGCGGTGGGACGTGGTCCGCACCTTCTTCAGCAGATCGAGCGACGCCTGGGCGATGAACCAGATCCAGGCCGCGAGCGCCGGCAGCCCGCGTTCGGCCGCAATCTGCACGGGCACGTTGTGGAGGTGCGGCGCCGTTTTCTCGACAGCCGACGGATCGCGGTACTGAGGGTACACGCGCTCGATCATGTTCGGTCCCACGCCCGTGAGCGGATGCTGGCGGATGATGTTGGCGCCGGCCTTGAGCATCGCGACGCGGTCGCGTCCGGTGATATCGCTCGGATCGAAAATCGAGAGGAAGCGCTCGGTGAGACGTGCCGGTGCGGCGGCAAAGAACACGGCCACCACGATGGGCAGCACCGCAATCAGCCGGAAATCCTTGATCAGGAAGAGCAGAGCCACCGCTGCGGATGCGCCGACCCACGCGCTTCGCGTAAAGGTCACGGCCACGGCCACGAGCAGCGCCGGCATCACGAGCGCCGGCCAGGTGCGCTCGCGCGTCTCGAACAGCAGGCGGGCCGCGGCGGCGCAGATGACCAGCATGAGCAGCCCCGAGTACGTCATGTAGTGGCCGAGCGTGCCGCGCGGGCGCTGACCGAGATTGTCGTAGTGCAGGATGCCGTACTGCACGATGCCCACGGCGGCGCTGATCGCGCCCACGGTGATGAGGACGTTGACGACCAGGCGGGCCCGGTCGCCACGGGCGAAGTGATAAACGGCCGGGACCACCGCAAAGAGCAGGAGCTGCTTGCAATCGGCGAATCCGGTGGCAGGGTCAGCCGACGCCGCTGCCGAGATCAACGTGAGGCCCGCGTAGACGACGAGCGGCACGAAGAACTGCGGCGCTTCGATGCGCTGGTGATGGACGACGAGCGAAGCCACCCAGCACACGAGCGCCAGCGCGAGGCAGGCCTGGGCCGCGACGATCGAGAACTGCAGCACGCCCACGCAACCGAGGAGCGCCAACAGCCCCGTCAGTTCCAGCCGATCGCGCGGCGGCGCTCCAGCTGGCATGCTGATGGAAGTCATGAGTGGACGGCGAGGCCCGAGCATCCCCCGCAGCCCGACGCGGGAGCGTGGAACATCGACGGAAGGACGTCGATCAGCCGTGTATTATAGACTGCGGCGTCGATCGTCGCGCCGTAGGTGAACTCCAGCATCCTCCCCTCGTTCTCACGGATCCTCGTCGTGCGGGCGGGCGCCCTCGGGGACACGCTGATGGCCACGCCGGTCGTAGCGGCGCTTCGCGAGCGGCATCCTGGCGCCTCCATCGATTTCCTCTGCAGCGCGGAAGCCTCGCCGCTCCTCGAGCTCAATCCGAATATCCGCCGGGTCTGGTCGCTCAAGAACCGCAATCTGCCACATGCGGTCTCCCTCGAGAAGCGCCAGCTGGCGCGCGGCCTTGCGGCACAGGCTTACGAGCTGGCCGTCGTCCTCGAGCATGCCGACCGGTACTTCGATCTGGTGCGACGTGCCGGAGCCGCCGAGGTCCGTGGGTTCGACACGATTCGCTTCGATCCCGCGCTGCACAGCATGGTGAACAATCTCCGCGCCGCGGGCTTCGACCGCTGGCCGGAAGATCGGCTTCGCATGGATTTGCCGCTCTCGCCCGACGACGAAAAGGCCGCCGACGATTTCCTGCGTGGAGTCGGCCGGCCGATCATCGGTATCCATGCGGGTTACGGGCCGAAGCGGCACAAGAACATCCAGGAGCACCGACTGCGCGGATGGAGCGCGGAAAATTTTTCCGCGCTCGGCCGAACCCTGGCGAGCCGCGGGTTTCGCCTGGTGCTCACCGGCTCCGCCGACGATCGCGAGCTCGCGGAACGGATTGCCGGCAGCCTGCCCGAGGGAACCTCTCGGCTGCTCGCGGGGCGGACGACAGTCCGCCAGCTCGCGGCCGTCATCCAGCGCACCGTCCTGTTCGTTTCGGTGGATTCCGGACCGGCGCACGTGGCCGCCGCCGTGGGCACGCCGCTGGTTGTCTTGTGGGGACCCGGGATTCTCGATCAGACCAGGCCGATTTCCGCCCGAAGCCCCGTCAGAATCGTGCGGCATCCGGTTTTCTGCGCACCCTGCTACGGAACGCCGCTGATGAAGACCTGCCGCGAGAACATCTGCATGCAGTCGATCACGCCCGCAGAGGCCCTGGCGGCGATCGATGAGCTCACGGCGATTTCGACCACGAGTGCCGGCTGACTATCCCGGTGCGCGGTCGGGCTCGATTGTCGCCTCGTCGATGAGCATCACCGGGATGTCATCCTTGATCGGATAGACGCGATGACATTGGCCGCACTTCAGGCCGGCTCCGTCCTTGACCAGCGTGACCGGAGTCTTGCAGTTGGGACACGCCAGAATCTCGAGCAGTTCCGGATCGACTGTCATTCGCTGGACTCCTTTGGAATCTGTTCCGAAACTATATCGAAAGACCCCTGACGGGTCGACTGCCGAAACGGCCGATATTGGAGTCGTCGGACACCGCCCGGCTATGACGCGCCGGGGCTTCTATGGAACAATGATTCGACGATGATTGCTCTCCTGCTGGCCTTGGCGATGGGTGGATCGGAGCCCACCGAGGGACGGCTCTCCGTCGCCGCGGCCGTCCCGGATGGCGCCGCCCAGACGGCGAGTCCGTCCGCAACGGCAGAAGCTGACGCTGCGGCGCGGGCTTCATCCTATTACGAGTTCCTGCTCGGGCTGCACAACGAGAGCGAAGGCGACCTGGACGGCGCCGTCGCCGCCTACCAGCGTGCCGCCAGACTCGATCCGGCGTCGGCCGACATCCCGGTGATGCTCGCGTCGCTCTATCTGCGGATGAATCGAGCCGAGGATGCCGTGGCCGCGGGTCAGGCGGCGCTCGCCGTCGATGCAGACAACGCCGATGCGCATCGCGTGCTGGGCACGGTGTACGCGTCGATGGCCCAGGCCGACGATCGCGGACGTGCGGGCGATTCGCTCTCGCGGGCCATTTCACATCTCGAGCGGGCGTCACTGGACGACGACCCCGGCGCGGAGCTGATGCTCGCACGGCTGTACCTGCGTGCCGGCGAACCGACCAAGGCCATTCCGCTGCTGAGTGAGCTGCTCGAGCGCGAGCCGCAGTACACGGAGACCATCGGGCTGCTGGTGCAGGCGTATTCGGCCATGGGTCGCGAACGCGAGGCCGTGCAGCTGCTCGAGCAGCTGGCGCCCGAACAGCCGCAGTTCTATCGCGTGCTGGGCGAGTTGTACGAGCGCACCGAGCGCTGGCCCGAGGCGGCGGCCGCATACGAAAAGGCTGCGTCTGCGAGTCCGCGGAGCGTCGACGTGAAGTTGCGCTGGGCCACGGCCCTGCTCAATCAATCGGGCGATGCGCCGGCTCTGACGGCGCGCGGGGTGCTCGAAACCCTCGTGCGCGAGCGGCCAGGCGAATCGCGCGCACTCTATCTTTTGGCGATTGCGCAGCGTCGACTGCGGGACCTGCCGGCGGCCGAGGCGACGGCGCGGAAGCTGATGGATGCGGATCCGGGAAGCCTGCGCGGCCCGTACCTGCTCGCCCAGATCTTCGAAGATCGCAACGAGTACCGCCGCGTGATCGAAGTGCTCGAGCCGCTCGCCACACGGGCGCGAGGCACGGCCGGTTCTTCCGCGCAGCAGGACGGCGCACGACTATTGCTCCACCTGGGGTTCGCCTACGAGCAGGCCGGCGACTCGACCAAGGCCGTTGGCGCCCTGGAAGAAGCCGACAAGCTCTCGCCGGACGCGTCAATCGCTTTTCAGATTGGCGCAACCTACGAGCGCCAGAAGCGGTACGACGAAGCCGAGACGGCATTCCGCACGGCCCTGGCGCGCGACCCCGCGCATGCTCCGACGCTCAACTACCTGGGCTACATGCTCGCCGAGCAGGGCGAACGCCTCGAAGAATCGGTGCAGTACATCGAGCGCGCCCTGGCTGTCGAGCCCGACAACCCGTCGTATCTCGACAGCCTTGGCTGGGCCTACTTCAAGCTCGACGCGCTCGATCGCGCCGAGCCGCCGCTCAGGCGCGCGAGCGAGGAGCTGCAGCGCAACTCGGTGGTGCAGGATCACTGGGGAGATCTGCTGTTCCGGCTCGGACGCTACGCCGAGGCCATCGTCGCGTGGGAACGCTCGCTCGCCGGAGACGGCGAGTCGATCGAGCGATCCACGATCGAGCAGAAGATTCGCAGCGCGCGCGAGAAGGCCAAGTAGCGCGTGAGGGACGCGCGTCTGGTCGTCGCGGTGGCTGCCCTCGCATGTGCCGCCGCCTGCGCGCCCCCGCGTCTCACGCTTCCGACCGGCGCCGGCACGCCGCTCGACAACTTCCAGGCAATCCACGACGAGGCGATCGCCGGGTGCGCGACTGCGGATGCGCTCACGGGTGAGCTTCAGATTTCAGGTCGCGTGGCAGGCGGGCGCGTGCGGGGCCGGGCCCTGTTCGGTGTCGCTCGCCCCGACCTGCTGCGGCTCGAGGGATTGGCCCCGTTCGGCGCCCCGGCATTCATCCTGGCGGCACGAGGGGGCCGCGCCACGCTTCTTCTTCCGCGCGACAACCGTGTCCTCAGCGACGCCGCGCCCTCAGACGTGCTCGACGCCTTGACCGGCGCCGCGCTCGCGCCCGGTGACGTGCTGGCGATTCTGTCTGGTTGTGCAATTGCGGGCGCCCGACCCACCGGAGGGCGGAGCTACGGTGAGTGGGCCGCTATCGATCTGGAAGGCGGCGCACGTCTCTTCGCCCGCCAGGAGACAGGCCGGTGGACGATCCTCGCGGCCACTTCCGAGCGCTGGCGGATCGAGTACGTCGAGCGTTCGGCGGGATTTCCCTCCACCATTCGACTGCAATCCATCGGCGAGCCGGCACGCGTGGATCTGAGCGTACGCGTCGTGGACCTCGAGGCCAACGTCGCTCTCGGTCCCGAGGCGTTCGAGTTAACCGTGCCGCCCGATGCCACGCCCATCGATTTGAATGCCCTCCGCGAGAGCGGTCCGCTCAGAAGCACGGAACAACCGTGAGCCGTCACGCGTTGAGGGCGCGCGCGTACGCGAAGATCAACGTCGGGCTCCGGGTGATGGGCACGAGAGCGGACGGCTTTCACGAGCTGCGGACTGTCTTTCAAACGCTCGAGCTGCACGACACGCTGACGTTCCTGCGGCGCAGAGGAGCGATGACGCTCAGATGCACAGCCGCCGGGCTGCCGCTCGACGAGACCAATCTCGTGATGCGCGCGGGGCAGCTGCTGTGGAAACGTTTGGGACGCGGTGGCGCTCCTCGAGGCATCGAGGTCGTTCTCGAAAAGCGGATTCCGGTCGGCGGGGGCCTTGGCGGCGGCAGCAGTGACGCCGCGGCGGCCCTGCGAGCGCTCGCGATTGCCTGGCGGGCGCGAGTGCCGTCAAATGAGCTGGCGGACGTCGCCTCCGAGCTCGGAGCCGACGTGCCGTTCTTTCTCACCGGAGGGGCCGCGCTCGGCCTGGGACGCGGAGACGAGTTGTATCCGCTGGCCGACATGGCACCCACATGGGTCGTCCTTCTGGTGCCCGCGTTCAGCGTGCAGACCGCCGATGCCTATCAATGGCTCGATGCGGATCGCGCCGGGACATCTTCGCGCGCTCGACGGGTGCCGCGTCCAACGGCAAGCGGGGCGAACGCTTCGGCCTACCTCACGCCCAGGGACGTCTGGAACGATCTGGAGCTGCCGGTGGCGGCGCGACATCCCGACGTTGCCCGGATGCGCCGCGCGCTAGAGGGAGCCGGGGCCAGCCTGGCGGCGATGTCCGGCAGCGGCTCGTCGGTGTTCGGCCTGTTTCCGACCGAGCGCGCTGCCGCCTCGGCGTTCAGATTGCTCCGACGCTCGCGCTGGACTCCCATCGTGACCCGCGTCCTCGAGCGACGCCGTTACCTGAAGCGCGCCGCGGTGCAGAGGCTCCGACGCTTGCCGCCATCGGTTCTCATCGGTTAAACTCGCGGATTGCACCGGCTCGGCCGAACCCTTCCTTGAAGTCAGCTTCCCCGGACGGCGACAAGGGCCGGGGCCGACGCGGACGACGCGAGTCGCCTTGTTCTCGGGCCAGGCGGGCGTCGGCGACGCGGATGGGCGGCGTGCTCGATGGGGCGTGGCCAAGCGGTAAGGCGCGGGACTTTGGATCCCGTATTCGAAGGTTCGAATCCTTCCGCCCCAGCCAGTTTCCCGACCGAGGGGCGCGGTAGCGGGTCAGCATGGCTGTTGGATTCGGCGAGTTGAAGGTGTTCTCGGGCAGCGCGCACCCGACGCTCGCGCGGGAGATTGCCGATTGTCTCGGCATCCCGATGGGCGAGGCGCGGCTGCGGCGGTTCCCCGACACCGAGGTGTCGTTTCAGATCGACGAGAACATCCGCGGCACCGACGTGTTCATCGTGCAGCCGACCTGCGCCCCGGTCGATCAGCACCTGGTCGAGCTGCTCATCATGATCGACGCGTTTCGTCGATCGTCGGCGGCGCGCATCACGGCGGTGGTGCCGTATTACGGCTACGCCCGGCAGGATCGCAAGGACAAGCCGCGCGTGCCGATCTCGGCCAAGCTCGTCGCCAACGTGCTGAGCGCCGCGGGCACGCACCGCGTGCTGACGATGGATCTGCACAAGGCGCAGATTCAGGGGTTCTTTGACATTCCGGTGGATCATCTGTTCGCGGCGCCGGTGATCATCGATCATCTGTCGCGGCTCGACTACCCGGCCCTCACGCTCGTGTCGCCCGACGCCGGCGGCGCCGAGCGCGCGCGGGCGTATGCCAAGCGCCTCGATGCCGAGCTGGCGGTCATCGACAAGCGCCGAACCGATGACGGCACGGCCGAAGTGATGAACGTCATCGGCGACGTGAGCGGCCGGACGTGCATCATTCAGGACGACATCATCGACACCGCCGGCACCATCGTCAAAGCCGCTCATGCGCTCGTGGAGAACGGCGCCGAGCGCGTCATCGCGTGCGCCGTGCACGGCGTGCTGTCGGGCCCGGCGATTGAGCGCATCGAACGCTCGCCCGTGGAAAAGCTCGTCGTGACCAACACGATTCCGCTGAACGGCGAGCGCGCGGCGAGCAAGAAGGTGGTCGTGCTGTCGGTGGCGCGCCTGCTGGCACAGGCCATCAAGAGCATCCACGAGGAAACGTCGGTATCGTCGCTGTTCGTCTGAAAGAGAACGAAGGATTTCTATGGCAGTCACACTCGAAGCAACCCCCCGCGACACGCGCGGGAAGAACGAAGCCTACCGGCTCCGCGCCGCCGGCCGGCTGCCGGCCGTCGTCTACGGCGACAGCGGGTCGGAATCGGGCACGCACGCCATCGCGGTCGATCCCAAGTCGCTGCTGCGCATTCTCCACTCAGAATCCGGGGCGAACACCTTGATTGCCCTGCGCATCGAGGGCCTGGGCGAATCGCAGGTCCTCATCAAGGAATATCAGCTCGATCCGGTGACCCACCACCTGTTGCACGCCGATTTCTACCGGGTGGCGCTCGACCGGCTGATCACGGTGACCGTGCCCATCGTCCTGCGCGGCGAAGCGCGGGGCGTGAAGCAGCAGGGCGGCCTGCTCGATTTCGTCCACCGCGAGATCGAAGTCGAGACGCTGCCGACCGAGATTCCCGAGAACATCGAGGTGGACGTCTCGGAGCTGATGCTCGGCCAGGCCATTCGTTTGCGCGATGTGGCGGAGGGCGCCAAGTGGAAGCCGGTGAGCGACCTCGAGCTCATGCTCGTGCACGTCGTGACGCCGAAGGCCGAGGAGGCTCCGCCGACCGATGTGGCTGCCGCGCCGGCCGCGCCGGCCGAGCCGGAAGTGATCAAGAAGGGCAAGGCCGAGAAGCCCGAGGACGAGGACAAGGACAAGTAGCCGCGCGGTGAAGCTGATTGTCGGGCTCGGCAACCCGGGGCGACGCTATCGCGGCACGCGGCACAACGTGGGGTTCGACGTGCTCGACGAGCTGGTCCGACGCCACGGCGCCGAGTTCGCGTCTGCGCCGGCCGACGCGATTTACGCGAAGGCGCGGACGCTCGGCGACGGCGCCCTGCTCGCCAAGCCGCTCACGTTCATGAACCTGAGCGGGCGGGCGGTGGCCGAGCTCCTCCGGTATTTCCGGATCGAGCTGTCCGACCTGCTGGTGGTGACCGACGACGTGAACCTGCCGCTGGGGCGGTTGAGGGCGCGGGCGCGCGGATCGGCGGGCGGGCACAACGGCCTGCGGTCGCTCATCGACGAGATCGGCACCATTGAGTTCGCGCGGTTGCGCGTGGGCGTCGGTCGCGGGGATTCGAGCCGCGATCTGGCCGATCACGTGCTGGACCGCTTCGAGGCCGACGAGCGGTCCGTGGTCGATGCGAGCGTGCAGCGGGCAGCCGACGCGGCAGAGATGTTTGCGATCGAGGGGATCGATCGCACGATGAACGTGTTCAACCGGAGCGACGAAACCGACAACGACACGGAGCCGAACGACAAAGAGCCTCGCGATACGTCACACTGACCGCACGCTCCTTGCCACCAATGGGTGGCCGTGACGGCGCGACCACGCGCCGGAGGCGGGCTGAGAGCCCGAAGCGTCCAGAAGGAGACCTATGAGCATCACCCGACAGTACGAGCTCGTTTATATCGTCTCACCTGAGGCCACCGAGCAGCAGGTGAGCGATCTGCACACGCAGATCGAAGAAATCGTCGGCCGCTACAGCGGCCAGATCGAGAAAACCGAGAACTGGGGACGGCGGCGGCTCGCCTACGAGATTGGCCATCACAAGGATGGCACCTACGTGCTGGAGGTCATCAACGGCACGGGCGAGCTCGTGAAGGAGATCGATCGCCGGCTGAAGGTGAACGATCAGGTCATTCGCCACCTGGCCATCCGCGTGGACGAAGAGAACCGGGTGGTCGAGCGCGCCAGAGCCAGGCGCCAGCTCGATCAGGAGAAGCGGACCGCCCGCGGGCTTCCCGCGCGTCACGTGCGTGACGAGGACCGTGGGGACGATCGGTCGGGCGATCGCGGCGATGACGACAGGTTCGGGGCGGAGGTGGAGCGATGAGAGAAGGACGAGGCGGCCGGGGCGGATCGGGCGGGCGCGGCGGATCGGGCGGGCGCGGCGGCGGCGCGGAGAAGGGTCAGCCGCGACGCTCGATGTTCCGTCGGCGGAAGATCTGCAAGTTCTGTTCGGAGAAGATCGACGACATCAACTACAAGGACGCCAAACTGCTGGCGTCGTTCGTGCCCGAGCGTGGCAAGATTCTGCCGCGTCGCATCTCGGGCACCTGTGCCATGCATCAGCGCAAGCTGCAGACCGCCATCAAGCGGGCGCGCCAGCTCGCGATGCTGCCGTACGTCACGGAATAGATATGGAAATCATTCTGCGAGAACACGTGGAGCACCTGGGCCACCGCGGCGACATCGTGTCGGTCGCCGACGGCTATGCCCGCAACTATCTCCTGCCGCGGAAGCTGGCGCTGCCGGCGACCGACGGCAACAAGAAGCGTGTGGAGCGCGAGCGCAAGCTGCTCGAAGCGCGCGAGGCGGACGAGCGTCACGCGGCGGAGGCCGTCGCAGCCCGGCTGGCGGGGGTCGAAGTCGTGGTCGGCCGCCGGGTGGGCGAGGGCGATACCCTGTACGGGTCGGTGACCGCCGCTGACATCGCGGCGCGGCTCGCCGAGCTCGAGGTGGAGATCGATCGGCGCAAGATTCAGCTCGTCGAGGCGCTGAAGGCGCTCGGCGAGTACAGTGTGCCGATCAAGCTGCATCGCGACGTCACCGGACACATCGCGGTCAAGGTCGTCAAGCTCGAAGACTGACAGACACGTTCGCCGCCATGGCCGATTCCGTTCGAACCGAGCGCTCGCTGCCCCACAACCTCGAGGCCGAGCGCTCGGTTCTGGGCGCCATTCTCATCCACAACGAGGCGTTCAACCAGGCGGCCGAGTTCCTCAAGCCGCACGATTTCTACCGCGACGCGCATCGCCGGATCTTCCAGAAGATGGTGGCGCTCTCCGAGCGCGGCGGCGCCATCGATCTGGTCACCCTCAAGGAAGACCTCGCGCGGTCCGGCGAGCTCGAAGAGGTTGGCGGCCCGGCCTACATCGCCTCGCTCGTCGACGGGGTGCCGCGGTCGACCAACGTCGACAGCTACGCGCGCATCATCAAGGAAAAATCGGCGCTTCGCGATCTGATCTTCTCGGCCAACAAGATCCTGGCGACGGCGTACGAGGCGGAGCAGGACGCCGCCCTGATTCTCGACGAGGCCGAGCAGGCGATCTTCTCGATTGCCGAGGACCGCGTGAGGCCGGGCTTCGTCTCCATGCGCGATCTGGCGCACCAGGGATTCGAGGCCATCGAGCAGGCCGTCGCGCGCAAGCAGCTCGTGACCGGCGTGCCCACCGGCTTCGTCGATCTGGACGAGATGACGTCGGGGCTGCAGCCGGGCGAGCTCATCATCGTCGCGGCCCGTCCCTCGATGGGCAAGACGGCGCTGGCGCTCAACATCGCGCAGCACGTGGGCACGCGAACCGACAGGACGGTCGGCGTGTTCAGCCTCGAGATGTCCAAGGAGCAGCTCTTCCTGCGCATGCTCACCGCGGAGGCCGGCATCGACAGCCACCGGCTCCGCACCGGGTTCCTGGGAGAGAACGACTGGACCAAGCTGTCCACGGCCATGGGTCAGCTCGCGGAGGCGCGGATCTTCATCGACGACTCGCCGGGCGTGGCCGTGCTGGAGATGCGGGCGAAGGCCCGGCGCCTGATGCTCGAGCACGGGCTGCATCTGATTCTGGTGGACTACATTCAGCTGATGCAGAGCGCCGGACGCTTCGAGAATCGCACGCTGGAGCTGGGCGCCATCTCGCGCGGGCTGAAGGGCCTCGCCAAGGAGCTGGGGATACCCGTCGTGGCGCTGTCCCAGCTCAGTCGGGCCCCCGAGGCGCGCGCGGATCATCGCCCGATGCTGTCCGACCTGCGCGAGTCGGGCGCCCTCGAACAGGACGCCGACGTGGTCGTGCTGCTCTTCCGCGCCGACCAGTATCCGAATGCCGCCGAAGAAGAGCGCGGGATTGCCGAGCTGCACGTCGCCAAGCAGCGCAACGGGCCGACAGGCCTCGTGAAGCTGGCGTTCCTCAAGGAATACACGCGGTTCGAAAGCCTCGCGCTCCGCTGACCGGGCTCCGTGATCCGCTCCACATTCGCCCACGTCGATCTCCAGGCCATTCGATCGAACTTTCGCGCCGTGTCCGCGCTCGTCGCCACGCCCGAGACATCGGCGGCTTCACCGGACGCTTCGACGGCCGCACCTCGTCCCGGCTCGCGGGTGGGCCCGCCGAAGGTCGTGCCGGTCGTCAAGGCCAACGCATACGGCCACGGCGCCGCCCAGATCGCGCGCGCGCTCGAAGACGAGGGCGCGCCGATGCTGGCCTGCGCCGACATCGAAGAAGCCATCGTGCTCCGTGAGGCGGGAGTGCTGGCCGAGATCCTGGTCTTCGGCGCGCTCAGCCTGAGCGACCTCGAAGGGGTGTTCGACTACGATCTGACGCCGACCGTCTCCACGCCGTCGGCGGCGCGCGCGCTGGAGCGGGCGGCCAGGAAGCGATCGCGGGCCGTCGGCTATCACCTGAAGATCGATACCGGCATGAACCGGCTCGGGCTGCGTCACGACAACCTGACCCGGACGATGCCCGACCTGCTCGACAGCCGACACCTCAGGCTCGACGCCGTCTACACCCATTTCGCGACGGCCGATGATGCGGAGAGTGAGCTCTTCGGTGAACAGCGCGAGCGTTTTCTTGCGGCGCTCGCCTGGTTCGAATCGATGGGCGTGCCGCTCAAGCTGCGCCATGCGGCCAACAGTGCCGCGCTGCTGCGCGACTCGCGCATCTGGCTCGATCTGGTCCGTCCCGGGCTGCTGCTCTACGGAATCGTGCCGCCGCCGCTGGCCTCGACGCTCGAGCTCACACCCGCGATGTCGCTTCGAAGCCGCGTCGTGGCGGTGAAGGGCGTCCGCCCAGGGCGAAATCGTCGGGTATGGAGGCAGGTTCGTGGCCTCCAGTCCAACTCGCATTGCCGTCGTCCCCGCCGGCTACGCCGATGGCCTGGACGTCCGCCTGGCAGGGCGTGGATTCGTCCTGGTGCGCGGCCGACGCGCGCCGATCGTCGGCGCCGTATCGATGGACATGGTCACGCTCGATGTCACGGGCATTCCGGTGGAGCCGGGCGACGAAGCGGTGATTATCGGCTCGCAGGATGACGAGCGCATCGACGTGCGGGAGATGGCCGCCTCAATCGGCACCATCCCGTACGAGATCCTCTGCCGCATCGGGACGCGCATCCAGCGTGTTTATGATGAGGGAGCGGCGACGCCATGAAGCGGACCACGATCTTCGTCTGCCAGTCCTGCGGCGCGCAATCGCAGAAGTGGCTCGGACGGTGCCCCGACTGCAGCGCCTGGAACACGTTCGTCGAAGAGCGCACCGCCGATCCGGCGCCGGCCACGAGCTCGCGCTACACGCTCTCGGCCACCGGCAGCAAGGCGCGGCTCTACGCCGAGGTGGAGCAGGCGGCGGCCGCGCGTCTCTCGACCGGCGTGGACGAGTTCGACCGGGTGCTGGGCGGCGGCGTGGTGCCGGGTTCACTCGTCCTGCTGGGTGGCGAGCCGGGCATCGGCAAGTCGACGCTGCTCTTGCAGACGGCTGCGAACTTCGCGCGCTCGGTCGGCCCGGTGCTCTATGCCTCGGGCGAAGAGTCCGAGCACCAGATCAAATCGCGCGGCCAGCGACTCGGCGTGGCCGATGCGCCGTTGTATCTTCTGGCCGAGACGTGCCTCGAGCGCATCCTCGAGGAAATCGTCAGGCTCTCGCCCTCGCTGTTGATCATCGATTCCATCCAGACGGTCTTCTCGCTCAAGCTGCAGTCGGCGCCAGGGAGCATCGGCCAGGTCCGCGAAGCGGCCACGCAGCTGCTCTTCCTGGCCAAGGGGCGGAACCTGCCGACGTTCCTCGTCGGTCACGTCACGAAGGAGGGCAGCCTCGCCGGCCCCAAGGCGCTCGAGCACGTCGTCGACACGGTGCTGTACTTCGAGGGCGAGCGCCATCATGCTCATCGTGTCGTTCGTGCCGTCAAGAACCGCTTCGGCGCCATCAGCGAGTTGGGCGTCTTCGAGATGACGGGCACCGGGCTCGTGCCCGTGGCCAACCCGTCCAAGCTGTTCCTTTCCGAGCGTCCCGCCTCCGCCCCGGGATCGGCGGTCCTTTGTACTGTCGAAGGATCGCGGCCGATCCTGGTCGAAGTACAGGCGCTCGTCAGCGCCAGCACCTACGGCAATGCCAGGCGCATGGCCAGCGGGATCGATCCGGCGCGGCTGTCGCTGTTGCTCGCCGTGCTCGACAAGCGCGCGGGCCTGAACCTGGCCGGCGACGACGTCTTCCTCAACATCGCCGGCGGCATGACGGTCGATGAGCCAGCGGCGGATCTGGGCGTCGTGGCAGCGGTCGCCTCGAGCTTCAGGAATCGGGCCGTGCAGCCGCACACTGCGGTGTTCGGCGAGATCGGGCTGGCCGGCGAAGTGCGCGCGATCACACAGGCGCCTCTGCGAGTTCGCGAGGCCGTGCAGATGGGATTCGAGCGCTGCGTGCTGCCGCAGGCCAACGTGGAGGCGTGCGTGGCGGCGCTCGGCCCCGGCTTCGAGCTCATGGGCGCACGGTCGGTGACCGACGCCCTCGACGTCCTCCTGACGTAAACTACCTGAATCCGGCGGCCGCCGGTGTGGCTCGCCCGCGGCCCTTCATTCTTCATAGCTCGCTGCCCGCGCTCTTCGACCGCGTCCAGCGGGATCTCAAGTGGGGAGCTGTCCTCATGGCATGGTTCATTCTCATCCGACTGATTTTCGTCGCGTCGGTCCTGTACGCCGCCGTACTGCTTCGCCCCATTCCCGGTTCTTTGCTGAGCAATCTCGTCTTCGCTGGCCTGCTGGCCGCTCTTCGGCATCGTGCTCGAGAGCCGTCTCCGCGAGACCGCCGTGACGAGCCTGCTCGGCGCCCTGATCGGCGGTGGCGTCGGCCTGGGGATTGCCAGGACCATCGGCTCGTCCTTGTTCTGGGCCGATACCGGCGACAGCCGCGTCGCGTTCCTGCACAGCTTCGTCATCCTGGTGTTGCCCTATCTGGGCGTCATGATCGGGGCGAAAAGAGGCGAGTGGCTCGAGCCTTCGCGCCTGCTGGCCCTGTTTCGCGGCGCCGGGCCCGAGCGTCGTTACAAGATTCTCGATACCAGCGTGATCATCGACGGCCGCATCGCCGACGTGTGCGAAACGGGCTTTCTCGACGGAACCCTCGTCATTCCACAGTTCGTCCTGAAAGAGCTGCAGCTCATTGCGGACTCGGCCGACACCCTCAAGCGCAATCGCGGCCGGCGCGGCCTGGATATCCTGCAGAAGATTCAGAAAATGTCGGGCGTGGAGGTGACGATTTCCGATGCCGACTTCGCCGACGTCAAAGAGGTGGATCTGAAGCTCATCGAGCTGGCCCGCACGCTCAACGGCGAGATCGTCACCAACGACTTCAACCTGAACAAGGTGGCGCAGCTGCGCGGCGTCGAGGTGCTCAACATCAACGAGCTGGCGAACTCGCTGAAGCCGGTGGTGCTGCCCGGCGAGATCATGAAGGTGTTCATCCTCAAGGAAGGCAAGGAGTACAACCAGGGTGTCGCCTATCTCGACGACGGCACGATGGTCGTTGTCGACAATGCGCGCCGCATGATCGGCAAGACCATCGACATCGTCGTGACCAGCGTGCTGCAGACAACCGCCGGCAAGATGATCTTCGGCCGTTTCATCGATTCCACCGTGGCCGCGGCCCAGGCGTCGCCGACTCCTGCCGAGAAGGAGCGCGACGACTCGTCCCGTCGCGTGCGGCAGATTCCGCAGGCATGACAGGCGCCCCGCGCGACGGACACCCCGTGCCCTCCTGGTGGTGACGCTGCCGCCCTTCCACTGGTGGCGGACGGTGTTCTTCCTGATCCCCACGATCGCGGCCTACACGATCGTGCTCGGGACGCTGTCGCTGGCCTCGAGTCTGGTCGATCGCCGCGGGACCTTCGGTCACTGGTGCGCGCGCACCTGGTCGTGGCTGATCCTGGCGACCACGGGCGTCGCGGTGACGGTCGAAGGCCTCGAGCAGCTGACGCCGGCGACGACCTACGTGTTCGTCTCGAACCATCAGAGCATCTACGACATTCCCGTGATCTTCGACGCGCTGCCCTACCAGCTCCGCATCATCGCGAAGGAATCGCTCGGACGGTTTCCGTTTCTCGGGTGGCACCTGCGGCGGACGGGACACATCCTCGTCGATCGCCGCAACCCCGATCGCGCGGGCATTCTCAGGCACGCCGCGCGGCTCGTCGAACAGGGGCTGTCGCTCATCGTATTCCCCGAAGGAACCCGGAGCGTCGACGGCCGGGTCGGTCACTTCAAGGGCGGCAGCTTCGTGTTGGCGATAGAAGCCGGCTTGCCGATCGTGCCGATCTCCGTTTCAGGAAGCCGCCATGTCATGCAGAAGGGCCGGCTCGCCACGCGGCCCGGCATCGTACGGCTCCTGGTGCACGCCCCGATTCCCGCCGGGCAGCCTGCGGCGCCCTCCGAGATGGTGCAGCAGGCTCGTGCGCTCGCCGATCGCGTGCGGACGATCGTGGCCTCCGGCGTGGATGGACAGGAGCAGCCTGCATGATTCAGGTGGCCGCTGATCTCCAGTCCATTCTCATCCTGGGGGCGCTGGCCTCGGACGAGGTGCAGGTCGCCGATCGCCTGGAGGATCTCGATCGCGCGATGACCGAGGCCGAGCAGAACGTGCGGGCGGCACCTCCACCCGACGGCGCGCTGGTCCGCGCCATGTACCATCGCCTGGGTCTCGATCCCACGAGAACCCGGCCCTCGTCCGAGGCGTTGCTCCGGCGCGTGCGGCGCGGCGAGCCGCTGCCTCGGATCAACACCCTCGTGGACATCTGCAACTGGTGTTCGCTGGAACTGCAGGTCCCTTACGGACTCTACGATCGCGCGCGGATCGAAGGTCCCATCGAGCTTCGCCTGGGACGGCCCGGCGAGGTGTACGCCGGCATCCGGAAGGACACGGTGAACCTGGCCGGCCGGATGACGCTGGCCGATTCGTCGGGCCCGTTCGGCAATCCCAGCGCCGACTCACTGCGCACGTCCGTGACGGCCGCCACGACGCGAAGCCTGGCCGTCATCTTCGCGCCCCGCGCGCTCGGCGAGGCGTGGGTGCGCGAGGCCCTCGAGAAGACTTCGGCGCGCGTCACGCGCTTCGCCGGCGGCAGAGAGACCGGAAGGTGGGTTGTACAATGAGGTGGAGCGGCTGAGCCATGAAAGTCGTTGCCATCATTGCCGCCGGCGGACGGGGACAGCGAATGGGTGGCTCTGTCCCCAAACAGCTGCTCGATCTCGGCGGCCGCTCGATTCTGCAGCGCAGCCTCGACGTGCTCGATCGGTCGGAACGCATCGACGAGATCGTGATTGCCGTGCCGATCGAATGGGAAGCCGCGCTCGATCGCTACATCACGGTGGGAAGAACCCCGGTGGTTCTCGCGCCAGGGGGTGAGCGGCGGCAGGATTCGGTGGCCAATGCGTTCGATCGGGTGAGCGCCGACACCGATGTCGTGGTAGTTCACGATGCGGCGCGGCCCTTCGCGACATCCGACCTGATTGCCCGAACCATCGATGCCGCGCTCGAGGAAGGCGCCGCCGTCGCGGCCCTGGCCGCCCGCGACACCGTGAAGCGTGCGCACGAGGGCAAGGGGCGCTCGCGCGTCGGGGAAACGCTGCAGCGGGACACGATCTTTCTGGCGCAGACGCCGCAGGCCTTCAGATACGGCGTGCTGCGGGATGCTGTCGCGCTCGGACGCGCCGGACGTCACGGCACCGACGAGGCGGAGCTGGCCGAGTCGGCGGGCCACGCGGTACGTCTCGTCGAGGGTGAGCCGCGCAACGTGAAGATTACGACCGCCGACGACCTCGCGCAGGCGCGCCACCTCGTCTCGGCCGTCTCGTCTCACGACGGCCGGCCCGGCCGCGTCGGGACCGGGTACGATCTGCACCGTCTGGTCGAGGGACGACCGCTGTTGCTCGGCGGCATCCTGGTGCCGTTCTCCCACGGCCTCGCGGGACATTCCGACGCCGACGTCGTGTGCCACGCCGTCACGGATGCCGTGCTCGGCGCCGCCGCGGCGGGTGATATCGGCCGGCATTTTCCCGACACGGACGCACGATGGAAGGGCGCGTCGAGCCTCGAGCTGCTGCGGCAGGCCGTTCAGCTCGTGCACGAGCGTGGATTTCTCGTCGACAACGTCGACGTCGTCGTCATCGCCGAGCGGCCGAAACTGGCGCCGTACATCGATGCGATGCGCGAGCGGCTCGCGGACGCTCTTGGCACGGCGACCGACTGCGTCAGCGTGAAGGGCAAGACCAACGAAGGGATGGGCGAGATCGGTCGCGGCGAAGCCATGGCCGCACATGCCGTTGCGCTCTTGCGATCCGCCGCCGAACGCTGACCCCGCTCACCGACAATCACGTTCTGTCCGGCAGCCCGTCATATGCGTGTCCGCTTCGCTCCAAGTCCCACCGGGAACCTCCACGTCGGCAATGCGCGGACGGCGCTCTTCAACTGGCTGCTCGCGCGTGGATCGGGCGGACGATTCATCCTGCGCATCGAGGATACCGACGTCGAGCGGTCCTCGTCCGCTGCCGAGTCGTCGATCTACGACGATCTGCGCTGGCTGGGGCTCGACTGGGACGAGGGTCCGGATATCGGTGGAGAGCGCGGGCCCTACCGGCAGTCCGAGCGTCTCGACCTCTACCACCGGCACGCCGATCGACTGCTCGAGCAGGGCGATGCGTACTACTGCTTCTGCTCGCCCGAGCAACTGGACGCCGAGCGTCATGAGGCGCGCGCACGAGGAGTCGCGCCGCGCTACTCCGGGACGGTGCCGCATGATGGCCGTCTCAGAGGCGCGAGCGCGTGTGGCGGCGGGTGAGGCCGCCGCGGTGCGATTCCGCGTCCCGCCCGTCGGCGAGGTGAGTTTCGACGATCTGGTCCGCGGGCGCGTCACCGTTCACACCGACGTCATCGGCGACCCCGTGATCCTGCGCTCGGACCGTTTCCCCGCCTACAACTTCGCCGTCGTGATCGACGATGCCCTCATGGCGGTGACGGAGGTGGTGAGAGGCGAGGATCACATCTCGAATACGCCGCGGCAGGTCCTGATCTACCGGGCGCTGGGCTACGAGCCTCCGCGTTTCGCGCACCTCTCGCTCGTGCTCGGTCCGGATCACAGTCCGCTGTCGAAGCGTCATGGCGCCACGTCGGTCGCCGAGTTCAAGGCGCGTGGCTATTTGCCCGAAGCGCTGGTCAACTACCTGGCGCTCATCGGTTGGTCGGCCGGCGCCGACGAGATCCTCTCCGTCGACGCGTTGATCGAGCGCTTTTCGCTGTCTGCCGTCGGTCATGCGGCTGGTGTATTCGACGAGGAGAAGCTGGCCTGGGTGAATCGTCACTACCTGCGGGCCGCGGATCCCGCGCGCATTGCCGCGCTCTCGGTTCCGTTTTTCAGTCAGGACGGCTTCCGCATGTCGCCGTCTGCCGAGGGGATGTCCTATCTGACGAGCGCGATGGCCATGGTCACCGAGTCGGTCGATCGGCTCGATCAGGTGCCTCGGCGCCTGCGATTCCTGTTCGAGTACGATCCCGAGCAGACGCTTGCGCTCCCGGGCGCCGAAGACGTGCGCGAGACGGGCAGCCGCACCGTGATCGACGCGCTGGCCCGTGAGCTGGCGTCGGCGCCGCGGCTCGATCGCGAGCGCTTCCGCGCGGTGGCGGCGGCTGTCCGGCAGCAGACCGGGCTGAAGGCGCGGGCGCTGTTTCATCCCATTCGCGTCGCACTCACCGGAGCGGTCGAGGGGCCCGAGCTCGATCTCGCCGTGCCCGCGATCGATCGAGGCGCGGAGTTGCTGGTGTCGAATGGTCTGCCGCCTGTCGTCGGGTGCAGGGAGCGCGCGGCGGCGTTTGCGCGCGTGCTGGCGAGTGAGGGAGATGTCTGAATCACGCCGCGGCACGCTCGTCATCTGCGGCCTGAACCCGGTTCTCGAGGCCCTGCGCGCGGGCCGTGTCAATCTGGTGCGGGTTGGCCACCGCGATGACGCGCGCGTGCGGGAGGTGCAGCGCCTTGCCGGTGAGCACGGCGTCACGGTGGAACGCGTCGAAGCGGTGACGCTCGATCGGCTGGCGCGCGGCGCTCCGCACCAGGGTGTGGTGGCCGACGTCCGGGTTGGCGACTACGGCGTCGGCGATCTCGTCGAGCCGGATCACCCCGCGCTGATCGTCGTCCTCGACGGCGTCGAGGACTCGCACAACGTGGGCGCAGTGGTTCGCGCCGTCGATGCGGCCGGCGCCGACGGGGTGATTCGCCAGACGCGCCGCGCGGCGCCGCTTGACGCCGCGACGGCCCGGGCATCGGCGGGCGCGCTGGCGCACGTCCGGGTGGCGAGCGTCGTCAACGTCGCGCGCGCGCTCGACCAGTTGAGCGAGCTGGGGGTGTGGAAGGTGGGACTGGCTGCCGACGCCCCCAGGCGATACGATGAAGTGGATTTTACGCTGCCCACCGCGCTCGTTCTGGGCAGCGAAGGCGACGGTTTGCGACGGCTGGTTCGCGAGAACTGTGACCATCTCGTCCGGATTCCGATGAGGGGCCGCGTGGCCAGCCTGAACGTTTCGGTGGCCGCGGGTATTGTGCTGTTCGAGGCGGTCCGCCAGCGATTGGGGCGGGGACTCAAATAGTTGCGCCGCTGGCACAGGTTCTGCTAGAATCTGGGTTTTGGCTGGCGTAGCTCAGCCCGGTAGAGCAGCTGATTTGTAATCAGCGGGTCGGGGGTTCAAATCCCTTCGCCAGCTCCACAAATCGGGCGCGAATCTGCAAGGGTTGACGCCGAAGCTCGACTGAATCCAGCACAGTTGAACGAAATGGCCGCAGCGCGGATGCCTCTGAGAGACGGCTGCGCCCCGAACGTGGTATCTGGCGAGGTTGCGGAGCGGTCAAACGCAACAGACTGTAAATCTGTCGCCCCAGTGGCTTCGGAGGTTCGAATCCTCCCCTCGCCACCAGCCTTCCGCGCGCCTGGGCCCGTCGGGGGAGCTCGAACGCGGCGTGTCGGTCGGGTTGGAGGCCAGCCTGCTCGCGGGAGCGTGCGGCGCAGTCGGACGGCGTGGGTGAGAGCAGCGCGGCGGCTGGCCGCGCCGAAGGTGAGCGGCGGCGAATGTCGGGAGGCGGGCTACGCCGAAATGAGCGCGGAAGCATCGCGGGCCGGCCGCGCCGAAGTTGAGCGAAGCGAAACGAAGGCGGGAGTAACTCAGTGGTAGAGTCACAGCCTTCCAAGCTGTTGGTCGCGGGTTCGATCCCCGTCTCCCGCTCCAGCCATCGCCGCGATGCGGCTTCGGCTGGCACGCCAGCGCGGCGCCGGACGCTCCCGGTCTCGGCCGGCACGCCAGCAATTCAGGGTAACGGCGCCGCGGGTTTGCCCGTCGAATCTCACGGGCGGCTGTCAGCGGAGCGCGGACGGGCCGACTTGTCGGCCGGAGCCGGCCCGCGCAGCGGGCGGTCAGCGAAGGCCGATGTAGCTCAGTTGGCAGAGCGCGTCCTTGGTAAGGACGAGGTCACCGGTTCAATCCCGGTCATCGGCTCCAGATAGCAACCAGCTGCTACGCACGACGAGGATCACGTCAATGTCGAAGGAAAAATTTGATCGTTCCAAGCCGCACGTAAACGTGGGCACCATCGGACACATCGATCACGGCAAGACCACGCTGACCGCCGCATTGACCAAGGTGGCGGCCGACAAGGGATGGGCGAAGTTCGTGCCCTACGACGAGGTCGCGAAGGCGTCCGAGTCGCAGGGTCGCCGCGACGAGACGAAAATTCTGACCATCGCGACGAGCCACGTCGAGTACAGCACGGCCAAGCGTCACTACGCGCACGTGGATTGCCCGGGCCACGCCGACTACATCAAGAACATGATCACCGGCGCGGCGCAGATGGACGGCGCGATTGTCGTCGTCAGCGCGACCGATGGCCCGATGCCTCAGACCCGCGAGCACGTGCTGCTCGCGCGTCAGGTCAACGTGCCGTACCTCGTGGTCGCCCTCAACAAGGTGGATGCCGTCGACGATCCCGAGCTGCTCGATCTGGTCGAGCTCGAGGTGCGCGATCTGCTCAAGACCTACGGCTTCCCGGGCGACGACGTGCCGGTCATGCGCGTGTCGGCGCTCAAGGCGCTCCAGGGCGATCCCGAGGGCGTGGCGGGCGTGCTCAAGCTGATGGAAGCGCTCGACGAATACATCCCGATCCCGCAGCGAGAGGTGGACAAACCGTTCCTCATGCCCATCGAGGACGTGTTCTCGATCTCCGGCCGCGGCACGGTCGTGACCGGCCGTGTCGATCGTGGCCGGGTGAAGGTCGGCGACGAAATCGAGATCGTCGGGTTCACCGACACCAGAAAGAAGATCGTGACGGGTGTCGAGATGTTCAGGAAGCTCCTGGACGAGGGCGTCGCCGGCGACAACATCGGCGTGCTCCTGCGCGGCACGGAAAAAGAGGACGTGGAGCGCGGACAGGTGCTGGCCAAGCCGGGCAGCATCACGCCGCACACGAAGTTCAAGGCCGAGGTCTACATCCTGTCGAAGGAAGAGGGCGGCCGTCACACGCCGTTCTTCAACGGCTACCGGCCGCAGTTCTACATTCGGACAACCGACGTCACCGGCTCGCTCAATCTGCCCGAGGGAGTCGAGATGGTGATGCCCGGCGACAACACGACGATCAGCGCCGAGCTCCTGACGCCCGTGGCGCTCGAGAAGGGCGCACGCTTCGCCGTGCGTGAAGGCGGACGAACGGTCGGCGCCGGCACGATTTCGGAGATCGTGCAGTAATGCGCGACATCATCACTCTCGCGTGCGGTGAGTGCAAGCGGCGCAATTACAGCACGACGAAGAACAAGAAGAAGTCGAGCGAGCGCCTCACGCTGAAGAAGTTCTGCCCGTGGTGCCGGACGCATACGGAGCACAAGGAGAGCAAATAGGCCAGGATGAAGGCCAGTAGCTCAACTGGTAGAGCACCGGTCTCCAAAACCGGGGGCTGGGGGTTCGATTCCCTCCTGGCCTGCCAGATTCAGGGTCGGGTTCCGTTCGTCGGCGATGAGCGCCGGCGCCGGGAGCCCGCGGCGTTCGACAGCAATACGAGGATCAGGCCGTGCTCGACAACGTAAAAGCGGCGCCCCCCAGGACGCGCGAAGCCGACGACGACAGCTGGCTGCGGCGTCCGGCGCGCTGGTGGCGCGACGCGCGCACGTTCCTCGTCGAGGTGCGCAACGAGCTGAAGCGCGTTACCTGGCCCTCGCGGAAAGAAGTGTACGCCACGACCCTCGTCGTCATCCTGACCTCGATCTTCTTCGGGATGTACCTCTTTGGCGTCGACTTTCTCCTCAACTCGCTCGTGAGCTGGGTCTTCCGGCGGTTTGGCGCGGCATGACGGACGTTAGCACTAAGCAGTGGTACATCGTGCACACCTACTCGGGCTTCGAAAAGAAAGTCGCCGAGTCGCTCGCGCAGCGGGTGCAGGCCTACGGCCTGGGGGACGAGATCGGCGAGATCCTCATTCCGACCGAGGACGTGGTGGAGATGCGCGGCGGCAAGAAGGTGGTGACCGCCAAGCGGTTCTTTCCCGGCTACATCCTGGTCGAGATGAACATGTCCGACAACGGCTGGCACGTGGTGAAGAACACGCCCAAGGTCACGGGCTTCGTGGGTGCCGGTGTGCGGCCCACCCCGCTCAGCCGCGAGGAAGTCGAGCAGATTCTCACGCAGGTGCGCACGGCGGCCGAGAAGCCGAAGCCGAAGTACATGTTCGAGAAGGGTGAGCAGGTGCGCATCAACGAGGGCCCGTTCACCAGCTTCAACGGTGTGGTCGAGGACGTGAATCTCGATCGCAACACGCTCAAAGTGATGGTGACGATCTTCGGTCGATCCACGCCCGTGGAGCTCGACTTCCTGCAGGTTGAGAAAATCTAGGTATGAAGAAGATTCAGACCCTCGTGAAGCTCCAGATTGCCGCCGGCAAGGCGACGCCGGCGCCGCCCGTGGGCACCGCGCTCGGCCCGCACGGCGTCAACATCATGGACTTCTGCAAGAACTTCAACGCGAAGACCGCGAGCCAGGAAGGGCTGATCATCCCGGTCGTCGTGACCGTCTATACCGATCGGTCCTACACCTTCATCACCAAGACCCCTCCGGCGGCCGTGCTGCTCAAGCGCGCCGCGAACATCGCCAAGGGGTCGGGCGAGCCGAACAAGACCAAGGTCGGCACGGTGACGAAGAAACAGGTGGAGGAGATCGCGAAGACCAAGATGCCCGACCTCAATTGCGAATCACTGGAAGCCGCGGTGAAGACCGTGGCCGGCACGGCCCGGTCGATGGGCCTCGACGTCATCGGGTAAGAGAAGGATTCCGTTTATGCCGTCCGGAAAGAAATTCGCGGCCGCGAAGCAGCAGGTGAAGCCGGGTGCCTACACCATCGAAGACGCGATGCCGCTCGTTCAGAAAGTGAAGTTCGCCAAGTTCGACGAGACCGTCGAGATGGCGCTCCGCCTGGGTGTCGACCCCAAGCACGCCGACCAGATGGTCCGTGGCACGGTCGTATTGCCGCATGGGCTCGGCAGGACCAAGCGGGTGCTCGCGATCGCGGGTGGTGAAAAGCAGAAGGAAGCCGAGGAAGCCGGCGCCGACCTCGTCGGCGGCGAGGAGCTCGTCGAGAAGATCCAGGGCGGCTGGCTCGACTTCGATGCCGTCGTCGCGACGCCCGACATGATGAAAGCGGTCGGCCGGTTGGGCAAGGTGCTCGGTCCGCGGGGACTCATGCCCAACCCCAAGACCGGCACCGTGACGTTCGAGATTGCGAAAGCCGTGCGCGAGATCAAGGCCGGCAAGGTCGAGTTCCGAGTGGACAAGACCGGCATCATTCACGCGCCGCTCGGCAAGGTCTCGTTTCCGACGCCGCACCTCGTGGCCAACGCGCACGCGCTCGTCGACAGCGTCATCAGGGCGAAGCCGGCCGCGGCCAAGGGGAAATACCTGAGAAGCGTCACCGTGTCGTCGACGATGGGACCGGGGATCGCGATTGATACGACGGCGGTGGAAGCGTCGGCGAAGCACTAGGCGAGGCGCCAGGCGTTCGCCGGGAGCCAACAAGGATCGGTGATGGCAGTTACACGGTCGGAAAAGGAAGCGGAGCTCGAGCAGCTGAGCGACGCCTTTCGCGGATCGGAAACCGCGATTCTCGTGGATTACAAGGGGCTGAAGGTGCCGCAGGTCACAGAGCTGCGCCGCCAGATCCGCTCCACGAAGTCCCGCTACAAGGTGGTCAAGAACACGCTCGCGAAGCGGGCGCTCAAGGGCACCGCGTTCGAGAGCCTCGAGCCGTTCTTCGAGGGCACGACGGCCGTGGCGTATACGGGCGCGGATCCGGTGGCGCTGGCGAAGACGCTGACGACCTTCGCCAAGACGGCGCCGGCGCTGCAGATCAAGGCCGCGGTGGTGCAGGGCCGCGCGGTGAAAGCGGGAGAAGTTACCGAGCTGGCGTCGCTGCCGGGCAAGCCCGAGCTGTACGCCAAGCTGCTCTTCGTCCTGCAGGGGCCGATGGTGCAGTTCGTGAGCGTGTTGAATGCTGCGCCGCGCGATCTGCTGAGTGTCCTGGTGCAGGCAGAGCGCAAGCGGACGCGGGAGACAGCCGGAGGCTGGATCCCGATTGACTCGGACGAGCGGAATCGTAGGAACGTGGATCATTTTCGAGCCGGAGCGCTTCAGGCCTGCAGCCCGAAGCCCGAGGTCTGAAGCCAAGAGGAGATAGCGACATGTCCGGACTGAACCAGCAGCAGGTCATCGACTACATCAAGGGAATCAGCGTGCTCGAGCTCTCGCAGCTCGTCAAGGCGCTCGAGCAGGAGCTCGGCGTGTCGGCCGCGGCGGCCATGCCGATGGCGATGGCGGGCGGCGGTGGCGCGGCGGCCGCAGGCGCGGCGGCGCCTGCCGAAGAACAGACCGAGTTCACGGTCTCCCTCACCGAAGTGGGCGAGAAGAAGATCAACGTGATCAAGGTCGTCCGCGAAGTCACCAGCCTGGGACTCAAGGAGGCCAAGGACCTCGTCGAAGGCGCGCCCAAAGTGCTCAAGGAAGGCGTGTCGAAGGACGAGGCCGCTGCCATCAAGAAGAAGTTCGAGGAAGTCGGCGCGAAGGTCGAAGTCAAGTAGCGCCGACGCGACGCCGTCCGGCTCCGGACCGTGGACTTCCGGCGTGAAGTCCTGGTCTGGAGCACCAACGCGCTCGCGTGCTGAGCTCGATTCCCGGCCCGGGTGCCGGGAGCCCCGCAAGCCTGATGGCGGCCGCCCAGGAGCCCGAAGCCTGGAGCCGGCGCCCGAGAGGTTTTTGACAGATGTATAGCCTTCCCAAGAACGTTTACCGCGAGCGCATCGACTTCTCGAAGATCAAGACCACCGTCCCGATTCCGAACCTGATCGAAATCCAGAAGAAGAGCTACGAGCGCTTCCTGCAGATGAACCGTCTGCCGAGCGAGCGCGAGGACGCGGGACTGCAGTCGGTGTTCAAATCGGTGTTTCCGATCAGCGACTTCCGCGAGAACTCGTCGCTCGAGTTCATCGAGTACTCGATCGGCAACTGGGAGTGCAAATGCGGGCGGCTGGCCGGCCTTCAGCATCTGCGCAAGCCCTGCGTCAACTGCGGGGCCACGATCATCGCCGATCCGTACGGCGACCGTGAGGTGCTCTGCCCGCGTTGCGGACGCCCCAACGAGGCGCGCGGCGACGTCTGCGACATCTGCGGCAACACCGTCGGGCTGAAGCTCAAATACGACGTGGACGAGTGCCAGGAGCGCGGCATGACCTACGCCGTGCCCCTCAAGGTGACCATCCGCCTCGTCGTGTGGAACAAGGACCCCGAGACGGGCGTCAAGACCATCCGCGACATCAAGGAGCAGGAAGTCTATTTCGGCGATATCCCGCTGATGACGGAGAACGGCACGTTCATCATCAACGGCACCGAGCGCGTCATCGTGTCGCAGCTCCATCGTTCGCCGGGCGCGTTCTTCCACTCCGAGGACAAGACGCTCTTCATCGCCCAGATCATCCCGTACCGCGGATCGTGGGTGGAGTTCGAGTACGACACCAAGAACCTGCTGTACGTCCGGATCGATCGGAAGCGCAAGTTCCTGGCCACGGTGTTCCTGCGGGCGCTGGGTCTCAGGGGCGCCGACGAGATCATCCGGACCTTCTACACCGTCGATCGCATCCACATCCGCAACCGAAGAGACGGCGACGGGCAGGGTCTCTACTGGACCGTCGGCGACAGCCTGGTGGGGCTGCGCGCCGCCAGGGACGTCACCATCCCCGGTTCGGACGTGGCGATTCACGCCAACAAGAAAATCACGAACGCCGCCGTGGCCGCGCTCAAGAAGGGCGGCGTCGAAGCCGTGGAGGTTGCGGAGGCCGAGCTCGAGGGCGCGTTCGCGGCGTCCGACGTGGTCGATCCGTCTACCGGCGAGGTCATCCTCGAAGCCAACGACGAGATCACGCCGCGCGTGGTGTCGATGGCCCAGGAAAAGAACGTCGACAAGCTCGAGGTGTTCTTCCCCGAGCGCGACGAAGTGGGTTCGATCATCTCGCAGACGTTGAAGAAGGACCCGATCAGGACGCACGAGGAAGCGCTCATCGAGATCTACCGCCGGCTCCGGCCCGGCGATCCGCCGACGCTCGACAGCAGCCGCTCGCTCTTCGAGAACATGTTCTTCAACCCGCAGAAGTACGACTTCTCGCGGGTCGGTCGCCTCAAGCTCAACACGAAGCTCGCACTGCACACGCCGCTCGACGAGAAGATTCTGCATCCGCAGGATTTCTACGAGGTCATCAAGTATCAGCTCAAGCTGCGCCGGAACCCGGCGAACGTGGACGACATCGACCATCTGGGGAACCGGCGCGTCCGCTCGGTGGGCGAGCTGCTCGAGAACCAGTTTCGCATCGGGCTGGTCCGCATGGAGCGCGCCATCAAGGAGAAGATGTCGGTCTACCAGGAAATGGCGACGGCCATGCCGCACGACCTGATCAACGCGAAGCCGGTGATGGCCGCGATTCGCGAGTTCTTCGGGTCGTCGCAGCTCTCGCAGTTCATGGATCAGACCAACCCGCTCTCGGAGATCACCCACAAGCGGCGGCTGTCGGCCCTCGGGCCCGGCGGGTTGTCGCGCGAGCGCGCCGGCTTCGAGGTGCGCGACGTGCATCCGACGCACTACGGCCGCATCTGTCCGATCGAGACGCCGGAAGGTCCGAACATCGGGCTCATCTCGTCGCTGTCGTGCTACGCGCGCATCAACGAGTTCGGCTTCATCGAGTCGCCCTACCGCAAGGTGAAGGACGGGCATGTCGTGGACTACGTGCTCGTCACCAATGCCGGCGGCACCAAGTACAAGGTGGGAGAGATCGTCGAGGCCGACGATGTGGGCGAGGAGAACAGCAGCGCCAAGACCCGTAAGAAGAAGGGCACCGAGTTCGAGCCCTATTCCTTCTACCTCTCCGCGTGGGAAGAGGATCGGTACATCATCGCCCAGGCCAACGCCCCGCTCGACGAGAACGGCCGCTTCGTGCAGGACCGCGTGAACGCGCGTCAGGCCGGCGACTTCATCCTCGCGCAGCGCGAGGCCGTGCAGTTCATGGACGTCTCGCCCAAGCAGCTCGTCTCGGTTGCGGCGTCGCTCATCCCGTTCCTCGAGAACGACGACGCGAACCGGGCCCTGATGGGATCGAACATGCAGCGCCAGGCCGTGCCGCTCTTGAGGGCGCGCGCGCCGTTCGTCGGCACCGGCATGGAATACATCACCGCGCGCGATTCGGGGGCGGTGGTGGTGGGGCGGCGCTCGGGCACGGTCGACTACGTCGATTCGCAGCGCGTGGTCGTGCGCGTGGAAGGCGAGACGGAGGAGGCGGCCAGCAAGGAAATGGGCGCCGACATCTACAACCTGACGAAGTTCAAGCGCTCGAACCAGAACACCTGCATCAACCAGCGGCCCATCGTGCGGGTCGGCCAGAAGGTGCACAAGGGCCAGGTGCTCGGCGACGGTCCCTGCACCGAGCTGGGGGAGCTGGCGCTCGGCCGCAACGTGCTCGTGGCCTTCATGCCGTGGCGCGGCTACAACTTCGAGGATGCCATTCTCGTCTCCGAGCGGATGGTCAAGGACGACTACTACACGTCGATCCACATCGAGGAGTTCGAGATCGAGGCGCGCGACACCAAACTCGGTCCCGAAGACATCACGCGAGACATTCCCAACGTGTCGGAGGGCTTCCTGAAGGACCTCGACGACAGCGGCATCATCCGCATCGGCGCGTATGTGAAGCCGGGGGACATTCTGGTGGGCAAGGTCACGCCGAAGGGCGAGACCCAGCTGACCCCCGAGGAAAAACTGCTCAGGGCGATCTTCGGCGAGAAGGCCGGCGACGTCCGCGACGCCTCGCTCATCTGCCCGCCCGGCATCGAGGGCATCATCGTCGGCGTGAAGATCTTCTCGAGGAAGGGCATCGAGAAGGACGATCGAGCCAAGGCCATCGAGGCTGAAGAGCTCGAGATGATGGAGAAGAACCTGCAGGACGAGATTCGCATTCTTCACGACGAAGTGAAGAAGCGGGTCGTCCACATGCTGGTGGGCCAGTCGCTGCGCGCCGACCTCTTCGACGAGTTCGGGCGTGGCGACAAGATTCTCAAGAAGGGCGCCGAGCTGACGCCCGAGGTGCTCGCCGAGCTGCCGTACTCGGACATGGTGCGGATCAAGATTCAGACCGACGATCCGCGGCTCGAGGACGACCTGCGCGAGCTCGAGGATCGGACCGAGCGGCAGGTGGAAGTCGTCCGCCAGTTGTTCGAAGAGAAGAAGGAGAAGATCCGCCGCGGCGACGAGCTGCCGCCCGGCGTCATCAAGCTCGTCAAAGTGTATGTGGCGATGAAGCGCAAGCTGTCGGTCGGCGACAAGATGGCCGGCCGTCACGGCAACAAGGGCGTCATCGCGCGCATCCTGCCCGAAGAGGACATGCCGTATCTGCCGGACGGCACGCCTGTGGAGATCGTGCTCAACCCGCTCGGCGTGCCCTCGCGCATGAACGTGGGGCAGATTCTCGAGACGCACATCGGCTGGGCGGCTCACGCCCTGGGTCTCTATTTCGCCACGCCCGTCTTCGACGGCGCGACCGAGCCGGAGATCAAGGAATGGCTCGAGCGTGCGGGTCTCCCCAAGAGCGGCAAGACGCGGCTCTTCGACGGCATGACCGGTGAGCCCTTCGAGCAGGACGTCACCGTCGGCTACATCTACATGCTGAAGCTGTCGCATCTGGTCGACGACAAGATTCACGCCCGGTCGATTGGGCCCTACTCGCTCATCACGCAGCAGCCGCTGGGCGGCAAGGCGCAGTTCGGCGGCCAGCGGTTCGGCGAGATGGAGGTGTGGGCGCTCGAAGCCTACGGCGCCGCGCACATCCTGCAGGAGCTCCTCACCGCGAAGTCGGACGACGTGACCGGCCGCGCGAAGATCTACGAGTCGATCGTCAAGGGCGACGCCTCGTTCGCGCCCGGCCTGCCCGAATCGTTCAACGTGCTCATTCGCGAGCTCCAGTCGCTCTGCCTCGACGTGGAGCTCATCAAGACGAAGAAGCGGCCGGCCGAAGTGGCGCCCGCTCCGGTGTTGGAAGAGGTGTGACCACCGTCAGACTCTGAGGTTCATTGAATGAGACCAAGTTTTGACAGCCGTGCGTCGTTGACCATCGATTTCGACGCCATTCGCATCAGCCTCGCCTCGCCCGACAAGATCCTGTCGTGGTCGCACGGCGAGGTGACCAAGCCCGAGACGATCAACTACCGGACGTTCAAACCGGAGCGCGACGGGCTCTTCTGCGCGAAGATCTTCGGGCCGATTACCGACTGGGAGTGCCTCTGCGGCAAGTACAAGCGCATGAAGCACCGCGGCGTGATCTGCGACAAGTGCGGCGTGGAAGTGACGCAGGCCAAGGTGCGCCGCGAACGCCTCGGCAACATCACGCTGGCCACGCCGGTCAGCCACGTCTGGTTCTTCAAGGGTCTGCCGAGCCGTATCGGCCACCTGCTCGACATCTCGCTTCGAGACCTCGAGCGCATCCTCTACTTCGAGGCCTACGTCGTGGTCGAGCCGGGCGACACCGACCTGAAGCAGAACCAGGTGATGACGGAGGAGATCTACCGTCAGAAGCGCGAGGAGTTCGGCAACAAGTTCCGCGCGCAGATGGGCGCCGAGGCCATCAAGGAGCTGCTGAAGCGCGTCCACGTGGACAAGCTGGCCGTGGAGATGCGCGATCGGATGCGCACGGAGACCTCGGCGCAGAAGAAGCTCAAGTACGCCAAGCGCCTCAAGGTGGTGGACTCGTTCAGGAAGTCGAGCAACAAGCCCGAGTGGATGATTCTCGACGTCATCCCGGTGATTCCGCCGGAGCTCAGGCCGCTCGTGCCGCTCGACGGCGGTCGCTTCGCGACCTCGGACCTGAACGATCTGTACCGCCGCGTGATCAACCGGAACAACCGCCTCAAGAAGCTCATCGAGCTGAAGGCGCCCGACGTGATCATCCGCAACGAGAAGCGGATGCTGCAGGAAGCCGTGGACGCGCTGTTCGACAACGGCCGCCGCGGCCGCGTGCTGCGCGGCGCCAACAACCGGCCGCTCAAGTCGCTGTCCGACACGCTCAAGGGCAAACAGGGCCGCTTCCGCCAGAACCTGCTGGGCAAGCGCGTCGACTACTCCGGCCGCTCGGTCATCGTCGTCGGGCCCGAGCTGAAGCTGCATCAGTGCGGCCTGCCGAAGAAGATGGCGCTCGAGCTGTTCAAGCCGTTCATCTACAACAAGCTCGAGCAGCGCGGCTTCGTGGCCACCATCAAGCAGGCCAAGGAGATGGTGGAGCAGCAGCGGCCCGAGGTGTGGGACGTGCTCGAGGAAGTTATTCGCGAGCATCCGGTCCTGCTGAACCGCGCCCCGACGCTGCACCGTCTGGGGATTCAGGCGTTCGAGCCGGTGCTGGTGGAAGGCAAGGCCATCCGGATCCACCCGCTCGTCTGCACGGCGTTCAACGCCGACTTCGACGGCGACCAGATGGCGGTGCACATCCCGCTCTCACCCGAGGCGCAAATCGAGGCCTCGGTGCTGATGATGTCGTCCAACAACATCCTCTCGCCGAGCAACGGCGCGCCCATCGCGGTGCCGTCGCAGGACATCGTCCTGGGCTGCTACTACATGACCAAGGCCAGACCCGGCGCCAAGGGCGAGGGCCGTGCCTTCGGGTGCGTGGACGACGTGCTGCTGGCGCTCGAGGCGGGCGAGCTGGAGACGCTAACGCCGATCCGGCTGCGGTACTCGGGCGAGCTGCAGGATCTCACGGCGTCGCGTGACGATCAGGACGTGCTGCACACCGAGGTGCAGCAGGTCACCAACAAGATCATCAACACCACCGTGGGCCGCGTGATCTTCAACGACTCGCTGCCCAAGGGCATGCCGTACGTCAACGGCCTGCTCAAGAAGAAGGGCCTGCAGCTGCTGGTACAGTCCTGTTACCTGCGTTACGGGCTGGAGAAGACCGTCGAGATGCTCGACAGCCTCAAGAATGTCGGGTTCTCCTACGCCACCCGCTCGGGCATGTCCATCGGGATCGACGATCTCGTCATCCCCAAGGAGAAGGCGGGGCTGGTCGATCGCGCCAGGGACGAAGTGATCAAGGTGGAGTCAGCAGTACCTGGAAGGCGCGATCACCAACGGCGAGCGCTACAACAAGGTGATTGCCGTGTGGTCGGACGTCACCGAGAAGATCGCCGACGCGATGTTCACCGAGATGGAGGAGCTGGACGAGTCGGGGCGGCAGTTCAACCCCGTCTACATCATGGCCGACTCGGGCGCACGCGGCAGCAAGCAGCAGATCCGCCAGCTGGCCGGCATGCGCGGCTTGATGGCGAAGCCCTCGGGCGAGATCATCGAGACTCCCATCACGTCGAACTTCCGTGAAGGGCTCACCGTGCTCCAGTACTTCATCTCGACGCACGGCGCCCGCAAGGGTCTCGCCGACACCGCGCTCAAGACCGCCGACTCGGGCTATCTCACGCGGCGTCTCGTGGACGTGGCGCAGGACGTCATCATCTCCGAGGTGGACTGCGGCACGCTCGACGGCATCGACGCGCGCGCCATCGTGGAGAGCGGCGAGATCATCGAGCCGCTGCGCGACCGCATCATCGGCCGCGTGACGCTCGAGCGCATCATCGATCCGTTCAACGGCGAGACCATCATCGACGCCAGCGAGGAGATCGACGAGGAGCTGGCCTCGGCCATCCAGGACGCCGGCATCGAGAAGGTGCGAATCCGCTCGGTGCTCACCTGCGCCTGCCGGCGCGGCGTGTGCGCGAACTGTTACGGCCGCGACCTGGCCACGGGCAAGATCGTGGAGCTCGGTCAGGCCGTGGGCGTGATTGCCGCGCAGTCCATCGGCGAGCCCGGCACGCAGCTGACGATGCGGACGTTCCACATCGGCGGCACGGCGTCGCGCGTGGCCGAACAGTCGACGCTCGAGGTCAAGAATGCCGGCGTAGCCCGGTTCCAGGGCGTGCAGGTGGTCGAGGGCAAGGATGGCTCTCTCGTCGTCATGAACCGCACCGGCTCGCTCGTCGTGCAGGACGCCAAGGGGCGCGACCGCGAGCGGTACTCGGTGGTGTACGGCGCGAAGCTCCGCGTGAAGGACGGTCAGGCGGTCGAGCCCGGCCAGGTCATGGTGGAGTGGGATCCCTACACCTTCTCGATCCTCACCGAAGAAGCCGGTCAGGTGCGCTTCCGCGACATCCAGGAAGGCATCACGGTGCACGAGGAACTGGACGAAGTGACCGGGCTCTCGCGTCTCATCATCATCGACTCGCCCGACGAGAAGAAGCAGCCGGCCATCGAGATCAAATCGGCGAAAACGGGGCAGACCGTGCGCAAGTACGCCATGCCTTCGCACTCGCACCTGATGGTCAGCGACGGCGAGCAGGTGTCGGCGGGCGACGTGCTCGCGAAGATTCCGCGCGAGACCACGAAGACCAAGGACATCACCGGCGGCCTCCCGCGCGTCGTCGAGCTCTTCGAGGCGCGGAAGCCGCGCGAGACGGCCGTCATCAGCGAGATCGACGGCATCGTCAAGCACGGTCCCATCGTGAAGGGCATGCGGAAGATCTTCATCGTGCCCGACGAGGGCGCCTCCGAGCCGCGCGAGTATTCACTGCCGCGCGGCGTCCACATCAACGTGCAGGAAAGCGAGCGCGTGCGTGCGGGCGATCCGCTCATGGACGGCCCGAGCAATCCGCACGACATCCTGAACGTCCTGGGCGAGAAGGCGCTGCAGAGCTACCTGGTGAACGAGATCCAGGAGGTCTACCGGCTGCAGGGCGTGAACATCAACGACAAGCACATCGAGGTGATCGTCCGCCAGATGATGCGGTGGGTGAAAATCGAGGACGTCGGCGACACGGAATTCCTCGTGGACGAGCAGGTGGACAAGTACCGGTTCCTCGAGGAGAACGAGCGTGTCATCGGCGACGGCGGGCGTCCCGGCCAGGGCCGGCCGCTGCTGCTCGGCATCACCAAGGCGTCGCTCTCGACCGACTCGTTCATCTCGGCCGCCTCCTTCCAGGAGACGACGCGCGTCCTCACGGAGGCGTCGATCTCGGGCAAGGTGGACCACCTGCGCGGCCTCAAGGAGAACGTGACGATGGGCCGGTTGATTCCGGCGGGGACGGGGTTCGAGTATTACCGCCACGTGCGGATCCCGCCGGACGAGCCGCCGCCACCGCCGCCGATTCCGCAGCCGACCGACGAGGAGCTGGATCTGGAGCGGGAGCTGGAGTACTTCGCGGAGCCGGAGGACACGCTGACGCACCGGACGGGGCTGCCGAACGACTGACGGGTGATGCTCGCGGACCTTCGGGTCCGGAGCCAACTATGGAGCGGGCGGCGATCGTGGATCGCCGCCCGTTTTGTTTTGTACGGTGTCCCTCACGTTCCTGCTAACCGGCGATGTTCGCTCGGACATCGTCTCAGAACGATTCCTGCCGGCCTGATTCCGACTCGCAATCTTCACGCCATCTCGCGGCCGGCGCCGTCGTCCCGCTTGCGAACCGTCGGCACGCCGGCGAACCGTTCCTCCAGCGGCGAGGGGTTGCGACCCGCGCAACTCCATGAGTTGCGCGGCAGTCTGGCCTCCGGCCGGTTCGCCGTCTGTCGCCCGTGCGGCATGCCTCCAAGGTTCGCGGCGCGGGCCGACGGCGCCGCCCGCGGATTGTGTCGTGAGTACGGGTCGCTCTTGGGAGTAGTATCTCGCTACCTAAGACTGTCGAACGCGACCGACTACCGGCGCCGATGCCCGACCGGCCAGTCATCGACGGTGTCCGAGAGAGTTTGTATGAAGAAATGGCTACTGCTCATCGTGGGCCTCGCGTCCGCAGCCGCTGGTTTAGCTGCGCAAGGCAAGCGTGTCATCGTCGTCCAACCACTGACGCTCGCAGCTGGTGTGGAATTGCCTTACGACGTCAAACTGCTGCAGACGCAACTGGTGGCCGATCTGAGGGTCCAGATCGGCAAGGAGTTCGACGTCGTTGCGGAACCTCCGGCAGCTCCGCAAGGGTCGGTCTACACACTGAGTGGAGAGATCACGGGGTGGCGTCCAGGCAACGCGGCCAAGCGCATGGTGATCGGCCTGGGTTCTGGTCGAGAAGCCACTGACATCCACTATCAGATTACCGACAACTCCGGCCAGAAAGTCGTCGACCGCACGGACACGATACGGACGAACTTCTTTTCTCAGGGTGCGGGGTCCGTCGGCACGCTCGTGCATCCGATTGCCCAAAAGATCGCTGAGCGGATCAAGGACGCCAAACTGAAATAGGCGGGCGACCATCGGCTTGCAGCCGACGGCTGCGTCCAGGCCGGAGCCGCCGCCGCTGAAGCCGCGCATTGGGCGGCTCGAGTGCGGCGGTAGAGAGGTCCGGTCGGGCAATCCTGTTCGGTCAATGCCGTCGACGTGGCTCTAGAACGTTCCCTCTCGTGGACCCCGCGTCTGCTTATCGATTTGCCTGATGGCGCCGACGTGATAGGCCAGGTGAGCGATGGTCGCGACCATCCAGGTCAGCTCCACCTCGGTCACGTCACGCGGCGCGCTCATGGCCTGTAGCCAGCGGTGCGCTTCTTCACGCAACCCGTTTCGGATGTGTTCCCATTCGGTCGCATCGACGTCGGACGTTTTCCAGGCCTCGTCCCATTTCGCATCGGCGAACGGATTGCCGCCTTCGTTCGCCGACCGATTCATCAGCGAAAGCCCGTAGCGCAGGTGCTGCGCATGCGCGGCAATCGTCGCACCGTCGTTGACCGAGCGAGACGCGTCGGCGGCCGATAGCTTCACCAGCGATCGCAGCAGCCCCACGTCTCCGGAATTGAGAATAAAGGCACCGGCTGGATCGCTCGCGCCGTCGACGAGCTCGGAAAACAGGCGCGTGAGGACGAGACGCATGTCTGTCGTTCGCATGGGGGTATCCGGCATGTTGTCGATACGTGTGATTTTATCCTCTCCGCCCAACATCGGCTTGCGGCCGACGACGGGCCGGTGCGATGCTGAGCCGTCGCGGCTGAGCCGGGCGTCAGCCAGACGACCAGAGAAGCCATGCCCACACCATTGAGCGGACGCGTGGCCGTGGTAGCCGGCGCAACACGAGGCGCCGGGCGAGGAATCGCCCGGATGTTGGGAGAGGCCGGGGCCACGGTGTACTGCACCGGACGCAGCAGTCGTGTGCAGCCGAACGTGTCGAGCCACGTCAACGCCGGTCGGCCCGAGACGATTGAAGAAACCGCAGACATGGTCACTGCGGACGGGGGCACGGGCATCCCCGTGCGAGTTGACCACACCGCGGAGGACCAGGTCGTCGCACTGTTCGAGCGGGTCGGTCGCGAGCAGAGCCGGCTGGACGTACTCGCCATCGTCATGACCGGGCAACCGGCCTCCTGGAAGAGCTTCCTCGAAGAGACACCAGCCGAGGGGAAGACGTTTGTCGAGGGCTGGATCTGGCCGCACGTCATGACCGCGTGGCACGGCGCGAACCTGATGGTGCAGCAGCGAGCCGGGCTGATTGTGGAACTGGTCGAACAAGACAACGTCGGGTATCACGGCGCGTTCTACTTCGACCTGATGGAGACCCTGCTGAAGCGCCTCGTCCTTGGCTTGGCGAACGATCTGGGCAAGTCCGGCCTGACGGCCGTGGCCGTGGCCCCGGGCTTCATGCGGACAGAGGCGATTCTCGAAGGGTTCAGCGTCACCGAGGCGAATTGGCGTGATGCCCTCGGCAATCCACAGGCCGCTGCAATGGGCTGGGGCGGATCCGAGACGCCATGCTTCGTCGGCCGTGCGGTGGCCGCACTTGCGGCAGACTCCCACGTCGCGCGAAAGAATGGCGGTATCTACACAACCCGGGCGCTTTCGGAGGAATACGGGTTCAACGACATTGATGGCGTCCGCCCCGACTACGCGGTGCTCGACGCGGCCATCGAGCAGGCCAAGAAGACGTTCCTGGCTCCGATGGTCGACGCCGGCCGGTTCGTGCAGGTGGACTGGAAGCTGGCCTCGAAGCCGGAGTTGCCGTCATGACAATCAAAGATGCGAAGACTGCCAGAAAGGACGTGCCGTGATTTGGGTTGATCGTCCCATCCGAGTGCTGACGAATGCCCTGCTCTTCCTTTGTGGGGTGATGGCTTGGCCGGCTATGGGGCAGCAAGCCGAGATCGCCACGATGGTGGCCTTCACTGAAGGCCCCACCGTCGATCGAGAGGGCAACGTCTATTCACGGAGGGCGCCGCCAGGCTGAGCGGCATGGCGATAGGCAGTCATACGCGGAATCTGCAATGTACGCTCCTTACGCCTGTCGAGGAATGGGATTTGGAGGGCTGACATGGCGAGTCGAGACTCGATGAGCATGTGGCCGCTTCCGTTCGTGTTTGCCGCAATCTGCTCGGTGGCTGCGCAGCAGCCATCCAACATGGCGTTGAGCCATCAAGCTGCAGGCGCGAAAGCGGCGGACGAGGTCGCGGCAGAAGTGGTGGCCCGCGAAGCCGAGATCGAGGCGGCGGTCGTTCGCGGCGACGTCGGCTTCGTTGACGCGGCCTCGGCACCGACTTTTACGTTCACACACGGCGATGGGTGGACCACAGGCGGCGCACCGCTCCGCGTCGACAACCGCGCGGATTGGTTGGCGACGGTCGCCAAGTCGCCCTATGCGTCGCGCGTGCTCGACTCGGTGAAGACCGAAGTTCATGGAGATATTGTGATCACCTACGGTCGCTACGTCGGGCGGTTCAAAAACGCCGCCCCTGGACGCCGGCAGTTCACGGTCTGGTACCAGCGCGTATACGCCAAGCGCGATGGGAAATGGCAGTACCTTTCGCATCGCACGGTTGACGGACCCATCTACGAGAAAGACTAACCAACAGGACCCAAGGAGTTGGTGGAACGGAGCGACGCAATCGGCCTGGCGGCCCACGCGGAGGATACCTGACCAGTGGCGCATGTATCCGAAAGGAGGAGGCATCCAGACATGGCTGTATTGATCACGGCCTTAGTTCCAGGCCAAACAAGCGAAGGCTATGACCGCGCGATGGTCGCCCTCAAGCCGCTGCTCGAGCAGGCCGAGGGCTTCATTGCTCACGGCGCCGGCATGTCTCCAGACGGCTGGCGCGTCTTCGAAGTCTGGGAGTCGCAGAAGCAGGCGACCGACTTTTTCGCCAAATACATCCACCCGAACCTGCCACCTGGTGTCACACCCCAGCGGACATACCTCGAGCTGCACAACGTGATGGTCCAGACGCGGGGTGCGTACTGACGTGTCAGGTATCGGGTTACTGAACGAAAGGCTGCTCCACGCATCGCTGAAGAAGTGGTACGCGCACCCGGGCGATCTATTCGAAGTCCCAGTGGGCGGGTTTGTCATTGATATCGTTCGGGACGATCTGTTGCTGGAGATCCAGACCGGCAGTTTCGGGTCCATCAGATCGAAACTGGCAAAGTTGCTGGAATCACATCGGTACGACTGATCGATCCGATAGCCCGGGAGAAATGGATTGAAAGCGATGGGTATCACATTGGAGCTCGCGCAGAAGATGGCGTATTCCTTCCGAGAAGCGGGACTGGTGGACGTTGATAGGCAGACGGGGGCGGGCCAATTTGTATGCGGCTGGCGCCTAACACGGGGGTGAAGCTGCGCAATCCGTCAGTCGGTACACCCTTTACCGGAGGTTCACATGAAGGTTCTCTTCGGCCTGGCAATCGGAGTACTGGCAACCCAACTGAGCGCGCAGATGGCCTCGGACGAAACCGCCATCCGCAGCATCATCCAGGACGAGATCGTCGCCTGGAACCAGGGAGACGCGGCCGCCTACTCACGCCACTTCGCCGCGGACGGCACATTTACCAACATCGTGGGTCAATTCTTCACCGGGTACGACGCGTTTCTCAAGCAACACGAGGTGATCTTCGAGGGTCGCTTCAAGCAGACGAGGTTGCAACAGGACATCGTCTCGCTCAAGTTCGTGCGGCCCGATGTGGCCGTGGTCGAAGTGCTCACCTCTGTCACCGGCGTGCTCGCGGCACAGTTGGCGCCGGGCACGGGCGGCGATGCCACGGGGCGTCTGCGAACGCGGTTGCTGCAAGTTGTCGTGAAACAGGGCGAGGAATGGAAGGTCGTCGCCTATCACAACGTGGACGTGAAGCCAGGAATCCCTCTCCCTGAACCCCGTTAGGGCGTCGCAGGCGTTGGAGTGACGGCTGGTTTTCGATCCCATTCCGATGGCAGACAACGCAAGGAATAACCTCATCGCATGCGGCACCCTCATCGGAGCTTGTTTGACAGTAGCGCTCGTACGAGCTGCTCTGGCGACGACCCAACGCGGCTGGCTCAATTCCAGTGGCGGTGAGATCGGCGCCTGGGCGTGGTGCGTATCAGACGCTGGGCTCGGAGCCGATTCTCGATTGGTTGTCCGCCCACGCAGCCGTATACTCGGCACCAGCCTCGCCAAAGATTCTCCTCGCGTTACACCAAGGGCGGTCACGGGAGGGACCACGGTAGATGAATCCGAACAAGGCATTGTGGGAAAAGGGTGATTTCACGCGCATTGCGGCGACCATGCGGGAGAGTGGCGAGGCGGTCGTCACCGGGCTTGGCCTCACCCCGGGATTGAAGGTGCTGGATCTGGGATGCGGCGATGGGACGACGGCGCTGCCCGCGGCCAGGCTGGGCGCCAACGTCCTCGGCGTCGACATCGCGAGCAATCTCGTCGAAGCCGGGAATAGACGCGCGCAGGCAGAGGGCTTGACGAACTGCCGGTTCCAGGAGGGCGATGCCACCAATCTGAGCGGCCTCGCCGATCGAAGCTTCGATCTCGTCGTCAGCATCTTCGGCGCCATGTTCGCGCCCAAGCCGTTCGATGTGGCCAAGGAGATGGTGCGCGTGACCCGGCCCGACGGCCGGATCGTGATGGGGAACTGGATCCCGAACGATCCGACGCTCGTGGCGCAGATCCTGAAGATCAGCTCGTCCTACTCGCCTCCACCGCCCGAGGGCTTTGTCAGTCCCATGACGTGGGGAGTCGAGGGCAACGTGATCGAGCGATTTGGAGCGGCGGGGGTTCCGGCCGAAAGGATTTCGTTCGCCAGAGATACGTATACCTTCAGGTCTCCCGGCACACCGTCTGCGTTTGTCGCCGACTTCAGGCACTACTATGGACCCACGATGAATGCGTTTGCCGCTGCGGAACAGAGCGGCACGGCCGCAGATCTTCAGCGCGAGCTCGAGGCCCTCTTCGAGCGCGAGAACAGGAGCGAGGTCAAGGGCGCCACGTCGATTCCGGCGACCTTCCTGCGCGTTACAGTGGCGTGTTGAGCAGCCGCACGTCCATAATTCATTTCCACAACACGACGCCGGTTCTTCCGGTGTCGTCCGAGGCCGAGAGGTTCTAGTCGAATCTCACATGCCGGCCGTGGAGGCTCATCGCATGTCACATCCCGAACCGGACGGCCCCGCGGATCGCACACCCATACGAGTGGGTGAGGTCTGGGAAAACCCCGTCACCAAGGAACGCGCCACGATCCTCGAGCGGCCGTGGGACAACCCCGAGGGCCGCGCGACCGCCGAACTAGTCGCGCTCGTCGGGGCGCGTGTGATGGGGGAACACTGCCATCCCGCCATCGTCGAGAAATTCAGCGTGCTCGAGGGTGAGCTGACGGTGAAGCGGGCCGGGCAGATCAGCATCCTTCATCAGGGCGAGGCGGCCGTCGTCGAGCCAGGCGTCTGGCACGACTGGTGGAATGCGGGCACCCGTGACGCGCGAGTACGCGTCGAAGTCACCCCGGGCGAGCGGTTCGTCCACATGATCGAGACCTTCTTCGGCCTCGCCCGGCTCGGCTACACGGACGGCAAGGGCATGCCGTATCCGCTGCAGCTCGCCCTGACTGCGCCGGAGTTCAGCGACGTGGTCGTATTCCGTTCCCCACCCGCGGCGGTGCAGCGCGCACTGTTTGGCGGACTCGCACCGATCGCGCGCTGGAAGCGGCTATCGGGCGACCTACCCGCAGCTGTCGCGGACTGTACTGGCGCCTCGAACGTAGCACTGAACCATTCGAGCAAATACTGTTCGTTACACGACGGAACCCGGAGGACGCCAAATGGATCCAACGAGACGCAAGCTTCTGAAAACCGGCGCAGCCGCGACGCTGATGGCCGCCGTGCCGCGTGTACTGGCTGAGCAGGCCGGGCAGGAAGGCGCTGCCGGGAAGTTCTACGAGAAAGGCCAGGTGCGCATTCGCTACGAGGAGGCCGGCTCGGGCTTCCCGTTGCTGCTCATCTCCGGCGGGGGATTGAACTCGTCCATCGCGAACCTGCGTCGGGGCGATCCCTTCGACCCGATCGAGGAGTTCAAGGGCGAGTACCGATGCATCGGGGCGGATCTGCGTAATGCCAATACCGGGCAATCCTCCGGTCCGCTCGAGATCGACCGGCCGTGGGATGCCTACACCGACGACCAGCTCGGCCTGATGGATCACCTGCGCATCGACAAGTTCATGGTGATGGGCTTCTGCATCGGCGGCCCCTTCATCTGGAATCTCCTGGAACGGGCGCCCGATCGGATCGTCGCGGCCGTGCTCGCGCAGCCCAGCGGGTCGCGCCCGGAGATGCGCGACCTCTTCTACGACAACAACATGAAGGGCTGGGGGCCCGAACTGGTCAAGCGTCGGCCGGACATCACGATGGAGATGGTCGACCGGTTTCTGACGACGATGTACCGCACGAACGCCGACTTCGTCTTCACCGTCACGCGCGACTTCGTGCGCACGTGCCAGACACCTTTGCTGATCCTGCCGGACGATGTCCCGGCGCATCCGTACGCGGTCGCCATGGAGGCGGCGATGCTCGCGCCGAAGGCCGAAGTGAGCATGTTCCCGTGGAAGGAGCCGAAAGACCGGATTCCCCTGGCGGTGCGCCAGATCCGGTCGTTCCTCCGCGCGCATCGACCGCCGTCAACTTAGAGGGCGGACAAGCGATTGGAGCCAACCGTGAGCGGTATGGTGCGGTGGACGTTCGGCCGACGTGACAGTGGGCTCGGGGCCGCAGGCGTGAACGGGGTGACTCGATGCGATTGGATATCTATGTGAACTATCGGGGGCACTGCGAGGAGGCCTTCCGCTTCTACGAGCAACACCTTGGCGGCAAGGTCACGGGAATCGTCCGGCATGGGGAACAGCCCAATCCCGGCATTCCGGCCGACTGGAAGGAGAAGGTCCTTCACGCGCGCATCGAGATCGGCGCGACGGTGCTCATGGGGGCGGATATCGCGCACGCCGAACCGATGCGAAGCGCCTATCTCACCCTCACTCTCGACCGGCGAGGAGGACGCGGAGCGGACATACGCCCTGCTCGCGGATGGTGGCGAGATCTTCATGAAGATGGAGAAGACACCGTTCGCCAATCGCTTCGCCATGCTGCGGGACCGGTTCGGCACGTCATGGATGCTTCTCCATCAACCGGAATCCACATGACCGGGCGGCTCGCGAGCGTGCCCTTGCCCTGGCGAGCATTCGGAGCGAGCAAGGCGCGTTGTCGCTGACGGACGCGTTGTCGTAGACTCCGGGCTGGACCCCGCCGGACGTTGAAGACGAGACGACAAGGCATCCGGTGGTCTTGCATGGTCGATGACCGATCAACACTTGTTCAATGAGGAGGGACAGACATGTTTGTTGTTGCCGAGCACAGAATCTCCGATCCTGTAGGTTTTGCGAATGCGGTGAAGACGGCGACGCCCAACATCCCCCCGGGTCTCAAACTGCATCAGATATTGCCAAGCGCTGACGGCACTTCGGCCGTGTGCCTGTGGGAAGGCGACTCGGTCCATAAAGTACGGCAAGCGGTCGAAGGCGCGGTCGGGCCATTCAGCCACAACACCTACTTTGAGGTGGCCGCCAAGGGTGCCGTCGGTTTACCAGGGTCGTCCGACTAGATCGAGCGCGCGCTTGCAGTTCGAGCGCAGGCGTCCGACAGCACGGACAGCGAGTGCTGTCTTCGGGCCCGCCGTTCTCGCGGGCGTGGCGGTTGCCGCGGCGGGTACGGTGCCGTCGGGCGCCGTGATATCGGCGAACACCCGACATCAATCGGCGCTGCCGTGGGCCGTCCCGCTCATGGCGTTGTGCCTTTGGTTGAATTGGCGCTATTTCGTGCGGGGAATGGGATGGCCGCCTTCGACAGCTTCAGCGCGCCACTGACGGACGGCACGTGACAAGGGGCCATCGGTCGAGAGTGGTGGTGAATGAAGACCCAGTACTACACGGCAGCGAGTCTCGACGGCTTCATCGCCACCCCGGACAATTCGCTGGAGTGGCTCTTCCCGCTGGGCGACATCGGGGCGACGAGCTATCCGGCGTTCATCCGCGAGGTCGGCGCGCTTGCGATGGGGTCGGCCACCTATGAGTGGATGCTGCGACACGTGGTGGGGCCTGAGGCGACGCGGCCAGAGCCCTGGCCATACACGCAGCCGGTCTGGGTGTTCAGTTCCCGCACGCAGCCGCCGGTTCCTGGCGCCGACATTCGCTTCGCACGCGGTGACGTTCGACCGGTGCACGAGCAGATGGTCGCGGCGGCGGGCGGCAAGAATGTGTGGATCGTGGGTGGCGGAGAGCTGGTTGGCCAGTTCTACGACCACGGCCTGCTCGACGAGATCTTCGTGCAGGTCGGGTCGGTGACGCTCGGGGCGGGGAAGCCGCTGCTCCCTCGTTTCATCGTGAGTCCGCCGCTCCGTCTGATATCCGCGAGAGCGCTTGGCACCGGGTTCGCGGAGCTGCATTACGAGGTCCCGACGGCCCCGCTCCCCTGAGCCGCCGAGCGACCGGATTCTTCGAGGCGCAGGGCTCCCCGTGATTCCGGCACGTCCCGGTGCGCCCTGAAGCTCATCCAACAGCGTAGAATGCCAGCTCATAACCAGCCACCTGCCACCACCAAGGAGGAGTCATGCCGACCGTTGTATTCACCCACCCCGTCCGTGATCGTGATCTGTGGGCGAGCAAGCATTCGGAGCGAGTCAAGGCGTTTGCGTCGTGGGGATCGAAGGTGAGGGATTATCTGAGCGCCGATGGCAGCAACAACGCGGCCGTCAGTGTGGAGGTTCACGACATGGCGGCCATGCAGGCCGCGCTCGCCTCGCCGGAAATCGAGGCGGCCAAGCAGGCGCACGGAGTGCTGGAGCCCCTCAAGATGCACATCGAAAAAGACTGAGCATGACCCCTTCTCAACCGATCAAGTGGCTGTGCTGTGCGCTCCTCACCCTCGCCCTGACCGGCCCGCTTGCATCCGGTCAGCCGGCAACGTCAGGTGCGCAGGAGTTCATCGCGCTTCAGCCGGAAGATCTCCGTGGACTGACCGCGGCAATGCGAGACAAGCGGTTATCGCCGGTGACCCGAGCCAGCCTGGCATGTATGTGGTTCGGCTCACGTTCCCTCCGGGCCAGGGCAGCCGGCCACATTTTCACGGTCAGGATCGGTTCATCACGGTGATCAAGGGCACGTGGTGGGTCGCGCTCGGGCCCGGGAGCGAGGTCTACGACCCGAGCCGGATGGTGCCCATGAAGGCAGGGAGCTTCGTGAAACACCCTGCAGGCGGTCACCACTATGATGGCGCGCGAGACGAAGAGGTCGTCGTGCAGATCATCGGCATGGGTCCGGTGACCACGCAGCAGCTCACGAAGTAGGCGCCTGGATTCGGCGACGGCATGGTGGAGGCGGCGTCCGAGCCGGGGCAAAGATGACGCTCCGCCGTGAAACGGCGCTCTGCCGTGAAACGCGGCCGGAGTCAGACGGATCGCGGACGTGGGCGGCACGGAAGTAAGGGGAGAGTCGGTGGCTCGGTATCACTTGGCGCAGGTGAACATCGGACGCATCCGGGCGCCGCTCGAAGACCCGCTCATGGAGGGATTCCGCTCTCAACTGGATACCATCAACGCCCTGGCCGACCGTTCGCCAGGATTCGTGTGGCGGCTCCAGACCGAAGCCGGCAATGCCATGGCGATTCGAGCGTTCGCCGACGAGCGCATGGCCATCAACCTGTCCGTCTGGGAGTCGCTCGAAACGCTTCAGCAGTTCGTCTACCGGAGCGCCCACGCCGGCCCGCTTCGAGACAGGCAGCAATGGTTTGAGCCCATCGAAGGCCCGATCCTCGCGCTGTGGTGGATTCCGGTCGGCCACGTTCCCACCGTCACCGAGGCCCTCGAGCGTCTCGCAGCGCCTGAAGGAACACGGACCCTCGCCGAACGCCTTTACATTCAGAAAGCCATGTTCGCCCCCGGATGGGCCTGTCGGTGCGGTGGCGGACGTCAGAGCGGAACTGTGCGACTGGGCCACCTGACGTCGGCCTGGGCCGAATCGAGAGTGGCAGCGGCTAACGGGAGACAGCGAACGATGACTAAACGTTTACCACACCTCGTCGGCCTGCTCGGCATGGCCTTGATCCTTCTGAGGTGTTCCGCGGCTGCACCGCCCCCTGCAGAAGAGAAGGCACCGCTGCTGCCAGAACCTGTCGTGAACCATGCGCCGTCAGATGCACAGCCGGGTGAGCGGATCGAGCACGGCGAGTTGATCCTCGACGTCGACGACGCGCAGAGGCAGCTCAATGCACAGCACCATTCCTACAAGGTGCTGGAAACCCGACGGGTGCCCGGGCCGTTCAAGCCACCGGCGATGACCGACGTCAAGGACTTCGCTCTGTCGAAGAGCGATCTGGACGTGATCAACCCGGGCCCCGGCGAGTACGTGCACGTGATGGAAGGACAGAGGCACGGCTATCAGAACCTGACCATCGGCATCACCTACACGGCGCCAGGCGGCGCGCCGCCGATGCACAGCCACAAGGGCGAGGAGTCGCACGTGCTCCTGAAGGGGCAGAAGGTCATCTACGCCCTGGGCGACAAGTTGTTCGTCAAAGAGGGGCCGTACATCATCAACATTCCTCCCGGCGTGCCTCATTCGTTCCAGAACCTGGATAACGAGGTCGCGGAGCTCGTCGTCATTTTCCCGACCAACGTGTGGGAGTACGACGTGCTGGACTACTTCCCGTTCACGACTCCCGAAGCCAAGGCCATGGCGGAGGAGGCGAGGCGAGCGAAGCAGTAGACGCTCCTCAGTGATGGCCACAGGAGCAGCAATATGACCCGCGTGATTCCGAGCAGAATGACCGCCGAGATCAGTGGCGACTTCGTCGTGTTTCTGATCGGCATGCGTGTCAACAAGCCCTGGAAGGTTCACAAGTGGCTGCCCGTATTCCTCGCAATGCCACGCATGCTCAAGGAGCTCGCGGCGAATCCCGAGAGCGGGTTTCTCGGCTGCATCAACACTGTTGGCGTGATCGTGCAGTACTGGCGCTCATTCGACCATCTGGAATCGTACGCGCAGAACCGTGACCGGCAGCACTGGCCGGCATGGGTCGCCTTCAACGAGCGCATAGGGAAAAGCCGGGGCGATGTGGGCATCTGGCATGAGACCTATCAGGTGCGCGCCGGCGAATACGAGACGGTCTACAGCGGAATGCCACCGCACGGCCTCGGATCGGTGGGCCGGCTGGTTCCGGCGAGCGGCCGGCGGGAGTCGGCGCGGAGTCGACTCGTTGAATCGCGTCCATCGACCCCGTGACGCGATGCCGGCGCTCACGCACTAGACGGCCAGCACACATGGCAGCTCTCCAGCGACGCTCGCGGCGGCAGCCGCGCGGGTAGTCCGGCCTCGTGACAGGACGCCAGTCGCTCGCCCGTAACGTCGTTTCGAACTGGCTGGTGCTCGCGGTCTCGGGCGTCTACGCGCTCGCGATCACGCCGTTCGTCGTTCGGACGCTCGACACCGAGCTGTACGGCGTCTGGTCCTTCCTGAACGGGCTCCTCGCGTATGCCGAGATGTTCTATCTCGACCTGGGAGTCGCCTACATCAAGTACGTTGCGCAGTTCCTCGCGCGCGACGATCGCCCCGCCATCAAACGCCTGATGCGCGTGATCGCCACGCTCTATTTCGCGAAGGGTGCCGCGGCGTTTGCGCTCCTCCTCTGGCTGGGCGCGGTCCTCCCCGACGTGTTTGCGGAACCGCTCAGCGCCGGGGCCACGGCGGCGGTGCCGCTGACCTGCGCGCTGCTCGGCGTGCGTGTCTGGCTGATGTTCATTGCGACGGTGTACTCCGGACTCCTGTGCGGTTATGATCGCTTCGACCTCGTCAACGGTGTCCACCTCTCAGCCCTCGTCGCGCGCCTGATCGCGACGCCCCTGCTTCTCCAGCGCGGCCACGATCCGTTGCTGACGATGGCCTGGATTTCCGCCGGGATGGGTGCCGTGGAGGCGATCGCGCTCGGCATCGTCGCGGAGAGACACGTGGGCGGCATCACGATCAGACCGGCGAGGCCGACGCGGTTCGAGCTCGGCCGGCTCTACGGGTTCGGGTTGCAATCGGCGTTCGTCCTGCTGGCGATCAAGCTGATCAACTACACCGACACGACGGTCATCGGCATCACGCTTGGCGCGGCGAGCGTGGCCATGTTTGCGCTGCCGCTCCAGCTCGTGGAGTTCGCCAGGCTGGCGGTTGGCGGATTCGTCGGCGTGCTGCTCCCGCGCGTCGAGAAACTGACGCTGGGGCAGGATGCGACGACGGGCGTGCGCGAGACGTTCGTGAAGACCGCCCGTGTTGGATGCCTGCTCACCGGCTGGCTCGCGGCACTGCTCATCGCCATCGGACCTTCGTTCCTGACGCGCTGGGTGGGCCCGGAATACGGGGGCTCCGCACAGTGGTTGCTGGTGTACTTGTCGGTCGCGATGTTCGCGCAGGCGTTGTCCGTCCAGGTGCCGCTGCCGTTCTATCAGGCCATGCACGTGCTCAGGGTCCCCGGTATCGTGCTCGGAGTCGAGGCCGGTCTGAATCTGGCGCTCAGCCTGTGGCTGGCGCCTCGCATGGGACTGACGGGCGTGGCGTTGGCGACGGCGATTCCGGCGCTGACCATCGGACTGATCGTGTTGCCCCGGTATCTCTGTCGCACACTCGGTCTGCCGTTGAGCACGTGGCTGCGACAAAGCGTGCTTCCGGGCGTGCTCATGTTCATCGCCACGCTGTCCTCGCAGATGGCGTTGGGTGTTCTTCTCGACAGCGATTCCTATACGACGATTGCCTTCCGTCTCTTGAGCACGATGCCTGTCGCGCTCGCGGTGGTTCACTGGACGTTCCCGGCCGATGAACGTCCAGAGCGTCCGCGCGCTCATCCCCGTTCTCGCCACCTACCGAGAGCGTACGGGCAGCAGCTAGAATGAAGGATCTCAGGCAACGGGATGCTGATGGTGTCGGCCTAGCGGAACCGCAGTGCTCGTCGAGCAACGCGGGCACCAGTAGGCCGGTTCAGTCGTGGGAGTCGCCAGCATGCTTCGACGAGTCGTATCCATCGCGGTTGTTGCCGCAGGCCTCGTTCTGGCCACCGGAATCCACGCCACAGCGCCGTCTCAGGACGGGCGGCCTCTCGCGCCGTCTGCGTCGCTCGATGAGAAGCTGTCCGCGGCCGTCGCGTCGCGGCGATGTGCCCGGGCTCGTCGTCATGGCCGCCACCCGCGACCGCATTCTGTACCAGGGAGTGTTCGGCAAGGCGGAGGTCGGACGCGCGCGTCCGATGACCGCGGATGCGCATCTTCCGAATCGCCTCGATGACCAAGGCGGTCACCTCGGTCGCCGCGATGCAGCTGTACGAACAGGGCCGCTTCGCCCTCGACGATCCGGCGGAGAAGTACCTGCCCGAGCTGGCAAACCTGATGGTGTTCGAATCGTTCGACAACGCCACCGGCGCATACCGAGTGCGGCCGGCGGCGAAGAAGGTCACGATTCGGCATCTCCTCACCCACACGTCCGGGCTCGGATACGGATTCACGAGTCCGATCGTGCGCGACTTCAAGCCGCGCGAGGGCGAGAAGTATGAGGCGGGTCCGTTGCTCTTCGAGCCGGGGACACAGTGGATCTATGGAACGGGCGTCGATTGGATCGGGCGGCTGGTTGAGAAGCTTTCCGGCAAGAACCTGGAGGAGTATTTCCGCGAGCGCATCTTCACGCCGCTCGGGATGTCCGACACCTTCTACAACGTGCCCGAGACCAAGCAGGCGCGTCTCGTGACGGTCCACCGGCGTCAGGATGGCCGTGCCGATGCGCCGCTCACCGAGCAGCCCAATCAGCCGCAGCGTCCCGTCACGACGTTCAACGGCGGTGGCGGGCTCTCGTCGACGGCGAGCGACTACATCCGCTTCGAGCGGATGATCCTGAACGGCGGCACGCTCGATGGCGCGCGGATTCTGTCCGCCGACACGGTCGCGCTGATGAGCAGGAATCACATTGGTGAGGTTGGCGTTCCCGCGTTGAAGACCGCTCAGCCGGATCGAAGCATGGACTTCACGTTCATCAACGACGGGAAGGACAAGTGGGGACTCGGATTCCTCCTCACGACCAGTCACGTGCGCCGGCAAGCGGTCAGCGGGCAGCCTGAGCTGGGGCGGTCTCTACAACACCTACTTCTGGATCGATCCGGCGCGTGGCATCGCGGGCGTCGTCATGATGCAATTCCTCCCGTTTGCCGACACCAAGGCGCTCGCGATCTACGACACCTTCGAGCGCGGCGTCTATCAACTCGCCGGCGCGCGTCGGAATTGAGCTGGGACTCTATCGTGACCGATCGACGTCTTGACCTCGCACATGTCCTGTCAATCTTCGCGGCCTGGTCTGCGGCGCTGCTCGGCGGAGTGATGCTGATCGGCGGTGTGGGGCTTGCGTTTGCTGTCGCGACCAGCACACAACCGCCCCTCCAGTTCGCCACTGCCGGAATGCTGATCGCGACCGGCGCGGTCAACCTCTGGGCCAGCCGTCATTTGCCGACCAACGGGCGAGCTCTGGCGGCCAGCGCCGTCGCGAGCCTGACATTGAGCGTCTACCTTGGGGTCATCGGTGATGTCGGCGAGCCGCTGCTGCTGCACGTGATCTACTTGTCAATGCTTGCAGGGCTCGCATATCGCAGACGCTCGGTTCATGCCGCGGCCTGAATGCCAAAACACGGAGGCAGCGACGAAGGACGCGTCGAGGTGCGAACTAGTGGCTGCCGGTAGTCGCGGCCCGCGGAACGGCACGGCCGTAGACCTGAAACTGGCTCACATGGATATACCCGCCGGTGCCGTGTCCGCTGGCCGGCATGAGATCGGCGAAGCCGACTTCGTCGACGCGGCTGAGATCGACGGTAGCGACCCAGATCTCACTGAAGGGAGCGCCCTTGAAGCCCATCGTGACGACACGCTTCGGGTCCAGGTTGATCCAGCGGATGGCCCCGACCGGCACCTCGCTCTGAACGAGCATCGGCACCGACGTGGCAGCCGTCTCCCCCACGAGCATCGTGCCGTCCGCCAGCTTCACGACCGGCCGAACCACGTGGAATCCAGACGTCTTGAGGGTCCACCGGATCTTGGCCGTGCCGGTGAGGTCGACGAAGTTCGCCTTGTGCCGGAAGAGCGTCGCGAATGGCCGCTCGCATTCTCCCGACCACACGCTGAATGGCGAGGTCTCGCTGCCGGGATTCCCAGACGTGAGCAGACAGCTCTCATGCAGGCCGTACTGTTTGAGCTCGAGGTTCGGGTCGCCGATATTGTCCTGGACCAGTTTCGTCTGGCCCGTCTGGCTGGCGGGGCGTACGAAGTTGACGTCGAAGAACGATCGGCAGCGCCGACGCCCTCGGCGCACCCGTGCCGCCTTGTCTCGGCGCCTGGCCGCCCTGCTCTGGTGCAGGCTGCTGAGCCGACATGGTGCAGACGAGACCGAGCACAACAAGAAATCCGACACTGGACTTGAAGGTGACCGGACGTTGCATGGAGCCTCCTTGCGAGGGTCTGCAAAAGCCTGAATCGACCCAGAGGTGAGTCTATGCCTGAACCATGGCGCCTGAGAACCCTCCTCGGCTCACTGCTCCTGAGCGGCCTGCTGCTTGCAACCGGAGTCGCACTGACCGCGCAAACCGTGCACTGGACCTATTCAGGCGAAGGCGGGCCTGAGCGCTGGCACCAACTGGCGCCTGAATTCCGCGCCTGCGAGGGCAAGAACCAGTCGCCGATCGATCTGGCCGGCTTCATCGAAGCCGACCTGGAGCCCATCAAGTTCTCGTATCAGGCAGGCGGCCACGTCATCGTGAACAACGGTCACGGTATTCAAGTGAACTACGCTCCCGGCAGCAGCCTGACGGTCGATGACATTCAATTCCGCCTCGATCAGTTTCACTTCCATGCACCCAGCGAGAACCGCATCAAGGGCCAGTCATATGCCATGGAGGCGCATCTCGTGCACGTGGACAAGGCCGGCAATCTGGCCGTTGTTGCGCTGATGTTCGAGGAAGGCAGAGAGAACTCGGTGCTCGCGGCACTGTGGTCGATGCTGCCTGACGACGCCGGCAAGCAACACCGACTGCCGGTGCCCTTCGACGTCGCTCGGCTGCTGCCCTCCAGTCGTGACTACTATCGTTTCAACGGCTCGCTGACGACCCCTCCCTGTACGGAAGGTGTGCGTTGGCTGGTCCTCAAGACGCCTGTCTCTCTATCAAAAGAGCAAGTCGCGGCATTTTCCAAGGTACTGGAGCATCCCAACAATCGACCGGTTCAGCCTGTGAATGCACGTCCCGTGCTGCAATGATCGAGCTGGCGTGAAGCCCACATGATTGCGAGCCCCCGGGCGCCAGTTCTCCCCGCGAAGTAGCAGCTCGGCTGTCTGCGGGTGACCATTTTGCCCGAGGACGCTCGGTGTGCTCACGTTCGGTCGCCGTTGGCTTATAGTGGCGGCACAGATCAATCGTCGGGAGGACCGCGATGAAAGAACCGAACGTTAAAGGCGAGATTGGCGAACAGGACGTGACCACGGCTCTCGAGTCGCTGAAGTCAGCTGCGTTCACACGGCGCTTTCCTTCGGGATGCGGCGCCGCAGATCCGGTGTGGAAGGCGCCCGGCGGTCAGCCGATCCACGAGCACGTTCGTGAACGCATGGATGCGTTCAAGAAGGACGTCGGCGACCTACGACTGCACCACACCCACGGCAGCGTCTTTCAAAAATTCGATTCCGCCACGCTGTTGACCGTCGGGCATCACCATCTGTTCGAGCCGGTCATTCCCCAGCCGCGGGACTTGTTTCACGTCTATGGGCCCGACAAAAGCAATACCAAGGACTGGAAGCGGTATTACCGCTTCGCCTGGAAAGACAAAGGCCCGCACGCGATCATCCATTCGAGCGACGCAGACATCATTCAGCACGGAAAGCTCGTGTGTAATTCGTATTCCTACTCCGGTCAGAGCTCGCATGCGCTCGTGGGCGCCGGTCTGTTCTTCATTCCGGGCTACGGCGATGCGAAGATCAACATCCGGCCGTACGTGCAGTGGCTCACCAGCGCCAGCTTTACCGGAACCGATCCCGCGCCGGCGTCCGCTGTCGCGTGGCTCGGCATCTACGTCGAGAGCTGGGCGCAAAGTGGGGGGGCGTACCACCTCGATCGCGATCACTTCATTCCCGTGTGGTCGCAAAACACGACGGGGTATGTCGTGAAGGCGCCGGGGGCCGGCAGTGCCAGCGTAGGCGACGGATTAGCGTTGGAGGACCTTCTTGCGCTGGGCCATCGCAAGTACGCGATCTATGTGTACGCGTACCTCGAGACCAGTGCCGCACCACCGCAGGCGAAGAACGAACTTCGTTACGTCGGCATCGATATCGACGCAACGGTTCCTTACGTCGTCGTCGAAGAGAAGCCAATCTAACGAGGGCTGGTGAAACGCCTGTCTCTGCGTCCAGAGAGCAGGTTGCGGCGCTAGTCAAGGTACTGGAGCATCCCAACAATCGACCGGTTCAGCGTGTGAATGCACGCCCCGTGCTGCAATGAGCACGGCGCGCGCCCCGCAGCTTGTGGACGATCGCGGCACAGTCCGCTCGCGGATGAATGCCCCCTTCGCGTTCGGGCCGGTGCCCGGGCCGGGGTCAACGTCTCGGAGAGCTGAATGCCAGGACACATCGGCATCGTCGCGGTCAGCGCGGAGGGAGCGGCGCTGTGCTATCGGACCATCTGCGCCGAGGGCGCTGCTCTGTTCGGTCCGCACACACATCCGGAAGTATCAATCCACACCTATCCGCTTTCTGAGTACATGCGGCACATCGAAGCCGGCCGATGGTCGGAAGTGGGCGCGATGCTTCTGGCCTCGGCCGCGAAGCTCGAACAGGCCGGTGCCGAGCTCCTGATCTGTCCCGACAACACCGTTCATCAAGGACTGGACCTCGTCCGTGGCGCGTCGCCGTTGCCGTGGCTGCACATTGCCGAAGAGGTCGGGAAGGTCGCGGTGCAACGGGAGTTTCGCCGGCTGCTGATCCTCGGAACGAAGTACCTGATGGAGGGTCCGGTGTATACGAGCACCCTGCACCCGCTCGGCATCCACACGGACATTCCTCCGCCCGAGAGGCGTGCCCAGATCAACGAGTTCATCCTCGAAGAGCTGGTATACGGCGAATTCAGGGAGTCGACTCGCGCCATCTTCCGCGACATCATCGCTGAAGGCCAAAGGCAGGGGAGCGACGCCGTGGTCCTTGCATGCACGGAGATTCCTTTGCTGATCGACGATCGGCAGTCTTCGCTTCCCACGCTGGACTCCACGCGCATTCTGGCGCGTGCGGCGCTGCATGAAGCGGCGCAGCAGAGTGGGCGGGCGGTCATGTGAGCAAGGTCCTGGTGATTACGGGCGCCAGCCGGGGTATCGGAGCCGCCACCGCTCGGCTGGCGGGCGCTCTCGGCTACGGCGTCTGCGTGAACTACCGTGAAAACCGGAAAGCGGCCGGGCGCGTTGTCGCCGACATCGAAGCGTCGGGCGGGACAGCGGTGGCCGTCGCGGCTGACGTCTCGGTGGAATCGGACGTGGTGCGGCTGTTCGAAACAGCCGATCGCGCGCTCGGACGGTTGTCCGGGCTCGTGAACAATGCGGGTATTCTCGAGACACAGATGCGTGTCGACTCGATGAACGCGGATCGTCTGCACCGAGTCCTCTCGACCAATGTCGTCGGCGCCTTCCTCTGCGCGCGGGAGGCCGTGCGACGCCTGTCCACGAAGCATGGCGGCGTGGGAGGCGCCATTGTCAACGTGTCTTCCGGCGCCGCCCAGCTCGGGTCGCCCGGCGAGTATGTCGACTATGCGGCCTCGAAAGGCGCGATAGACACGCTCACCATCGGTCTCGCCCGGGAAGTGGCCGAGGAAGGCATCCGCGTCAATGCGGTGCGGCCTGGCTTCATCTACACCGAGATGCACGCGAGCGGCGGCGAGCCGAATCGGGTCGACCGGGTCAAGGCATTCGTGCCCATGAAACGTGGCGGCACGGCGGACGAGGTGGCGCAGGCGATCCTCTGGCTGCTGTCCGACAACGCATCCTTCACGACCGGCGCGTTCATCGATGTCACGGGCGGGAAGTAATTCGCCAGTCAGAGCCGGTCGCCTGCACCATCAATCTTCAGGGGCGATGATCAGGGAGAGGTTGTGAAAGCCCCGCGGAGGGTTCAACGGTGGCCGTCACCTACACCACAGGCAACGGCACGATGGTTTCCCTGAGTCGCACGGCGAACCCGTACGCGGAGGACCAGGCATTGTGGGTGGTTATTCGTGCTCGCGGTCGCCGTGTTCCTGGGCAGCGCTAGGGAATGGGCCAGTCGGAGGGATGCTCCATGAAGACACTACGAGTGGCGGCCGCGTTGACGATCGTCAACGTGGTCATTCTGGTCGGGACGCTCGCGCGTGGCTTCACTCCACTCGCGGCGGTGACCGCCGTGGCCGGCTCGCAGGTTCCGGCCTCATCGACAGACAGCGTGGCACCTGTCCTCCGGGCGCGGGCCCTGGAGCTTGTGGACGAGCGCGGCAGAGTGCGCTCGCGGTTGGACGTCGAGCCTGATGGAGAAGTCGTCTTCCGGCTGCTCGACCAGCAGGGCACCATCCGCGTGAAGCTCGGGGCGAGCGGCACCGGGTCGGGGCTGTTGCTACTCGACGAGGCCACCGAGCCTGGTGTTCACATGATCGCGCGCCGTCGCGGATCGGCCGACCGCCCGGCCACGACCAGCGTCACGCTACGTGGCGAGGGAGGCCGGGAGCGCGTGCTGAGTCCCTAACGTGCCATGACTCGATATCTCTCGGCGCTGCCGAACACCGTCATCGGCCTGATGTTCCTGCCGGCGGTCCTTCTCACACGAGGAGGCGTTCAGATCGTTGACGGTGTTCTGGAGCTCCACGGCCCGTTCCTTTGGTGGACGCTGCGGCACTGCGTGCCCCTCGCGGGAGGGGCGTGGGCCATGACCCTCGGGCATGTCGTGCTCGGACGCAGTCGGCGAGCTCTCAACCTGACGCGCGCGCACGAAAGGGTGCACGTTCGGCAATACGAGCGATGGGGACCGGCCTTCATCCCCGCATACGTTCTGGCCGCACTCTGGGCGCTCGTCACGAGCACCGGCATCTACCAGGGAAATTTCTTCGAGCGACAGGCCATACAGCGAAAGCAGGCCGGCTAACCGGCTCCATCTTCGAGGCAGCTCAATGCGAGACGTTCCATCCTTCGGCTGGCGCCTGTGCTTCGGGTTGGCGGCCATCCTCCTCCTGATGGGCGGAGGGCAGCATCCCAACGGCACGATGGCAGAGATGCTGGCACATCCGGCGTGGGTCCAGTCCCATTTGTTCATGCTGGCAGGATTTGTCGCGCTCTTCGTCGGGCTCATCCTGCTCCCACGTACGGTCGGCGTTGCCGGAACGGACGCGCCGGTGGACCCGCTATGCCGCGATCGGAACGGCGCTCCAGGCCCTCGAATTGGTATTTCATACGGCCGCCGTGGTCGATCACGCCAACCTGATGGCCGGTCACCCGACGCCGGTCCTGACGACGCATCTCTGGCTCACAGTCCTTTTCTATCCGCTGTTTGCGGTCACGTTCGTCGGCTTCGTCATCGTCGCGACGCGCGAAGGCGTGCTGGGATCCCGGTGGATTGCCTGGCTCGGAGTCGCGGGGGCTGTGGCGCACGGCGTTGCCGCAATCCTGGTGGTGGCGCTCGGCATCGAGGAAGCCGAGTTCCTATTTCCTCTCCTCACCCTGTGCGCGATCTGGTTGTTGATCGTCGCTCTCTGGCCAGCACGAACCGGGGTTCGCCGAACCTCGGTGTGACGGTTGCAGCCGGCGCCCCGGGGCGAGACAATGAACGGCCCTGACGCCGCCGCCTGACGCGCGCGGGCCACATCACACGGGGGGAGCCTTTATGAGCACGATCAAGGACACGGCCCGCCAGTTCTTCGATGCCTGCGAGACCGGAAAGGGATGGGACGTGTGCAGGACATACTGCCACCAGGAGGCGTCGTTCTCGGCCCAGGCAGGCACCCTGGCAAACGTCAGCACGTTGCAGGCCTACACGGACTGGATGAAAGGTCTGTTTTCGCTCTGTCCAGACGCCCGGTACGAGATTCGGTCGTTCGCCGTCGACGACGAGCGAAACAATGTGGCCGCGTATGGCATCTTCCGCGGCACGCACACGGGCGAGGTGGACCGGTGCCGCCGACCGGAAAGCGGGTCGAGGCGGACTATGTGTACGTCATGGAGTTCGACGCGGGCCGCATCCGCCACATGACGAAGATCTGGAATGACGTCATCAGCCTGAAGCAGCTGGGGTGGGCATAGCGGGCAGGAGAAGTTCGGATGAGCGCCGACGATCGCAAGGCGATTGCCCTCGACTTCCTCGACTACGCTCGCACAGGTAACCGTGACGCGGCCGAACGTCTGACCGCGCCCGGCGCGCGGCATCACAATCCGTCGTTCGCCGCCGGCATGCCCGCTCTTCTCGATGCCATGGTGGAGGCCGCGAAAGCGGCGCCTGAGCGGCAGCTCGACGTCAAGCGCGTCATCGCCGAGGGCGACTACGTCGTCGTTCACTCGCATGTACGTCACCGGCGCGGCGACCCTGGCATGTCGCTCGTGCATATCTTCCGCTTCGAAGACGATCGGATCGCGGAGGTCTGGGACATCGCTCAGCTCGTGCCGGAAGCGAGTCCCAACGCGGACGGCGCGTTCTGAACGTCACGCACGAAAGAGCCATTCATGTCGAACATGTCACGCGCCGAATTCCTCGGGTTGAGTGGTGTGCTCGCCGGCGCCGCCATCGGTTGCCGTCCTGCTGTGCCGTCCAGTCAACAGGCAGGCGCCGTGCAGGGGGCGATGGAGCCGGATCTCGTGGTCGTGAACGCGCGCGTCTACACGATTGACGACGCGCGCCCCAGGGCCGAGGCGTTCGCGATCAAGGACGGCAGATTCGTGGCCGTCGGCGAGAGCAGCGACATCACCAACCTCGCGACACGGCGCACCGAGGTGATCGACGCCGCGCAGATGACCGTCACGCCGGGCTTCATCGACGCCCACTGTCATCCGAGCGGTGTCAACGAGCTGTACGAGGTGGACGCCAACGTCCGCACCGTCAAGGAGCTGCAGCAGGCGCTGCTCAAGAAGGCCGCGGACACTCCGCCCGGGTTCTGGATCGAGGCCTTCATGTTCGACGACACCAAGCTCGACGTGCCGCTCCATCGCAGGCACCTGGACGAGGTCGTCCCGAACCATCCGGTCGCCGTGCATCATCGCGGTGGACACACGAGCTGGTACAACAGCAAGGCGCTGGAGCTTGCCCGCATCACGCGTGGAACGCCCGACCCCGACCACGGCCGGTTACTTTCGGGACGAGAGTGGAGAGCTGACCGGCAGGGTCGCCGAGCTCGCGCGAGACGTCTTCGACAAGGTCGGGAAGCGCAAGGAGTTCACGCCAGAGGAGATCCGCGAGCGCGGGCAGAACGGCATGGCCCACATCTCCGAACGCCTCACGGCGGCTGGTCTCACGACGGTCCACGACGCCGGCGCCGATCGCGCGCAGGTGCTGGCGTACGAGGATGCCTATCGTGCGGGGCGGCTGCGTCACCGCGCCTACATGATGATCCGCGGAAACGACACCATCAGCGGCCTGAAGGCGGCTGGCGTCTACACGGGGTTCGGCAACGAATGGATCAAGGTGGGCGGCCTCAAGTACGCGGCGGACGGCTCCGCCTCGGAGCGCACGATGCGCATGAGCACGCCGTACGTCGGCACGAACGACTACGGCATCCTGACGATGACCCAGAAGGAGATCGACGAGGCGGTCGAGGACGGTCACCGCCACAACTTCCAGGTCGGGATTCACGCCAACGGCGACGTGACGATCGACATGGTGCTCGGCGCCTACGAACGGACGCTCAAGAAATGGCCCGATCCCGAACCGCCGCCATCGAATCGAGCACTGCACGCTCGTGAACCCGGACTTGCTCAAGCGGATCAAGGCGTGCGGCTGCATCCCGACGCCGTTCTGGACCTACGTCTACTACCACGGCGAAAAGTGGGAGCACTACGGCCACGGACAAACTGCGGTCGATGTTTGCCCACCGCTCGTTCCTGGACAGCGGCATTCCGGTGCCCGGCGCCTCCGACTACGGTCCGGGTCCGTTCGAGCCGTTGATGGCGATTCAGAGCATGGTGACGCGACGCGACTACCGGGGGCGCGACTGGGGACGAGAACCAGAAAGTCACCGTGGACGAGGCGCTGCGGATTGCCACGATCAACGGCGCCTACGCCTCGTCTGAAGAAGCGATCAAGGGATCCATCGCGGCCGGGAAGCTGGCGGACTTCGTCATCCTCGAAAAGGATCCCCACGACGTCGATCCCGGTCAGATCAAGGACATCAAGGTGGTACGCACGGTGGTCGGCGGCAAGACGATGCATCCGAAGTCGGCGACGTAGCCCTCCGCGGTGCGGCCGCACGGAGATGGTGTGAAGAACGGAGGCACCGATGGTGTCGTTGGTCTCACTGGCGGTTCCCATCCTGGTGGCATCGATCATCGTGTTCGTGGTGAGCGCGATCATTCACATGGTGCTGCCGTACCATCGAAGTGACGTTCGACGTGTGTCCCGGGAAGACGACCTCCTGGATGCGCTTCGGAAACTGGATATCGCCCCGGGCGACTACGCCGCGCCGCATGCCGGTTCGCCCGACGCCATGAAGAATCCACAGTTCGTCGAGAAGATGAGGAAGGGCCCGCTGGTCTTCATGACGATTGCCCGTGGCGAAGAGCCGTCGATGGCGGGGAATCTGTTTCTCTGGTTCCTTTACACGGTCCTCGTCAGCTTTTTCACGGCGTATGTCGTGGGCCGCGCCGTCGGTCCCGGCACACCCTACCTGCGCGTTTTCCAGCTGGCTGGCGCCGTCGCGTTCATGGGCTATTCCCTCGCGCTCATGCAGCATTCCATCTGGTACAGGACGGAGCTGGGCCACCACGATCAAGTCGATGGTCGACGGCCTCATCTATGGCCTCCTCACCGCGGGAACGTTCGGCTGGCTCTGGCCGCGGTAGCGACCGACCGGCGGCCGACCCCGATGACGCTGCAACAACTCCTCGGCGTCGAACTGCCCATCGTGCAGGCGCCCATGGCGGGTGTTCAGGGCAGCGCGCTCGCGATTGCGGTGTCGAAGGCCGGGGGCCTGGGCTCGCTCCCGTGCGCGCTCCTGACGCCCGACGCCATCCGCGACGAGATCCGCGCAATCAGGGCGCAGACCGACAAGCCGTTCAACGTGAATTTCTTCTGCCACACGGCGCCCGCAGCCAGCGCCGAGCGTGAGGCGGCGTGGAGGGACGCGCTTTCGCGCGACTACCAGGCATTCGGGATCGATCCGGCGACGATTCCCGCCGGCGCAGGCCGCCTGGCGTTCAGTGCCGAGGCGGCCGACGTGCTGGACGAGTTCAGGCCCGCCGTCGTGAGCTTCCATTTCGGCCTGCCCGCGCCGGCCCTGCTCGCGCGCGTCAAGGCGTGGGGCTCGAAGATTTTCTCGTCGGCCACGACAGTCGACGAGGCGCGGTGGCTCGAGACTCACGGCGTGGATGTCGTGATCGCGCAGGGTCTCGAGGCGGGCGGCCACCGGGGCATGTTTCTGTCGGAGGATCTGAGCACCCAGATGGGGACCTTTGCCCTCCTGCCGCAGGTCGTGCAGGCGATCAGGCTCCCGGTCGTTGCGGCGGGAGGCATTGCGAGTGCGAAGAGCGTTCGCGGCGGCGATGCAGCTCGGCGCGGCCGGCGTGCAAATCGGGACCGCGTACCTGCTCTGTCCGGAGGCGACGACGAGCGCCGTGCATCGGGCCGCGCTCAAGAGTGAGAGCTCGCGCCACACGGCTGTGACGAACGTGTTCACCGGGCGGCCGGCGCGGGGCATCGTGAATTACGTCATGCGCGAGCTCGGACCGATGAGCCCGCTGGCGCCCGCGTTTCCGCTGGCGGCGGCGGCCCTGGCGCCCCTGCGGGCCTGGCCGAAGCCCGCGGGTCCGGGGATTTTTCCTCGCTCTGGTGCGGTCAGAACGCGAGCGGCTGCAAGGAGATCCCGGCCGCCGAGCTGACGCGCGAGCTGGCAGCCGCGCTCTGATCGCCTTCCTGCCACGGCTCTTGACTCATCGCCATCAGGACGCATAGTGGTGTGACGGCGTCGGTGTCGTGGTCGGCTTTGCCGCGAAGGGCAAGGCGAAGAGCGTCGTGTCCGTGGCGCACACGAAGCTCGGCGACCGGGATTCGGCCGAGCGTCTCAAGCGGTACTGGTCTGAACGGCTGGATCGGTTGGGCGAGGTTCTGACGAGGCGGTAGCCGGCGATCCGGGTGAGGTGGGCCTGGCGACCATCAGGCCCACCCAGATGACCGACGGCGTCAGATGCAGAACCAGCCGCTCGAGCGATGTGGTCAGATGCCACTTCAGGGAGTGCGGCGTCAGCACGTACACCATCACGTATATCGCGAGCATGATGGCGAGCGTCACGAGTGCTGGCCGCACCTCCGTCATCCTCCGGCGCGAGATTCCCGAGCTCGCCGTATAGGCCACGAGCAGAGGGAGCACACCAATTATGGAGGCTCCACCGAACCACAGCTCCCGGGCCACCGAGCTGACCACGTACTCCAGCCGATACTGGTCGGCGACGCTCCGCAGAATGTGATCGACAGACTGCCTGGCGATCAGGTCGCTGTGCCAGGCGAGGCTGAACTTGAAGCGCACGACCACGAACAGGGCGGGCGCCGCGCCGGCCATCAACGCGGACAGCGCGGCCAGTCGTGCTCGCCGCCCGCCGCTTCGTCCAGCGTAGTACGCGGCCACCAGCACGATGACGATCGCGAAGGCGAGGCCTTCGTTCTTCGTCCAGGCGGCCAGACCTGCCGACATCCCGCAGAACGCCCACAGCGAGAGAGCGGCTGGACGTCTCATCGCGGCGGTCATGAAGACGAGCGCGAGCAGCATGTAGAGGCTGAGCGGCACGTCCGCTTCCTGCGTCGGCGCCCACCGGACCAGGGCGGGGCTTGCCAGGACGAACGCTGAGGCGAGCAACCCGCGCGCCGGGCCGCTCTCGCGCCAGATCGCGCCGCCGGCCAGAAGCACCACCAGGGTGGCGACGAGCGCCGCGAGCGCGATCGGTACGGACACGCCGTCGTGGCCGGCGAGCGCCCACATCCGGGCCACGGAGACCGGAAGCAGCAAGGGATAGTCGGGATGCGCTGCGGGCGGGAGGAACCCCTCGTGCCAGTCGGGATATCCCAACGTCAGGAATCGGGCGCGCGCGTTCCAGATGGCCCACGCGTCCCAATCGCCGTGAGGGAAGATTGCGGCCGATGCCGCGAAACTGACGACGGCGAACGCGCAGAGCGGCAGGAAGACGGCCAGCGCCACGGACCAGTCGGGCACGTGCCGCCACCACGACGGATTCCGCCCGCGGGCGACGGCCGGATCGATTCCACCGGCGCTCGAGGGAGCGCCGGTGATCTGGTCACTCGGCGGCCCGATCGCGCGCGGGAAGGTGAACCAGAGCACAAGGACCAGAACGGTCCAGGCGGCACCGTCGACGGCGGCCAATGTCTTCGTTGACAGCCACGGGACGTGGAGCAGGACCCACCATCCGAGCGACGACGCGCCCAGGCCGAACGCGCACGCCGCCGACAGACAGACACCGAGCCCGCAGTCACGCGCACGGGTTCGCCGGAGCACAATCAGCATTGCGCCGGATGGCAGCAGGACACCGAGGAGGGCGCGCATCAGGGTCGAAGCCTCCGGTACACACGGATACCGCTTCCGGGCGCCGCGGTGAGCACGAAGCGTGGATCGTGGACCAGCGATTTCGCGCTGCGCTCCGGCCCGTACTCGATGACGAACTCCGGCCCGTTCCACGTCACGATGCGGCGCGGGGCGAGCGCGTACTGCAGACGGAACCGCACACGCTGGACATCCTCGTCGCCGCTCGTGTGGAAGCGAATCAATCCCCGCGGCAGGCAAGACCGCCGCTAGCGCCCGGTACTCCTGATCCAGGCCGATGTCCGGAGACACGCGGCGCTCGGTGCGGAGACGCTGCCAGCGGCCCATGTTGACGCGGGTAAGCTCGAGGTAGGTCGAGGCAGGGAGAAAGAGGAGCACCACCGATGCCGCGGCGAGGAAGCGGCGTGCGCGATCAGGAACTGGTTGAATCGCCAGGGCTGGTTCAGTGATAGTTGCGGAGCCGGTCCGCAGTTCGTTGTCGAAGACGCATTGTAGCCGACCTGATAGCGAACACTTGAATCCCGGATGACCCCAGGAACGCCCGCGTTCCGGGCCTGAGAGGACGGGCCGCCATCGGGGCGCCCGTGTCTGACGTGGAACGAGATCGTCATGCGGATCCGCCACGCAGCGACCACAGACATCGAGGCCGTCAGGAGATGTCTGGTCGCCGCCTTCGAGCCCTATCGAGCCAGGTACACGCCGGGCGCCTTCGAGGACACGGTGCCGACGGTGGAGGAGCTGGCCGGACGATTTCGGGAGATGACGGTGCTCGTGGCCGAGGACGAATCAGGCGAGATTGTCGGTACAATCGCACACCAGCTCACTCGGTCCGGTGAAGCGCATCTGCGCGGCATGGCTGTCGATCCGCGCCGGCAGGGTTCTGGCATCGCGGAGCGACTGCTCGGCGCCGCCGAACGCGAGCTCAACGCGCAGGGCTGCCAGCGGGTCACCCTCGACACCACCGAGCCTCTGCAGAGAGCGATACGTTTCTACCGGCGGTGCGGGTACGAAGCCACGGGCCGTGAGACGGATTTTTTTGGCATGGCATTGTTCGAGTACGCAAAGAGTCTCGGGGCGACGAACGCTCAATGACGCCGGAACGAATCTGAAGGGAGCGAGGATGCGTGCGAGTGGTCTTGTCGTCTCGGTTGTGGGTGCCGTCATCGCCGTTTCTCTGCCCGGCGTCGGGCTAGCGTCCCACAGAGGCAGCTGCGCAGGCAGCGACAGCGTCAGCCGACGATCCGGTCAAGACGCTCGTCGGCCGGCTCGATCTGGAAAAGTACAAGGCCACCATCAAGGGCCTGACGCAGTTTGGCGATCGGCTGGAGGGAACCGACCGCAACAAGGCGGCCATTGACTGGATCGAGGCACAGCTCCGAAGCTACGGGTGCGCGACCGAACGTCTCAGAGTACGTCTACGCTCCGTCAGCCCACTCGCCCCAGACAGCCACACAGCCCACGCCGGGGGCACCGCCCGCGCGCAGTGCCGTGATCGCGAGCGGCGAAATCCGCACGGGGCCTGGAGGCTCGCGCCAGCGGGGCACGACGCGGCCCACCACGCCCAACAACGATCTCGATGCGCAGACCGACCCGGCGCTCCGGGCGCTCAACTCCCAGCCGACCACACCAGGCCCGCGCGAGCAGGTGTATTGCACGAAGATCGGCGCCACCCGTCCCGACGAAATGTACATCGTCGGCGGTCACATGGACGGACGAGGCTTCGGTGAAGCGGCCGACGACAACGGATCGGGCACGGCCCTGGTCATGGAACTGGCACGCATTCTCAGCGGGCCCGATGTGCAGACCGAGCGATCGATTCGGTTCGCCCTCTGGAACAACGAGGAATACGGTCTCAACGGTTCGCGCGCGTACGTCGAGCAGCGGGCGTTCCTTCAGGGCAGGGAAGATCCGGCGGGCTCAGGACGGTATCCGGAGCCGCGGTGGCTCGGCATGATCCAGCACGACATGATGCTGTGGGATCACGGCATGCCCCGCGCCGATGGCTCGGTCAATCCGGAGCAGCGGCCGGAAGCCGACGTGAACATCGAGTTTCAATCGACGTCGACGTTCGCGGATCAGGCGATGAAGCTCGCGTTCTTCTTCCGCGACGCCAACGAGAAGTACGCCACCGATTATCCGGCGGCGGTCGGCCATCACATGACCAACACCGATTCCACGCCGTTCATGAATCTCGTTCCCTCAATCAGTCTGCGCGAGAACGAGCGAGGGATGCACATCGGCGCGGGCTGGAACCCGCAGTGGCATCAACCCACTGACCTCTACACGACCTATTCCGACAAGGATTTCCGTCTCGGCCTGAACGCCGCGCAGACCACGCTGGGTGCCGTGGCCCAGTTGGCGGGCGCCACGCTCAAGCGCTGAGCGCCGAGGCCCCGGGAACCATCGCGCATGCCCACCATCAGCGCGGGCCTGCTTCTGTATCGATCGATCGGCGATGGTGTGCAAGTCTTGCTGGTCCATCTGGGCGGACCTTACTGGCAGCGCAAGGATCTTGGCACGTGGTCCATTCCCAAAGGCGAAGTCGGCGAAGGAGAGGATCTGCTGGCGGCCGCGCGCCGCGAGTTCACCGAGGAAACAGGCTTTTCCGCCACCGGCCGAGCCATAGGCCTGGGGCATGTCCGTCAAGCTGGCGGCAAGGTCGTGCACGGCTGGGCGGTGGAGGGCGACGCCGATCCGGCCGCGCTGCGCAGCAACACGTTCCAGATTGAGTGGCCGCGCGGCTCGGGGCGCATGCGCTCGTTCCCCGAGGTGGACAGGGCGGAGTGGTTCACCCTGGACGAGGCGCGCCGGCATCTGATCCCGGCGCAGACGGCGTTTCTCGACGTCCTGATGGCTGAGCTCGGATTGTCGCGATGAGATCGCCTGTCCACGCGCGCGGTCGGCGCGTATCGTGAACCAGATGTTGAAGGAGGCACCGTGAAAGCTCGCGCCAGCAGTACTGTCACCGAGTCACTGGCAGATAGCCGGCCACATGGCGTCCCGCGCCTGGACTTTGCTTCCCCTCACGGCCGGCACCCTGATCATCGGGCATGGCCATCTACCACTGGGTCGAGCGCCTTCCGTGGGCCGATGCCTTTCTCAACGCGGCGATGCTCCTGGGTGGAATGGGCCCCGTGGATCGTCTGCAGACGACCGCCGGCAAGTGGCTCGCCGGCGCCTACGCGCTCTTCGCGGGCCTCGTCTTCATCGTCATGGCCGGCGTCATGCTCGGGCCCGTCGTCCATTCCGTGCTGCATCGCTTCCATCTCGAGGGTGGAGGACGGGACTCATAGGCAATGCTGTTCGGGCCGTGTGGACTCGGCGACGGGTCTCGCGTACACTTCCGGCTCTTCTCCGAGAACCCCGGCGGTCACCGTCTCATAGCAGGAGGCTCACGTGCGATCGATCACCAAACACCTGGCCGCCGCGGCCATCGTCGGGTCATTTGCCATGACGTGGGGCGCCCGAACCGATCGGGATGTCGTTGACGCGCAGACACGCAAGCGGATCGTGGTGACGCGAATCTACACGGGTGCCGATGGCCTGAGCCACGCCGAAGACATCGAGCTGAAACTGAACGGCAATGCGACCGAGATGATGCAGGCGACGGGCGTCCAGTTCAGCTCGCGATCCCCCGGCCCGGCCAGCGACTGGCACACGGGGCCCAGGCGGCAGTACGTGATTACGCTCAGCGGCCGCGGCGAGCTCGAAGTGGCCGATGGCAAGAAGATCCCGGTGGGCCCGGGGCATATCAATCTGATCGAAGACACGACCGGCAAGGGACACATCACGAGGAACCTGGGACCTGAGGACCGCGTGGTCGTCACCATTCCGCTCGCCGATCAGAAAATCGACGTGCCGGGCCGTTAGCGTCCGACGCGCCGCTCCCGATCGCGGCCCGCCTCTCGAGCTCGAGACGCTGGCCGGCGTCGCGAATGTTCGTCGTGGCACCCGGATCGTCGACCGCGACTGCGTTCCGGTTTCGGGCCTTTGACATTGCCAGGCTCGTTCATGGGTAAACGATCGACCCGCGCGCGCCGCCGTGCAGCCACGCGACTGCTCGGTGGTTGGGGTCGCCGCTGTGCAGGCCATGTGCAGCACAGCCGCTGCCTGACGCGCGGACTACGGCTGCTGTGAGCCAGGAAGTGGGTTGGACGGCGAACGGAAGCGATCTCGCTGGGAACGCGTTATCTCCCGGTCCAGGAGATCAACCGGGAGAACGTCCAGCGGCTCGAGGTGGCGTGGACCTACCGCACAGGAGAAACGGAGCCCCGCTTCGCGACGAGCCGATGGACGGCCTTCGAAGCGACTCCGCTGGTCGTGGACGGCACGATGTACGTCGGCACGCCGCTCGGACGCGTCATCGCGCTCGACCCTTCCACGGGCCGGGAGCGATGGGTCTTCGATCCGAAGATTGCGCGCGATGTCCGGTACGGCGATTTCGCCAGTCGGGGCGTGTCGACCTGGCTCGACGAATCGGCGCCGCCTGGCGCCGCGTGCCGGCGACGCATCATCGTGGCCACCGCCCAGTCACAGCTCTTTGCCCTGGACGCGCAGACCGGACAGGTCTGCCGTGACTTCGGAGACAGCGGAATGGTGGATCTGACGAAGGGTCTTCGCATTCCTCCCTTCGAGCCGGCGGCGTATTCGATGACCTCGCCACCGCTCGTGGTGAACGGCGTGATCGTCACCGGCTCGTCCATCGGCGACAACAGCCGGCCCGACACGGCCAGCGGGGAAGTGCGCGGCTACGACGCGCGCACGGGACGTCTGAAGTGGACGCTGGGACCCGATTCCGCAGGACCGGAACGATCCGGCGTACGGCGACTGGCGTGGGAAGATGGCGCACAGGAGCGGGGGCGCCAACGCGTGGTCGGTGCTGTCGGCCGATCCCGACCGCGATCTGGTGTTCGTCCCGACGGGCAGTGCGGCGCCCGACTACTACGGTGTGCTCCGGCTGGGAGACAACCGGTACGCGAACTCCATCGTCGCCTTGCACGCCGCCACCGGGAAACTGGTCTGGTCGTTTCAGACCGTCCACCACGATCTGTGGGATTACGACAACGCGTCGCCGCCCGCGCTCGTCACCGTGACGCGGAACGGCGTTCGACAGCCCGCCGTCGTGCAGGCGACGAAGACCGGCATGCTCTTCGTGCTCGCACAGGGAAACCGGGCAGCCGATCTTTCCCGTCGACGAGCGCGCCGTCCCGTCGAGCGACATTCCCCACGAGCAGGCCTCTCCCACGCAGCCGTTCACTCGCGTCACGCCCGCGCTCAGCCCGCACCGCTTTACGGTGGATGAGGTGTGGGGCCTCACCGACGCCGATCGTGCAGCCTGTCGCGCGGCCATTCGAGCCACTTCGAAACGAAGGCATCTTCACGCCGCCGAGCGTCCAGGGGACGCTGGTGATGCCCGCGTCGACCGGCGGCGCACACTGGGGCGGCGTCGCCGTCGATCCGGTGCGCGAGATGGTCATCGTTCCGGTGAACCGGATCGCGGGCATGGTGCAGCTCATCCCGCGTGAGGGGTTCGATCGCGAGCGCGCCCGCGCCACCGAGCAGCGAATGGGCGACGAGTACGAATACAACATGATGGAGGGTACGCCGTACGTCATGCGGCGGCGCGCCCTGCTGGCGCCGTCTTTCCTCCCTTGCACGCCGCCTCCGTTCGGGACGCTGGTGGCCGTTGATCTCCAGACCGGCCAGCGTCGATGGGAGGTGCCGCTCGGATCGTTCACCGCCCCGTTCCCGCCCGAGGTGGCGGCAAAGATTCGACCCGAGTGGGGCTCCCCGAATCTGGGCGGGCCAATCGTGACCGCCGGCGGGCTCGTGTTCATCGGCGCCGCGCTCGACCGCCGGCTGCATGCCTACGACGTCGAGACCGGGCGCGAGTTGTGGACGGGAGAGCTGCCCCAGAGCGCCAAGGCCACGCCGATGAGCTATCGCCTCGCCTCGGGCGAGCAATATGTCGCGATATCGGTAGGCGGCGGCTCCGCGTGGGGCGCCGGCGACTACGTGGTGGCGTTCCGGCTCCGGCCGTAGCATGACGTCACCGTTCGAGCAGGCCCCGGACCATGGTGGGCCGGTCGAGCTGCGGCTCGCAGAACCTCGCGACGTGCCCCGGCTCCAGGATCTGATCGCGCGGTCAGCGCGGGCCTTGAGCGTCGGTTACTACTCGGCGGAGGAGACCGAGGCGGCCATCCAGTATGTGTTCGGCGTGGACACGACGTTGATCGCCGATGGCACCTACTTCGTCGCCGAGCGCGAGCAGCGGCCGATCGGGTGTGGCGGCTGGAGCCAGCGCCGGACGCTGTACGGCGGAGACCAGCGGCCGGTGGGGGCCGCGGATATTCTGGATCCGGCGTTCGAGCCGGCGCGCATCCGCGCGTTCTTCGTGGCGCCGGAGGCCGCACGACAGGGCGTCGGGCGGGCCTTGCTGACGGCGTGCGAGGACGCCGCTCGACGCGCGAACTTTCGCCGGCTGGAGTTGATGGCCACGCTTCCGGGCGTTCCGTTCTACGCGGCGTTGGGCTTCGAGGCCGTCGAGCATGTCACCGACACGCTGCCGAACGGCGTGGCCCTTCGGTTCGTCAGGATGCGGCGCGCCGCATAACGGCACATACTTGATAGGTTTGGAAGCTGACGAGAGGCGTCGACACGCATGAAACCGATGTTCCTGCCCGAAGTCGAGAACGCCACGCCTCGGGGACCGCACGCCCATCCGATCAGGGCGCTACAGGCGGCGGGCCTTCCCGTCCCGCAGATCATGCATCTGTTCGCCTACAGGCCCGACCGGACCGAACACCTCTCGCGCTTCACCCACGCCGTGATGCGCGGACCCTCGCCCTTGTCGCCAGGTTTCCGCGAGCTGATCGCCGCCTTTACGTCCAAGCGCAACGCGTGTCCGTTTTGAATCGGCGCACACGCCGCGGTCGCGGCGAAGCTGCTGGGTGATCGGGATCTCGTGGACGCGGTGCTCGCCGACTTTCGGACGGCGCCGATTGATGAGCGGGAGAAAGCGCTGTTCACATTTCTGGAGAAGGCCAATGGGGCGTCTCACCTGCTCGAGCAGTCCGATATGGACGCGGTCGTCGCCGCCGGCTGGACGACCGACGCCATCTACGACGCGATCACGGTCTGCGCTCTGTTCAACTTCTACAACACGTGGATCGACGCCAGCGGCGTGAGCGACATGTCGCCCGCCGCGTACGAGGCGTCCGGCGAGCGTCTCGCCACCCTGGGCTACGTCTTGCCGGAGACGCCGGGCACGTGATGGCGCGCCCGGTCGAGTGCCGATGACGCCTTTCCTGTTGTTCGTGTTGTGGCGTCGGTCTCGGGCGGATGTCGCGGACTGCATGGTGAATCAACTTTCGTCTGACTTCCGCCTGCAAACCGCGCCGGGGTGTGCCTGGTCGCTGACGCTCCTGGCGCTCGTTTCTGGCGCATCTTTATAGGTAGGTGGCCGCCGTGATCCCGTCGCCGCAGTCCCATGCATGGCCGAGCCTGCCGCTCGAGGAGTGGAGCGACACCTTCGCGACGCTGCACCTCTGGTCGCAGATCGTCGGGAAGGTGCGGCTGGCTCAGAGTCCGTGGCTGAATCACTCATGGCACGTTCCCTTGTATGTGACGGCCCGCGGGCTCACGACGTCGCCTATCCCGCACGGCGCCCGCATGTTCCAGATCGATTTCGACTTCATCGATCATCGACTGGTGGTCGAGTCGAGCGACGGCCGCCGCGGTGCGCTCGCCCTCGAACCGCAGTCGGTGCGGATGTTCTACACGCGTCTCATGGAGCAGTTGCGGCGACTCGACGTCCCGGTCACTATTCATCCGCGACCCAATGAGATGGTCGATGCCGTGCGCTTCGACGAGGACGAGGCCGGCCGTGCGTACGATCCCGAATACGCCAATCGGTTCTGGCGAGTCCTGGTGCAGGCCGATCGAGTCTTCAAGGCGTTCCGGACGCGATTCATTGGCAAATGCAGTCCCGTCCATCTGTTCTGGGGTGGCCTCGACCTGGCCGTCACACGGTTTTCCGGGCGGGAAGCGCCCATCCATCGCGGCGGGATTCCCAACCTGCCCGACTGGATCACGCGCGAGGCCTATTCGCACGAAGTGAGCAGCTGCGGATTCTGGCCTGGCGGAGGGGCGATTTCCTATCCCGCGTTCTATGCGTATGCCTATCCGGAACCCGCTGGTTTCCAGGCCGCGCACGTCGAGCCTGACCAGGCCGTTTACAACACCGATCTCGGAGAGTTCATCCTGGCCTACGATGTTGTCCGGCTGTCGGACTCGCCGGACGATACGCTGATGGCATTCCTGCAAACCACATATGAGGCCGCAGCGGGCCTGGCTGGATGGGATCGCGCGTCGCTGGAGCGGGACAACTTCGGGACTCATCCGTAACATCGCTGGCGCACAATTTCAGACAGGAGATTCGACATGCAGGGCGACAAACTCGGTGAAGCTTCTGGCAAGGTGACAACCCGGCGGGTTCTGCCGGCCGACGGCGGCGGGCCCAAGATGGAGACATCTTTCGAAGGAACCGGCAAGCTGTTGAACGTCGAGGTCGCGGAGACCGGCACCTACTGGTCGGTGCTGCGGCCCGACGGCAGCCTCTACGGCGAAGGCCAGGGCATCGTCATGGGCAAGGGTGGTGAAGCCGCCACCTGGATCGGCCAGGGGGTCGGCACGATCAAGCAGGACGGCGCCGTGAGCTACCGTGGTGCCGTGTACTACCAGACCGCGACCACGGCATGGACGCGGCTGAACAAGGTGGCGGCGGTGTTCGAATACGAGGTGGACGGCAAGGGCAACACCCGCTCGCAGCAGTGGGAATGGAAGTGAGTGCTCAGGAGGTCATCATGTTCATCGTCCGTAATTGTTTCATCGCAAAACCCGGCCAGGCGAGCAAGCTGGCCGCGCAGTTGAAAGACGCCACGGCCGTCGCCAAGCTGCCTGGAGTTCGAGTGCTGACCGACGTGACCGGCGATTTCAATCGCGTGATCATGGAGTTCCAGGCGGAGGAGATCGGCGACTTCGAGACGCGAATGAAGGATAACGCTACGAACGAACCCTTCCGGGAAAAGATGAAGGGGTATACGGACCTGTGGATGACGGGCAGCCGCGAGATTCTTCGCGTCATGTGACGCGACGGCCAGACGCCGTGGAGAGTCGTTCATTCCTCGCGCCCGGCACATGATGCAGCATCTGACGGCGCCGGCGACGGCTGCGATCGCCGGCGCGCTGATCGTTTTGGCGGCGGGTGCACAGGCGCCGGCGTATCAGCTCGTGCTGCGGAACGGCCGGATCGTGGACGGAAGCGGCAATCCCTGGTACCGCGCCGACGTGGCTATCCAGGGAGACACAATCGTCCGCATCGCACCCTCCATCACGGACCCGGCCACGCGCGTCGTCGACGTGGGCGGCCAGGTCGTCGCGCCCGGCTTCATCGACATCCACAGTCACGCCCGGCGCGGTATCGACCGCGTCCCGACGGCTGACAACTACGTGCGCCAGGGTGTCACGACCCTGATGGAGGGCCCTGACGGGAGCTCGGCGGTTCCACTCGCGCCGTTTCTGGCGGGCCTGGAGCTGCTCGAGAAATCGGTGAACATCGGAAGCTTCGTCGGCCAGGGATCGATCCGGTCGGCCGTGATCGGTACGGCCAACCGAGCTCCCACGGACGACGAGCTGGACCGCATGCGTGCGCTCGTCGAGCAGGCGATGAAGGACGGCGCGTTCGGGCTGAGCTCCGGGCTTTTCTATGTGCCAGGTACGTTCACACCGACGAGCGAAATCGTCGAGCTCGCCAAGGTAGCCGGCCGGTTCGGCGGCATCTATATCTCGCACATGCGCGACGAGGCGTCGGCGGTCGTCGACAGCGTGAAAGAGACCATCGCGATCGGTGAAGGCGGCCGGCTGCCGACCCAGGTGACGCATCACAAAGTGATCGGTCCGGCGAATTCTGGCAAGAGCGTCGAGACGCTGCGGCTGATCGATGAAGCGAGAGCCCGAGGCGTGGATGCCACGATCGATCAATATCCGTATACCGCGTCGAGCACCGGGATTCAGCCGGCGCTGTTGCCTGCCTGGGCCCAGGAGGGATCAGTCGAGGAGCTGATGAGCCGTCTCAAAGATTCAGGAACACGTGCGAAGATCAAGGCAGAGGCGGCGCGGCTGATCCGGAACGAGCGCGGTGGCGGCGATCCGAAGAACGTCGTCCTCGCGCGCTGCGACTGGGACGCGTCGCTGGCGGGGAAGAACCTGGGCGATGTAGCCAGACTGCGCGGGCAGGAGCCGACCGTCGAGAACGCCGCCGAAGCGGCCATCTGGATCGTCGAGCAGGGAGGCTGCCAGGCCGTGTTCCATGCGATCAACGAGGAAGATCTCGAGCGCATCCTCAGGCACCCGGCGACGATGATTGCGTCCGACGGTGAGGTGACGACCTTCGGAAAAGACAGTCCCCACCCCCGCAGCTACGGAACGTTTGCCCGGGTGCTCTCGGAGTACGTGCGCGAGCGAGGCATTGTCAGCCTCGAAGAGGGCGTGCGGAAGATGACGTCGCTTCCGGCCCAACGCCTGGGGCTTTTCGATCGGGGCGTGCTGCGGCCCGGCATGAAGGGCGATATCGCGGTCTTCGATCCCGCCACCGTGCGCGACCGCGCCACCTTCGAGAGGCCGCACCAGTATGCGGAGGGTTTTTCCTACGTTCTGGTCAACGGTCAGATCGTGTTCGAGAACGGCGCGATGACGCCGGTCAGGCCGGGACGCGTGTTGTATGGACCTTCCGCAAAGCAGGCAGATCCTCCCAACTGAAGAGCCGTGTTCCGACGGTGAGCAGACACCGAAGCTCTATGCCAGCCTGGCAGCGTGGTGGCCGCTGCTGTCGCCTCCCGCCGAGTACGCGGAGGAGGCGGCAGGCTATCAACGTCTGCTGCTCGAGGCGTGCGAGCGGCCCTGTGCCACATTGCTGGAGCTCGGCAGCGGCGGCGGCAACAACGCGTCACACCTGAAGGCACGATTCGACATGGTGCTCGTGGACCGTTCCCCTCACATGCTGCAGGTGAGCCGCGCGCTGAACCCGGAATGCGAGCACGTAGTCGGCGACATGCGGACAATCCGCCTGGGCCGCCAGTTCGACGCCGTCTTCGTCCACGATGCCATCTGTTACATGACGACGGAGGCGGACGTGGAACGTGTCGCCGAAACCGCCTTCGTGCACTGCCGGCCTGGCGGCGCAGCCTTGTTCGCGCCCGATCACCTCCGCGAGAGCTTCCATGCCTCCACGGATCATGGCGGGCACGACGATGGCCGCCGCGGGCTGCGGTATCTGGAGTGGACGTGGGATCCGGATCCGAGTGACAGCACTTACCTGGTCGACTTCGCCTATCTCCTGCGCGAAGGCGACGGATCCGTGCAGGTGGAGTGGGACCGCCATCTCGAGGGCTTGTTCGCGCGCGACGACTGGTTCCGCCTGCTGTCCAGGGCCGGTTTCCAGCCGAACGTCGTGCCGTTCGAGCACTCGGAGCTCGAACCGGGGCAACATGAGGTGTTCGTATGTCGGCGGCCGCGATAGTGGGGAAGGGTGAGATGAGAGCTCTTCGAGCAATCGGCGGCGCTGCGGCGCTCGTGCTGGCGGGAACCCTGACGGCGTCGGGGCAGAACCCGCGACGCATCACCGTTCTCTACGACGCCTTCGGCCCGCCTTCCTCCGGACTCATCAAGGACTGGGGTTTTGCCGCGCTGGTCGAGTACGGAGGCCGCCGCGTGCTCTTCGACACCGGCAACAACGCCGGGATCTTCGAGCAGAACATCAAGGAGCTGGGCATCGACCTCACGCGTTTGGACGCCGTCGTCATCTCGCATCGACACGGCGACCACACGAGCGGCCTCACGTACCTGTTGAAGGTGAACCCCGGCGTCAGGATCTACACGCCGCAAGAGGGCGCGTTCTTCAAGGGTCAGGCGCCTCCCGGATTCCTCGAGCGTTATCCGGGCCTGCCGCCGAACCTTCAGTACGACGGCGGCAAGCCGCCGGATCGATGGGTGTCGGGAACGCCTTGGGAGAGTGGCAATTTCGAGACTGTCACGCAGTCGACGGAAATCCTTCCCGGGTTCCATGTCCTGACCACACAATCGCAGAAACCAGGAACGCTCGAGATGAACGAGGTATCGCTGGCGTTTCGGACGCCGCGGGGGCTTGCGGTCATCGTCGGATGCTCCCACCCGGGCGTCGAGAAGATCCTCGCGGAGGCGGCCAGGATCGACCGACGTCTGTACATGGTGACAGGCGGGTTCCACCTGGTGCTCACTCCGGAACCAGAAGTACAGAGAGTGGTCGGCGTGCTTCACGACGAGCTGAAGCTCGAGCGCGTGGCGCCGGGGCACTGCACAAGCGAGCGCGGCTTTGCCCTCTTTCTCGATCGGTTCAAGGAGCGGTTCGACATGGCGGGCGTGGGTTCGGTCATCGTGCTCCCGTAGGACTCAACGGAAGGAGCCGCTCGTGCGACGCGAGTTTCTCTGGAGAAGGTGCTCACTGAACAGGCGGCGACATCATGATTAGCGAAACGGCCTTGCGCGATCAGCTCGCGCGCGTTCTCGGCTGGGAAGACGCACACGTGGGGTTCGAGGCGGCCGTGGCCGACATCCCCGCGGACCTTCGCGGGCGCCAACCCGCCGGCTTGCCGTATTCCCCATGGCAGCTGCTCGAACACCTTCGTCTGACACAGAACGACATCCTCGACTTCTGTCGCAACCCGAATTACCAGGAACAGAAGTGGCCAGACGATTACTGGCCCCCGTCTGTCGCGCCGCCTTCGCCTTCGGCGTGGGACGACGCCGTCCGCCAGTTTCAGCAGGATCGGCAGGCACTCCAGGAGATGGCGGGGGACCCTGCCGTCGAACTTGGCGCGCGCATTCCACACGGCGACGGACAAACCTACCTTCGCGAGCTCGTCCTGGTGGCCGATCACAACGCCTACCACGTGGGGCAGCTGGTGGTGGTGCGGCGGCTGCTGGGCATCTGGAACGCGCGCTGAGGGCCCCCTTGCCGACCTCGAAGGATTTCCGGCGTATCGTGCTCGGAATGGACGGCGCCATTGAGGGCGCCCACATGGGTCACCCGGACTTCCGGGCCGGCAGGCGCATTTTCGCCAGCCTGCATCACGACCTGAAGACGGCCATGGTGAAGCTGACGCCGGATCAGCAGGAGCAGTTCGTGCGGGAGCACTCCGCCGTCTTTGCGCCCGAGAGCGGCGCGTGGGGTCGCCAGGGGTACACGCGCGTGCGGCTCGCGGCGGCGGACGAAGAAACGCTCGGGGAGGCGGTCACCCTGGCGTGGCAGAACGCGGTCGCGCAGCCGAAGGCCGCGCGCGGGAAGTCCGCGCGATCGGCCACACCTCGCCGGGGGTCGGCCAAGCGGTAGGACGCCAACAGGAGGGTTGGATGACGGGTGAGACCGATCGCTGCCGGGTGTTTCGCCGGCTCCACGAATTTGGATGTTTCGTCATTCCCAATCCGTGGGATCTTGGCAGCGCGCGCCTGCTCGCGCAGCTCGGGTTTCGCGCGCTGGCCACGACCAGCGCCGGCTTTGCGTGGTCGCTCGGGCGGCCCGACAACGGCGTGTCGCTCGAAGAGGCGCTCGCGCACCTTCGATCGATCGCCGCAGGCGTCGACGTGCCGGTCAATGCGGACTTCGAAGGCGGCTTTGCCGTCGAGCCTGCCGACGTTGGGAGGAATGTGGCCGCCGCGACCGCTACCGGCATTGCAGGACTTTCCATCGAAGACTCGACTGGGGACGAAGCGCAGCCACTCTTCGATTTTCGGCTGGCGGTGGAGCGCATCCAGGCTGCCCGACGGGCCATCGACGACAGTCGAACCGGCGTGCTGCTCACCGCGCGTTCCGAGGGTTTCATCGTCGGTCGTCCTGACCTCAGTGAGACCATCCGTCGGTTGACGGCCTATGCCGTTGCGGGCGCCGACTGCCTCTACGCGCCTGGCATCCGCACCAAAGCCGATATCGGCGCGGTGGTGGAGGCGGTGGCGCCGAAGCCTGTCAACGTGCTCGTTGGCAGCGACTTCGCGACGGTCGCCGCGCTCAGAGACCTCGGTGTTCGACGGATCAGCGTGGGCGGGGCCCTGGCGCGCGTGGCCTGGGCCGGCTTCCTTCAGGCTGCGCGAGAGATCGCCGAGCACGGCACGTTCGCAAATCTGGCTGGCGCCGTTCCCTTTGCCGACATCAACGGCGCCTTTGACGTGAAGCGCTGAGACTGCGGCTTCGAGTTCTTCCGATGATCGCTGATTCTGCAAGACGTCAATGTTCGTCGCTGCTGCTCGCCGCGGAGACCAACGGCCGCCGCCCGATCGCTCAGCGTCGAGCGGACGCTCGCCGCGCCGGCTTCTGCGACATGAAGGTCCACGCCATGTGCAGCAGGTCGCGCAGGGCATCGTGGTTGATGCGCGAAAGGCGAACGAGCACACCCGCGTACGGCGCGTAGTGGTCCGTCAGGTAGTAGGTGGCCGGCTCGTCGGCGATCAGCTGGTCGCGCGTCTCCAGGCTCACCCGCACCCACAGCGTTCCAGGTTCGGCCGACTTGTTGATGGCCTTGCAGGCGAACATCCGGCCCTTGACCTTGAAGTCCGGGGCGCCGTACGACGTGCCGGCGGCGACGTCGGGAAGCGCCAGGCAGAGCTTTCTCACCGTCGCAAACGTTATCGGTGGAGGTGTCGTCCGGCGGGATGGCATGGCGTCACCTGGCTGGAACTCTAGCGCGGTTTGACGTGATTCGCGCCGCTCCCGGCGGCGGGCAACGTGGCGCGCTGCCGCCCGCACAGATCGGTATGGGGCCGATGGCCAAGGGATACCATAGATAATATGGTAATATGGCAGTGATATGGTCAAGGTTACTTTCACGCTCGATGCGGAGACGGTGGCCGCGTTGCGCAAGACGGCGACACGGCTGGCGAAGCCCCAGAGCGCCGTGGTGCGCGAGGCGATTCGTGAGTACGGCGCCCGCGCTGGCCGTCTTGCCGAGGACGAGCGGCGCCGGATGCTGCGGTCCATCGACGAGCTCCTCAGGCGGCCGCCCACGCGAACGACTGCCGCCGTCGATCGCGAGCTTCGCGATGTCGGTCTGGCGCGCCGGCGTGGCGGCCGGCGATCCTCGTGATTCATCTCGACACCTCGGTCCTCATCGACGCGCTCACCGGCCCCCGTCGCTCGATGCCCGGATTACGTCAGGTCATTGCCGACGGAATCCGGACGGGCATTTCGGCGCTGGCGCTGTATGAGTGGCGGCGTGGGCCGCGCACGGACATCGAGCTGGCGGTCGAGGCCGCGCTCCTCGGCTCCGAAGTCGTGGTGAGCTTCGGGGAAGCCGAGGCGCGGCTCGCCGCGGACCTGTATCGACAGGTGAAGCGCCCCCGCGGGCGGGAGCTGGACCTCGCGATCGCGGCCTGCGCCATCGGCCAGGGTGCCTACCTCTGGACGCTGAATCCTGCCGATTTTCGCGACATCCCCGGTCTTCATCTTCACCGACCCTGAACTGGTGCTGCGGGCCCTCGCACCGTTCGCAGCGTACCTCAGCCGTCCAGCCGTATAATTCAGTCCTCTCCGAGCACCCGTGTCATTGCCCGCCGGCAGTCGACTCGGCCCTTATGAAATCCTCGCCCCGCTCGGCGCCGGGGGCATGGGCGAGGTCTATCGCGCGCGCGATGGGAAGTTGCCTCGTGACGTCGCGCTGAAAGTCCTCCCCGACTTCTTCGCGCTCGACCCCGACCGTCTCGCACGTTTCACCCGTGAGGCACATGTGCTCGCCTCGCTCAATCATCCACACATCGCTGCGATCTCACGGGTTCGAAGAGAGCGACGGCGTCCGCGCGCTCGTCCTCGAGCTGGTTGAGGGCCCGACGCTCGCCGATCGCATCGCGCAGGGTCCCATTCCGCTTGACGAGGCGCTGCCGATTGCGCGGCAGATCGCCGAAGCACTTGAAGCCGCGCACGAGCTCGGCATCATCCACCGCGACCTGAAGCCCGCGAACATCAAGGTGCGAGACGACGGGACGGTGAAGGTGCTGGACTTCGGCCTCGCCGAAGCGCTCGCCGCGCGACGCGTTGAGCGCGGCGGCGGGTGACGTGTCGCACTCGCCGACCATCACCAGCCCCGCCGCCACTCGTCTGGGGGTAATTCTGGGCACGGCGGCCTATATGAGCCCCGAGCAGGCGCGCGGCAAGGCGGTGGATCGGCGTACGGACATGTGGGCGTTCGGGTGCGTGCTCTACGAGATGCTGACCGGGAAGCGCACGTTCGGCAGCGACGACATGACGGACACGATCGCGGCGGTCGTACGCGCCGAGCCCGACTGGAGTGCGCTACCGGCGGGCACACCGGCCGCGATTCGAAAACTGCTGCGCCGGGCGTTGACGAAGGACCGGCGCGAGCGCCTGTCGGATGCGGCGGTTGCGCGGCTAGAGATCGACGAAGCGCTCGCGGAGCCCGCTGCCGAGGACGGAGTGCCAGCGGCCGGCGTCGAGTCCCTGGACGCACGCCGCGTGCCAGGCTGGCGTGCTGTCGCGGCGATCAGCGTCGCGGGGCTCGCGCTCATCGCTGTCACGGGAGCAGCGGTCTGGAATCTGAGGCCCGCCGCTCTTTCTCCAGCTCAGCCCGTGTCGCGCTTCACGATCTCATTACCGCCGGGCGAACAGCTTGACGGCCTCAGGCGTGCCTCACTTGTGGCTGTGTCTGTTGACGGACGTCGCCTGGCATATACCGCCAGAACTGGCGCTGCCGCGAGTCGAGTGTATGTACGGGAGATAGATAGTCTCGAGTCCAGGCCTCTCGCGGGAACGGAAAGAGCAGTCGATGTATTCTTTTCACCCGACGGCGCGTGGCTAGGATTCGACCAGGCCGCCCTACTGAAGAAGGTTTCGGTAACGGGAGGTTCGCCGGTGAGCCTCGCCGCCTCACCAAATCGCTCTGGGGCGAGCTGGGGCCCAGGCTCAATCCTGTTCTCGCCCACTGCTAATTCTGCCATTCAGCAGGTATCGGACTCCGGAGGCAACCCGCAACCGGTGACTCACCTCGACAAAGGGGAGACCAGCCACCACTGGCCGGAGTTGCTGCCCCAAGGCCAGGGCGTCCTCTTTGCCTCGGACACCGGCCAGATTGCCGTGCACGACTTGCGGACGGGAGAAAGGCGAAACCTGATAGCCGGAGCGTCCCCTCGCTACGCGGCCTCCGGACACCTCGTGTTTGCACAGGACGGAACCTTGATGGCCGCGCCATTCGATGTCGAACGCCTGGCGCTGACCGGTGCAGCGGTTCCTGTGATGGAGAACGTTCTGCAAAGTGCGGCGCAGAGAGGGCCGAGCGGACGTGCGCAATACAGCATTTCCGCCACGGGAACACTGGTCTATGTTCCGGGTGGTGCTCAGTCATTGGAGCGCAAACTCGTCTGGGTCACTCGCGCCGGGGTCGAGCAGCTGTTGGCCGGAGCACCTGCCCGCAATTACACGATACCGCGCCTCGCGAGCGACGGTCAGCGTATCGCCGTGGACGAGGACACTAACCGGAACGTCTGGCTGTACAGACCTCACTCGCGAGACATTGAGTCGATTGGCATCTGGCGGTCTCCGTCCGGTCTGGGCGCCCGATGGCAAGCGCGTGGCGTTCGACTCGGCACGGGAGGGGCGGCAGAACATTTACTGGCAGCTCGCCGACGGCAGTGGCGGCGTCGAGCAGTTGACCAGTGGTGAGTACGAACAGGTTCCGAGCTCCTTTTCGCCGGACGGGCAGCTTCTGGCGTTCTACGAAATTCGCCCGGTAACGGGCCGAGATTCTCTGGGTGCTTCGGCTCGGGGATCGCAAGGCGGAGCCCTTTCTTGCGACGGCCGCCAATGAGGGCTCGCCGAAATTCTCTCCCGACGGCCGTTGGCTGGCTTACACGTCGAATGAGTCCGGGCGGGGCGAAGTCTATGTGAGTCCCTATCCCGGTCCCGGTGGGCGATGGCCGATCTCAACGGAAGGCGGCGCCGAACCGATGTGGAATCCAAATGGTCGCGAGCTGTTCTACCGCAACGTGGACAAGATGATGGCCGTGGATGTCACCACTCAGCCGAGTTTGCTTGCCGGCAAGCCCAGAATGCTATTCGTCGCGCGCGCGACGCGAAGCTCCATCGCGACGTCGCGCTGAAAGTCCTCCCCGAGCTCTTTGCGCTCGACCCGATCGCCTCGCGCGCTTCACGCGCGAGGCGCACGTGCTCGCCTCGCTCAATCATCCGCACATCGCCGCGATCTACGGGATTCGAGGAAGACGCGACGGCGTCCGCGCGCTCGTCCTCGAGCTCGTCGAGGGCGCCGACACTCGCCGATCGCATCGCGCAGGGTCCCATTCCACTCGACGAGGCCCTGCCGATCGCGCGGCAGATCGCCGAGGCGCTCGAAGCCGCCCACGAGCTCGGCATCATCCACCGCGACCTGAAGCCCGCCAACATCAAGGTCAGAGACGACGGCACGGTGAAGGTGCTGGACTTCGGCCTGGCCAAGGCGCTCGCGCCGGACGCGGCGAGCGGGCGACGGGCGACGTCTGCAGTCGCCGACGATCACGAGCCCGCGCGGCGACACGCGCTCGGCGTGATCCTCGGCACGGCCGCGTACATGGCGCCCGGAGCAGGCGCGCGGCAAGGCCGGTCGATCGGCGCGCCGACATCTGGGCGTTCGGCGTGCGTCGCTCTACGAGATGCTGACGGGCCGGCGGGCGTTCCAGGGCGAGGACATGTCGGACACGCTGGCCGCGGTCCTGCGCGCCGACGTGCGACTGGTCGGCGCTGCCGACGACACGTCCCGCGCGGCTTCGGCAGCTGCTGCAGGCCTGCGTGCAGAAGGACCCGAAGCAGCGCGTGCAGGCGATCGGCGACGTGCGGCTCGCGCTCGATCACGCATTGGACGCCGGAAGCTCCCGGCAACAGGCTCCGCACGTCGTCGCGCAGCCCGCGGCTGCGAAGCCGGACACTGCTGCTGATCGCTCGGCGCCATGGTCCTCGGCAGCGCGATCACGGGACTGACGGCTTGGACGCTGCTGCGACCTGCCCCCGCGGTCGGCAGGCCGTCACCCGACTGTCGCATCCCGCTGGCCGCCGGCCAGCGATTTCACTCCGACCGGCAGGCATCTCGTCGCCGTCTCGCCCCAAGGGTACGCACGTCGTGTATGTCGCAAACAATGGCCTGTGGCTTCGACCGATGGGTGACGCTGGAGGCCACGCCTGATCCGCGGCACCGAAGCGGCGCGCAGCCCCTTCTTTTCGCCCGATGGCCAATGGATCGGCTTCTCGCGCCACCGGTCAGCTGAAGCGGGTATCGATCGCCGGCGGCACGCCGATCGTGACCTAGGCGCCGCGACGAATCCCCTTGGTGCGAGCTGGGGAGCGGACGATCGTCGATCCTCTATGGCCAGGGTGCGCAGGGCATCTGGCGGGTCGCCGTGTCGGGCGGCACCCCGTGCACGTGTGATTGCGGTCGACGCCAGGGGAGAGCAGGCGCACGGCCCGCAGCTTGCTGCCCGGCGGCGACGTGGGTCCTCTTCACGCTCCGGCCTTCTGGCGCGACCTCGTGGAACCAGGCGGCAGATCGTGGTCCAGTCGCTGGCGACGCGCGAGCGATCGTTGCTGATTGCCGGCGGCCGTGACGCCCGGTACCTGCCGACGGGGCATCTGGTGTACGCCGCGCAATCGCACGGTGCTCGCCGTGCCGTTCGACGTCGCGACACGTCGTGTCACGGGCGTGCCGGTGTCGCTGGTCGAAGACGTCGCCGACGCCGGGAGCGTTCGACCGGTGCCGCACACGTTCAGCATCGCCGGCAACGGGTCGCTGGTCGTACGTGCCCGGTGATCTGACGCGCAGGCCAGCGAACGATCGTGTGGGTGGACCGCACGGGCCGCGAGGAACCGCTCGGTTTGACGACGCGCGCTTATGCTCTACCCGCGCCTCTCGCCTGACGGCACCCGCGTCGCCCTCGACATCCGGCGACCAGCAGAACGACATCTGGATCTGGGACCTCGCTCGCCGGATCGCTTACCCGCCTGACGATCGATCCCGCGCATCGAACGCGATTGCCGGTCTGGTCCCCGGACGGCACACGCCTCGCGTTTTCGTCGTATCGTGACGGATCGGCAGAACATCTACTGGCAGGCGGCGGATGGATCGGGGACGGTCGAGCGCCTGACCGAGAGTCTCGAATCCGAGTTTCTCACCTCGTTCTCGCCCGACGGCACACGGCGCGTGTTCATCGCGCCGTCGAGTCCTCCCTGCGATCTCGGAGTCGATCGCCTGAACAGCGATCGTCGTCGAGCCGAGCTCGCTGCTGAACACGCCGTTCGACGAGCAGCAACGGCGTGATTTCGCCTGACGGCCGCTGGCTCGCGTACCAGTCGAACGAGTCCGGGCAGCCGACGAGATCTACGTGCGACCGTTTCCCCACGTGCACGCGGGCCGTTGGCAGATTTCCACGCGGCGGCGGCTCTCAGCCCGCTCTGGGCGCGCCACGGACGCGAGCTCTATTACCTTACTCGCTCCAGGGTCGTGCGGCTGATGGCCGTGGCGGTCCTTCAGCCCGGGGCCAGCTTTGTGGCCGGCAGCCCGCAGATGCTGTTCGAGGGGCCCTATCACACTGGTACTTCGCCGGCCGCGTCTACGACGTGTCCGCTGATGGTAAGCGCTTCTTGATGGTCCAGACGTGTACGGCTGGAGGATGCCGTGCAGAGACCGACGCAACTCGTTGTCGTGCAGAACTGGATCGAGGAGCTGAAGCGGCTCGGTGCCGGCGAACTAGACGATCACTTCTTGCCGTTCCGCTGTTCCCGGCGGTACGCAAGGGCTTCGAGGAACGTGAGGACAGCTGCAGCGAGTGTGATTCCGACGAGGAGGACGACGAGACCGGTCATGACGGCCTCCTTCCGGTGACTGACAATGCGAAGACCACGAGGCAAATCCACATCGCAACCCCCACCAGGGCGATCCATGGCGAAAACGCACGTTCGCCAAGGAACTGCCCGAACACCATGGCGCCCGCGGCGATGTTGGCGATGTCGCGCAGCGTTTCCGCAAGGAGCGCCCGCTGCTCTGGACTCCATCGTAGCATCGTCGTCTCTGGCCGGGATGCGACACCTGCGGACTCGGGCCCTGGGTGACGCTGGCGCCCGGTCGGGACGCAATCACCGTGCCGCGAGTTCTCGAGCACGCGATCGCTCGACTTCGCGACTGACCGAAGCATGACGCTCTCGCCCGGCAGTCGACTCGGCCCGTACGAGATCCTCGCCCCGCTCGGCGCCGGGGGCATGGGCGAGGTGTATCGCGCGCGCGATGCGAAGCTGCATCGCGACGTCGCGCTGAAGATCCTGCCCGAGCTCTTTGCGCTCGACCCCGACCGCCTCGCGCGCTTCACAGCGCGAGGCGCAGGTGCTCGCGTCGCTCAACCATCCGCACATCGCCGCCATCCACGGGCTCGAGAGACAGCGACGGCGTCCGGCGCGCTCGTCCTCGAGCTGGTCGAGGGACCGACGCTCGCCGATCGCATCGCGCAGGGTCCGCATTCCGCTCGACGAGGCGCTGCCGATCGCGCGGCAGATCGCCGAGGCGCTCGAAGCCGCGCACGAGCATCGGCATCATCCATCGCGACCTGAAGCCCGCGAACATCAAGGTCAAGGACCGACGGCACGGTGAAGGTGCTCGACTTCGGGCTGGCCAAGGCGCTCGACGCCGGACGCGGCGAGCGCGCGGCGGCGACGCGTCGCTGCTCGCCGACGATCACCGAGCCATGCGCCACACGTGCTCGGCGATGATCCTCGGGACGGCGGCGTACATGAGCCCGGAGCAGGCGCGCGGGAAGCCGGTCGACCAGCGCGCGGACATCTGGGCGTTCGGGTGCGTGCTCTACGAGATGCTGACCGGCCAGCGCGCCGTTCGACGACGAGGACTTGTCGCTGACGCGATCTCGACAGGTGTTGCAGCGCGAACCGAACTTCGGTGCCGCTCCCGGCCGCTGTGCCCGGTATGGTTCGCCAACTGCTGCGGCTGTGCTTGACGAAGAATCCGAAGCACCGACTTCAAGACATTGGAGACGCTCGGCTAGCTCTGGAGGGAGCCTTTCACGTCGAGACGGAGAACCCGAAAGCCGTTGCAACGGCCGTCCAGAGGGCTGTGCCCGTTGCCGTCGCCCTTCTCGGGGCAATCGCTGTTGCGGCTGTCGCGATCGTGGCAACTGTGTTCGCGCTTCGAGGTGCCGGTATCCGTGCCGTGGACGCGGGTCCGACCTATCTCACGCTCGGCATGGACCCTGCGCGATGAACTCGGGGGCCCGGATATCGCGTCGATGAGCCGGCTCACTCGAACCGCGTTCGCGCTGTCACCCGATGGTCGCAGGCTGGTGTTTGCCGCTTGGCGCGGCGCCGCTCAGAGCTTGTATCAGCGAGTGCTCGACCGTCCTGACGCTCAACCCATTCCAGGGACCGAACGAGCACTGAACCCGTTCTTCTCGCCTGACGGCGAGTGGGTTGCGTACTCGTTGGGCGGACAGCTCTGGCAAGATTCGAGTCGCTGGAGGTCCTCCAGTACCGCTCGCGCGGATCGCGGGCAGCTTCTACGGCGCCAGCTGGGGGACCGACGGCAACATCGTATTCAGTGCACTGACCTTCGACGGTCAGCCGGGCGGACTGAAAACAGTTTCTGCGGACGGCTCCGGAGCGATACGCCCCCTGACGGCGCCACAGGGAAGCAACGCGACGCATCGGCTACCTTGGATTCTTCCCGGTGCCCGGGATGTCCTCTTCACGGTTTTTGACTCGTCGCGGGGATGGGATGCCGCCCAGATCGCGGTGGTGTCGATCGCAACCGGTCGTCAAGCGGTGCTGCTCGAAAACGCGGCCCATCCCGTCTATTCAACGACGGGCCATGTCCTGTTTCTCCGGCAAGGCTCGTTGTGGGCGACGGCATTCGATGCGAACGAGCTCAGAGTCATCGGTGAAGCCGCACCTGTCGTGGAGAGCGTGACGCAAGCAACAGCGATCGGTTCAAGGGTGACCGATACTGGCGCCGGACAGTTCGCGCTCTCGGAATCCGGCACGCTTGTCGACCTGCCTGGCGGCGTGTTGCCAGCCGCGCCGATGCACGTCAAGTGGGTGAACCGGGCGGGGCAACGTGAAGACGCCGGTCTCGCGACCGGCACGTACGTACCATCCCCGTGTGTCACCCGACGGCTCGCGCATCGCCGTCGCCGAGCAGAGCGGTCCATCCGTGCACATCCTGGACCTGGCACGCAGGATTCCGCGTCGGCTTCAGGGTGATGGCGTGAACGTCGGCGCATGGTCCGGCGACGGCAGCCGGGTCGTCTTCGGTCGTGGCGTGGAAGGCGGCCGGCGCAATCTGTTCTGGCAGGCGGCCGATGGCGGCGCGGCCCCGGAACGCCTCACGACAAGCACCAACCTTCAGTGGGCCGGTGCGTGGATTCCCGGAGGCACCCGAGCTGCTGTTTGTCGAGCAGAGGCCTGCCACTGGCGGGGATCTCCTGCGCATGGATACCGCTCGCCCGGGCGAACCTCCCGCGGTCCTGCTGGCTGAGCGATTCGATGAAAAATATCCTGCGCTGTCGCGCGACGGCCGCTGGCTCGCGTACGCCTCGAACGAAACTGGACCTTTTGAGGTTTATGTGGTCGCCTACCCGTCCCTCACAGCCAAGGAAACAGATCTCGAGCGGCGGAGCGTACATGCCGGCGTGGTCAAGCGACGGCTCGGAATTGTTCTACGTTGTGTCCGGTGCTACGTTCGATGCAGACGACACCATGATGGCGGTTTCGGTTGAGGTGGCACCCACCCTTCGCGTGGGCACTCCGCGCGAGCTCTTTCGAGGGCGGTTCAGGGCTTCGGACGGCATTCGCACATACGACGTCTCGAAGAACGGCATGTTCCTCATGGTTGAAGACGTGCCTGCAAAAGAGGCACGCGGCACGCAACCACTACGCATCGTCCTCGATTGGGGTCAAGAGTTGAAACGGCTCATTCCGGTGGACTGAGCAGTTCGGTTCTTACAAAGCTGTTCGAAGGCCCCTATCACACCGGCCGGTCAGGACGCTTCTACGATGTTCCGCCGACGGCACGCGCTTCCTGCTGTTCAAGGAGGCGGCAGCGACCGAGGAAGCGACCCGCCCGCCGGAGATCGTCGTCGTGCTAGAACTGGTTCGAGGAGCTGAAGCGCCTGGTACCGACCCGATGAGGGGCGGGACACTCACGGGCAGCGGCTGGATCAGCTGCTTACCGCGATGAGGTGGGGCGCGGCGTTCGGCGTGCGGGACGAGCGGCGAGTCAGTCCTCGAAGATCTTCGAGAGCGGCAGATCGAGATCTGGAAGAAGCGGAGACGTCAGGCGGTCGCCGTTCTCGAGCGCCAGCTCGGCGACGCGTGCGTACTGCTCACCGGTGCGGCGATAGACCTTGATCGTGTCCAGCTCCGGATCGACGACCCGATACTCCGTGACGCCGAAGCGATCGTAAAGCCGTCGCTTGATCGTTTCGTCCCGCTTGCGCGTGCTCTCGGAGAGGATCTCGACGACCAGATTGGGCGCGCCTCTCACCCACGGCGACGTCTCGATCTCGGCCATGCGCTCGCGCGAGAGATACAGGAGATCGGGCTCGACGACGTCGAAGTCGGAGAAGATGACGTCGAAGGGGGCCGCGAAGACGCGGCCGACGGGATGCGCCTGCAGATAGCTCCAGATCATCCCGCCCAGATTCATCGCGATGGCCTGGTGCTTCCGGTTCGGCGTGGGCATTACGAAGTGCTCGCCGTCGATCAGCTCGTGCCGCTTCCCATCGTCTGGGAACAGCAGGTAGTCCTGATACGTGAGCTTCACGCCGCGACTCGCCGGCCTCATGCCGTCCTCGCGCATGCGCTCATTATAGCCGGGGGCCTGGCGAAAGGCGTGCCACGCGCGGGACTGCGAACGCGGGTCTGTTGCCGTTCGAGGCACTCTGCTCAGAGTGGAAATCACGCACACAGACGCTTTCACCCGTGGCAGAATCTGCGCGCCGGATCTGCGCCCGTGCACATTGGGCCCTGCATCACGCGCCTTGGGCCCGGCGCCAGCCCTGGAGGTCCCGTGCGACGCTCGCTGATCGCGTTCTTACTCGTCGCGTCGGCTGGAATGATGGCGACCGCGCAATCCGACCGGCCTCCGTCAACCGCGAAGCCGTTTTCCATCGTCGAGGCCACCATTCCCGACATGCAGGCCGCGATGGCCGACGGCCGCGTCACGTCGCGCGAGCTCGTGCAGCAGTACCTCGTGCGGATCGCGACCTACGAAGACAAACTGAACGCGGTGATGACGATCAATCCCAAGGCGCTGGACGAGGCCGACGCGCTGGATCGTGAACGCGCGGCGGGACGCATTCGCGGGCCGCTGCACGGCATCCCCATCGCGCTCAAAGACAACATCCACACCACCGACATGCCGACGACAGGCGGGGCGCTCGCATTCGAGGGCCTGCGCCCGCCTTACGAGGCGACGGTCACGACGCTGCTGCGCGAGCGCGGGGCCGTCATCATCGCCAAGACCGTGATGACGGAGCTGGCCAACTACATCGCCAGTGGCATGCCCGCGAACTACAGCGCCCTGGCGGGGTACGGTCTCAATCCCTACGACCCGCGCCGCGATCCGCGCGAAGCCACGCGCGACGGGCGCCCGGTGCTCGCGACCGGCGGCTCGAGCTCGGGCATCGGCACATCGGCAAGCTTCTGGGCGGCGAGCGTGGGCACCGAGACGTCCGGATCCATTCTCTCGCCCTCGAACCAGAACATGCTCGTCGGGATCAAGCCGACCGTCGGCCGGATCAGCCGGTACGGGATCATCCCGATTACCGCCGATCAGGACACCGCCGGACCGATGGCGCGCACCGTGACCGATGCGGCAATCCTGATGGGTGCGCTGGAGGGTGACGCGCCCGATCCGAACGATCCTGCCACCAGCGCGTGCACGTCGCCCCCGGGCCGCGACTACACCCGTTTTCTCAATGCCGCGGCGCTCAAGGGCGCGCGCATCGGCATCCCTCGCGCCTTCTACTACGACAAGATCGCGGCGCCGGGAGACAAGGAGCCGCGCGGCGGCCTCGATGCCGATCCGGCTCGAGTCATGGGCGAGGCTATCGCGACGCTTCGACAGCAGGGCGCGGTCGTCGTCGATCCTGCCGACATCCCGAGCGTCGTCTCGACCGTCGCGACGAGCAATTTTCTGCTGTGGCCGATGTGCGCGGGCGTGGACAACTCGCGAGGCAAGGATGCCGACTGTTCGATCGTCTTCAAGTACGGCATGAAGCGCGATTTCAACAAGTGGCTGGCCTCGCTCGGGTCCGCGGCGCCAGTCAAGACGCTGACCGAGCTGCGCCAGTGGAACGTCGCGCACCAGAAGATGGGGGCTATCAAGTACGGGCAGGCGCAGATCGACAATGCCGACGAGATGGATGTCGAGCTCGATCGCTCGAGATACCTGGCCGATCGCGCGAAGGATCTGCGCCTCTCCGCGGCCGAGGGGATAGACGCCGTGATGAAGCAGCATGCCCTGGACGCGCTGATGTTTCCGGGCGCGACGGGCCAGGGCATTGCGGCCAAGCCGGGGTATCCCACGGTCATCGTGCCGTTCGCGCTCGTGCCCAATGCTCCGACGCCGCCGTTCCCCGAAGGGTTTGCGGCGAAGCCGGCGCCCTTCGGTGTGAGCTTCACCGGGCTTGCCTGCTCCGAGCCTCGTCTCATCGAGCTCGCGTACGCATTCGAGCAGGCGACGAAGCGCCGTGTGCCACCGCCATTGATGCCTTAGGCCGCGCGATTCGCACGCTCCCGTACGCGGGAGATATGATTCCGTCGATGACCTCCTCATCCACGTCCGCCGACGTTCGAACGGACAGGAAGCGACGTAATCCGTTCGTCCGGTCCGGCATTGTGGCCGCGGCCCTTGCTGCGCTGGGGTTCTTCTTCATCCGGTCCGTTCAGGACAGTCGGGCGGAACCCTATCAGATGCCGGGAGAGTACCTGGCCGGCTGGACGCTGACGCTCGAGCGATCGACGGATCCCGCTTCGCCTCGGCTCACCCTGCAGCCGCCGCAGGCGTTGACACCGGATCTGTTCCGGCAGGTCTTTACCAGGACGATGGAATCGATGAGCACGCCGAATCCGCCGGGCATCGCGCTTGTCCTGCAGCGTGAGCTGCAGAGTGTGCCATCCGAGCAGATTGCCGGCGAGGCTATCGTTGCCGCCGCACGCGAAGCGGATCTCGAGAGGGCCACGCTTCGGCCTCGGTGCATGGCGTATCGTCGGACGAGTGCGCCAGGCGCGACGCGCCAGGCTTACTTCGTCCTATTCGATATGCCGGAGTTTTCTCGATTCCGCCAGCGTCTCGCCACCTTGTTGACCCAGGCCGGCAGCACCGCCTTCGATCCGGATGCGCTCTCGCCAGCGCTGATCGTGTCCGCGTCGGATGCGCGATTCACGGCGTGGTTCCCGCTTCGAGCCGATCCTTCCGACTGTGTGGCGCCGATCGTCGTCCAGTGAGAAATGAGCGGAATGGATGGAATGGGCGGAATGAGGCGCAGGCAGACGTCGGTATCGGGGGCGCCTTGGTGGTCAGGAGCCGGAGGTCGTCGATGAGGAGTGGACTGAGCCCCGTTCTCGTTGCGTTGTGTTCGAGCGCCCTTGTCCTGGCGCAGACACCGTCACCACGGCCGACGACCGAGCCGCGCGGTGGCTCACCCTCGGCCACGCAGGCGACGCGATCGGTCGATCTCAGCGGCTTCTCGCGTGAGCGCCTCGCACGCATCGATGGGTTCCTCCAACGGTACGTGGACGATGGCCGAATTGCCGGCGCCGTCGCCCTCGTGCTGCACGACGGTGTCGCGGTGTACGAGCGAGCGGTTGGGTGGAGCGACCGCGAAGCCAATCGGCGCATGACGACCGACACCATCTTCCGCATCGCGTCCCAATCGAAGGCCGTCACCAGTGTGGCGGCGCTCATCCTGATGGAAGAGGGCGCGATCGGTCTGGCCGATCCGGTCGGGCGCTATATCCCCTCGTTCGAGAAAACCCAGGTCCTGACCAGAAACGGGTCGGTGACCGAGCTCATCCCGGCCAGGCGGCCCATTACCATTCGCGATCTGCTGACCCACACCGCCGGCATCTCGTACGGGACGACGCCGGACGTGGCGGCCGCGTACGAGGCGAAGGGCCTCGGTCCCGCCGCCGGATACGGCTGGTACATCGCGGACAAAGACGAGCCCGTGTGCGACAGCATGGAGCGTCTCGGATCGCTGCCCTTCGTCTCACAGCCGGGCGAGGCGTGGGTCTACGGCTACAACACGGACGTTCTGGGCTGCGTGGTCGAGCGCGCGTCGGGCGTCAGCCTGGACGAGTTCGTGCGAACCCGCATCACGGGACCGCTCGGTATGCGCGACACCCACTTCTTCCTGCCGACCGACGAGCGCCAGAGGCTTGCCGCGGTGTACTCGAGCGGCGAGGATGGCAGGGCCGCACGCGCGCCCGAGGGCGCCCGCGGTCAGGGACATTACGTGGATGGGCCGCGCCGCAGCTTCTCGGGTGGCGCCGGGCTCGTCTCGACGGTCCGCGACTATGCGAGGTTCCTGGAGATGATCCGGCGAGACGGGCGCATCGATGACGTGCGCATCCTGTCACCTCGCGCGGTTCGGTTGATGACGACCAACCAGGTCGGCGCGATCCGTCCTACACCGGATCTTGGGTTCGGCCTCGGTTTCGAGACGACCGATCGGTTCGGCGCGAACGGGCTCGATCCGGTCGGAGCGTTCGGGTGGGGCGGGGCCTACGGCACCGTCTATCGGGTCGATCCTGGCTCTCGTACGACCATGGTGATGATGCTCCAGCTCCTGCCAAACCCGAGGGACATCAGGGAGAAGTTCCTGACGATGGTGTATCAGGCGCTGGTGGAGTCGCCGTCATCTTCGATGGTTCCGCTCCGCGACTGATCCCTCTATGGTGTCGCGGCCATCAGCGTTCTGCTGACAAAATCAGGACACGCGTGCGCTCAGCACCCGATGCGCTCATGAACCCAAGACGCGGCAAGATGGTCGAGACGATGATACGGACGGGCGCCCCGTCAGATGCCGCCGCGTGCGGGCAGATCTGCTACGACGCGTTCGCGTCCATTTCCGCCCAGCACAACTTTCCCTGCGACATCCCCTCGGTGCAGGCCGCCGTCGAGCTCATGAGCGTGCTCCTGTCGCATCCGGGATTCTTTTCCATGGTCGCCGAGATCGACGGCGAGGTCGTGGGCAGCAACTTCCTCGACGAGCGCTCGATCATCGCGGGACTGGGACCGATTACCGTGAGCCCGACGGCTCAGAACAAGGGCGTGGGTCGCCAGCTGATGCAGGCCGCGCTCGACCGCGTGCGCGAGGAGTCGCATCCCGGCGTCCGGCTGCTCCAATCGGCCTATCATTCACGATCGCTGGCGCTGTACGCGACGCTCGGGTTCGTGCCGCGCGGGTCGATGGCGTGCATGCAGGGTGCGCCGCTGGGCCTCTCGATCGAGGGCTACGTGGTGCGGCAGGCGGAGGAAGCGGATCTGGACGCGTGCAACCGCGTATGTATGCGCGTCCACGGCCACGACCGGAGCGGCGATGTGCTCGACGCCATCAGCTACGGCACAGCGAGGGTCGTCGAGCACGACGGCCGGGTCACCGGTTATGCCACCGACCTGGCATTCCACGCGCACGCCGTCGGCGAGACGAACAGCGAGGTGATGGCCCTCATCGGCGCCTCGCCTGCATTCGGCGGCTCGGGCATACTCGTGCCGCTCGACAATGGAGCGCTCTTCCAGTGGTGCCTCCAGCACCGCCTGAGAGTCGTGCAGGTGATGACCTTGATGACCATCGGGCTCTACAACGAGCCGGCCGGCGCATATCTGCCATCGATACTGTACTGACCATGTGGCGCCTCGCCCTCCGCGATCTCCGCCACCCGTAGAGTCGTCCGATGCTCCTGAATTCGCCGCCGAGACGCGAGGGAGATGACATGGACCTGTTTCTGGCGGAGCTCCGATCCGGGCTTCCCGACGCTCCTCAACTCGTCCGCCTCGTCACCAGATTGATGGGAGCCGTCCTGCTGGGCGCCGTCGTGGGGATGGAACGCGAGAGCGTGGGTCAACCGGCCGGCCTCAGAACCCACATGCTCGTGGCGCTCGGCTCCACACTGTTCGTGCTGGCGTGCGTGGATGCCGGCATGTCGGCGAACGAAGTGTCGCGGGTGATTCAGGGGCTCACTGCCGGCATCGGCTTCCTCGGCGCCGGGGCCATTCTCAAGCTCAGTCAGGAACGTCAGGTGAAGGGCCTGACGACGGCGGCCGGTATCTGGATGACGGCGGCTGCCGGCGTCGCGGTCGGCCTGGGGCGCTATGGCGCGGCCGCGATCGGTATCGTTGTGGCCTGGATTATCCTCGCCGTCGTCAGAGAGGCCGAGAGGGGCTTCGAGCGATCCCAGAAAAAGGGGAAGACTTTGCCCCCCGAGCCGTGAGCGCACTCGTTGTCGCGCTGCATCTCGCCTTCATCCTGTTTGCGGTGCTGGGCGGGTTGCTCGCGTTCAGGTGGCGGTGGATGGTCTGGCTCCATCTTCCAGCCGTGGCATGGGCAGCCTTCGTCGAAGTCACGGGTCGCATCTGTCCGCTGACGCTGTTCGAGAACTCCCTTCGCCAAACCAGCGGCGGCACCGGCTACGAGGGTGACTTCATCGAGCAGTACCTGCTCCCCATCGTCTATCCTTCGGGCCTCACCAGGGAGATGCAACTGGCGCTCGCCGCGCTGCTCGTGGCCGCGAACGTCGCCATCTACACAGCGGTCTGGCGCAGCCGGATCGCGAACACGGTGCGCGGATAGTCCCGCACGCACAGGAGACGAGGCAACTTCGATGTTCCTGACACTGCTCGTGGTGACGCTGGCCGTCGCGGTGGCGGTGGCGACCGCGGTCGCGTGGATGTTCGATCGTCCGATCGACAGCATCCTCAGGCGGATCGTGTCGGACGACCTCGGCGCGGCCTGGCACCGCTACGTCAAGTTCGCCATTCTCGTGGTCGGCGTGTCGGGGGGCGTCCGCATCTGGGATCTCGAGAAGTACATCACGCCGCGCGGCGACGAGCCGCCGGTCGCACTGAACGCGGATCGATGGATCCTGGAAGTCTACCGGACGATTATCGGTACCCTTCAGAGCACGGCCTGGATGCTGCTCGTCTTTTTCGGGTTCGCGCTCATCGCGTATGTCATCGTGCGCGGCGTCGAGCTCAGAACCGGGCGGGATGGAAGCGCGCGTCCTCGCCAGCCATGAATCCCGATCAGACGTTTCGCGACGTGCTCATCGCCGTGTCGCTCCTGATCTTTCCCATCGCGCTCTACCATCGCATCCGATCGCAGATGAGCGGCGAGAAGCTGGATCGGTGGCAGGAGGGGCCCTTCATCCTCTTCACGCTTCGCCCCGTGGGCATCGCGCACATGTTCGGGCTCGTTGCCTACATGATCGATCCCTCGTCCATGGCGTGGGCGTCGGTGCCGCTTCCGGTGTGGCTGCGGTGGGTGGGCGTCGCCATTGGCGTGATGGCGGCCGGCTCCCTCCTCTGGACGCTTCGAAGCCTCGGGAAGAATCTGACGGATACCGTGGTCACGCGCCGCGAACACACGCTCGTCAGGTCTGGTCCGTATCGCTGGGTCCGGCATCCGTTTTACGGCAGCGTGGCGCTGGCCATGCTGGCGAACTCGCTGGCCGCGGCCAATGCCTTTCTGTTCGTCACCGGTGCGTTGCTCGTCGTCCTGCTCGTTGTCCGGACGCGCACCGAAGAGGCGAAGCTGGTCGAGCGGTTCGGCGACTCCTATCGCAAGATACATGGAGGAGACCGGTCGCTTTCTTCCACGGATCGGGAGCAGGCGGATTCCCGTGAGCGTGAAGCAGCCCTCCCTCACGAGCTTCCGCACTCCCGCTCGGTTGCGGGCGTGGTTCGAGCAAGAACCATCGCACCGCCACCGAGTTGCTGTTGCGCTGCTTCCGGACCGACGCCGCCGATCGAGGTGTGACATACACGCAGGCGCTGGACGAGGCGCTGTGTTTCGGGTGGATCGACGGCGTGCGGCGACGGGTCGATGCGAACAGTTTCAGCCAGCGATTCAGCCCGCGGCGTTCGCGCAGTATCTGGAGCCGGGTGAACATCCGCCACGTCGAACGCCTGATTGAAGCCGGTCGCATGACCGAGGCGGGCCTGGCCGCGTTCCAGGCGCGCGACGAACAGCGAACGGGCGTCTATTCCTTCGAGCAGCGATCGATCGAGCTCGCACCGGCCTACCGCCGGACGTTCCGCGCCAACCGGGCCGCCTGGGATTACTTTCAGGGGGAGGCGCCGTACTACAGGCGCACGAGCACGTACTGGGTCATGAGCGCGAAGCGGGAGGAGACCAGGGCCAGGCGGCTCGCGACGCTCGTCGCGTGCTCGGCGCGGCGCACGCGGATTCCGTTGTTGACTCGAGAGCCCCGGCAGTGAGCGCGGGCAGGGCTGGAGCCCGCTAACTGGCCCCGGGCCAAGGTGAAAAAAAAGGGCCGACCCCGGCGGGTCGGCCCTTTGTCGCTTCGGAGGCCCAGGCCGTTACTTGAGGAGGGTCACTTTCGACACGCGCCAGTTCCACACCTCGCCGACGAGCAGGTTGTTGTCCGTGCGGCAATCGAGCGAGTTGACCATGCCGAACTCGCCAGGAATGCGGCCGGCCTTGCCGAACTTGCTCACGACCTTGCCGTCCAGCGAGATCTTGTAGATCTCGCCGTTCTCCATGCTCTCCGGATCGTTCGAGTTCGAGCTGTAGAGGTACTGCGTCGGGCCACCCGTGATGCAGAGGGCCTGCGGCGTGCCGATGCCGCTGATTTCCGACTTGAAATTGCCCTCGCCGTCGAACACCTGGATGCGCTTGTTGCCGGCGTCGGCCACGTAGATGTTGCCCGCCGAGTCGCTGGCGATACCCAGGATCTTCGTGAACTGGCCCTGACCCGTGCCGGTCTGGCCCCAGGTCTTCACGAAGTTGCCGTCCGCGTTGAACTTCGCGACGCGGTTGTTGGTCCCCATCCCGTCGGCCACGTAGACGTTGCCGGCCTTGTCGAAGGCGATGTCGGTCGGACGGTTGAAGCTGTTGGCTTCCAGGCCGGAGCCCGGAGGCCTGCCGGCCATTGCGCCACCACCACCGCCGCCCGGAGGAGTCGGCGGCGGGGGCGGCTCCGGATCGATGAGCCGCGCCCTCACGCCCGGGGGGGGCCGCACCGGGATTGCTTCAGGCGCTCTGCCGAGCACCAGCAGGAACAGCTCCGTTCGTAGTCGAACTTCGTGACCGTGTTCGTGCCCGCATCGACGACCCAGACGTTGTCCTGCGGGTCCACGCGCACGTTCTGCGCGTACTTCATCGAGTAGGTGCCCTGTCCGATCTCGCGAACGAACTTGCCGGTCTGATCGAACTGGAACAAACGCGATCCGCCGCGAAGGAAGGATCGCTCCTGGCCGATCGCGATGGCGGCGAGACCGGTGCGCGCGTACACGTAGATGTTGCCCGCGCGAGTTGGTGGCCACCCCGGCCACTTCGCCGTAGGCGGGGAGGGAGATCAGGTCGACGTTGGTCTCGAACTTGACGTCCGGGACTGATTGAGCTATCAGCGTGGCACCCGTCGCAAGCGCGACGGCCACCACGGCTCAACTGGAGTACGCGTTTCATCGGTCCCTCTCCTAGTTCCGTCCAGCGGACGTCGTGGTCATGCGGTCAGGGTGGAGCGTGACCCTCTGGATGCGCCACGCCTGAATCTCGGCCACGTAGATTTCGTTCGGGTTGCGGCAGTCCATCTGATGGATGCTCGCGAACTCCTTGATCGCCTTGCCGGCCTTGCCGAACCGTCCGACGACCTTGCCCTCGGGGAGCTGCAGCTTGTAGATATCGCCCGTCGTCGTGTCGGGTGGGCTCGTCGATCGTCGTGCCGGCCGAATTGGACGTGTAGAGGTATTGGGGCGTGCTCTGTGAGACACAGATTCCCCAGGGCGCACCGACCGTGTCCCAGATGGCCTTCTGAGCGAGGTTGTTGTCGAGGACCACGAGACGGCGGTTGCCGCGGTCGCCCACGTACACGTTGCCCGAATTGTCCACCGACATCGTGTGCGGCGTGCTGAACTGCAGGTCGCCGTTGCCGCGCGTGCCGGCCGACTTGATGAAGCGGCCGAACTTGTCGTACTTCACGATGCGCGAATCCGTATACCCGTCGGACACGAAGATGTTTCCCTGCGGATCCCACGCGATGTCGGTCGGCCGGTGGAACGAGTGCGGCCGGTTGGCGCCCGAGAACGGCGCCACACCCGGGATCATGCTGTACTGATCGAGCGGGTCCGGACGCTTGCCGAGCACCATCAGCAGCTTGCCGGCGGGGTTGTACTTCAGGATCACGTTCGTGCCTTCGTCGACCGACCAGACGTTTTCGTCCTTGTCGACGCGGACGGCATGGGCGAAGCCGTAGCCGTAGCTGTCCTTGCCGAACTCCTTGACGAACACGCCGTTACGGTCGAACTCGAACACGCGTGACTCGCCGCTGCGGGTGAAGACGTACACGCCGCCCTTGGAGTTGGTGGCGACGCCGATGCCTTCGCCCATGTAGAGCCCGGCTGGCATCGACTTGATGAAGCTGATCGAATCGTACGGAATTTCCGGCGTCGTGGCCCTGGCCTTGGCGACGAGCGGGGCTGCCGGCGCTTGCGCGGGTGGCGCCTGCGCGAGCACTAGCCCGGCCGTCAAGATCAGGCCAGCAGTGACGATTGTTGCAAAACGGCGCATATATCCTCCTGAAGGCGACATCTGGGCAGGCCGAATCTAGTCCCTTCCCCATGCGGATGTAAAGAGCAGGGAGGGCCGCCCGACGTCTTTGTGTAGACAAATCGGAGACACGGCCGGGCCGGCGGCAAGCGCCTCCGGACCCCACCCGGGGCGGGCTTCGCTCGAGCTCGGATGACCCGTTCCGGTCGGCCGGTGCACCTTGTTAGGATTGCAGGCTGGATGTCCGAATCTCAGACCAGGCTGTGGCGGCGGCTCGACCATCCGGGTCATGAAGCTGCGCGTCTGGCCGGGCAGGGCGATCGCTGGATTCTCGCAGGAACCGCCGTCTTCCAGCACGACCGGCAAGCCTGCCGGCTGGACTATCGAGTCGTCTGCGACGCTCTGTGGCAGACGATCTCGGCCTCTGTCGAAGGCTGGGTCGGCAGCCGGAGTATCGCCGCCAACGTCGCGGTGGACCCTGCCAGGCAGTGGTCACTCAACGGAGAATCCGCCGCGGACGTCAGCGGATGCATCGACGTGGACCTGAACTTCAGCCCCGCGACCAACCTGCTGCCCATCCGGCGCCTGAATCTCGCCGACGGCCAGCAGGCTGAGGTCCGCGCGGCCTGGCTTCGCTTTCCGACCTTCAATCTCGAGCCGCTCGTGCAAATCTATCAGCGCCTCGACCGCCATCACTACCGGTATGAAAGCGGGGGAGGTCGATTCGTCGCCGACCTCGAGGTGGACGATGCCGGCCTGGTGGTCCGATACAAGGACATCTGGCAGGCGGAGACAGGCACCTGAAAACGGAACACGCGTCATGCGCGATAACGTCGCCATCTTCATCTTCGACGACGTCGAGGTGCTCGATTTCGCGGGGCCGTTCGAGGTCTTCTCACGCGCGCGGCTCACGCCCGGCGTGGAATCGCGACGGTCCGACGAGACGGCGCCCTTCCGGGTGTTCACCGTCGCCCGAACCTCGAATCCGGTGGTGGCCACTGGCGGGCTCCGCGTGCTGCCGCATTTCGACTTCGCGACGGCGCCCGCAGCAGACGTGCTCGTGATCCCCGGCGGGTTCGGTACACGCCCGCTGCTCGACGACGAGGCCGTCCTCGAGTGGATTCGACGGACGGCCCAGGCGGCGAAACGCGTGACGTCAGTGTGCACAGGCTCGCTGCTGCTGGCGCGCGCGGGCCTTCTGGCCGGCCGCTCGGCGACCACGCATTGGGGCGCTCTCGATCTGCTCGCGAAGCTGGATCCGACGGTGACGGTGGAGTCCGATCTCCGGGTCGTCGATGACGGCTGTCTGACATCGGCCGGCGTCGCGGCCGGGATCGACATGGCGCTGGCGCTCGTCGAATCGATGCACGGGCAGGCGGTGGCGGATGACACCGCGAAGTACATCGAGTTTCCCCGCGGCGCCGCGCGGCAGCTCACCACGGCCCGCACGAAAATGCGGCCGCTCGAGCCCGCCGACGTGGACGGCATGCACGCGCTGTGGACCGACAGTGCCGTGCGGAAATACCTGTGGGACGATCGTGTCATCGATCGTGATCGAGCGGCGCAGGTGGTGAGAGCGAGCTCTCGCGACTTCGCCCGCCACGGATACGGCTTGTGGTCGGTGCGACAGAAGGAGACCGGCGAGGCCATCGGGTTTTGCGGCCTGCGTTCCTCGGAAAGCGAGGCGCCTGAATTGCTCTACGGCTTGTGGCCGCGATGGTGGGGACAAGGGCTGGCCACGGAAGCGGCGCGAGGTGTGATGGCGCATGCGTTCTCCGTGCTGCGGCTGCCCGCCGTCGAAGCGTCGACCGATGTTCCCAACTCGTCGTCGATCCGGGTGATGGAGCGGCTCGGCATGAGCTTCGTCAGGCGAGGCACGTTGAACGGTCTGGACACGGTGTTCTATCGCCTCACCCGCGAGGCGTTCGAACCGGATCGGTGACGGAGCCGCCTGCGTGCATTCAGTGCTGACGGTAGCCGCTCGAGGACGCCGACGAAGTGGGCTGGCAGTCGAGCTGATCGTCGCTTTGAGCCTGGTGTCAGGTTCGATCGCTGCCCGTTCCTCTGGTGGAGCAGTGGGCCGCCAGGGTCCATCCCGTGCGCCGGATATCTATTTCGTGCCCACCTCGCACGCCGTGGCCGATGCGATGCTGAGCCTGGCTGGCGTCACGGCAGACGATGTGGTCTACGATCTCGGGTCCGGAGATGGGCGCATCGTGATTCTCGCCGCGCAGAAATTCGGGGCGCGCGGCGTCGGTGTCGAGCTCGACCCGCGGCTCGTCCTCATCTCGCGTGAAGTGGCGCGGGAGGGCGCCGTGGCCGACCGGGTGACCTTCATCGAAGGCGATCTGTTCACCGCCGACATTTCGGCAGCCACCGTCGTCACGTTGTATCTGTCGCCCAACGTCAATCGGCGGCTGGAGGGAAAGCTGAAGAGCGAGCTTCAGCCTGGCGCGCGCGTCGTCTCGCACCAGTTTCCCATCGCCGGTTGGGTTCCCGAAAGGAGAGCGACGACCGACGACGGCACCGACCTGTTTCTCTGGACGGTGCCGCCTCGATGACCTCATGACGCTCGAGCAGCTCGGGTGGAACACCGGCTGGGAAACCTGCTTCCAGCCTTACGCCGCGGAGGGTCTCGTCCCGGGCCGCGTGGCCATTGAGTATCGCGGCGCGTACCGAATCCAGACCGCTGCGGGCGAGATCTCGGGCGAGCTCGCGGGCCGGCTGCGCGGCCGCGCCACACGTCGCTCGGAGCTTCCGTCGACCGGCGACTTCGTGGCGCTTCGCCCCTCCGACGGCGAAGGGCCCGCCATCGTCCAGGCCGTGCTGCCGCGTCGAACGGTCTTCATGCGACAGCCAGCCGGCGATCGGCCCGACGGCCAGGTGATCGCCGCGAACATCGACATCGTGTTCATCATGACGGCGTGCGATCGCGATCTGAATCCGCGGAGGCTCGAACGCTACCTGGCGCTCGTCTGGGAAGGCGGCGCCGATCCGGTCGTCGTCTTGAACAAGGCCGACCAGTCGGCGGAAGTCGAGGACGTGCTGGCCGAGGTCCGTCCTGTCGCGATGGGCGTCCCCGTGCACGCGATCAGCGCGCTCACGGGGGCCGGCTTCGACGCCATCCAGCCGTATCTCGCAACGGGCGTGACGGTCGGCTTCGTCGGATCGTCGGGCGTGGGCAAGTCCACGCTGCTCAACCGGCTTCTTGGACAGGACGTGCAGCCAACCCGTGAAGTCCGGGCCCAGGACCGCCGCGGCCGTCATACGACGACGTCACGCCAGATGTTCGTGTTGCCCCAGGGCGGCATCGTCATCGACACCCCGGGCATGCGTGAGCTGCAGTTGTCGAATGCCGAAGAAGGCGTAAGCGCCGTGTTCGCCGACATCGATGCACTGGCCACGGCTTGCCGCTTTGCGAACTGCGGTCACCATCAAGAGCCCGGCTGCGCCGTGCGCGAGGCGGTCGAGCGTGGTGAACTGTCGGCCGACCGGCTTGCCGCATATGAGAAGCTGGCTGCCGAGCTTCGGCACTCGCAGTCCAGAATGGACAGGAGCGCAGCGCTCGAGCGGACACGACAGGCGAAAATCGGGAGCAAAGCCCTCAAGAAGTTCTACCGGCCATAATAGAGCGCCGATGCCAGACAAGGCCGTGTACGTGCTGGTGTTTCCGGGCTTTGCCGACTGGGAGCCGGCGCACGCGCTGGCCGAGTTGCGGCGCCAGGGCGGCTACCGCGTGGAAACCGTGGCCCGAACACGCGACCTCGTCGAGTCGATGGGCGGCCTGCGCATCGAGCCGACGATGTCGTTCGACGAAGTCGAGGTCGGTGACGTGGCGGTGATCATCCTGCCGGGTGGCGATCGCTGGGAGGCCACGCCGCCCGAGCCCGAGCTCGTCACGCTGCTCTCGAAGCTCGAGGACAGCGGCGTACCGATCGCCGCAATCTGTGGGGCCACACTGGGAATTGCCCGGGCCGGGCTGCTGCGGGATCGCCGGCACACGAGCAATGGTCTCGCCTATCTGCAGCATCAGCTTCCAGAGTACGCGGCGAGCGCGCAGTACGTGGACGCTCCTGCGGTGCGCGATCGGGGACTCATTACGGCGAGCGGGCTTGCGGATGTCGAGTTCGCGGCGGAGCTGTTTGCTGAGCTCGACGTCTTCGGCGAGTCCGATCGCGCGTTGTGGCTCGAATTGTTCCGCAGCGGCCGTCTTCCCGAAGACTCCGCCTGATCGCTCTCGGATGGAAGCCACAACCATGACGCGCGCACGGCTCCACGAAGATTACGGCGTTCAGTACCCGGATCCGATTCGGGTCGAGGCCGGCGCGCTCGTCACGGTCACCCGCCGCGACGAACAGTTCACGCGGTGGCTCTGGTGCCAGGCGAGTGACGGCCGCGAGGGGTGGGTCCCCGAGACGGTCCTGAGCTCCACGGCGCCCGGACACGCGCGCGTCTCCGAGCACTACGAGGCCACCGAGTTGCCCGCGCGACAGGGCGACATTGTCGAAATCCTCACGGAGTTCGACGGCTTCGCATGGGTGCGGTCGGGGCAGGGCCGCCTTGGATGGCTGCCGGTGACGGTTCTGGCGAAGATCGGCGGAGAGCCTTCCGATGGGTGAGCGCGAGAACATCAAGACGCTGATGGACATCTTCGAGGCGTTCAACCGGAACGATGTCGAGCGCGCGGCTGAGGGTCTGGACCCTGAGGTCGTCTATGTCATTCGCGGGCAGGCGTCGGTGAGCGGCACCTACCGTGGACGCGAGGCGTTCGCTGGTGCCCTCCGGCGTATCAAGGAACTGACGAGCGGCACGATGAGAGGCACGCCCGAAGTGGTCATGGCCAGCGGCGACCACATCATGATGTATCTGCACGTCACCGGCCGGCGCGCGGACGGCCGGCAGTACGACAACTACCAGGCCTATCTCTATCGCTTTCGTAACGGCAAGATGCTCGAGGGACAGACGATTCCCGTGGATGCGCGCGCATTCGAGGAATTTCTGGCCGGGTAGGGAAGGACTTTCATGAGCGATCGGGAGCGAGTGTTGACGACGGCCCGCGAGATTGCGGCGGCCATCGGCCGGCGGGATGTGAAATCCCTCGCGCGGTCGCTGGCGCCGGGGTTCGTAGCCCGGAGCCCGGGTGGCGCCTCGTCGGATGCCGACACGTTTCTGCGGGCGGTGGAGCAGATTCCCGGCGAGATTCTCGCGGTCGACCTCCATCAGGTCGAGGTCGATCTCTTCGACGACGAGGCACTCGTCACCGGGATCCAGCACGCGCGGGTGCGCGTGAATGGCGAGCTGATCGACGATCGGCGCGCGTTCGTCGATTACTTCGCCAGGATCGGCGGTGAATGGCGAATTCGCGTCGCCGTCGACCTGCCGCGCCCCGCCATGACTCTTGCCTGCCCCGCATGACTCTCGCACCCGATGATTTCGCGTATCTTCGCCGCGCCATCGATCTCGCACACCAGGCGCGCGCGCAGGGCAATCGGCCCTTCGGCGCCGTGCTGGTGGACGGGCGTGGCGAGGTGCTCGGCGAGGCCGGCAACACGCAGTTCACCGCGCGCGATCTCACGGCGCATGCCGAGCTGAACCTGCTGCGCGAGCTGCCAGCCGACATCGACCCCGTGCGCCTTGCCGGCGCGACGCTCTATGCCAGCGCCGAGCCCTGCCCGATGTGCGCCGGCGCGCTGTTCTGGAGCGGCGTGGGCCGGCTGGTGTACGGCTTGAGCTCTGCGCGCTTCTACGCGCTGGAAGGAGACAGCCCGTTCCAGCTCCACGTTGGGGTCCGCCAGGTGCTGCAGGGCGGGCGGCGCCCTATTCAGATTGAAGGCCCGGTGCTCGAAGAGGAGGCGCTTCGGCCGTTCGACGGCTTCTGGAGCTAGTGGCCTGACCGACGCCGCGGGCTGGTCGTTCCCTCGAAGGAGTGGCTCGTATGAAGCCGAAGAGCGTCTACCTGCGGTTGTGCGTGCTGGGCACGCTCCTGCCGTACTGGCAACTCCTGCCGTTCCTTCGCGATCATGGCCTGGATCTGCGCCTGTTCTTTGCGCAGCTGTTCGCCAATCCCGTCAGCGGCTTCTTCGGCATGGACGTCATCGTTTCGTCGATCGTCCTCTGGGCGTTCGTGTATGTGGAAGGGCGGCGGATCGGCATGAGGCACCTCTGGGCGCCGATCGTGGCGAATCTCGCCGTTGGCGTGTCGCTCGGGCTTCCGTTGTTCCTCTACATGCGCGAAACCGAGATCGGGTCGAGATGATCGCGTTGCCATCGCTCGCCATCATCATCGCCAGCACGCGCCCCACTCGGGTCGGCCCGCTCGTCGGCCGCTGGTTTCACGAGCGCACTGTCCAGCGTGGCATCTTCGAGGTGGATCTCGTGGATCTGGCCGAGGTGAACCTGCCGCTGTTCAACGAACCGAAGCATCCGCGGCTCAAGCAGTACCAGTACGCACACACCAGGGCCTGGAGCGCGCGTGTGGATCGCGCCGATGCCTTCGTGTTCGTCACGCCGGAGTACAACTACGGCGCGCCTCCGTCGCTCGTCAACGCGATCGACTATCTGATGCACGAGTGGGCGTACAAGCCGGTGGGCTTCGTCAGCTACGGTGGGGTGGCTGGCGGCACTCGGTCCGTACAGATGACCAAGCTGATCGTGACGGCGCTCAAGATGATGCCCCTGCCGGAAGCCGTCATCGTGCCGTTCATCGCGCAGCACATCGACAAGGACACCGGGACCTTCATGGCGACCGAGGCGCACGAGAAAGCCGCCGACGTCATGCTGGCCGAGCTCCGGCGCTGGGCCGAAGCCCTCCGGTCTCTGAGGCCGGCCTGACCGCATCGAGCAACGGAGCTGATTGATGTTCGTCGGACACCTTGCCGTCGCGTTCGCGAGCACGCGGCTCGTCCGTTCCGCGCCGCTCGCCTGGTTCGTGGCGGGGGCGACGATGCTCGACTTGCTGTGGCCCGTGTTCCTCATCCTCGGCCTGGAACACGTGCGCGTGGTGCCGGGCGCCACGAAGTTCACGCACCTCGTCTTCGATTCCTACCCCTGGTCGCACAGTCTGCTGATGGTCGTGCTGTGGGGTGTGGTGCTCGGCCGGCTCGCGCGGTGGCGCGGCGTCGAGCCGCGCGCGGCGAGGCTTGTCGTGCTGCTGGTGATCAGCCACTGGGTGCTCGACTACGTGACCCACGCGCCCGACATGCCGCTCTGGCCCGGGTCGTCGCCACGCTACGGGCTCACGCTGTGGAATTCGATTCCCGGGACCTTCATCGTCGAAGGCGCCATGTGGGTAGCGGGGCTGGCGCTTTACTTGAGCGTCCGGCGACCCCGCAGCTGGGTTGGTACCGCGGCGCTCGCGTCCTTCGTCGCGCTGTGCACGGTGATGTGGATGCTCGGCCCCTGGTCGCCGCCGCCCCCGAACGAGCGCATGCTTGCCTGGTTCGCCCTGATCGGCTGGATCGTCGTGCCGTGGGCGGCGTGGGCCGATCGGCACTTCATCAGCCGGGGCGCGCGTCACGGCGCGCGTGCACTCTATCCCTTCGACACAATCACGGACTGCGGGAACCCGGGCAGGGGATGGAGCTCGTTCGTGGCAAATCCCGCCGCGGTGAACATCCCCTCGAGCTCGCCGTAGGTGTACGCGTCTCCACTGCGCGTGGTGTTCAGCATGATGAAGCTGAACGCCGCGGGGATCGGCGGCGACACGCGATCGTCGTTCGGCACGAACTCGAGCGTGATGGCGCGACCGCCCTCGCCGAGCGCCGCCCGTACCTTCTTCATCAGATCGATGCACGTGGCCCGATCGAAATGGTGGAAGAAGTTGGTCAGCAGCGCGACGTCGTAGTCGCTAGCCGAGCTCCACGTCGAACGCGCTTCCCGGCACCAGATGGTAACGGTCGGACACGCCGGCGGCCGCCGCGTTTTCGGTGGCCACTTCGAGGACTGCCGACCAGTCCACGGCGTAGACCTGGGCGCGGGGGTGGCGGCTGGCGATCTCGATGCCGAACAACCCGTGTCCCGCGGCGATGTCGAGCACCTTGAGCGGCGCATCCGGCCGAACCCCTCTGAGCGCCAATTCGGCGATGAACATGGCCGACGGCTTGACGAGCGGCGCCATGCCGCGCGCGAACTCGACCCACACCGGCTGATTGGGATCGACGGAGCCGTCACCTGGACAGCGCCGTGCCGCCCTGGCGCACGGCCGTCGCCACGTCGCGGTAGGCCGCGAGCGAGAACTCGTTGTTCAGGAACTGCACGGCCGTGCCGATGAACGCCGGCGAGCGGCGATTGAGGAAGAACGCCGTGTCGGCGGCCGCGGCGTAGGCGTCGCCGTGCTTTTCCAGGAGACCGATGACGGTCAGGTAGTCGCAGAGAATGCGGATGCCGCGTTCCGACGCGCCGGTTCCGCGCGCGAGCGCCGGCACCGTGGCGGCGCCCTGGCCGATGGCCGTGAACAGATCGAGCTCGATCGCGGCGCGAAGGGCCGCGGAGCGGTGGAACGCGTTCATCGTGTCGAAGATGCGTTCGGGAGAGGGCATGGTGGCTGGTGGCTGCATGGATGACGTCTCCGATGATGACTGGCACAGGTCTCCATTCGCTCCGTGCGAAGGGACACGTGACAAAAAAGAAAGTATATCCGGGTCGATCGATCTGACGGGACGTGTTGCACCCGCACGCGCCCGTGTGGCCGGGCGCGTGCGGGGAAGTTGCGGCTACGTGCGAAGCGTCTTGTTGAAGAACTCCACCGTCCGCTGCCATGCCAGCTTGGCAGCATCGGCGCTGTAGCGCGGTGTCGTATCGTTGTTGAACCCGTGCTGCGTGCCCGGGTACTGATGCATCTGATAGTTGACCTTGTTGGCCTTGAGCGCCTCTTCGAAGGCCGGCCAGCCCGCGTTGATCCGCTCGTCGGTCTCCGCGTACTGAATCAGCAGCGCCGCCTTGATCTTCGGCACTTCGGCGGCGGGCACCTGGTTCCCGTAGAACGGCACGGCTGCGGCGAGATCGGGCAGCCGCGTCGCCAGCATGTTGACCACGCCGCCGCCGTAGCAGAAGCCCACCGCGCCGATCCGGCCCGTGCAATCCGGCCGGGTCTTCAGCACGTTGGCGGCTGCCACGAAATCCTCGCGGGTCTTGGCCTGATCGAGCTTCCCGAACAGCTCGCGCGCCTTGTCCTCGTCGCCGGGATAGCCGCCGAGCGGGAACAGCGCGTCGGGCGCGAAGGCTATGAAGTTGTCGAGAGCCAGGCGCCGGGCGATGTCCTCGATGTGCGGGTTGAGCCCGCGATTCTCGTGGACCACGAGCACACCCGGCAGCTTCCCGGTGGATTTCGCAGGAGTCGCGAGGTAGCCGCGCATCTTGCCGGATCCCTGCGGCGAGTCGTACTCGAGATTCTGTATTTTCAGGCGCGAGTCGGTCGGCGGCACCTGCTGCGCTTCGGCAAACTTCGGGTTGAGCGCGTCGAGCAGCATCGCGGCGGTCATGCCGCCGACCGCGAACCTGCTCGCGCCGTCGAGAAAGCCACGACGGTCGATGGCGCCGTGCACGTATTTGTCGAAGAGCCTGAGTACTTCAGGATGAAAATCGCTGGCTTTCTGCTGCTCCATCGCCTCACACCTCCAGAAGTTGGGAGAATACCGCAACGCAGGCGGTTCTGCCTATGCCAAACGAGTCACCGGGCGCTTCGATGAAGGACCGATGAAGACATGACCCCTCGGTTGTCGACGGACGAGCCAGCACGCCGAACAGCGGCCGGTTGACCGACGCGACCGCTGATTGCTATAAGGGCCGCACCTACACGCTCGACCGCCGCTCGTGTCACGGTCGAGCCGGTTCCGTCGTTCGAGTCATCCACCCCAGTCTCTGCCCCGGCTCACTGAAGGAGGTTCGAATGCGGTCCCCCCTGTTGAGCGTGGTGGCTGTCTTCGCTGTGGGTCTCTTGTCCGCGCCCGCCGTGCTTCAGGAGAAAGGGGGTGACGACCGCACCGGGCCATACGACGTCGTCGAGAAATGGCCGAAGCCCTTCGCCGACAAGCCCGGGTACATCTGGGGCTCGACCGGCGGCATCTTCGCCGAGACGCCGAACCGCGTCTTCATTGCCAATCGCGGCATGGTGAAGCTGCCCGACAAACTCCCCGCGAACTTCACAGGGTCGTGGGGCTCGCTCAATCAGCAGGCCACCACCCCCACCCCCGAGTTCCGCAACTGCATCGTCGTCGTTGACGCGCAGGGCAACATGACCGAGTCGTGGACCCAGTGGGATCATCTCTTCGCCGATGGCCGGGGCCCGCACCAGGTGCTCATCAGCCCTTACGATCCGCAGCGTCACGTGTGGGTCGTCGACGACATCCACCACCAGATCTTCAAGTTCACCAACGACGGCAGCAAGCTGGTGATGACGCTCGGCGAGCGCGACGAGCCGGGCAACGACGACAAGCACTTCAAGCGGCCGACCGACATTGCCTGGCTCCCTGATGGCACCTTCTTCGTGAGCGACGGATACGGCAACACGCGTGTCGTCAAGTTCGACAAGAACGGCAAGTATCTGGCGACGTGGGGCACGCGCGGCACCGAGCCCGGCCAGTTCCGGACGCCGCACTCGATTGCCACCGACCGCAACCGCCGCGTCTACGTGGCCGACCGGGCGAACAATCGCGTGCAGGTCTTCGACGAGAACGGCAAGCACCTTGACCTGTGGCCCAACATCCGCACGCCGTACACGCTGCGCGTGGGCGCCGACGATCATCTCTGGGTGTTCTCGGGTCCGCTCGATCGGATGCTCAAATACGATCTGAACGGCACGTTCCTCTACGGCTGGGGCACGCACGGCGTCTTGCCAGGGTTCTTCTGGTCCGTGCACGAGTTCTCCGCCGACTCCGAGGGGAATCTCTATACCGCGGAGGTCTTCGGCGGACGGCCGCAGAAGTTCCGCCCGCGCCCGGGCTGCCGATCCCTCCAAGATCTTCCGGGCCCAGCCGCTCATGCCCAAGGCGACGAGCTGAGGAGGACATCATGACGCGATTTGTTCGCCTGGCGATCGTGTTCGGTCTCGCGCTGCCGGCGCTGGCGGGCGCTCAGGGGCCTGCGAACTTTTCCGGCACGTGGACGCTCAACGTCACCGACCCGCCCCTGACGCCGCCCGCCGGTCCCGGCGCTGGTGCCGGCGGCGGAGGAGGCGGCGGCGCGGTGTACGATGAAAACGCGTTTGGCGCCGTGACGAAAACAGTGGTCATCACGCAGACCTCGAACGAACTGACGGTGCAGACCGGATCGACGAAGGCCGTCTACAAGCTCGATAACACGCTCACGGTCACGCCGCCCGACGATATCGATGCGCTCAAGACGAGGGCGCACTGGGAGGGGCCCTCTCTGCACCTGCATTTCAAGAAGGGCATGAACTTCGGCCGGGACGTGCTGTCGCTGAACGGCGGCACGCTGAACATCCTCCGCGACCTCGAGTCGGGTGGCGGATCGACGACCCGGACGATCACCTACGCCAAGGCGTCGTAGAAGCTCGTCACTTTGACGCAATTCGAGAGCGATTTTTCGTATCTCGAATTTCCTGCCCGTCCAGCCCGTCGCTTTCCGCGGACGACGGTGTCCGCCGCGAGGGACGAGACCGCGCGCAAGTGTTTCGTCCGGCGCGCAGTATCCGGCTCGCCTGCCGGTCTTGCGACACCGGGCACATGGGTTGCATCCCTGTCGGCGGCCCGGGCGTGTTCAATTGAGCGCCTGGCCAATCGCGCGCGGTTGCCAGCCACGCGTCGCGCTGACGAGGAGCCACGTGAAATCGAGTGACGAAATCTCCGCACCGGGCCAGACCCGGCGCACGTTCTGCGTTCATGCCTGCCAGACCGTTTCGCTTGCCGCACTCGGAGTCATGCTGCCGGGCTGCGGCGGCGGTGGCGGCGGCAACCCTGCCGCGCCCACCAACGTGCCGCAGCTTCCCTCGATTGGAGGCAGCATCGTCAACAACACGATCACCTTGACCATCGACTCGGGATCGCCCATTGCGAACGTCGGCAGCGCCGCGCTGCTGCGGGCATCGGGCCAGAGCTTTCTGGTGGCGCATACCGCGGAGAATGCCTTCACCGCGCTCACCGCGACGTGCACGCACGAGGCGTGCATCGTCACGGGGTTCCAGAGCCAGAACTATGTCTGTCCCTGTCACGGGTCACGGTACAGCCTGAATGGCACGGTGTTGAATGGTCCGGCGCCGTCCTCGTTGCGCCAGTTCCCAACCGAGTTCGACGACAACGTGCTGACGATTGCGGTGTGACGCGCGGATCTGACGCATGCGACTGACTGGCCGCTTCGGGCGCCGGATGACCGATCGTGATCGCGCGCACGCGTCCGTTCGGGGGCGGCGGTGCTGGCGTGTGTCGTTGCCTGGCTCGGTCCGTCGAGCGTGTTCGCCGATGGCCCTCGCTGGCAAGTGGGCACCGCCTCGGTCCGCATCGTGTGTCCCATGACGGTGGGTGGCAGCTTCGAGGCGAAGACGTCGGCCCTCAGCGGCAGCCTCGCGTTCGTCGCTCCAGCCATGCCGCTCACCGGCGAGCTGGCGGTCGATCTGAGAACACTCGATACGGGCATCGAGCTTCGAAACAGCCATCTGCGCGCGAACTACCTCGAAGTGGACAAAGGCGCCGGCTACGACCGCGCCGTGCTGTCCAACATCATCCTCGCCGACAAGGACGCGGCGACCTTCGAGGGCCGGACGAACTTCAGCGGCACGCTGCTGCTCCACGGCATTGCCAAATCGATTCGCGGCGAGGCGACGATCCGGCGCGACGGCGAGTCGCGGCGCATCGACGCGAGCTTCCCCGTCGTGCTCAGCGACTTCGGGATCGCGCTCCCGCAGTATCTGGGCGTCGGCGTCCGCAACCAGGTGCAGGCGTTCATCAGCTTCGTCGCCACGACGGTGACGGCGGGTCCCGCAGGGCACGAATGAGAGTTGCCGCTCTGCGAGCGCTGGTGCTCACGGCGCTGGCATTCCTGACGGCGCCCGTTCCGCTTCATGCAGAGCCGACGTTCCTGGCCCGTCAGTACACGCGATGCTCGACGTGTCACTACTCGCCGACCGGTGGCGGCCTGCTGACGCCGTACGGGAGGTCGCTGTCGCGCGAGGAGTTGTCCACCACCGGGCGGCGGGCGGCGCCGGAATCCGGCGGGAACCGCGGGCATCACCGGCGAGGAGGCGTTCCTCTGGGGTGCGCTCGGCGACAAGCTCGGGCCGGTGCAGCTCGGCCTGGAGCTCAGGCCGTCGCACCTGCGCTACTCGGTGGCGGGCACCAAGACGAGCCGGAACCTGTTCATGAATGCCGACCTCATCGCGGCGTTTCGCAAGAACGGCTGGACGGCTTACGGGGAGATCGGCCGGCAGCCGGAGACGGCCGTCGAAGAGGCGAAGGTCGATTCGTACGAGTACTGGGTGGCCCGGCAGCCCGAGCGGGGCATCGGGTTCCGCGTCGGCCGCTTTCTTCCCGCCTACGGCGTTCGCTTTGCCGACCACACGGCGTACAACCGCAGCCTGCTTGGCTTCGAGCAGTACGATCAGATCTACGGGGTCGAGATGTCGCAGACCGCCGATCGTTATCTCGTGCAGCTGTCCGCGGGTCCCGGCCGCGCCGACTCGATCATCGACGACGACGGCGGGCAGGCGTTCACGGCGTCGGGACGTTTTCAGTTCGACATCAATCCTCGAGCGGTGCTGGTCGGGTCCGGCATCTACCGAGACGCGTCGGACCTCGAGGCGCAAGAACGGATCGGGAGGCATCGCGTTCGGATTTGCTCCGCTTGCCTGGCTCTCGGTGTGGAACCAGCTCGATGCACAGTTCCGCGACGACGCCGACGAAACCGCGTATGTGTTCGTCAACGAGACCTCGGTCGAAGTCTTCCGCGGCGTGTGGCTGAAGGTGTCGCCGCAGGTGAGGTCCGACGCGGGGAGCACATCACCCGGCCTCGTCCGGTGGCTCGTGGGGGCCGATCTGCTGCCGCGCACGCACTGGAACGTCAACATCTCCTACTACCACGATCGCAACCGCCAGAGCGACATCGTCAGCAAGATCTTCCTCATCCAGCTTCACCTCTACGTCTGATCGCGCCGGCGATGACGTCCGTGCGACGTCAGGCCGCCGCTGGGAGTATGATCGCGTCGATCGAGGAGCAAAGCTCGCGCCTGACGCCGTGTACCGCGACGGGTTGGAGCGTTCAGGGCCAAGGAGCAGGACGTCGTGACGACGCAGGCGTTCACGATTGCCGTCGTGCAGGACCACGCGACCAGGGACGCGAAGGAGAACGTCTCGCGCGCCTCGGCTCTCATCCGTACGGCGGCCGGCCGCGGCGCGCAGATCATCTGCCTGAAGGAGCTCTTCAACGCGCCGTACTTCTGCAAGGCGCAGCAGCCCGATCGATTCGATCTCGCCGAGCCGGTTCCGGGGCCGACAACCGATACGATGCAGGCGCTGGCGCAGGAGCTCGGCGTCGTGCTCGTGGTGCCGGTGTTCGAGCGGCAGGCTGCCGGTCTCTATCGCAACTCCGCCGCTGTGGTGGATGCCGACGGCAGTCTGCTCGGCGTCTACCGAAAGATGCACATTCCCGACGATCCGCTCTACTACGAAAAGTACTACTTCACGCCGGGCGACGCCCGCCTCGAAGGCGAGGACGCGCCGGCATGCGACAGCCCGGGCGGATTCCAGGTGTGGAACACGCGGTACGCGACGATTGGTGTGCTGATCTGCTGGGATCAGTGGTATCCGGAAGCCGCTCGCATCACCAGCCTGCTGGGCGCGCAGGTGCTCTTCTATCCGACCGCCATCGGCTGGCACCCCTCGGAAAGAGACGAGTGGGGCACCGCGCAGATCGATGCCTGGCGCACCATTCAGCGCTCGCATGCCATTGCGAACGGCGTGTATGTGGCGGCGCCGAACCGCATCGGCTACGAGGACGAACCAGGTACCGAAGGGCTGCAGTTCTTCGGCCGCTCGTTCATCGCCGACCCGTATGGCCGATATCTCGCCGAAGCCGGCGACGAGGAAGCCGTTCTGATCGCCCGGTGCGACCCGGCCGAGATTGACACGGCGCGGCGCAACTGGCCGTTTCTGCGCGACCGCCGCATCGACGCCTACGCCCCGATTCTTCGCAGGTATCTCGGCGCATGATCGCTGGTCGCGGCTTGGGCCTGCGCATGCCGGCCGAGTGGGAGCCGCATCGCGCGACCTGGATCAGCTGGCCACACCACGAGCCCGACTGGCCCGGCAAGCTCGGGACCATCCCCTGGGTGTACGCCGAGATCGTGCGCGGCCTCGCCGGGCGCGAGGACGTCGAGATTCTCTGTCAGAACGAAGAGGTGCGCGCCACCGCGCGTGCCGCGATTGCCGCCCACGGCGTCGGCGTCGACCGCGTGCGCCTTCATCTCGTGCCCACCGATCGCGTGTGGCTCCGCGACTCGGCGCCGACTGGCGTCCTGGATGCGCGTGGGGAAGTGTCGCTCGTGAACTGGGCCTTCAACGGCTGGGCGAGATACCCCGACTGGCAGCGAGACGCCCGCGTGGGCCGCGCCATCAGCGAGTTGACGGGTCTGGTTCGGCACGAGCCGCGACGGACGGACACGGGTGAGGGCATCGTGCTCGAAGGCGGCGGCATCGACGTCAACGGCCGCGGGCTGCTGCTCGTCACCGAGGAGTGGCTGGTGAGCGACCTGCAGGTTCGCAATCCCGGATTGACGGCGATCGACTACGAACAGATTTTTTCGGAGTGGCTCGGCGTCGAGCGCACGATCTGGCTCGGCGAAGGCTGTGCCGGCGACGATACCCACGGCCACATCGACGACATCGCACGGTTCGTCGGTCCCGACACGATCGTGCTGGCGGTCGAGCGCGATCCGTCCGACGAGAACCATCTCCGGTCACTCGACAACCTGCGCCGTCTCGAAGCGGTCTCCCGCACGCGCGGCATCGGGCCGCTCCGCGTCGTCGAGCTGCCATTTCCGCGGCCCGTCACGATGAACGGCGAGCGACTGCCCGCCAGTTACGCCAATTTCTACATCGGCAACGGCGTGGTCCTCGTGCCGACCTTCAACGATGTTCAGGATCGGGTGGCGCTGACAGTCCTGGCCGAGCTCCTGCCGGACCATCAGGTGGTCGGCATTCATTCGCTGGATCTGGTGTGGGGCTACGGCACCCTGCACTGCCTGACGCAGCAGGAGCCGCTGGGGCTGCCCGCTCAGCCCACGGGTTGATTCGCGCCGCCCTGCCGACGCGCGATGTGCAGCGGCAACATCGACTCCAGCTGGCAGCCAGCCAGGCGGAAGAAACAGGGAAGGCGAGGTCGAAACCCCGCGCGAACCGCGCGTACATCCCGAGTTCGCTCAATAGGTTCACGGCAGGTCGTCGTGATCATGCGCCAAAACACGGCGCGATGGTGTATACTGCCAGCGGTCGTTCAGGGCTGGAGCCTGCCAGCGTTCGATTTGTGCCCCCAGACAAATGAATGCGCGCCGCCGACAGGCCCAAATCGCCGCTAAGAGTCGGAGCGCGCGTGAAACGAGCAGCTTCTTCAAATTCCCGCCGGGTCAAGCCTGACGTACCGGAGCGCCACTCCGCGTCGCGAGGCCAACGATGCTCGCGTCAGCGGCACCCCGGCGCCGGACACCTGAGCGCCCGACGGCACCCCGGCGCTCTGGCCGGGCCGACAAGGAGCTCATGACCGAACGGGAGCTGTGTCCCAAGTGTGGACGGCTCAACGCCCGGATCATCGGTCGATCGGAATCGCTCCCGGTGATCTACCTGCGGTGCGACGAGTGCCGCCATACGTCGATCGCTCCGGCGTAACCCGCCTGGATGTCCCAGATGACACGATCGAACCGTTCAACCGGTTCAGGCCCGGTGTGTGCCTCTCGAAGCTCCGGGGATATCAAGAGAGTGAGATTCGACGTGATCTGATAGCCCGGTTACCGCGCGGCGCAAAACGTGCGACCAGCCTGACATCTCCATCGTCTGAACAGGCACTCCGTCCGACTCACGGCGGTTCTCCAACTTCACAAGGAATTCGTGGCGCCTTCGCCAGGGACCCATGCGCGTTCACCTCGTTAATCCCAGTCATGTCTCGTTTGGCGTTGGTGTCATCACGCCACGCTGGCTGTACGTGCTCGCAGGCGCAACCCCGGCGTCGTTCGGCACGCCGCGGCTCACCGACGAAATGCTCGAACCGATGGCGGCGGGCGAGATCGAGGCCGGTGACGTGGTGGGCATCGGCATCCATTCCGGCAACGCCTTGCGCGGATACGAGGTGGGGCAGCTGGCGCGCCAGGCCGGCGCATTCGTGATTTACGGCGGGATCCACGCGACGCTTTACCCGGACGAGGCACTCACTCTGGGCGGTGCGCACGCCGTCGTCAAGGGAGACGGCGAGCGCGCCTGGCCGAAGGCCCTCGCCGATTGCCTCCGCGGGACGCTGGAGCCGGTGTACGAAGGCGGCCGCGTCGACCCGGAGGAATTCAGTCCGGCCCGCTGGGATCTCGTGCAGCCGGGTCGCTACATGTGGGGTTCGGTGCAGACCGTTCGCGGCTGCCCGAAACACTGCTCGTTCTGCTCGGTCTGGCGCACAGATGGCCAGAAGCCTCGCCAGCGCGGATCGAACAGCGTCATCGAGGAGATCGTCGAGCTGCGCCGGCGCGGCTTCAGGTTCATCGCCCTTGCCGACGACAATTTCTATCCGGTCACGCTGGAAGATCTGCGCATGGCCGAGCGGCGCCAGGACACCGCGCGTCTCGAGACGCTCAAGGCCCAGCGCGCCGAGCGGTTCACCTTGATGAACCAGCTCGCCGAACTGCCCTCCGACATGGTGTTCTTCACGCAAATCACGATGGAAGCTGCGGAGGATCCCGAGTTCCTGCGCGCCATGCATCGCGCCCGCATCAAGGGGGCGCTCGTCGGCGTGGAGGCGGTGACGCCTGAAGGGCTGAAGGACGTCTACAAGGAGTTCAACGACTCGGGAGAGGCCCTCGTCGAGCGCCTCCGGTCCTTTCAAGAGCACGGCGTTCACGTGCTCGGGTCGTTCATTTTCGGCCTGCCGTCCGATCGGCCCGAAACCTTCGACGCCACCCTCTCGGTGGCCGAGCGCGCCGGCCTGACCTTCGCGCAGTTCGTCATGCTGACGCCGTTTCCGGGCACCATCGATTTCGCCACCTGGGAGAAATCGATGGGGGTCAATCCCGCGCAAATCGGCGGCGTGCCGCTGACCCGCCACTGGCTCATTCCGCAGGCGCTCAGGCCCAAGGTCTACATTCCGCACCCGACGATGTCCGCCGACGAGATTCGCGAGCGCACGCAGCGCACGTGGGACCACTTCTACAGCCTCTCGCGCATCTGGCAGCGTTCCGAGTGCGTCCGCTCGCTGAAGGCACGGCTCGCGTTCGTGCTGATCTCGAAGATCTACCGCCAGATGTACGCGAACACGGGCATCGCCACCGACAGTGCACGCGTCGGGCGATCCGCGCGCTGGGCGAGGTGGATGGCGAAGCCGTGCCAGCGCCTCTTCGCCGCGCGCCCGATGCCGCATCTGCAGGTGCCGTCGGCCTGAGGGCGCGGCGACCCCTCGCCTCCCTTTCACCACGCCTCAGCGGCCACTCGTCACTTCGCCCGCGCGGGAGCGCACGGGCGTCGCTAGAATGGTGGCCGTGCACACCCTTGCCCAGGACGTTCGCTACGCGCTGCGCAGCTTCGCCGCCGCTCCCGCGTTCGCGCTGGCGGCGGTCGCCTCGCTGGCGCTCGGCGTGGGTGCCAATACCGCCATTTTCAGCGTCGCCAGCGCGCTGCTGCTCCGGCCGCTGCCGTATGCGGATGCCGAGCGGCTGGTCATCCTCTGGAACCGCTCGCCCGGACTCGGCATCACGGAAGACTGGTTTTCGACGGCGCAGTACTTCGACATCAAGACCTCGCCCGGCGGCCTCGAACAGGTGGCGATCGCCATCGGCGACACCTACAACCTGACCGGCGACGGCCGTCCGGAGCGCGTCGGCATCATCCGTGTCTCGTCGAACCTGCTGCCGATGCTCGGTGCGCGTCCCGAGCTCGGGAGGCTGTTCGGCGTCGAGGAGGACGTGCCCGGCGGCCCGCCGCGCGCCATCCTGGGCCACGGCACGTGGATGCGTCGCTACGGCGGCGATCCGGGCGTGATCGGCCGGACCATCTGGCTGAACGGCGAGCCCACCGAAGTCGTCGGCGTGCTGCCGGCGTCGTTCTCGCTCAGGAAAGAAGTGGTGCCCACTCTGTACGGCGCCGCGGAAACCGAGGTCGTGCTTCCGCTGCCGCTCGGCCCGAAGGCGCCCACGATTCGCACTCACGAGGACTACAACATCGTCGGCAAGCTGACGCGCGGGGTGAGCGTGCAGGAGGCGCAGGCCGGGATGGACGCCCTGACCGCCCGGCTGCGGCGCGACTACCCGCAGGTCTATCCGCCCAACGGCGGGCTGACGTTCGGGATCGTCCCGCTCGGTGAGCAGGTGGTGGGCGATGTGCGGCGCTCGCTCGTCGTGCTGGTCGCTGCCGTCGGCTTCGTGCTGCTCATTGCGTGTGCCAACGTCGCCAATCTGCTGCTCTCGCGCGCCCTCGCCCGGCAGAAGGAGATGGCGGTCCGCGCCGCCATCGGTGCCACGCGCGGACGCATCGTCCGTCAGCTTCTGACAGAGAGCGGGCTCCTCGCCCTGGCCGGCGGCGCCCTCGGGGTGGGGTTGGCGGTGTGGAGCGTGCAGTGGATTCACGTGCTCGGCACCACGAGCGTGCCGCGACTGCACGAAGTGGCGATCGACGGCCGGGTGCTGCTCTTCGCCCTCGCCGTCTCGATGGCTTCCGGCGTGCTCTTCGGACTCGCGCCCGCGCTCCGGCTCTGCCGCGTTGATCTCCAGGGCAACCTCAAGGACGCCACTCGCGGCGCGTCGGGAGCGAGCGCCCTCTGGGGACACGGATGGAACCTTCGCAGGATGCTGGTCGTCGCCGAGCTCGCGCTCTCGGTGATGCTGCTCATCGGCGCGGGCCTGCTGATCCGGAGCTTCAACCGGCTGCAGCAGGTGTCGCCGGGCTTCAATCACGGCGGCGTGCTGACGTTCGAGCTGTCGATGAACGGACCGAAATACAAGGACCCCCAGACGGTCATCGACACGTATCGGGAAGTCGTGCGGCGCCTGGACAGCTTGCCTGGTGTCGAAGCGTCGGGCGCTGTATCGGCCCTGCCGCTCAGCCAGATGTTCGCATGGGGCCCAATCAGCGTCGAAGGCCGCACCCCGCCCGAGGGCGAGCAATTCATCAACGTCGACATGCGATCGGAAGGGGGCCGCTACCTGCAGGCCATGCAGATTCCACTGCTGCAGGGCCGTCTCTTCACCGACCACGACGTGCTGACCGCGCCGCGCGTCGTGATCGTCGATCAGCACATGGCCGAACAGCTCTGGCCCGGTGAGTCGCCGATCGGAAAGCGCCTGCACCGCGGCGGTCTCGACGACACGAGCGCGCCGTGGATGACGGTGGTGGGCGTGGTGGGCCGGATCAAGCAGTACACGCTCGACGGCGACTCGCGGATGGCCCTCTACTATCCGCACGCGCAGGCCCCGTGGAGGGCCATGAACGTCGTGATCCGCGCCTCTGGCGACCCGGCGCCACTCACCGAGGCGGCCGCCCGGGAGCTCCGCGGGATCGACCCTGACCTGCCGATGTACCGCGTGTCGATGATGACCGATCGGGTGGAGGAGTCGCTGGCCCGGCGCCGCTTCTCGATGATGCTCCTGACGCTCTTCGCGGCGCTGGCGCTGGGCCTCGCCTCCATCGGCATCTACGGCGTGATGGCGTATGTGGTGAGCCAGGGCACGCGGGAGCTTGGAATCCGTCTGGCGCTCGGCGCGACGCCGCAGGCCGTCATGAGGCTCATCGTCGGCCACGGCATGGCGGTGGCCGTTGCCGGCATCGCGGTGGGCCTGGCCGGCGCCGTCGTGCTCTCACGGCTTCATGCGCGGCCTGCTCTTCGGCGTCGAACCGCTCGACCCGCTCACCTTCACGGCCATCCCGCTGCTGCTCGGTCTGGTCGCGCTGGCCGCGTGTCTGACGCCAGCCCGTCGCGCCGCGCGGATCGACCCCGTGGTCTCTCTTCGCAGCGAGTAATCGCGAGGCGGCCGGCGCCTCTCTGCGCTACTCGCGTCTCGGCCGCATGTTCGCGGCCAGCACTCGCTTTCGAAGGCGGATTGTTTTCGGCGTCACTTCGACGAGCTCGTCGTCGTTGATGAACTCGATGGACTGCTCCAGGCTGAGATTGCGCGGCGGGATCAGACGAATCGCCTCGTCGGCGGTCGAGGCGCGCATGTTGGTCTGCTTCTTTTCCTTGGTCACGTTGACGTCGAGATCGTTGGTGCGGGAGTTCTCGCCGATGATCATGCCTTCGTAGACGATCGTGCCAGGCTCGATGAAGATCTCGCCCCGCACCTGGAGATTCGAGATGGCGAAGGCGGTCGCGACGCCGGCGCGGTCGGCGACCATCGCGCCGGTCGGGCGTGACGGGATCGGACCGTGCCAGCTCTCCCAGCCCGCGAACAGGTGGTTCATGATGCCGGTGCCCTTGGTGTCGGTGAGGAACTGCGCGCGAAAGCCGATGAGGCCGCGCGAAGGCACGCGGAACTCGAGACGCACGCGGCCGCTGTGGTGGTTCACCATGCGTGTCACGACGCCCTTGCGCGTGCCCATGAGCGCGATGGCCGTGCCCTGAAACTCCTCGGGCACATCGATGACGACATCCTCGACGGGCTCCAGGCGGCCGGCGGGGGAGTCCCTGGTGACGATCTCGGGCCGCGAGACCTGCAGCTCGAACCCTTCGCGCCGCATCATTTCGATCAGGATTGCCAGCTGCAGCTCGCCCCGCGCCACCACCTTGAGCAGCTCGGGCGAGTCGGTGTCTTCGACGCGGATCGACACGTTGCCCAACAGCTCTCGCTCGAGCCGATCGCGCAGGTTGCGCGACGTGACGTAGGTGCCGTCCCGGCCGGCCAGCGGCCCGGTGTTCACGCCGAAGATCATCGACACGGTCGGCTCGTCGATGGCCACGGGATCGATCGGGCGCGGGTCCAGCGGGTCGGTCACCGTCTCCCCGATCGTGATGTCGTCGATGCCCGCCAGACAGACGATGTCGCCCGCGGCAGCCTCGGTGATATCGATGCGCTTGAGGCCGTCGAAGGCGAAGAGCTTCGTGACGCGCGTCTCATGCAGCCGGCCATCGAGCTTCGCCACGGCGATGGCATCGTTGATCTGCACGCGCCCGTTGAAGATGCGCCCGATGGCGATGCGCCCCAGATAGTCGTTCGAGTCGAGGTTCGCGATGAGCATCTGGAGCGGCTCGTCGGGCGATCCCGCGGGCGGCGGAATGTGCGCGACGATCGCGTCGAAGAGGGGCTCGAGCGTGACGCCGCTGACGGCCGGGTCGGAAGAGGCGCAGCCGGTACGCGCGTTGGCGTAGAGGACGGGAAAGTCGAGCTGATCCTCAGTCGCATCGAGATCGATGAAGAGATCGTAGATCTCGTTCAGCACCTCCCGCGCGCGCGCGTCCGGGCGATCGATCTTGTTGATCACGACGATGGGCGGAAGTCGCCGCTCGAGCGCCTTGCGCAGGACGAACCGCGTCTGCGGCAGCGGGCCCTCGGAGGCATCGACGAGCAGCACGACCCCGTCGACCATCGACAGCGTCCGTTCGACCTCGCCGCCGAAATCGGCGTGGCCCGGCGTGTCGCAGATGTTGATGATCACGTCCCGGTAGCGGACGGCCGTGTTCTTCGCCAGGATCGTGATGCCGCGCTCACGCTCCAGGTCGTTCGTGTCCATCGCCCGCTCGGCGTGCCGTTCGTTGGCGCGGAAGATGCCGCTCTGGTTGAACATCGCGTCCACCAGCGTGGTCTTGCCGTGATCCACGTGGGCGATGATGGCGATATTCCGCCGCAAAGGGTTGGCCACGCCGAGCGCCGATTGCCGGTCCGTAGGCGAGCCGAGATCGAGCAGGACATCCTCCCAGTATAACCGGACGACTCGTGGTCCGCGTGCGGCTCAGGCGACGGATGGCGGCCAAACAGCTAGAATTCGCGAACGGATGTCGACGATCAGCGTCATCGTGCCCACCTTCAACCGCCGCCACCTGGTCCAGCGGGCGGCGGCCAGTGTGCGCGCGCAGGGGCCGGTCCGCGCCGAGCTCATCGTCGTCGACGACGGGTCCACCGACGGGACTGGGGATCACCTGACGGCGTCGGACCTGGCGCTTCGCTATCTGGTGCAGGAGCGCACGGGCCGCTCGGCGGCGCGCAATCGTGGCATGCGGGCCAGCACGGGCGACTACATCGTCTTTCTCGATTCCGACGATGCGCTGCTGCCGGGAGCGCTGGCCACCCTGTCCGCGGTGCTCGACGCCAGGGCCGACATCGACATCGTACACGGCGAGGGGTACTACTGTGATCGGAACGGGCTGAGGATCGAGCGCATTTCGCAAGGCTTTCCGTCCCGGGATCGTCCGCTGCTCGATCGGCTGGTGCTCCACAACGTCATCGGCCCGTTGCATCTGGCCATGATTCGCCGTGGCGCGGTCGAGCGTCTCCAGCCGGCGCCCTTTGACGAAACGCTGCACGGCGGCGAGGACACCGACTTCTGGGTACGGCTGGCCGCCCAGGGCTCGGCCTTTCACCATATCGACGATCTCGTGGGCACTTACACCATTCACGACTCGAACGAGTCGTCGCCGCATTCTGCCGGGCGGGCCGCGCGGGAGCAATCCCTGGCGCGCGCGAAGCGGAAGATCCACGATGCGTCGTTCTTCCCCGCGCTCTCTTCGGCCACGAGGCGCGAGTTCCTGAGGCAGATGCTCGTCGCGACAGAGGAGGGGCAGATCGACAGGCAGGAAGCCCTCCTGACGGGCACGCCGTTTCACACCTTGTCGCCGCGCGATCGTTCGTCGCTCCTGCGGTTCGTTGCCGCGTCGAACGCGGTGAACGACGGGCGCCTCGATGTATCGCGTGCACGGCTCAAGCGCGCGGTGGCGACGGACCCGACCGACCTCCGCTCGCTCGCGATGTTCCTTCTGGCCTGGTCGGCTCCACGGTCGCTACGCCGCGTCCTCGAGCGACGGCTGAATCGAGCTCGTGCGGCGGCCTCGGCCGATCGAAGCCTGGCGCCGAATTGGCGAAGCCCGGCCGCCCGATGAAGATTCTGATGGCCGTTCCGCACTTTCCTCCGCGGCGCGTCGGAGGCATCGAGTGGGAAACGCTCCGGGTGGCCAAGGCGCTGCAGGCTCTCGGTCATCGAGTCCGCATTGTCTGCATCGAGGAGGTGGATCGGGGGAACCAGGCAGGGGCGCTCCACGACGAGACCCGACTTCGCTGGATGGACGATGAGCACGAGGGGATCGCGGTACGCCGGCTGTTCCTGCGGCTGGGCGGACTTCCCCCGCGCGTGGAGTACGACAACGCTCTCGTCGGAGCCGCGGTGGAACGCCTGATCGCGGAGGATCGGCCCGACCTGCTGCACCTGGCCAGCGGCTATCTCCTGACGCTCAGTCCGTTGTCGGCTGCCCGTGCGCACGCGGTCCGCGCCGTCGTCAGCCTCTCCGACATGTGGGTGCTGTGCCCGCGCATCCAGATGCTGCGCAGCGACGGCAGCCTGTCCACGGCGCCGATCGATCCCGTCCGGTGCGTGCGCTGCCTTGCCGAGGAGCAGCGACGGTACAGAATTCCAGGACGCGTGGCTCCACGCCTGATGACGTGGTTCTGGCATCAGCATAGCGGCCGCATCCGGCACATCGAGGATCGCCTGGCGTTCCTGCGCGGCGGCCTTGCTGGAGCCGACGCGATTCTCTGCCGGTCGGCCTTCCTGCGATCGATGCTCGTCCGGGCCGGCGCCGTCGCGGAAGGCCGTGTCACGCCGCTCACGCCGGGTCGCAGCTCGGCTCAGGCCGGTGCGGTCGCGGCAGTGAAGTCGGCGTCCGATCGGCTGCGGCTCGGCTACCTCGGACAGATTGCGCCCCACAAGGGCGTCCACGTCCTCGTCGACGCGGTCGGCCGGCTTCCAGGTGCGCGGCTCACGCTCGATCTCCACGGCGACTGGAACCAATTCCCGGATTACGCACGGGAGATTCGCCGGGCAGCGGCCGCCGACGCCAGGATTCGCTGCAGACCGCCTTTCGCGGGCGACGAGCGGCTCTCGGAGTTGCACACCGATCTCGATGTCGTCGTGGTGCCCTCGATCTGGTACGAGTGCAGCCCCAACGTGATTCTCGAGTCGTTCGTGTACAAAACCCCCGTGGTGGCCTCGAACCTGGGCGGCATCACGGAGCTGATAGAGGACGGCGTGGACGGTCTGCTGTTCGAGGCAGACAATGCCGCCAGTCTTGCCGCGACGATCCAGCGGTTCCTGGACGATCGCGGGCTGGCCGCCCGTCTGCGTGCGGGGATTTCGCCGGTCCGGACGCAGGAAGACGAAGTGGCCGAGCTCGAAAGCCTCTACTCCCGGATCATCGCGGGCCCATCCTGATGCGCGTGCTGTTCGTCGCGCCCTATGTGCCCTCCCGCGTCCGGGTTCGACCATTGGGCTGGTTGCAAGCGCTCGCCGGGCTAGGGCACCGCGTTCACCTCATCGCGCTCAGGCCGCCCGAGGATCGCTGGGCCGCCATCGAGCCGCTCGCGGCGCTCTGCGATCGCATCGACATCGTGCCCCTCTCCCGTGGCCGGACGCTCTGGAACATGGCAGCCGCACTGCCCGGTGCCACGCCGTTCCAGGCAGCCTACGCGCGTCACGGGGAGGCGCGTCGGCTAATCGCGACCTCCATCGAAAGCGATCGGCCAGACGTCGTCCACGTCGAGCATCTGCGCGCCGCAGCGCTCGTCGGCGGTGACCAGCGCATTCCCGGCGTGTTCGACGCCGTCGACTCGATCAGTGCGCTCTTCGCGCAGGCGGCCAGACGCGCGCCCTCGCTTCGGCAACGCGTGATGGCGCGCGCCGACCTCGGCAGAACGCGCGCCTTCGAGCGGGGGCTGCTTCGCCGGTTCGATCGCGTGCTGGTCACTTCGCCCGCCGAAGCCGCCGCCTTCGGCGAGCTCGACCCATCCTCGGCGCGCGAACGCGTCGCGGTGATTCCGAACGGCGTCGATCTCGAGTACTTTCAGCCGAGGCGGGACGCCGTCGATCCCGCCACCATCGTCTTCTCTGGAAAGCTGAGCTATCACGCCAACGTCGCCGCCGGGCTCTGGCTCGCACAGCGCATCATGCCGCTGGTCTGGAAGAAGCGACCGGACGCGACGCTCGTCCTCGCCGGAAAGGACCCGGCGCCGGCGCTCGTGTCGCTCGGACGCGATCCGCGCGTGAAGCTCACGGGGTTTCTCGACGACCTGCGTCCAGTGTTCGCCCGGGCCACCGTGGCCGCCGTGCCCATGGTGTACGGCGCCGGCATCCAGAACAAGCTGCTCGAGGCCATGGCGTCGGGTGTGCCGGTGGTGGCCAGCTCGGTCGTGGCCTCATCGCTTCCGTTGCAGCCAGGACGCGATCTCCTCCTGGGCGATGGCACGGAAGCCCTGGCGGTGTCGCTCGTGGAGGCGCTGGACGATGGCGCGCTTCGCGAACGCCTCAGCCGGGCCGGGCGGGCCTATGTGGAAACTCATCATGACTGGATCCGGCTGGGCGCGCTCCTGATCGGCGCGTACGAGCAGGCCCGGAATCACTGGTACGGCTCATCCATGTCAGCCTCGCCCGCGGCCTTCACCCAATGAATGCCCTGCCCGACGTGGTGGTGGCGATCGTCAGCTACAACACGCGCGAGCGACTCCGCGACTGCCTGGCCTCGGTGACGGCGAGCGAGGGCGTGACGGCAGAGATATGGGTGGTGGACAACGCCTCGCCCGACGGGAGCGCCGATCTCGTGGAGACCGAGTTTCCCGATGTCCGCCTCGTCCGAAGTTCCGAGAACCTCGGGTTCGCCGCAGCAAACAACCTGGTGATGAGGCGGGCCTCGGGGCGCTACATCCTTCTGCTCAACCCTGACACCGAAGTGCCTGCCGATGCGCTCCGCCGGATGCTGGATTTTCTCGAGAGCAGAACCGACGCCGGGATCTGCGGCCCGCACCTGCTCAACTCGGACGGATCATCACAATCGCGCGGCCTGCCGTTCCCGACGATGTGGTCGGAAATCCGGCAGTCACGAAGCGTCGCGTGGATGAGCGGCCGGTGGAGCGCGCCGGAACAGGCGCCCGTGCTCGCGGGCCAGCCTCGTCACGTTGACTGGATCAGCGGGGCGTGTCTCATGATTCGATCGGAGGTCGTCGAGCGGATCGGGATGCTCGACGAGCAGTTCTTCATCTATGCGGAGGAGCTCGACTGGTGCTTCCGTGCCGGACGCGCCGGATGGAAGGTGTACGCGCTGGACGACGTGTCCGTGATCCATCACCAGGCTCAAAGCATGCGTCAGGTTTTCGCCGTGGCCCTTCAGTACCTCGTCGAAACCAGATTGCGCTACTACCGAAAGCATTACGGGTTCGCATATGCGGCGGCACTGAGCGGCGTGTACCTGGCCGGGTATCTCCGGCACCCGCGCGACTACAGGTCGTGGATCAAGCTGCAGGGCGTGCAATCGTGGTGGCACGCGTGTCTTGGACGAACCGTTCGCGAGACACCGACGCCCGGATCCGCGACGAGCCCGCCCGTCGAATCGCGCGTCGATCACCCACCGGCAGAACAGATCCGCCCGACCATCCGGGCCTCCGGCGGCCCGACGGCGTTCGTGCGGGTGAGCCTGAGGGATCCACGCTATTTCGAGCTCTCCGACGGGCGCCCGTATGTGCCAATTGGCATGAACTTGGTTGAGCCGCCGATCGGACACGGGCTGGACGCGCTCGAGCAGCTGATGACGAGCCTGGCCAGCCAGGGCGGCAACTATTGCCGCATCTGGCTGGGGTGCGAATTCTTCGACGTCGAGTGTTATCGAAGCGGGCAGTACGACGAGACTCGTGCCCGGCGGATCGATCGAGCGCTCGATGCCGCCAACCGCCTAGGCCTCCGCGTCAAGATGTGCATCGATCAGTTCAGAAGCGTCGGTCCGACGGGCGGGCTGCCATTCAACAAGTCGCTCCATCACGTCTCGCGAGGAGGATCCGCCCGCACCACCGCCGACTTCTTCGACCAGCCGGCCTGCCGCGAGCAGTTCAAACGCAAGCTCGCATGGCTCACCGATCGGTATCGCGGCGATTCGCGGATCTTCGGATGGGAGTTGTGGAACGAGATCGACTGCGTCGAAGGCGGCGACTGGCTCGACTGGACCAGGGACATGCTCGCCGAGCTCAACCGGCTGTGCCCGGCGACCCTCGCGATGCAGAGCCTCGGCAGCCTGCATTCCAATGAGCGCCTCGAGGCCTATGAGGCCGTTGTGCTCGCTGCCGGGCAATCAGGTCGCTCAGGTGCACCGCTATCTCGATCTCGGCGCGTCATGGAGCATCTGTCACGGCGCGGTCGATGTGCTCGCGGCCGACGCCGTGGCCTCTCTGCGGGCCATCGCGCAGGACCGTCCCGTCCTCCTGGCCGAGTGCGGAGCCGTGGAGCCGAAACACACCGCGCCATCGGCCCTCTATGCCAGGGATCGTGATGGCATCATCCTGCACGACTTTCTCTTCGCCCCGTTCCTGAGCGGCGCGGCAGGACCGGGTCAGATGTGGCACTGGGATTCTTACGTCGAGCGGATGAAGCTCTGGCATCATTTCGCGCGGTTCGCGGAAGCCATCTCGGGCATCGACCCTCCCGCCGAGCGGTTCGAGCCCGTGACGGTGGCGCACCCACGGCTGCGGATCCTGGCGCTCGTGGGCCGGCGCACGATTCTGGTGTGGTGCCGCGACGCTCTGGCCACGTGGCGAAGCGAGCTCGAGGAGGGCCGGCCGGCCGAACCGTTGCACGGGGTCGCGATTGATTTGCCGGCTGTCGCAACCGGCCGCGTCGGTGACGTGCGTGTCTACGATCCCTGGACGGCGCTGCTGGAGCGAGGCCGACGCCGAGGATGGACGTGTGACGCTGCCAGATTTTTCACGCTCGATCGTGGTGCAGGCGGCTCGTCACACCCCGTGACGCGTTCGTTAAAGGCGGCGCGGCCAACGTGGAATAGAACCTTGGAGGAAGCCTGCATGTCGTTTCTGCGCGAGCTTCGATACGCCGCCAGGGGGCTCGTTCGCGCTCCCGGCTTCGCCGTTGCTGTCATCCTCACCCTGGGACTCGGCATCGGCGCGAATGCCTCGATCTTCAGCGTCGTCCGCGGCGTTCTGCTGAAGCCGCTGCCGAACCGCGACGAGAGCCGGCTGATCTATCTCAGGCAGTCGGCCAGAGGCATCGGCTCCGAGAACGCCTATTTCTCGGTGCCGGAGATTGCCGACCTCCGCGGCCGCCTGCAGACCATTCGAGCGATCGGCGAGTTCTCGACGATGACGTTCACGGCGGTGGGCTTTGGCGAGCCGCGCGAGCTGACGGCCGGGCTGGTGGACGGCGGCTATTTCGAGGTCATGGGCCTCCGGCCCGTCCTCGGGCGTCTCATCGGGCCACAGGACGATGGCCCGTCCGCGCCGGGCGCCGTCGTGGTGACCCACCGGTTCTGGACCAACCAGCTGGGCTCGGATCCATCGATGCTCGGAAAGAGCGTCAGGCTCGGCACGCGCGAGGCGACGATCGTCGGCGTGCTCCAGCCCTCGGTGTCCTACCCGGCCGAGGCGGAGATTATCGCGAACGTCGTGACGAGCCCGCATCACATGTCGGCCGCCATGACGAGCGATCGCGAGCACCGCATGACGGAGCTCTTTGGGCGTCTCGCTCCGGGCGTCGACCTCGAGAGCGCGAAGGCGGAGCTCGTGGCGGCGCATGGCGCGATCAAGGCCAGCCACGCCGAGGCGTACCGATTCGCGCGCGGATTTCCGAATCGACGCCGTCGCGCTGCGCGATCAGGTCACTCGCGGCGCGAAAACGATGCTGCTGATTCTGATGGCGGCCGCCGCGCTGGTGTTTGTCGTCGCCTGTGCCAACGCCGCCAACCTGGTGCTGGCGCGCACGCTCAGCCGTCAACCGGAAATGGCTATCCGCGCGGCGCTCGGCGCGAGCCGCGGCAATCTGCGCGGCGCCCTGCTGGCCGAGTGCCTGCTGCTGTCGGCTGGCGGCGCGCTCGTGGGTCTGCTGATCGCCGGCCCGGCCGTCACCCTGCTCGCCCGAATCGCGTCGCGGGTCACTGTCCGCGCCGAGGACCTCACGCTCGACCCCATGCTGCCGTGGGTCGCCGCGGCGCTGTCGATGGTGGCGGCCATGGTCTTCGCCTTCATTCCTCGTCTGCCTTCGGCCGATTCCACCGGGGGCGGGCTGCCGCTGGCCACCTCCGCCGCCAGGACGACCGACGCTGCCCGCGGACGGCAGCGTGCCTTTGCCGTCGCGCAGATTGCCGCCTCGTTCGTCCTGCTCGCTGGCGCCGGCCTGCTGACGCGGACCCTGCTCGCGCTCCATGCCACCGAGCCGGGCTTCGAAACAGGAAGCGTGCTCGCGATCAACGTGCCGGTCACCACCTTCGGCCGCTCGCTCGATCAGGTCCGTCTGTTCTACGAGAACATCCAGCAGCGCGTATCCGCGCTCCCGGGAGTCACGGCAGTGGCCGTGGGCAGCAGCGTGCCCTGGCGCGACGTGGACGATTTCGGCGGCGATTTCGAGTTCACCGTCGACGGCAGAGGCGATCGACGCGGGCGGCGAGGATCCGCGGGCACGATTTCGATCCGTCTCGCCCGGGTTCTTTCCGGCTCTGAGCATCCCGCTCCGTGCGGGCCGCGAGTTCACGGCCGACGATCGGGACGGCCGCGAGCGCGTGGTCGTCGTCAGCGAGTCGGTGGCGCGCCGCCTGTTCCCGGGTCAGGACGTCGTAGGACGCAGCCCTCCGATGGACCGACGCCCGCATGCGGTTCATCGAGGTCAGCACCGAGCCACGACGCATCGTCGGTGTCGCTGCCGACGTACGTGACGCCGTGACCGCACCGCCGCAGATGACCGTGTATCACCCCTTCCACCAGGAACCTGGCGGCGGACGCCTGTTCGTGCGCACGGCGGTGGACCCCTACATGCTCGTGCCCGCGATCACGCGTGTCGTGCACAGCCTGCTGGCCGACCAGCCGGTGGAGCGTGCGGCCTCGCTCGCCGACATTCGCGCCGAAGTGCTCACGCCCAACCGTCTCAACGCCCTCGTCATGGGAGGCTTCGCCGGTGTCGCGACGGCCATCGCGCTCGTCGGCGTGGCCGGCGTCCTGGCGTTCTCGGTGAGCGCCCGCACGCGGGAGTTCGGCATCCGGCTCGCTCTGGGATCGATGCCGCGAGATCTGCTGGCAGGGGTTGTGCTGGAGGGCGCGGTCATAGCCGCCGCCGGCATTGCCATTGGGTGTGTGGTGGCGATGGCGCTGACCGGTCTGATGAGCAGCGTGCTGTACGAGCTCTCGCCGAGGGATCCGCTGACGCTCGTCCTCGCCGCCGTCGTACTGTGCCTTGCGGCGGTTGTGGCCTCCGCGATTCCGGCCCTTCGCGCCGCACGAGTGGACGTGGTTCAGGCTCTTCGCGCTGATTGAGGGCCCGGCGCGCCGCACGCGGCCGCGTCGAGCCCGGTGTTCAGCGATCCGGCCGCACTTTCGGGCCGCGTCCTTCCACGGCCGCCTTCGACGAGATCGGCCGCGCGCGACACCCACGAGCTGTTGCTGGCGGCGTCGCGGCCCAGTTCCAGCGCGTAGCACCGCACTCGTTCGGGCAGCGCCTCGGCCAGCTCGCCCGGTGGCGTCTGACGCGGGCCCGACGCGTCGAAGGCTCGACGCGCGATCCTGTCGAGATTCGCGCGAAACAAGCCGCGCCGAATGTGCTGTGCGGCGTCGGCGCCGGCAAGCCGTCTGAGCCGCGTCGTTCCTCGCTGATCGGTGATGAGCGGGAACACGATGGCAGCCAGCGTGCCGCCGGCCGCGCCCTCGACGCCGAGCAGATCGCAAAACTGCGGCGGGCTCACGGAGAACCTTCCTTCGTTGTCGAGGATCTGATCCGGAACGATGCGACCGCTCCGCGCTTCATCCCTGGTCAGGAAGCACACATAGCGTGAGGCCGACAGCCGCTCGGCAAGCGCGGGCAATCCCGCCAGCATCGAGCGTCTGAGCGTCACGATGGTCGGAATTCCGCGGCACGTCAACCTTCCGCGGTGCTCGGTCACCAGGAGGCGGTCGTTGGAAATGTAGCGGACGCCGCGCTCGGAAAGCGCCTGAACGAGCGACGTGGTCTTGCCCGAGCCCTTGGCGCCCGCAATGGCCACGGCGCGACCATTCACGAGATACGCGCCCCCGTGAATCAGGACGCCCCCCCGGCTTTCGGCGTGGGTCATCGCCAGCTCGCGAATCACCCGCATCAACGAGACCCGCGCATTCCAACGGTTGTACGACGGTCGAACGATCTCCACGTGTTGGCGGTTCCCGCTGATGTGGTATGCCACGTCGAAATCGCGGTCGAACAACCACCCGCCCAGGCGCGGCAGATAGATGGTCTGCGTGTCGAGCGCGAACGCGGCTTCCTGCTCGGGCGCATCACCGCCGTTCAAGCGTTTGCGCAGCCCTTTGAACGCCTGCGAATCGGTGCGCAGGTGGACTGTCCAGTCCGCGCGCCGTGGGGGGGCGAGCGAGAACTGCGGGGACAGGAACTCGACGAGCCACTCCAGGTCGTCGCGCCTGGAGGCGCCGACGTCGAGCGCGAAGCTGCCGAAGCCGATGACGCGGCGATACATGAGCGGCGGGCGGTTCGGACTGTCGGCACCGTCGAACGGCGCCGGGCTGAATTATAGCGGGGGGATTCGGGTCGCGCGTGGGGCGACCGGGCATTCGAAAGGGCACGCGCCGCCGTGGACGCGTGCCTCTTCGTCGTGGTCCGTCACGGCCCGCCTACACCATGTCGGTTTCGCCCGTGCGGATGTTGTAGCTGTGCTCGACGGGCAGCAGGAACACGCGGCCGTCGCCGATCTCGCCGGTCCGCGCCGCCTTGATGATCTCCTGCACCACCTCGTTGACGACGCTGTCGGCCACGACGACGTCGATTTGCATCTTCGGCAGCAGGGTGACGTTGTACTCGCTGCCCCGGTAGATGGCGGTGTGGCCCTTCTGCCGGCCGTGTCCGCGCACCTCGCTGACCGTCATTCCCGAGATGTGCAGCTTGTCGAGCGCGTCCCGAACATCGTCAACCTTGTTGGGTCGGACGATGGCCTTAATGAGCTTCATGAGCAGCCTCCAGCATGTGCGCCAGATTGTCCTTCAGGGTTGCCTGCGTGGCGTCATCCACCTTGGCGCCGTCTTTGGTGAGGTGGAAGACGTCAATGGCCTTGTGACCTTCGGTCGAGATGAGCACGAGATCGACGTCGCATCCCTGCTCCGAGATCACCCGGCTGATCCGGTGGAGCAGACCCACGGCGTCGTCCGCGACAATCTCCAGGATGCTGTATCGATGCGAGTGCTCGTTGTCGAAATAGATGACGGGATCCACGCGCTGCGGGCGCCGGTACACGAGGCTGCGCTGCTTGGCGCGGAGAAGGGCCGTCACCTCCACCGATCCGGCCACGGCGCTCTGCATCGTTCGGTGAAACTCGGGCACGGCGTCGGGGTTGTGGTGGAAGAAGCCTTCCTGGTCCGTGAACTCGAAGACGTCGACGACCAGACCGTTCGTATTGGTCATCGCCTGACCTCGAAGGATGTTCATGCCGAAGTAGGCGAGCACGCCCGAGATGTTCGAGAAGAGGTACCGCTTGTCGAGCGTCACCACCGTCAGATCCCAGACATCCGCCTTGCGCTCGAGGAACAGATGCACGTGATCCGACTGGATATCGCGCGCCAGGCGAATGTGCCGGAAGATGGTGTCGGGGCTGAAGAGCGCAAGGTACCGGCGGGGGAGCCCGCCGAGGAACGCCGCGATCTCGGCCTCGGGAATGTCAGCCGGGCGTTCCGCCAGGAGCGAGGGAGGACCCGTCTGCCGGCGATCGATCACCTCGTCCGCGTAGGCGCGCGTCAGGTGATTGTAGGTGTCGACGTACAGACGCCAGAGCAGTTCTTCCTTCCACGGCGTCAGCGTTTCGGGGCTGACGGCACCCACGTCGGCGAACGTGAGGAGGCACAGCATCTTGAGGTGCTCCTCGGTGCCGACCAGGTCCGCGAACCGGCGCACGATGTCGGGATCCTCCGAATCGCGCCGGAAGGCGACGTGCGACATCTGGAGGTGCTGCCCGATCAGGAAGTCCACCGTGTGACGAGACTCGGGTGAGAGCTTCAGGCGGTCGAGCATGGTGGTCGCCAGCCGCACGCTCTCGCTGGCATGGTCCTCGTCCTTCCACTTGCCCGCGTCGTGGTAGATGAGCGCCAGCGTCAGCAACTCCGGGTTGCGCAGTTCGCTCAGGAGCGCGGCGAAGCGGCGCCGGCTGGCATTGGCGGGATCGAGCAGCGACTCGACGTTGCGGATCGTCAGCAGCGTGTGCTCGTCCACCGTATACCGGTGGTAGAAGTCGCGGATCACCCGGCACTGAATCCGCTCGAACTCGGGGAAGATGCGGCTGAGAAGTCCGCAGTCACGCATCTCGGTGAGCCGATCGTAGAGCCCGGCCCGCGGCCGCAGAAAATCCATCAACACCTGGCGGTCGAACTCCGTATCGACGAAGTCCGGCCCCGGCAGCCGATCGACGACGCGCTCGAGCAGCGAGAGCGCTTCGTCGGACACCGCGCACCCTTCATCGACGGCCCGCGCGAAGAGACGAAGCCAGGCGTCCGGATCGCGCATCGTCTGCGTCGGATCGACGAACCGGACGCCGTCGACCACGATTTCCATGTTGTCGTCGAGCGGCCGGGAAGGAACCGGGACCCTGGGCGCTCTCGCCACGCGCTGCGCGCGATCGAGCACGCGGCTCACCTCGCGCGCGTGACGGAAGTAGTCGCCCATCAGGAGCTCTACCTGGTGGTGCGCGCGGCTGCCCGAATAGCCCAGCGTCTCGGCGACCGTCTCCTGCAGGGGATGCGTCAGGACGTTCAGGTTGCGGCCCGTCTCGAGATGCAGAATCGAGCGCGTCCGCAGCAGAAACTCCTCGGCCTCGCTGAGCCGCACGACGTCGTCGGCGCTCGTGGGGCTCGCCGGGATGTCGGCGAAGGTGCGGATCAGTCGGGCCGCATTCACGTCGCGGATACCGCCGGGCGAGTCCTTCACGTCGGGTTCCAGCTGGTAGACCGTGTCATTGAACTGCGCATGCCGCTTCGAAGTCAGGATCAGCAGCGCGGCCGCCACCGCTGACGCCTGCTCGGCATTGGCGCCCGCAAACGGACGCCGCACGGCGTCGGCAATCTCCGGCGAGCCGGCCAGAAACCTCGTGTCTGCCAGCGCGAGGAGAAACTCCGGGTTGTCGCGCGCCACGCGTTCGCGCTCGGAGGGATCGGCCAGTTCTGCGAGCTCGCGAATCTGGTGACCGACGGTGAGGCGCAGATCCCAGAGCGGATGCAGCACCGCCTTGACGAAGCGCTCTTCCTGCGCGCCGATTCGTCCGTCGACGATGATCAGCAGATCGATGTCCGAGTGGAGGCACAGCCGCCGGCGGCCGTACCCGCCGATGGCGCACACCGCAACCCTGGCCGCCGTCTGGCTCAAGGAGTCGTCGACAATCTCGGTGAGGAGACCATCGATGCGGTCGGACAGCCGGACGTGCGCGCGCACGCCGCCGTGGCCCAGCCTGGCGTCGGCGGCAAACTCGTTGCGAGCGGCATCGAGCGACTCGGCCAGCCGCGCGCGCCGTTCCCAGACCTCCCGATCGCCGGTGTCGGTGATGGACATCGATGAGATGACTGCCGGCCCATAGCGAACCCTGCCCGTTCCCGCGGACACCGACGGGGAAAAGCCGGGCAGGGCCTCGTGCACGATCGAGCTCCGTGAACCTGCGCCGCTCAGAATACCAAGCCAATGCCGATCAGCGCGACCGGCTTGACGTTGTCGCCGCCGTTCAGGGCTTCCATGTTGCTGCCGAGGAACAGGATATCAACGCCCCCGTGAATATCCCACCCGCCACCCAGCGGCACGCTGGCGATGAAGCCGAGATCGAAATAGCCGAACGTATCGCTGCCGCCGACCCCCTCGTAGTAGTCGTTGCCGCTCAGACCGAGCTTGAGCGGGACGGCGAGAGTGAGCGGATGGCTGTCGCTGGGGATGAGCGGGAAGGTCGGCCGCGCGCCGAGCTCGATGTAGATGCCTTCGTTCGAGCCGCCGTCGGCCTGGCCATCCAGCTCGAAGGCCACGAGCACCTTGGGAGAAAACGGCACGGTGGAACCGCTGTCGTCGTAGGCAAGGCTGACGGCAATCTCGTGCACGCTGGCGAAGGCGTCGTTGGGGCTGGTGTACGAGGTCCAGAGCACCCCTGGCTTCCATTTACCCGCAACGACAGTGAGGCTCGCGTAGAGGTCGGCCTCGTACCACGCGTCGCGATCGGGATGATCGGCCCCGCTGGGCCCTGTGTGAAGGCTGTTCCACGTGCCGAGGTTCACGGTCGCGGTCTCGCTGAGCGCGATGCCGAGGTCGGCGAACGGCTGGATGACCAGGCCCTCGTCCTCCTGGAAGATGCCGCGGAACATGTAGGCGTTGGCGAAGTCCACCGCGGCCGAGAACGTCACACGCTTGATCGGCGCGGGCGGCTGCGGCGTAGCGGCCGCCGCCTGCGCATCAACAGCCGGTAGTGCCGGCGTCTGCTGTGCCGAGACACTCGCCGGGGCCAGAGCACCGACGACCACACTCAAGACCGAAGCGCGCATCAATCCTCGTACCGTGAAGCCCGTGGCTCTCCGCATGTGTCCTCCGCCTCCTGGGGTGTCGGGGGTGCCGTCCATTCCCTGGGCCGGCCCCGACGTCGTCGTTCGAACGCTGGCAGAGGCTCGCGGGCCCGCTGCACAGGACGTGCTTCAGTCTTCTCGCGTCAGATGATTTCGCTGCTGGGCGCCACCCGCACGAAGTCGGGGTACGCCTCCATGCCGTGCTCTCCGACGTCCAGCCCGTCCATCTCCTCGGCGGGCGAGACGCGAATGCCCATCGACAGCTTCAGCGCGCTCCACGCGAGGTAGCTCAGGACGAAGGTGGCGGCGCCGACCGCGACCACACCGGTGGCCTGCACACCCAGCTTCGCGGCGCCGCCTCCGAAGAAGAGTCCTCCATCGGTTGCGAACAGGCCGACGGCCAGCGTTCCCCAGATGCCGTTCACGAGGTGGACGCTCAACGCTCCGACCGGATCGTCGAGGTGGACCTTGTCGAAGAACGCAACCGCATACACCACGACCACGCCGCCGATTGCGCCGATCAGCATCGAGCTGCCGATGCCGACCACGGAGCAGGGTGCCGTGATAGCGACGAGCCCCGCCAGGGTTCCGTTCAGGATCATGCTCAGGTCAGGCTTGCCGTAGAGGACCCAGGCCGTGACCGTCGCCGCGAGACAGCCCGCCGCCGCGGCCATGTTCGTGTTCACCGCCACCGTTCCGATGGCGGCCGCATCGGCGGCCATCGTGCTGCCGGGATTGAAGCCGAACCATCCGAGCCAGAGGATGAACGTGCCGAGGGTGGCCGACGTCATGTTGTGGCCGAAGATGGGCCTCATCGAGCCGTCCGGCAGGTACTTGCCGATCCGCGGTCCCAGGGCGATCACGCCGGCGAGCGCGGCCCAGCCCCCGATGCTGTGCACGACCGTCGAACCGGCGAAGTCGAGGAACCCCATGGTGGCGAGCCAGCCGCCGCCCCACGCCCAGTGGCCCCCGAGCGGGTAGATGAACATCACGAGCAGGAACGAAAACACGATGAAGCTGGAAAACTTGACCCGCTCGGCGACCGCGCCGCTCACGATCGTGGCGGCGGTGCCGGCGAAGACGAGCTGAAAGAAGAACTTCGCCGAGAGCGGGACCCCGGTCCAGTTGAGCGCGCTGAACACGCCCTGATACGCCTCGCCCGTGATGGGGCTGTTGTCGGCGCCCATGAGGGCCCAGCCCTCGAGGCCGATGAACGGCGTCCCGTTGCCGAACATGAGCGCCGAAGCCGACCATCCAGAACGCGATCGACGACACCGCAAAGACGATGAAGTTCTTCGCCAGGATGTTCACCGTGTTCTTGCCGCGGCAGAGACCGCTCTCGAGCAGGGCGAATCCCGCATTCATGAAGAACACCAGCGCCCCGGTCACCATGACCCACAGCGTGTCGAGCGCGACCTTCGTCTCTGGCTCGATCGCCGCCAGGGCGGGCGTGGCCCATGCCGCAGCGAGCACCAGGCCTAGAACCGCTTTCCTTCGCAGAGTCACCTTGCCGGCTCATGTCAACTCCTCTTGACCCACGCGTTCGGCGTCGATCGACCAACGGGGCGCACAATCCGCGGCCGATCGACGCCGATCCGCTTCGGCAACAGCGCACGATTCGAGAAGCGAGATCGTGAACCGGCACGGCTCTTCAGCAAGATGTCGGCCACATGACGGGACCGTCGCTTGCCGCGCGCACGCGACAGAAACGTGGAGAAAACAGACCCATTTGCGCGCAGGGCTCCGTCGGCCGGCGCCGTCAGTTTCGACATCGTTGTGGAATCGGCCTGTTCACCAGACAAAAACGTCGAACGCTGGACGGACGGCGACGACGAGTCTGCCCTCGGGCGCACGGGAAGAATGCGTAAAGGGGCAGTCGGGGCGGCGCCGACCACATCGGCCGTGCGCGCAGAAACGACAAAATTGTCTGACAGGTCACGGCCGGGACACAAACGTGTCGCGCGGACTAGCGGCGGAAGCGCCGGCAGTCGATCTCGTACTTGCGGACTTTGTAGCTGATGATGCGCTCGGTCGAGTGCAGCAGCTTCGCCGCTTTCGAGCGGTTGCCGCGGGCGGTCTTGAGGGCGTCCTGAATCAGGTCCTTCTCGTACGCGTCCACCGCCTCGCTGAGCGACGTGTTCATCACCGTGCCCGAGGCTTCGGCCGTTTGCAGCGTCGGCGGCAGATGGTGCGCGTGGATGACGTTGACTGTCGCACACCAGGACGGCGCGCTCGACCGTGTTCTCGAGCTCGCGCACGTTGCCCGGCCAGTGATAGCTCATGAGCATGTCGATGGCGGGCGTCGAGATCCGCTTGATGTTCTTCCCGTGCTCGCCCGAGTACTTCTCCAGGAAGTGATCGGCGAGCAGCAGGATGTCGGGCTTCCGCTCTCGAAGCGGGGGGACGAAGATCATGAACACGTTGAGCCGGTAATGGAGATCCTCGCGGAACACGCCCGCGGCAATGGCCTTTTCCAGATCCTTGTTCGTGGCGGCGATCATGCGGACGTTCACCTTGACCGGCTCGGTGCCGCCGAGCCGCTCGAACTCGCGCTCCTGCAGCACGCGGAGCAGCTTGACCTGAGTGGAGAGGCTGATGTCGCCGATCTCGTCGAGAAACAGCGTGCCGCCCTCGGCCAGCTCGAAACGCCCCTTCTTCCGCGCCTGCGCGCCGGTAAAGGCGCCCTTCTCGTATCCGAAGAGCTCCGACTCGATGAGCGAGTCGGGCAGGGCGCCGCAGCTGACCTTGACGAAGGGCTTCTGCGCGCGCGGCGAGTTGTAGTGAATGGCGTGCGCGATGAGCTCCTTGCCGGTGCCCGACTCGCCGCGGATGAGCACGGTGGTGTTGGTGCCGGCCACCTGCGCGATCTGCTCGTAGACCTGTCGCATGGGCCCGCTCGTGCCGACGATGTGCGAAAAATCGTAGCGGGCCCGGAGCTCGCCGCGCAGATGGATGTTCTCTTCGAGCAGGCGCTGGCGCTCGGCGTCCACGAGCCGCTCGACGCGCACGGCCCCCGCAATCATGCCCGCCAGCACGCGCAGGAACTTCATCAGCTCGTCGTACTCGCGATCCTTCTTGAAGGGCAGATCGACGGCGAGCGCGCCGATGATCTTCCGATTGAGCTCGATGGGCACGCACACGAACGACACCTCGTGCTTGTCGAGATCGGGGCGCGCCGAGCGGTTCAGAAACAGCGGCTCGCGGCTCACCTGGGGCACCACAATCGGTTTGCCGCTCTGGACCACCCGGCCCGTGATGCCCTCGCCGAGACGGTAGCGGGCCGCCTGTCCGGCCGCCGACGTGCCGTGCGTGGCTTCGGTGTGCAGTTGCCCCGTGTCGCGGTGCAGGAGCGTGACGGCGCTCCGGATGACCTGCTGCTGCCGATCGAGGACTTCGAGCGTGCGATTGAGGGCCGATCGCAGGCTGTGGGAGCCCGTGAAGATCTGCGAGATTTCGAAGAGGGTCGCGAGAAGCCGCACGTCGATCAACCGGTCGCCCATCGTGGTCACAAGTCCCGTCCACCGGCCCGGGGCCGGTCAGGCCACCGACGCCGGCAGGCTCGACTGACCCATCAGATACTGATCGATGCCGCGTGCGGCGCTCCGCCCGTCGGCGATGGCCCACACAATCAGCGACTGGCCGCGCTGCATGTCGCCGGCCGCAAAGACGCCCGCGACGCTCGTCATCCACCGCTCGTCGCGCCAGACGTTGCCGCGCTCGGTCAGCCGCACACCGAGCTCCGCCAGCATACCCGGGCGCTCGGGGCCGACGAAGCCCATTGCCAGCAGGACCAGATCGACGTCCAGGGTGAAGGCCGTTTCCGGCAGGCTCCGGAACTCGACGCGGCCGTTCGTACGCACCATCTCGACCGTGACGGCGTGCAGCGCGCGCACGTGGCCGTCAGTATCCCCGGAGAAGTGCTCGGTCGACACGGAGTAGACGCGCTCGCCACCTTCCTCGTGAGCCGAGGAGACCCTGAAGATGTTGGGCCACAGAGGCCACGGGTTGTCGGCCGCCCGCTCGTCGGGCGGACGGGGCAGCAGCTCGAACTGGTGCACCGAGCGCGCGCCCTGGCGGTGCACGGTGCCGAGACAGTCGGCGCCGGTGTCGCCGCCGCCGATGATCACCACCCGCTTGCCTTCGGCGCTGACGGTGGGTGACGGCGGCTCGTCGCCTTCACAGCGCCGGTTCTGCTGGGTCAGGAAGTCGACGGCGAAGTAGATGCCCGCGAGCTCTCGTCCCGGCACGGTCAGGTCGCGCGGCGCGCTCGCCCCGCCGGCCAGGAGCACGGCGTCGAACTCCTTCTGCAGCTGGCGGGCCTCGAGATCGCGGCCGACGTGCACGCCGGTGCGAAACCGGATGCCTTCGGCGCGCATGATCGACAGCCGGCGCTCGAGGAAGCGCTTCTCCAGCTTGAACGCCGGAATGCCGTAGCGCATCAGGCCGCCAACCCGATCGGAGCGCTCGAAGACCGTGACGGCGTGTCCGGCGCGGTTCAGCTGCTGCGCCGCAGCCAGGCCCGCGGGGCCGGAACCGACGATGGCGACGCGCTTCCCGGTGCGGACCAGCGGCGGCTCGGGCCGGATCCAGCCCTCATCGAATGCCCGCTCGACAATCATCAGCTCGATCGGCTTGATCGTCACCGCATCGTCATTGATGCCGAGCACGCAGGAACCTTCGCAGGGGGCGGGGCAGAGGCGGCCGGTCCACTCCGGAAAATTGTTCGTCCGGTGCAAGCGCTCGCTCGCGCTCCGCCACTGCTCGCGATAGACGAGATCGTTCCAGTCCGGAATGAGATTGCCCAGCGGGCAGCCCTGGTGGCAGAAGGGCACGCTGCAGTCCATGCAGCGTGACGCCTGATCGCGCAGCGCGTCGACCGGGTACGGCAGATACACTTCGTTCCAGTCGCGCAGGCGCTCGCCAACCGGCCGCGCGGGCTGCTTCTTGCGCTGAATCTCGATGAAGCCCGTGGCCTTACCCATAGGCCACGTCCAGCAGCTCTTCGAACGCGGGCACGCGCGCCTCGGCGTGTGCGCGGGCCTCCGCCTTCAGCACGCGCTTGTAGTCTCTCGGCATCACCTTGACGAAACGGGCGCGCACCGAGGGCCAGTCGTGGAGCAGCTGCCCGCCCAGGCTGCTCCGGGTGAGCGCGACGTGCTCGGCGAGCAGCCGGTGGACCAGCTCGATATCCTCCGCGCCGGCGAGCAGCTCGAGATCGACCATGCCGGTGTTGCAGCGCAACTCGAAGTCGCCCGCGGGATCGAACACGTAGGCGACACCGCCGCTCATGCCCGCCGCGAAGTTGCGGCCCGTCGTCCCGAGCACCACCACGCGGCCGGCGGTCATGTACTCGCACCCGTGATCGCCCACGCCCTCGACCACGGCACACGCCCCGCTGTTCCTGACGGCGAAGCGCTCGCCGGCGAGGCCCCTGATGTAGGCCCGACCGCTCGTCGCGCCGTAGAGCGCCACGTTCCCGATGATGATGTTCTCCTCGGCCTTGAACGTCGACCCGCGTGGCGGATACACGACGAGTGTTCCGCCCGACAGACCCTTGCCCCAGTGGTCGTTCGAGTCGCCCTCGAGCGTCAGCGTCACGCCCCGTGGCAGGAACGCGCCGAAGCTCTGGCCGGCCGATCCGTCGAAGCCGATCCGGATGGTGTCGTCGGCGAGCCCCCGCGCGCCATGGCGGCGCGTGATCTCGAAGCCCAGCATCGTGCCGACGGCGCGGTTCCGGTTGCGAATCGGCAGGCGAAACGTCACCGGCGTCCCGTGCTCGATCGCCGGCCGGCATCGCTCGATGAGCACGTGATCCAGCGCGTCCTCGAGCCCGTGCGCCTGGCTCGTGACCCGGCGCCTGGCCGCGCCCGGCTGGACGTCGGCGTCGCGGAGGATGGCCGTGATATCGACGCCTCTGGCCTTCCAGTGCGAGACGGCGGGCCGGACGTCCAGTCGATCGACCCGGCCGATCATCTCGTCCATCGTGCGGAACCCCAGCGCCGCCATCAGCTCGCGCACGTCCTCGGCAATGAAGCGGAAGAAGTTCTCGACGAACTCCGGCTGGCCGTTGAACTTCTTGCGAAGCTCGGGGTCCTGCGTCGCCACGCCCACCGGGCACGTGTTCAGATGGCAGACGCGCATCATGATGCAGCCCGAGACCACGAGCGGCGCCGTCGCGAATCCGAACTCCTCTGCGCCCAGCAGCGCGGCAATCACCACGTCGCGTCCCGTCTTCATCTGGCCGTCCACCTGCACGACGATGCGATCGCGCAGGCGGTTGCGCATCAGCACCTGCTGGGTCTCGGCCAGGCCGAGCTCCCAGGGCACGCCGCTGTGCTTGATGCTCGTGAGCGGCGCGGCGCCGGTGCCGCCGTCGTGGCCGGAGATCAGCACGACGTCGGCGTGCGCCTTGGCCACGCCCGCCGCGATGGTGCCCACGCCCACCTCCGCCACCAGCTTCACGTGCACGCGCGCCAGCGGGTTGGCATTCTTCAGGTCGTAAATGAGCTCGGCGAGATCCTCGATGGAATAGATGTCGTGGTGCGGCGGCGGCGAGATCAGCCCGACGCCCGGCGTCGAGTGCCGGACCTCGGCGATCCACGGGTACACCTTGTGGGCGGGCAGCTGACCGCCTTCGCCAGGCTTCGCCCCCTGAGCCATCTTGATCTGCAGATCGTCGGCGTTGACGAGGTACTCGCTGGTGACGCCAAAGCGCGCCGAGGCCACCTGCTTGATGGCGCTCCGTCTGGAGTCGCCGTTCGGGTCGGGGCGATAACGGGAGGGATGCTCGCCGCCTTCGCCCGTGTTCGACTTGGCGCCCAGCCGGTTCATCGCAATCGCCAGGGTTTCGTGCGCCTCCTGGCTGATCGATCCGTACGACATGGCGCCGGTGGCGAATCGCTTCACGATCGCTGAAACCGGCTCCACCTCGTCGATCGGCACCGCCGGGGCATCCTTCTTGAGCTCCAGCAGGCCGCGCAGTGTCCCGGCGCGGCGGCTCAGGTCGTTCACGAGCGCGCTGTATTCCCGGTAGATCGAGGTACTGCCCGGTCCGCGTCGCGTGCTGCAGCTTGAAGATGGTGTCGGGGTTGAAGAGATGCAGCTCCCCGTCGCGCCGCCACTGATATTCGCCGCCGGTCTCGAGATCGAGCCCCGCGCGCGGACGCGTGAAGAACGCGCCGGCGTGCCGGCGGCGCACCTCCTCGGCGATGACATCGATGCCCACGCCGCCGATCCGTGACGACGTCCAGGTGAAGTAGCGGTCCACGAACGCCTGGTCGAGCCCGATGGCCTCGAAGACCTGCGCGCCGCAGTAGCTCTGGAGCGTCGAGATGCCCATCTTGGACATCACTTTCAGGATGCCCTTGTTGAGCGCCTTCACGTAGCGGCACACGGCCTGCTGATGGGTGAGCCCCGGCAGCAGGCCCTGCCGAATCATGTCGTCGAGCGTCTCGAAGGCGAGGTGCGGGTTGACGGCGCCCGCGCCGTAGCCCAGCAGCAGCGCCATGTGGTGCACTTCGCGCGCATCGCCCGATTCGACCACCAGCGCGCACCGCGTGCGCTGGCCCTGCCGCACCAGGTGATGATGCACGCCCGACGTCGCGAGCAGGCTGGGAATGGGCGCGAACGTCCGGGAGACGCCGCGATCGGAGAGGATCAGGATGGTGTTGCCTTCCTCCACGGCCGCGCTCGCCAGATCGCAGAGCTCGCTCATCGCGGTCTCGAGCGCGAAGCCTCCGCCGTTGGGGTCGTAGAGGAGCGGCAGCGTCGTCGACGTGAAACCGTGGGTGCCGTTGATGTGCCTGAGCTTCGCGAGCTGATCGTTGTCGATCACGGGGTACTTGATCCCGATCTGGCGGCACGATTCGGGCGTCGGCTTCAGCAGGTTGCTTTCCGGACCGATGGTCGATCCCATCGACGTCACCAGCTCTTCACGAATCGCGTCGAGCGGCGGGTTCGTGACCTGCGCGAAGAGCTGCTTGAAGTAGTCGTAGAGCAGCCGCGGCCGCTCCGAGAGCACGGCGAGCGCGGCGTCGGTGCCCATCGAGCCGACGGGTTCCTCGCCCTGGAGCGCCATCGGCCCGAGCAGGAACCGCAGATCCTCGTGCGTGTAGCCGAACGCGCGCTGCCGCTGAATCATCACCTCGTGCGGCGGGAGCGCCTGGTCCGGCGCCTGCGGCAGATCTTCGATGTCGATGAGGTGCGTCTTCAGCCACTCGCCGTACGGATGCTCCGAGGCCAGCTCCCGCTTGATCTCTTCGTCGTCGATGATCCGGCCCTGAGCGGTGTCCACGAGCAGGATGCGGCCCGGGTGCAGCCGCTCCTTGAGCAGCACCTCGTCGGCGGGAATGTCGAGCACGCCGACCTCGGAGGCCATGATGACCAGCTCGTCCTTCGTCACGTAGTAGCGCGAGGGGCGAAGGCCGTTGCGATCGAGCACGGCGCCGATGACGGTCCCGTCCGTGAACGCAATCGACGCGGGTCCGTCCCAGGGCTCCATCAGCGAGGAATGGAACTCGTAGAACGCCTTCCGCTCGGCGCTCATCCCCGCGTGGCCGGCCCACGGCTCGGGAATCATCATCAGGACGGCGTGCGGCAGCGAACGGCCAGCCATGACCAGCAGCTCGAGCACGTTGTCGAAGATGGCGGTGTCGCTGCCGCCTTCACGGATGATGGGCAGAATCTTCTTGAGGTCGTCGCCGAGCAGCTCTGAGTCGAACAGCGCCTCGCGCGTGCGCATCCAGTTGATGTTGCCGCGCAGCGTGTTGATCTCGCCGTTGTGCGCAATGTAGCGGTAGGGATGCGCGAGCGGCCACGAGGGGAAGGTGTTGGTGCTGAACCGCTGATGAACCAGCGCCAGCGCCGACTCGAGATCGGGGTCGCCCAGATCGGGGAACATCGGCTGGAGCTGCCCGGCCGTCAGCATGCCCTTGTAGATCAGGGTGTTCGACGACAGGCTCGCCACGTAGAAGGAGGCCCGGCCCTTGAGCGCCGATCGATCGACGGCGTGCTCCACCCGCTTGCGGATGACGTAGAGCTTGCGCTCGAACCGCCGCCGCGCGTCCGGATCGCTCGAGCCCGCCCCGTCGTTCCCCCGCCCGATGAAGACCTGGGCGATGAACGGCTCCACCGCGACGGCACTCTCGCCCACCAGGCTGTCGTCGGTCGGCACGTCTCGCCAGCCCAGCAGCACTTGCCCTTCTTCGCTGACGATACGCGCGAGGAGATCCGCGATCGGTTGCCGCAGAGCTGGATCGCGCGGCAGAAAGATCGTGCCGACGCCGTACTCGCCCGGCGGCGGCAACGCGATGCCGAGCCGTCCGGTTTCCCTGCGCAGAAACTTGTCGGGCACCTGCACGAGGATGCCGGCGCCGTCGCCCGTGTTGGCCTCGCAGCCGCAGGCGCCGCGGTGCTGCAGATTCGTCAGGACCTCGAGGGCCTGGCGGACGATTTTGTGGGATCGGCGGCCGCGGATATCCACGACGAAGCCGACGCCACAGGAATCGTGCTCGTGGGCGGGATCGTACAGCCCCTGCCCGGGGTCGGCCGGCGTATTAGACACGGTTCGGTATGTATGAGGGATCGCGGGCCATACGCAAAATAGAATTTGAAGATTGAACCCATGCGTACAGCGAATGGATGAACCGAGCCGTGGGACGCGACCTGTTGCGGCGCCGCTTCGACGGCTGCTAGCCAACCACCGGCCGCGCCACGTGCGGGCGCGCGCGGTCGAGCGCGGCGTGCATCGCGGCGACGTGGCGCGCCATGCTGTGACGTTCAGCGCACCGGGAGATGACGGTCGAGTCCAGCTGGTGAGCTGGAACGCGCGACTGAGGGCGATCGATCGAGGCAGTGATAGAGCGCCTCGTCGTCGCCGTTGGGGAAGAGGAGGCCCGACACGCCGTCGTCCACCGTCTCACCGAACCCGCCGGTCCGGCTGGCGATCACGGGTACACCCCGGACGATGGCTTCGGGGACGACCTGACCGAAGGGTTCGGCCCAGAGCGAAGGCGCGACGAGCGCCCAGGCGCTGGCGAGCCGGCCCTCGAAGCCCCTGCCCCCGCGAAGACCCGGCGGCCGGCGCTCGCACGAACAGTACGCCCGTCGTCAAGGCGACACGCGCCATCCGCCGTCCTCGAGGACGAGCTGAAGCGTGGTCTCGATGATGATCCCGTTGCGGTGGCCTTCGACCGTCGCGGTCGCCCGGGACTCGCCCGTCGCGATCAGGCGAACCACGTGGCTGTCCGGCGGAAAATCGGCACGCAAGGTGGCGAGCCCGGCGGCGCCGTCTGGTGCCCGGAATGCGGAGCCGGCTGCAGCCGTCACCGTGGAGGCGAGCGCCACCAAGTCGCCCTGCCGGATGGCGGCGAGGTAGGCTTCGGCCGCGCGGGCGGGTGGGCTCGCCAGCTCGGCCGCCAGCTCTTCCTCTGTCGGCGGTCGGGGAATCGTCGCCGAGAACGTGGCGTCGTAGACGAACGTGACGCCGACGAAGCTGCTGGCCGACTCCATCTGCAAGCGCCCGGCAATGCGTGTGCGCTCGCGGGTTCCGCCGACGAAACGGTGGACGCCCGCAATCGAGACCATGCCGTTGAAGTCGGGGGCGAACAGCCCGCCGGCAATCGGCTCACCCTCGGCGTTGATCAGCACTTCGACCACGCGCGCCTTCCCGTCGCGCGCGAGCCGGATCAGTTCGAAGACGTCGGTGCGCGCGGAGTCGGGCAGCGGGACGTCGCTCAGCAGAACGCGGATGTCTTCGGTGGCCTTGTCGAAGAAGCCTGGCCGCGCCGCCGCATAGGCGTAGCGCAACTCGGCGTCCACACCGTTGAGCGTCAGCCGGCCCGAGGCCGCGCCTTCCTGGGCGTAGCGCGTGAGCGCCAGACGTCAGTACCGCCAGCGCGGCTAGAACTGCGACGACCAGCTTTCGCCGCCCAGCTTCCACGCGCCGTTCTCCCGGACGACATCGATCTTGCCCGTGGTCTTCTTCTTGTCCGAATCGAGCGCGTCCACCGTCAACGTGGCGCCGTCGGCCGTCTTGGCCTCCCTGACGACCTTCACGTTCGTCAGTGCGCCCATCATCTTGACCATCTCGAACATCTTGGCGCGCTCGGCCGCGGGTGTCGCGTCGACCTCGGCGCGCATCGTCTTCGACATGTAGGGGAACAACTCTTCAATCTTCTTCGCCTTGTCGAAGGCCGTGCGATAGGACATGTAGAAATCGGATGCGGTCTGCGCGGGCGTCTGCGCGACGGCCGCGGGCTGGACCAGAGACAGCAGGAAAGCGGCCGTAGTCCATCCGACGAGCGCACGAGTGCAGCATCATGTGTGTCGTCCTCCAGGGTGACGATCGGCAGTGAGGGGCTATCCTAACGGATTTCCTGGCAAACCGCCTTGAGGTAAGGTGTAGCGCCCGCCATGTCCCGCCTCGAGTTCGAGTGGATCCGCGACGCGCAACCGTCTTCCGCCCGCCCTCCCGGTGAGCGACGTCGCTCCATTTCCGCCTGCCTCGTGGTGCGCAACCAGGAGGACGTCATCGCGCGCTGCCTGGACAGCCTGCAGGGCGTCGCCGACGAGATCGTGGTGGTTCACGACGGTCCGCCCGGCGACCGGACGCTCGAGATTGCGGGCAGCCGTGGATGCCGCGTGATCGAGGCGCCGTTCTACGGTCATTGCGAGCGCCATACGCCGCTCGCCTATGAGACGGCCCGGGGAGAATGGCTGCTCAACCTCGACGCCGACGAATTTCTCTCGCCGGAGCTGGCCGCTGCCATCCGCGACCTGGTGGCCGTGCCCGATGCCGACGGCTACGAGTTTCTCTGGAAGCACTGGGACGGCCGCCGCTACGTGACCGAGCGCGGCCCCCACAAGCTCGTGCTCTTCCGCCGGCAGGCCACGCGCATGATCGGGCTCATCCACGTGCCCGAGCAGGTTGACGGCACCGTGCGGCGCGTGCCGCTGCACCTCGAGCACCGGCCTCCCGGCAATCACCGGCAGCCGGGCGCGATGCTGGCCAAGTGGCGCGCCCGCGCGAGCCTCCACGCGCGCGAATACCCTGGCGAGCCTCGACGACGTGCCGCGCTTCAACTACCCGGGCGCCGTGCGCTGGACGAAGCGGCGCGAGCTGGCCACTCGGCTGGCGCCGGTGCTGGTGGTGCCCGCGGCGGTTCACACCTTCTTCTTCGTGCTGTCGACGCTGTGGCGCGAGCTGGGCGCGGGCGAAGCGCTGCGCTTCGCCGCGTCGGAAGCCGCCTACCGTGGGATGGTGACGGCGTACCTGGCGTGGTATCGCCTCGCTGGCGTTTCCCGCGCGACGTCGACGCCGGCGACGCACGGCGCGCGCGACTAGCGCCGCGCATCGCCGCGAAATCCGATCTTCGACTGGCCAGCCGTGCGGTCCTGAAACGTGATGGGCCACACCTCTTCGATGATCTCGGGGCCCTTCGATGCGAGCCTCCGGATCGATGCGCTCGAGCTCCTCCGCCGCCTGTTCATTCGCCCACGATGGATCGTCAACCGCCATGATCGGCAGCCTTACGTCGATACGGTGCCCGATCGGATGCGGATTCGCGTCGACGGCCGATCCGAAATGGAGACGGGGTGCCTTCCGGAGCGCGATCCCAGTGCGGGCCAGGGCCCGCGGCGGCGTTATGTGCGGGACAGGCCTTCTTGTCGAACGGCGTTCCGTCGGACTGGTCGGTCACCGACGTGAGTGCGGGGTCCGTCGTGACCTGTGTACCGCTCGAACACCGAACGCGTCTTGTGCCCCGTCATCTGCATGGCCATCGCGCTCGGGAATGCCTGCCCGAACCACGTTGCGGACGGCTGTCCGGTCCAGGTCGTGGGAGATGCGGCCCGGGCAGCCGGCTTAGGCAGGCGGTCTTCCATGCCTTCGTGAAGGCAGTTACGACTAATGCTTCGTACCGTCTTCTTCGAAGGATCTTCACTCTCTGAATCGGTCTGCAAAGCGTAGAAAGGACGGCATTGAGGCGGTCCATCGGCTTGGCGCGATCTGACAGTCCGGTTTGCTTGAAAGATTCGGCGCGTCAAGAGGATGGGGACGCGCAGTCGACGGGCCTCCCACGACTGTGATTCGCTTGTTCACGAACAGCACCTCGTACGCCCAGGCGGGAAATGGATCGGTCCGTTGCACGCAGCTGAAGTTGTTGAAGTGAAGGTGCGCAACGTGGAAGAACTCCTTCAACCTGCGCACCACGGCGAGGTGGTGTTCCAGCGCGATGCCGTGGAATTCCACGACGAGCTGATCGGTGCGCTCCAAAACGGTGGACGGCGTCCGAAGCAGCGTGTCCCACTCGGCTCCTTCGACATCGATCTTGACCAAAACGCGATTCGCACCATCGCCGTTGCTCGTCAACTGGTTCTCGAGCGTGTCGAATTTACGTCCAGCCTCATCGGTGCGAGGCGACGGACCGATGCATTCGGAATGAAAGACCGTAACGCCGTCCGCACATACCGGTTGTGCCAGATCGAAACAGTCGTACTGGTGGACACGCACGTTAAACTTGCGCGCGACATCGCAGCCCCACTGGTCGTAGCCGTTAATGCCGTAGGAATAACCTGCCTTGATGGACGCGAGCAGGTTGCCGCACAACAAGTACCCGCCGTCGTGGCGCTCGCCGAATCGTTCGAGCACGCAGTTCGACAGCGCGACCGGCTGTAGCTCCGCAAAGAGCGCTGCTCTGCGGCGATCCGTGGGCAGAGTCAGCAGAACATGTTCGCGTTCGATGCGCGGCTCTCGCCGGACAGCGCCCGTGAGCGATGGCCGCATCCAAACCGCGAGGACGCCGAGAGCCAGCAGCCAGCAGCAGATGGCGAATCCGACCCAGACGGCCCGGCCAATGTTGGATCCGTATAGATATGCCGCGCTGCCGATGCAAATCATCGCAAACGCCAATGGCAGCGCGCCGTACACGATTCGATAGTAGCGAAGAGACGCTCCGCCGGCACCGACGACGAACGCAGCAAAGAGGAGGAGGCCGCCTATCAGCAGCCAGCGGCGAAAGCTCGGGGAGGATGTCACGGTCTCCATCATGCGGATGTCGGCTTCAGCACTCTCACGTCCGGGATTCTAACTTCAAAGTACGTCTTGAATGAACGTCCGCTTGTCCGCATCAGCTGCAACGACGTTTCTCCACACTCAATACGCGTCGCAAAAATGCGCGGAACGCAGCGCTCGCGTTCCCTCCTAGGATCCCAGCCAGCGCGCGAGACGATAGAAAGCTGTTACACGACGGACAGCGCCTCGATCCGGCTCTGGCCTAGGGGCCGGGGCGGGGGAAGCATTACAATCTGCGCTGTGGAAGACTATGTCCAGGCCGCCTGATTGGGTCTTCCGTCAACCTGCCTCCTGCTAATGCTTCCTATCGTCACACGTGACGGCCTTATCCGCGCTGTCGTGAGGGGAGGCGCTTTACGGCTTATCGTCATGCGGTGGTGACGCTGACGCGCAGGATCCTTCTGTTGTTCGTCATGCTCACCGCGGTCGCCACGTGGCCACAGGCGATCCGGTTCAACGCCGTTCCCGACAACGTCGATTCGTATTTCAGCCTTTGGCGCATGGGGTGGATCGCCCACCAACTGGTGCAAGCGCCGGCGCGGCTGTTCGACGGCAACATCTTCCATCCCGAGCCGAATACGCTCGCTTACTCAGACGCCATCCTGCTGCTTGGCGCCGCCGGACTGCCGTTCGTACAGTCTGGCGTGCCGATCGTCTACGTCTACAATGCGCTCGTGCTCGGCAGCTTCGTGGCGGCGGCCCTTGGCATGTTCGTTCTCGTCAGGCATCTCACGTCGTCGCCGATGCCGGCGGTGCTCGCAGGCGTTGTGTTCGCATTTGCCTCCTATCGCATCGACCACTACTTTCACCTCGAGCTGCTGTGGGCCGCATGGATGCCGCTGGCGTTCTGGATGCTGCATCGCACGCTCGACACCGGGCGAATCGCGCATGGTCTCGCCGTCGGTGTTTTCGTTCTCCTGCAAATCCTGTCGTCGATCTACTACGGTATCTTCCTGGGATTGGCGCTGGTCATAGCGGCCATCGTTCTCCTTCCGGGCCGCCCGCGCGAGCAGCAGCGCAAGGCGCTCGCGGCACTCGCCGCAGGCGCCCTGCTCGCTGCGCTGCTCGCGCTGCCATACCTGGTGCCCTACTCCCGTGCCCGCGCCACCGTCGGCGAGCGTCACACAGGGGAAGCGTTGCTCCACGCGGCGGGGCCGACGCACTACCTTGCGGTCATGCCTGAGAACCGGCTCGAAGGGCCGTTGCTCGGATCGCTCGGCCGTCACGAGAAGCGGCTTTTCCCCGGATTCGTTGCGGTCGCTCTCGGGCTCGTCGCGATGTGGCTCCCTGTGTCTCGAACTCGAATCGCCTACGCTGTCGTCCTCATCCTGGCAGTGAATATGTCATTCGGGCCACGCGGTCTGGGGTTCGAATGGCTGCGCGAATACGTCTTCCTGTACCGAGGACTTCGCGCTCCGGCACGTGCGGGTCAAGTCGCGCTCCTCGGGTTCGCGGTTCTCGCCGGCCTGGGCTGCGCGCGCCTACACGCGTGGCTCTCCGCTCGCGGCCGGTCCGCCAATGCGGTCGTTGTGGTGCTGATCGCACTGGCCTTCGCGGAGGACCCGGTGGCGCCTCTCAAGCTGGTCTCGGTGCCCACGCGGACGCCACCGGCGTACGAGTGGTTGCGCGGACAGCCGCGTGGAGTGGTGGCGGAGTTTCCGATGCCGACCAGGTCCCACACCCCTCCCTTTCATGAGGGTGAGTTCCAGTTCCTCTCCACCTTCCACTGGTACCCGCTGGTGAACGGGTACAGCGGCAACTGGTCGCACCGCTGGGTGGCCTTCCTCGAACGCGTCAGGGAATTTCCCGATGAGGGCGCAATCGGCGCGTTACGTGAGGCGGGCGTGACGTACGTGCTGGTGCACGAGCGTCACCTTGGACGAGACCAATACGCGGGAGCCGTCGCGCACCTAGACGACCGGCTCACAGCAGCCGGGCGATTTCCTGACGACGGCTATGAGATCGCCGTGTACCTCATGCGCTGAAGCTACTGTTTATGCGCTGAAGCCACTGTTTGCCCGGGCCATAAAGGACTCGGCCAGGGCGCGCCTCGGTCATCAGCCTGTCTTCGAGGACCACACGGCCGTTGACCCAGCACGTGTAAGAACCCTTGTGCGTCGGACGAAGGCTACTCGAAGGTCGCCGTGCCGCGGACGCGCGCCGGGTGGAAAATCGCGATGTCAGCCTCCTTGCTGTCGTGAGGGGAGGGGCTAAGGAACGGGCGGGCTTCTCCGCGGCCCGGAAGCCAGCACTTGCTCGGCGAGATCGGGCACGCGATCGCGCGCGTGGTGAATGGCATTCACGAGGTCACCGGCTCGATCCCGGTCTGGTACACTAACTTCCGCGCACGGTGAATTCATAGCGGTGACGAAAGGCGCGTGATCACGACGGTATGTGTAGCGTCGTACGCCCGCGTGACGAGCGGTCGGCGAGCGTCGGTCACTGAGCTGGCGCTTGTTTATGTCATGGCGCTCACGGCCTTCGGGTATTTCGTGGGCACGTGGCAAGACGACAACACACTGTCGCGCCTGTCGCTCGTGAAGTCGCTCGCCGAGGAGCACCGCTTCGAGATCGACACGAGCCAGCAATCGTACGAACTTCGCGAGTTCCGCACGAAGGATCGGCTCGTACTTCAACGGACATTACTACTCCGACAAGGCCATCGGCTCCTCGCTCATCGGCGCCGCGGCCTGGGCGCCGATCTACCGCGCGCTCCAGGCGGATGGCGTGCATGTCGAGCCGAGATTCTTCAAGGTGACCGCGGCATTCATGGGCGTCAGCGTCATCTGCGCCGCGCTCGCGCCGCTCATCTATGGGTTCGTGACGGCGGTCGCCGGCGGCCGGATCGCGCTGTTCGTCACCATCGCGATCGTCTTCGGGACGCCGGTGTTCAGGTACAGCACCGGCTACTACGGCCACGTGCAGGCCGGGCTCTACTTCCTCGCCGCATCGCTGATCTGGTTTGCAGGACGCCGCAACGGCCGTGTCTCGGAGCTGCAGGTGTTCCTCTCGTCGTTCCTGCTCGGGTGGATGGTCGTGACCGAGTACCCCACGGCGGTGCTTGTGCCGTTCCTGGGCGGCTATGCGATCGTCGTGCTCCGAGAACAGCGGCGGCTATCCGAATTGCGGCTGTACGCGATCGCCGCGACAGGCGGCCTGCTCGCCGTCGCGCCGCTGCTCTGGTACAACGTGCAGGTCTTCGGTCACCCGCTCGCGAACGGTTACCGACACCATGCGACAGCGACGTTCGCGGCGGCGCACGCAGTCGGCGTCTCGGGCATCGGCCCGCCGGACCCGGTCGTCATGCTGGCGATGACCGTGCATCCCCTGATGGGAATCTTCTGGCAGAGCCCCGTGCTGCTCCTCGCAGTGGCCGGCTGGATGAGGATGTGGAGACTGGGCTGGCGAGCGGAGGCCTGTCTTTCTATCGCCGTCTGCGCGAGCTATCTCGCCCTCATGTCCGGCTATTACAACTGGTCCGGCGGTCTCGCCTACACGCCCAGGCACCTGATTCCGCTCTTCGCGGTGTTCGCCATTCCGCTCGCGTTCGTGCCGCAGCGTTGGATGGCGCTGGGCTGGTGCCTCGCGGTCATTTCCATCGCACAGCACGTGATCGCGGCCGCCGGGCGATTGGAGTACGTGTTTCAGCTGATTCGACGATCGCTGGACGGACACGGGCACCCGACGGTGCTGTTCGTCTCGACCATCTGGAACGGGATTTGGCCCAACATCCAGGCCGGACTGCTGCTCAGGAACCGCGGCACGCTGATCATGCCTCTGGGGGTGGCGACCCTCATCCCGCTTGTCGTCATCGAAGCAGTCCTGGTCATCGTGCTGCTTCGAGTGATTGAGGCACGCGAGCGATCAGGAACACCTGAACTCGGACTCGAGGTGGTCGACGCCGGTCACCTGTGAGTTCGCCAACGGGCCATCACAATCAGTCCGGTCATCAGTGCCGCGACTGCGAAGACCGACAGGCCGCGGTAGCGTGGGTACTCGAGCCTCACGGTGTAGCTGCCGCTGTCAGGAGCGCGAAACGCCAGCAGGCCCTTCTCTGAGTAGACCGGCACGTCGCGATCGCCAACACGTGCCCGCCAGGCCGGGTAGTAGTTCGCGCGCACGATCACGGGTGCGCCCGCCGTCGCTCCCGCGAGCTCGACGTCGCCGTCAAGAAAGTCGAGATTTCGCAGCTGCGCCGACCCGGAGTCCGTGATGACGGAGCGTGTGTCGGCGTCGAGCCGCTCGAACTGCGACCAGCGGCCGTCGCGCCAGCGCTCCCGGAATCGCGCGTCGGCGGCCAGGTAGGTGCGCGAGCCGTCGGTCCAGACGAAGAGGTAACGCACGCCCCATCGATGCATCTCGGCGACGAAGTCGTCGATCGGCGTCTCGGCAATCGAGCGTCCCCTGAAGGTTGCCGCGCCCAGCACCTGCCCGCGGTAGATGTTCCACACCCAGCCGTCGATCATCTGGCTGTAGAAACGCTGGCCGGCGACGCCCGGCAGCAGCCCTTCGAAATGCACGTCGAAGGGGGTCGTCTGGCTACGGCGCGTGGGATGGCTGTCCATGTCGCGGTGCGGGCTGACCTCGACGAGCACGAGATTCCCGTCGCTGGCCGCGATGCGGTCGATGAGCGGCGGGTTGAAGGCCCGCAGCGTCGGGACGTGCCGAATCGGCGAGAAGTCCGTATAGACATACAGGCCGATGACCACCAGCAGGGCCAGGCCAAGCTTCTTCGTGCCACCGGAGCGAAGCACGAACCCGGCAAGGGCAGGGGCGATCAGCATCGGCAACATGTGCTGGATCCGATCGAATCCCGCGCCAGCCTCGGGCGTGCTCAGTCGCAGCAGCAGCTGCGTCAGCACGGCCGCCGACGCGTAAAAGCCGACACGCGACCGGCCCGGCAGGAACGCCGTGACGATGAGCACTGGCAGCCAGACGTTGGTCAAGCTGCGGTAGTCGTTGTACCAGCGATGCGGCAGCGCCAGGACCTCGACGTTGTAGTAGATCAGTCGGAGCGTCGTGGACCAGTCCGCAGGCGCGCCGGGCGAGTAGACCGTGTTGTTGAAGCTGACGTACTCGGGATAGCGGAGCGACTCCCAGTGGAACGGCAGCGCGGCGACGAACGCAACCGCCGCCGCGACCATCAGTCGAACGATCGCCGTGCGGTCCCGGAAATACGCCGCCTCGAGGACGAGATAGATCACCGCATAGACGAAGAACGCCGTGTGCGTGCAGGCCGCCAGCGTCAGCCCGAGCAGCAGCACTGGCCCGCCCCATCGGTTGCCAAGACGCGCCGAGCGGCTGCCGATGAGCGCGAGGCCCGCGCAGCAGACCCCGACGAGCGAGTTCGTGTCACCGCTCGATCCGAGCGGGCCGAGATAGCCAGCCGCAAAGATGCCTGCCAGCCCGGTGCCTACCCGGGCCAGCTCTTTGTCATCGCGCGACAGGTCCCACCAGATGAGCGCCGGCACGGCCAGGAAGAGGAACACGTGCAGCACGTGGTAGCCAAGCCGATCGCCGAGCAGCGTCATGGGAATGAAGGCGACGGCGGCGAAGTTCTGCGCGATGTCGGTTGACGTCGGATACCCGCCGAGAAACCACCAGTTCCAGCCGACGACGACGCCGCGTCGCAGGAGCGAGACGCCGTTGGACGCCTGTTGGAAGAGCTCCGTCCAGTCGTCCTTGAACGGAATTTCCAGCCACGCGGAGGGCGGCAGCCGCGAGAAGAGCGCCGCCAGCAGCAATCCGCACCCCGTCAGCAGCACCGCCCAGGTAACGGGCCGGCCGAGCGTGATCGGTCGTCCGAGCTGGCGTCGCGTCGCAACGACCAGCATTGTCGCGATGACCAGGGCGGCCGCGTACCACGGCTTCTTCCAGCCGTTTAGCGAGCCGGGCATTGCCGCCCAGCGCGACGTGGTCAGGAAGTTCAGCCACGCCAGGACGAGCGTGAGCAGCAGCGCGGCCAGCGGCCCCCAGGTCGGCAGTGCCCAGCGAGCGGCGGTGCGACTAGTCACCGGAGGGGCCTCGGATCGTGGAATGCGTACCGGCGACCTCCGACGCCCGGTCGGGGAACACTCCGCGCAGCACTAGCGACGGCTCGAGCGCGAGTGCCTTCTGCATCTCGTGGTAGCGGGCAGGCTCGTAGAACTGCTGATGCACCGTCACGAAGGTCGGCCGCCGCAATCGCCGCGTTGCGTGAGGCGCGGCCGAGGGGCTGACTGGTGCTCACTTTAGCACCCAACGAGGCGGCGAATCCCTGGCACCTTCAGGTGTCCGGGGTGTGGCTTGCGGCGTGCGGGTCGAGTCCGGCGGTTCGGGATGCGCGGTCGGGCACCGGTCCGACGTTTGCCGTCATCCATGTCACCGTGATCGAACATGACCGGCGTCCCCGCGCAGGCGGATCAAGCGGTACTCGTGGCCGGCAATCGGATCACGCGAGTCGCACCGGCCGCTGAGGTCGAGATTCCCCCTGGCGATCCGCTCGACCAGTGCCGGCAGCGTGTCACGTTCGTTGAAGGTTGCGGGGAACCGTATCGCGGCCCCATCTTACGCCAGCGCCGAACGAGATCGATCCGATTGACGGACGAAGGTGGGACGCCTAGAATCGGGCCTCTTCTCACTTCTCGGTCCTCACCAGGTCGACGGAGGGCTGCCGACATGACGTTTCCCCTGGACGTGACGATCAACGGCCGGCAGGTGCGCACCGACACGGAGCCGCGGATGCTCCTGGTCCACTTCATTCGCGACGTGCTGGGCCTCACCGGTACCAAAGTGGCGTGCGACACGAGCCAATGCGGCTCGTGCACGGTCCTGATGGACGGCGTGGCCGTGAAATCGTGTACCTGTCTCGCGGTGCAGGCCGACGGCGCGTCCATCACGACCATCGAAGGCCTGGCCGGCGACGCCGGGCTGCACCACATTCAAGAGGCGTTCTGGGCGAAGCACGGGCTGCAGTGCGGCTTCTGCACGCCGGGCATGATCCTCACGACGCACGATCTGCTCCGGCGCAATCCTCACCCGACCGCCGACGACATCCGTCACGCGCTCGAGGGCAATCTCTGCCGCTGCACGGGCTATCACAACATCGTGCGCGCCGTGCAGCACGCCGCCGGGCAGGGAGGCGCGTCATGAGCACCGCCGTCTTCGGATCCGGCATCCGCCGCCGCGAAGATCCGCGGCTCGTCACCGGCACGGCGGCCTACACCGACGACATTTCATTCCCCGGCATGCTCTACGCCGCGATCGTCCGCAGTCCCCACGCCCATGCGCGCATCGTCAACATCGACACGAGAAACGCGCGGACGGCGCCCGGCGTGGTGGCGGTCTTCACCGGCAAGGACACCGACGCGGGCCTCAAGCCGGTGCCGTGTCTGTGGCTCGTTCCCGGGTCGGACCTCCGGGTGGCGCCCTATAAGGTGCTGGCGACCGAGACGGTGCGCTACGTCGGCGACGCCGTTGCCGTCGTCGTGGCGGAGACGAGCTATCAGGCGCGCGACGCGCTGGAGCTCGTCGAGGTGGAGTACGAGACGCTCGAGGCCGTGATCGATCCCGAGAAGGCTTCGCAGCCGGGCGCGCCGCAGCTGCACGAACAGGCGCCGAACAACCAGGCGTTCCACTGGGTCGTCGCGGGTGGCGACGTCGACGCCGCGTTCGCGTCGGCCGAGGTCGTCGTCCGCGAGCGGATCATCCAGCAACGCCTGATCCCGACGGCCATGGAGCCGCGATCGGCCGTCGCCCAGTGGATGCGCGCCACGGGCGAGCTGACGCTCTGGAACACGACGCAGAACCCGCACATCGTGCGCTTTGCCTGTTCGGTCGTCACGGGCGTTCCCGAAGACAAGCTGCGCGTGGTGGCGCCGGAGGTGGGCGGCGGCTTCGGCAGCAAGATCGCGCAGTATCCGGGCGACTTCATCACCGTGTTCTGCGCGATGAAGCTGAACCGGCCCGTGAAGTGGACGGAGACGCGTTCGGAGAACTACCAGGCCACGACACACGGGCGCGATCACGTCCAGGACGTGGAGCTCGCCGCCACGCGCGACGGCCGCATCACGGGGTTGCGCGCGAAAGTGTGGGCGGCGATGGGCGCGTATCTCTCGACCGCCGCGCCCGGCATTCCCACGATCCTGCACGGGCTCATGCTGTCGGGTCCCTACGACGTGCCGGCCGTCAGAGAAGACGTGTACGGCGTCTATACCAGCACCACGCCCGTCGAGGCCTATCGCGGCGCCGGGCGGCCCGAGGCGACGTTCATGCTCGAGCGGCTGATCGACAAGCTCGCGCACACGATTGGCGTCGATCCGGTCGAAGTGCGGCGACGCAACCTGCTGCCCCCGTTCAGCGACGGGCACGCCGTGGTCACCGGCCTGACGTACGACAGCGGCAACTATCAGGGCGCGCTCGACAAGGCACTGGCGCACGTCGACTATCCGCGGCTGCGCGAAGAGCAGGCGCGTCTCCGCACCGAGGGCCGCTATCTCGGCATCGGCGTCACGACCTACGTGGAGATCTGCGGCCTGGGCCCGTCGCAGGTGGCGGGCGCGGTCGGGTTCCAGGGCGGGCTCTGGGAAAGCGCGATCGTGCGGTTCCACCCGACGGGCAAGGTGAACGTGTTCATCGGCGCCTCGCCGCACGGCCAGGGTGAAGAGACGACGTTTGCGCAGATCGTCGCCTCGGAGATCGGCGTGGACGTCGACGACGTGAAGGTCGTGCACGGGGACACCGACAAGACGCCGATGGGGTGGGGCACCTACGGCTCCCGCACGACGGCCGTGGGCGGCGCCGCACTCGCCATCGCGGTGCGCAAGATCAAGGACAAGGCCCGGCTGCTGGCGGCGCACGCGCTCGAAGCGGCGGCCGACGACATCGACTATGCGGACGGCCGGTTCTTCGTGAAGGGATCGGCCGATCGGTTCAAGACGATCCAGGACATCGCGCTGCTCGCGAACGTCGCCTGGAACCTGCCCGCCGGCATGGAGGCCGGCCTCGAAGCCACGAGCTTCTACGATCCGCCCAACTTCACCTATCCGTTCGGGACGCACATCGCCGTGGTCGAAGTGAGCCCCGAGACCGGACACGTTCGCGTCGTGCGCTATCTCGCCGTCGACGACTGCGGACCGCAGATCAATCCCGTGATCGTCGAAGGCCAGGTTCACGGCGGCGTCGTCCAGGGCATCGGTCAGGCGCTCTGGGAAGAGGCCGTCTACGACGAGTCGGGTCAGCTCGTCACGGGGACGCTGCTCGACTACGCCATCCCGCGCGCCGACGTGCTGCCCGACATCGAGACGCTCTCGACCGTGACGCGCTCGCCGCACCACCCGCTCGGCGTCAAGGGCATCGGCGAAGCCGGGACGATTGCCTCGACGGTGGCCACCTACAACGCCGTCATCGACGCGCTCGCGCCGTTCAAGGTGGAGTCGATCACGATGCCGCTCACACCCGAGCGCGTGTGGAACGCGATTCGAAAGGGCGCCTGACATGTTTCCCGCAGACTTCGACTACTACCGCGCGCAGACGCTCGACGACGTGCATCGACTGCTCGGCGAGCATCCCGGCGCGAAGCTCCTGGCCGGCGGCCACACGCTGATTCCGCTGCTGAAGCTCCGCCTGGCCACCCCTGCGGTGATCATCGACGTCGGCCGCGTCACCGAGCTCAAGGGCATGGCGCAGGCGGGCGACGAGATCCGGATCGGCGCGCTCACCACCCACGCCGAGCTCGCCTCGTCGGCGCTCATCAGGCAGTGGTGCCCGGCCGTGGCCGAGGCCGCCGGGCATCGTCGGCGATCCGCAGGTCCGCAACCGCGGCACGATCGGCGGCAACATCGCGCACGCCGATCCGGCCTCGGATCTGCCCACGGTGCTGACCGCGCTCGGCGGCCGCATCGTGGCCTCGGGTCCGAAGGGCGAGCGGACGATCGGCGCCGAGAAATTCTTCCAGGGCGTGATGACCACCGCGCTTCGCGAGGACGAGGTGCTGACGGCGATTCTGGTGCCCGCGCACACCGCGGGCCAGGCCTCTGCCTACGTGAAGTTCGCGCATCCCGCGTCGCGCTACGCCGTTGTCGGCGTGGCGGCGCTCGTCACGATGGCCGACGGCACGTGTTCGGCCGCCCGGGTGGCGGTGGGGGGTCTCGTGCCGAAGCCGGCGCGGGCGGTGTCGGTCGAGCGGGCGCTGGTCAAGAAGAAGCTGTCGGCGCAGGCCATCGAGGAAGCCTCGGCCCTGGTCGGCAAGGATCTCGGCGACGATCTCATCGGCGACGTCTTCGCGTCGGCGGCGTACCGCAAGGCGATGGCGCCCGTGTACGTGAAGCGCGCGGTGCTGGCGGCGTCGGGCCTGGACCGATCGTCGGGTCCACGGCGCGCGCCTAGCGCGCCGCGCCGCGTTCCTCGATCCGCCACGACACGCCGAGGTTCGCGAGATCGTCGAAGAGCGATTCGGGCGTGACGACCGACGCCGGCGCCAGCGCGCCGGAGAGACGGAAATCCGGCGACGCGAGACGCCGCGGCGCCGAAGGCCAGCGTCCGCGCCGTCACCCGATGGAAGTCGCCCCCCTCGATGATCCCGCGCGCGCGCGACGCCGTCCTTCGCCAGCACTTCCACGACGATCGAAAAGCGCGGTGGCGTGGGCGGGGCAGTCGCCTTCGCCGGCGCGAGAGCCTGTACGCGCGGCACGAGCGTCAGCAGATGGCGCAGTGGCGTCTGGCGCACGAGCGCGATGAGCGGCCGCAGGTACGGGAAGAACGGCACGAGACGCGGGTGGGGAACGAGCGCGCGCGCGATGATGAGCGCGGTGACCTGATCCGTTTGAACGTGCCTGGGGATCGTGACAATCTCGCCCGCGGCGAGCCGCGCCATGGGCTGCGGCCCGAAGGGAGCGGGAAACGTCACCGTGCGCCGGTAGATCTCGGTTCGCGGTTTCCGCCACGCGCCCGATTCGAAGAGCACCTCGTGGCCGAGCGGCGCCTGGCCCGCGAACTTCAGGCTGTTGGCGCTGACGTCGGCCCCTTCGATGGCATAGGCCACCAGCACCTCGCGCGCGGGCTGACGGCCGCGCGCGACGACGGCGGCGAGGCAGTCGCCGAGCGCGTAATCGAGGCCGAAGGCCGGCACCAGCGCCGAGCCGCGCCGCGAGGCCGCCTCGCCGTGGCGCTCGAAGATCTGACGGATGAACGGCTGCTCGCCCGCGGCGTCCACGTAGTGCGCCCCGGCGGCGATCGCGGCCTTCACGAGCCGATCGCCCAGGCCCGACAGCGCGCCTGCGCAGTTGACGACGACGCCGCAGCCGGCCAGCAGCCGCGCAAGCGCGCCCTCGTCCTCCACGGCCGCGGCCATCCACTCCACGTCAGCGCCCGTCGCCTGTGCCAGCTGCTGCAGCTTGCCGGCGTCGCGCCCTCCCAGCCGCAGGCTGCACCCCATCGATCGAAGCTCGGACGTGACGAGGCGGCCGAGAAAGCCGGTGGCCGCGTAGACGGCGATGCGCGCGTGGCTCGACATCACCACGACTTCTGACGCCGGCGCCAGACGCCGCACGATGATGTGGTTCCCCGGGACGTCGGTCGTCCCCAGAATCGGCCATTGTTCGAGGTAGGCCCGTGTGCCCTGGTCGGGCGGGTACTCGGTGGAGGTGACGACGATGGTGGCGCCGTGGGTGAGAAGGCGTTGAACGATGCGCGGCGACAGCTCGTTATGGCGCACCGACCAGCCGTAACGCCGGGCGTAGAAGAGAAACGACGGATCCGCGTAATCGGCGCGTGTGTACGACATCACGACGAGATCGGTGTCGGAGGTAACCGACGCGATGAATCGTCCGGCCGCCTCGGCCACTGGATTGGTTTCATAGAAGCGCCGTGTCGCGACGAACATCGACGAGCCCACGTAGCACACGAGCAGGGCCGCCGCGACGGCCCGGCCCGCGCGCGCTCGCGCGCCCGTGACCGTCCAGCAGGCGTAGATCGGAACCGCCAGCAGCAGGCTGAACGGGGCGATGAAGGGAATCTGATAGTAGTTGTGCACGGTCGTTGAGCGTGAGGAAGAGCGCCAGGTACACGAGCGTGCCCGCCGTCCACGCCAGCGCGAACACGTAATAGGCCGCCACCCGGTGGCGGATGAGCACGCCCGAACGGCACGAGCACCCACCACACCGTGACGGCGATCTCGCGGAACACCCTACCGGTGACGTTGAGCCACGGCTCGAGCCTCCAGCGGTCGGCCATGGTGCCCAGGTACCACCTGAAGCGATCGACGTGCGTGTGGTAGCTGGGAATGAACGACAGATCGGGCGCCTGCCGGTTGACCGACTGCACGTAGGCGAACCAGCCGCAGAAGGCCAGCGCGGGAATCGCGAACGCGGCGAGCGTTTCGAGCCAGCGCTCACGGTCCGCACGCCGGAGGTAGCAGAAGGTGAGCGCGGGGACGATCAGGTAGAACGCGTACGGTGATTTGATGACGAAGGCGAGCGTACCCGCCCCGATGGCCAGCGCCAGATCGCGCCGCCGGCCCGAGACCACGACGCGCATCGTGTAGTAGAGCAGCGCGTGGGAGAAACACACGGCCGTGAAATCGATGTGCGCCGCGCGCGAATAGTAGATGCCGAGCGGCGCAGCCATGTAGAGCAGCGTCGCGATGCGCGCGAGGGTGTCGTCGCTGACGAGCCGCACGATGCGAAACAGATAGAACGCCGAGCCGAGGAAGAAGGCGAAGTTGACGAGCCGATCCACGAGAATCGTCGGACCGCTCAGGATGTACACGCAGGCCGCGATCCACTCGGTGAGGGGAAATTCGAGAATCACGTGACGGTAGCTGCCCATCCAGGCCACCGACGGCGTGAAGATGTTCATGCCGAAACGGTAGAAGCCCAGCGAGTAGAACGCCGTGTCCGCCTGACGCCACAGGTGCGGGTGATCCAGCTCGGTGCGGAACGCGTAGAAGCGGCAGACGACGAGGACCGCAACCAGCGTTCGAAACAGGTTTGTCATGCGGGGCGGAGCGCGAACGGGCCTGTAATATACTCCCGGATGAGCTTCCGAGCGTCGCGTCGCGCGCTGTGTGAAGTCCCGGCCGAGCCCGTGCGTCCCCGACGGGATCGTTCCCGGCGAGTCGAGGCTGGCAATGGGCAACACGCATAGTCTCCGGCCCCAGGACGTCGTCGCCCGCGCCGTCCACGGCGCCGTTTCGCTGGGCGGCGGCCAGGTGGCCGCTCAGATCCTGAACATCGGCGGCGCCATCCTGCTGGCGCGCCTGCTCACGCCCGCCGAATTCGGCCTCGTCGCCATCTTCACTTTCTTTCTCGCATTCCTCACGGCCGCCGGCGATCTCGGTCTCGGCATGAGCCTGGTGCGGCGGCCGGCCGAGCCGTCGGACGCCGACTATCGCGCGGTGTCGAGCTTTCAGCAGGCCGCGGCGCTGGCCGTCGCGCTCGCCGCGTGCCTCGCCACGCCGTGGGTGGTTCGCGCCTACGGGCTCACGGGCCTCGAGCGGTGGCTGCTGCCGGCCATGGCTCTCGCGATTCTCGCCGACTCGGAGCGGTTCCTCCCGCTCGCGCGGCTCGAGCGCCACCTGCGCTTCGAGCGCGTGGGCATCGTCGAGATCGCGCAGGCCATCGTGTTCAACGCCGTGCTCCTGTCGCTGGCGCTCGGCGGCTGGCGGGCGACGAGCTTTCCCGTGGCCGTCATCGCCCGCTCGATGACGGGCGCGATGTTCGCGAACCTGCTGGGTCCGCGTCTGTCCGGCTGGGCGTGGTCGTGGCCCACCGTCCGCGGCTATCTCGCGCTCGGGATGTCCGTATAAGGGCGTGCACCTGCTGTGGGTGCTGCGCACGAGCATCATTCCCGTCCTGGTCGGCCTGATGCTGGGACCCTCGTCGGTGGGACGGCTGCAGTGGGCGGCCATGGTCGGGGGCTTTCCGCTCACGGGGCTGATTCTGCTGCAGCGGCTCTACGTGGGCTCGTTCGCGCGGCTGCAGGAGCATCCGCTGGAGCTCGCCCGGTTCGTGCGGCATCTCCTGGCGGCCACCCACGGCGTCGTCGCGCCGATCGCCGTCGTCACGCTGGTGCTGATCGATCCCATCGTCCGCATCGTGTTCGGAGCGGCGTGGCTGAGCGCGGTGCCGCTGTTCTACGTGCTGTGGGCCGGGTGTCTCGTGACTCCCACCGTGGAGCCGCTGGCGGGTCTGCTGCACGCGCTGGGACGCTCGCGCGAGGTCTTTCGCGCCACGCTCGCCGCCGTGCTCGCCACCTGGATCCTCGGCGTGCCGCTGGCGCTGATGTCCGGCGAGATGGGCGCGGCCGTGGCGAGCCTTGCCGTGCATGCCGCCGGCCTGCTGGTATGGCGGAGGGCGCGGTCGCGCCGTGGACGTGAGCGTGCTGAAGATCGCGGCGCTGCCATGGATGGCGGCGGCGGTGGCCGGCGTGGCGGCGTGGCTGTGGCACGCCGTGAACCCGATTGTCACGATCTGGCAGCTGCTGGCGTGCGGCGCTGCCGTGTCGGTGCTGTACCTGGCGTGCCTGGCCGCGGGAGGCTTCTCGCTGTTCGGTCCCGCCCGCGAGGCGCTCGCGCCCTATGTGTGGCGCCGCTCGCCGGCGTTTCGCGGGACGGGACGATGAAGGCGGACGGCGGCGCGCGTCACATCGGTGTCGACGCGACGTGCTGGATGCTGAAGCGCGGCTTCGGCCGTCACGCGCGCTGTCTGCTCGGCGCGCTGATGGAAGTGGACACGCGCAACCGCTACACGTTCTTCATCGACGCGCCCGAGGTGAGAGCCGAGCTGCCGGCCCGGTGCGGGCGTGCGCGTGGTCGGCGCGAGCGCGCCGACCATCGAGGCCGCCTCGGCCCGCGGACACCGGCGGCTGCGCGACGTCATGGCCATGAGCCGCGCGCTCTCGAGCGCCGACCTCGACGTCGTGTTCTTCCCGACGCTGTACAGCTACGTGCCCACGTTCGGCCGCGCGCGCCGCTTCCTGATGATGCACGACGCCACGGCGGAGATGTACCCGGCAATGGCGCTGGGCGGCTGGAAGAATCAGCTGATGTGGCGGGCGAAGACGGCCATCGGCCGCCGCCAGGCCGACGTGCTGCTGACCGTCTCCCACTATTCACGGGACACCATCGAGCGGCTGGTCGGCGTGCAGAAAGGCCGGCTGCACGTGGTGGGCGAAGCGAGCGCCGGCGTGTTCCGGGTGCTCGATCGGCCCACCGTGACGCCCGTGCTTCGAAACGTGGGCTTCGATCCCGCGCGGCGATCGGTGGTGTTCGTCGGGGGCTTCAGCCCGCACAAGAACCTGGACGCGCTCGTGCGGGCGTTCGCCCGCGTCGCGCGAGCGTCCCGGCCTGGACGACGTGATGCTGTTCCTGGTGGGGGAGCGCGAGCGGGAAACCTTCGTGAACTGTCATCAGGAGCTGGCCCGGCAGATCGAGGCGCTTGGGGCTCTCCTCGCGCGCCGTCTTCACCGGCTTCATCGAAGACGACGATCTCGTCGTGATGCTGAATCTGGCGACGGTGCTCGTGCTGCCCTCGTTCACCGAAGGCGTCGGGCTGCCCGCGCTGGAAGCGGCGGCGTGCGGCTGCCCGGTGATTGCCACCACGGAGAGCCCGCTGCCCGATCTGCTGGGACGCGGCGGTCGCTACGTGGATCCGCGCGACGAGGCCGCGCTCGAGCGCGCGCTCGTGGACGTGCTCTCGTCGGAGGACGCGCGACGCGAGATGCGGGCCGAGGGCCTCGCCGCCACCGGCCGCCTCAGTTGGAACACGGCCGCGTCGAACCTGGTTGATCTCTTCGAGAACGGCTTGCCCTGATGCACGATCTCTTCGAGAAGGGCCTGCCGTGACAAGCCGGCCGATGCGCTTCGTCCAGGTGACGACGTTCTATCCGCCGTACAACTTCGGCGGAGACGGGCTCTACGTGTACCGCCTGTCGCATGCGCTGGCCGCGCGCGGCCACCACGTGGACGTCGTGCACTGCGTGGACTCGTACCGCTATTTCGTCCGCGAGGAGCCGGCGGTGCGCCTGCCGGATCATCCCAACGTGACGGTGCACCCGCTGAGGAGCCGCCTCGGCTGGCTCTCGCCGGTGCTGTCGCACCAGACAGGGCAGCCGTTCCTGAAGCGCGCCGCCATCGAGCGGCTTCTCGAGCGGCCGGCGGACGTCATCCACTTTCACAACGTGTCGCTCCTGGGCCCGGGCGTGCTCGGCATCGGAAACGGCGCGGGCCAGTTGCTCAAGGTCTACACCACGCACGAGCACTGGCTCGTGTGCCCCACGCACGTGTTGTGGAAGTTCGACCGCGAGCCGTGCGATCGGCCCACGTGCCTGCGCTGCCTGGCCTCGACCAGGCGGCCGCCGCAGCTGTGGCGCTACACGAACCTTCTGTCGCGCGCCGCGGAGCACATCGACCTCTTTCTCTCGCCGAGCGACTTCACGGCGCGCATGCACGCCGAGCGCGGGTTCGACCGGCCGCTGTCGCACCTGGCCCCCTTTGCCGCGCGATCGGACCAGGACTGGCAGCATCCGGATCCGCCGCCGCATCCGCGGCCCTATTTCCTCTTCGTGGGCCGGCTGGAGCCGGTGAAGGGACTCTCGACGCTGCTGCGCATCTGGGATCGGGTGGAGGGCGCCGACCTGCTCGTGATTGGCGACGGGGGGGAGCGTCCGGCGGCCCTGGCCGCCGCCGCGCGCAACCCGCGGATTGTCGTGCTCGGGCCGCTCGCTCCGCACGAGCTCGGGCGGTACTACGTTCATGCGCGCGCCGTGCTGGTGCCGTCGGTGACCTACGAGGTGGCGCCCACGGTGGTGCTGGAGGCTTTTGCACGCAAGACGCCCGTGATCGCACGCGACCTCGGCGGCACCTCCGAGTTCGTGCGCGGTGCCGGCGGCGGGCTGCTCTTCAAAAATGACGATGAGCTGCTCGAAGCCATTGGCGAGCTGGCGGGCGATGCCCGGCGGCGCGACGAGCTGGGCGCGCGCGGGTACGAGGCGTTCATAGCGCGATGGACCGAGGACGCCCACATCGCCGCCTATCTCGATTTGCTCGAGCGGGCGGCGCGGGGCAAGTTCGGCGCCGTGCCGTGGCAGCCCGCTCGCGCCGGGGAGACCGTCGAGGCATGACGGCAGGAGAGGGCGTGCCGATCCTGATGTACCACTCGGTGTCGGCCGAGCGGCTGGGCCCGCTGGCGATCAGTCCGCAGATTTTCCGGGATCAGCTTGCCGTGCTGGCCGATGCTGGCGCGACGAGCGTGTCGGTCTCGGATCTCGTGGCCTCGCGCCGGGCCGGCGTGGGGCTCCCGCCGGGCGCCGTGGCGCTCACCTTCGACGACGGGTACCTGGATTTCGCGGAGACAGCGTTTCCTCTGCTCGAGGAGCGCGGATGGCGGGCCACGGTGTTCCTCGTGTCGGGGCTCATCGACAGGGGCGAGCCCATGGCGACTCCTCACGGCAGCCGGCGCCTGATGACGTGGCCGCTCGTTTCCGAGCTGGCCGGGGCGGGCGTGTCGTTCGGCGCGCATTCGCTGTCGCACCCGGACCTGACGACGATCTCTCATGAGGAGGCCGGGCGCGAGGTGGCGGAGTCTGGCGCGATGATCCGCGAGCGGGCGGGAGTGGCGGTCGAGGGCTTCTGCCCGCCGTTCGGCCGATCGACCGACGCGATCCGTGCCGAGATCGCGCGTCACTACCGATGGTCGGTCGGAACGACGATGGGGCGGGTGGACACGGCCTCGGACGTCTACGACCTGCCGCGGATCGAGATGTGGTACTTCCGGAACGTGGCGCGCTGGCGGCGGTACATCGAGCGCGGGTGGACGCCTTACTTCGGGCTGCGCCGCGCGCTTCGGGCGCTCCGGGAGGCGGTGTGAATCGGGTGGGCATCGCGGTGGTGGGGGCAGGAGTGGCCGGCGCCATGCGCGCCCGTACCGTGGCCCGCACCCCCTCCGCCCGCCTGCTCGTCGTCTGCGACACCGACATGGTGGCGGCCGGGCGCGTGGCGCGGGAGCACGCTGTCGAGACGGCGCCGGACTTCCGTGCGGCGATCGGGACGGCCGGCGTGGAGGTCGTGATCGTGTCGTCGCCCGTGCAGCTGCACGAGGAGATGGTGACTGCCGCGCTCGAGGCGGGGAAGCACGTGCTCTCGCGAGAAGCCGCTCTCGAGCTCGGTGGAGTCGTGCCGCCGCATGATCGAGGCGGCCGCGAGGGCGGGGCGGGTGCTGGCGGTCGGGTTCAACCACCGCTACTACCCGTGCTTCCGGTACCTGAAGGAAGTGGTGGAGGAGGGCGTGCTGGGGCCGGTGGATCACGTGCGGGCGTTCGGCGGGCACGAGGGGATGAGCCAGTTCCGGGCGCCGTGGATGTACGAGCGGGCGACGCTCGGCGGCGGCGCGATGATGGACGTGGGGATTCACGTGTCGGATCTGGTGCGGTATCTGGGCTTCGAGCCGCGCGAGGTGACGGCGCTGGCGACGAACCGGGTGTGGAACCTGGAGGGTTCGGAAGACAACGCGATGGTGCTGGCGCGGACGGCGGCGGGCGTGCCGATTGTGTACCAGGCGACGTGGACGGAGTGGAAGGGCTACCGGCTGCGAGTGGAGGTGTACGGGCGGCAGGGGATGGCGCTGGCGTCGTATCCGCCGCTGCACAACCTGGTGGTGCGGCGGGAGGGGGAGAACGGCGCGCGGCGGCGGGCGTGGCGGCTGTATCCGCGGCTGAACGTGCGGGAGCGCGTGTTCGGATGGGAGCGGACGGCGGAGGACGCGTTCACGGCGGAGCTGTCGGATTTTCTGGGGTTGCTGGAGGGGCGGGCAGGCTCGTGCGCGAGCGGGCTGGACGGCCTGAAGGCGGTGGCGTTTGCGGCGGCGGCCGCGAGGAGCTCGGGAGAGGGTGGAACGGTGCGAGTTGAATAGCCGATAGGATCATCTAGTGGACAGAGATGCGGCGTGGCGTAACCAAGCTACTTCTCAATCGGGACTAAGCGTCAAACAGGTCTGCGAATAGAGTGTTGGATCGGAATTGATAATAGTTCGCCGATGAGCGGCCACCCAACCAGAAAGCCTCTCGCCGAGAGGGATTCGAAGGCCGCGTATCGACTTTTCACCTAGGCCAATTCGCCCAGCGCGCGCAGCGAGTCCACAGCACGCGCTGCGAAAAGCCTAGCCTCCGAACGGTCTGCCACGGTCTGCAGCTGCCCGGAGCGCATGCGGTTGTAGATCGTACGACGCGAGACGCCGAGCATGCGTGCGGCGTGCTCTTCGAAACGCTGCGGCCGAGACGCGGGTCGAAATTTGCCGAAGCATTGGGCGCCAGCTTGCGATGATTCTCCCGGCTCACGACATCGCACGGATGATGCCACTGAACAGGGCAGAAGGCCTATGATGTCAAGGCTGCTCACATCAAACAGTTACGGGGGCCGCCCGGGAGGCCGCCCGTCATCGTTACCTCCTCGCGGAAGCCAGTCGGCTGTTGGCCTGACCATCTGGATCGCTAAATCACGCGCTTTTGTGCATCAAGCCGTACGGAATCCGCGGCGGCGTATGGCACCAGCACCAGTCAACAAATTGGCCGGCGAGGCCGGGCCTTGACGGGACTTCGTCGCCGCTCCGCCGAGCGCGCGCTGCTCGGCGCGGCCGCCCTCGCCGTCGTCGCGGGCTACTATTTCGTCGCCGCACCCAGGGACGCGGCGACCACGGCGCCCGCCGCTGACTCCGCCGCCATCCTCGCCCCACGCGCGGGCGGCGCGCTCGCCGCCTCCATCCGCGGCGAGCCGCGCAGCTTCAACCGCTTCGTCAATCGCGACACGTTCACGGATCTGTTCTCGCTCCTCACGCAGGCGAAATTGGTGCGCGTTAACCGCACCACCGACGAGCTCGAGCCCTGGCTCGCCGAGCGCTGGGAGACTTCGCCGGACGGCCTATCCTTCACACTATTTCTGCGCCCCAATCTCACGTGGTCCGATGGCGCCCCCTTCGATGCCGCCGATGTGCGGTTTGCGTTCGAGGCGGTATACGACCCGCGCACCACCAGCCCGCTGCGCGACAGCCTGCTCGTCGATGGTCAGCCGCTTCAGGTCGTGGTCGAGGCGCCCCTGGTGGTGCGCGTGAAATTTCCCGCGCCCTATGGTCCGGGGCTGCGTCTGCTCGACGCGCTGCCGGTACTCCCGCGTCACCGGCTCGAGCGCTTCCACCATGGTGGTACGCTCGCGAGCGCGTGGGGAGTGGCCACGCCGCCCTCCGAGCTGGCCGGCCTGGGTCCCTTCGTCCTCACCGAGTATCGCCCGGGCGAGCGGATGGCGTTTGCCAGGAATCCGCGCTACTGGCGCACCGACGCCCGTGGCGTGAGGCTTCCGTATGTCGACCGGCTCACGCTCGAGATCGTGCCCGACCAGAACGCCGAACTCCTGCTCCTGCAGGCAGGGCAGATCGACCTCACGCAGAACGAGCTGAGGCCCGAAGACTACCTGCCGCTCCGGCGCGCCTCCGAGCAGGGCGCCGTCGTGCTGCACGATCTGGGTGTCGGCCTCGATCCCGACGGGCTCTGGTTCAGCCTATCACCCTCGGCGCACGCCGGCGACCCGCGGCGCGACTGGCTCGGAAGTGAAACCTTCAGGCACGCCGTGTCCCTGGCCGTCAATCGCGCCGCCTTCGTCGACACGGTCTTTCTGGGCGCGGCGGTCCCGCTCCACGGACCGGTCACGCCGGGCAACCGGCGGTGGTTCGCACCCGCCCTGCCCGGCGGCGTGTACGACGTGAAGCGGGCACAGGCCCTGCTGTCGGATCTCGGGCTCGCCGATCGCAACGGCGATCGCACGCTCGAGGACGCGCGCGGAGGCGCCGTGCGCTTCGCGCTGCTCATCCTCCAGGGGAACACGGCGGCCGAGCGCGGTGCGGCATTCGTCCGCGAAGAACTGTCGCGTCTCGGCATCAGTGTCGACGTCGTCTCACTCGAGTTCGGCGCGTTCATCGAGCGGCTCGTCGCCGGGAACTACGACGCGGTGTACTACCGGCTGCAGACGACCGACGCGGATCCGGCGGTCAATCTGGACTTCTGGCTCAGCTCGGGCAGCGCACACGTCTGGAACATGGGGCAAGAGTCACCCGCCACCATCTTCGAGCGGGAAATCGACGAACTGATGCGCCGGCAGGCCCGCACGGTGGACGACGCCGAACGCAGACAGCTGTTTGCCGATGTCCAGCGCATCTTCGTCGAGCGCGAGCCGGTGATCTACTTTGCGGCGCCGCGGCTGTTCGTGGCCACGAGCCGCCGCGTCGGCCATGTCACGCCCGCCGTGCTCAGGCCACAGCTGCTGTGGAACGCCGAGGCGCTCAGTGTCGCCGAGGCCGTTCACGCCCCCACGCACTAGCGTGCTGCGCTATCTCGTCCATCGTCTGCTCTTCGCCCTCATCCTCGTCTTCGTCGTCTCGTCCGCCGCGTTCCTGCTCACGCGGCTCGCCCCGGGCGACTACGCCACGAGCGTACTAGGCTTCGGCGCGACGGACGAGACGGTGTCGCAGACGCGCGCGCGCTACGGTTTGGACCGCAGCGTGGCGGCGCACTACGTCGAGTGGGCGGGGCGCGCCGTGCGCCTCGATCTCGGCACGTCCATGCTGTACGGACGTCCGGTAGGCGAGCTGGTGCGATCGCGGCTCGCGAACACGGCGGTGCTCGGCCTGACGGCCCTGATGCTCGCCACACTGGTCGGGCTGCCGCTCGGCGTCGCCATGGGCGCCGGCGCCCTGAGATGGGCGCGTCCGCTGGTGGGCGTCGCTTCGATGGTCGCGCTCTCGCTGCCGCCGCTTCTCACGTCGCTCGTGCTCGTCTTCGTGTCGGCGCGCACGGGATGGCTGCCAGTCGGCGGCATGACGTCGGCGGACGCGGCGGGTGCGGGATTCACCGACTATCTCGCCGATCTCGCCACGCACCTGCCCCTGCCCGCTCTCGCGCTGGCGCTGCCGATCGCGGCGCTCCTCGAGCGGCTCCAGTCGCGGTCGATGGCCGAGACGATGCGGGCGCCGTTTGTGGCGCCGGTGCTGGCGCGAGGCGTGTCCAGGCGGCGAGTCGTCTGGCGGCATCTGCTGGTGCTCGCGGCGCGGCCCGTGGTGGCGGTGTACGGTCTGGTCGTCGGCAGCCTGCTCAGTGGATCGTTCGCCGTGGAGATCGTAACGGCGTGGCCCGGACTCGGGCGGCTGATGTTCGACGCGCTCCGGGCGCGCGACGTGCTGCTGGTGGCCGGGTGCGCGGCGTGGGGCGCCATCGTGCTCGCCAGCGCCAACCTCGCCGCCGATCTGGCGCTCGCCTGGCTCGATCCGCGGACGCGGGAGCTATGACAAGGCGTCTCGGCTTCTTCCTTGTGGCGGTCGTCGTCGCGGCGTCGCTGGCCGCGCCCGTGCTGGTGCCGAACGACCCGGCATCAGAGTTCCGGCAATTGCTGCACGCGCCGCCAACCGCCGTGCACGTGCGCGCCGCCGACGGGAGCTGGCAGCGGCCGTTCATCTATCCCTGGAGACTCGAGAGCCGGCTCGAGCAACGTTACGCCGTCGATCGATCCGATCCGGTCTCGCTCGTGTGGTGCCAGCGCAGGCGAATTGCGACCACGGCCGAGTGGGCGTCCTCGCCGTTGCTGCTCCTGGGCACCGACAGCTTCGGACGCGACGTCTTCGCGCGCCTGCTCTACGGCGGCCGCACGTCGCTGGCCGTTGCGCTCGCCGCCGCGCTCGGAGCGCTTGCGATTGGCATCGTGATCGGGGCATTCGCCGGCTATCGCGGCGGGCTCGTGGACGAGACGGCGATGCGCGCCAGCGAGCTGGTGCTGATCCTGCCGATGACCTACGTGGTCCTGTCGCTCCGCGCCGTGATGCCGCTGGTGGTTCCGCCCGCCACGGTGTTCCTGATGATGACCCTGATTCTTGCGCTGGTCGGCTGGCCATCGGTGGCGCGCGGCGTCCGAGCCACGATTCATGCCGAGCGAGGGCTCGATTACGCCGCGGCCGCCGTCGCGGCCGGCGCCAGTCCCTCGCGCGTGCTGTTCCGGCACCTGCTGCCGGCCACGCGCGGTTTTGTCGCCACCCAGACGTCGGTGCTGCTGCCGGCGTTCATCCTGGCCGAGGCCACGCTGTCGTTCGTCGGTCTCGGCTTTCCGGATCCGGTGCCGAGCTGGGGCACGATGCTGCGCGACGCCTCCAATATCGTGTCGATCACGGAGTTCCCGTGGACGCTGGCGCCGGCCGTGGCCATCTTCGCCGTCTCGCTCGGCTTCAACCTGATTCTCCAGGACGACGGCGTGGTGGCGCGCCGATTGACAACGTCGCGGCAGGCCCATACGCTCGCGTCATGAAGCTCGACGGCATCTTTCCCCCCATCACCACGCCGTTTCGCGACGGCGCGCTGGATCTGGACGGCTTGCGCGCGAATACGGAGCGCTACCTGCGCACCGGCATCCGCGGCGTCGTCGTCCTCGGATCGAGCGGGGAAGCGCCGCTCGTGGACGACGAGGAAAGCGATCGCGCGATCGGGGCGGCGCGCGAGGTGACGCCGCGTCATCAGCTGCTCATCGCCGGCACGGGCCGCGAGTCCACGCGCGCGACCATCGAGGCCACGAAGCGCGCGGCCGGAGACGGCGCCGACGCCGTGCTGGTGCGGACGCCGTCGTACTTCAAGGCGCAGATGACGAGCGACGCCTTCGTCGCGCACTACACGGCGGTGGCGGATGCCTCGCCGGTGCCGGTGCTGCTGTACAACGTCACGGTGTTCACGGGCGTCAATCTGCTGCCCGCCGCCGTCGCGCGGCTCGCCGCGCATCCGAACATCGCGGGCATGAAGGAATCGGGCGGCGACATCGCGCAGGTCGGCGAGCTCGTGGCCTCAACGCCCGAACGCTTCCAGGTGCTCGCCGGCTCCGCCACCACGCTCTACGCGGCACTGTCGGCGGGGGCCAGGGGCGGGATCCTCGCGCTGGCATGCGTGGTGCCCGAGCTGATGGTCCGCATGGTGGAGCTCGTTCGCCAGGCGCGGTACGACGAAGCGCGCACGCTTCAGCAGCAGATCTCCACGCTCGCGAAGCTCGTGACGAGTGTGCACGGCATTCCCGGACTCAAGGCCGCGGCGAAGCTCGCCGGATATCCGAGCGGCGCACCGCGGCCGCCCCTCCTGGCCGCCCCGCCCGGGGCCGTCGACGAGATCGCGCGCGAGATGGAGCGGGTGGCACGTCTCACCAGCGAGCAGGTGGAGCGGACATGACGCTGCCGCCTCTGCCGCCGCGTATCCTCATGGGCCCGGGGCCGTGCCTCATTGCGCCGCGCGTGATGCGCGCCATGGCGGCACCGGTGCTGAGTCATCTCGACCCCGCGCTGATGACACTGCTCGACTCCATGCGCGACGGGCTTCATCGGCTGTTCCGCGCGCCCGCCGACGCCGTCGCACTCGCGGTGTCGGGCACCGGCACTTCGGCCATGGAGGCCGCGATTGCGGCGCTGGTCGATCCCACGACGCGCGTCACGGTGGTCACCACCGGCTACTTCGGCGATCGGCTCGTCGAGATGTGCCGCCGCTACGGCGCCATCGTCTCGCCGCTCGAGGTGGAGTGGGGCCGCGCGGCGGATCCCGACGATCTCACCCGCGCGCTCAAGAAGACGGGTGCGGACGTCGTGGCGTTCGTGCACGGAGAAACCTCCACCGGCGTGCTCAATCCCGCACGCGAGCTGGCCGCGGCGGCGCACGCGCACGGCGCGCGCACGCTGGTCGACGCCGTGACGACGCTCGGCGGGCACGAGCTGGATATGGCGGCGTGGAACATCGACGCCGTGTACAGCTGTTCGCAGAAGTGCATCGGCGCGCCCTCGGGACTCTCGCCGCTGGCGGTGAGAAAGAGCGCGCGCCGGGCGAACGGAGGCTGCCGCAGCTACTATCTGGATCTCGATCTCATCGAAGACTACTGGGTGCGCCGCAAATATCACCACACGCTGTCGTCCAGCCTGGCCTGCGCCCTGGCCGAAGCAATCTTCGCCGTGGAGGAGGAGAGGCTCGACCGGCGGTGGCAGCGTCACGAGCGAAATCACCTCGCGCTCGCGCACGGCCTCGCCGGAATGAACCTGGCGCTCCTGCCACCCGAAGGCGAGCGGCTCTGGACGCTGAACGCCGTCAAGGTGCCCGAGGGCGTCGACGAAGCCGCCGTGCGCACGCGGCTGCGCGAGCAGTTCAACATCGAGATCGGGGCAGGGCTCGGTCCCCTGGCCGGGCGCATCTGGCGGATCGGTCTCATGGGCGCGAGCTCGGCGCCCGAGTTGGTGCTGCTGCTGCTCGGCGCCCTCGGATCGGCGCTGGGGGCCGAAGGTCACGCCGTGCCGGCGGGCGAGGGCGTTGCCACCGCGGCCGCGTGGTTCGGCCGCTGAAATCTCAGGAAATCCCACATTTCGGACGGTCAGCCGCGTAGCACGGCGGGATTCGTCGTGGTCGCCGTGGTACACGTGTTGCACACAGAGTGTGTGTGCGTCGGGTCCGGTGCCCGGGTGTCATCCGGGCCGGACGCGATTCGACGCCACAGAGAGACGATCAAGCCATGTGCCCGCAACTGACGCTCACGCCTCCAACACACCACTGGCCGGTACGCTCCGCCGCGGCCGCGCTCGTCGCGCTCACGCTGTCGGCGTGCGCCACCAACCCCGTCAGCGGCAAGAAGGAATTCACGCTGATGAGCGAGGCGCAGGAAATCCAGATCGGCCAGGAGATGGATCAACAGGTGCAGCAGGAGATGGGCGTCTACGGGGACAGCGAGCTGCAGCAGTACATCAGCGACATCGGTCTCCGTCTCGCGCGCAGCTCCCATCGGCCCAACCTGCCGTGGCACTTCATGGTGGTCGATGCGCCGGCGGTCAACGCCTTCGCGCTGCCGGGCGGCTACATCTACATCACGCGCGGCATCCTCGCGTACCTCGGCGACGAAGCGGAGCTGGCCGGTGTGCTCGGCCACGAAATCGGTCACGTCACCGCGCGTCACGCGGCGCAGGCCTACACGCGATCCGCGGGTGCGCAGCTCGGTCTGCTCGTCGGCGGGATCTTCGTGCCCCAGACGCGCCCCTTCGGACAGCTCGCCGAATCGGCCCTCGGGCTGCTCTTCCTCAGATACGGTCGAGACGACGAGCTCGAGGCCGATCGGCTGGGCGCTGAATACGAATGGAAGACCGGTTGGGACCCTCGCGCGATGCCCGGGTTCCTCGGCACGCTCGCGCGCATCGACGAAACCGCCGATCGCCGCGGAGTGCCCAACTGGCTGGCCACGCATCCGATGCCGGCCGATCGCGTGCAGAAGGTTCAGGAAACGGTGGCGAAGCTCGAGAACACCCCCGGGGGTCCCCAGACGGTCGGCGAGGAACAGTTCCTGCGCCGCATCGACGGCCTGGTCTTCGGCGACAACCCCCAGGAGGGGGTCGTGCGGGGAAGCACGTTTCTTCACCCGGATCTGCGTTTCGCGATCCAGTTTCCAAACGGGTGGGAAGTGTCCAACGGCAAGACGCAGGTGGCAGGCGCGGAGCCGGGCGGTGGCGCGGTGGTCATCGTGGAGCTCGTCGAGCAGCCCAAAGGCAACGGCGTCGATCAGATCGCGGCGAACAATATGAGGTCCGCGGGATTCAAGCAGCTCGAGGGCGGCCGCCGCAGCATCAACGGGCTCGAGACCTACGTGGGCACCTACGAGGGGAAGGTGCAGCAGCTCGGTCAGGTGCGTGTGCGCGCGGCGCACATCCAGCATCAGCGCCACGTGTTCCTGGTGGCCGGGATCGCGCCGGTCGACCAGTATGCGCGCGCGGACGGCGCGTTCGCCTCCTCGATACAGAGCTTCCGCCCGCTCGGCCGCGACGAAGCGCTCAACGTTCGGCCCAACCGCATCGACTTCTACACGGCGCGCGCCGGCGACACCTGGCAGGCGATTGCCGAGCGTCAGAGCGGCGGCAACGTGAAGGCGTCCACCCTGGCCATCATGAACGGCTACGCGGTGAGCGAGCAGCCGCGGCCGGGCGATCGGCTGAAGATCGTGGTCAGCGGCTAACGCGCGGTCCGCGCATCTCAGCCGTAACTCTTCTGAACAAGACGTTAACAGGTATTGCGCCGGGAGCGCGTCGATATGGTATCATCTGGATACCATGAAGGTATCAACTGACACTGCTGTCGCATCGGCGCGGGGCGTGGTGGAGCGGGTGGCCGACGTGCTGGGAGGCCGGGCCGTCCTGCGGATCAGCGTGCGCACCTGGAACGAGCTCGAACAGGTGGTCCGCGCGGGGCTGCCCAAGCGTTCGCTGCAGCTCGTCGCGCGCCGCGCCGTGGCGCCCGGCACGCCGTTCAGCGAGTTCGTCTACAGCGTCGTTCCCGCCGCCACCTTCAAGCGCCGTACCCGGCTGTCGGCCGAGGAGAGCGAGCGCACGGAGCGGCTGGCCCGGGTGGTGGCGCTTGCCGAAAACCTGTGGGGCCACGACGGTGAAGCGCGCGCGTTCCTGAACCGGCCGCATCCGCTTCTCGAGGGTCAGGCCCCGCTCACGGTGGCCCGCACGGAGCTGGGAGCGAGGCGCGTCGAGCGCCTGCTGGCCGATGTCGAACACGGCCTCCCGCTCTGAATCCTCGCTACTGGGATACCGGATCGGGTCGCCGGCGTATCCGCTCCTCGATGGGGCGGGGGCGGCGGCACGCGACGATGCCCGGTGGAATTCGCGGGGGCGCTACGTCATCTACGCCACCGAGCACTATGCGACGGCGCTCCTCGAGAAGGCTGCGCAGCTGAACAGCATCCGGATCCCGTCCACGCTGGTATTCGTGCAGATCGAGCTGGCTGGTGAAGCGAGCATCGAAGAAGTGCGCCCGGCCGATGTGCCGGGCTGGCTTGCGGACGATAAGAAGGCGAGCCAGCGCTTCGGCGATCGGTGGTACGACGAGCAGCGCTCGGTGGTGTTGTTTGTACCCTCGCTGGTGGCGCCCGGCCTCGAGCGCAACGTGCTGATCAACCAGCGCCATCCGCATTTCGCGCGGATCGTCGCCTCCGCTCCCGAGCGTGTCCGGAGTCATCCGAAGCTTCTTTCATGATGCGCCGTGTAGGACGCGCGGCTCTCGCCGTGGTGGTCGTGGCGTTCGCGGTGCTCGCCTACATCTACCTCACGCTGCCCGACGTGCGGCCGCTCGCCACCGCCCCTCCCAAGACCACGGCGTTCATCGAGCTCAGGGCGCGTGAATCGCTCGCCCGTGGAGCGAAGCCACGCCGTGTGCAGCGGTGGGTGGGGTATCCACAGATCTCCAGCCACCTCAAGCGCGCGGTGCTCGTGGCGGAAGACAGCGCATTTTGGCAGCACGAAGGGATCGACGTGGACGAGCTGCGCAAGTCGATCGAAACCAACCTGGAGCGGGGCCGTTTTTCGCGCGGCGGCAGCACGATTACGCAGCAGCTGGCCAAGAACCTGTACCTCTCGCCGTCGAGAAACCCGCTGCGCAAGCTGCGCGAACTGCTCATCGCGCGCCGGCTCGAGGTGGAGCTGTCGAAGCGCCGCATTCTCGAGCTGTACTTGAACGTCATCGAGTGGGGCGACGGGGTGTACGGCGCCGAGGCCGCGGCCCGGACCTACTTTCATCGCTCCTCGGCTGCGCTCGGTCCCGAAGAGGCCGCGCTGCTCGCCGGCGCCATCATCAATCCGCGCACCTACAGTCCGTCGAAGCCCAACGCGCGGTTGCGCGGGCGTCAGCAGCTCATCCTCCGCCGCATGGGCCAGGTCGAGCCCCCGCCGGTCGAGGCGGTCGTCTCGCCGATTCCGCCAACTCTTCCGCTTCCCGCGCCGGCCGATGAGCTGACGCCGTCAATCGAACCGCCGGCGTCTCCGGACATCGAAACGCCTCGGCCAACTGAGCCGATTCCTCCGGATCCGGACCGACCGTATAGGTGATTCGGGTCATTGACACCCGGTGATCGCTTCGTCATAATTCGCGCCGTCTTCACGAGTTTTCCTATCTTGATTCACGTGCCGATATCGTTCCTCAAGGGCCGGAGCGGACGTGTGCCCGCCGCTGGATGATCAACTACACCGAGCATCTGACCACGCTCATGCAGGACATCGTGGCGCGTGTGCCCACGCTGTCGTTCATCGATCTGAACCGTCTGCTGGTGTTCGCGCGCTTCGGGCGCACGGCGGCCGAAGGGCCGTTCGCCACGTGTCACTGCGTGAACCTTCCGCCGAGCGAGCCCGGGCACTACTTCTGGCTGGATACCAGCACGGGCCGCACCACGCGGCGCTCCGAGTGGTTCGTGACCAAGTCGCCCGTCGTCCGCGTCGGGAGCGAGCGGATTCACTATCTGATCTCGTTCGCGCTGCCGCGCTTCTGCGATCAGACGCTCGAGCGCTCGCGCAAGGATCACTTCTATCCGGGCGCCGAGGGCTGGGTGGCCAAGCTCGACACGGTCGTCCACGAGCTCTATCACGTCGATCCGGAAGAGCCCGGCATCCGCCGGATCGAGCGCGCCGACGGCACCTACTCGCCGAACTCGCACGGGCGCGAGTTCTTCGAGAACGTGGCGCGCCTCGTCCATGAGTACCTGGCGAGCCGGCCCGATCCGCGCGTCTACGACTTTCTCCGATACAGTTTCGCCGAGCTCGGCGAGCGCCACGGCACCGTCATGGGCACCACGTTCCGTGACTTTCCGTCGTTCCCGCAGCGGTACCTCGAAGTGTTGCGCCGCCAGCCGGAGTGCAGCATCGAGGACGGCGTCCAGATTGTGCCCATCCAGCAGCGGCGCCGCGCCACCCGATATACGGCGAACGATCTGCACCTGCGCGAGTTCCGCGCGAAGAGCAGCCTGCCCCTGGGCCCGCGTGCCCTGCGCTCGATCCAGTTGGTTCGCGACAGAGCCGCTTCGGTTCGCGACACGGCAGCCGCCCGGTCGTCCAACTAATCGCTTCGCCGCCGCCACCAGCCGCACCCGATATCCCCGCGATCGTTCACGAGTGTTCGCGCCGCCGCGCGTGCCATCCTGCAACGCTTCGGAAGCTCCTGGGCCGAACGACGTGCCGTGCTTCGGGCTACGGCGCCAGCCGGTGCGTTGCGAGATAGCGGCTGTGCCAATACGACGAGCTCAGGCGGTCCACCCGAACCACACCCCGCGAGCTGGGGGCGTGGACGAACTGATCGCCGCCAATCGCGATGGCCACGTGGCTCGGCCCCGACGCGGTGGTGGAGAAGAAGAGGAGATCGCCGGGCGCGATCTCGGCGTCCTTGACCTTCGATCCGACGCGGAACTGCTCGCGGACCTCGCGCGGCAGGCTCAGGCCGTGCCGCGCATAGACGTACTGGACGAACCCGCTGCAATCGAACCCTGAGGGATCGCTCCCGCCATTGCGGTAGGGGACGCCCCGCAAGCCGAGCGCCGTGCCCGACACGGAGTAGCCATCGGCGGGGGCCGTCGGGGCAGGAAGCGAGCCGGGGCCGGCGCGCTCCGGCTGCGACGCGCCCGGCGTCGGGAACGGCTTTGGCACGGCGCCGCTCCGCGTGCCGCAGCCGCCAAGGAGGCAGCCGGCGGAGACGACAAAGACGAGCGCCGGGCGCACGAGTTGGTGCACGCGAAGTCTTATCGGACCGGCGGCCGATCGGCGGTATCGCTCTAAGCCGCTGGACCCTATGGCTTTAGCTCTGTCCATCGCTTGACAGCTCATGCGCGCTCGGAGACAATGGCTCGTATGGAGCAGACGCTCCTTCTCAACGCGTCGTACGAGCCCCTCAAGGTCGTCCACTGGCAGAAGGCCATTACGCTGCTCTGCCAGGGCAAGGTCGAGGTGATCTCGGTCTACGACCGCGAGATCCGGGCCGTGTCGATCACCTTCAAGCTGCCCTCGGTGATCCGGCTCCTCCGCTACATCAAGATCAAGCGGCGGTTCGACTACGTGCCGTTTTCGCGTGCCAACATCTATGCGCGCGACGATCACAGTTGTCAATACTGCGGCGACGTGTTTCCCATTGGCGAGCTGACCTTCGACCACGTCATGCCGGTGGCGCAAGGCGGCCGCAAGGACTGGGAGAACATCGTCACGAGCTGTATCGCGTGCAACCGGCGGAAGGGCGGACGCACGCCCGAAGAGGCGGGCATGCGTCTCACGCGCCTGCCGAGGCGGCCCGTGTCGGTGCCGGCGGTGCGCATTACCATCGGGTTGCGGAACGCTCCCGAAAGCTGGCGCGACTACCTGTACTGGAACGTGGAGCTCGACGAGTCGTAGTCGCGCGGCTCATCCCCATCTTGCCTTCCGTTCTCACCGGCGCACGCTTGAACGCCATTCAGCCGCTGGCGGTGGTGGAAGGCGGACGCATCGACCTTCACGGCGCCGACTTCCCGGTGAATGACCTCGGCGTGCCCGAGGTCCGTATCGGCGGCGAGCCTGCGCGCGTCGTGTTCGCCTCGTCCTCCACCGTCGGCGTGCTGGCGCCGTCAGGTCTCGAGGGCGGATCGACACCCGTCCGCGTGGACGGAGTGGCGGGCGAGACGGCGTTTGTCGAGATAGGACGGCCCTGGGCGACGGGCCTCCACCAGGTGGACAGTCCGGTCATCGATACGGACGGCCATCTCTACGTGACGTGCAGCGGCGCCCGCGGCCAGCAGGTGCCCGTCTCGATCTTCCGGGTCTCGCCGGACGGCACACGCGAGAATTTCGTGACGGGTATCGTCAATGCGACGTCGCTGGCCTTCAATGGTGACGGAGCGCTCCACGTCTCGAGCCGCTTCGATGGCACCATATACCGTGTCGACCCCGACGGCTCCTATCGCACCGTGGGTGCCGAGCTCGGCGTGGCCTGCGGACTGGCGTTCGGTCCCGACGGGTCGCTGTATGTCGGCGATCGCTCCGGGACGATTTTTCGCATCCCGCCAAGCGGATCGGTCACATCCTTCGCCGCGCTGCCCGCCAGCGTCGCCGCGTTTCACCTGGCGTTCGGACCCGACGAGCATCTGTACGTCACCGGGCCCACGCTGGGTTCCTACGACTCTGTCTATCGCATCGACTCGTTCGGCCGCACCGAGGCCATCTACTCGGCATTCGGGCGGCCTCAGGGACTGGCGTTCGATCGCAGCGGCGTGCTGCACGTCGTCGAGGCGCTCGCGGGATGGTCGGGGCTCTATCGCCTGCCGCCGGGACGGCCCGCGGAGCTCGTGATTGCAGCGCCAGCGCTCGTCGGCGTGGCGTTCGATCCCCACGGCGGGGTGGTGGTGGCGTCGAACGACACCGCATATCGCTTCGACGCGCTGACACAGGACATCCCCCCGCGAGCGACCGCTCCGACGCGCGCGTGAGTTGTCCTCCAAGTTCGCGAGGCGTTGGCGTTGAGCTGGATCAATCTCAACGCGTCGAGCGCTGCGTACCGCGTGAGCGACGTGAGCGCGAGCCCTGGCATCGGCATGACGCTCTTGACCCTGGTGCGCGCCGTCGCTACAGTTGCTCGAGCGGCCAGCGCCACATGTCCCGGTTATCCATTGGTTGAGCTGTTCCCCAAGTCCTGCTTCCGGGCTCCTGGAATCGCCCGCGCTCCAGGATCTGCCCTTGGTTTCGCTGTCCTGGTTGTGGCGATCGGTGCCGCCTGCCAGGAGCCCAGCCCCCTCTCGCCCGTCGGGCCAAGTGGATCGGTCGATCCGCGGCTCGCTGCGGATATCGGAGCGAAATGGTCGCCGTACGTCGGCGTGCACATCAATGCCGGCGCACTCGACGCGTACCGCGATGCCCTCTCCTCGTTGCAGCATGCGGGCCGACTGAGGGGCCTGCGCGTCGAGATCAGCCGGAGCAACCAGCGCGCCGGCGATCAGACCATCACGGAGCTCGGAGGGCTCGGCCTCGACCTGTTGGGCCTCATCGGGAACGAGTACCTGTTCGATAAGAACATCGAGCGCGAGATCGACAACATCCTCGCGGCGTATCCCGAGATCCGACACTTCCAGATCGGCAACGAGGTCACGACCATCCTGCCGAAGAGCGGTATGAGCATCGAGCAATACATGGCGGTGTTTCAGCGGGTGTACACACACCTGCAGCGCCGCCACCCGGACCGCGCGGTTCTGGTGACCCAGTCGACCCTGGGCTCCGGCTTCTACGGGCCCGGTGAGCTGGAGGTGATGGCCAAGACCGGATTAGCCGATATGGACCCGGAGAAGGTCATCATTGCCGTGAATGCGTACGACCCGGATAACGCGAGCCAGTACCGGGGCATTCTCGGAGGCAGCTTGAGGAGATTTCGTGTCTGGGTAACAGAATCAGGCGTACCGGACCCCGCGCTCCACATCGCCTTCGTCAGGGAAAAGTATCCGGTCCTCCGGGACTATTTTCGGGCCGAGCGGGTGTACTGGTACACGATGTGGGGTGGAGATTCGGGCAGCCAGAGCAATTTCAGTCTCATCAAGAACCCAATGAGCTACCCGAACTACTGGAAGAGCCCGTTGTTCGAGCTGCTCGTCCAATGAAAGTATCGGCCGCATGAACGTCACGAACGTCACGCGAGGACTGGCCCTCATTGTCTGTCTCTTCTTGCCTGCGGGTCTGGCGGCGCAGCCGCGGCCGGCCGACGCGGAGGAGGGGCTGGATTCGGGAACCTACATCAAAGGCGGCGTCGCACACTGGCAGGGTGATCTCGAAAACCCGGGCAGTCTGGCGGGATTCAACGTCGACCTTTTTCTAGCGGGCTACAGCATCTCGAGCGCCACTGTGGCGATTGAGCACTATTTCGGCGACATGGTGGGATTCTCGGTGGGCTACCGAAAGGACGGGCTGGCGTACCGGGAGGCGGGCCACATGTTCAACGCCAGTCTCTTCGGCGCCGCTGATCTGTGGATCACCAAGCTGAAATTCGGTGGTGGCCTCGAATGGGGCATCCCGTCGCTCAATTTCGACGTGACGAAACTGCAAAACAACCCCGATGGCAGCGTTCGCTATCGGCATACCCATCCGGAGAGAAATGCGGACGTGCCCTTCGTGGGCACGGACGCCGACGGCGTCCTCTATCCGTTCCTGGAGGTGAGCGCCCTCGAGCGATGGTCGGTCTTTCTCTTCGAAGCCGGCATGCGGTTCAACTTCATCGGATTCCACTTCGACGACTACGAAGTCAACGCAAGGGATGAAGTGCGGTACGACTTGGTCCAGAAGAAGGTGCTCGTCCCCAGTTTCTTCGCCAACGTCGGTCTTCGGATTTTCTGAGCACCCTGCCGCCATCTCCAGGTCGTTGATTGTGAACGACTGAAATCGCGCGGCCTGGGTCGTGCACAGCGCGTCATATGCCGCGCTCGACCGCTGGGTGACGACGAATGTTCCGCCGCCTGCCGCGGAGCGTATCCACGTGTCGGCGGCTCCCACCGCCGCCGGGTGCCCCGACGATCGTCCGCGACGACAAGGGCTTCGCTGTTGGCGGCATCCGCCTGCCGCGAGTGGCGGTGCCGACAGCCTTGAATACAGGAGAATCTCCCGGCGACCACCACGCTGCCCGAGAACAACTTCTGCAGCCTCTACGGCACACACATTCCGTTTGATGCGGCCACGCTGAGAACGCTGTACCAGACACGCGAGGACTATCTGCGCGAAGTGAAGCTAGTCCCGCACGCTGGAGTTTGTGCGGGGAGGCGGCCCGACCGTTGTTGAAGGGGCGTCCCTACCGAGACCTGACGGAGCGTCGATGCCTGCTCATGGTATAAAATCGCAATCTCGGTTCGCGCTGGAGAGCACGCGGATCCTTCATGCATGAGCAGCAATGAGCCCGTCCGGATTCAGCATCCCCTGAATCCTGCCTACCTGCTTCGAACGAACAAGCGCCTGCGCCGTCAGCTGCGCGAGACGTCAGATGGGCGCCAACTGAAGATCGCCATTCTGGGCGGATCGACCACGGCCGAGATCGGCAACCTGCTGGAACTCTTCCTCCTCGCCGAAGGCTTTCGACCCGACATCTACCAATCGGAGTACAACAGATACTACGAAGACGCGCTCTACGGTAACGACGAGCTCAGCCAGTTCGCGCCCGATACGTCTACATCCACACGACCTGTCTGAACATTCCAGTTTTTCCTGAACCCTTCGACGGCGTCGAAGAAGTCCAGGCAAAAGGCGACGCTCTCTATGGCCGCTTCGAGCAGGTCTGGCAGGGAGTCCGGGAGAAGTGGGGCGCAACCATCATCCAGAATAACTTCGAGCCGCCGTTCGCCCGGCCGCTCGGCCAACTCGACGCGGTCGCCCAGACCGGCAGAACCGCGTTCATCAACCGCCTCAACGAACGCCTGTCGGCCCGCGCGCGCGAGACGCCGAGCTTTCACATCCATGACCTCCATTACCTGGCCGCTTGGTTCGGTCTCGAGCGTTCGTACAACAAGAAACTCTGGTACCAGTCCAAGTACGCGATGAACTACGAGGCCATTCCGTCGGTCGCGTTCGGGGTGGCGTCCATCATCAGGGCGGTGGAAGGCAGGAGCAAGAAGTGCCTGGTGCTTGATCTCGACAATACGCTGTGGGGCGGGGTCGTCGGCGACGACGGCGTCGACGGAATCCGGCTGGGCGAGGGCACGCCGGAGGGCGAGGCGCATCTGGAACTCCAGCGATACGTGCGAGCGCTTCAGGAGCGTGGCGTCATCCTGGCGATCTGCTCCAAGAATGATCAGGAGAGCGCCCTGACCGGACTCGGACATCGGGAGAGCCAGCTGACTGCGGCGAATTTCGCGGCCTCCCGGATCAATTGGCAGCCGAAAAACGTGAACCTCGAAGAGATTGCCCGCGAGATCAACATCGGCGTCGACAGCCTGGTGCTGCTCGATGACAACCCCTCTGAGCGGGAACTGGTCGCCACCCAGTTGCCGACGGTGGCGGTCCCTGATGTTGGCAGCGATGTCACTCGCTACATTGGTGTGCTGGACCGGGCGGGCTACTTCGAGGCCACGACTCTGTCGACAGAAGACGCCCTCCGCCAACGCTACTACGAGGGCAACATCCAACGCGTCGCTGCCGCGGCCCAGATCGTCAGCTACCAGGATTTCCTCGCGTCGCTCGACATGGAAGCCGAAGTTGGACCGTTCGTGCCCGTCTACGTGCCCCGCATCGCCCAACTGACGAACAAGACCAATCAATTCAACCTGACGACACGTCGCTTCACCGAGGCAGAGGTCGCGGCCTTCAGTACCGACGACAACTATGTGACGCTGTTCGGCCGGCTGGCCGACAAGTTCGGCGACAATGGCCTGGTCACGGTGCTTCTCGGACGCATCGAGGACGACATCCTGCACATGGAACTGTGGCTCATGAGCTGTCGCGTCATCAAACGCGACCTGGAGTGGGCCATGTTCCGGGAGCTCAAACGCGCGGCGCGCGCCCGGAGCATCCGGAGGATCCGCGGCTACTACATCCCCACGAAGAAGAACGCGATCGTGAAGGACCACTACGCCATCCTGGGCTTTCGCCTCATCGACAGCAGCGACGATGGAAGTAGCGTGTGGGGCTACGACCTCGAGAGTGATCGAGATGATCGCGTCGTCAACATTCGCGTAAAACCGCATGCCGAAACAGCGGCCGCGAGGATATCGGCCAACTGAGGTCTTTGAAGAGACAACGCCATGACCACCCTGGAGAGGCTGCAGAGCATTTTGCGCGATGTGCTGGACGATGACGCCTTCGTCGTGACACGCGCAACCGGGTCAGCCGATCACGACGAGTGGGACTCGCTCGCGCAAATCAACATCATCGTCGCCATCGAGAAGGAATTCGGTGTCGAGTTCACCCTGAGAGACGTGGAGGGCTTGAAGAACGTCGGCGACACCATCGACCTGATTGAGAGGAAGCTCGGCGGCGAGCGCTAGGAAAGGCAGGACCGTGATCTGCCCATCGTGGGCGGATCGTGATCTGACAGAGAGGACATGGGACGGGACTCGATGAGGCGCGCCTTTCTGAAGGCGTCCAAGGCTGCGGGTCTGTTCGTGTTGGCGCGAAAGCTCCGCCAGAACACGCTCACGATTCTTTGCTACCACGGCTTCTCCCTCGACGATGAGCACAGGTACCTCCCCGGCATGTTCGTGAGCCTCGACACCCTGCGCCGTCGGATGCAGACCCTCCGCGACGGCGGCTACCGCGTGATCTCACTCGATGAAGGAGTCACCCGGTTGAGTCAAGGCACTCTCGAGCCGGATAGCGTGGTCATCACGACCGACGATGGCTTCTACGGCACTCTCGCAGTGGCGGCGCCGGTCTTTCGTGAGTTCGGCTTTCCCAATACCCTGTATCTGACAACCTACTATGTCCTCCACCAGACGCCGATCTACAACTTTCTGCTCATCAACATGCTGTTGCGCTCGGAGAAGGAATCGGTCGCCGTGTCGCACCTTGCCCCGGGCCTCCCCGAGAGGATCTTCGTACGCGGCCGGCCGCCAACGGACGCGGAATGGATCAAGCTGGCAAGAGCCATTGATGCACACTATCCCCTCGAGGCACGCGACCAGGTGTTCGAGCAGATCGGCGCGGCCCTTGATGTGAACTACCCGTCCTTGCGCGACCGCCGTCTCTATCACCTGCTCTCGCCAGACGAAGTTCGGCAGATCTCCAAGCTCGGAGTCGACATTCAGCTGCATACCCATCGTCACCGTTTGCCCGAGAGCCGGTCGGACATCATTGAAGAAATCACTCGCAACCGTGACGTTATTGGTACGCTGTGCTCCTCGTCCATGTCCCACCTGTGCTACCCCAGCGGCGAGTGGAAGGAGGACCATCTGCCGGTCCTGGAAGAGCTCGGCGTGAGGTCGGCGACCACCTGCGACATCGGTGAAAACCACCGCACGACGCACCCGCTCAAGCTGCTTCGTGTCCTCGATCGGGATGACATCGCGGACATTGAATTCGAGGCAGAACTGTCCGGGTACAAGCCGCTGCTTCGCAAGGCCATGCGCAGGGACGCGCTGCCGCCGAGCGCCGGGAAGAGCACCGATGCGTGAGCGAATCGAGGATCATCTCGGGCGCGAGCGAGGCATCATCGGAGCGAACTGGCTGGAGCGATTCCCCATCGAGTCCTATGTGCAATGGTTCAGCGCGGCGGCAACCGCCGGGAACTACGGCCTGTTCCCCGGATCGCTGGCGCCGTGGTTCGCCTCCATTGCTGAGGAAGCCGGCCACGAGATGCTCTCGGCCTACCATCGTCTGGCCCTGCTGGAGCTGATGCACCGGAGCCTCGAAATCCTTGACAGAGGCCAAGTCGTGCTGGCGCCGACCGTCCACCAGGCGCTACACGAATGGTTCAAGGGCGTGCTGGACCGTCTCGAAGCCGAGCCTGATCTGCACCTCGATGCGGACAGCGACTTCTTCAAGAAGGACATCTCGATCTGCGCCTTACGGCTGCTGCCGACGCGCGGGCCGTGCCACTTTGAGCAAGGCTGGATCGGCCGGAAGTTCCTGGTCCAAGGGGGGATGCGACAGGTCCTGGCAGCCGCGCACTGCCTGCTCGTTGATCTACGCCTGGAACGGAAAAAACTCTACACGCTGCACGTCGAGGATCGGCTGGTCTACCGCAACTTTCTCGAAGAGGGCTGGCTGCGCACCTACCAGGACATCGCAGCACAACTGCGGCTGGATCCGCATATCAAGGCCTTGTTCGCCGCCGCCTGGTTCTATGATCCCAGACTCAGGGAGATCAGTCCTCGGATGGCCTATCTCTACGATGTGCCGAAGATCGGCGGGGCCCGGTTCTTTCGGGCGGGCCGCGACGCCGCCACTTTCAAGGACGCCCTCACGAACCCAAAGCGACGCCGCCTCTACGAAGCCGGAGAGTATCTGCCTACGAACTATTTGATGATCTGGCCGAGGACGAAGTTCCTGGCCGCGGTCTAGCCTCCATCGTCAGCTCTGAAGGCTCGTCGACGTCCGCCGGCATATGGACCGCTCCCTGACGGATTGCGTCATGCCGGACGGCAATCTTCTCCACGGTCCATTCGCTGATGTTGAAGCCGCTGCCGTAGCTCTGGATGACAAGGACGTCGCGCGCCGTGTCGAGCGCGCCTTAGAGCTCGTCGACGACGAGCGGGGGGCCGACGACCTCGACCCCATGGTCGGCCAGGAGCTGGGCCATCTCCGCCGGCGGGGGCAGCACGTTCACCTCGGGCGGAACGTCACCCGTGACGGGGATGCCGCCCGCCACGAACAGCTCTTCGAGTCCGCCGGGGCAGAGGGTGACGAGCATCCGCGCCCGCTCCGAGCGAACGGCGTAGGCGTGCGGGACGTCCCTGGGTGCGAACGCATAGTCGCCGGCGGCGAGGTCGATGCGTCGGTCGCCGATCTGGACGGTGACGTCACCGTCGAGGACGTAGAAGGTCTCGTCCTCGTTGTGGTGAACGTGCAGGGCCGTCGCCGTCCCGCGCGGGTCGTCGGTCTCGAACTGCGAGAAGGCGCCGCCGGTCTCGGCGCGGCCGGTCTTGAGCGACCAGACGTGGGCGAGGCCTTCACCGGCGGCGACGCGATACGGCTTGGCGATGGTCCTGGGACTCATGCGGTCTCCTTCGAGCGTAGTTTGCAGCCGATCCAAATGGGACCAAAACGGTATCCACACATCACACGAGAGATTATCGCGCGATCCGGCAGGCTCCGCTGCGGCCTCGACGGACCGGTGACGTGCCCCGAAATTCCTCTTCCCGCCTGGCGAAGGTTGCCGAGGCGCCCAGTTCTGCGGTTCGGCGCAGCGCAACGCGATCCGCGGGTGGAAAACCGGCAGCCCCGGGTAGAGGCTGCCAGCGTGAGTGTCTGACTGCCGCGCTATCGCGAGCTGTACGCCCTTGACCCGGCCGTTGAACGCATTGCCGCGCCGCCGTCGGCGTGGGACTCGGTTTCGGTCTGCAGAACATCACCAGCAATTTCTTCAGTGGCCTCATTCTGCTGTTCGAACGCCCGATCAAGATAGGAGACCGCATTGAGATTGGCGGTGTGGTTGGCGAAGTGCGGGAGATCGGCGCACGCGCCACGACCATCGTCTCCGACGAGAGCGTGGCGATGATCGTGCCCAACTCGCTGTTCGTGTCGGAGCGCGTGACGAACTGGAGCCGACCCGACAAGCTCACCGCCTACACACTGTCGTTTCACGTGTCGCACACGTCCGACCCCGAGCTGGTGCGTCAGGTGTTGCTCGCTGCCGCGGCCGGCCACCGCGATGTCCTGCACGATCCCGTGCCGGAAGTCGAGTTCGTCGAGGTGGGCCTCGGTGCGCTCCGGTTTCAGCTCCAGGTGTGGAGCACCAAGCATCTCAAGACCGCCGGCACGTTGAGGAGCGACCTGAACTTCGAGGTGTGGCGGCAACTTGCTGCGGCAGGCGTGACGATTCCACCGATGCACGGAGCAGTCCCGCTCGGCCTGCAACTCGTGCCGTCATCGAAGCGGTGATTCGGCCGCGTACCTGGCGGCACCGGCCGTTCGCACGCAGATAGACCGTCAACTGGGCGCGATGGTGCGATCGCGCGTCACCACGATGTCCCCAGAGACGATCAGATTCTAGGCGAGGAGCTCCGAAGAAATGGTCAGCAGAAAACCACTCGGATCGGTGAGCTCGAACGCCCGGGTCTTCCACTCGGTGTCGTGCGGCTCCGAATTGAGGTGGATGCCCGCGGCCCTGGCCCGCTCCGCAATCTCGTCGACGTGTTGCGTCGAGATGAACAACCGCATGCCGACGCCCTTTTTTCGGTCGCGTCCCTTCTTCCAGTCGTCCTGACTCAAACCGATCTCGCTCTTGCCTGCGCGCAGCATCACGCCGAGCAGCGTCCCGTTGTCTTCCCACCGTTCGTCGATCGAGAAGCCGAGCGCTTCGTAAAAGGTGATGCTCTTCTGCAAATCGTCAACAGTGAATGTGGGAACGAGCGCGCCGATCTGCAGAGCTTCCTGGGTTGTCGCCACAATAACCTCCTCGTTGTGGTTCATTCCGCATGCTAGCGGGCCTGTGCGGGTCTGCAAGCGCGGCCGTGCTCAGAGTCCTGGTGGACCTGATCCGATTCGGTAGAGAGCGTATGCCCCGCGCACGCGCGCGGGGCATACGCGGATGCGCTACTTGCAGGTCTCGGTCGTCACCTTCACGGATTCGACCTGGATCACCGGCGGACGCAGCGCCTTCGGCGTGCCCGCCGCTGCGCCTTCAGCCGTCGGCGGCGCATTCGGCTGCTGCACCGGTCCTGTCACTTCCACCTTCTTGTTGACGTTGGTCGCCCAATCGGTTTGCGATGATCCGGCGAGCACGTACATCGTCGCCGACCCGCCTTCGGCATTCTTCAGCACGTAGGCCGTGGCGCCGGTGGTGGTCTTGGCCTCAATCACACAACCCGAGAGTGTCTCCTTGGGGACTGGCTGCTGCTCTGGTTGCGCAGGCGCCGACTGTTGGGCAGGCGCCGGCTGTGGTGCAGGCGCCGGCTGTGCCGCAGGCGCTGGCTGTTGGGCAGGCGCTGGCTGTGGCGCAGGGGCCGGCTCTTGTGCGAACACGTTCACCGTGGCGGCGAGCGCGCATGCAGCTAATGTCGAGGTGAAATATCGCGGCATCAGTAGTACTCCTCTCAGTGAATAGACGGGCTGCATATCAGCGCGTCTATTTCGCGAGAGCACTTTTCCTGCCAAGTGACAAACGACAATGTTTTCGGGGGGACGCTGCAGACGTGATGGCCCGAATCGACAGATGCCAGTGAAAAATGTTCCTAGTGATTGAGCTCCGTCGCGAGACGGTCGAGCTGCAGACTGCTAGGCGAAGCAGGTCGCGACGAGCCGGTCGAAACCTTCGCGACTACTCAGGGCGAATCGTGGCCGCTGTCGGAACCCTTGGGGTGAAGATGCGGCGTGACCGGTGGGCGGCCTGGCGCGAGCAAGATCTCAACCACTCCAGCTGAATTCGCCTCGCGCACCGGATTTCGTCGTGAACTGCCGGAGGTCCGGATCGGTCCAACGGCTGTTGCTCGGCGCCAGATCGGCCTCCTTCATCCCGAGGCCGCTCACGAACCCGCCTCCCCGCAGCGTGAAGCCCTCGCCCTGTGGGTCCCGCAGGCGCCGCGACTCCACCCGGCCAGCATCCCCAACCGTGATGGTGATAGCGTCGCCGTTGTCCGCCACGTCGATCTTTGCGCTCCGGGGCGGCAGCCACTTTGTAATGAGGGGCGCAATCGCCGCCATCGCGCCGCCCTTCTGTCCGCTGCAGATCGCCTCCAGCTCCCGCCGCTGATCGGCGTTGGCTTCGTCGTCGACGTAGAGGCGGGCGGTGGCGTTGCCATCGAACAACGTCGGCCCCGGGAAGTCGACGGCGAAGACGACCGTGAACCCGCCGAGGGCGACGCCGTCGCTGTTGCCCTCACGCGTGCGGAAGGTGATGGCGCTGGCACACCAGCCCTGGTCCATGACCATCAACTCCTGCACCAGGAACCAGCAGGGGCAGAACATGTTGCAGCTGCATGTCTCGATCAGTTGTCCAGTCAATCGCCAAGCCATCGTCATTCTCCCGGGCCATCTTACACCCGGCCGGCAGCATGCTGACGCGCGGTCCCCCGGAACCGGATCGCATGCTCCGATGGGCCTGCGAAGTACGCCTGTAACGACCGGCCTCAGGCCAGTCGACCGCTTGGCGAACCCGATGTTTTGCGGTATCGATCTGTCGATGCCAGACACGGCGACGCCGGACGAGCGTCCGCTCACGAGACTCGAGTCGGCGTTGCGGTACGAGCGCACCCCGCTGCTGGTGGTGCTGGTGTTGCTGCCGCTGGTCTCCTGGATGTGGATCGTCGTGATGGCGCGCGACATGTACGGACCGATGACAGGCGCCAGCGCCTGGATGATGACCGCGATCTGGGATGTTCCGCATCTGCTGCTGTTGTGGGCCATGTGGGCGGTCATGATGGCGGCGATGATGCTGCCGTCTGCCTCACCCATGCTGCTGCTGTACGGCGTCGTCGCACGACGATCGCAGCAGCTGACGGCACCGCGCCATATTTATGCGCTCGCGGCCGGGTATCTCATGCTCTGGACCGTGTTCAGTCTCGGCGCCACCATTCTTCAGCGCACGCTCGCGGCCTTTCTGCTCGTCTCCCCGATGATGGAAGCTCACCAAGCCCGCCGTCGGTGCGACCCTGCTGCTCGTCGCGGGCCTCTACCAGTTGACGCCGCTCAAGCGCGCGTGCCTGCGGAGGTGCCAGTCACCCCTTGGATTCCTGGTGAGCCGCTGGCGCCCCGGAGTCTCCGGTGCGTTCACGATGGGCCTCGAGCACGGCGCGTATTGCGTGGGCTGCTGTTGGGCCTTGATGTTGCTGCTGTTTGCCGGAGGCGTGATGAACTTGACCGTCATCGCCGCGCTGACGGCCCTTGTCGCATTCGAGAAATTGGCGCCTTTCGGCACCTACAGCCCGTGGATCAGCGGCGTGTTGCTGATGGCCGCGGGACTCTGGATGCTGGTGCGCTGAACGATCCAGATTCAGAAGCGGACTGATGGCACCCGTCACTTCACCGGCACGAGCCGCTTCAGCTCCTCGAACCAGTTCTGCACGACGATGAAGTGTGCCGGCCTTGCATCCGAATCTGACGAGGTCATGGAGTCCGGCATCAGGAAGCGCTGGTCGTCGAGCGATATGTCATATGTGCGCCCGGACCATGTGGCGAAGAAAGGCGGTGCCTTGTCCAACAGTCTTGCGGGCGCGCTGGCGGTCCACGTCGTACGCGGCTCGACCGTCACTCGCATCAATGAGCCGTCGGTCGAGAGGTAAAACAACTCCTTCCCGCTGTGAGCCCAGAGCGGCCGCGTCCCGCCGGTCGTCGAAATCTGCCATCGGCCGCTGTCAACAGCGGGAAATGGCCGGACGTAGATTTCGTACTGGCCTGATTCGTCGGATTGATACGCGATCCAGCGTCCATCCGGAGAAATCTCCGCATTTCGCTCGTTAGTGGGCGTGCGCACCAGCGGCTCGACCATCCGGTTGCCATCGAGCCGCATCGTCATGATATTCGTCCCCGTCGCCAGATCGGTTTCCGAAAACACGAGGCGCCCGCCGTCGGGTGAGAACGACGAGGGATTGCGTGTGAACGCTCCGTCGGTGAGCTGTTCAACGGCGCCCGTGCCATCGGCCGCCTGCTCGAACACATTCTGGCCTCCGGAACGCGCCGAGCCGAAGATGATCCTCCGGCTATCCGGGCTCCAGACCGGGAACGAATCCTGTCCAGGACTGAAGGTCGCGCGCGTGAGTGAGGCCAGCCGTATATCCCAGAGCCAGAGGTCGTAGTCCTGCTCGGGACTGACCATCGCGATTCGCGTTCCGTCGGGCGAGAGACGGGGATACGCGTAGGTCCGCTCGGGGAGCGGGAGACGGGTTTTTTCACCGCGGCGATCGATCCACACCAGCCCGCGTATCCCACTGGCCGCGGATCCACCCGCCGCATACACGAGGGTGCCATCCCGCGAGAGGGATGCTTCCACCGCGCCGAATGGCGTGGACATCACCTGCGGAAGCACCTCTGCCGACAACCCGACCGGCGCCAGGTTCTCGAGATCGAAACGAATGGCCCTGAGCGCCCCCGCCGCCGCGTACACGAGATACCCATTAGCCGTGTAGCGCGCGTGCGTCCCACCTCGTACCAGGACTTTGGTGATCCCCGCGCGCAGGTCAAGCACGGCGATGTCGGCCGCATCGAGACCGCCGGATTGCCGGATGATCGTGAAGAGCACGCCGCGGCCGTCCGGCAGCATCTCCGGCCACCAGTGGTTCTGCTCGCCCCGTTCGCGATCGACCCGTGTCAGCGGCGTCGGCGTCCCACCGGCGGCCGGAATACGTTGCAGGCCAATTTCGGGATCGAGGCTGGCGAAGATGATTTCATCGTCGGACGCCCATGTGGCGCCCCGTGTGCCCGGGGTGGGGAACAGCGTCACGGGGGCGCCGCCGTTGAGCGCGACTTTTCTAATCGTCTGGGCTTCCGTATAGCCGACCCACTCTCCATTCGGCGAGATGAACGGTCCGCGGATCTCCCCCTTTAGTCAGCAGTGTCGGCTCCACGGCGTCGAGCGGACGGACAAAGAGCTGCGTGCCGTTATTGCCGATATACACGACGCGCGACCCGTCCGGAGTGATCGCGAAGTCGTACTCGAAGCCACTCAGCGACAGGGCTTGAGTGCCCGTGGGCGCGATCTCCAGCCGGGACACCTTCGGAACCACTACGGGAGATCGCTGGATCGAGGCGACCAGCAAGCCGCCAGCTACCGCGGCGGCGGCGATCGTCGCAACCACCGCGGCCGCCGTCCACCTCGATCGCACTCTCACAGGGCCGATCGCTGCCGTGTCGGGATGTGCCGACATCGCATCTTCGATTTCCAGGCGCGCGTCGGCGACGTCGTGCCATCGGCGATGCGGATCCTTCTGCAGACATCGCCGCAGCAGATTCCTGATCGGTCCCGGCGTGGTTGACGGCAGCGCGGTCCAGTCGATTTCCTTGGTAATGACGAACGCGAGCGTTTCGGTCACGTCGTCTGCGCCAAACGCGCGCTTCCCGGTCAGCGCCTCGTAGAGCACAGCAGCCGAACGCCCAGATGTCAGTCCGCTTGTCTACTGCCTTGCCGCGTGCCTGCTCCGGGCTCATGTAGGCCGCCGTCCCGAGTAACACGCCGACGCCCGTCATCATCGCGGGCGAAGTAATGGTGGGCGATGCGGTGCCCGTCAATGTGTGCGCCGGATACTGGTACCAGTGCCTTCGCCAGGCCGAAGTCCAGCACCTTCACCGTGCCGTCGGGCCGTACCTTGATGTTCGCCGGCTTCAGATCGCGGTGGATGATGCCCTGCTCGTGCGCGGCTTCGAGCGCCTCGGCGATCTGCTTCGCGATGGGCAGCGCCTCGTCGAGCGGAATCGCGCCGCTGCGCGATGCGGCCGCGACAGTCGTCGCCCTCGACGAGCTCCATGACGAGCGCGGTCATGCCGCCGATCTCTTCGAGGCCGTAGATGGCGGCGATGTTCGGATGATTCAGTGCCGCGAGGATTTGCGCTTCCCGCTTGAAGCGCGCGAGCCGTTCGGCGTCGCTCGCGAACGACGTCAGGCAGGACCTTGATCGCGACGTCGCGATTCAGCTTGGTGTCCGCGCGCGCGATAGACCTCGCCCATGCCGCCGGCCCCAAGAGCGGAGACAATCTCATACGGGCCGAGGCGGGTGCCGGGGGTGAGGGCCAAAATGTGACGTCAGTATAGGGCAGGAGCGGCGTGCGGACGGGACTACGCCTCAGGATTTCTCGGCACTTCGCGACTGGTGAGGAACCATCGTCGTGCCGGGCGATCTACTATCTGGCTGACGTGGGCCCGCAGGACCTCGTCTAGGATCTCGGGTTCGGGGACGGGCGCGTCCCGATCACCTGGCGGTAGGAGCGACCGCTTCGGGCACGTCGTGCTGCTGTCCAAGGTCGGCCACGCCGCTGAACGCGAGTGGTAGGCCGACAAACTTCCGAGAAGGGTGCTTTCTCACAATGCCGACGCGACGACAAAAACGACTTCCCGCGCAGCCGACCGGTAAAGGATCCGGCACGGTCAATCACTTCCGACCTCACCCCTGGCATGGTTTGGAGGCTGGTCCTGATCCGCCTGAGGTTCTCAACGCGTACATCGAGATCACGCCGTTCGACCTCATGAAGTATGAGGTTGATAAGGTGTCCGGGTATCTTCGCGTCGATCGACCGCAGCGCTCCTCCGCACAGCCCCCGACGCTGTACGGGTTTGTCCCACGCACCTACTGTGACGAGCGCGTGCGCAGCCTCGCGCCGACGGCGAAACGAGGCGATGGCGATCCACTGGACATCTGCGTCCTCAGCGAACGGGCGATTGCCCGGAACGAAATCATCGTCCGCAGTCGGGTCATCGGCGGTCTGCAGATGATCGACGCGGGAGAGGCCGACGACAAGATCATCAGCGTGCTGGACAACGACTATGTGTGGGGCCGGGCTCGCAATGTCAGCGACGTACCGCCTGTGCTCGTGGAGCGCCTTCAACATTACTTCCTGACCTACAAACTCGTGCCTGGTCAGCGCGTGCAGGCGCGTATTGCTAGGGTGTATGGAAGGGCGCACGCTCTCAAGGTCGTGCGAGCGGCGATGGCTGACTACGATGACAACTTCGCGCTCTAGAGTGGGATTGTGTGGCGGCCCAACCAGGCGCTTGGCCGCCGCGCCGCGGCTGACATCCGGTCGTGAGACGGCACCCGCAGCAACATGACTGATTGACCGGGGGATCAACACGTGACCGACTTGCGACTACGACTGATTGCGGCGACTGCACTCGTTGTGGGTGCGGCTCTTGGTATCGCCGGAACGTTCGCCTCGTCTGCATCGTTGCGCGGACTGGCGTGGGGGGTGGACGGCACGGCCCTGGTCGTGGCATCGGCGCTACTCGCCGTTCACTACCTCCGGCGCGGGAACGACCTCGCTGCGACGGGGTTCCTGGTCTTTGTCGTGGGGGAGGCACTGATTCTCTCGGGCTCCGCCATGGCCCTGGAGGCCAGTACGCCATCGTTCGGAGCAGGCGCTGCGTTGTGGGCAGCGTCGCTCGTTCTCGTGAGTGCTTCGAACACGATGCCGATTCCCATCGAAGCCGTCGGGCTCCTCGGGGCACTCTTGTTCACAATTGTGGCCCTGCAGATATTCATGGGCGGTGCGTTGACGCCACTCTCCGAGCCGTTGCCGTTCTTTTGCGTATCCTTTCCTGGCGGCCACGCTGTTGGGATGGGCGTGGGTGCACTACCATGATGCCGCCTGACGGGCCGCTGCAGCCGACAAAGCGGCGCACGAAAACGAGCTGATGTGAAATGACCGTGAACACCGCTCGCGGCTGAGCGGTAAGGCGTTAGGCGGAAATCGCTCTCACGCTCTCCGGCTCGCTCTGCCTCTACCGGGTGTTCTCCGGTGTGGTGTCGCGGCGTTTCCGGAAAGCCCGTGCAAAAGGAGACCGTTATGAAACTCGCCACCCGTTGCCTCGTCTCGTCGGTCACGTGCCTGGCGTTGTGTTCCTTCCTCACGGGCGCCGCGCTCTTCGCACAGAGCGATCCGCAGGTGGGCCTCTGGAGACTCAATGTTGCGAAGTCGACGTACAGCCCTGGGCCCGCTCCGAAGAGCGCGACCACCCGGATCGAAGCCGCCGGGGCGGGCACGAAGGTCATCGTCGACCAGGCGTTGTCAGACGGCACCATGAGACACTGGGAATACACCGCGAACTACGACGGGAAAGACAGCCCCGTCACCGGGAACAACCCCGACGCGGACGTGGTCGTGCGCACTCGCATCGACGCGACCACAGTGCAGACGATTGCGAAGAAAGGTGGAAAGGTCACGACTACTCAGACATCCACCGTCTCGAGTGACGGGAAGACCCGGACGGTCACGACCAAAGGTGTGAACGGTAGCGGGCAACCGGTGAACAACGTCGCGGTGTACGAAAAACAGTAAGGTCACACCGGCGTGACATCGGACGTGGACTCCGCCGGGAGCTCTCGAATCACGACGAAAATGCCAAAGGCGGCCGCCCGGCGGTCAACGCTCTCCGTCACCACTCAAGGTAGAATGCCGCGGCTCGAAGCGGCTGTTGCCCACCGGCTCGGCCATCGGGGAACCAGGCCAGGCACCGCCAATCGCCGTGCCTCCTCAGTCGACGTTCAGCTCCCGCCTGACAGAGAGGTGTCATGAACGCGTTGCGCGTCAAGTCGCTCGATCGGCTGATGCAGGAGGCCGAGGCTCCACAGCAGCGGCTGCGCCGGGCCCTTGGCCCCGTGCAGCTCACGGCGATGGGCATCGGCGCGGTGATTGGCGCCGGCATCTTCTCGTCGGTGGGGACGGCGGCCGCCGGCGGCGCCTCGCACCTCGGCGCCGGACCCGCGCTCGTCGTGTCGCTCATGCTCGTGGCCGTGGCCTGCGGATTCGCCGCGCTGTGCTATGCCGAGTTCGCGGCCATGGTGCCGGTATCGGGCTCGGCCTACACCTATGCCTACGCCACGCTCGGAGAGCTGACGGCGTGGATCATCGGCTGGGATCTCATCCTGGAGTACGCCGTGGGCAACGTGGCCGTCGCCATCTCGTGGTCGGCCTATTTCCAGGAGCTCCTCCGCGGCCTCGGTCTCGCGCTGCCGCAGTGGCTCGGCATCGACTACCGCAGCGCCGCACAGGCCGCCAGGCAGGTGGCCGAGGCCCAGGCCGGGGGCGTGGACGTTCAATCGCTCGGCGTCGTCACGCTGCGCGGGGCGCGGGCCATCGCCCAGGCCCCGCAGGTCGGCGGCTTCCCGATCGTGTTCGACCTGCCGGCGTTCCTGATCGTGATGGGCGTCACGTGGGTGCTCGTGCGCGGAATTCGCGAGAGCGCCTGGCTGAACTCGTCGATGGTCGTCCTGAAGCTGGGCATCATCGGCTTTTTCGTCATCGTCGGGGCGTTCTACGTGCAGCCCGATCACTGGACGCCGTTTGCGCCGAACGGCTTTCGCGGCATCTCGAGCGCGGCCGCCATCATCTTTTTCGCCTACATCGGATTCGACGCCGTCTCGACGGCGGCCGAGGAAGCGCGCGATCCGCAGCGCGACATGCCGATTGCCATGATCGCGAGCCTCGTCATCTGCACGCTCATCTACATCGCGGTCGCGCTCGTGCTGACCGGGCTCGTCCCGTGGACCGAGCTGGCCACCGCCGAGCCGCTGGCGACGGCGTTTTCGTCGCTCGGCATGAACTGGGCTGCCGGCATCATTGCGGCCGGCGCCGTCTTCGCCACCACCTCCGTGCTCATCGTCTTTCAGCTCGGCCAGCCGCGGATTTTCTTCTCGATGGCGCGCGACGGACTCCTGCCCGGATGGGCTGCGCGCGTGCATCCGCGGTACCAGACGCCGCACATCACCACGATCCTCACGGGCGTCTTCGTGGCGCTCTTCGCCGCCACGGCGAACATCAACGAGGTGGTGGAGCTCACGAACATCGGCACCCTGTTCGCCTTCGTGCTCGTGTCGGTGGGAATCATCGTGCTTCGCCGCACCGATCCTCTCCGCCACCGTCCCTTTCGCACGCCGTTCGTGCCGTGGGTGCCGCTCATGTCGGTGTTCACCTGCGGCTATCTGATGCTGCAGCTCCCGCGCGTCACCTGGCTCCGATTCGTGTACTGGCTCGCGGCCGGGCTCGTGCTCTATGTGATTTACGGCTATCGTCACAGCCGTCTGGGGCGTCAAACGACGTCGGCCACCTGACCCTCTGCCCGCCCGAATCACGCCGGTTGTAGAGCGAGATCCACGCACGCTCGGGGCCTTCGGCCCGGGGAAGATGCTCGTGAAGCCGGCCAGCGTGCCGGAGCTGGGGGGAGTTGCGCCGGCCTTGGAGCCGTTTGGTAAGCTGCGCGCCAGCTCAGCCTTGGAGGCCCAAGATGAGAATCCGCATGCGCGCGCTCGGCGTGTCCGCGATGCTGCTCTCTGTTGCAGCCGGCAGCCGCCGGGGCGGATCCAATCGGGCACTTCGCCTTTGACCACACCAACATCATCACTCCGGCCGACCCGACGACGTTTCTCGGCGTCACGTTCGAGGGCATCGAAGGACGCGAGATGTTCGATCGACGCGTCAACGACCGCGTCCTGTACAACGCGTTCGTCTTCGACGCGTCGTTCTCTGATGGCCAATCGCTCGAGATTCTGCTGAACCCTGAGTTCGGCACGGAGGCGGCCGCCCAGGTCGTGGCCGAGACCTACGGCGGGCAGATCGGCCAGCTGCCCCGGGTGCTCCGTGCGCTTCTGCGCGAAGTGGTCATCCACGACGGTCATGGGATCGGCGGGGGGCGGCTTGGGTGGCGTGCTGATTCACACCGACTCAGCGGAGGCGACATTCGCCGCTGGACTGTGGGAGGAGACACTGGTGCACGAAGCCGGGCACTCGCTCAACGATTCCCACGTGTCCACCGACGGCTGGGTCGCGGCGACGGAGGCGGACGGCGGTTTCATTTCCGAATACGCGCAAGACTTCCCGGGTAGCGAAGATGTCACCGAGACCTTCCTGCGCTGGTTCGCGGTGCGCTACCGGCTCGATCGCATCGCGCCTGAGGAGGCAAGCTTCATCCTGTCACAGGTCCCGAATCGCCTGGCCTACTTCGACGCGCAGAACTTCGATGTGTCCACGCCGGTGCCCGTGCCGGAGCCGGGGACGATGGGCCTGCTGCTGGCCGGTCTCATCGCCGCGCGCGTTCGGCTGGCGCCGCTGACCACTTTTCGTCGCCCGCGCTACGTGACGCGTTCCTGCGCCGCCCCGATCGCCGTCGGCGGCCGACGACGCCGGCGTCCGTACGGCGTGCCGAGAGCCACGCGCTCGTCGCGAGACGGCCGATCGTGCTCGATGAGCGGCGAGGCGCCGACGGAACCGCCGCCAAGGGAAGGCACTCCCACCCGTCGGCGACCAGCGCCTGACCACCACCTGACCCCGCGACGTGCCCGAGCTGGCTGCGCCGTGGTAGGATCAGGAGTTTGAGGCCGGCCCAAAATTCCTGTCAGAGGGGCACGGTCCGCTGAAGGCTCCACATTCATGGCCCACGACTGGATCGCGGTGCGCGGAGCCCGCGTCCACAATCTGAAGAATATCGACGTCGATATCCCGCGCAACAAGCTCGTGGTCATCACGGGGTTGTCGGGCTCGGGCAAGTCGTCGCTGGCGTTCGACACGATCTACGCGGAAGGCCAGCGCCGATACGTCGAGTCGCTGTCTGCGTACGCCCGCCAGTTTCTCGAGCAGATGGAGAAGCCCGACGTCGATCTCATCGAAGGCCTGTCGCCCGCGATCTCGATCGAACAGAAGACCACGGGGTCGAACCCGCGATCGACCGTGGGCACGGTCACCGAGATCTACGACTATCTCCGGCTGCTGTTCGCCAACATCGGCGTGCCGCACTGTCCCCAGTGCGGCAAGGAGATCGCGTCGCAATCGCTCGAGCGCATCGTGGACATGGTGGGACTGTACCCGCCTGACGAGCGCATCAACGTGCTGGCGCCGATCGTGCGCGGCCGGAAGGGCGAGTTCAAGAAGGAGCTGGCCGCCCTGAGGACGCGCGGCTTCACGCGCGCGCGCATCGATGGTCAGTTTCGCAGCCTCGAGGACGAGATCCGGCTCGACCGGCGGAAGAACCACACGATCGACGTGGTCGTCGATCGGCTGCTGGTCAAGGCTGGTTTGGAGCGGCGGCTGGCCGACTCGCTGGAGATCGCGCTCGGCCTGGCCAACGACATCGTCGTCGTCAACACGCTGGAGCGCGGCGACCGGCTGTTTTCGCGGCGCCTGGCCTGCGTCGATTGCGGTGTCAGCGTGCCCGAGATGAGCCCGCGCGCGTTCTCGTTCAACTCGCCTCACGGCTCGTGCCAGGAGTGCCAGGGGCTGGGCGCGATGTACGACTTCGATCCCGCGCGCATCGTGCCCGACGAGTCGAAATCGCTCCTCGACGGCGCGATCGCGCCGTGGGCGAAAGGCGACAGGCGGCTGGTGCGCGAGGCGCTGCAGACGCTCGGACGTCATTTCGCCATCGATCTGACGACGGCGTTCCGGGCGCTGCCCAGGAAATCACAGGACCTGCTGCTGTTCGGACCGAACGGCCAGGTGCGCGACGCGGAGCCCGGCGCGGGAAAACGCCGGAAATCTGCGGAGCGTGAACAGGATCCGTTCGGAAAGGGCTTCGAGGGCGTTATTCCCAACATGCGGCGCCGCTTCGAGCAGGGCAGCTGGGCCGAACAGGAAGATCTGGAGCTGTACCGCACCTTGAGGCCCTGCCCGGCCTGCCACGGGCGCAGGCTCAGACCTGAGAGTCTGGCTGTGCGCGTCAAGGGGCGCACGATTTCCGACTATGTCGATCTGCCGGCCTCGGAGGCTCTGGCCGTGTTCGGGTCGCTCGATCTGACCGAGCGCGAAGGTCTCATCGCCGATCGGATTCTCAAGGAGATTCAGGAACGCCTGAGGTTTCTCACCGATGTCGGCGTGGGCTATCTGACGCTCGGACGAAGCGCGGCGACCTTGTCGGGCGGCGAGGGCCAGCGCATCCGCCTGGCCACCCAGATCGGCGCCAGCCTCACGGGCGTGTTGTATGTGCTCGACGAACCCTCGATTGGTCTCCATCAGCGCGACAATCGCCAGCTGCTCGCGACGCTCGAGCGGCTGCGCGAGCTCGGCAACACGGTGGTGGTCGTCGAGCACGACGAGGAAACCATTCGCACGGCCGATTACGTGATCGACCTCGGGCCCGGCGCGGGCGAACATGGCGGCCGCGTCATCTTCCAGGGGACGCCCGAGGCGCTCATCGGCGACGGAGCCGGGTCGCTCACCGGCGCCTACCTGCAGAGGCGAGCGGACGATTCCCACACCACGCGTGCGCCGGCCGCTGCTCAAGGGCGATATCGTCATCCGTGCGGCGCGCGCGAACAATCTCAAGAACATCGACGTGCGCATACCGCTCGGCGTGTTCACGGCCGTCACCGGCGTCAGCGGATCGGGCAAGTCGACGCTCGTCAACGACATTCTGTACCGCTCGCTCGCCCGCGAGCTCTATGGCGCACAGAACGAGCCGGGCCCGCACGGCGGCATCGAGGGCATCGCGCTCGTGGACAAGGTCATCGAGATTGATCAGTCGCCGATCGGCCGCACGCCGAGATCGAACCCTGCCACCTACACGGGACTCTTCACGTTCATCCGCGAGCTCTTTGCGATGCTGCCCGAGGCCAAGACCCGCGGCTTCCGTCCCGGGCGGTTTTCGTTCAACGTCAAGGGCGGACGCTGCGAGTCGTGCCAGGGTGACGGCGTCATTGCCATCGAGATGCACTTCCTGCCGAACGTGTATGTCACGTGCGAGCAGTGCAAGGGCCGGCGCTACAACCGCGAAACGCTGGAGATCCGGTACCGCGGCAAGTCCGTTGCCGATGTCCTCGACCTGACGGTCGATCAGGCGGCCCCGCTCCTCGAAAACTTTCCCCCCATCGCCAGCAAACTGCGGACGCTGCAGGAGGTGGGGCTCGGATACATCGAGCTCGGTCAGTCGGCCACGACCCTGAGCGGCGGGGAAGCGCAGCGCGTGAAACTGGCCAAGGAGCTGTCGCGGCGGAGTACCGGACGCACGCTGTACATTCTGGACGAGCCGACCACGGGCCTTCATTTCGAGGACACGCGCAAACTGCTCGACGTGCTCAACAAGCTGGTGGATCAGGGGAATACCGTGGTCGTCATCGAGCACAACCTCGATGTGATCAAGGCGGCCGACTACGTGATCGACCTCGGTCCCGAGGGCGGAGAAGCCGGGGGACGCGTGGTGGCCGAGGGAACACCCGAAGAGCTCGCCGCGGCCACGCATTCGTTTACCGGCTGGTTCCTGGCCGAGGCTCTCAACCGGTCGGCGCCGCATGAGGCGGAGCCGAGTCTGCCCGATGGCACACACTGACGCCTGTGGCCGGGCGACTACACAGGACAGCTGAAATGGTGTGGCTGGATAGCCACACCGTCGGGATGACCAGATACGGCCTTCTGCGTGGAAATGTCTTTGCATCGTGTTGATTTGATGTAAGATATGCGCTCAAAGCTCACCGGTGTATCAGAGCGGCACTCCCATTGCTTCTGTAACGCCAGCTTTGCAATGTTGCCGCTGCGCGACCCGATGAACTCACAACGCACGCTCCGCCGTCCGGTCTCCTGCACGGGCATCGGTCTTCACTCAGGAAACAAGGTTGGGCTGTCGCTGAAGCCCGCCCCGGCGAATTTCGGCGTTCGTTTCCGGCGCACCGACCTCGGCAATCTCGAAATTCCCGCCACGGTAGCAAACCTCGCCGGCATCCAGTACGCCACGGGCCTGTCGAGCTCGGGCGCATCGGTCGACACGGTGGAGCACCTCATGGCGGCGCTCGTCAGTCTGGGCGTCGACAACGTGATTGTCGAGCTGGATCACCCCGAGGTGCCGATCATGGACGGCAGCGGCGCGCCGTTCGTCTACCTCATACACGAGGCGGGCACGAAGCGGCTCGCGGCGCCCCGGCGATACCTGAAAGTGGTCAGGCCCATCGCGTTGTCGCGCGGCGACAAGCGCATTGCGCTCTATCCGTCCGACCACTTCAAGGTCACTTACAGCATCAGCTTCGATCACCCGCTCCTGCGCCATCAGACGCGGACGATGCAGATCACGGAAGAGTCGTTCTGCGAGGAGATCGCGCCCGCCCGTACGTTCGGGTTCCTCAAAGAGGTCGAGACGCTCCGTCAGCACGGCCTGGCGCTCGGCGGGTCGCTCGACAACGCGATCGTGCTGGGCGAAACCAGTGTGCTCAATGCGCTCCGGTTCGAAGACGAGTTCGTCCGTCACAAGATGCTCGACGTCATCGGCGATCTCTCGCTGATCGGACACCCCATCATCGGGCACATCGTGGCGCACCGGGCCGGGCACGCGCTGCACACGGCGTTCGCCGCGCGGATTCTCGAAGAGCCGGACACGTGGCGTCTGGTCGATGCGCCGGCCGATGCCATCTCGATGCCGCTGCCGGCTTCGATCGGTGTCAACGAGCCCGCCAGACTCGCCAACTGACCGCGACACGCGACGATACAGACAAAGGGCCGCCACGAGGCGGCCCTTGTCACGTACGGGAAGCCATCAGGAGAGGTGGGCGGGCTACATCACCCAGAAGGGTCTGGTCGTGGTCTTCGATCCGCTCGTTTCGAACCAGTCGATGCCCTCGTAGACGAGATCGAACTTGAGGGCATAGCGTCCGGGGGCGCTGGGGGACACGAGCTCGATGGGCACCTCGGTCTCGTCGCCGGGCTCGAGATTTCGCGGCAGCCAGGCGCGGGCGTAATCGCGATCGAGCACCGTGCCGTCCTGCGTGCAGAGCTGCGCGCCCAGCCGCACGAGCCGGCGGCCATACGTGGCCTGGGCCGGGAATGCGCGGCGCGACATGTTGCGGACGCGGGTGCGCACCCTGAGCGGCCGCGCAGCGCGGCCCACGAGCGGCGCCTCGCCGGCGACACTTGGAAGATCGATCTGGGCGAGCGGCGTGGCGCCGGGAATCGCGTTGCCGAGACCGCTGTGATCCCACACCTCGTGCCAGATGTGCGCGAGCTCGGGCGTGTCGGGCACGAAACGCCTCGAGAAGGAATCCTCGGGGTGATCCGTCAGCTCCCAGCACAGCCGGTCCACGCCGATCTCCACGGCGAGGCGCCTGGCCAACTCCATCTCTTCGTCGCTATCGTTCCAGGTGAAGAGAATATAGCGCCAGTTCAGGAACGGCACGTCGCGGCCCGCGGCGCGTTTTTCGTCGGCCATCGCGCGAAGGTTTCGCATGGCCACGTCGAAGTTGCCGCGCTGCCGGTACTTCACATAGCTCTCGGCAGTGGCCCCATCGATGGAGAACGTCACCTCGTCGATGCCGGAGTGTACGAGGCGCCGCGCCTTGACTTCGTCGAACGCCAGGCCGTTGGTGCTCGTGTAGAGGTAAATATGCGGGTAGTTGGTCTTGATGTACTCGCACATCTCGAGCGCGCGCTTGTGGAGAAAAGCCTCGCCGTAGTTGAAGAAGTCGAGGCGTCCCAGCGTCGGGCCCGTCTCGTCCACCACGCGCTTGAACAGATCGAAATCGAGCATCCCGGCCTGTCGTGTGCGCGTGATCCCGGTCTCCGGCGCGCAGCACGCCTGGAAACACGAGATGTTGCAGGCCGCCGTGCACTCGACATAGAGCCGCGAGGGTTGCGGGGCCACGTCCAGCGGGCGGAACGGGGCCGGGTCATCGGGCGCCAACGGCAACTTGAGCGGACAGTCCCCGCAGAACGTTGACCCGCCTTGATTGAGATCGGATCTGAGGCGCGAGGCGGTCTCGCCGGTCCAGATGGCCCCGAGGGGCGATTGACGGGCGTCGCCGAGGACGCGCTTCGCATACGGGTCCGCGCAGCCGCAGACGATGCGCCCGTCGCAGAGCATGACGAGGGTCGTCCACGGCCACGAGCACGTGAAGCGCGTCGCCTGAAAGTTCAGCGACATCCTGGCAGCCTCGGTGTCATTTATTTCCGGGTGAGCTTACGCATGTAGCTTTCGAGCTTGTCGTTCTCGTACTTGACCGTGTTGAGAAACAAGCTCTCGGCCAGGTAGGTGCGCCGCTCGTCGTCGGTCATCTGGCCGATCAGATGCTGGATCTCCCGCACCATGTCTTCGAAGGTGCGCTCCAGATCGCGCCGGGCGGTCACTTCCTGGTGCAGGGCCTCCATGACGGCCAGCAGATCCCCGTCGAGCACGATGGCCCCGCCTCCCGACGTCTTGATGGTGCGCATGGCTAGCTCCCAAAGCTCTGGACGGCGCTCGGCTCGTCGTCGTGAATCTCCAGAAAATTGTGCGCGCCGGTCATGGTGAGCATCGTCTGCACACGTTTCTGGACGCCCGACAGCTTGATCGCGCCGCCGGCGGCGGTGGCCTGGCGATAGAGATCCATGAAACAGCCGATGGTGGCGCTGTCGACGTAGGTCACCGGGCTCAGATCGATCACGATGCTCTTGTCGCCCTTCGAGAGAAGCCCTGTGACGGCGCCGGAGAACTCGGCGAGCATCGGATACATGATCCGGGCCTCGCCGACGCGAACGACGGCGACGGCTTGCGATCGGGCGGTCGTCAGATTCATCGAAGCACTCCCGTGCGCTGTCGTGTCAGGAGGCCGCCGTGCGCGAGGCGGCGCCCTCGTCGGTGGCCGACTCCAGGCGCGCACGCACGCGCTCGAGCTGGCGCGCCAGCTCGGTTCGACCGCGGTTGATTCGCGACTTCACCGTGCCTTCCGGCAGATCGAGCTCGGTCGCGATTTCCTGATAGGACAGCTCGCGGATGTCGCGCATCAGGACTGCCATTCTGAGCGTCGAGGGCAGTGTGTCCATGGCCTCGCGCAGCATCGCCGCCCGGTCGCGCATCTCGAGCCGGGTGTCGGCGCTGATCTCGGACGAGACGGGCATCAGCGACCCGGCGTCCACGTCGCGATCGATCGTCTGGCGCTCCTTGCGGAGGCTGCGATAGTGATCGATGCAGAGGTTGCGGCTGACGCTGATGAGCCACGTCTGAAAATTGGCGCGGCGATCGAACGTGCCGAGCGATCGAAAGACCTTGAGAAAAACATCCTGCGTGAGATCCTCGGCTTCGTCGTGGCGGCCGACGAACTTGTACGCCACGTTGAACACCTTGCGCCAGTGCCGTTGAACGATGCCGTCCCAGGCCGACTGATCGCCGGTGAGACAGCGCTCGATGAGCGCTTCGGTCGCCTCCGGCTCGACTGGCTGGAATTCAGCGGGCATGCACTCGTGGCCGGCGGAGGGCAGGAACGATCGGATGATAGCACCGCGTTTTTCGGCGTGTCAAACCACGCTGGTCGAGTAAGATACGGCGCTTCGTGATCGGCTTCCACCGCGACGACTCGTCTTCCCTGACCTGTGACGGCGTGCCGCTCGGCGACATCGCCGAAGCGGTCGGCACGCCCGTGTACGTCTACAGCGCCGCGCTCATCACGCGCACCTACCAGGCGCTCGATCGGGCCCTGGCCGATCGGCCCCACTCGATCCATTACGCGCTCAAGGCCAACTCGACCCTGGCCATCGTGCGTCTGCTGCGCCGCCTGGGCAGCGGCGCGGACGTCAACTCGGGCGGCGAGCTCGAAGTCGCGCTGCGCGCAGGCTTCCTGCCCACCGATATCGTCTTCACCGGCGTCGGCAAAACCGACGATGAGCTCGATCGAGCGGTGACGCTCGGCGTGTCGGCCATCAATGCCGAATCGGCGCACGAGCTCGAGCGTATCGACGCGATTGCCCGCAGGCGTGGCACGCGCATGCGCGTGGCCATTCGCGTCAACCCCGACATCGATGCGGAGAGCCATCCCCACATCTCGACGGCGCTCCCGACCAGCAAGTTCGGCGTGCCGATCTCCGGCGCGCGCGAGCTGTACCGAAGCCTGGGCGATCGTGACGGCCTCGCGCTCGCCGGGCTGCACATCCACATCGGCTCCCAGATTCTCGATCTGGGTCCGCTCACACGCGCGGCGCACGCGGCCGTCCGTCTGGCCGAAGAACTGCGGAGCGATGGCATCCCGCTCGAGCACAT
>CAWFOC010000011.1:0-20370 GCA_963817395.1 uncultured Acidobacteriota bacterium | reverse complement strand
TGGAATGCCACATCATTCTCCGAAAACACCACTGGTCCGTTCGTACGTAGTGTCCGGCTTTAGCCGGACTCTCGATGGTCCGCCTAAAGGCGGACTACACGTTTGTGAGATAGCGTCTACTTTTCGAAGACGGCGAGCGCGTCGGCAATCCAGCTGAGATTGCTTAGCCGCAGCAGTCCGTAGTTGTAGAACGCGATTCCAGAAACGCCGGCGTCGCGCAGCGCCTGTGCCGCGGCAACCAACTCGTTGCGGCTCTCGAAATCCGGGAAGCCCGGACGAAGAATGCCGCGAAGTGTTCCGGCGCCATTCAGCCGCCGCCGCGTGTCGTAGGCATCCGCGCGCACGCGCTCAGCGGTCGGTTCGTAGAAGCACGCCTCGACGATCCCTGCGGCGTCCGCGAGAGCGCGAAGATCGCTCCCCTCGTACCAGGCTCCGCCGGTCGGCCGCGCGACAGATGGGATGACCGCGACCGCGGCGTCCGCCCGGACACTCGCACGGATCTCACGGACGAGCGAGGTCACGACCTCGCAGCGCCAGTTGAGGAAGCTCGCAAGCGTCCGATCGCTCGTCGCGTCGCTCAGCCAGAAGGCTTCCGCCATGTCGGCGGGGAAATCAAGTCCGCCGGCGAGATATGTCTCGATGTCCCCTCGCACGCGCGCCTGGAGGGCGCGCGCATCGATTCCGGCGCCCTCCGCTCCTCGCACGCAATGGTCGCAGAAACAGAGGCCCAGCCGCCGGTCGAGCCACGCGTTCGGCCTCACCATCGCGAACTCGTGGTGGTAGCCGTGGGCGTAGGGCAAAAAACCCGGTGTCTCGAGCGAGATGCCGCTGACGGGATAGTTGTCGGTGACGTCACGGCAGAGCGCGATGGCGTATTCGCGGGCGTCCGGCGCCGACGGGCAGAGGCTGTAGACGTAGCGGTCGCCGAACGCGTTCCTGACCGTCGACTGTGGACGGAGCTCCCCGAGTCGAGAGTTGTGCAACAGGACCAGCCAGACATTGGTGGCCATCTGGCTGGTCCCGACAATCTCGCGGAGAACGTCGCGCTCGCGAACGAGGCTGTTGAGAACGGGCTTGATCGTCCCGTAACGCGCCGGGTCGGGATTGAAATAGACGGTGCCGTCTTCCGGGAAGAAGACCTTTCCGCTTCGTCCGTGCGGCTGCAGGAACTTCCCGGCGTGATAGCTGCCGGCTACCGTGATCGTGTTGATCCCGAGCGCCGCGACCCGGCCGGTGACCCCGTCGACGCCTTCGTCGGCGAGGTTCCAGGCATAGGCGTAGATCGCTCGGTAGCTCATCGCGCTCTTACTGTGTCCCCTTCGCCAGCGACATCAGGTCGGCCCTGGTCATCGGGCGATCTGGGTTCGGCGCGTGCACCAGCACGTGTCCTTCGAAATCGAGCTTCAGCCGGTCGACGTTCTGGACGAGCGTCGCGATGGCCGGAGCCGGCGGCTGCCCCTGCGCCGGGATGTTGAAGTCCGCCGTGAAGAGAATCTTTTCCTTGGGCAGGTAACGCGACGAGCATGCCGTCGCTGTGCTGGAGATTCTGGATGTGATGCAGCTCGACGGTGTGCGTGTCGTCCTTGAGCACCCGCTTGTCGCCAGCCGACTCGACCTTGGGCTTCCTGTTCGACTTCGCGAGATTGTCTCCGACGAGCGTCCGTGGAGCGCTCGAGCGCCTTCTCGAGGAAGGCCTGGTTGTTCTCGTGCGTGATGATGGTGATGCCGTCTGCGGCAAACGGCGCCAGCCCGCTGGCATGATCGAAGTGCGCGTGCGTGTTGACGACGTACTTGATCGGCTTGTTCGGGATGACGCGCTTCGTTTCCGCGATGACCGCGATGCCGCGCGCCTCGCTCTGTCCGCCTTCGAGCACGACGACGTGGTCCTTGAACTCGATGGCGAGCGCAACGTATCCGCCCGTGATGCGATACACGCCATCGGCCAGTTTTCTCTGATGCGACCGCCGGCGCTGCCGCTGGCGCTCCCGGTGCGCCACCGCGACCCGCACCCGCCGCTGCCGGCGCGCCGCCCGGCCGGCGGCGGAGGCGTCAGCAACTGGGCGAGGTTGGTTGGATTCGCGCTGCGCGCTCGTGATCGTCGCTTCGAAGGTCTGCGAGGCCGGCTCGCTTCTGCACGATCTTCGTCGGAACCTTCAGTCCGTCGAAGTCCTGATAGTTGGCGTAGGTCGTGTCGACGTGCAGGTCACCGACCACTGGATGCTCGACCCACGTCTCGACGCGGTCGACCATGTTCTTGTCGTCGATGTAGCCGGTGAGGCGGTACGGCTGTCCGGACGGTGCCTTCTGCGCCGGGCTCCACGTCACGACGTTGTAGGCCTTCCGCCGATCTGCTGGGAGCGAACCGTGGCGTTGTTTGCCGCGGCGCCCTTCAGGAATCCCCAGGGCGTCACCCAGATTTCGAGCTGCTGCGTCCACGCCGTATTGGCCGGCGTGATGTTCTGATTGAAGTACCCGGCTTGCGGCGCCGGCGCGCCGGGGATCGTCGGCGGCATCGTCGTTCCCGTCGCGCGCGACGCCGGGCTGGGTGAGATCGATGGCGCGGGAGTAGTTCGTGATCGTGGTCACGGCCAGCGGCCCGGCGATCGTCTTGCTCTGTCCGAAGTTGCCAGTTCGGGCCGCAGATCCTGAGTAGATGACCGAGCTCATGTTCTCCGCGCCCATGGCCTTGGTTGCGTCGGCGATGACGGTCTTGGCGTCTTGTGCGACCGCTCCCATCGAAAGGACGGTCGTGAGCCCCGCGGCGACGGCGAGCTTTCTCAACATGCATGCCCCCAAATCCAACAGGTTGCGAGTGAATGCGGCTGGATGTCAGCGCGCCGGATTATACCGCCTGCCGGGGCGGGGACACTCAATCGGGACACTCAACCGGGACAGTCACGGGGGACAGTCAACGTTGAGTGTCCCCGCGGCCCGGCGGAGTAAGTACGCAGATATCGCATTACGCCAGGTCGTCGCGATATTGAACTCTTCGCGACAATCCCAGGTTGCCGCCTCGGAATGGCACGCTTCAGGACATCTGACGCCTCGTCAGAAGAGTCGGGGACACTCAAGAGTGACTGTCCCGGTTGAGTGTCCCCGCCTTGACTCTTCCCGGCGTCTCGACTATTTTTTCGTCGAGCGCGTAGGGCGCCTCCTGTCCGCGGAAAGGGACCGAGTCCCACCTTACTGTTCGACTCACATCGAATAACCGCTTCTTTCGGCCCGCGTGCGGACATCGGGCGCTTGCGAAAGGAGCGCGTGTGCCTACTCGATCCCTGCCTCCGCGTCCGAACCTCGCCCAACTCAAGAATCAAGCGAACGAGCTCCATCAGGAGCATCGTGACGGCCGGCTCTCAGCCGCCGCACGCATCGCCGCGCATCATCCCCGGTTCAGGGGCCAGACCCCCGAGGCCGTCCTCGGCACGACGCTGCCCTTGGCTGACGCACAACTGGTCCTCGCGCGCGAGTATGGCTTCGACAGCTGGGCCAGGCTCAAGCAGCATGTCGAGCTCGCGGATGCCGTGGCCAGGTTCAGTCCGCACCCGCGCTTCGATGAAGCGCTTGCCGCCATGGATGCCGGCGACGTCGATCGCCTGCGCCGCCTGCTCGCGGCGGATTCTGCCTTGGCGCACGCCCGCACCAATCTCGACCCTCCGTTTCACTACTTCACTGGCGCCACGCTACTGCACCACGTGGCCGGCAATCCCGACCGCGGCAGGCTCGACGGCACGAGTCCGCCGCTGCCGGCGAACAGTCCGGAGATCGCGCGTGTACTCATCGACGCCGGCGCTGACGTAAATGCGCTGACCCTCGGCCCGCACGGCGGCGACACGATGGGGTTGCTCGTCACGAGCAAGCAAGCCAGCGACGCCGACGTGGTCGGACCGCTCATCGATGTGCTCCTGCAGCACGGAGCCAGGCTCGACATCACCAGCGACGGCTGTCTGGACGGCTCCCTGGCGAACCACGCACCGCGCGCCGCGGAGAAGATGATCGCCCTCGGCGCTCAGCCCGATGTGCTCGCGGCTGCCGCGCTTGGCCGGATCGATCTCCTGCGAACGTTCTTCGACGGTGACGGCCGGCTGTTGTCCCGCCCTCGCCGTCGGAACAAGGAAATGGCCGCGCGCGACGCCGTAGGGCTCGCGCTGCTTTACGCCTACGTCCGAGAGCAGCGGGAGGCGGTCGACTTCCTTCTCGACAAGGACGGCAACTGGGACATGACGGGCGTCAACAATGGCGCGGTGCTGCACCGCGCCGCCTTCATCGGCGACCTCGAGATGGTGAAGCGTCTCGTCGCGAAGGGCGCCGACATTGGCAATCGGGACAACCCGTTCAATTCGACGCCGCTGGGGTGGGCCGACCACAACAAGCAGGCTGAGGTCATCAAGTGGATGCGGGCCCATTGCGCGATCGACTTGCACGACGCCGTGGCGTTCGATTTTCGTGAGCACATCGAGGCACGGCTGACCGACGATCCGTCATCGGTCGACAAGCGCATCGACCACTGGGACATTCCACAGGCGACGGCGTTGCACACGGCGGCCGCCATGGGACACGAAGACGCCGCCAGGCTCCTCTTCGAGCACGGCGCCGATGCCAACATCGTCGCGGGCAATGGTATGACGCCGCTCGACGTGGCTGAGGCGAACGATGCATCGGGCGTTGCCGCGCTGCTCGGGCAGCGCGGTGCCTCACGCGCCGCCGGGTCCAAACCGAAAGTGCCTGCTCCAAAGCTCGAACACTTCGAGGCGCTCGCGAGTGACATCCTCGTCGCTTACCAGTCGGGCGAGCCATCCGCGCTCGAGCGAATGCGCGAGTTCTTCAAGCGGACCTTCAGCTGGACCGACCTGCGTGCGCGGCTCCCTGAACGCCTGGGTAAGCCTGCCGGGGCCGAGCTGTCACTCGACGACATCCGAGGTCTTGTCGCGCACCTCCGCGGATTCTCAAGCTGGGTAGAGTTCGCCAGGAGCGTGACCGGCGTTGGCGGCCGCGCGAAGCCTTGGAATCTGCCGCTCTACCGGATCGAAGGAAAGACCCGCACGATGCACGTGCGACACTCGCTCGAGAGGAAGGACTGGGACGAGATTCTCGCCGCGATGGCCGATCAGAAGATCGCAAGTCTCGACGCCGACGGTCAGCTGACCGACGCCGTCCTCGCGCGGCTCGCCGACCTGCATCACGTCACGCGGATCAACTTCGGTGGCACGAAGCAGGTCACCGATGACGGCCTCCTGCACCTGGCACGATTGCCCCGACTTCAGGAGCTCGATCTGAGTGACCATCCCGGTGGACAGATCACCGACCGCGGGCTCGAGGTGCTGCGTCGGCTGCCCGAGCTCAGGCGATTCCAGATGTGCTGGCAGAGTGGCATCTCGGACGCCGGCGTGGCCAACCTGAAATCCTGCGAGCATCTGGAGAGCGTGGACCTTCTCGGGACATACACCGGCGATGGCGCCATCGCTGCCATGTCCGGCAAGCGCAGCCTTCGCCGGCTCAAGACCGGACGCGGCGTCACCGATGCGGCGCTGCCGCTGCTTCATCAGATCCCCATCTTCAAGACCTGGCACGGAGGCAACATCAGGTACTCGCTGATGAGCGCCGACGCCGAACCGAACCACCTCCTGCTCGACGGCCCGATCACCAACGCCGGTCTCGCCGGCCTGTCGGGTCTCGACGGGCTCTTCGGGCTCACCTTCTTCTGGCACCTCACCGCGCTGACCGGATCGGGTCTGGAACGCCTGTCGGACCTGCCCAACCTCGGTTTCCTCGGGTGCCAGGATGGCCTGTGCGACGACGAGGCGATGCGTCACATCGGAGCGATCCCTCGCTTGCGGATGCTGATGGGCCAGGGGACGGTTGCGACCGACAAGGGCTTCGCCGCCTTGAGCCGGTCGCAGACGATCGAGTACATCTGGGGCCGGGAGTGTCCCAACTTGACCGGGCGGGGCTTCGTCGCCTTGGCGACGATGCCCGCGCTCCGTGGCCTGGCGGTGAGCTGTAAGCTCGTGGACGATGCGGCGCTGGCGATGTTGCCTCGATTCCCTGCCCTGAGATCATTGATGCCGATGGACGTGTCCGACGCCGGGTTTCGCCACGTCGGCCGGTGCGAAGAGCTCGAAGGCCTGTGGTGCATGTATTGCCGCAACACGACCGACGCAGCGACGGAAGAGATCGCTGGCCTGCGGAAGCTCAAGAGCTACTATGCCGGCCAGACGAAGATCACCGATCGCAGCCTGATGATTCTCAGCCGGATGCCGTCGCTTGAAAAGCTCGAGTTCTGGAACTGCGCCGGCATCACCAACGCCGGTGTGGCCGGGCTTGCTGCTCTTCCAAGTCTGCGCGAGATCAGCGTCGACGGCTGCAGGCAGATCAGCCCTGACGCGCTCGCGGCGTTTCCCGCCCACGTCCGGACGACGCATTCGGTCTGAGGGGGCCGCCGATGACGATGTTTCCCGAATGGCTCGAGCCGATGGCGGCAACGCTGACGCAGGAGCGCTTCACCGGTGCTGAATGGATTTTCGAGCGCAAGTTCGACGGCATCCGCGTGCTCGCGTTCAAGCGCGGGCCTGACGTCAGGCTGTTTTCGAGGAACCGGCTGCCCCTCAACGGGTCCTATCCGGCCGTGGTCAAGGCGATCGCCAACCTGCCGATCGACGAGGTGATCCTCGACGGCGAGGCGGTTGGCGGGTGGGAACGGTTTGGCACGGCCGACTACTACGTGTTCGACATCCTGTGGATCGACGGCCGCGACGTCACCGGATTGCCACTCGATGAGCGCCGCGCGCTGATGCGCGAGTTACCACTGCAGCTGCCGCTCGCGCAGGTGACGACGCTCGACGATGCCAAACCTTGGGATCGTGCGTGCGCGGAGGGCTGGGAAGGCGTCATCGCCAAACGGCGCGACTCGAAGTACGAACATCGCCGCTCGAAGAGCTGGCTGAAGATGAAGTGCGAAGAAACGCACGCCTTCGTCGTCGGCGGCTTTACCGATCCGCAGGGCAAGCGGGTCGGACTCGGCGCGCTCCTCGTCGGATACTTCGACGGGGAAGACTTCTGCTTCGCCGGGAAGATCGGCACGGGCTTCGACACGGCGCTGCTGCTCGAGCTTCGCCGACGCCTCGACGCTCTCGAGATCCCGAAGACATCTTTCACACGGGCGAAGGGCTTGCCGCGCCTGCGCGCGCACTGGGTGCGCCCGGAGATCGTGGTCGAGGCGGGGTTCATCGAATGGACCGGACACGGGAAGCTCCGGCATCCACGGTTGCTCAGACTCCTCTCCGAGACACAAGCGCAAGACGTCGTCCGTCGTGAGCGTCCGCAAGTGGACGATCGGGAGTCCGTGTGATCACTCATCCCGAAAAGGTGCTCTTCCCGCCGGAAGGAGACGCTGCCGGAATCACCAAGGGAGAACTGGCAGCCTATTACGAAGCCATCGCCCCGGTCATCGTGCCGCACATTCGCGCGCGGCCCATCACGATGGAGCGTTATCCGGCTGGCATCGACAAGAAGGGCTTCATTCAGAAGGACGTCTCCAAGGGCTTCCCCGCATGGCTCGAGCGCGTCGAGGTGCCGAAGAAGGACGGGACCGTGCATCACGCGATCGTCAGCGACACGCGATCGCTCCTCTGGATCGTCAATCAGAACACCATCACGCCGCACGTGTGGTCGTCGCGTGCGCCCGACCTCTATCATCCCGACATCTGCGTCTTCGATCTCGACCCGTCGAAGGAAGATCCGGATGCGCTGCGCGCCGCCGCGCTCGGTCTGCGGGATCTCCTGAAAGAGCTCGGGCTGCCAAGCTGGGTGAAGACCTCCGGCTCGAAGGGCTTTCACATCGTCGTGCCGCTCGACGGCAAGGCGCACACCGGAGAGGTCTCCGGGTTCGCGCACCAGGTTGGTGCGACGCTGGTGAAGATGGCGCCGGATCATCTGACGCAGGAGTTCAGCAAAGCCGATCGCGGCACGCGGATTCTCATCGACACCGGACGAAACGGCTGGAGTGCGACGTGGGCCGCGCCCTATGCCGTGCGCGCGAAGCCCGGCGCGCCGGTGTCCGCGCCGTGCACGTGGGAGGAAGTCGAACGCGGGGAGGTGGGTCCCCGCACGTTTACGTTGAGGACGATGGCCGCGCGCGTCGGCGAGGCCGGCGATCTGTGGTCGGACTTGCGCAAGCGGGGGCGTTCGCTGCGGCGGGCGATTGAGAAGTTGCGGCGGTTCTAGGAAGTCGGGCTCACCGACCCGAGCTGAACTGAGGGCTTCGCCCACCTTCGCGCCGCAGGCGCTCCGAGGCGGAAGCCCGTAGGGGAGTCCGAGGGGCGAAGCCCCTCGGAAAAGACTAGACGCTATCTCACAGCCAGCGCGAACGAGCGGCAGCGAGTGAGCTGGCGAGCGGCGCGGGGCGCCGGGGTCCGCGCGAGCGAGCCAGTAGGGGAGTCCGAGGGGCGAAGCCCCTCGGAAAAGACTACAGAGAGTTGACCGACTCGCCACTCATCACTGGCTGCGCGTCGCGCGCAGCCGGGTTCGCCAGCACGGGCAACTTGCAGAAGAAGCGCATTCCGTGCCCGCCGGTGCGACCGGCGCCTATGGCGCCGTCGTGAAGGTTCATGATCATCTGGCAGATGGGCAACCCCAGACCCATGCCGTTAACTCTGGTCGTGAAGAATGGCTCGAACGCCCGGTCCACCTCCGCGTCGGTCAAGCCGGCACCCTGGTCGGTGACCGAGACCACCACCGAGTCCTGGTCCACGTTCGTGCGGAGTGAGATGCGTCTGGTTTCGTCGGGCTGGTGCTCGACGGCATCGCAGGCATTCATGAGCAGGTTGAGGGCCACCTGCTGAAGCTGGACGCGGTCGCCGAACACCGGTGGCAGGTCAGTCTCGAGCTCGACCGTGAGTGAGATTCGTCTCGCCCCCAGGTCGGCTCGAAGCACCTTGACGACTTCGTCGAGCGCGGCGTTGAGATTGACCGGGCCGTGTGCCGACGTGTCCCTCCTCAGCAGGGCGCTGACGCGTTCGATGACGTCGTTCGCGCGTTGGCTGTCCGCGACAATGTCGGCGAGGGCGCCGCGCAGTTCAAGGACATCGGGACCAGGCTGGCCGATGAGGCGGCCCGCCGCCTGTGCATTGGTCCGAATCGCGGCGAGCGGCTGCCGGATCTCATGAGCGAGCGACCCGGTCAATGCCGCGAGGGTCGAGACGCGGCTGATATGAGCCAGATCCTGCCGGAGGTCGCGCGCCTGCTGCTCGGCCCGTTTCCCCTCCGTCACGTCCCTCACGATGGTCAGGATCCGGTCGTTGCAGCGAACCGCACGCACTTCGTAGTAGCGGATCTCGCCTGCCACGGGCACGAAGGTACTCGAAGGTGCCTGGTTGGTCCATGCGACCGACCTGGTCGAACAGGCGAGTGAGGTCGGCTGCGAGCTCGGGCGGGAGGACCTCGGTCACGTGCCGGCCGATGAAGTCCTCGGGCTCGGCGAGAAGGAATTCCCGGTCTTTGACATGGCAATCCAAGAAGACACCTTCGCGGCTCATCAGGAAGACCCAATCCGGAAGGGCGCGGAGGATCGCCCGGTGCCTGACCTCGACCTGCCGGTGTGCGGTGACGTCCAGCGCCACCGAGAGCACGTAAGCCTGCCCATCCATGGAGATCGTGTCGGCCGAGTAGAGAACCGTCAGCTCATCGCCGGCCTTCGACCGCCATCGAACTTCCCGATTCACGACCTTGCCTTGTTCCTTGAGGTCGGCCACGATGTCTGCGCGTTCGCGTGGGTCGATCCAGAGTCCGAGCTCGAGGGAGGTTCGACCGATGACCTCGCCGCGGTGATATCCCGTGTGTTGCTGGCAGGCGTCGTTGATTTCGATGACGCGCCCATCCTCCATCGTGCTGATGGCAATGGAGCAAGGACTCGCCCTGAAAGCTGCGACGAACTTGGCCTCCGACACTCGCAGGGCGCGCTCCGCCTTGACGCGCTCCGTGACGTCGTGCGCCATGCCTCTGACGATGGGAACCGGCACGCCGTCGGTGCGGAGTGTGCTCCGAAACTCCCACATCCGTCGCTCGCCGCCACGCGTCATGACGGCCAGGAGCCCGCGAGCCATCCCGTCCCGCCTGATCTCGGCGATGTACGCGTCAAACCTGTCCCTGATGTCCGGTGCCAACAGCTGCCGAACCGTCATGCGCGCGAGCTCGTCGGGTGAGTACCCGAGGATCCTGGCCGGAGGATCGTTGATCGAGAGAATGCGGCCTTCGAGATCGTGGGTGCAAATCAGGTCTTCGCTGTGCTCGACGAGGTCACGATAGCGATCTTCGCTGTCTCGAAGCGCCCGCTCCATACGGCGGCGTTCGCTGATTTCGGCTTGAAGGACGGCGTTCTCGTCGAGTGCCTCACGCTGACCCCGGAGGCTCTCTTCAAGCGCCCGCCTCGACCGCGTGAAGTCCTCAACCAGGAGCAGGACCATTCCGAGACAGATGCCGTAGGCGCTGACGACATCGACCAGAAAGAGGAACGGCCGCAAGACTTTCTCATCGTCGAAGATCGCGGTGAAGGGCGCGGCGGCGCCAGCCATGAGTCGCCCCGTCAAGGCAACGCCGTATACAGTCTGGACCAGGCTATACACCAGGCACGACACGGCCGTCACGTAGCACGCGAGGGAGCGGGTTTCGCGTCCGCGCCGGACAAACACCACGGCCGAGAAGAGTGTTGCGCCGGCGAGCGCCCATGCGCGGGGCGCGACACGGGTTGAGAAGCTGTCGAGTGCGTTGGCCTGCCCGAGGGACACCGCGAAGATCAACGTCGCCGCCACCAGCACGGCCGCGATTCCGAGTGTCCTCCATGCCCGCACAGTCACCGTGTCCAGCGGACGCACGCCACCGCGTTCGGTGGAGGATCGGAGGCTCGTGACGCCGACCATCAGGAGCGCCGGTTGCAGATAGCCACAGATCGTGGCCAGAAAGGCGAGCGTGCCTACGGCGGGGCTCCACTTCGCCGACAGCGGCAGCGTCAGGGCCCCCAGCAGGAGATACACGGCGAAGACCGTCCACGCCCAGCCCCACCACAGGAAGAACGGCCGGCGGCCGAGCCGGGCGTGCAGCACCCAGAGGACAGCAACCAGGCCGGCGGAGATCAGGGATTGAAGGGCGGCGAACCAGGCGAGGCTCGTCAAGTCGAAGCTCCGGTTGTTAGTGGACGCTCAGGCCGTTTCGGGACCTGAAAACTCTATCGCAAAGGAACAGCAGAAAGAAACCACGTCGCGGCCGTGCAGGGTGCGATATTTCGCGCCTGATTCTGGCCTGGAAGGCTACTCGACGATGTCTTGAACTGCGCACCGGAAGCCCTGAACCACGTCGTCCAGGTCCAGAAAATCAGCAACGCCGAGCGTGATGGGTGGGGCGGACGGCCGATGCGCGATGACGCTGCGCTCGTCAGGATCAATCACGACGACGAGAGGGACGCCGTGTGTGAGGTAATCCGAGATCTTGGCGTGGACGTCGGAGGGCCGATCGTCTGGTGAGAGCACTTCCACCGCCAAATCCGGGGGGCCGGTCCAGAAGCCGCGAGGAAGAGTCCCTTGCGGCAGCCGCTCGCGGCGGATGAACGCCAGATCCGGAGCCCTGACGGTGTCGGGAGAGGACGACAACCGGAACCCCACCTCCGTGAGCACGAAGCCTAGTCGGTGGGTGTCCACATGCCCGATGAGGCGGGCGCCAAGCCGCATCACGACGTGGCCATGCACGGCCCCGGTCGGGCTCATGCGAATGACCCGGCCTTCCACCAGCTCGTATCGGTAGTCGTCGTCCGGAAACTTCTCGAGCTCTTCGGCGGTGACCAGGTGTGTGGTGTCGGACATGGGGTGTCCTTTCCCTCCGGCATTCTAGCATCGTCCCTGCGAGGCCAATGCCAGGTGGACTCCGGCCGAATTGCTCGATCAATTCACTGGTGACTGCCTGCGTGTCGCAGAAACTGCGACGTCCATGCCGCTGGAAGTACGCAGCCCTGCGCGCCGGTGTCCGCTGTACCGCCGTGAAACGACTAGAATGGGGACATTACCGACCATCCCACAAACGTCACCGGCCTCCTTCTCCAGTGGGGTAAGGGCGACGAGCACGCCCTCGAGCGCTTGATTCCGCTGGTGCATCATGAACTCCACCAGATCGCGCGGCGCTGCATGGCGGGAGAGCGCCCAGGGCACAGCCTCCAGGCGACGGCGCTAGTCAACGAGGCGTACGTCAGGTTGGTCGATGCGACAGACGTCGCCTGGCACGACCGCGCGCATTTCCTCGCGGTGGCGGCGCGCGTCATGCGTCATATCCTCGTCGACCACGCGCGCGCCCGCCACGCGCAGAAGCGCGGCGGCCCCGCTGAGAAGGTGACCTTCGATGATGCGCTCGTCGTGACCGACGAGCCGCGCCAGGATTTCATCGCCCTCGACGACGCGCTGCAGGCGCTGGCGACGTTCGATGAGCGCAAGAGCCGCGTCATCGAGCTGCGGTTCTTCGGCGGATTGAGTGTCGAGGAGACCGCATCGGTCCTGAAAGTGTCGGCCGATACCGTGATGCGTGACTGGCGGCTGGCGAAGGCCTGGCTTCAGAGAGAGATGCGCGGTGGCCACGAAGGTGACGCCTGACGTCAGCCCGGAGCCAGCCGTAGCCTCCGCAGGTTAGCCACTACGGTCTCGTTGCGACCCAGCGAGTGGCGGGGCACGCGCTCGTGTTGATCGTTCCCACCGCACTCCCGTCCGAGACGATCCTGCCGGACAAGGCGACGGCGTCATCCCCGGCATATGAGAATGCGCCATCCCTCACCGTCGGTGAAGGTGAGAGCAGCAAGACCACAGCCCCGCAGGTGACGCTGGTGAGCACGTTGCTCTCGATGGTGAACCGCATGTCCATGTCGGAGTGGCGTGGAGCGGATCGCAGGCGCACGTCCGGATGGGCGAGGGCATAACCCAGCCAGACTCCGTTGAAGTCAAAGGACTGTGCTGGCGTAAACGTGTAGGCTCCGGCAAGCCTCGCGGTCTGGCCATCGGGGTTGGTCACGACCAGGTCCACGACTCCTGCCGCGTGGACTGGAGTTGTGGCCACGAGGCCTGTGCTCGAGAGGACGGTGACGTTCGCTAGAACTCCGTCGAAGGTCGCGGTGGCGCCCGCCTGAAACCCGGCGCCAACAATATGCACGGGCGTCGCGCCACCGGTGACTCCCGACGTCGGAGACATAGATGCGACTTGCAGTGTCGTGACGGTCGGGTTGGGTGAAGGGTTCGGTGGCGGTGGCGTTGGTGCGACTGGCGCACGCGGCGGGTCGCCACAGCCAACCGTCATCCAAGCCAAGGCCAGGAGGCCGGCGGTGATCGTGCGAGCGAATGGGGGATTGGACATGGGTGCGGTTGCTCCTCTTACCTTGGAAAGCGGGAAACGGCCGCAACAACTTGCACACCTCCGGCGACGTGACGCAACAAGGGTTGGAACCCACGCCGGAAGTCGAACGGAAAAGCGGCTAGAATTGCGTGGTTGCCTGCGAGCGTCCCGCCATGACGCCTGAACGCTGGGCGCGCGTTGAAGAGCTGTTTCACACGGCGCGCGCGCGGCCCCCGCATGAGCGCGCGGCGTTTCTCGCCGAAGCCTGTCCCGACGACCACGCTCTGCGGCGCGACGTCGAGTCGCTGCTGCACGAGTCAGGATCCGACGACGGGTTTCTCGCCGAGCCAACGCTCCCGATGACGGCGCAGGCGCTCTCGGATCCCGCGCCCCCGGACATGACGGGCCAATCCCTCGGCGGGTATCAGCTGGAGGTGCTCCTCGGGGCTGGTGGCATGGGCGAGGTGTACCTCGCTCGTGACGAGACACTCGGACGCGACGTCGCGATCAAGATCCTGCCGCGCGCGTTCACGAGCCACGCCGACCGGCTCGCGCGCTTCGAGCGCGAAGCGCGGATGCTCGGCGCGCTGAATCACCCCAACATCTGTGCGATCTACGGCTTTGAAGAAGCGGTCCCGTCGGGGAGCTCAGGACAGGCGGCTATCCGGTTCCTGATTCTCGAACTCGTAGACGGTGAGACGCTCGCGCAGAAGCTCGCGGAAGTCTCGATGCAGCAGTTACGTGCCACCGGCCTGCCACAGCTTGAGGCGCTGGCGATCGCGCGCCAGATCGCCGCAGCCCTCGAGGTCGCGCACGACAAAGGGATCATCCACCGCGATCTGAAGCCCGCGAACATCAAGATCACGTTGGACGGCGTCGTCAAGGTCCTGGACTTTGGCCTCGCCAAGGAAGTCGGTGGTACTGGTTCGTCGCCAGACATCACGGGCGTGCCGGACGCGACCGCAGGCGGGAGGCGCGAAGGCGCGGTCATGGGCACGGCCGCCTACATGAGTCCCGAGCAGGCGCGCGGTCTGGCGGTCGACAAGCGCACCGACATCTGGGCGTTCGGGTGCGTACTCTACGAGATGTTGACCGGACGCGTTGCGTTTGCAGGCGACACCGTGTCCGACTCGATCGCGAAGATTCTCGAGCGCGAGCCGGACTGGTCTGCCCTGCCCGCCACGACGCCGGTGGCCATTCGACGAATCTTGTTCCGCTGCCTGACGAAGGATTCGAAACAGCGCCTGAGGGACGTCGGTGACGTCCGGATCGAAATCGACGCCATCGACGAGATGCTCCCGGGCGCCAGCGTGGCGCAGGTGCCCGCCGCTTCGGGGAAGGCCTGGTTGACATGGCTGCCGTGGGTGGCGCTCGTGGCGCTTGCCACGGCCATGGTCGTGTGGGAAGCGCGCCGGCGAGCCACGATTGACGAGAACCCCCTCGCCAACGCCATTTTTTCGAGCATCACGAATTGGCCGGGCACGGAAGAGCGAGCCGAGATCTCGCCCGACGGCAGGTTCCTGGCCTTCCTCGCCGACAAAGCTGGAGAGCTCGACGTGTGGGTGAGTCAACTAGGCACGGGGAAGTTTGACAACCTCACGCTCGACATCCCCCCGATGGTGACGCCAGGAAACCTCCTGCGAAGTCTCGGGTTTTCGGGCGACGGGTCGGACATCTGGTTCAGTCTCTCAGGCAACCCCGGACGAGAAAAGGCACTCATCCCGCTGACAGGCGGCGTGGCTCGACCCTTCTTGGGCCTGAACCAATCCACGCCATCCTGGTCGCCAGCCGACGACCGGCTCGTTCGGATTGAGTCCGCGAACGGCGATCCGTTGTTCCTGGCCGACCGTACGGGCGCGAACCCCCGTCGCATCGTACCTGTCGAAGACAACCAAAAGCCCCGGAGCATGGGCGACCGCCTCCGCGCTGCCTTGGCCTGGATGCGGGGCACGAAGAGTGATACTGGCGAGTCAGGCGAGACGAAACGACTGCGCTTCGAGAAAGGCGTGCACACACACAATCCAGCCTGGTCAGAAGACGGCCAATGGATTTACTTCGTGCACGGGCCGGACCCGTTCGGCGATATGGACGTGTGGCGCATGAGGCCCTCAGGCGAATCACCGGAGCGGCTCACATACCACAACGCGCCCGCGAATTTTCTGGCGCCGATCGACGTGCGGACGGTGCTGTATGTGGCGCGCGCGGAAGATTGGTCTGGACCGTGGCTCTGGGCCCTCGACGTGGAGACTCGAATCACGCGCCGCGTGACCACGGGCCTCCAGAAATACACCTCGGTGTCGGCCAGCCGAGACGGCCGCCGCGTGGTGACGACCGTGGCAAATCCTACGAGCAGCCTGTGGCGCGTACCACTGAGCGGTCGGCTCATCGAGGATCGCGACGAGCAGCCCTACCTGGTGTCGACCGAACGGGCTCTGGCACCACGCTTCGCTGGGACGGCGCTCTTCTATCTATCGCTCTCTGCGCGTGGTACTGGCGACGGGCTCTGGCGGGATCAGAACGGGCAGGCGTTCGAAGTGCGGAAGGGTGCCGACGGCGCCGTGTCCGAACCCCCCGCACCCTCGCCGGACGGCAGCCGCGTGGCGGTCGTCGTCCGACAGCAAGGGAAACGGCACCTGGCGATCATGTCTGCAGACGGTACCAACTCACGAACCCTGGCACCGTCCATCGAGATCGAAGGTGTGGCGGGACAGGGCACGGCTGACTGGTCCCCAGACGGCGCGTGGATCGTCACAGGCGGCAGCGACAAGCAGGGCAAGGGCCTGTTCAAGATCCCGGTCGACGGCGGCGGCGAGGCTGTGCGGCTTCTCACGGGCGAGGCTCGCGGTCCGGTCTGGTCCCCGAAGGGTGACTTGATAGTGTATGCCTCGCCACGGGACGCCGGAGCCGGCGGTTCGGACGGGCTCCGTGGTGTGAGACCGGACGGCACCCCTGTCCCCATGCTGGAGGTGCCGGTCCGCCAGGGTGGAGCCCACCGTTTCCTGCGCAACGGTGCGGGCCTGGTGTTCGTGAGAGGTATTGAATCCAAGGACTTCTGGCACGTCGACCTGGTCACGAACAAGCTCAGTCAGCTCACTGACCTCACCGATCGCGGCTTCTTGAATACATTCGATATCACGCCCGACGGCAAATACCTCGTGTTCGACCGTACGCGTCAGAACTCCGACATCGTCCTGATCGATCTGCCGAAAAAGTAGCTTCGGGGGCGCTTACGGTCTGGCGAGCTGGATATCGAATCGCGTGTCGCCGCGCACCGTCGCACTGATCCTGCCCGATGTGTCCGGCAACCTGCCGGTCGGATTGAAGATTCCGTAGCCGACCTTCCTCACGAAGAGAGGATGGACCCCGTTCGGCGTCCACGAGAGGCTGTAGAAGCCATCGGCGTCGGTGTAGACAAACGTGTGACCGTCCGGGCTGCCGCACGAATCACAGTAGATCTCGACACCTTCGATGGGCACCTGGCCCGCGGCAGTGATTTCGAAGACAACGCCGGAGAGCGTGTAACTCACCATCCGCTCGAGCCGGATCTCGAGCTGTATATCGTGATCCATCGTGACCGTTGTGGTGTGGGTGGCGTACCCACTTCTAGTTACCGATATTGAGCGGGTCCTTGTCGGCAGACCGGGAATGCTGAAGAGCCCCAGCGTGTCAGTCGTCGCGGACAGGCCGGAGCTCACGTCGACGACTCGCGCGCCTTCGATCGGCGCTGAGCCACTTGCCGTCGTTTCCAAAACGGCGCCAGACAAGGCGTATGTCACGGTCGTCGTCGGAGTTGGAGTCGGAGTGGGGCCCGTCGGGATTGGGGCCTCTCCATTGCACGCAGACGACACGATGGCCAGGCCTAGTAGTGCCGACAGGTACCTGGTCGTATGCCGGGTGACGATGATGCGGCCGAGAGTCAGTTTGTTCATGTCGTCTTTCCCTCTGTTCTTCGCTTCTATCTAGGAAGCGAGAACGAGCGGCGAGAACTTGAACGGGTCGAGGATGGAAGGTGGGGCCGGGGCGCGTCTACTGGCCTAGGTTCAGTTGCACGCTCACCATCGCGCGGCGCGGGTCGATGAAGATATTGCCCACACCGACCGTCCCCGCGTTGTACATGTCGGTCCTGATGCTCTCTTCCGCGGTGTCGTTGAAGACATTGAGGATGTCGAGGCGCAGTTCGACACGTCCCCGGTCAGCGAAGCGGAACGCTCTCGAGACGCGGACGTCGAGCAATGCCTGCGACGAGAGGCGTTGGCTGCCACGCGACTCGATCAGCACCGGTCGCGCCGCCTCATTCGGGTTGATCGACGCTGTCTTTGCCCATGGCTTCCCGCTGAAATACTGCAGGTTGGCCGCGACGACCAAGCCGGTGCGCGGCACGTCCGCCGAGGTCATGATCCGGAGCATGTGGGGGCGATCGTTGGGCAGGCGGCCGCGGGCGTTCGTGAGATCGTTCGGATCTTGCCCGAACACGACCCCTGGCGCGAACAAGCCGGGCGGGGAACCAACGGTGGCGACCTGCGCGCCGGCGGCGGTCGTGCCGCTCGAGGGCTGCAGCCCGTACGCCCTCGACAGCGTGTAGGACCCAAACGCCTGCCAGCCGCGAGACCGGCGTCGTTCGATGGCCATGACCAGGCCGTTGTAGGTCAGCGAGTAGTCTTCGGGATTCGTCAACCGAAAGAGGCGATCCTCCGGCGGCGTGGTCAGCTTCAAGACCTGCACAACCCGGCCGTCGGCCAACGGCGGTGCAGGCTGTTCGCGATAACTACCCGCGACTTCCTTCCATCCGATGAAGTCGCGGCCGTCCTTGCGGATGTACGCGACCGATACCGCGAGCCGCCCACCGACCTCGCGATCCAGGCCAATCGAGTACTGATTCGGTGTACGGCTGCCGAATCTCGGGATCCAATTCAACCTGACGGGGATCACGCACGGCGACGATGCCCGAAAGTTCCTGAACAGTCGTAATCCTGGGCCGACCGGGGTGAATCGTGCTGATTTCACCGGTCAGCAGGCCCTGGCGGAACCTCCCGGCATTAGCTCGCAGCATCGTCCGGCCAGCGGTGTCGAGCTTGATGACGACGCCCAGCCGCGGCGACACGGTGTTCCACGCATCCACCGTGCCCAGCCCGACGATGGTCCGTCCGGTTTCGTGCACGGAGGCGTCGAATTCAGGCACGTCCTGACTGATGGCGCGGCTATGGTCGAACCGCAGTCCGGGGGTGATCGTGACCCGGCTTCCCAGCCGGATGGCGTCGCTCACGAACGCGGCGGCCGTGACGAACCGGCCTCCCGAGTTGGAGGGTTTCTCGTGCAGCGTGCTCTGCGTCAACACTCCATTTCTGTAAACAGTGCTCTGACCGGTGGGAAGGACGGAAACCGCGCGATGCTCGCCGCGGTCGATTTCCGCACCCATGCGCCACTCGTGATCGGCACCGAGCCACGCGGCCCGATGGTGGGTGAGGGTCGCCTTGGCCGTCGTGCGAAGATGCCGCGCCCCGCCGATTTGCTGCGGGCCACCGCTCCAGACGTTTTCGGGCTGGTCGATGCGGTTCGGGATCGTCGGATCGCCCGAAGTCGGCGAAATCTCCTGCGTGAAGCGGAACCATCCCACGCGCACGTCCCACACGGTGTTGGCCGACGCGGTGTGCATCAGACCGAGATTCATGGCTGGCACCGACGCGTCCACTTGCTGCGTCGCAAGGAGCGGCTTGGTCGGCGACGGCGTTTCCGGGCTGGACCAGAGCTCATCGTGAAAACTTTGAACCAGCTGCCAGCTCGGAGCCACGCGCCAGGTGAGCTTCGCGAAAATCTTGTCCTGCTCGTATTTCCTCGGAAGGTCCGGATCGGTGCCCGGCTGACTGTCGGAATCGCGCAGACGCTGGTATCCCGAGAAGAACCACAACCGATCGCGTGCTACCGGGCCACCAAAGCTGGTTGTGAAGTCGCGGTACCTCGTGCGCTCGTAGCCGCTTTCCAATTGCCTGGCAGAATCGTACACGCTTCGCACTGGCTGGCTCGTCAGCGCAGCGGTTTGCGCGTAGTACGACGCGTCATATTCAAAGCGATTGCTTCCGGACCTCGTGATCACGTTCACGACGGCACCCTGGACGTTGCCGTACTCGACCGACGCGCCTACGGATTGGATCTGCAGCTCTTGAATGAAGTCGATGCCAGGATCGACTCGCGCGGTACCGTTGGTCGGAGCGGTGACATTCGTGCCGTCCATAAGAAACTGATTCTGGTCCACGCCCGAACCGAAGGCGGACACGAGAACGTTGCTGCCCGCCGGCGAGGTGGGGGAAATCCCGGGCGCCGTCTTGACGGGATCGTACGAACTGAACCGTCTCATCGGGATCGCCTCGAGGTCCTCGGCACCGAAGCGAGTCCCAAATCCTGGGTTTCGGGCGTCGAGCCGTGACCCCGTTGCCTTGACGTCCACTGATTCCAGTATCCCGACTGTCAGTACGACGGGGCTCCTGTCGATGGTGCCACCTGCGCGGATAGGGATGTCGTCTTCGCGATAACTCCTGAACCCTGGCAGCTCGATGTCGAGCACGTAGTGTCCCGGAGGCAGGGACAGAAAGCGGAGTTGCCCATTCGCGTCGGTGGTCGTGGTTCTCGCCCCGCCTATCAGCGCCGGCGAGCTGACGCGGACCACTGCACCCGCCAGGACGCTGCCTTGCTGGTCGACGACCGTTCCAATGAGGTCCCCCGTCAGTCCCTGGGCGCGAGCCCCGCACGGAAGCAGGACACAGGCGACCGCGATAGCCTGGGCAAACGCCCAAAGGAGGTTCGCTCGTTGAGTCAAGTTCGTCACTGCCGTCTTCCCTCTGTCTAGAAAGCGAAAACGGGTCGCGAGAACTTGCACGGGGCGCGAAGCGGTAGAGGAACGCGGCCGGCCGCCGATATGGAAGCCTGATTCTGGCTTAGAAATCTACGCGAATATGTCCTGAACTGCGCAACGGAAGCCCTGCACCACGTCGTCCAGCTCATTGTCCCCCAAGGTCCCGCCGG
>CAWFOC010000010.1:0-34337 GCA_963817395.1 uncultured Acidobacteriota bacterium | reverse complement strand
GCCGATGGATGGGCGTCGATTCTTGCTTGTAATACCGGAGGGGGGTCAAAACCTCATCGCGCCTCAGTCGCGGCCACGGCGACTGTCCAGCTAACAGCGATCTCGATCTCCTTGACGCGAGACCAAGATCGCTCTCTTGATTAGTTGTAACGGTCTTTTTATAATTAGACCGTTAGGAGGTAACGATGGCCGTCTACTCGATCTGGGAATCCCGGTTTCCGGCGGAGACCGCGGAGGAGGGAATCAGGGTCACCAAGGCGATTTGGGGAGACATGATCTGCTTCGACGGCTACCTGTCGCACGAGCTGATCCAGGATCTCGACCAGCCGGGCCATCTCTTCGTCGTCGGCCGTTGGGCGAGCCGCGAAGCCGCTGATGCAGCGATGAGCTATGTCTCGCATCCGAACGCCAGGCGTGCGGAGCAGCTTGTCAGCGAGCCTCGTCGTCGAACAGTTGGCGCCCCGGCGTGATCGACGCCGCTCTCGTGGTTGCACTGGCGAACGCGCGAGCCGCCAGACGCCCGACCCATGCGCGTACCGCAATGCCGCACGACGCGTTGGCGGACGCCGCCAGCGCCAGCGAGCTGCTCGAGCCGTTTCTCGACGCTGCCGTCGATGCGCGGGAGCTTGCGGCCGTGCGCGCGCTGCAGAGAGCAGTCCTCGCGATTGTCGACGCGCTGATTGACGGCTCGCGACCTCCGCTGGAGGCGCTCAACGCGCTGGCTGCGCGGGAGCCCGCGATTTACGCGCTCGAGCGACGACCGGGCGGTAAGCTGCACGCGAGGCTGCGTCCGAAGCGTGCGTCAGCCGCCGCGACGCTGCTCGTCGCCGCGATCCGCGAGCTCAGCGAGCTCGAGCCATCGCGCCTTCGCCGCTGCGCCCGCCCGGAGTGCACGCTGGTGTTCTACGACGTCACTCGCTCCGCCACGCAGCGCTGGCACGCCGAACGCCCGTGCGGGCTGCGAGAGCGGCAACGACGTCACCGAGGCGCGTAGAGGATCGAAGTCACTAGAGGAGGCCTGATGATCGCTCGCGTCTGGCACGGATTCACGAAACCCGAGCACGCTGATGCTTACGAATCACACCTGAAGCCGGAGCTTCTGCCTGGACTCAGCCAGAAGCAAGGATTTCGCGGCAGCTACTTGCTGCGCCGAACGGTTGGCCACGAAATCGAATTCGTCACCATCATTCTGTGGGAGTCGCTCGATGACGTTCGCGCCCTCGCGGGGGACGACTACGAGAAAGCCCTGATCCCCGAAGACCGGCTCCCGCTCTTGTCGCGCCATGACGCCAAGGCGGCGCACTACGAGGTGGTGTCGACCAACGAGCCCCCCAAGATTGGAACGAACGTTGAGATCCAAAGTGGACTGAAATTGATTCGGTCGAAGTGGAGCAAGCAGGGCCGGCCCAACGGTGTCGTACAGCATGGCTGCCTGGAATGCTCCAAGAACATTGCCCGTCGCGTTCGTGAAATCCTCAGTCGCAGGGAACGCCAGTTCAATCGTCCCCCGCTCGACGTCCGCCTGGATCAACTCCACACCTAGCGTCGCGGCGGCACGTGGCAACGGCGGCGCGCTTTTCCTGATCGGGACGCTGGCCGTCACCGCACTGTGCAACGTGCCACGAACGAGGCGCTCGAAGCGATGCCTGCCGACGCTCAGGGCGCCTCAGAGGTCTGGTCGCGCTCCCTGCGTGAATGGACATTCTGGAATCACGTCCGAAGCGGCGCGGCGTTGATTGCCGCCGCGCTCCTCACGTCCGCGCTCATCAGCAGTTGACCTGAGCGCGAGGGTGCCTTATTCGCACCTACGGCTTCAGATCGGTGACGGCCTGGCGGTCAACCCCCTGACAATTGACGTGTTCTCTAAGCTTAGGCAGGAGGTGCTGGACGCGGCGCACGTAATAGGTGTATATACACCTATATGGGCCATCGGAATCAGGACCTGAGCGAATGCACGGTCTGCGCGTGTTTCGCGGTTCGCCGCGCCGCTCGTGTGATCACCCAGCACTACGACCGATCGCTTCGGCCGTCAGGGCTGCGTGCCACGCAGTTCACGCTGTTGACGATGCTGGGTGTCGGTGGACCGCTGCCTCTCAGCCGCGTGGCAGACCGGCTGGGAATGGAGCGCACGACGCTGACCCGCAACCTCAAGCCCCTCATCGATGCTGGCCTGATCGGGGTCGAACATGGTGACGATCGGCGGGTGCGAACGATCTTCATCACGGCCAAGGGACATCGTGCGGCGGTTGCCGCGCTGCCAGATTGGCGAAGAGCGCAACGCGATGTGGCCAGCCAACTCACCACCGGTGTCTTTGATTCCCTGGCGAATGTTACGCAACGCCTGTCGAGCACGCGAACACGGACCAGAAGCGTCCAGCAGCGGCAGGCAAAGGAGATGAAGAAATGATCGACATCATCGGCGCCATCTCGTTGACGGCCATATTTGGCCTTTGCTGTGCCGTTCTGATCGGCGCAGCGCCGGTCGAGAGCTCCTCGCGTATAAGGTTGTCCGGTACTTGCGCTCACTTGGTTCGCAGCCATCGGCGTCCTTGGCGCCACAGGGGTCTTTTCGGCAGTCGGATTCGGAACGCCGGTGATAGGACTGGCGGTTCTGATGCCCGTCGTCGTCTTTCTTGTCTCGGCTGCGCGCTCACCAGCAGTGCGGAGCGTGGCGCTGCACACTCCGCTCCCGGCGCTCGTTGGCATTCACGCGGCGCGCGTACTCGGGGTCTTCTTCGTGCTGCTCTTCGAGGCGGGCAGATTGCCGCCGACGTTTGCGTTGACCGCCGGCTGGGGCGACATCGCCGTTGCCGTCGCTGCGTTGCCACTCGCCTGGGCCATCCGGCATCAGATCAGTGGTTGGCGACCTCTCACATTTGCCTGGAACCTTCTCGGTTTCGCCGACCTGGTCACGGCGGTGACACTCGGCGTTGGATCGGCGGCGGACTCGCCGGGCCGGTTCATCTACGAAACTCCGAATTCCGGTGCGGTTGCGGCGTTGCCGTGGGTGCTCATTCCAGCCGTCCTGGTGCCCGTGTACCTGGTCACGCATCTCGCGGTCTTCGCGCAGCTTACGAGGACCACGGCGGTAACGCGTCGCAAGGACGCACATCTCGCCGTGGAGCGTCACGCGATCTGAGAATCAGGAATCACCAAGCCAGATGGCCACCGGGCGCGCGGGGCTGCAACATCGCCGCCGCCGCCCGGCTATCGCAAATACGAGTTCCGCCCGGACCCAGGCGGCCGATTCGTTAGCCGTGCACGTAAGGTGCTTGCGCCGATTGATCTGACTTCGCCCGTCGAACGGCCCCCGGAGGGAACCCGAGAAATCGCTTGAACGCCCGGCTGAACGCGGCCTCCGACTCGTAACCGAGACGACTCGCCATCTCGCTGACCGGTGCATCTTCCTCTTTCAGCCACGTCAACGCGACATGCATGCGCCAGCGCGCGACGTAGTGCATCGCCGGCTCGCCAACCAGCTCCGTGAATCGCGCGGCAAATGCCGAGCGGGACATCGCGACCTCGTTCGCCAGCGACTCGACCGTCCACGGGCGCGCGGGTTCTCGATGGACGAGCGCAATGGCGTGGCCGATCTGCTTGTCCTGAAGCGCACCGAGCCATCCGGTCTGGGCGGCTGGATCGCTCGCAATCCAGGATCGGATGGCCTGGATGACCAGGATGTCTGCGAGCCGCGTGATCACGGTCTCGCCGCCAGGACGCAGCTCCCTGGCTTCGATCGCCATCAATCGCAGCGTGCTCTGGATCCACTCCACCTCGGGCGAGCTCCACGCGTCGACGGCGATCACTCTGGGCAGCAGCGTCACCAGCCGATCGGCGGCCGGATGATCGAATCGAACCACGCCGCAGATGACCGTCGTCGGCGCGCCTCCCCCACCGTGGCGCAAGATTTCGTATCGGTCGCTCACTTGTTCGCGAGGCAGATCGAAGAGCTTCGCGCCACGAACTCCAGGCTCGCTCGCCAGCCGGTGGCCGGCACCGTGCGGCACGAGCGCGAAGTCGCCAGGCTGCAGGACGTGATCCTCGGAGCCCTTCACATCCAGGACGCACCGGCCTGACGTCACGACATGGAACATCAGGCAGTCCTCGAACGCAGGCAGATCGAGCGCCCACGGCGCCGTGAACTCGGAGCGACAGTAAAAGACGCCGCTCATCCGTAGAAAGTGCAGGGCTTCGCCAAGCGGATCGTGCGCCAAGGGAATCTTCATGACGCGAGTATGCGCCGCGCGTGTCTGACCGTCCAGACCGTTGGACGAACGAGCACGAATCAGCGACTCCCGGGCATTGTTCGGTTCGATTGCGCGCGCCATAGTGGACCTGCAAACACGAAAGGAGTGACCCATGATTTGCGTCACCGGCGCCAGTGGAACCCTGAGCAGCGAGGTCATCAGACAGCTCGAAGGGCAAGAGATACCGTTTCGCGGCGCCTATTTCTCAGAGAGAGCTGCGGAGATCGCCCGGGCCCGTGGAATCGAGGCCGTCACGATCGACTACAACCACCCGGCGACGCTTCGCGCGGCGTTTCAGGGCTGCGACGCCGTGTTCCTCCTCGGACCCAACGCATTGAATCAAACCGAGCTCGAGTTGAATGCGGTCGACGCGGCGAGAGCCGCCGGCGTGCGGCACATCGTGAAGCAGTCCGTCATGGGCGCTGCGGAGGAAGCCTACAGCCTCGCGAACATTCACAGACCCGTCGAAAAGGCCATCGAGAGGAGCGGCATGGCCTGGACGTTTCTTCGCCCGAACAGCTTCATGCAGAACGCCGTCACCTTCATGGCGCCGACGATCAGGGCGGAGAGTGCGTTCTACAGCGCGAGCGGTCAGGCGCGAATCAGCCACATCGACGTCCGCGACATTGCCGCGGTGGCGGTGGCGGCGCTGATAGCGGCAGGCCACGAAAAAAAGATCTACACGCTGAGCGGTCCAGAGGCACTGACCTACGACGAAGTGGCTGATGAACTGTCGAAGGTGCTAGGACGTGTCATCCGTCACGTGAGTCTGCCGGCGGCCGATCTGAGGGCCGGCATGCTCGCAGAGGGGATGCCGGAAGCCATTGCGGATCGGATGCTGGACCTGGAGCGCTACTTTCGTGAGGATCGCGCCAGCACGATCACCGACGATGTGAAGCGGGTGACCGGAAGAGCGCCGAGGCGATTTGCCGACTACGTGCGGGACACCGCCGCGACGGGTGTGTGGAATGCGGACGTCGCGTCAGCGGTGAGCTGAAATCGCTCCGCCGGCGTGGAGACAGGCCGGAGTGATCGGCGACCTCAGGGGTTCAGCGATCACTCCGGCCGCCAGCGGCGGCTCGATGATTTTGGCCGCTTCCGGAAGTCTATGCAGTCAAGGAGCGTTCGGCGTCAGAATACAGTGACGCCATGACGGGTACCCGTTCGTCGTTCGCGGTGTTGCAGGCCTACTTGGTGGCACGCGCGACCTTCTCAGCGGAGGACCTCGCCTTCGTGAAGACCGTGTTCGTCCCCCGTCGGCTGGCCGCGGGCGAATTCCTCCAGCGCGGCGGAGAGGTGGCACGCCACGCGGCTTTCGTCGCGCACGGTTGCCTGCGTAGTTTTGTCATCGACGCGAAGGGCAAGGAGCACGTCGTCCAGTTCGCACCCGAGGAATGGTGGCTGGCCGACGCGATCAGCCTCAACTCCGGTACACCGTCGCAGTACTTCTTTGCGGCCATCGAGGACTCCGACCTGCTGCTCATCGATGCCTCCGGGCAACAGCAGATCGTCGACCGTGTTCCGGGCTATTCGGCAGCCATGCGAGCCGGCCTGCAGAAGCATGCGGCCGCCAAGGACCTGCGGATCGTCAAGGCGTTGAGCGCGTCAGCGGAGGAACGCTACCTGGATTTCATGCGTACCTTCCCGACGATCGCCCAGCGCGTGCCGCAGTGGATGGTGGCGTCATACCTGGGCTTGTCGCCTGAGACCGTCAGCCGAATCCGCAGCCAGCTGCAGCGGAAATAGCCGCGCGGCCGTTTTCGGCGCCACCAGGATCAGGCGCGGTGACCTGTGCGCATCGTAGGCGTCGAACGCATAGGTTTCATAGACTTCCTCATCGTCAGGCCGTGGCCTCTGAACAGCCGATCGAACCCGGCCAGCGTGAACCGCGCCACCCGTTCACTTCTTGATCTAGATCAATGGCGTTCGTCCCACGCGCCACTACCGTGGTGACAGAGGATGAACATGACCACGACACACCAGATATCCAGATGGAAGGCGGTTGCGGCGGGAGCCTCGGTGCTTCTCGCGGTAGCCATCGTGAGCAACGTCGCCGCGCAGCGGCCGACCAGGAGTAAGGGAATCATGTCGATCGAAGACAACAAGAGAGCGGCACTGCGCTGGAGCCAGGAACTGTGGAGCCAGGGTCATCTCGCGGTGGCAGACGAGATCATCGCTCCCGACTACGTGCGCCACGATCCTGGTGATCCGTTTCCGGCGCGGGGTCCCGAAGATGTCAAGCGAATCGTCACGATGCTGCGGACGATGCTGCCGGATTTGAGGATCGAGGTGGAGGCGATGATTGCCGAGGGCGACATCGTGGTCAGCCGCTACACGGCGACGGCTACCGACAGCGTGGGCTACATGGGCATGCCGCCCACCGGAAAGGCGACTCGAACGTCAGCCATGCAGATGTTCCGCTTTTCGAACGGACAAATTGTCGAGAGCTGGGCCGCGCGCGACGACTTGGGAACGCTGCGCCAACTAGGGCACTTGACGCTACCGGGTGGTCCTCCGAAACGCTGAGGATCGCTCACGCAAGGTCAACTAACGGCTCTCCCGCGATTGTCCCTGTGACGCGACAAAACATCGTCTCTGCGTCTCGTCTTGAATCGTCGAAAACCAGCCAGGGTTGTCGAAGCGACCATTGACGTAGTCGCGGTTGCATTCTGCTATGCTCCGTGTGAAGCGGAGAACTCGGGCGCGCGGGCTCAAGAATGAGCATCACCAGCGTTGTCGTCCATCGCGCGGAGATTCGATTCCACGAGGCGGCCGATTCTTTGCGTCCCTTCGTCGGGTGTTTCTGGGTTGTCACGGCTGGTCGAGGCGCGACGATCCGCGTCGTGCCGGACGGCAGCACGGCCATTTCGATTCTGATTCAGAAGAGCGGACTGTCCGGATGGGTCCTGCGTGGCCCTCTCATTCGTTCTGACGAGCGACGATTCACGTCGCCGGCGATGATGGTCGGTGTGCGGCTGCGTCCAGGCGTCGCATTCATCCTCAGCGGGATTGCCGCGCAGGCGATGCTGGATCGCCGGATGCGTTTGAGGGATCTCACGGCCTTCCACGAGCTCGTCTCAGGTGAACCTTCGCTGCGCACTCCAGAGCAGTGCATTGATGTCCTGCAGCAGTTCCTCATCCGGCAGCTCGAGGACGCGAAGGTCCACGGGGTCGTCGCCGCCGCCATGCAGGAGATAGAGCGTAGCCGCGGATGCGTGCGGGTTGCGGAGCTCGCCGCCCGGTGCGGCGTCAGCCCGCGTCACCTGACCCGCCTGATGCGCCTCTGGGTTGGCTATGGTCCGAAATGCTTTGCGACCGTCGTCAGGTTTCAAGAGACGCTGAAGCAGATGGAGCACTCGCCAAGCCAATCTGGCGCGGCTCTGGCGTCCGAGACGGGCTATTTCGATCAAGCTCACCTGACTCTCGACCTGACTCGTTTTGCGGGTGCGACACCAGGCCACTTGACGTCCAGCGTGGCCGATTTTTCCAAGACCTACTGCGACGACCTTCCGTAGACTCCGGCCGTGACGATCGGGCCGAGCGTGGTATCAGGGTGCATCGGCGCCTCTGCCTCCCGACCGTTTGAGAGAGGAACGGAGATGAGGAAGGACGACCATCATGCGCACGTCCGCAAACGAGCGAGCTCAACTCGCAGCTTCTTCAATCAGCCAGGCCGAGATTGAAGCGAGGATCAGCGGCCATCTGGACGAGTTGCTGGAGCTGTGGTGGGCCGAGCAGGGTGTCTCCAAACCCCGCGATCTTCAGCTGATCGCCTCGGCGCTTCCCTTTCCACGCGGCCAGGCCATTCGCGTTCTCGACCTGTGCTGCGGCCCAGGTGACGTGGGGCGCGCAATTCGACACGAGTACCCAAATGCGCACATCGACTGCGTGGATCGAGACCCGTTCCTCACGTCGATCTGTGCTGGCGTCAATCGGCGGGATCAGGTTCCCGGCAAGATTGTTGTTGCCGACCTGAGGGCTCATGGCTGGCAAGACGGTCTGTCGCGCGACTACGACGCCGTCGTGACAGCCAATGCTCTTCATTGGTTCGAAGTCCCGCGGGCGGAGCAGCTGGCTCAGGACATTCACGCGCTCCTGCGCAGCGGCGGGGTATTCGCATTCGCCGAACCCGCCTCTCCCGAGGTTCCGTTTGCGGCCGGGTTCGAGGAGTGGAAGGCCAAGCAACCTCCGCGATACTCGCGCGAGAATTGGGAACGGTTCTGGTCGACGGCTCACAGGCTTCTTGGCTATGACCACACAGTGCTCTTGGGTCCTCGCCATGCCAATCGTATCGACGATGGCATGTCCGTAGCCGGCTGGACCCGTCTGCTCCAAAGCGCAGGCTTCACGCTCACCGACGTGTTGCTCAGGGACGCCGACCAAGTGATCATCGCCGCGCTGAGGTCCTAGTCACGAAGCTTCAGACGCCACCATCGGTCGGAATGAGTGTTCAGGTTGGTCCGGAATGACTGTTCACGATGGGCCGGAATACGCAAGCATCGAGTAATTCCCAGATCGACGAACTGTAATTTCTTGAAAAGAGGCGTTTTACGCGCTGTAGGCAGGCATCGTTGCAAGGGTGCAAATGCTAAGTCGCTTAGATTGAGATACTTAATGGCCCAGTGGGTGCTCAGGCCACCCACGTGCCAGTCACTCATCAATATAAGTGGTTTATTTGCAACAACTTACGTGGCGGAGAGGGTGGGATTCGAACCCACGTGCCGGTTGCCCGACAACACGCTTTCGAGGCGCGCCCGTTACGACCACTTCGGTACCTCTCCGCATGACAGGAACCGCGAAAGTCGCAGGAATCTTTGATTATACCGGCGAGCGGCACTCCGCGCTACTCAGCCAGACCGCCCCACGGCGAGGCGCGCAGGCCGGGTGAAACGCGCCGCAAACCCACACCGTATACTGATCGCTTCGATCCCTTGTCACTTCGTACAGGAGCCCACATGAGAACGCTGATCCTGACCGGTGCCGCCCTGGCCCTCGCCGTCAACGTCACTTTCGCGCAGACCCCACCGGTCGAGCTCAAGGTGGGCGATACCGCTCCCGACTTCTCGCTGCCGGCAAGCGACGGCAAGACCTATAAGCTGTCCGACTTCAAGGGCAAGCAGGCCGTGGTCGTCGCCTGGTTCCCGCGCGCGATGACGCGCGGCTGCACGATCGAGTGCAAATCGCTGGCGGAGAACGGGCACCTGCTGAAGGGGTTTCAGGTGACCTACTTCATGGCCAGCGTCGATCCGCTCGAGGACAACATCAAGTTCGCCAAGGCGACCTCGGTGAAGCTCGGCGACCAGATGGTCGAGAAGAAGGAAGCGGACTTCCCGATCCTGAGCGATCCGACCAAGCAGACCGCCACCGCCTACGGCGTCCTCAGCGAGCGCGGCTTCGCCAACCGCTGGACCTTCTACATCGGCAAGGACGGGAAGATGCTGGCGATCGACAAGACGGTCAAGCCCGAGACCTCGGCGGAGGACATGGCGACCAAGCTCAAGGAACTGAACGTCGCGGCCACGACCAGCCGCTAGTCGCTCACCCGCACCGAGATCTGGCGCCGTGCCCTGACACCCACGCAGGGCGCGGCGTCCGCAGCCGACCTGGGTGTCGGTGGTCTCATCCCCTGTTTCATCCCTCGATTGTCGCGGCGGCCGCATTCCGGCTCCAGCAATCGCCGTAAGCTCGATTCCTTTCAGTCTCACTCGGCCAATCTGATCGTCACAGGAGGATGCACATGATTCGTCTGCTACTGGCGTTGCTCGTCGCCGCGGTGGGAAGCACCGCCGCTCTCGCGCAGGACAAACCGGCGGCGCCGCCGCCGACCTATGAGAGCAACATCGGCCGCACGTGGAAAGCGCTCCACGACAAGATTCTCGTGATGGCCAAAGACACCGTGTTTCCCGACGACAAACTGGGCTGGAAGCCGCATCCCGATTCACGGTCGGTGCTCGACGAGCTCCGCCACGTCACCATCGGGCTCGAAATGACGTCGGCGCTGCTGCGCGGCGAGAAGTTCGACTTCATGGCGCGCGAGAAGGCCGACGCCGGCAAGCCGAAGACGCGCGCCTCGGTCGTGAGCGAAATGGAGGCGGCCATCGCGATCTGTACCCGCTGGTGGAGAAGTCGCCGCGGCCGCTGCTGATTGGCTGGATCGATCACCAGGCCGAGCACTACGGCAAGCTCGTCTCGAACTACCGCGTGAACAACATCGTCCCGCCGATCAGCCGGAAGCCGGCGAGCTAATCGGGAGCGCGCTCGCGTCGCTCGCGCTGCAGGTTCGCCCTTCGCTCGCGACGCTCGCTCGGGGCTGCCGGTCCGCCGCGCTGGCGCGCGGCTTCGGGCGTGGCGCCGTTCGGGCGCAGCCCTCTATCCAATTGGAGGAACAAATCGCGGCCGAACGGCCGCGATACCTGCAGCGCGAGCGAACGCGAGCGCGAACCCGCAGCCGCGACGCGGCGAACCCACCGAGCGGCGCAGCCGCGAGGCCTACCGTCTCGCCCGGAAAAACTCCTGCAGCAGCGCACGGCTGTCGTCTTCGAGGACGCCGCCGAGAATCTCCAGCCGGTGGTTGAGACCCGGCGCCTCGTGGGCGCGGATGGCGGAGACCAGCGCGCCGCTCTTGGGCTCGGGCGCACCGTAGACCACGAGCCCGATGCGCGCGTGGATCATCGCCCCCACGCACATCAGGCACGGCTCCACGGTGACGTAGAGCGTGGCGCCGGTGAGCCGATAGTTGCCGATCGTCTGCGCCGCCTGCCGCAGCGCGCCGATCTCGGCGTGCGCCGTGGGATCCACGCCGCTGATCGGATGATTCGAGCCGCTGCCGATCACGCGATCGTCGAGTCACGATCACCGACCCGACCGGCACCTCGCCGAGATCGCGCGCGCGCCCGGCTTCCGCCAGCGCCAGGCGCATCGCGTCCTCGTGCGTCATGTCCGCCGCCTGGCCGCCCGCGCGGGTGCGCCTTTCCTGGCCCGCGATCGGCCGGTCGGCCGGTACGGCCCGATCAGCGTCTCCAGATCACGCCGCAGGAAGGTCTTGGCGGTGCCGGTGCGCAAGATGGCCCAACTGAGGAGAGACCCGCCTTGCAGCGACTGGATGGTCACGGCGAGCCGCGCCGTGTCGGTGGGGATCAGCTCGCCGGCGGCGACCGCCTCGTCGAGGAGCTTCACGACTTCGGCTTGCATCACCTTCGCCTGCTCGAGCGCGAGCTCGTGCATGTCGGGATCGGTGAGATCCATCTGCAGAAACGCGAGATGGTTGGCGAGCACGTCGGGGCTCGGCGCCATCTCCGCGAAACAGTCGCCGACCGCGAACAGTGCCGCCAGCGGCCCCGGCGCCGCCTTGCGGATGGCCGTCATCTGATCCTCGGTCCCGCCCGCGGTGCTCGAGGCGAGGGCGATCATCAGGCCGCGCTTCGACTTGAACCGCTGGATCAGCGTGGCCGGGGCCAGGCCGATCTCCTTCGCGACATCCGCCAGCGTGAAGCGGGGACCCACGGTGGAAATCACCCTGTGGGTCGCCGCGAGGATGTCTTCGTCGGAGGTCGTGCGCGGGCGGGCGGCCATGCACGACACTTTACAATAAATGAATAGTCATTTACTATCTCTGGCTCGCGGGACTCGAGCCACGCGACAGGGAGGGATTTGATGCTGCCTCGCCCACTCGCCGGACAGGTTGCACTGGTGGCGGGCGCGACGCGCGGAGCCGGCCGCGGCATCGCGCGCATGCTCGGCGAGGCCGGCGCGACGGTGTACTGCACCGGGCGCAGCACACGCGACCGGCCCGCCACGCCCGGCCGGCCCGAGACGATCGACGAGACGGCGGAGCTGGTCACGGCGGCCGGCGGCAGGGGCATCGCCGTCCGCGTCGATCACACCATCGAGGCCGACGTCGCGGCGCTCTTCGAGCGGGTGAAGCACGACCACGGGCGCCTCGACGTCCTGGTCAACAACATCTGGTGGGGCGCGGATCCGATTTCGGCCGCCGACTTTTTCGCGCCGATGTGGAAGACCGATCTGAAGATGGGCCACGAGATCCTCGAGCGGTCGGTCTGGACGCACCTCGTCACGATCCGGCACGGGCTGCCGCTCATGCTCGAGCACAAGCGCGGGCTGATCGTCGAGATCACGGACGGCGATTCCGACACCTATCGCGGCGCGATCTTCTACGACCTGCCGAAGATGGCGGGCATCCGCATCGCGTACGCCCTGTCGCACGAGCTGAAGCGCTATCCGAAGATGACCGCGGTCGCGATCACGCCCGGCTACATGCGCTCCGAGCTCATCCTCGAGCATCTCGGCGTCACCGAGGAGAACTGGCAGAGCGCAGTGACCAGAGACCCGCAGTTTGCCGAATCCGAAACGCCTTGCTTCGTCGGGCGGGCCGTGGCGGCGCTGGCGGCGGACCCGAAGGCGCACGCGAAGAACGGCAAGGTATTCGCCAGCCGGACCCTCGGGCGCGAGTACGGCCTCACCGACCTGGACGGCCGCAGGCCTGGAGATTACGGTTCACAGGGAGATCAGGAGATCGGGAGTTGAGGCAGCCGGTCGTGGCTCACAGGGAGACCGGGAGATCGGGAGTTGTGTCAGGTGTCAGGTATCAGGCTGTCGAACTGTCTTCGCTGTCTTCGCTGTCTTCGCTGTCTTCGCTGTCTTCACGGTCCCGCTGCAGCGTGACAGAAGAATAGCGAAGACGACCGACTCAATCCCACCAGACCGACCAGACCAACCTGACCGACCAGACCGACCAGACCGACCAGACCGACCGACCCACCTTCGCTCGTTGACGATTAGCGGCGAGCTACGGCGGGCGGCCAGACCGACTAGTAGACTTTCTACCAAAGTACTGGTAGATCATCTACCAATGCCGCGAGACCCGAGCCGCACCGACCTGATGCAAGGCACGCTCGACCTGCTGATCCTGCGGACGCTGCTCTTCGGCCCTCGCCACGGCCACGGCATCGCGGTGTCGATCGAGCAGACCACCGACGAGGTCCTGCGCATCGACCACGGCTCGCTCTACCCCGCTCTCCACCGGCTCGTGAAACGCGGATGGATTGCCGCCAAGTGGGGCACCACCGAGAACAACCGCCGCGCCCGCTACTACCGGCTCACCGCGGCCGGAAAGCGGCAGCTGACGGAGGAACAGGGCCGCTGGGAGCGCGTCACGCGTGCCGTCGCACAAGTCATGAAGACAAGGCCCGAACATGGCTAAGGTGCCGGAACCGGGGCTCACGTGAGTCGGTGAGAGCCCTGGTTGTCAGGTAGGTCAGGTAGGTCGGGTAGGGAAGATTTCGCAGATGCCTAAGAATCGGATCGTCGGACTGATGTCAGCGCTGTTCCGGCGCCGCGATCCGGACCGTGACATCGACGAAGAGTTCGCGACGCACCTGGCGCTCGAAACCGATCGCCAGGAGGAGCACGGCCTGCCCCCCGACCAGGCCAGGCACGCGGCGCTGCGCCGCTTTGGCAGCCCGCTGCGCTACCGCCAGGAAACGCGTGAGGTTCGCACGCTCCTGTGGTGGGAAAGCCTCTACCACGATCTGCGCGGCGCGGGTCGCGTCATCGCCCGGCGGCGCGTCGCCAGCCTCGCGGCCATGGCGGCGCTCGGCGTCGGGATGGGCGGGCCGGCGGCCGTGCTCGCCGTCATCCTGTCGACGTCGACCCTGGTCTCCCCCTCGGTCAGCAATCCCGACGAGCTCGTCATCCTGTGGGAGACACCGCCACGCCAGCCGAATCAGCGGCGCGACGTGTCGCCGGACACCTACCGCGTGTGGCGCGAGCACGCCTCCGTGATCGGGCGGATCAGCGCAGCGGGTTCGCCGCTCGTGCTCGCGCTCACGACCGGCGACACACCCGAACGCGTCAGCGTGCAGACGATGGGTGTCGATCTCCTGCCGGTACTAGGTGTGACGCCGACGCAAGGGCGCGCGTTTGCCGAGCGCGACGCGGAAGCGGATGCCGATCCGGTCGCGCTGGTCTCGCATGCCTTCTGGGAAACACACCTTGGCAGCCGGCCGGACGTGGTCGGATCGACGATCGAGCTCCACGGTCAGCACCGAACCATCGTCGGCGTCATGCCGCGCGCATTCTGGTTCGGCGCACGCGGCGTGGATGTCTGGGTGCCCCTTCCCGCCGGCGACGCGGCAGCGCCGGTGCTGGTCGTCGCGCGGATGCCGCCGGGGGAGCGCAAGGATCATGTCGACGCGCGCCTGCGGGCGCTGGCGCCGCAGGTGGCCGCGGCGCAACCGGCGCGCGAGGGTGGATGGAGCACGCGCGTCGACGGACTCGGCGTCCGCGAACTGCTCAACGGCGACGATCTCGCGCCGGGATTCAAGCTCCTGCTCGTGGCCGCCGTCCTGGGCCTCCTGGCCGCGTGCGCGAACATCGCGACGGTGATGGTCGCGCGAGGGGCAGCCCGTCATCTGGAAACCGCGCTGCGCGCGGCACTCGGTGCTCCACGCAGCCGGCTCGTGCGGCAGTTTCTTCTCGAATCCATTGTCGTGGCGCTCGGTGGCGGCGCCCTCGCGCTGGTGTTGACGTATGCGGGGCTGCGGCTCATCGCCGCCAACGCGCCGGCGGATATCGCCTCCGCCATCGATGTCACTCTCGACGGCGGGCTGGTCCTCGCGATCGCCGTCGTCTCGCTGGCGATTGGCCTCGTAGCCGGCCTGGGACCGGCGCTCGCCGACTCGCGCGTCAACCTCGTCCTCGCGCTGAAGAACAGCGGCTACTTCGGGAGCGTCCCGGGCCACTCGCGGATACGGCGCGTCCTGATCGTCGCGGAAGTGACGATCACGGTGATTCTTCTCGCCAGCGTCACCATGCTCGCGCGCAGCGCGATCGAGTTGTCGAGCGTCGGGGCGGGAGTCGACGGGGCCCATGTGCTCGCAATCCGCATCGATCCTGTCCGACACATCGGCCGCTCGCCGGGCAGGCCGCTGGATCTCGACACGCTGCTCGAACGCTTTGGCCGGATCAATGCCGTCGAAGCGGTCGCCCTCGCACAAGCGGTGCCCCCGTATCCCGGGCGGCGGTATAACGTGGCGATCCCGGCGTCGGCCGACGCCGCGGCGCGCGAACAGCAACGCGTGCCGGTCAACGCCGTGGGTGAGGCGTACTTTCGCGCGCTGGGTCTGCGGCTGATCGAAGGACGTCTGCTTGAAGCGGGCGATCGACACGGGGCGCCCGTCGCGGTCGTGTCGGAGGTCTTCGCGCGGCAGAACTTTGCCGACCGGACCGCGCTCGGTCGGGCGCTCCGCATCGGCGACGACCCGTTCGAACGAACGATCGTCGGTGTGGTCAGCAACATCCTGATCGAAGGCTTTCGGCGCGAGCCCAGCCCGATTGTCTACGTGCCGTACGCGTCGATGACACCACCGGCGGGCGAGTCGCCCGATCTCGTTCTCGTGGTGCGCCATGCGCCCGGCGCGGCGGTCATTCCGGATCTGCGTCAGGCCCTGGCGACGATCGACCGGCTGCAAACGATTCAGTCGGCCAACTCCGTCGAGGAACAACTGGGAGTCGCCGCGCAGGAGATCCGCGCCACGATCTACCTGGCGGGCCCGGTCATCGTGCTGGCACTGCTCCTGACGATGTCGGGGATTTACGGGCTGCTGGCGCAGAGCGTGACCCAACGCACGCACGAGGTCGCGGTGCGTGTGGCGCTCGGTGCCGGGCGCATCGACGTCCTGCGACTGGTCGTGCTTCAGGGACTGAGGCTTGCGGGCATCGGCGCCGTCACCGGTGCGGCCGGCGCGCTCGCGCTCGACCGTCTCCTGGGCAGCTTCATCGTCGGCGTTCCCGGCGGGCGGCCGATGGCGTTGGTGATCGCCGTGGTCCTGATCGTCGCCGCGACGCTCGTCGCCAGCATTGCCCCGTGCGTCCGCGCCATGCACATCGATCCAGGGAAGACGCTGAAATATGAGTAAGATTTCCGGATGCCCCAGAGGGCTCTTCTCGTCTTCGCGGCAGTTCTCCTGATCGCGGCCCCGGGGTCCACGCAACAGAGCGACGTCTACACGCAACTCGGCACCAACGCCACGGAAGCCAGCGAAAGTCTCATCAGCAGTATCACCTCGGGCGAGGTTGACCTGATTGGCAAGCGCTCGGTGTTCAAGGCCGCGCCCGCCGAGGTTCGCGCGGCGCTCGTCCGCGGCGTCATCGCCGCCGCGCGCGCGTACACCGGTACGCAGGATTTTGCGACGCGCTACGCGCAGGTCCGCGAGGATCAGAAGCCGCACAAGGAGGAGGTTGCCGAGTCCGGCGACCAGGCGATGGCCGACGCGCAGAAGCAGCTGGAAGAGTCGATCAAGGAGATGCAGAAGGCGGCGGCGGGCTTCACCCCTGAAATGAAGAAGCAGATGGACGAGACCATCGCCGCTCTGCGCCAGCAGATGAAGGAAGCGGCGGCAGACCCCGATCAGAAGGCCGCGCGCGACAAGGCGGTTCCCGAGCTGGCCCGGGCGGCCGAGGCGGACTACCGAGAGAAGCTGGCCGACTGGGAGCAGCGATATCCCGCGAATCCAAAGCCGCTCATCGCGCGCCGGCTGCGTGACTTCCTCGCCCTGAGCGCGACGGTCGACTTCAACGCCACGCTCGAGCCTCGCCCCGACAAGAAGATGCGGTTTGCGGATCCCGAGTTGGAGAAAAAACCGTCAGAATGGAAGCTGCTGTTCCGTGCGGGCAAGCCGGCGGTGGACGCCGGGCGCGTGGCCGCGCAGGAGTGGCTGAAAGCGATTGGCGGGTGATGGCAGATACGAAAATCGAGAAGTCAGACCAAGAGTGGCGCCAGGAGCTGACGCCCGAGCAGTATCACGTGCTGCGCGAGCACGGCACCGAGCGTCCCGGCGCGAGCCCGCTCAACGACGAACATCGTGAGGGCACGTTCACGTGTGCGGCGTGCGGGCAGGAGCTGTTTACCCAGGACACCAAGTACGAAAGCTGCAGCGGCTGGCCGAGCTTCTTTCGCCCGCTCGAAGGCGCCGTCGGCACGACCGTGGACGACAGCTACTTCATGCGCCGCACCGAGGTCCACTGCAGCCGCTGCGGCGGGCACCTCGGACACGTATTCCCGGACGGACCGGCGCCGACCGGTCAGCGGTTCTGCATGAACGGCGTGGCGATGAAGTTCGTGCCCGGGAAGGAGAAGCCGTGATCCGTCAGCTAGTCGTCACGTTCGTCGCTGCGGTGCTGGCGGTCACGGGCGCGTCGAACCCGCGCGCAGCCATCGCACCTGATCGCGGGACTAAAGTCCCGCACTCGTACCCGCTCGAACATCCCGATCGCGGGACTGAAGTCCCGCACTACGTACCACACTCGAACATCCCGATCGCGGGACTGAAGTCCCGCGCGACGTACCCGCACTCGAACATCCCGATCGCGGGAGTGAAGTCCCGCGCGACGTACCGTCACTCGAGCACGTAGCGCGGGACTTTAGTCCCGCGACCACGTTCTTTGCACCCGCGACCGCGCGTGCGACGCAATCGCCGGCCGACGCGATCTTCGGCGGCGGCTGCTTCTGGTGCGTGGAAGAAGCGCTGGAGAAGGTGCCGGGGGTCGAGTCGGTGGTTTCCGGCTACAGCGGCGGCACGCTGAAGAATCCCTCCTACGAGCAGGTGTCGAACGGCGGCACCGGACACGTGGAGGTCGTGCGCGTGACGTTCGACCCCGCGAAGATCAGCTACGCGGCGCTCCTCGACGTGTTCTGGCGCAACATCGACCCGACCGATCCCGGCGGTCAGTTCTGCGACCGCGGCGATCAGTACCGGCCGGTCATCTTCGTGCGCGACGAAGAGCAGCGCGCGGCGGCCGAGAAATCGAAGCAGGCGCTGCAGGCGTCGGGCCGGTTCAAGCAGGGAATCGCCACCAGAATCGAGACGGCCGCACCGTTTTATGCGGCCGAAACCTACCACCAGGATTACTACAAGAAGAACCCGGTCCAGTATCGCTTCTACAAGTTCTCCTGCGGTCGCGCCGCCCGACTCGAAGAGATCTGGGGAGGCAAGTAGGCCTCGCTCCGCTCGGGAGGCTCGCGGCTTCGCCGCTGCAGGTTCGCGCTCGCTGGCGCTCGCGCTGCGGGTGCGCCGCTTCGCGGCTGTTGGTTCGCGGGCTCGCTCTGCTCGCCGCTGCAGGTGCTCGCGCCGTTCGGCGCTCGCTTGTGTTCTTGATCGTCATCGCGGTCGCCCAGACCTTTCGGGCGCAAACTCGTTATTCTTGATCGTCGTCGAGAACTTGTGACACCGGACGCTCTACGCCGGCCGAACGGCCGGCGACCTGCAGCCCGGAGCGAGCATGACGGGCGACGGGCGAACCCACATCCGCGCGAAGCGCGGCGAACCTGCAGCGGCGAGCGGAGCGAGCCGCGAACCCGCAGGCCTGAGCGAAGCGAGGCCGACCTACGGCCTGCCGAGCGCAGCGAGGCTACCGCGCGAGCGAGGCGACGTACTCTCGTGTCTCTTCGTCGAACCAGGGCGGCTCGCCCGCGGCGGCGTTGTCGCGCGCGTGCGTCAGGCGGCTCGTCGCAGGAATCACGCAGTGCGCGCGCGGATCGCTCAACACCCACTTCAGCAGCGCCTGCGGCCAGGTGGTGACGCCGTAGCGCACCAGCCGCTGCAAGTCGTGCGCTGGCGGCACGCGCCGCACGAGCGTCCCGGAGCCGAGCGGCTGCATGACCAGCACACCGAGACCAAGCTCCGCCGCCAGCGGCAGCACCTCCTGTTCTACCGCACGATCCGCGGCGTTGTACGGAATCTGGATCATCCCGATACGACCCGTCGCCATCACCTTCATCAGCTCGGCGAACGCACGCTGCTGGTAGTGCGTGGCGCCAATCACCGTCGTGGCGCCCTGCGCGCGGAGTTCCTCGAGCATCGGGAGGTGCTCGCGCCACGCAACGAGATTGTGGATCTGGTAGAGGTCGACGTGGCCGCCGTACCAGTCCAGGGCGCGACGCACTTGCGCGCTGCCCTCACGCGCGGATGACGTCCACACCTTGTCGGCGACGATCGCGCGCGGGCGGCGCCCTTCGAGCGCCTTTGCCAGCACGCGTTCCGACTCGCCGTACATCGGCGACGTGTCGAACAGCGTGATGCCCGACTCGACCGCCACGTCGACGATCGCTCGGCGTTCGGCCTCAGCCGCTCGGCCGCGCACGTCGAACGTCTGCCATGTTCCCATCCCGATGGCGGGAACCGAAAGACCCGTGCGCCCAAGCTCGCGTATCTCCACGGCTAGCGAGGCTCCGCTCAGACCGCGCGCGGAGACGACGCGGTTCGGCTGCGCCTCGCTAGCGGCAGCATTGTTTTTTGCCCCGCTTCCCCACCCCACCACGCACAGAACGCGTGGCGGGGGCCCCGGCTCCGGCGGGCGAGACGTCTTGAAGGCCTGTCTGGAGAACTTGACTCACAGACAGGAATGTTAGCCTTCAAGACGTCACCGCTGTCGAGTGACGGCTTCTTCGATGCGGATGGCCCAATCGACGTCGGCGGACTCGATCGTGAGGTAAATCCGGTGGTGTTCGACCACTACTTCCGCCGTGCCCGTCGCAGCGCCGCGGACGTCGATGGGCTCGGCGAGGACGCGTCCGCTGTCCCCGCTTTGCAGCCGGACCTTCAAGTGTCCCGTGCCGGGCGACGCCGGGTTTTTCGTTTCCCAGTGCAGGCGCATCGGCCCGCCCTGGATGGGGAGGGTTTCGAGCTGCTGGTTGCCCCGCCCGGACCAGGAGCCCGCCTGCCTCCACGTGGCGACAGGATCTCGCGGCGGCAGCGTGGGCTCCGGGGCGCACGAGGCCAGAACCAGCAGCCCGACCAGCACGGGCAGGCCGCCAGAGAACCCCGAGCGGCCTGTCTGGCTCCGTGTTTCCGGCGGAATTGCAGCTCCGTGTTTCCAGCCCGCGCTCCTGTCACCGCGGGCGACTAGGAATTTCATCGGTCTGAATCTACATTACCGGTTGACGGCCGGGCCAAAGGCGCGGACCCTGCGACCTACCACATGCGGCGAATTGTCGGCGTCCTTGTCACCGCCCTCGCGCTGCTCGCTTCCGCGCAGGATACCGTTGTCGTCGAGAAAAACGTCCCTGCCACAATGCGCGACGGCGTCATCCTGCGGGCCGATATCTACCGTCCGGCTCGAGGAGAACGCCTGCCAGCGCTGCTGCAGCGGACCCCTTACTCCAAGAACGACGACTCCGGCCCGCGGCGCTTCCGCACGCTCGCCTCGCGCGGCTACGTCGTCATCGTGCAGGACACCCGCGGCCGCTACATGTCCGACGGCGTTGCGCGTCCGCACGACGAGGCGGAAGACGGCTTCGACACGGTGGCGTGGGCGGCGTCGCTGCCATATGTGAACGGCAAGGTCGGGATGTTCGGCGGCAGTTATCTGGCGACGACCCAGCTCCTCGCCGCGACCACCGCGCCGCCGGCGCTGGCGGCGCTCTTTCCGTCTTCGTCGTACGCCAGCCGCTACGACATGGTGTTTCAGGGCGGCGCCTTCTATCTGAGCGACGGCCTGACGTGGAACCTCGATCAGGCGGAGGATGTCCGGCGGCGGCGCCTGACTCCCGACGTCGATCGCGACGGCCCGACAGGGCTCGCCAGCGACGATCGCCGGGCCCTGCGCGAGCATTGGCTGTGGCAACTGCCGTTGAGGGACGTCAACCCCCGCGAACTCAGGACCTACGCGCCGGGATACTTGCAAATGCTCGAGCATCCCAGCTACGACGCGTTCTGGGACACGTTCAATATCGAAGCCCGGCACTCCCGCGTTCAGGTCCCGGCCTTCCACCTCACCGGCTGGTACGACACGCTGCTCACGGGCACGCTCCGGAACTTCGCCGGCCTGCGCGCGAACGCGGGAACTGAAACCGCCCGCCGCGGCCAGCGGTTGATCGTGGGCCCGTGGACCCACTCGCGACCGACCGCCGCCAGCACTCGCATCGGCGACGTCGACTTCGGTCCCGACGCGGGATTCGACTCGCAGGGGCTGATGGAGCGCTGGTTCGATCGCTGGCTGAAAGACGCGCCGGGCGTCGATCTGCCGGAGGCCCCCGTGCGGATTTTCGTAATGGGCGAAAACCGCTGGCGCGACGAACAGGAGTGGCCGCTGGCACGCGCGAACGAAACTTCGTACTACCTTCACAGCAAGGGTGGCGCAATCACGCTCGATGGCGACGGCTCGCTCTCGACGACCGCCCCGCGCGAGGAATCTCCCGATCGGTTCGTGTATCACCCCGCGGATCCGGTGCCGACGGGCGCCGCAGGCGGCTACTCGCGATCCCCTGCCGACCAGCGTGTCGTCGAACGGCGCCGTGACGTGCTCGTCTACACCAGCGAGCCGATGGCGGAGGACCTCGAAGTGACGGGGCCAGTCGCGCTCGAGCTCTGGATCGCGTCGAGTGCGCCCGATACGGATTTCACCGCCAAGCTCGTCGACGTGTTTCCCGACGGCACGGCGCGCGCGTTGAGCGACGGCATCCTGCGCGCGCGCTATCGCGACCCATTCGACTCGCTGGCGCTCGCTCAGGGCAAGCGGCATACGCCGCGCTTGTTGACGCCCAACGAGCCGACCAGGCTCCGCATCGACGTGGGCGCGACGAGCAACCTGTTTCGCGCCGGCCATCGCATCCGCCTGGAAGTCTCGAGCAGCAACTTCCCGCGGTTCGATCGGAACCCGAACACCGGAGGGGTGTTTGGCGCGGATGCCAAGGCGCAGCGTGCCAATCAGACCGTGTTCCACGACGTCGCGCGTGCGTCCCGGCTCCTGCTGCCGGTCATCCCGCGGTCGCCGCAAGGCGATCAGCGCTCCGCCGAGGCACGTTTCATGGCCGGCGTCTCCGTCGATGAGATCTCTGCGATTCATCGCCTGGCGACCCGCCGCCCTCATGTGGCCGGCTCCCCTGCCTCGCTCGAGCTCGCGGATTCGCTGCGCGATGCGCTGCGGACGGCCGGTCTCGAGGCCGAGACCCACGACTATCGCGTGTATCTCTCCACGCCGCGCCGGATCGCCGTGGACATCGTCGCGCCGCTGCCAGAGGCGCTCGAGGTCACCGAGCCGCCCTCGAACGAGGATCCGGACTCGGCGCATGCCGAGCTCGGCCCCGGATACGTCGCCTATTCGGCGAGCGGCACGGTCCGCGCGCCGGTCGTCTACGTGAACTACGGGCTGCCGCCCGACTACGAGCAGCTGTCGCGCGCGGGCCTCGACGTCCGCGGCCACATCGTCATCGCACGCTACGGCCGCAGTCATCGAGCGGTGAAGATTCACACGGCCGAGCAGCAGGGCGCGGCCGGCATCCTCATCTACAGCGATCCCGCGGACGATGGCTACGCGCGCGGACTGGGATGGCCGGACGGTGCCTGGCGGGCGGATTTCCAGCTGCAACGCGGCAACGGCAAATACTCGTGGTTCTGGCACGGCGATCCGCTGACGCCCGGAGCGGCCGCCACCGCCAGCGCGGGGACCCTCGACCCGGCGCGCGCGCCGACGCTGCCGCGCATCCCGGCGACCGTGTTGTCGTCGAGGGAAGCCGCGAAGATCCTCTCGAAGCTCACCGGCCCACCCGTGCCCGCAGGTTTTCAGGGGGCGCTGCCGTTCACCTATCGGTTGGGTCCGGGACCCGTCGAGGTGCGGCTCGACGTCCAGATGGACGCCGGCCACCGTACGATTCGCAACGTGATCGGCCGGATCCGCGGACGTGATTCCACGCGGCACGTGATCCTCGGCACGCATCACGACGCGTGGACGTTTGGCGGGATGGATCCGGGGAGCGGCCTGTCCGCCGTCTTCGAGGCCGCGCGCGGGCTGGCGGCGCTTCGGCGCGGCGGGTGGACGCCCGAACGCGACCTGGTGTTCGCGTTCTGGGATGCGGAGGAGTTCGGCCTGATTGGATCGACCGAGCACGCGGAGGCGTTTCAGCGTCAGTTGCGGGAAGGGGCGGTCACCTACATCAATACGGATCTCTTCATGCGGGGCCGCTTCGACGGCGGCGGCACGCCGTCGCTGCGCGACTTCCTGGTGCAGGTGGCGAAGGACGTGCCGGCGTTCGACGGCAAGGGGTCGGTCTACGACGGCTGGCGCGCGGATCAGTGGCGGCGTCAGCCCCCGGATCGCCAGCGCCAGGGCCCGTCCGGGTTCGAAGTGGAGCTGGCGGCGCTCGGCAGCGGCGCCGACTTCGTCGCGTTTCAGGATTACCTCGGGCTGCCGACGCTGCAGATGGAGTTCGATTTCGAGGGCAGTTACGGGCCGTATCATTCCAACTACGACACGCGATGGTGGGTCGAGCGCCACGCCGATCCGGGATTTGCCGTGGCGCGCACGCTGACCCAGGTGCTCGGCCTGGCCATGATGCGGCTCGCGACGGCCGACGTCCTCCCCTTCCGCTATTCGCACTACGGAGCGCTGATCGGCGGCTTTCTGGACAGCGCCGAGGGCTGGGGCACAGAGGAGGACGGACGCGTCACGCTGTCCATCGATCTCGGGGAGGCCAAGCGGATCACCGCCGAGATCCGGCGTCTGGCGACGGAGCTGGAATCGCGCATCGATGGGCGCCTGGCGGCGGGGACGTGGACGGCCGCCGATCGGAAGGGGCTGAACGATCGGCTCGTGCGCCTCGAGCAGGCCCTGCTCGACGATCGGGAGCGCGCCGACCGGCGCTGGTACCGTCACGTCATCTATGGCTGGAACATCTACGCGCTCTACGAAGGCCAGCCGCTGCCGGGATTGGCCGACGCCGTTCGCACCGGCCGCGCCGATCGCGTGCGGGACGAGGTCGCACGCGTGACCGCGGCCCTCGATCGGATGCGGGCTGGACTGCAGGCCGCGCTGAAAATTCTCTAGACGTGCTGCCGCGTTGCGCGAAACCTCTTGCGGCGCGCGCCATTAAGGCTAAGATGCTGCGCACCGCACGACGCGGTAGGAGTGATGCATGGCAGATCCCACTGATAACCAGAACAACAGCGACAGCGCATTGACCAGCGTCGCGGAGACGGTCGGCAGCGCCGTGGGCACGGCAGTAGGCGCGGTGGCGGACACTGCAAGCGCCGCGGCGGCTGCAGCCGCGCCGGTCGTCGTCCGCGCGCGCAAAGCCGCGAGCAGTGCGGGAAAATCGGCGTACAAGGCCGCAGCGGCAGGAGCCAAGGCGGCGAAGAAAGCGGTCAAAAAGGCCGCGCCTGCACGCAAGGCCGCGAAGAAATCCGCCGCGAAGAAGTCCGCCAAGGCGGCGAAGAAGTCGGCGAAGAAAGCTGCGAAAAAGGGTGGCGCCAAGAAGGCCAAGAAGGCGGCCAAGAAGGCCCGTCCGCGCTAGTCCTGCCCCTTACGCGAGCCGGCGCTGCGGGGCCGTGATGGCCCCGCAGAGCGCGGCCGATCCTACACAACTTCGCGCTCGTCCTCGCGCTCGTTCGCTGGCACAACGCGGTGTCACGATCACCGGACTGCCGGACGTCTGCACGGACGCGCGGGCTCTCGTGATCGCACAAAAGCAGCCGCTGCCCGGTCACGCTCGAGTGGCAGGGCGTTGAAGTGTTTCAACTGGGAGAAGGAAGAGGTTCACTGGTTGGCGACGGTGCAGGCCGTTCCGCGAAAAATGCGGCGCAGGTTGCCTGAAGCTCGTCCAGAGGGGACCGGTCGGTATGCACCTTGCTCACGACCATACGTTCAACGGAGCGTGTGCGATGAGCGAAATGAAAGAGCAGAGAAAACGGCAGAGCCCGACGGGACGGCGTCAACGGCCGCGCGACGTGGCCAGCGACCAGCCGGCTGAGCAGACGGGCGACATCACCCCTCAAGACCCCGGCAGCATGCCGCGGGCTGAGGATGACGAGGCGGTGTTCGAGAAGAGTCCCGAGTTCCACGATCGTCCGGGCGGAACGAATCCTGTGGAGAGGCGCTAGCCCCCTAGCCGTCAGGGCCCGGTTGGCGTATAACCAACCTGAGCGCGGCCGCCCCCGCCGAGCAATGAGCCCGCGCTGGTCATTGCCAACGCTCAGAAATGGGGCCGCATGTTCGCACTGACGCTCACCGATCACCTGCGCCTGACGTTCGGCCACGTCATCTACAGCCATCGCGCCCACTCCGAGCTGGCCGACCGCCACTCGCGGTGGCACCGCTGGATGAAAGCCGCGGCGGCGCTGCTGACGCTGGCGACGGCGGTTCTCGCCGGCGCGCTCGTCGCCACGATGTACCCGGGGTATGCCATTGCCGCGGCCGTGTGCGCGAGCCTCGCGGTCGGCATCGAGCTCGTGCAGCTCGGGTTCAGCTTCGATCGCAGCGCACTCGCCCACCGGGTGTGCAGCGCGCACCTCTGGGAAATCCGCGAGCAATACCGCGCGGTGCTGGCTGATCTGACGGACGGCGCGATCACCGTGGAAGTCGCACGAGATCGCCGCGACGAGCTGATGGCGACGCTGCACCGGATCTACGAACATGCGCCGCCGGCCGATCGCGCGGTCTATCAGGCGGCGCGCCAGGCGCAGCCGGCGGCGGATGATTCGGCGCTCACCGACGAAGAAATCGATCGATTCCTGCCGGGCTCGTTGCACAAGGTCGCGAGGTCCGCCTCCTGAGCATGACCAACGCGGATTGGAACTGAAGTTATCCCCTCTTCGCGGCGCGCTTCGCTTTTTTCGCCGTTGACTGCTGTGCTGCCGCGGCTTTCCTGCGCGCCCAGGCATCGCGCATCTTCTGCCTCGTCTCTGCCGAGAGCTTGCGCCCCTCGCGCGCTCCGCGCTGAGCACCGGCAACGGCGGCCGCCGCGACCGCTTCTGCCTTCGGCCGGCCGCGGCGGACGGCTGCAGACGTGGCCGCGCCCAGCTGCTCGAGCAGTTTTGCCGCCGTGTCGCGGATCGTCGTGAGCTGCTGCGCGACCTGCTGCCGCTGGCCGAGCCACGATTCCGCTTTGCGCGTGGTCTCTCCGAGAATACGTCCGAGGTCTTCGGCAAAGTCGACAAGCTTACTCTCGTCCGGCTGCTGTCCAGGCGTACTCTTGGCCATCAATCCTCCGTAAAGATCCATATTAGAGCGGTACTGCCATGGCAACGGACAAAGGCGATCGCGCGTACACGCGAAGAGGTGACTTTCACAACGGGCTGTTGACTCCTGATGTCGAACGGCGGAGCGTGACCCGGTTATGCCGGCACGGCCTGCCGCGTCTGGTGAATGAGCCGTGTCAACACCGCGCCCGGCCCGATTTCCTTGAACGTGGTGACACCGCGCGCCAGCAGGCTCTGCACCGTCTGCGTCCACAGCACCGGGCTCGTGATGTGTGCCTCGAGCAGGGCCCGGATCGCCGCCGTGGGATACGGCTGTCCGGTGATGTTGGAGATCACCGGTATGCTCGGCCGCTTGAACGTGAACGATGCGAGCAACGCGCCGAAGGCCTCCCGCGCGCTCACCATGTAGCGTGAATGAAACGCCGCGCTCACCGGCAGCGGCGTGTACCGCCTCGCACCGGCGCCGGAGAAAATCGACTCGGCGCGCGCGAGGTCGTCGATCGGCCCCGAGATCACGGTCTGCTCGGGCGAGTTGTAGTTCGCAATGTCCAGCGTCGTGAGACCGTGGCGGCGCATGAGCGTCACGATACGCTCCGCGTCGAGGCCGACGACCGCGGCCATGCCGCCATTCGTCGCCAGGGCCATGAGCTCGCCGCGTTGCTTCACCAGTCGAAGCCCGGTCAGCAGGTCGAACGCCTCGGCGGCCAGCAGGGCGTTGTATTCGCCGACGCTGTGGCCGGCGACGAACGACGGCCGCTCACCCGCCGCGTGCGAGCCCTACGCTGTTCAGCTTCACCGAGCTGATGGCGCGCGTCGATGCGGTGATGCGGAGAAGCGGCTGCGGGCGCGAGGGGCCGGCGCGCTACGAATTCGCCGACGTCCGCGTCGATTTCGGCACGCGCGAGATCACGAAAGCGGGCAAGTGCCTGACGCTCTCCGCGCGTGAATTCACGCCTGTTCGAATACCTCATCACCCACCGCGGCCGCGTGGTGAATCGTGACGAGCTCTCTCGAAACCGTGTGCGGGCACGAGGAAGGATCGACGCTGCTGACGCGGACCGTCGATATGCACATGGCGAAGCCGCGGCAGAAAATCGAGGACAAGCCCAACGACCCGCGTCACATCGTGACCATTCACCGGGTCGGGTACAAGTTCACCGGCTGACCCGTCACGCGGGACTGAAGTCCCACACCACATGAGACGGTACGTAGTGCGGGACTTTAGTCCCGCGGTGTCCTGGACTTCATAGTCCCGCGGTGGCCTGCCTAAGGGTCGTGTCTGAGTTCGAGTGTCCGACTGAGACGCAGGTTTACCGCGGCGCTCGCGCCAGCTGCCCACCGAAGTGCTGGCCCCAATACTCGGTGATGTCCTGATTGATCCGCTGCTCGCCCATCAGGAAATAGTGACCCTCTGGCACGACCTGCGGCACGCGCTCCGGGGCGCGCACGACGCGGGCCAGGAAGTCGGGCGAGAACCCGGTGACTGGCACGTCGTTGACGTAGAGCGCCGAATCGTCGATGCGGATGCGGTCGTTCGGAATCGCCACGACCGTGAGCAGCGGCGCTGGGATCCTGGGCTCGGGTGTGGTCGGTTGCAGCACGCGCACCAGGTCGCCACGCTGGAACGTCGCGGGCTGCGCGTAAATCGTTGCGGACGCGATGACGGCCAGGCTGAGGATCAACGTGCGCATCTCAGTTCTCCTTTTCATCACGGGAGACGCATCGCCGGGGATTCACAAAGCCTAACTCGCGACGGCGATGTTTTCCAGATCCAATCGGCTGGCACCCCTCACCTGGCCGACACCTCTGTGGATGGGCGCACGATCATCACGTTGGCCGCCAGCACGACGACGAAGATCGCGACCGCCGGCGCCAGCGTCCAGGGAAACCGCGTGATCACGTTCAGGTCCGCCTCGGCGAGCATGGTTCCCCATGTCGGCGCCTGTGCCGGAAAGCCGATACCGACGAACGACAGCGTCGCCTCGGCCAGGATGAACGCGGGCAGCAGGAGCGTGGCCTGCACCAGCAGGTAGCCGCCACAGGTGGGCAGCAGGTGGCGGGTGAAGATGCGCCAGCGGCTGGCGCCGAGCGACCGGGCTGCGAGCACGTATTCGCGCTCACGCTCGCCGGCGATGATGCCGCGCACGCCGCGCGCCACGAACGGCCAGCCGACGACGATGAAGATGCCGGTCATCAGCCAGAAGATGGTCGACTCCGGCAGCACCAGCGGCATCACGGCGCGCAGCACGAGCACCACGTAGATCACCGGCAGCACGAGCACGAAGTCGGCGACGCGCATCACCGTCTCGTCCACCAGGCCGCCGCGATAGCCGGCATACCCGCCCACCAGCGCGCCGATGAAGAGCGCGCCGACCGTGGCCGCCAGCGACAACCCGATCGAGCGGCGCGCGCCGTGCAGCAGGCGCGACAGCACGTCGCGTCCGAAGCTGTCCGCTCCCAGGAGAAACGCCGGCGTCCCGGCGCGATCGAACCACGGCAGCGGCTGCGTGCGGGCGCGATCCTCGGCGTAGGACTGCGACAGCCGATCGGCCAGCCGGATCGGATAGACGAAGGGCGTGTGCAGCCCGGTCTCGCTGATCACGCGCGGCGGCATCGGCGGCGCGAACAGATACTCGCGATGGGCCGTGCCCGGATCGTAAGGCGCCAGCCATGGTCCCGCCAGGGCCACGAGCACCAGCGCGCTCAGCAGCTGCACCGCGCGGCGGGCCGGCGCACTCATTCCGCCGCGCCCTCACGCCGCCGCGGATCGACGAGGACGAGCATCACGTCGGAGAGAAAGGTGCCGAGCGCGAGAAACAACGCGCCGGTGGCCGCGCATCCGGCAACCAGATAGATGTCCCTGGCACGGAGCGCGTCGTACATCAGGCGTCCCAGGCCCGGCCACGCGGTGACCACTTCGACGACGAACGATCCGCTGAACAGGCTCCCGATGGCGACGCCGTAGAGACCGAGCACCGGCGCGAGCGACACCGGCCACGCGTGACGCCACACCGCCTGCTCCGGCGAGATCCCGCGCGCCAGCGCCGCGCGCACGAACGGCTCGCCGACCGCCGACTCGATGGACTGCGCCTGCAGCCGCTCGAGCGTGGCGGCGAGCGGCAGCCCGAGGGCGAGCGCGGGGAGCGGCACGTGGCGCGCGAGGTCCGCGAGCCACGGGCCCCAGGTGCCGTCGCCGGCGGCGGCCGAGGTCATGCCGCCGACCGGAAACCATCCTGTGCGCGCGGCCACGAGCACGAGCAGGAGCGATCCAATCAGCGGCGGAATCGACAGCAGCATCAGCGACACGCCGCGCAGGAGCGTCGGCAGCAGGCCGCGCGGGTGGCTGCCGATGTAGATGCCCAGCGGGATGCCGGCGAGCGTCGCGCCGAGGAGCGCCACGAAGGCGAGCACGGCGGTGTTGAGCGCGCGCTCGTGCAGCAGGTCCGCCACCGGTCGCGAGAACATGACCGAGCGGCCGAATTCCAGGCGGGCGACGCCGCCAAGCCATTCCAGATACTGCTCGGCAATCGGGCGATCGAGGCCGAGCTCGGCGCGCCGCCTGGCGTAATCCTCGGGATTGGCCTCAAGGTTCGAATCGCCCACCATGCCCGGCGCCAGGCGGGTCAGGAGAAACGTGCCGGACGAGACGGCGAACACCAGCAGCAGCGCGAACAGCGCGCGCCGCAGCAGAAACCGTCCGGCGCTCATGACCTGATCAAGAGGGCGGGCGCTGGCCCGAGCCGGGCGCCACCGCCACCGCCTCCGCGTTCCACAGGATCTGCGGCACCATCAGGCCCGGCGTCAGGTGCGTCACGCGCGGCGACGCCGCCACGTAGACGCGCGGCGCCGCGAAGTGGATCATCGGCAGGTTCTCCGCGAAAATCCGCTGCACCTCGTTGAACAGCTTCTTCCGCTCCGCCAGATCGGCGGTCACCGCCTGCTTCGTCATCAGCGCGTCGATCTCCCGCTCCCAGTCCGTGGCCGGCGTCTTCTGCGACGGGTTCCAGAAGTGGGTGGAGCCGGAGGAGAACCAGAAGTCCCGGCTGACGGCCGGATCGGTATCGCTGAACCCGAACGCGACGAACACCGCGTCGAACTCGCCGGCCTGAACTTTCTGAATCACCGTCGGCGGCTCCAGCGGCACCACGTCCACCGCAATCCCCACGCGCTTCAGGTCGTCGCGCAGCACCTCGGCGCTCCGCTGCAGGATCGACGCGCCGCCGAAGGTTTGCAGCGTGAAGCGCGCTTCCACGCCTTTCTCGTCCTCCAGCCACTCGTCTGCATCCCGGTTTTTCAAACCGAGCCCTTCGAGCAGGGCGCGCGCGCGGTCGAGCGAGTACGGATAGCGCGGGACGTTGGGAGAGAACCAGGCGGCGTTGCCGGTCGTGACCGGGCCGTGCACCGGCACCGCCTCGCCCAGGTACACGGTGTTGGCAAACGCCTCGCGATCGACGGCGTGCGAAATCGCCTGCCGGAACTCCTTCGTCGCCAGCCACGCCCCGCGCGGATCCTTGGCCCACTTCGCCGGCCGCAGATTGAAAATGAAGTGATCCGGACTCAGGGACACCCCGAGATCGAACACCCGCACCTTGCCCTGCTGTTCGAGCGTCCGGAAGGTGGTGATGTCGGTCGCGCGCAGCTGCTGCTGCATGACGTCGATCTGCCCCGCCTGCAGCCGCACCACCTCCGCGTCCTGCTCCGGCACCATCTCGACGACGATGCGATCGAGATAGGGGAGGGGCTGCCCGCGCTCGTCCTTGCGCCAGTAGCGCGGGTTGCGATCGTAGACCAGCCGCTGCCCGGGCTCGTAGCGCGCGAGCACGAACGGCCCCAGGCCCACGATCTCCGACGGTGGCGTGCTCGCCGACCACGCCTTGTCGAACGTGCCCGCGCGGAGCGCCGCTTCCAGCTTGTGGCGCGGCATGATGGGGAGGTTGTCGAGCGCGCGCACGCCCGGGGCGAACGGCGCGGGGAAGGTGATGACCACCGTGCGCGCATCGGGCGCGGTCACCGCGAACGGCTTGCCGTTCACCAGGAGCGAGCCGCCGACCGAGCCGACGGTCTGGTACGCCGCCTCGAACGAGAAGAGCACGTCGGCCGACGTCAGCGGCACGCCGTCCGACCAGGTGATGCCGTCGCGCAGCGTAATCGTCTGCGTCAACCCATCCTCGGACGCCGCCCACTTTTCCGCCAGCCACGGCTCGGGCTCCATCGTCGTGCGGTTGATGCGAAAGAGTTTCCCCTGGGTCAGGTAGACGAAGAGGTCGGTCGGGGCGGACTGCGCCGACGACATCTTGTTGAAGGTCCGCAGCTCGCTTCGGGCGGAAGCCATAAGCGTACCGCCACGAACGGGTTCCGCGGTCGCGGGCGATGAGGGCGATCGATTCGCGACCTGGTTGCCGCCGCAGCGGCGCAGCAGCAGCACCGGCACGATCAAAATAAAGACGATGAGGATCGTCAGCAGAGCGCGCGACTGTCGGTTCACTTGTTGGCTACCCGGCCAATATCTTGACCGGTCCCCTCAGCAGCCCCTGCCAATGGTCCAGGTGGCCCGTTGCTGCGAAAAGTGTGCAGAAATTGCAAAGAAACAAAAGAGTGACGAGCGTCGGTCAAGGACTTGGCCGTTAGGGTGAGTCGCGCTCCCCGCGGCGACCGCAGCCATCGTAATCCACCAAACATCAGACGCGCAAACACTTAGCGTGTTTGTGCGCAGCCACGCCCCGGCTGGCACCCCCCGTGCGATAGGTCTGGCATCTCGGCAATGCCGGCGGGGAACGCGAGTCCCGCCGGAATGAAGGTAAACGGCGGTTGTTCCCCCGCCGGAGGTTGACAGATGGATCCCGTGATGTATGCGCAGCACGACTCGGCGTTCCACCCCCAGTTGGGGCGGAGTGTGACCATCGATCAGGCGGCCCAGATGCTCGGCGTCTCCCGTCGCACCGTGTATTACCGAATCCGCGAAGGGCGGTTGCGAACCGTCCGCACGATCGGCGGCTCTCAGCGCGTCCTGATGGAATCGCTGCAGGAACTGCGACACGTGTAAGGCCCCGTACCCCGGGGGGACGCCTCCCTGGCTACGGATTGAAGTACCAACCAATCGGCGGTAGTCAGTCCCCACTCGGCGTTCGGAGGACTTAATGCGGACAACGCAGCGCACCGGCCTGAGCTTCTCATCCCCCGGTGAGGCTTGGGCGCTGTGGGTAGTAGTCGTCTCTCTAGGGAGCCTGCTGGCGGCCAGTCCGGCGCAGGCGAACGGTCACGGTCACAAGGTACGTCTCTCGAGCGATCTCGAGGCCATCGTCCATGGCGAGAAGGCAACGCCGGCGGACGGGGTGGACGTCATTCTCTCGGGAAATTCCGACTTCATCCAGCGCGTCGCGACCAAGCACGGCGCGCGCATCAAGCGAGGCATCACGGCCGGGGCGGTGCTCACGTTGACGCACGCGCAGCTGGCGGCGATGTCGAACGACCCCGATCTGGGGGCGGTGACGCTGGACGGCGAGATGCGGTCGCAGTTGTCGCTGGCGACGGAGTCGACGGGGGCGTCGGCGGCGTGGCACGGCGAGATCGCCAAGCTGGGCAAGGTGACGGGGCGGGGCATCGGCGTCGCCATCATCGATTCCGGCGTGGACCAGCTGCACACGGCGCTGCGCGGGAAGATCGTGGCGAGCCGCGATTTCACGAGCGTGCGGAACCTCGGGCTCGGGATCGACGAGAACGGCCACGGCACGCACGTGGCGGGCATCGTCGCGGCGGGGGCCCCGAGGCCCGACACCGGGCAGGCTCCTGTGGGGATGGCCCCGGGCGCGCACATCGTGAGCCTGAAGGTGCTGGACGAGAACGGTGCGGGCAAGGCCAGCGACGTGATCGAGGCGATCGGCTGGGTGATCGAGAACAAGAACCGCTACGGGCTGCGCATCATCAACATGTCGCTGGGGATGGCGCCGACGCAGTCGTACAAGGACGACCCGGTGTGCCAGGCGGTGGAGCGGGCGGTGAAGGCGGGGATTGTCGTCGTGGTCTCGGCGGGCAATTACGGCCAGGCACCGGACGGCAGAATCATCCTCGGCAGCGTCACGTCCCCGGGGATTTCGCCCTACGCGATCACGGTTGGCGCGCTGCGGACGCAACGACACGCCTGAGCGGGATGACGACTACGTGGCGCCGTGGAGCTCGAAGGGGCCGACGCTCAAGGATCACCTGATCAAGCCTGACCTCGTCGCGCCTGGCAGCAAGATCGTATCGCTGCATGTCGGCGGGGTCGACACTGGCGCAAGCAGTATCCGGAGCGACAGGTGTTGGGCGAGGGGCGCAATGGGTACATCCAGCTAAGCGGTACCAGCATGGCGGCGGCGGTCGTCAGTGGTGCGGCAGCGCTACTTCTCGACTCCGTACCGCAGTTGAAGCCGATTCACGTGAAGCTCCTGCTGCAGGCCGGCGCGGACTTCATGCCCGCGGAGGGCCTGGTCGGGGGCGGTGCAGGGAGTCTAAATCTCCAAGGCATGCAGAAGGCTTCTGCACGTTCTTTGCCGCCAACGACCGCGACCGTCTTCGGCACCACCGTCGTCAAGGCCTCTGCGTTAGACCCAGACGCGATTGCCTGGACCGACGCCATTTCGTGGACCGACGCCATTTCGTGGACCGACGCCATTTCGTGGACCGACGCCATTTCGTGGACCGACGCCATTTTATGGACCGACGCCATTTCGTGGACCGACGCCATTTTATGGACCGACGCCATTTTATGGACCGACGCCATTTTATGGACCGACGCCATTTTGTGGACCGACGCCATTTTGTGGACCGACGCGATTTCGTGGACCGACGGCATCGCGTGGACCGATGCCATGTTGACAAATTGAACAGAACTGCTCAAGTTTGCAGGAGAATTATTGTGAACCGACTGATTATTTGGGGCGACTAGAATACGTTTAGTCTGGCCAAACGGCCAGCGAGTATGAGCAATCTCCTAGTACGAGGCCAGCTGTTCGTTGTCGGCGTGTCAGCAGCTGGCCTTGTCGTCTTGTTGCACTGCCTATATACGATCTGGATCCAGCCCATCAAGACAGAGTGGCTGATCCTTGCTGGCCTGACGCTGCTG
>CAWFOC010000009.1:0-21640 GCA_963817395.1 uncultured Acidobacteriota bacterium | reverse complement strand
TTTTGGATCAGACCGAATCGACGAGTCGCATGCTCCGCGCCGCCCTCATTGGTTTTCCAGTCACCGGCAAGACCACGCTCTTCCAGCTCCTGACGGGCGCCAGGGAGTCGCCACGAGCCGGCTCGGGCAAGGCCGAGGCTCCGGTTGGCGTCGCCAGGGTGCCCGACCAGCGCCTCGATCGGCTCACGGCGCTCTTCAACCCCCGCAAACGCGTTCCCGCCACGCTCGAATTCGCCGACACGCCCGGCCCCGGACAATCGGGCGCGCAGGCGCTCGTGGACGTCGTCGCCTACCGCAACGCGGATGCGCTGGTCCACGTGCTGCGGGCGTTTCGCGACCCGGCCGTTCCGCACGCCGCCTCGAGCGTCGATCCCGCCCGCGACGCGCGGACGATGGAGGACGAGCTGATCCTGGCGGATCTGGGGGTGGCCGAGCGGCGCCTCGAGCGGCTGGCTCGCGATCTGAAGAGGATGCGCACGCCCGATCTCGAGCGCGAGCACGCCGTGCTCGTGCGATGCCGCGAGGCGCTCGAGCACGGCACGCCGCTCTGCGCCCTCGGCCTTTCGGGCGATGATGCCCGGCGCCTGCGCGGTTTTCAGTTCCTTGGCGAAGCCGCTGCTCATCGTGATCAACCTGGACGAGGCGGACGTCGGCGAAATCCATCGGGCGACGGAGCTGGTCGGGCTCCAGGCGGTGGCCGCGGCAGCCTCCACGCGCGCCGTTGCGGTCTGCGCGAGTATTCAGCGAGATAGCCGAGCTCGCGCCGACGATGCCCGCTCGTTCCTCGTCGATCTCGGCCTGACGGAATCGGGCCTCGATCGTGTGATTCGCGCCGCCTACGATTTGCTCGGCTACATCTCGTTCTTCACCGTCGGCGAGGACGAGTGCCGCGCCTGGTCGATTCCCCGGGGCAGTCCCGCTGTCGTTGGCCGCTGGCGAGATTCACAGCGATATCGCACGCGGATTCATCCGCGCCGAGGTCGTGCGCTACGAGGCGCTCGTGTCCCGGGGCTCTCTGGCCGCGTGCCGCGATCACGCCGAGCTCAGACTGGAAGGCAAGGAATACGTCGTCGAGGACGGAGACGTCATCAACTTCCGCTTCGCGACGTGATACGTTAGCCGCGCACGCCGCGCGCGTGCCGTTCTTCCGCAGCCAAGTGGCCATTCGAACCATTGCCGTGTGCGAGGCGCAGGTGCCCTTCATCGAAGGCGGGGCCGAGGCGCACGTGAGCGAACTGATTCTGCGGCTGCGCGAGCGCGGGTACCAGACCAGCCGCATTTCGATCCCGTTCAAGTGGTACCCGAAGGACGAGATCCTCGCGCACGCCACCGCCTGGCGCCTGATCGATCTGAGCGAGAGCAGCCATCAGCCCATCGATCTCGTGATTGCGACGAAGTTCCCGTCTGTACTTCGTCCGCCACCCTCACAAGGTGACGTGGCTCATCCACCAGTACCGCGCGGCCTACGAGCTGTGCGGCACGCCCTACAGCGACTTCGATCACGTCGAGGGCGACGTGGCGCTGCGCGAGCACCTCATCGCGCTCGACACGCGGATGCTCAGCGAGTCGCGACGGTTGTTCACGAACGCGAAAAACACGGCAAATCGCCTGAAAAAGTTCAACGGCGTCGAGGCCGAGGCGCTGTATCATCCTCCGAGGTTGGCGGCTCGACTGCGGCCGGGACCCTACGGCGACTACCTGCTGGTGGTCGGTCGGCTCGAGACCGTCAAGCGACCCGATTTGGCCATTCGCGCATTCGCGAGCATCCCGGGTTCCCTGCGGCTCGTAATCGCCGGCGATGGCAGCCAGCGCAACGCGTTGCTCGATCTCGCCCGCCAGCTGGGTCTCACCGACCGCGTGGAAGTCATCGGCGGAGTCGATGATGCGCACCTCATCGATCTCTATGCAGGGTCGCTCGCGGTGCTCTACCTGCCCTTCGACGAGGACTACGGTTATGTCACGCTTGAGGCGTTCCTGTCGCGGAAGCCGCTGGTGACCGTGACGGATGCCGGCGGTCCCCTCGAGTTCGTGATCGACGGCGAGAACGGCTTCGTCGTGGAGCCCCGTCCCGACGCCCTTGCCGACGTCATCAGGCGGCTGGCGGCCGATCATCGGCTCGCGGCGCGGCTCGGCGAAGCCGGCTTCGAGCGCGCACGCCTGGTGACGTGGGACGGCGTCGTCGAGCGGCTGCTCGGTGAGTCGGCATGATCCGGTGACCAAGCTCATCATCCAGATTCCGTGCCTCAACGAGGCGGAGACGCTGCCTCGCACGCTGGCCGACCTGCCACGGCGCGTCCCGGGCGTCGACCTCGTCGAGGTGCTCGTGATCGATGACGGCTCGCGCGACGATACGGTGAAGGTGGCGCGGGCGCACGGCGCCCATCACATTGTCAAGTTCAGACGACACAAGGGCCTGGCCGCCGCGTTCGTCGCGGGTATCGACACCGCGCTCAAGCTGGGGGCGGATTTCATCGTCAACACCGACGCCGACAACCAGTACGCCGGCGCCGACATTCCACGTCTCATGGCGCCGCTCCTCGACGGCACGGCGGATGTCGTGATCGGGGATCGCAACATCCAGACGCTCGATCAGATGTCGGACAGCAGGAAGCGATTGCAGCGTCTCGGCAGCTGGGTCGTGCGCCAGACGTCCGGGACCAACGTGCCCGACACGACCAGCGGATTTCGCGCGTACACACGCGAAGCCGCCCTGCGGATGACCATCGTTTCCGAATTCTCGTATACGCTCGAGTCAATCATTCAGGCTGGCAAGAAGCGGATGGCGGTTGCCCACGTCAGCGTGCGCACCAACCCGACGGTCCGCGAATCGCGGCTCTTTACGAGTGTCTGGACCTATCTCAAGGCCTCGGCGGCCACCATCGCACGCGTCTATACGATGTACGAGCCGCTCAAAGTGTTCTCCTACATCGGCGGGGCGATCTTCGCGCTGGGCCTCGCGATCTCGATCCGGTTTCTGTACTACTACATCACCGGCACGGGGCTCGGGCACCTGCAGTCGCTGATTCTCTCGGCTGTTCTGCTGATCGTGGGCTTTCAGGTGGTGCTCATCGGACTCGTCTCCGACGTCATCTCCGGCAACCGCAAGCTGATCGAGGACGTGCTGTACCGTGTCCGCAGTCTCGAGCTCGCGCTGCTCGATTCCGACCGCGTGCTGACCGCGGCCGGTCGCAACAGGGAGTCGGAGCGGTGAGATCGCGTGGCTGATCCCTCCGAGATCTCCGTCGTCATTCCGGCGTGCAACGAAGCGGAAGCCATCGGCTCGCTCGTGCAGGAGCTCCACCAGATTGCCCGCTGGCGGGAAATCATCGTGGTGGACGATGGATCGAGTGATGGTACCGGCGATCAGGCGCGTGCCGCGGGAGCGTCGGTCGCGCGCCATCCCTACAACAAGGGTAATGGCGCCGCCGTCAAGACCGGCATTCGGCAAGCCAGGGGCGAGTTCGCGTTGATCCTCGACGGCGACGGCCAGCATCGCCCCTCCGACGCGCTGCGGCTGGCAGCTGCGCTGGGCGAGTACGATCTCGTGGTCGGCGCACGATCCGGCGCCACGCAAGCCAACAGGTTGCGCTTGCTGGGGAATCGCCTCCTCAACTGGATCGCGAGCTACCTGACCGGGCAGCCGATCCCCGACCTGACCTCAGGGTTCCGCGCGATCCGCCTCGAGCACCTCCGCGAGTTCCTGCACCTGCTTCCCAACGGTTTCTCCACGCCGACCACGACGACCCTGGCGTTCATCAAGGCGGGGCACAGCGTACGCTTCGAGCCGGTCGAGGCGCGAGCCAGGCAGGGCGCCTCGAAGATCAGGCTGGCCCGCGACGGCGTGAAGTTCTTTCTGATCCTGCTCAAGGTCATCACCATCTTCAGCCCGTTGCGTGTCTTCGTGCCCATCAGCGCAGTGGCTTTCACGGTTGGGTCTGTTTACGCGCTCTGGACCATTGCCACGCAGCATCACATCACGAACTCGTCGGTGCTGCTGATCCTGATGGCGGTCGTGATTTTTCTCGTTGGACTGGTCTCGGAGCAGATTGCGACGCTCCGCTTCGAAGGCCGGCGCTGATCGCCGCCTGGCTCCAGCCCGTGAGCCTGCCGGTCCCCACCACGGAGCGTCGGCCGACACCAGGTCGCCGTCGTGTCCTCGTCGCCGCTCTCGTCGTCGCGTTCGTGGTTCGGCTCCTGTTCGGCCTCTATTACTGGGTCGGAAAGCCGCTCACACGCGACGAACAGGAGTACCTCGCGCTGGCGGTCAATCTGGCGCAGGGTCACGGGTTCGCGTATCCGGCATCCGACCAGCCGTCGGGCGCCCAGAGAGTGGACCGGGCGCCGTTCTACCCGCTGTTTCTCGCCCCGCTCGTCATCGGGGAGGCGCGCGCAGGCATCGAGATCCGCGAGACACCCACGGCGGTGAAGGTTGCGCAATCGGCGCTCGGGACGGTCGTGGTGTGGCTGATCGCCCTGCTCACGCGCCGCACCGCCGGACCGATCGCAGCAGTGTGCGCTGCCTGGATGGCAGCGCTCTATCCACCACTCATCTGGATGCCCGCTTACGTGCTGAGCGAGACGCTGTTCGCCGCGCTGGCCCTCGGGTGCGCTGCCGTCCTCGGCTCGATGATCGATCGCAGTCCGGAGACATCCGCGAATCGGCCCGTCACGAGCGCGCGGCTTCTCAGTGTCGGCGTGATCGGGGGTCTCGGGGCGCTCACTCGTCCGACGTTGCTGCTGTTCCTGTTCGGCGCCGGCATGTGGTTGCTGATCAGTCGCGGTCTCCGCGCCGCCGTCATTGTCGCGCTCGGGGCGCTGATCCTGATTCTTCCCTGGACGATCCGCAACGTGCGTGTGCACGGGCGGTTCGTGCTGATCTCCGCACAGAGCGGCGTGACGTTCTGGACGGGCAACCACCCGTTGAGCTCTGGAGACGGCGACCTGGCCGCGAACCCGGCGGTGGGGCGGGCCAATCAGGAGTTTCTGCGGCAGCACGGCGGCGTGGCCGCGCCGGAGCTCGACCAACGCTATCAGCGGGAAGCGTGGCACTACATCGCGCAAGATCCGCTGTGGTGGGGAGGGCTGCTGCTGAGGAAGCTGTTTTTCTTGTGGGTGCCCGTCGGGCCGTCCTACACGCTCCACTCGGCCCGGTACTACTGGGCCTCGGTGATTCCCTACGCGCTCGTGCTGCCGCTGGCGATCGCAGGTTACGGTGAGCTCTGGAGACGTGGACGCCGCCCGTGGAGCCTGTGGCTGCTCGCCTCGTCCGCGCTGGCTGCCTCGCTTTTCTACATCGTGCAGGAGCGCTTCAGGATTCCGATCGTCGATCCGGCGCTGATTGTCGGCGCGTCCGCCTGGATCGCAACTCGCTTCGAGCCCACGCTGCGGGCAACGGACGACATATGACCTCACCCGAACGCCACGTCGTCGTGATGGTGACCAGCTCGTATCCGCGATTTCCGGGCGACACGATTGCGACCTTCATGGACCCGATTGCGCATGGGATCGCGGCACGCGGACACGACGTGCACGTGGTGCTGCCCTTTCACCCGCTTCTCCGACGTCCCGCGCGCGAAGGCCGCGTACACTTCCACCCATTTCAGTACGCGCCCGTAGGGAGCCTGAACGTGTTCGGGTACGCCGGCGCGCTCGATGCAGACGTCCGATTGAGGCGCCGCGCCTATCTCGCGGCGCCGTTCGCGTTCGTCGAGGGCAAGCGCACCGTGCGCCGTGTCATCCGCGAACACCGGGCGACGGTCGTGCATGCGCATTGGGTGGTGCCCGGCGGGGCAATTGCCGCCGCCAGCGATGACCGTCTGCCTCTTGTCGTCAGCCTGCACGGGTCGGACGTGTACCTGGCCGAGCGCTCGTGGCTCGCCCGGCGCGGTGCGCGTAAGGCGTTCGCCCGATCTGGCTGGGTCACGGCCTGCAGCGACGACCTTCGCGAGCGGGCCATCGGGCTCGGCGCCCGGGCCGGACGCCTCGAAACGGTGCACTACGGTGTGGACGCTTCACGCTTCCGGCCGAATCCCGAGGCCCGGATTCGGGTTCGCCAGGAGCTCAACCTGAGCGACGACGATCCGCTCCTCTTCAGCGCCGGACGTTTCGTTTACAAGAAGGGATTCGAGTACCTGATCGATGCCATCCCTTTGCTCGTCGAGCGGTGGCCGCGGCTTCGACTGGTGATCGGCGGAACCGGCGACCTGGACGAACGCCTCCGCGCGAAGGCGCATCAGGGAGGCGCCTCGCGGAACATCATCTTCACCGGGGTCCTCGATCACGCGACTGTTGCGGCCTTCCTCGCGGCCGCTGACATCGCCGTCGTGCCCTCGGTGCGGGACAGCGCCGGCAACGTCGACGGACTCCCGAACATCGTGATGGAGGCGCTCGCCTCGGGCACGCCCCTCGTTGCCACCCCTGTGGGCGGCATTCCCGGCGTCATCGAATCGGACTGCAACGGCCTGCTGGTGCCGCCGTCCGATTCCGCCGCCCTTGCGGCCGCCATCGATGGACTGCTGTCGGGGCCTCAGCAGCGGCGCGCTTTGGGCCGCGCCGGTCGCGAGGACGCCGTGCGCCTGCACAGCTGGGAGCGCGTCGCCGAGTCGTTCGAGCGGGCATACGAGCGCGCAGGTCGCAGGGAATGAGTCTGCGGAAGACGCCACGCTCGACGTGCTAATGTGACAGTTCCTGCCTTGCATGTGCTGATTGCGCTCGCTCGTCTGCTGCTCGTAGCCTATCTGCCGGGCGCTCTTCTCTACCGCGTGCCGCGCGTCAATCGCGCCCGGCGCGAAGCGCTTCCCGCCGAAGAACGCGCGTTCTGGGCCGTGATCCTGAGCGTGACCATCTCGCTCGTCGCGACGCTGCTCCTGGCCGTCGCCGGGCAGTATTCCTTCGGACGGCTGCTACTGGCCGACTTGGTGATTGCAGTCGCACCTGTCGCCGTGTACCGCCGTCGCCTGCTGTACCGAGGCGGCGCACGCGCGATCGATCGCGGCGCCGTGCCGCCGATGGCGCTCATCGCGCTGGGCGTCTGGATGTTCTTTCCGCCCGCGGAGTATGTGATGGGCGGGAAGGATCCCGGCGTCTACCTGAACGAAGGCATCCAGATCGCGCAGCGCGGATCGCTTGTCGTCCGCGATCCCGTGATCGGCTCCGTGCCTGCCAGGTTTCGCGACATGTTCTACCCGCAGCACGAGCGCCAGCCCTATTACGGGCTCCGCTTCATGGGGTTCTACATCCTCGATCCGGCGCAAGGGACGGTTGTCGGTCAATTCCCGCACTTGTACCCGGCGTCCATCGCCATCGGCTACGGGATCGATGGTCTGACGGGCGCGCGTCGGACGTCCGGTTTCTGGGCGATCCTGGGCCTGGTGACGGTGTATGTCTCGGGATCGCGACTCTTCGGCCGCCGCGTGGCATTCGCTGGCGCGTTGCTGCTCGCGGTCAACGTGATTCAGATTTGGTACGCCCGGTACCCGAACTCCGAAATCGTCATGCAGGCGCTGGGCCTCGCCGCCCTGCTCGCCGCCGCGCGCGCCTTCGTCGACGGAGAAACGTGGCTCGCCCCAATCGCGGCCGTGCTGCTTAGTCTGCTGCTGACTCTCCGCTATGAGATCCTGCTGGCCCTCGCCGCCGTCAGCGCGATGGCTGCACTCCGCTTCAGCGGGCACCGCACCGCCGTCATCTCGTTCGGCCTGACACTAACCGCCTGCCTGCCGTTCTCCTGGCTGTATCTCACGCGTCTGATGGCGCCCTATGCGCAATATCCCGTGGCCTATACGCGGAGCTTCGGCTTCGCCTGGTTGGCCGTCGCCGGCGTGGCAGGACTGGCCATCATGCGCGTGGTCGCCCGCCGGCCGACATGGGCTCGACTGCTGCAGTACGGGTTGGCCGGCACGATGCTCGTCCTCGCCGCGTATGCCTACTTCTTCCGTCAAGCGGCAGGCCTCGTCACGGTGCACGATGCCGCATCGTTCCGCATGTTCGGCTGGTACATCACACGCGCCGGCCTGTTCGCCGCTGTCGTTGGCTTCGTGCTCGCTGTTCGGGATCGGTTCTGGCGCGATCCGGCCCTTTTTCTCGCAACGCTCTTCTACGGCGCGTTCTTCTTCTGGAAGATCCGGATTGTTCCCGAACACTTCTGGATGACTCGCCGCTTTCTTCCCGTCATTCTGCCGATCGCTCTTCTGTGTATCGCCTATGCCGCGTTTCGTGTCGCTGAGTCGGTGGCCGGGTGGTGGACATCGCGCAGCGGCAACCGTGTGTCTGCGTATGAGAAGCTCCTCGCACCGCTCGCGGCCTGCGCCCTCCTCGCCCCGCTCGCGGCCGAGTTCTATCGGGCCTCCGCGCCGGTTCGCGCGCACGTCGAGTACGCCGGCCTGATCCCCCGTCTCGAAACGCTCGCAGAGACCTTCGGCGACGACGAGCTGGTGGTATTCGAGAGCCGGAATGCGTCGGACACCCACGTCCTCGCGCTGCCGCTCGCCTACATCTATGCGCGCAACGTGCTGGTGCTCAACAACCCGCGGCCCGACAAGGCCCTCTTCCGCGAGTTCCTGACCTGGGTCGGGTCGCGGTACAAGAACGTGTATTTCGTGGGCGGCGGCGGCACGGACTTGCTTTCCCGCAGCATCAGTGTGGCGTCGGTGAGAAGCGATCGCTTTCAGGTACCCGAGTACGCATCGCCGCGTAACGCCTACCCCACTGGCGTCCGCATGAAGGAATTCGACTTCGGCATCTATCGCTTCGTGCCCGGCCGCGACGACGGCGCGTGGTACTCGCTCGACGTCGGTCTGCGCGACGACCTTCATCTCGTCCGGTTCCACGCGAAAGAGCAGACGGGTCAGGTCTCTTTTCGATGGACCCGCCGCCTGTCATATGTGTCGCTGGTCGGCCTCCAGCCCGACACGCGAACACTTACGCTGTGGATGAACGACGGGGGCCGGCCTCCGGGCATGCCGCCCGCGCACATCCGGGTCTATCTCGACGACGAGTTCACGGGCGAGACCGACGTGGGCCGCGGCTTTCAGCCCTACTCGTTCCTGATTCCACCTGAGGCGGCCCGGACGGCAGGAGTCCGCGATGAACCGGTGCTGATGCGCATCGAGAGCACGTTGTGGAATCCGAGCGCGGCGCTGGGCGTTCCCGACAATCGCGACGTCGGGGTCATGCTGGATCGCGTCGAGGCTCGATAAAGGCGCCCGGTGTTCCAGCACCTTGAGATCTCCGATCCCGCCGAGCGGCGCCTGGTCGGGATGGCCGACGTGGCGCTCTCGATCGCGGCGGCTCCCGCGCGCCTGCTCGGGTCACGAAAAGACCGCGGCGCGGTCCGCCGCATTCTGTTGTTCCGTCTCGAACGAATCGGCGATCTGCTCATGACGCTGCCGGCGATTCGGGCGGTCGGCGATCTGGCGCCGCAGGCGTCCATCGATCTCATGGTGGGCAGCTGGAACGCTCCGCTGGCTGACATGATCGCCGGGTCGATTCGTGTGATGACGATGGACGTCGCCTGGCTCGCGCGGGAGACGGGCGGATTGCCTCCGCTTGCGCTCGTGAGACAGGCTCACTCGCTCAGGCAAACGGAGTGACGATCTCGCGATCAACTTCGAGGGCGACATCCGGTCACACGTGCTGATGGCGCTGACGGGGGCCCGTCGTCGCATCGGCTTCGATCATGCGGGCGGAGGGCCTCTGCTCACCGATCGCGTGAGCTACGATGCGGGACGCCATGTCGCAGCCAGCGCGCTGGCGCTCGTGGCGACGGCGTTCGATCGAACGCAGGAGGAGCTCGAGCTCCGCTATCTGCACGACAGCAATCACCAGGGTTCCCTCCTGGCGATTCCGCCTGCAGCGGCGGCGCGCGCGAAGGCAAGGCTGGCAGGCTGCCGGCGGCCCGTCATCGGCGTCCACGTGCCGGGGGGCCGCGAGATCAAGCAGTGGCCTCCCGAGCGGTTTGCCAACGTCGCCGCAGGCCTGGTGCGTGCGACGGACGGCACAATCGTGCTGACGGGTTCGGCCGGCGACGATCATCTGGTGGGCCCGGTTCGCGAGCGGATCTCAATGGACAACATGCTCGATCTATGCGGCAAGCTCGACCTGCCCGATCTGACAGCCACGCTGCAGCATCTGACGTGCTTCGTGACAGGCGATACAGGTCCGATGCACCTCGCCGAGGCCGTGGGCACGAGCGTGGTTGCGATCTTCGGGCCCTCGGACCCTCGCCGGTACGGCCCGCGGCTGTCCACGAGCCGAACGGTCCGCGTCGATCTCCCCTGCAGCCCGTGCAATCGCATCCGCCGGCCGCCACGGCGCTGCGTGGGCCACACGCCCGATTGCCTGACCGGCGTCGAAGCGAACGCCGTGCTCGACCAGGTGACCTCCGTGCTCGAAGCGCAGCCTCGTTCGGGCTGATCGCGGACGTATCGTGCCTGTCACCGACATCCCGCTCGTGTTGCTGCGCTTGCCGGCGGGCGAGCGACGCGTGCGGCTGGGCGACTACCTCACGGCGCCGGCCTCGGATCGCGCAAGGGCCGTCGCGAATCAGTGGATCAAATCGCTCAGGCACGCGCAGGTCGAGCACCGCTCTTTTCGGGATCGCTTCACCTATCGGGGCGACAGCCTCTGGTGGTTTGCCGAGATCTACCTGCACAAGACGGGGCTGGTCGAGTCGATTGTCGAGACGCTCGAATCGACCGCCGAGCTCATCCGGACAGAGCGGCCGGATTCCGTCTCGGTGATCGCAGGCGACAACGTCACCCGGCTGATCGTGCCCGACGTCGCCCGTCGTCTCGGCATTCATCCCCTGACGGCGACGGCGCCCAGGAACGAACGCGCCCTCGCGCGCATGCGGCTGCTCGCCAGCGCGCGCGCGCATACGACCGGGGCCATTCTGGGCAGGCTTCGCCGTCTGTCGCCGCCCGCTCTTGATGCGCCCTGCGATGTCGGCGTGTTCGTGCACTCCGCCTTCTGGAAGGGAAGCGCCGAGAACGATGCGTATCTGGGCCCGGTGCTGGCTGAGCTTCTCGAACACGTGCCGCCCAATCGTGTCCGGTTCGTCGGGCTCGGTCCTTCGACGAATTTCCGGGCGCGAAGCTGGCGTGCCCGCGCGCGCGAGCTTCGTCTGGCGGGCGTGCCCGAATCGGTGACGCCGGTGGAAGCCTTCGCGCCGCGCGACGCCATCGCGCCGTCCATGGAGGTCTGGAACCGACGCCGCGAGGTTCAGCGCGCTCTGCTGGAGAGCGCGGACATCGCGCGGTCCGCCGTCATCGAGGGGGTGGATGCGTGGCCGATCGTCTCCGACCTGATGACGGGCATCTCGCACTTGCAGTTTCCGTGGTCGGCGCGAGCCATGGACGAGGCCGGGGCGGCGCTCGATGCGCTTCGGCCCCGCGTGGTCTTCACCTATGCGGAGGCCGGTGGCTGGGGCCGGGCGCTCGTGCTCGAAGCGCGGCGGCGACAGATTCCGACCGTGGCCCTGCAACACGGGTTCATCTATCGCCACTGGTTGAACTATCTGCACGAGCCGGATGAGGCGGCGCCATCCACGGACAATCCGCTCGACGCTGGGCTTCCCCCGTCCGACGCTCACGCTTCTGCACGACGGCATGACCGCGACACATCTCGCAGACAAGGGATGCTTTCCGCCCGGTTCCCTGGCCGTGACGGGCAGCACGCTTCTGGACAAACGAGCTCGGGCAGCGGCGAGCCTGACGCCGGAAGACATCGACGCCGTGCGGCGGTCGGCAGGCGCCGCAGCCGGGGATCACCTCGTACTGGTGGCGGCGAAGTTCAGCCAGATTGCGGGCGTGCTCGACGAGCTACTGACGGCCTCGGCGCGACTCCAGGGCGTGCGGGTCGTCTTGAAATGCCATCCGGGCGAGAGCCAGGTGCCGTACGAGCGCGCGGTTCAGGGCGTGCCGAATGCGACCGTCATCGGCGCCGGTACGGATCTCGGGACACTGCTGGCGGCGGCGCGGCTGCTCGTCACCGTGAACTCGACGGCGGCCATCGAAGCGCTCTCGATTGGTGTGCCGTCGCTCGTGCTCGCGCTTCCGAACAACCTGAGTCCGTTCGTCGATGCCGGTGTGATGGCCGGCGTCGAGCGGGGCGAGGGGCTCGGAAGCCTGCTCGAGTCGCTGCTGTATGATGAGACCAGACGCGCCCGACTGGCGGATGCGCGACAGGAGTTCGTGAGCCGCCACGACATCGGCTCCGACCAGCAAGCGGCCCGGCGTGCGGTGGCCGCCATACTTTCAGTGATGAACGGGCAACCCCTGACGTGCGCGCGCTGATCACCGGAGGCGCGGGATTCATCGGATCGCATCTCGCCGAGGCCCTCCTGAACGACGGCCACGAAGCGACGGTGATCGATGATCTCTCGACGGGCTCCATCGACAACATCGCGCACCTCAAGCGGCGTCCGGGTTTTCTCTACTCGATCGACACGATTACCAACGAGCCGCTGCTCGCCGAGCTGATCGATCAAAGCGACATCGTGTTCCATCTCGCCGCGGCCGTCGGCGTCAAGCTCATCGTCGAAAAGCCGGTTCACACGATCGAGACCAACGTGCGCGGCACCGAAGTGGTGCTCAAGCACGCGAACAAGAAGAAGAAGCTCGTCGTCGTCGCGTCCACCTCAGAGGTCTATGGCAAGAGCACGTCGGTGCCTTTCCACGAAGACGACGACCTGGTGCTCGGTCCGACGCCGAAGCACCGATGGGCCTATGCGTGCAGCAAGGCCATCGACGAGTTCCTGGCGCTCGCGTACTGGAAGGAGAAGAAGCTCCCGGTCATCATCGTGCGCCTCTTCAACACGGTGGGACCGCGCCAGACCGGACAGTACGGCATGGTGATGCCCACGTTCATCCGCCAGGCCCTCGCCGGCCACCCGATCACCGTGTTCGGCGATGGCACGCAGTCGCGCAGCTTCACGTATGTGGGCGACGTGGTCTGGGCGCTCCTCCGCCTTGCCGCCGAGCCGAAGGCGGTGGGCCAGGTGTTCAACATCGGGAACGGCAAGGAGATCACCATTCGCGGGCTGGCCGAGAAAGTGAAGGCCCTCACCGCCAGCCCCTCCGAAATCGTGACGGTGCCCTACGACCAGGCGTACGAGGCGGGCTTCGAGGACATGCCGCGCCGCGTGCCCGACATCGGGAAGATTCGTCAGATGATTGGCTACGACCCGAAGGTCGATCTCGACGAGATCGTCCGCCGCATCGTGGACGATTTCCAGGACCGATAGGGAATCCGTGCTGCAGAACACGCGCCGCGCGCTCCGATCGACGGTGGAACGAACGCTCGTGGGGCGCGCCCGTCTCGTGCGGCGTGCGCTCCTGGCGGCGGGACGGGAGCGTGCGCCCCATCTGCCGGAAATCGTCCAGATCGAGAGCACGAACATCTGCAACGCCAAGTGCGTGTTCTGCCCGCGCGACGAGATGAAGCGCCGGCAGGGCGTCATGGACATGGCGCTCTACCGGAAGATCGTCGACGAGTGCGTGGCGCTCGGCATCACGCACGTGCGCATGCACAACTACGGCGAGCCCTTCATCGATCGCCAGCTCGTCGAAAAGGTGCGCTACGCGAAGGAGCGCGGCGTGCCCCAGGTGGGCATGATCAGCAACGGCTCGCTCATCACCGACGAAGTGGCGCGCGGCATGATCGACGCCGGCCTCGACGCGATCAACATCTCGGTGGATGCGTCAGGCAAGGAAGTCTTCGACCGGACGCGCATCGGGCTCAAGTACGACAAGGTGATTGCCAACATCGAGCGCCTGCTCCGGCTGCGCAGCGAGCTGGGGCAGACGCACCCCAAGATGATCCTCTCCTTCGTCCGCCAGAACGACTCGGACGACGAGCGCGCGTTCATCGAACACTGGCGGGCGCGCGTGGACAAGGTGCACGTGACGGACCTGCACAACTGGGCGGGCACCCTCAACCGGGAAGCCGACGTCAATTTTCCCTGCTACCGGCCCTGGCTGACCTTCACGGTCCTCTGGGACGGACGGGTGTCGCTCTGCTGCGCCGATTTCGACGGCCGCGAGGTGCTGGGCGACCTCAGGACGTCCACGATCCAGGAGGTCTGGAACGGCGCGGCGTACCGCCGCGTGCGCCGGCAGCACCTCCAGAGCGGCGGCCCCGACATCTGCACCGCCTGCGACCTGCCAAAAAAAGACTCGCCGCTCTGGATCTCGAAGCTCGCCTGACGCCCCGCAGCCTTGAAGGTCCCGAGCCGACACGTCATACTGGAATGGCCGTGAGACCTCTGGCTCGACCGGTGACGGCGACCGTTCTGGCCGTTTTCTTGGGATGCTGCACAGCAGGCGCCCAGGAGCTCACGCTCGTGATCCGCGACGGCCGGGTCCAGCTCTCCGCCCACAACGTGCCCCCGAGCCGGATTCTGGCCGAGTGGGCGCGCGTCGGTCAGACGCAGGTCGTGAACGGAGAACGCGTGCCCGGCCCGCCGCTGACGATCGAACTGGCGTGGGTGTCGGAGCGGAGCGCGCTCGACACGATTCTCAGGAGCGCGAGCGGGTATGTGGCGGCGCCGCGGAGGGCGGGCAGCGACGGTGCCTCGCTCTACGACCGGATCCTGATCATGCCCGCCGGGTCCTCATCGCCGCCGCCGCTCGCCAGGCAACCGGTCCGGCCGCCTCCCCCGCCAGCGTTCGCCCAGCCGGTGCCCGACCCGATGGTGCCCGAGACATCTGAGCTTCGATCCCGGCCCGCCGGACGGCCAGGAGGCCGAACAGGTGCCGCCCGAAGAAGTCGCAGATGCCTGGTGGCCCTGGGCCCCGGCCAGATCTCGCGCCTTTCACGCCCGGCCAGCAGCCCTTCGCTCCTGGCCAGGTGGGCGATCCGCTGGCCCCGGGGAACTATCCCGGCCCCGGCACGGCCGTCCCCTGGGCCATGCCGGGCGGCGGCCCCACGCCTGGGATGATTACACCGTCGCCGATGCCGACGCAGGATCCGAACAACCCGCAACCGCCGCCGCAGTAGCCATCTGAGCGTGACCACCACCGCTCACTAGTCGCGATGTCCCACCGCAGGAGTGCCATGCCAATCCCGCGCTTGTCGTTCGACGGGCGGCGTCAGCTGCTGGCAGCCGTCACGATGCTCCTTGTTGCTCCGTTCGCGTTCGGACAACAGGCGCCGTCAGGTGGCGCGAGGCCTGGAGCGATGTCGAGCGACGAGTCCGCCATCCTGAGTCGAGGATGGGCGCTTCTGGCGGATGGCCAGGCGAAGGAGGCACAGTCCACGGCCGTCAGTGCCTTGACGAGGTTTCCGGCGAGCCATCACGTCATGGCTCTGGCCGTCGAAGCGGACATCGCCGTCAGCGGAGCCTCCACGGCGCTCACTCGCTACGAGGCCTGGCGAGGCGCGCCGCATGGTCGAAGAACCGGGCGCGCTCCGGGCGGTCGCGCGCGCCATGCTGCTGGAATTTGCCGATGAAAAGCAGAACCCGCGCGGGCAGGCCGCGGCGCTTCAGGCGCTCGCGGAGGGCGGTGACGCGACGGCGGCCGAACGCCTCCATGCCATTGCCGAGGAGGGGAATGTCGCCGGAACCCGAGCGCTCGCGGCGCTGGCCGATCCGAGAGCCGTCACCACGCTCATCAACGACTTGAACACCGGTGCGGGGAACAAGATCGGCGTGATCGCGGCGCTCGGCGCGAGCGGCAGCGCCGTCGCGATGGGCCCTCTGGTTCAGCAGCTCGGCGATCCCGAGGACGCAGTCCGGGGCGGCGCTGCCGAGGCCCTCGGGCGCCTTGGAGCCAGCGAGGCCATCGCGCCTCTTCGACCGTTGCTCCAGGATCGCAGTGGCTACGTGCGTGCCAAGGCGGCCGGGGCTCTCCTCCGGTTGGGCGATGACAGCGGCACGCAGTTCTTGCACACCCTTGCCGCCGAAGCACCCGCCACCAGCCGCATCGTCGCGGCCGAGGAGCTGGCGGCCAGGCCGGATGCCGCCTGGCTCGGCCTGGTCCGGGGTCTTGTCGGGGACAGCTCGCCCGAGATTCGTTTGTCGGCCGCGACGCTCCTGGCGCCCCACGATCCCGCCGCGGCGAAGGTCGTCCTCGAAGAGCTCCAGCGGAACGACAATCCCGCGATCAGCGAGGAGGCGATGCGCGCCCTTGCGGTCGATGTCCCCTCCGACCTCACGACGCTCCGGGGGCTGCTGAAGAGCCCGGACCGGCTCGTCCGCATCGCGGCGGCCGGCAAAATCCTCGCGGTCGCCCGCTGACCCCCTCTCGCCTGTCCCTCCACTCGACGCTTGGCGTAATCGCGGGGGTGCCCGTATAATGCCGCGCGGATTTTGCGCTATACCAGGCCAAATCCTCGACCGATAAGACCGTGGGGCCGTCCGGCGGACGCCTCATCCTCACAATTCGACCGGTGGTGCACGCCTCGACTCGGGCGGAGCGCCTATAGAGCAAGGGGAGTTGTAATGGACCTTGGGTATTCCGAGCGGCTTCTTCGCGGTCTCCGTCGGCCGCTGGCAGGTCTGGTTGGCCTGGCGTTACTCGCAGGTTTCGCGGCACCTGCGGCAGCTCAACTCTCGAAGTTGACCGCAGCGCCTCAACCTGCTGTGTCTCCTCTACTGGTTCGGGGCGTCGCCGCCGCGTACGACCCGTCAACGACCGCTACCTGGTCGTCGGGGCGATGAACCATGTCATCGGCGTTCTGGTGAACTCGCTCGGCGCGCCGGTCTCCCCCTGATCGTCATCAAGCCCAACGGCGCGAACAACATTCCTTACGGCTCCTTCCCGAGGGCGAGCTATAGCCCGCATCTCAATAACGGCAATGGCGGTTTTCTCGTCGCGTGGGCACGGAAAAGGTCGGCACGACACAACTGCATATGCGGGTCGTGACGAGCGCTGGGGTCGTTCTTGGCACCAGCGACATCGTGGTTGCGGATTGCAATGCATGGAAGGACGTCGCCGGCGCGGCAATCGCCTACTCGCCGACGAGCCAGGTCTTTCTGATCGTGTGGAAGGTCTCCCCGGTTTCGGGCGCCAAAGTTCGAGTCCAGCGAGTCAAAGTTGACAGCGCGCATCCGAACGGTGCGTCGCTCCTTGGCCCTTCGGTGATCGTGTCAGCGGGATTCGGGCGGGATCCCGGCGCGACGTGGAATTCGGCCGCCAACGAGTTCGGGATCTCCTACGCGGGCGAGAATGGCACCCAGCGGTTCGTCGCGTTCGTGCGCGTTCCAGTCGACACAATCCAGCCGGGATTTCGCGGACGACCTTCAACGTGCTGTCGGGCGGCACGACGGCCGTCACCGACATCAGCTTCAATCCGGTGACCGGCCGCTACATCCTGTCGTGGTGGGAGGAGCGGCCCCAAGGCGAAGATCGCCGAGATCAACCAGGCCGGAACCGTCGTCGGAATGGGCCTCGCATCGACCAAGATTGGCTCCTACGACGCGCTGTCGTCCGCCTTCAATCCGATCAGCAAGACCTTCCTCCTGGCAGGCCTCGATGCGGACGACAACGTGATCGGTGCCGAGCTGAACGGCCACGGGGTTCGCATCTCCGCCGAGCAGAAGATCATCGACATGCCAGCGACATACCCCGCGCGCTACAACCGCGTGGAATCCAGCCACACGGGGCCGCGCTGGATGAACGTGATCAGCCGCAAGTTCGGTGCTATCTGGGGTCAGGTCGTTCAAACCACCACGACGGAAGGCGGCAGCTCCACGGCTTACCCGCCTCCCGGTAGTGGCGGTAATCCCCCGCCCCCACCTGGCGGCGGCGGTAATCCCCCACCTCCATCTTCCAAGAAGGCCTGGGTGTGGGCGGACATACCGACGAGTCAACCCGCTTCGCACAACACGTTCGCGGTGGCCGGGTGGGCTATCGATGAGAACGTGACGAACAGCGTCACCGGCATCGACGCCGTGCACATTTACGCGTATCCGAACTGTGTCGGCTGCGGCGGCACACCAGTGATGCTTGGAGGCGCCGACCTATGGAATTTCACGCCCGGATATCGGGCAGGCGTTCGGCGCCCGCTTCACGGCCTCCGGGTACCATCTGATTGTCACTCTCGCCGATGGGGTCTACAATCTCGCGGTGTTCGCCCGCAAGACCTCGAACAACACATGGATCTCCAAGGTGGTGCGCATCACGGTCCAGTGAGTCATCCGGCGCCAGGTTCTCCGCTCCGGCCCGATTGAGTATCGCGCGGCGGAGCGTGGCGTTCTCGCGAACCCCGTCTCGGAGCGTTGCGATAGAATCCGGGGGGACATGAAGGGTCCCCCGTCTCCTCTCCGCCGCGGCGAGTATGCGGCGCGCGGCGAGTACCATCGCCAGCCTGATCCTTCCTGGGACTACTACCCCACCTACCACGCCAAGCTCGAATACGTCACACGCTACCTCGACCAGTTGCCCGATGGATCGACGGTGCTCGACGCCGGGTGTGGTGAAGGCGTGCTCGTCGAGCGGTACCGCGGGCGGTTGTCGATCGTCGGGGTTGACGCGGACTATGCCTCGAAAGCGGTGACTCCCGGTTCGGTCCTGGCGCTTCCCTTTGCCAGTCGAATCTTCGACCGCGTGCTCTGCCTCGACGTGCTGGAGCATCTCGCGTACGCGGACCAGGCCCGCGCCCTTGCCGAGCTGAGCCGCGTGCTGTCGCCCGCGGGCGAGATGCTGCTCTCCGTGCCGAACCTCGCCCATCTCCAGTCGCGCCTGCACTTTCTCGTCACCGGCCGGCTGATTCGCACTTCCAGCGAGCAGAAGCATCCGGGCGATCGGCCTATCAAAGAGTACCTGAAGCTGTTCGAGGCCGCCGGGCTCGACGTCCTCGAGCGACGCGGCATCTTTCCCACCGTGCCGCTGCTCACGCGGGCGATCCGCCGCCGGCCGTCCGAGCTGGCCGGGCTGCACCGCTGGCTGACGCGGCTGCTTCCGGTCCCGGACTGGTGCTTCCTGAACATCATCCGGCTCCGCAAGCGGGAGCAGCCCTGAGGTGTTCGCCAAGGCGGCCGGGCTCTTCAAGAACCTGGCGATTTACGGCCTCGGCGACGCGGCCACCTCGGCCATCAGCTTTCTGCTGCTGCCGATCTACGTTCGCTACCTCTCACCCGAAGACTACGGCGTCATCGCGCTGCTGCTCACCGTGGAGGTGGCGGCCAAGATCCTGTTCCGCTGGGGCGTCGACGCCTCGTTCATGCGCTTCTATTACGAGTGCCGCGACGAGCGCGACAAACAGCGACTCGCCAGCACGCTCTTTCTTGCTCTGCTCGCCGTCAACGGCGCCCTCACCGCCGCCGCACTGATCGCCGCGCCCTGGCTCGGCCAGCGCCTGTTCGACACCGACCCGCTACACGCTGCCGCTCCGACTGGTGCTCATCAGCACCTTCATCGGCGGCTTCTACTTCCTGCCGTTCCACATCCTGCGCATCCAGGGCAAGTCGGCAAACTTCATCGCCTTCACCTTCTCCGGCCAGGCGGCCACGCTCGGCATGAAGCTGCTCCTGGTGGTGGGTCTCGGGATGGGCGTGCTCGGCGTCGTCCTGGCCGACCTGATCGTCGCGATCGGGCTCACGGCTGTGCTGTCTTCCGCTGTACGCGCCGCTCATCCGCCCGCTGTTCTCCACGGAAATCCTGCGCGAATCGCTCCGCTTCGGGCTGCCGCGCCTGCCGCACGGTCTTGCGCACCAGGTGATCGCCGTCTTCGACCGCTACCTGCTGAGCATCTTCGTCACGCTGCGCGACGTCGGCATCTACTCGGTGGGCGCATCGTTCGCCCTCGGGCTGAAGCTGTTCCTGAGCGCGTTCGAGAACGCCTGGGCGCCCTTCTACTTCGCGACGATGAAGGAGCCCGATGCGAAGACGACGCTCAGCCGCATGCACGACCTACGCGTGGGGAGCGCTGGTGCTGCTCGCGGCCGGCCTCACGGCTGTGGCGGACGATGCCGTTCGTCTGATGACGACACCCGATTTCTACGGCGCCGCGAAGGTGGTGCCGTGGATTGCCGCCGGCGTGGTGTTCCAGGGCATCTATCTGCTGACGTCCATCGGTCTGAACATCACGAAGCAGACGAAGTATTATCCGATTGCCACGGGCGCCGCGGCCGTCGCCAGCGTCGGCGCGAACCTCGTGCTGATCCCGCGCTTCGGCGTGATGGGCGCCGCGTGGTCGAACACGATGGCTTACGCGGTGCTCGCGATCACGGCCATGCGATTTTTCGCAGCGCGCGTATCCGATGTCCTACGAGTGGCGCCGCATCGCCCAGATCCTCGGTGCCGGTGCGGTCATGTGCATTGCGGCGCGCCTGCTGATTCCGGCGTCGCTGTCTCCTCTAGCCGGGTTTCTTCTCCGTGGCAGTGCAGTCTTGCTGGGATATCCGCTGCTGCTGGTGGCCGTCGGGTTCTTCCGGCCTGGCGAGTGGCGCCACATCGAAATACTGGCGAGACAGCTGCGCGCGGGATCCGCCGCTCGACGACGAGCGGCTCTTCGCGCCGGTCGAGAACCCGAGTCCACGTTGGTCCCCGGCGTCGTGACACCCGGCTCGCCGCGGGCCGGTGGCCGGCCCCCTGGAGGAGCCCTGATCAAGCGCCTGTTCGAGCTGCCCGCACGACGTCCGGGGCTGACCATCGCGCTCGTCGGCGTGTTGTTCGCCGCGGCCTACGGGGCCGGCGTCGTGGTTTTCAAGAAGGCGAGCGGGCGCATCGTCGTCGGCGACGCGGTGCATTACTACGTGTATCTGCGGTCCGCCGTCTTCGATGGCGATCTGCATTTCCGCAACGATTACATCCGACTGTACGGGCTCAAGGAGCCGCTGCCCGCAGGTGCCGACTGGCTCGACAGGCCTACCGCGACGGGCCACGTGCGAAACATGATGTCGGTTGGTCCCGCCCTGGCGTGGACCCCCGGCTTTCTGCTGGCGACTACGGCCGTGGCGATTGCACGAGTGGCAGGAAGCGGCTACGCGCTCGACGGATTCGGCCGATGGTTCCAGGTAACCGCCGGGTTCAGCGGAGTGATTCTGGCCACAGTTGGGCGCGTGGCTGACCTTCAAGCTCTGCGCCGACACGTTCGGCCGCGTACCGGCCTTCTGGGCAACCATCCTCATCTGGTTCGGATCGAACGCCGTCTACTACTCGGCGATTTCCCCAACCTACTCTCATGCCGTGTCGATGTTCGCCGTCAGCGCATTCTTCTTCTATTGGTCCAGAACGCGGATGACCGAGACCCTGTCGCGATACGCGCTCGTCGGGGCCCTCGCCGGGGTCGTCACGCTGGTTCGGTGGCAGGACGCGGTATTTCTGATCGTGCCGCTCATCGAAGTCGGTGTACCGCGCCACCGAATCCGCCTCTGCGGGAAGATGGCGGCTGGCGGCGCTCCGGCTCGCAACGACCGTGACTGCCGCGATACTGGCCTTCTCGCCCCAGATTGTCGTGTGGATGATTCTCTTCGGCCAGCCCCTGCGCGATGCCGCAGGGCGAGGAGTGGATGCAGTGGGGGTCGCCGCATTTCCTGGATGTCCTGTTCGCTGACAAGCACGGTCTGGTGTCATGGACGCCGGTCTGCGGGCTCGCGCTTCTTGGTCTCGTGCCGCTCGCGCGCAAGGACCGGCTGCTGGCGATTGCGTGTGCCGCCTCGTTCGCCGTGTCGCTCTATGCGAACGCGGCGGTGCTCGAA
>CAWFOC010000008.1:0-278376 GCA_963817395.1 uncultured Acidobacteriota bacterium | reverse complement strand
CCCCGTCGACCGGAATCTTCTCGCCCGGTCGAACGCGCACCAGATCCCCCACCTGGAGCAGCGCCACGCTCACATCGTCCTCGCGCCCGTGATGGATGCGGCGTGCCGTCTTCGGCGCCAGCTCGAGCAGTCCGCGGATGGCCGCCCCGGTCCTGCTGCGCGCGCGGAGCTCGAGCACCTGCCCGAGCAGAACCAGCACGGTCACCACGACCGCCGTGTCGAAGTACGGCACCACGGCGCCATGCATGTGCAGACTTGCCGGAAAGAGCCCTGGCGCGAGGGTCGCCACGAGGCTGTAGAGATACGCCGCGCCAATCCCCAGCGCAATCAGCGTGAACATGTTGGCGCTCTGATTCACCACCGACGCCCATCCGCGCTCGAAGAAGGGCCTGCCCGCCCACAGGACGACGGGCGTCGCCAGCAGGAGCTGCGCCCAATTGGCGATTCGCAAATCGATCCGCTGCCACACTGCCGGACCAACCACGAAATCGGCCATGGCCAGCACGACGACGGGGAGACCGAGGAGCGCGCCAATCCAGAATCGCCGCGTCATGTCGGCGAGCTCGTGGTTGGGTGCCTCGTCCAGCGTCATCGTGCGCGGCTCGAGCGCCATCCCGCAGATCGGACATGCGCCCGGACCGTCGCGGACGATCTCCGGGTGCATCGGGCAGGTGTACTCGACCCGGCCGCTGAGGGCCGACATGTCCGGCTCGAGTGCCATTCCGCACTTCGGGCACGGGCCAGGGCTCGCGCTGCGCACCTCCGGGTCCATCGGACACACATACACGTGACCGCTTGCGACCGGCGAGGGTGGCTTGACGGCTTCGAGATATCGATCGGGATCGGCCTTGAACCGCTCGAGACAGCCCCGCGCACAGAAGTAGTAGACCTGTCCGTTGTACTCGTGCCGGAACTCGGCCGACGAGGGGTCGACGCTCATCCCGCACACGGGATCGCGCGCAATTTCTGAAGGTGACACCATCGGAAGCGGAGATTTTTGGAAGGACGTAATAGCTGATTATCTCCGATTGGCGGCAGGGCCGGCCCGGCCGTGCCCGCTTGATACAATCAGGTCGTCGTCGACGTGAAGGAGGCCATTGCGTGTCGCTACCAAATCCCCGCCGAATCGATGAGCTCGCGTCGCCTCAGGGAGGCGAGCGGTCGCTCGATCCGGAGGATTGGGAATCGATGCGTGAGCTCGGCCACCGGATGGTGGACGACATGCTCGACTATCTGCGGGACGTCCGCACCCGACCGGTCTGGCAACCGGTACCGGACGCCGTGCAGGCCAGACTTCGCCAGCCAGGCACCGCGACACGGTCAGTCGCCGGAATCGATCTACCAGGAGTTCCAGGAGCTCGTGCTGCCTTACGCCCTGGGCAACATTCACCCGCGTTTCTGGGGCTGGGTCATCGGCACCGGTACACCGCTGGGCATGCTGGCCGAGCTGCTGGCCGCGGCCATGAATCCGAACGTCGGCGGTGCCAACCAGGCCGCTCTCTACGTCGAGCGGCAAGTCATCGACTGGTGCAAGGAGATGCTGGGCTACCCGAGTGACGCGAGCGGCGTCCTGCTGAGCGGTGGTTCGATGGCCAATCTCGTGTGCCTGGCCGTGGCGCGGCATGCCAGGGCCGGGTTCGACGTGAATGCGGACGGGCTCTCCGGCGGTCCTCGCCTGATGCTGTACGGGTCGAACGAAACCCACAACTCGGTCCACAAGAGCGTACGACTGCTCGGGCTCGGCCTCGCGAGCTTTCGCGAGATTCCCGTCACCGATCGGTTCGAGGTCGACGTCCCCGCGCTCGAAGCCGCGATCGCGGCCGATCGCCACGCCGGACATCGTCCCTTCTGCGTGGTAGGCAACGCGGGAACGGTGAATACGGGCGCAACCGACGATCTCGATCGTCTTGCGGATATCTGCGCGGCGCAGCAGCTCTGGTTCCATGTCGACGGCGCCTTCGGCGCACTCGCCTCGCTCACCCGCTTGCCGCTCGATCCTGCACGGTCTGGAGCGCGCCGATTCGGTCGCTTTCGATCTCCACAAGTGGATGTACATGCAGTACGACGTCGGGTGCGCGCTGGTGCGGCATCCCGACGCGCACCTCGCCACCTTCGCCGCTCCGGGCGGCTACCTGGGACGCACCGATGGCGGCATCGCGTCGGGCGGACACTGGTTCAGCGAGCTCGGGCCCGAGCTTTCGCGCTGCTTCCGCGCGCTCAAGGTGTGGATGTCGATCAAGGAGCACGGCCTGGACCGCTACGGCGAACAGATTCAGCAGAACATCGATCAGGCGGCCTACCTCGCCGGCCTCGTCGAGGCATCCGAGAGCCTGGAGCTCGCCGCCCCGGTCCCGCTGAATATCGTGTGCTTCAGGTACCGCGATGACCGTCTCGCGCCCGACGAGCTCGACCGCCTGAACGAGCGCATCCTCGTCGCCCTGCAGGAACAGGGCATCGCCGCGCCTTCCTTCACGCGAATCCACGGACGTTTCGTCATCCGGGTCGCCATCTCCAATCACCGGAGCCGGCGGGACGATTTCGATGTGCTGGTCCGCGAGGTGACGCGGCTGGGAGTCGAGCTGGCCCAGGATGCCTGACCTGCCCGCAACCCACCCGGCGACTGCCGCGGCTTCTCCGATGAAGCTGCTCCTGTCCTATTTGCGGGGGTACTGGCCGCTCGTCGTCCTGGCGCTGGTGCTGGCCGCCATCAACCAGATCTTCTCGCTGCTCGATCCGCTGATTTTCCGTCACGTCATCGACGAGTACGCGACGCGCTTCCAGGAGTACACGACCGGCGAGTTCTTCCGCGGGGTGAGCGTGCTCCTGCTCGCCGCGGTCGGTGTGGCCTTCGTGTCGCGCGTCGCGAAGAACTTCCAGGACTACTTCGTCAACGTCATCACCCAGCGGATGGGCGCCGCAGCTCTATGCGGACGGCGTGCGCCACTCGCTGGAGCTGCCCTATCGGGTGTTCGAGGATCAACGGAGCGGCGAGACGCTGGGCAAGCTGCAGAAGGTCCGATCGGATGTGGAACGCCTGATTTCCGCGTCGATCAACATCGTGTTCACCTCGCTCGTCGGCATCATCTTCGTCACGATTTACGCGTTCACGGTTCACTGGATCATCGCGCCCGTCTATTTCATGACGGTGCCGCTGCTCGGGTGGCCTGAGCTCCGTCCTGAGCCGGAAAATCAAGACCATCCAGAAGACGATCGTGGCCGAGACCACGGCCCTGGCAGGCTCGACCACGGAGTCGCTGAGGAACATCGAGCTCGTGAAGAGTCTCGGCCTGGCGCAGCAGGAAATCGCCCGCCTGAACGCGACCACCGATCGGATCCTGCGGCTCGAGATGAAAAAAGTCCGCTACCTGCGGAGCCTGAGCTTCATCCAGGGCACCACGGTCAACGCGCTTCGCACGAGCATCATGTTCCTGATGCTCTATCTGATCTACACGCGCGAGATCACCGTCGGCCAGTTCTTCTCGCTGTTCATCTATTCCTTTTTCATCTTCGGCCCGCTCCAGGAGCTGGGCAACGTCATCAACATCTACCGCGAGACCGAGGCATCGCTCGCGAACTTCGAGTCGATTCTGCGTATCCCGAAAGAGCCCCGCCCTCTCGCGCCCGTCGCCGTGCCCTCCCTGACGATGCTCTCCTTCGAGGAGGTGGGCTTCAAGCATCAATCGGCGACCACGGCGGCGCTGGCCGGTGTGTCGTTCGCGGTCGCACGCGGCGAGACGGTGGCGTTCGTCGGACCGTCGGGCTCGGGCAAGACCACGCTGGTCAAGCTGCTCGTAGGACTGTACCAGCCCGACAGCGGTCAGATCCTGTACAACGGCCATCCCGGCGCCGACGTGGACCTCGACACGCTGCGCGAGCGCATCGGTCTCGTCACGCAGGATACGCAGCTCTTCTCCGGCAGCATCCGGGAAAACCTGCGATTCGTGAATCCGGACGCCTCGGACGCCGAGTGCCTCGAGGTGCTGCACCAGGCCGCCTGCGACAGCCTGCTGGCGCGCGCCGACCGCGGGCTCGACACGCTCATCGGCGAAGGCGGCGTCAAAGTGTCGGGCGGCGAGAAACAACGGCTGTCGATCGCCCGGGCGCTCTTGCGGCGGCCGCACCTGCTGGTCTTCGACGAGGCGACCTCGTCGCTCGACTCGCTGACCGAGGAAGAGATCACCAAGACCATCCGCGAGGTGACGGCCGGCCGCGATGTCATCACGATTCTCATCGCCCATCGGCTCTCGACGGTCATGCACGCCGACCGTATTCACGTGCTCGAGCGCGGGCGCATCGTCGAGTCGGGCCACCACCACGAGCTCGTGGCTCAGAAGGGGCTGTATTACGCCATGTGGCGGCAGCAGATCGGCGAGCGGCGCGAAGCGCCGCAGACTCCCGGCACGCAGCCCATACTCGCGACGCGGTAGCCGGGAATCACGAGCCGGCCCCACGTCACCTCGACACGACAGGAGGCGATCGTATGAAGCGTCTTCATCGGGCACACCGGGCGCGGCGGCTCGCCTGCACGCTGGCCGCGGCTGCGGCTCTCATCCAGGCGTCGGTCGATCGGCCGATTCACGCGCAGAGCCGTGGCGCCGAGACCAGCCGTCTCCTCGACGCTCTCCGAGCCGCGCGCATCGTCGAGCTCAACTTCGTGTGGGACGGTCAGTCTCCGCTGCTCGGCTTCAACTCGCCGTTCGCGATGTCGCTCAGCGCGACGCATAAGGCCACCGCGGGCATGATTCCGGGCATGGCCTTCGCCGGCGACATGATGTATTTCAGCGGCCAGCACGGCGCCCCGACCATCGATGCCCTCGGGCATGTCTCGAGCAACGGCAAGCTGTACGGCGGGCTGGACGCGACGGCCAGCGAGGGCCCACAGGGGCTACTGAAGCTGGGCATCGAGACGTATCCCCGCGAGCGGCTGGTGAACCGCGGCGTCCTGCTTGGACGTGGCGCGCGCAAAACGCCTGGACGCCCTGGCGCCCGGGCAGGAGGTCACGGGCGAGGACCTGGAAGCGGCCGCCGCGGCCCAGGGTGTCGAGGTTCGCCCTGGCGACTCCGTGCTGATCCGCACGGGCTACGGCAAGTTCTTCACGGCCGACAAGGCGAAGTACATGGGTCCACGGCCGGGCATCGGCGAGCGCGGGGCGCGCTGGCTCGCGGGCAAGCAGGTCTTTCTGACGGGCGCCGACACGCTGACTTATGATGTCTTTCCGGAAAGCGGATCCACGTTCCCTGCGCACCGCATCCTCATCGCGGAGAGCGGTATCTATCTCATCGAGAATCTGAACCTCGAGGAACTCGCCGATGTGCTGGCCGGTCGGGGCGTCTACGAATTTCCGCTCGTCGTCAACCCGCTGCGGATCCGGGGCGCCACGGCGTCGCCGCTCAACGCGTTTGCCATCGTGGCCCCCTAGGGTCATGGACACGATGATCGGCGAGACCGTCTCGCACTATCGCATCCTGTCGCAGGTCGGCGGCGGCGGCATGGGCGTGGTCTACGAAGCGGAAGACACGCGCCTGGGGCGGCGCGTGGCGCTCAAGTTCCTGCCGCCGGCGCTCTCACGCGACCGCCTGGCGATCGAGCGGTTCCAGCGCGAGGCGCGCGCGGCCTCCGCGCTCAATCATCCGAACATCTGCGCGGTGTACGACATCGGCCAGGCTGCCGAACACGGCGGCCAGCACTTCATCGTGATGGAGCTGCTCGAGGGACAAACCTTGAAGCAGTTCATCGCGGCACGGCCCCCGTCGCTCGACTCGCTGCTGGAGCTGGCCATCCAGATCGCCGACGCGCTCGACGCCGCGCACAGCAAGGGCATCGTCCATCGCGACATCAAGCCCGCGAATCTGTTCGTGACGAAACGCGGCCACGCGAAAATTTTGGACTTCGGGCTGGCGAAGCTGGCGATCGATCCGCTGTCGCTCGACCGGGCCGATGTGACGGCCATGCCGACCGTTGCGAGCCCGGAGCTCCTGACGAGTCCAGGCACGACCATCGGGACCGTCGCGTACATGTCGCCCGAGCAGGTGCAAGGCGAGGAGGTGGACGCCCGGACCGATCTCTTCTCGTTCGGGCTCGTGCTCTACGAGATGGCCACAGGTCGGCAGGCGTTCACCGGCCGGACGACCGCCATGATTTTCGACGCCATCCTCCACAACACCCCGGCGCCGGTGGCCAAACAGAATCCCAAAGCGCCGGACGAGCTCGACCGAATCATCGCCAAGGCCACCGAGAAGGACCGCGAGACACGCTACCAGACCGCCTCGGATCTGCGAGCGGACCTGAAGCGCCTGCGGCGCGAAGCCGGGATCGCGACGGATACCGAGACGGCTCGTGTGGTGGCCGCACCGGCCCGGCAGGCGAGGCGACGCTGGTTGATTCCGGCCGCGGTCGCGGCCACGGTCGCACTCGCGTCGGCCGTCTTCTTCCTGACCGGCCGATCGGGTGGAGGTGTGGCCGGCATCGGCGCCGCCGGACGTCCCGCCGTCGCCGTGATGGCGTTTCAGACGCCAGGCGGGGCTGAAGACGGCGGCTGGATGATGCGCGGCGTGCCCAGCATGCTCGTGACAGGTCTTGCCCAGACGCCCGGTCTCGACGTGGTCAGCAGCCAGCGTGTCGACGAGATTCTGAAACAGATGGGCGTCAGCGACCTCGCTGCCCTGGAAGACAGCCGCGTGCTCGAGGTGGGACGCCGTGCCGGCGCGGGCGCGCTCGTCAGCGGCAGCGTGTTCAAGAGCGGGGCCGACGTCCGCATCGATGCGCAGGTGCACGACGTGGCCTCAGGCCGCGTGCTGGGCGCGCACAGCGTGCGGGGCGCGGACGTCTTCGCGCTCGCCGACGATCTCACGAGCCGGATCCGCGGCAGCCTGCACGTCACGGGTGATGCCGGCGCGAAGGGCATCGCGGAAATGACGTCGAGCTCGCCGGAAGCCTTCCGGCTGTACACCGAAGGCGTCACCGCGCACGGCAACCTGCGTTACTCGGACGCGGTCGCAAGCTTCGAACAGGCGGTCGCGCTCGATCCAGGATTCGCGAGCGCGTACTACGAGCTGGCACGCATCGCCAGGCGAACGGGACAGCGTCAGCGCTACGACGCCCTCGCCGGCAAAGTGCGAGAGCACTTCGACCGGCTGCCCGAGAGGAAGCGGTTGTTGCTGGAGGGGCTGCAGGCGAGGGACGCAGGCCGCCCCGAGAAGGCGCTCGACACGTTCACGGCGCTCATTGCCCGGTATCCGGACGAGGAGGCCGCGCACTCTCAAATCGTGAACATGTACGAGAGCGAGCTGGCCGACACACCAAAGGCGTTGGCCGCGGCCGAGGCCGCGGTGACGTCGTTGCCGAACTCGGCGCCCATCCGGAACATGTATGGGTATTCGCTGCTCAGGGCGGACCGCTACGCCGAAGCGCTGCGCCAGTTCGAGGAATACGCGGCGCTCGCGCCCCGAGAACCGAACCCGTACGACAGCCTCGCCGAGACATATCTGCGCATGGGACAGCCGGAGCGCGCAGCTGAGCGCTACGCCCGCGTGCTCGAAATCGATCCCGGATTCTCCAACGCGCACAGCGGCCGGGCGTTCGCCTTCGGCATGCTCGGGCGTTTCGACGAGAGCCTCGCCGAAGCCGGGAACTTCGATCGGGCGGTGACGGCCGAAGGGGGGCCGCGCGAGCGGGCTCTCTTTCTGCTGGCCACCGTGCAGTCGCGCATGGGGCGCTATCAAGGCGCGGCCCACTCAATCGAGACCGCACAGAAGGCCACGGAGGCCAATACCAACCACGAGATGCGCATTGCACTGAACGTAATGGAGGCCCACCTCGATCTCGAGCGCGGGCGGACGTCCAGTGCGCTCGCGACACTCGACACGACGCTCCACAATCTCGACCGCATCCTGGAGGCGCGGGTCAAGCGCAGAATCGGCATGTGGATTCAGGCCACTCGCGGGATCGCCCGGGCCCGCAGTGGTCGCCCCGAGGATGCGCGTGCGGAACTGGCCGCGGTCGATCGCAACAATCTCTCCAATGCCCCGGATGAGAACTGGCTCCGACATGCGCTTGCTGGCGAAATCGCCACCGCAGAGGGCCGGCCCGACGAGGCGACCACCGAGTTCGCCAAAGGGCACGCGCCCCTCAAGATGGTCTTCGATGTGGCCCACATCGCTTACGCGCTCTCCAGCAACCAGTTCGCCTTCCCCGACGGTCCGGCGCGCGCGCTCGAGGCGAGCGGAGATCTCGACGGCGCGATCGCCGCCTATCGCGGCCTGCTGACGCCGGACGTGGCCAACCCGTGGACGCTGCTCCTCGAACCGCGCTACGTGCTCGCCATCGCGCGCCTGCACGCGAAGAACGGTGATCGCGCCGCGGCGCGGCAGGAGTACCAGCGCTTTCTGGATCTGTGGAAGAACGCGGATGCGGGACAACCGGAGTTGGCGGAGGCGAAGCGTGCGCTGGCCGTCGGGTCGTAGCGCCGCGCGTCGGATCCGAGTCGCGCATCCGTGTGCTAAACTTGAAGTTTCCTGCCCGACGGTGAGTGTAGCTCAGTGGTAGAGCGCCGGACTGTGGCTCCGGAAGTCGCGGGTTCGAACCCCGTCACTCACCCCAATTCCTTTTTCACGGTCTTCCATCCGATTCTCCTCGCCGCCTACCCGATTCTTTTCCTCTACTCGCACAACGCCGACATCACCACACGACGCGTGGTGGTCGCGCCGCTGCTGCTCGCGATCGGGGCGGCAATCCTTCTCTGGGCGGTCGCCAACCTCGTTCTCAGAAATCGGCTGAAGAGCGCGTTGGTCACGACCGCGCTGCTCGTCCTGTTCTTTTTGTACGGGCACGTGTATGCCGCGTTCGAGCGCTGGCTCGTCGAGCGCGGCCCGGGCAGCGGCACGCCCGATTCATCGCTCAATCACCTCCATCTCTACCTCTCCTCGAGTTACGCGCTGCTCGCCATCGGCGCCGTGTCCCTCCTGTCGAGAACGCGCCGGGACCTCGTGGCCGCCACTCGGGCCGCGAACGTGGTTTCGCTGATCCTGGTGGTTCTCCCGCTGTGGAGCCTCGCCACGAGCCCTCGGGCGCCAGACACCAGGGATGTCGGTCGGGAGGTGGTGGGTTCAGCAACCACGACCACGCTGGGCTACCTGCCGGATATCTACTACATCATCCTGGACGGCTACGCGCGGTCGGACACGCTCCAGAACCACTACGGCTTCGACAATCGGTCCGTTCACCGCGTCGCTCGAGCGGAAGGGCTTCTGGATCGCCCCCGAGAGCGCGAGCAACTACTACTGGACGTTTCTCTCGCTGGCTTCCTCGCTCAACATGCAACACGTCACCTACCTCAGAGAGGCGATGGGCGAGAGGTCGGCCGATCGGCGCGCCGCGTATCAGGCGATCCAGAACAATGAGGTCGCTGCGTTTCTGAGGGGCAGGGGCTACTCGATCCTGCACGTCGCGTCGACCTGGGGCGCGACCCTCGAGAATCCACTCGCGGACGAGACGATCGTCTGCCGGGGCGGGCTCTTTCAGGTCGAGTTCTACCGCGTGCTCGCCGAAACGACCTGGCTGCGCGCGCACGGCTCGGGCCAGAGCACCGACCTGGCGGAATGCCATCTGAGCAACTTCGCCACGCTGTCCGAGATTGCGACGAGACCGGGACCGAAGTTCGTCTTCGCCCACTTCATCCCGCCACACCACCCGTACCTGTTCGATCGGCACGGAAATGTGCTTCGGAACGCCACGGTCACCAACCAGTTCGAGATGCAGGAAAAGCTCTGGGAACGCAAGGATCAGTACGTCGACCAGCTCATCTTCATCAACCAGAAGAATCGACGAGGTCGTCGACGCGGTGCTCTCGCGCTCCGAACGACCGCCGATCATCATCGTCCAGTCCGATCACGGCCCTCACGTGCCGGGCGCGGGGCGACGGACGCATCGGCTGCGACTTGCGAACCTGGCCGCCTTCTACCTGCCCGACCACGCACGGTTCATCCCGGACACGGTCACTCCGGTGAACGAGTTCAGGCTCATCTTCAACCACTACTTCGCGGCGAATCTTCCCCTGCTCGAGGACCGACACTATCACTCGACCTATCGACGGCCGTACGCGTTCACGGAGATCGATCTGGGGAATCGCGCAGCGCGTTGAAGGACAATCAGGCTGGCGTAAGCAGGGTCAGGAGACAGAGATCCACTTCGGTCGGCGACAGCACCCACCCTTCGACGTCGATGGAGCGACCCTCCACGAAATCGCGCCGAACGGCCTCGATCAGAATTTTCAGCGCCGCCGGCTCATCTGAAGCGGCCGCTATCAATCCGAGGGTCGAACCGACGATGGCCGGTAATCGCCTCGCGCGTTTCGCTCGCTTTCAGCGCCTCTCAGCCGAGCTCGGCCAATCGTCTGCGCGGCCTGAAGACTTCCCTTCCCGAGATAACTCGCCGCGCGACCGACGCCGTTGCCGGCGGCTGCCGGCGCCTGCCGCGCCGCCAGGCGCGCCCCGGCGGCAACGCCGCGTCCCGTGGCGAGTGGCGCACCGCACACCGCGAGCGCCTGCAACAGGAACGCCCGCCGCGGGAGGGCCATGGCCATCACGCCGGCTCCTTCAGCGTCTGCGCCAGCCGGTGCGCCAGCGCCACGATGGTCAAGGTGGGATTCGAATCGCCGCTGGTGGCAAAGACCGAAGACCCGGCCATGTAGAGATTGCGGACTTGATGCGTCCGGCAGTTCGCGTCGACCACGCTCGTCGCCTGATCCGTGCCCATGCGGGTCGTGCCGATGTGGTGGCCGCCGGGCGACACGTTCCACACGAAGCGCGAGGCGTCGCCTGGAATCCAGACCCGGGCCACGCCTGCCGCCGCGAGCTCTCTCGCCAGCACGACCATCGCCCGTCTCACCTTTCCATCGTCATCCGGCGCAATGCGCCAATCGACCGCCACCCGAGGCATGCCGAGCGCATCGAGATCCTCGGTCAGCGTCACGCGGCTCTCGGCCAGCGGCGACTGCTCGCACCTGAGCGTGAGCCGCCCGGCCAGGAACTCGGAACTTCCCCGTGTGACGAGCACCTGAGTGGCCGTCGGCGACAACGCGCCCATGTCGTCGGCGTCGATCTCTTCCCGATGGATCTGGGCCGTGAAGCCGAGCAGCTGCTCGCGGCGGGCGACGTCGGGCGCCAGGCCCACGGCGCCGAGCAGCATGACGACGTTCCCATTCGCGCGCTTGATGTCCGCGCGCACGCCCAATCGGTAGAAGGAGAGATCGGTCTTCGCCGAGTGCACGAAGCCGACGGATCGGTAGTAGTGCGGGTGCTCCATGAAGTAGCGCCCGACCACATCGTGTCCGTTGGCCACTCCTTCGCGCTGCTGCCCGCGCGAGGCCAGGAGCACACGCGCGTTCTCGATGCCGCCGAGCGCGAGCACGTATCGCCCGGCTTCGACGCTGAACGCGCCGCCATTCAGCGTGCGGCATCGGAACGACGCGACGCGATCGAGACCGGTGTCGAGACCGACATCCGTGACGTTCGCACGCAGCACCACCTTGAGATCGTCGGCCGCCTCGAGCTCGTCGCGATAAGCCGTGCCAAAGCGCGTCGGCGGACTGATCTGGTAGAAACGGTGTTCGATGGCGCCGCTGACCGGCAGCAGCGGCTTGTCCATCGCCTTCGCCCGGGCGATCGGGTCCCATTCAAACGGGCCGATCTGCAGCGTGCGGCACGCGCGCTCGTACCAGGGGACGAGCTCTTTGTAGCGGATCGGCCACCCGCTGTTGGCCACGTAGTCCCGCGGCTCGAAGTCGTGCGGAAGCAAGGGGCGGCACCAGCCCTCCCAGTGCCCTGTCGTGCCACCCAGCGCGCGCACCCGCATGGCCGTGAGCGGCCGCAAGTCGAGGCCAGTGAGCCGGCCTTCATAAAGCCGCTGCGTCTCGTCCTCGCGCCTGAAGCCTCCGCTCTCGAGCAGCACGACGGACAGGCCAGACCCCACCAGGTCGAGCGCGATGGTAATCCCCGCCGCGCCGCCCCCGGCGATACAGACGTCAGCTTTCAGCGTGGTTCCGGGCTCGAGGGCCCGCGCGTCGACAAACATGAATGCCGCGAAAATTCTCGCCGTGCCGCTGGCGCCGTGTCAACGAGGAGCGGGACGCTCGGACGCCCCGAGCTCCGCACGCGCACGCTCCAGGAACGAGCGATCGACCATGACGCTCTCGCTCAGCGGCCGCTCGAGCTCGCCGGCTGCCACCAGGAACCCTTCGGTGGCTCTGACCCTGGCGACCGACAGACCGCCCACCTCGTCCCACGCACCGGCCGCCTGATAGGCGTCCGCAATGGGCCTGTAATCCCGGTTTGCTCCCATCAAGTGTTCAGCCTGCAGCGCCGCCACGGCGGCGTCCCGATTCAACACCCGGAGGGCCCGAAGATGGGCCCGTACGTAATCGCCGACGGCAGTCGGCTGCTCGGCCGCGAACGTCCGATTGACGAACATCGCCGAGGTGATGAGATCCGCAGATCGTGCTTCGAAATCCGGCAGGGATCGGAATCGGCCCGGGACGCTCCCGTAGAGATCAACCGCCTCGGCCCGGAACATGACGGAGGCATCGATGGTGCCCGTCATGAGCGCAGCGGCGCGGTTGGGCGAGCCGGCGATGAACAGCACCTCTGGCTCGACCCCAGGACACGCTGTCCTCATGTAGTCGCGGAACAGTGTGGCGCCCATCGCTGCCGGCCCGGTCGAGCCCGACTCGCCGCATATCGAGCTGACGGCACGAGTCGACGGAGCTCGCGACGACGAGCAAGTGATTGTTCCGCACGCCCTCGATGACCGCCAGTACCGGCGCTCCCCGCGCAGCCGCAACCCAGTGGATTCGACTGGACCCGACGGACAGATCGATCGTGCCCTGGGTAAGCGCCTGCACGGCCAGCTCGGGCTGCACATAGAAGGTGGTCTCGATGGTATAGCCTGCGCCTTCGAGCTCCTGATTGGCGACATACGACGGGAGCTCTCCAAAACCTTGAGGACCGGGATAGCCGATACGAAGACGTCGAGCGTCTGCGCCGCTTGTCGCATCGCCGGGCGCACCGCAGCCGCCGAGCACGAAGACGGCGAGACCAGCCGTCAACATCGCGCATACGCGCAGTCGGAAGGCCAGAGGTGCTCCGCGCGCGCGCATCAGTGTTTGTCGAAGTGAAGAGACAGAATCTTCGCCGCGGCCGTCGAAAACGGCTCGCGCCGATCGATTCTCAAGGTGTGGCCTTCCTCCCAGCGCCGGGCCATCATGGCGCGAGCGCCTCCCCCGGACCCCAGCGCGTCCAGCACGGCGCGCACGATCTCGTGCTCGTCGATCTCTCCGAGCCGGGGGCTGACAATCAGCGCCACTCGTGGCAGGCCGTTGTCCTCACGTTCGACGAACTGGTAGTCGGTCGAGCTCCCCCCGAAGCGGGCCGGCAGCAGCTCATCGACGATCGCCAGCAGGTCGTCTCCGATGAAGTGCATGCCTTCGCTGGACAGCTTCTCGTAGCTGCGGATCCGGTGAAGATGGCGGCGGAAACCCAGATGCTCGAGTGGGCAGCCGCACTGACGTCGGGTGCTCATCCCGTAATCGCCGCTCTCGACATTCAGCATGAGCTTCTGCGAGCTCGGAAGGAGCGACGTCAGGAACAGGGCGTTCACGCTGACACCCGACTGTCCCACCACGACCGGGCGATCGATCATGGCGATCTTGTCGTCCATGACGTGCACTTCGTCCAGCTCGGCTGGCTCACCGCACGCCATGCCGATCAGCCCGGCTTCGGTCATGGCATAGTGCGCGTACGCCGTGCACCTCGCTTCAGTGAACACCCGCGCCTTGCCAGGCGTGTAGGGCTCGCCTCCGATGCGGAAGACGCTGCCGCCGATGTCGAGACCGCGTTCGAGTGCGGTCTGACAGACCCTCACACCGGAGGCGGCATTGGTGTCGAGGAGACCGGGTCGTCCCGACGCGCGCATGTCGGCCAGCCACTGGGCCACCTTCCAGGCCTGATCCAGTGGCACATGGATCGGCCATGGAATCGCGCGCGCGCGCACGGCGCCCAGGCCGACGCTCAGCAGCGTCAGCGCGCCGTCGCGGAAGGCGCCGTTCATGAACGTCACGGGCTGCTGGCTGAACCAGCGTGAGAGCGGCTGCCCGCGATGGGCCGAGCGAATCGCGACACGCAGGCCGGCGGCGCCTGGCGGCACGGGCCTCCACATCGCGGCCGGGCGTCCGACGACGCCGATGTGCTCGAACAGCCGAAACTCCGCGCCGCACTCGAGCTCGATCTGATCGAGATCGAACGCCACGCGTCGCGGGGAGCCGGCTGAACCACCCGTCGCAGCCTCGAAATGCCACGTCACCAACGGGTTGTCGAAGTCGGCCGCCGACAGCTCCCGCTGGACGTCGGGCCTGACCAGGGGTCGTCGCCCTTTGAACTCGTCGAGGCTGACCCACACGCCCGCGGCGTGCAGCCGCGCGAGGGTTCCTTCGACGCCCTCCGACTCGACCAGGCGGACAACGTCGCCGAGCTCGACGCCCGCCGCGGCCAGCAGCGGTCGATACGGGCTCGTTTCGCAGTCGAAGACCCCGCGTTTGAGAATGTGGAGGAACGCCGAGGCACGATTCGCGAGCGCCTGCCGAACGGCCCGATCGGCGGCCTCGGGATCGAACCCGCGGCGCCACATGCCGATGAGCCCGCGCGAATAGCGCAGGCCCATCATGATCTGGTTCGAGAAACTGGTGTCTTCAGGCAAGTGCTGACGTCGAATGCAGGACAACCGCATCCCGATCAGCGCGCGACTGAAAACGGATTCTACACCGAGGAGCGAATTCGGCTGGCGAGTCGGCGCGGGAAACCCGCCGAGAGGCCACCTGAATCCGGGGAAGACGCCTCGCGATCGGATACAATCGGCGCCGTGCAGGCCTTCGAGGACGGGGCCCGTCCACGCTACAGCGTCGTGATTCCCGTCTACAACAGCGCCGCGATCGTCGGCGAGACGATCGATCGCACGCTCGGCGTCTTCGTGGAACTCGGCGAGTCGTGCGAGGTCATCGCGGTCAACGACGGCAGCACCGACGAGTCCTGGCAGGTCATTCGCGACAAGGCCCTTGTCCGGCCCAACCTCATCGCCATCAACCTTCTCAAGAACTACGGCCAGCACGCCGCCATCCTGTGCGGCTTCCGCCACAGCCGCGGCGACTGGGTGGTGACGCTCGATGACGATCTGCAGAATCCGCCGGAAGAAATCGTGCAGCTGATCGAGGCCGCCAACCGGGGGCATGACGTCGTGTGCGGCCGGTTCCGTCAGAAGCGGCATCCGGCCTATCGAAAGCTCGCCAGCAAGATCGTCGGCCGGCTCGATCGTCACGTCTTCCGCAAGCCTCAGGGTCTGGCCCTGACGAACTTCCGTATTCTCCGCCGCGACGTCGTCGATCGCATCAAGACGTATCCCACGCCCTATCCGTACATCCGCGGTCTCATGCTGATCTGCTCCACCAATCCCACCGACGTCTGGGTCGATCACCACCCGCGGCCGGGCGGCGGCAGCAGCTACAGCCTCGGCCAGCTCCTGACGTTCGTGGCGCGCATCGTCTTCAGTTACTCCACGCTGCCGGTCCGTGCCGTGCTCGCGGTCGGGGTCGCGTTAGTCGGTCGTCAGTGCGTTCGGTGCGTTGTCTCTACTGGTCCGCCAGCTGGTGACGGGAGGGGCCGGCAAGCCCATTCGCCTGGCTGCTGGTCGCCGTGGGGCTGCTCAACGGGATGACGATCACCGCCGTCGGCGTGGTCGCGGAGTACGTCGTGGGCCTCGCGCGTCAGGAGCGGCCCGCCTATCACGTCGATCAGGTCGTCGGTATCGTTCAGCGCCAGGCGCCCACCCTGGTCCATCGGGCCATCTCCGGCAGCTGACGTCCCCCCTCAGCGTCCTTCGATGTTGGTCTTCGTGACGCGCGCGGGAATACCCATGACCTGAACGCGCTCGGGCACATCCGACGTCACAACCGATCCCGCGCCGACGACGGAATGCGCGCCGATGGTCAGACGGTCGAGGACAATGGCCCCGAGGCCCACATACACAGAGTCGCCGATGCGGCAGGCGCCGGCGATGTTCGAGCCGGGCGCGATGGTCACCCAGTCGCCAATCGTCGTGTGATGGCCGATGAGCGCGCCGCGATTGACGATGACATGCCGGCCGAGCGTCGTCGCCGCCGCGACGATCGCCCCGGCGCTGATGATCGTGCCCTCGCCGAGCCGGGCGCGGGACGAGACCCGCGCCGAAGGATGCACGACGGTCGCAAACGGCATCCCGGCCATCGCCGCCTGCTCCGTGAAACGTCGCCGGAGAGTCGAGCCGATGGCGCACACGGCCTGGTGGGTCGCCGACAGTCGGCTCAACTCGTCCACCCAATGAACGTCGAGGCCTTCGATTCGAACCTCGCAGCGTGCTCGATCGAGGTTCTCGACGAACCCGGCCAGTTCGAGACCCGGGGTATCGGAGATGAGATCGGCCACTTCGACGGCGAAGATGCCCGTGCCGAGAATCAGGATAGGACGCACGCGCATCCGGTTCAGACCGTATCCTGGGCCGTCCGGCCGTACCTGGTCTTCCAGTAGTAATAGACCGGCACGCCGAGCGCCAACATGAGGAGACCCGCTCCTGCCTGGGCCGGCCTGGCCAGCAGGATATGGCCCACGAACCACAGCTGAACGGCCACGAAAAAGAGCGGCGTCAGCGGATAGCCCAGCGTTCTGTACGGTCGCGGCGCCGAGGGTTGCCGCGCGCGAAACACGAAGAGGCAGCACGCGCCCAGCGCGAAGAAGATCCCGTCGGTGAAGACCACATAGGAGATGAGGTTCTCGAACGTGCCCCAGAAGAGCACGAGCACCACGACCCACGCCGACTGCAGCACGATCGAGACGGCCGGCGTGTGAAAGCGAGGATGCACCTCGGCGACCCGCTGGAAGAATGCGCCATCCCGAGCCATCGCAAAGTAGATACGCGGAGCGGTCAGTGTGTAGATGCCGGCGGTTCCGAAGGTGGAGATGAAAATCACGAGCGCGATGATGCTGCCGCCGATCGTGCCGAAGACTCGCTCGGCTGCATCCGATCCCAGGCGCGCCGAGGCGGCCATCTCCGCCGGCGGCATGAGAAACAGGAACGCGACGTTCATCAGCAGGTACACCAGCATCACGACGAGTGCGCCCAGAATCATGGCCACTGGAAGCGTGCGCTGAGGGTCTTTCGCCTCCCCCGCCACGAACGTCGCGTGCTGCCAACCGCCGTACGAAAACATGACGCCGATGAGCGCGACGGCGAAGGCCGTCCCCACCTCACCAGGCATAGCGGCTGCTGCCAGGGAAAAGTCGCTCGTCGTCGCCGAGCCCCAGACGAGCCCGACCGATATCAGCGCGACAATTCCGATCAACTTCAGCACCGTGAAAATATCGGAGAAGAGTCCGCCGGCTCGCACGCCGACGACGTTGACAATCGTGATGATCAGGAGCCCGCCGAGAGCGACCAGCTTGAACCCCAGTGGCCCGAGCGGCACGAAATACCCGAAATAGGTGGCGAATGCCACGCTGAGCGCCGCGAGACTGCCGGTGTTGACGACCAGGAAGTAGGCCCAGCCGTACAGGAACCCGACGAGCCCGCCGAACCCTTCCGTCAGATAAACGTAAACGCCGCCTGCCCGCGGCATCATGGCGCCCAGCTCTGCGAAGGTCAGCGCGCCGGTGATCGCCCAGAGGCCGCCGACAATCCACACCAGAACAATCCAGGGCGCCGAGGGCAACGATTGCGCGACCACGCCCGGGGTCAAGAAGATGCCGGCGCCAATGGTGGACCCGATGGCCACCATGGTGAGATCGAAAACGTTCAGCGCCCGTTTCAGCTCGGTCATCGGGTGTTCACGAGGCGGACTCGCGGGAGAGCCGAGGCGGGCAAGACTGTAGCACGAGGAGGGCGCGCTCAACGGATGGGAACGGCGGGAGGACGCGCGAGCGTTACTGGACCGGCACCAGCCGCAGGATACGGTCGTCCTCGGCGGCCGGATCGCCGCGACCATCGCGATTGTTCGTGGCGAGATAGATGGCGCCGTCCGGGCCCGACACGACATCGCGGAGCCTGCCGAAGCGATTCTCGAGCAGGCGCTCCTCGGCGACGACGCGACGGAAACTGGCGTCGAGTCGCACGCGATGCAGATGCTGACCGCGCAGCGTGGCAAAGAAGAAGTCGTTTCGAAAGGCCGGGAAGGCTCTGGCCGCGATAGAACGAGGCGCCAGAGGGCGCGATGGCCGGCGAATAGAAGCGCACGGGTGTCTCCATGCCGGCGCGGCTTTCACCGCCTTCGATCTCGGGCCAGCCATAGTTCCGGCCAGCCACGATGCGGTTGACCTCGTCGTTCCCGGTCGCGCCGTGCTCGGTCTCCCAGAGCTCGCCGCTCGACGGGTGCCAGTCGATGCCCTGCGGATTGCGATGCCCGTACGAGTACACCGGCGACGCCAGCGGGTTGTCGCGCGGCGTCGTCCCGTCGTCGTTCAGACGGAAGATGCGGCCGTTCAGCGCCGCGAGATCCTGCGCCACGGACGGATCGGCCGCATCACCCATGGTCATGTAGAGCTTGCCGTCCGGACCGAAGCGGACGCGCGACCCGTTGTGGATGCCCGACGCAGGAATATCGTCCAACAGCACGGCACCCTCGGCGAGCGTGTTGTCGACCTCCCGGTAGCGGACGAGACGATTGACCGGTGACCCATCCGCGCGTCGTGCCGTGTAGACGAGATACACCCAGCGCGTGCGGTTGAAATCCGGATGAAGCGTCAGCCCGAGCAGGCCGCCTTCGCCCTCCGCGTTCACATCCGACAGCGTCAGCGCCGGCTGCGAGACGAGCGTCGTGCCCTGTACGATCCGGACCCGTCCCGGGCGCTCGGTGACGAAGATGCGGCCGTCCGGCGCAAAGGCCAGGCTCCAGGGCACCTGCAGGTTTCTGGCGACGGTCTGGACCGTAAAGCGCACGCCGTCGCTGGTGACGAACACTTCCCCATCGGCGGCGAGCGAGTCGTCGTCGCAGGCGCCAAGAACGCGGCACCAATCAGGAAAGCGGCGAGCGGTGCGCGCCGCGGGCGAGGATTCATGGTGTGACCCGCCAAGGTGTGCCGCGGTCTACGTCCGCGCCGCCCGCCTGAGGAACTGTCCCGCGCCAACGCGTCCCACGAACCGGCCGCGATCGATGATGACGTGTCCGCGCGACAGCACCGTCTCGGTCGCGCCGGTCACCTCCCGGCCTTCATAGGGGTTGTAGTCCACCCGCATGTGATGCGTCCTGGCCGACAGCGTCGTCTTCTTCATCGGATCGAAGATGACGATATCGGCGTCCGATCCGGGCGCGATCGTGCCCTTGCGCGGGAAGAGCCCGAAGATCCTGGCCGGCGAGGTCGAGGTGAGCTCGACGAAGCGGTTCAGCGAAATGCGGCCCGTACGCACGCCCCCGTCGTACACGAGGCTCATCCGCGTCTCAATGCCCGGAGCGCCATTCGGAATCTTGGAGAAATCGTGCTCGCCCATCGTCTTCTGCTCTTTCATGCAGAAGGGACAATGGTCGGTCGAGATCGCCTGCAGATCGTTGAACGCCAGCCCGCGCCACAGCCGCTCCTGGGTGTCCTTCGTCCGGAGCGGCGGGCTCATCACGTATTTCGCCCCTTCGAAGCCCGGCTCCTCGTAGTTGTCGTACGACAGGAACAGATACTGCGGGCAGGTTTCGGCGAACGCCGGCAGCCCGCGGTCGCGCGCTTCGGTCACCATCTCGAGCGCTTCGGCGGCCGAGAGGTGCACGATGTAGACCGGCACGTCCGCGATTTCGGCGAGGGCGATGGCGCGATGCGTCGCTTCGGCTTCGGCGCGAGCGGGGCGCGTGAGCGCGTGATACTTGGGCGCCGTCTTTCCTTCGGCCAGCGCCTTCTTCACGAGCACGTCGATCACGCCGCCGTTCTCCGCATGCATGCAGATGGTGCCGCCGTTCTTTCCGGTCCGCAGCATCGCGCGGAAGATCGCCGCGTCGTCGAGCATGAAGACGCCGGGGTAGGCCATGAAGAGCTTGAAAGACGTGACGCCTTCAGCGACCATCGCGTCCATCTCCTGCTCGACGTGATCGGTCAGATCGGTCACGATCATGTGGAACCCGTAGTCGATCGCCGCCTTGGCCTCGGCCTTCCCCATCCACGTTTCCCAGGCGTGGTGAAGCGTCTGCCCCTTGTACTGGATGGCGAAGTCGACAACCGTGGTGGTGCCGCCGTGCGCGGCGGCGATCGTCCCGCTCTCGAAGTCGTCAGCCGACGTCGTACCTCCGAACGGCATGTCGAGGTGTGTATGGCAGTCGATGCCGCCAGGCAGCACATAGCGGTCGGTGGCGTCGATGACCCGATCGGCTTCGACGTCCAGCGATGTCCCGATGGTCGAGATCTTCTCGCCTTCGATCAGGACGTCGCCCGCATAGAGATCGGAAGCGGTCACGATCAGGCCGTTCTTGATGAGGATGCTCATGGCGGAAGGCGCCGCCGTCAGGGAAGCAGGTCGGCCACGGGCTGATACGTCTCGGGGCGGCGGTCACGATAGAACTGCCAGACCCGGCGCACTTCCTCGATCATGTCGAGGTTCATCTCGGCGGTCACGAGCTCGTTCTGGTCTTCGGATCCGATCGCGAGAATGCTGCCCCGCGGATCGACGAAGTACGACGATCCATAGAATCGTCCGATGTTCCAGGGGGCCTCGGTCCCGACGCGGTTGCTGCAGGCCATGAAATAGCCGTTCGCGACGGCGTGGGCCGGCTGCTCCAATTTCCAGAGATATTGCGACAGGCCGGCCACGGTCGCCGACGGGTTGAACACGATCTCCGCGCCGTTCAGCCCCAGCAGGCGCGCACCTTCGGGAAAGTGCCTGTCATAGCAGATATACACGCCGACCTTGGCGTACCGCGTCTCGAAGACCGGATACCCGAGGTTGCCCGGCTTGAAGAAATACTTCTCCCAGAAGCCGGACGTGTGCGGAATGTGGTTCTTGCGATATTTTCCGAGATAGCTCCCGTCGGCATCGTAGACCGCCGCGGTGTTGTAGTAGACACCGGCCTGTTCCCGCTCGTAGACGGGGATCACCATCGCCATCCCGTGCTTCTTCCCCTGCTCGGCCATGCGTTCGGTCGTGGGCCCGGGGACGGGCTCGGCGAGGTCGTACCAGTGCGGATCCTGCGACGGACAGAAATACGGACCGTTGAACACCTCCTGCAGGCCGAGAATCTGCACGCCGCGTCTGCCGGCTTCCTCGATGAAGGGCAAATGGGCCTCGAAGGCCGCGTCCTTGACGCGCGAGATGGGTGTCGCCGGATCCGTGAGCGGCGCGGCACACTGCACGAGACCGCCGACGAGCGTGCGAGGCATGAAGTCTCCTAGAACCAGCGCGAGATCGTGACCTTCTTGTCGGTGTAGAACTCGAAGGCGTCGCGCCCGTGCACCTTGAGATCGCCGAAGAAGCTGTCTCGCGCCCCGCCGAATGGAAAATAGGCCATGGGAGCGGCGACGCCGATGTTGACGCCGACCATCGACGCCGTGGCGCGATGACTGAACTCGCGCGCCGCTTTGCCGCTCGATGTGAAGATGGAGGTGGCGTTCGCGTTCGGATGCGACTCCATCAACTTCAACGCCGCATCCAGGTCCGGCACCGGACAGATGGACGCGACCGGACCAAAAATTTCCTCGCGTCCGATGACAGACGAGGGCGGCACCTGATCGAAAACGGTCGGTCCAACGAAGAATCCGTCTTCGCGCTCCGGCACTCGGACATGACGGCCGTCGAGCAGCAGCTGTGCTCCCTCCGAAACGCCCTTCTCGATGTACCCCCTGACGCGCTCGCGGTGGCGTTGGCTGATCACCGGTCCCATGTTGACGGAGGGTTCCAGCCCGTCGCCGACCCGCAGGGCCCGGGCGCTCGCGACGAGCCGCTCGCGCGCGTCCCTGTACGCCTCACCCACGGGCACGAGCACGCTGCCGGCCAGACAGCGCTCGCCGGCGCATCCGTAAAACGATTCGGTGACAACCTCGGTCGTACGGGCCATGTCGGCGTCGGGCATGACGATGACGAAGTTCTTGGCCCCGCCGAGCGCCTGGACGCGCTTGCCCGCATGGGTCGCTCGCCGGTACACGGTGCGGGCCACCGCCGTCGATCCGACGAATGACACGGCCCGGATGCCCGGGTGATCGCACAGCGCTTCGACCACGTCGCGACCGCCGTTGACGAGATTCACGACACCCGGCGGCAGGTCGCAGGCGTGAAGCAGCTCGAACATCCGGAGCTGCGAGAGCGGCACCTGCTCGGATGGCTTGAGCACGAAGGTGTTTCCGGCCACCACGGCGAAGGGCAGGAACCAGAGCGGGACCATCGCCGGAAAATTGAAGGGCGCAATCGCGGCGCACACGCCGAGGGGTTGCCGCACGACGTGACAGTCGATGTTCGCGGCCACGTTCTCGAGACCGTAGCCCATCATCAGCGACGGGCCGCCGCACGCCACCTCGACGCACTCGATGCCGCGGCGCACGCTGCCGCGCGCCTCGTCGAGTGTCTTGCCGTGTTCGGTCGTGACGATGCGCGCGATCTCCTCGAAGTGCTCGTCGAGCAGGCGCTTGAAGGTGAACATCGCTCGCGCGCGCACGACGACGGGCGTCTCGCTCCAGCCGCGAAACGCCTGCGTCGCGGCGGTGACCGCCGCGTCCACCTCTGCGGCCGTGGACAGGGGCGTCCGGGCAATGAGGGTGCCACGGGCGGGGTTGTGCACGTCCAGCGCGTCTGCCGCCGTCGACTGCACGAACCCGCCGTTGATGTAATTCGGCACGCGCTCGATATCGGCCGAGCCCGACCGCCGCGATGTGGCAGATACTGTCGAGGGCTGCGCCATGAGCGACCTCCCGTGAAATCAGGTCATTATACCGGGCGGCCGTCCGGGCTCCGGAGACGGGGGTCGGCCACCCGCGGGCGCAACGGGCCGATACAAGTGAGGTGCGAGGGCGAGCCGCGCTCTGCGCTATAGTCGATTCCAGCACCGGCCGCGCCGCCGGCGATGCCGAGAGGTTCCATGGACCCACGACTTTCGGTTGAGTTCACCGGCCTGCGCCTGGAGAACCCGTTCCTGCTGTCTTCGGCGCCGCCGACCGAGTCGGACGCCAACATCATGCGGGCCTTCGACGCCGGCTGGGGTGGCGTTGTCACGAAGACCATCGGTCTCCACCCGGTTGTGAACGTGGCAGGTCCGAAGACGAAGTTCCTGCGCGCCACGCCAGACTCGGCCCACCTGTCGATGCAGAAGCGGCCGCACACGGCCCTGCATTCGTCATGGAACTGGGAGCTCATTTCCGACAAGACGCTGGACTGGTGGATCCCACGCCTCGCGCGGATCAAGGAGGCGCACCCCGATCGTGTGCTCGTGGCATCCATCATGGCGGGCGCCGGCTCGGACCGCGAGCTGCGGCACTGGCAGACGCTGGCCACCGCCTGCCAGGAACAGGGCGCCGACGCGTTCGAGCTCAATCTCTCGTGTCCTCACATGGATCGTGAGGACATGGGATCGAACATCGGCAAGAATCAGCGCCTGATCGAGGAGGTGACGCGCGCCGTCAAGGACGTGGCCCGCGTGCCCATCTGGGCCAAGCTCACGCCGTCGACGACAGACATCGTGGGCGAGGCCGGCGCCGCGTTTCGAGGCGGCGCCGACGCGGTGTCGTCGTCCAACACCTTTCCGTCGCTGCCACTCATCGATCTCGACACGCTCGAATTCGAGATGAACGTCGATGGCTACGTGTCGAGCGGGGGCCTCGGCGGCCCGGCTATCCTGCCGCAGTCGCTCGCGAAGATGGCACAGCTCACGACGGCGTTTCCCGATCGCCAGTTTTCCGGCATCGGCGGCATCGCCGATTTCTCCCACGCGCTGAACTACTTCCTCCTCGGCTGCGGCAGCGTGCAGGTGTGCACGGCGGCGATGCTGGATCACGCCATCGGCCCGAACGTCATCAAGTGCCTGGTCGAAGGCCTGCGGGCATTTCTGGAACGACACGCCGAGAAAGGCTGGCGCTCGCTCGACGATTTCCGCGCGCTTCGTCGCGATCGAGTCGTGCCGCACTCGCAGATTCGGCGGCCGGACGACCGCGAGTACCACGGCGGCCACGACGCCGAGGGCTATGCCGAGCCTTCGCCTGTTCCAACCGCCAAGTAGCGCGATCTGGACCGTTGCTCCCCTCCGTCGCCTGACCTCATGCCGGACATCGTCGAACTGACCGACGATCTCTCGCAGAGCCCGCTCTGGAATCCGGACCTGGCTCCGACGCGCCTCGCCCAGCGCACGTGGTCCACCTACAACATCGCCGCGCTGTGGATCGGGATGAGCGTGGTCATTACCACCTACACGCTCGCCTCGGGGTTGATGGCGCAGGGCATGACCTGGTGGCAGGCTATGCTCACCATTCTGCTGGGCAACATCATCGTGCTCGTGCCCATGGCGCTGAACGCTCACGCGGGAACGCGCTACGGCATCTCGTTTCCAGTGCTCTGCCGCGCCAGTTTCGGTGTGCGAGGCGCCAACGTGCCCGCCATTCTGCGCGCCATCGTGGCGTGCGGGTGGTTCGGGATTCAGACCTGGATCGGCGCTCTCGCGCTCGACGCGCTCGTGACAGCCGCGTGGCCCGCGTGGAGCAACGTGCCGGGATCGATCTGGATGGCGTTCGCCGCCTTCTGGCTCCTGCAGGTCTGGTTCATCCTGAAGGGCACGGAGGGTATCAAACTGCTCGAAAGCTGGTCGGCTCCCCTGCTGCTCTCCGGAGGCCTCGCGCTGCTGGCGTGGGCTGTCTGGAAAGGGGGCGGACTCGGAACCATCCTTCGCGAGTCACAGAAGCTGCAAGGCGGGAGCACGCCGTTCTGGACGCTCTTCCCCGCTGCCCTCACGGCCAATGTCGGCTACTGGGCGACGCTCAGCCTGAACATTCCCGACTTCACCCGCTACGCGCGCTCGCAGCGATCGCAGGTGCTCGGCCAGGCGCTCGGCCTGCCGACGACGATGACCGCGTTTGCGTTCATCGGAGTGGCCGTGACGAGCGCCACGATCGTGATCTTCGGCGAGGCCATCTGGGATCCAATCGCCCTCATTGCGCGGATCGGAAGCCCCGGGGTCATCATTTTTGGAGCGCTCGTCATTCTCGCGGCCCAGATCACGACCAACATGGCGGCTAACGTGGTGTCGCCGGCCAACGATTTCTCGAGCCTCGCGCCGCGGCGGATCAGCTATGTCGGAGGTGGACTCATCACGGCCATTCTGGCCATCGTCATGATGCCGTGGCGACTTTACGCGGACGCGGCGGCGTACATCTTCACCTGGCTCATCGGCTATTCCAGCCTGATGGGGGCCATCGGCGGCGTCCTGATCGCCGACTACTGGGTGCTGCGCGGCCGGCAACTCTCGCTTCGGGATCTGTTCGATCCGAAGGGCGCCTACGCCTACTCGAATGGCGTCAACTGGAGAGCCGTCGCGGCGCTCGTTCTCGCAGTGCTGCCCGTCCTGCCGGGGTTTCTTCGCGCCGCCTCGACGCCGGGCGGTCAGATCGCCAGCCCGAATCTCTTCGACCGCCTCTACACTTACGCCTGGTTCATCACGTTTGCGCTGAGCTTCCTGCTCTATCTCCTGCTGATGAGAGGATCGTCGACTCGATCCCGGCGCTAGTCACTTTGCCGCTGCCACCCGTCGCCGCCTGGCCGTGCGCAATGATAGGCTGATGATGATGGGCGACGATTCGAAGCTCCGCAACCCGCTCGCACCCGCGTTCCCGGACGAACAGTCGAGCGGTCCCGACGTCAAGGTGGTCGATCGCCGGTGGTGGGCCCGCCAGGACGGACAGCTCGACGCAAGCGACGAGGAGCTCCGCAAACCGACCTATCTGGAGGAGCTGGAGCGCCAGCTCGCGGAGAAGGACCAGCTGCTGCAGCGGTACATGACCGAGCACAAGCAGGCCGTCGGGGAGTTCGAAGAGGTCAAGGGACGCATACGGCGCGAGCTGGTGAAGGACGTGGAGCGCAGCCGGCGCGTGGTGTTGACCGAATTGCTCGACGTGCTGGACAACCTCGAGCGCGCGATGTCGGCCGCGCAGGCGTCGCAGAATCTCGGTGCCCTGCTCGAGGGGCTCGATCTCGTCGAGCGGCAATTTCTCTCGAAGCTCCAGGCCTTCGGCGTCGCTCGCCTCGACGCGCTCGGCGAAGCGTTCGATCCGGCGCGGCACGAAGCGGTCTCGACCGTGCCGGTGACCGATGCCGACCAGGACGGCCGGGTCACCGGCGTCATCCGACCCGGCTACAGCATCGGCGACGAAGTGCTGCGGCCGGCGATGGTCGCAGTGGGCCGCCTGGAGGACGCAAGCGTGAAGGCCCTGCCCATTTCGATCATGTCTGACACCGATCTCGTCCAGCGCCGTATGCGGTACATCGAGCGCCAGCGTCACATGAAGGCGGACACCGTCAACGTGGAGTTCGCCGGCCACGAACCGATGGGCGCCGGACCGCCCAACCGCCACGGCATGCCGACGGTTCCGCCCGGTCAGCGCCTCGTTCACAACTGGCCTGTGCTGGATCTCGGCGAACAACCGGACGTCGGCCTCGAGCAGTGGAAGCTCCAGATCGAAGGCCTGGTGGAGAACCCGGTGACGCTCGACTGGAAAGAGTTCATGGCGCTGCCGCAGGTCGAGGACGTCAGCGACTTTCACTGCGTGACGACATGGAGCCGCCTCGACAACCGCTGGAGAGGCGTTCGTTTCAGGACGATTGCCGAGCTGGTGGTCCCGACCGACGAGGCACGCTTTATTCTCTCGACCGGTTCAGACTTCGCGCCCGGCACCTTCATTCCCTATACGGTCAATCTGCCGTTGGCTCGCGCGCTCGAGGACGACGTCCTGCTCGTGCACGAGTGGGAAGGCCAGCCGCTGCCGCGAGAACATGGCGGACCCGTCCGCATGATCACCCCGCGGCTCTACGCCTGGAAAGGCTGCAAGTGGATTCGCAAGATCGAGTTCCTGGCGCGCGACCGGAAAGGGTTCTGGGAGGAGCGCGGATACTCGAACACCGCCGAACCATGGTTCAACGACCGGTACAGTCAGTAACCCGGCTCATGCGTCACTCCCTGTTCGTTGCGCTCATCGTGTTCTCCGCGGCGGCGTGTGAAGACTCGATGCCGATCGGCCCCACGACGCCGGTGGCCTCCGTCAACTTCTTCTACGAATCCGTCATCCCGCCCGACACGCCTCCTGATCCGGACTCCGTCGATTGTGTCAGTGGCATCCTGCCGCTCACGATCCACTCGAAGGGCGACTGGACCGGATACCGCGTCATCGACATGTCGGTCTCGCCCGACGGTGCAGGGTACCGCGGCGTGTCGGCGAACGTTCCCATCGACACGCTCAACACGCTCATCACGATCGACCCGGACATGTGCAACGTGGACCGCACGTCGGCCGGCGTCGTCACCGAACGCATCTCCGCCAACGGCGTGCTCCTCACGGCCGTGGTTCGCGTCCCCAGCCAGTCGAATCGACCGGGCCTCACCTTCCGCGTGTCGGCCGACGGCACGGTGACACCTTGACGACGGGCCGCGGTGCCCACGCGACGGTCTGGCGCGGCGACATTCGGAATCTCCGTCCGATGCTCGCCACCCTCGCCGAGCCGCCGCTGGTTGACGATCGCCTGGCCTACGAGCCGAAGTACGACGGCATTCGCGCGCTGATTCAGATTGAGCCGGGCCCTGGGACCACGTCGGCCGTCCGCATCTGGTCTCGGCTCGGCAACGAGAAGACCGCGCAATTTCCCGAGCTCGTGAAGGCGCTCAAGACCTTCGCCCGGAAGCTCAAGGCGCCGGTCGTGCTCGACGGCGAGATCGTGGCGCTCGACGAAAAGGGAGAGCCGTCCTCCTTTCAGCGCCTGCAGGGACGAATTCACCTGAAAAGCGTCCCTGACGGCGATGGCGCGCAGGCACCGGGCGCTCCGGTGGCGTTCATCGCCTTCGATGTCGTACGCGACGGCGCCGACGACCTCACGTCGCTGCCGCTCGCGACACGGCGTGCACGTCTCATCCGCATCTTTGGAATCCCCAGCACGCCGCTCCTCCGCCTCAGCGAGTTCGTCGTGGGCGACGGCCGGGCGCTGTACAAGACGGCGAAGGCGCGCGGCTGGGAAGGGTTGCTCGTGAAGCACCTCGACTCTCAGTACCGATTCGGCAGGCGCTCGACCGACTGGCGCAAGCTGAAGATCGTGCAGGAGCAGGAGTTCGTGATTGGCGGCTGGACCGACCCGCGCGGATCCCGCGGGCATTTCGGCGCGCTGCTCGTGGGCGTGAACGAAGACCGGCCCGGAACGACATCCGAAGCCGGCGTCACGGCGTTCCAGCGGTGACACACCGAAGCTGATCTACACCGGTCACGTCGGTTCCGGATTCAACGACGCGGAGCTCTCCCGCGTGGCAAAGATGCTGGCGTCGCTCTCGGTGCGCGAGAGCCCGTTTCGCGTGCCGCCAAAGGGCAATGAACGAGTGCACTGGGTGAAGCCGTCGCTCGTGGCTCAGGTGAAATTCACCGAATGGACCGATGAAGGGTATCTGCGGCACCCGACATATCTGGGGCTGCGAGACGACGTGCAACCTGACCAGGTGCGGAAGGAGGTGCCGGTCCGATCGAAGCCGCCGGTGAGGGCGTCGAAGAAGCCGGCGCCACGTATCGCGACCGCGTCACCGAAGCCGTCCGGTCCTCAGAGCGGGACCGACCGTGGCGAGCGACTGTCCGTGTCGGCCGTGCGCGCGCTGCTCGACCAGCTGGATGCCATCGACGCCAGGGGTGGGAACGGCCGCCTGCAACTGCCCGGCGGTCGGATCCTGTCGATTACGAACACCAAGAAGCTCCTCTGGCCCGCTCGCCAGCTCACAAAGGGCGACTTGTTCCGCTACTACATCCGCATCGCGCCCTACATCCTGCCGGTCGTTGCCGATCGACCTCTGGTGATGAAGCGCCAGCCAAACGGCATTCGGGGCCAGACGTTCTACCAGCAACGCGCCCCCGACGCGGTTCCCGACGGCGTGCGCGTGGAAACGCTGGACGTGGACGACGACGTGCCGAGCCGGCTCATTGGAGGCTCGCTGCTGACCCTGCTCTACATGACGCAGCTCGCCGCCCTCTCGCAGGATCCCTGGTTCTCGCGCGTGGAGTCGCTCGACGTCGTCGACCACGTCGCCATCGATCTGGATCCCATGCCGGGGGTGCCGTTCGACAAGGTGCTCGATGTCGCACGATGGGTGCACGACGAGCTCGAGCACCTTCATGTCACCGGCTTCGCGAAGACGTCCGGCTCGAACGGACTGCACATCTACATTCCGATGCCGCCGCGCACGTCGTACGAGACGGGACTCCTGTTCTGCCAGATCATCGCCACCATGGTGGCGAACAAACATCCCTCGCACGCGACGGTCGAACGCACCGTGCATGCCCGAGGCCGCCGCGTGTATGTCGACTACCTGCAGAACATCCAGGGCAAGACGCTGGCGTGCGCCTATAGCGCACGTGGCAGCGATTACGGCGGCGCGTCGGCCCCGCTCACCTGGCGGGAAGTGCACGACGGCGTCGAGCGCGAGGACTTCACGATCGAGACCCTGCCGTCGCGACTCGACGAGGTCGGAGATCTCTGGGGGAAGCTGCTGAAGTCGAAAGGCGCCAACCTGCGCGCCGTGGAGCGCTACGCGAAGACGGACTAGAGCGGCGTGACCGCGGCGGCTGGTTGAGGCAGAGACATCGGCCGGAAGAAATCGCTCAGAATCCTTTCGGCCTTCGACTCGCGGTCGGCGAACCAGTCCTGGTCGGCCCACGTGCTCCACTTGGAGCCCCGCCGCCGCGCCACCAGCGAAACGAGGCCGTCCCGATCGTACCCCTCGATGGCGCACGCCCGCATCAGGCGATCGATTTCAGCCGCCGGCGCCTGCTCGAACTCCTCGAACGCAAACGACCGCGTCGGCGTGCTCGCGTCCGAACACATACGACAGCCGCCAGAGCAGATAGAACAGCTCGTACGGGTGTTCGGCGTTGTCCGGGTGCAGAAAGGGAAAGTCGTAGCTGAGATCGCGCGCCCAGTTGAGCAGGTAGAAGCGATCGTGCGAGGCAAACTCGCGGACGGTGATCTCGCGAGGGATGCGCGAGGGCTCGATGAGCGACGAGATCCACTGCTCGCGCGGGTGCCGGTAGAGATGGATGATGACGGCCGTGGGAAAGCGTGCCCTGAGCCATCGCAGTCGGAAATCCACACGATTGAACTGCAGTACCGCGCGCCCCGGTGCCGCGTCGATCAGCGCCTTCACATAGGCCTGCATGCGCGGCGCATGGAAGCGCTCGTCCATGAACAAATGCTCGTTGATCCAGCGTTCGTCGTAATAGCGGGCCAGATGCGAGAGGTTCTGGTACTCACGCCGGTACTCGCTGGCGCCCAGATGCGTGGGATCGATTCGATCGCCATGCGAGGAGGAATCGAACCAGCGGCGCTCGTTGAACGGCTCGTAATAGGAGGTGCAGCCGGAGACGTGACGAAACAGATTCCACAGGAGCGTGGAGCCGGTTCGAAACCGCGCCGTGATGAAAATGGGAGCCCGACGGGCGTCGTCGTCGCGAACCGCGCGTCCGAGCTGCGGATAGACCGCGTCGCGGAGATGGCCGTCCACGCCGCCGGCGGGAATCCAGCGGGCCTTCCCCGGCTGCCCGTACAGCGATTCGACGACCGCCCGCCGCCCTTCCTCGGTCGCGAGCAGCATGCGAAAGAACGACAGTGTGGCCTCGCGAAGCGAGTCGCGAGCGGGTCCGAGCCAGTTGAATGCTGCCACAGTCGTGGTCGCTCCGATGAAGGACGCCCGCGATCGTAACACGCGGCTTTCGGACGGTCAGCTGGGCCTCGGTTCGAGGCCGATGTGCTAGGATCTCGATTCGTGCGCCCGTAGCTCAGTTGGATAGAGCGCCGGGCTTCGAACCCGTAGGTCGCAGGTTCGAGTCCTGCCGGGCGCGCCAGCCTTCGCTCGTGCTTGATCGCTGCACGAGCTACGGCTCGGCAAGCCAGCGCGTCTCCGTTCTCCTCACCCGGAGCTACGGCTGGCAGGCCCATCGAGCGCGTCGATTGTCGATCGAACTCTCCTGTTTGCGCCCGTAGCTCAGCTGGATAGAGCGTCGGCCTCCGGAGCCGAAGGCCACAGGTTCGAATCCTGTCGGGCGCGATACCCCATCACCTCACCGTCTTCACCCGAAGCGGCTTCCTGCCAGCCCTCGTTCCGCTGCAAAGCTCTGAGCGTTCGCGGGCCAGGCTGGTCCAGCCGCTAGCGTCGGCGTACAGCTTGCTGAAACCGTTGCGCTGATTCGTCACGCGAAACGATCCGTCGGCGCGGGCGTCCACCTTGATCCAATACGCCGGTCCGTTGTGGGCCGGAGGCGGCGCCGCGGCGGGCCCGGATGGGGGCGGCAACGGATCGACCGGCATCGCCGCGGGTTGATCGTCCACCGTATTGGCGATGAAGAGTCCTGGCACGGTGTACTCCTGACCGCTGAGCAGCGAGAAATGCAGCTGCCACAGATCCTCCAGGCGCGGCGCCGACTGAATCACCTTCATCGCGGCCGGCTGTCCGCCCTTGCGCGTGCCGTTGTTCATGATCGCCACGCGCGCCTCGATCGCATGCACCAGCACGTCGGCATTCGAGTTGGGCTGGCCGTGATGCGACACGATATTGAGATCAATCGGGCCGATACGGTTGGAGGGACACATCAGCGCGAACTCGGCGTTCGACGTCAGATCTCCGAGGTGGGCCACCCGGAAGGCGCCGAAGGCGACGATGCTGCCGACCGACTGCGCGTTCTCGCCCGTGTCCTCGTCCTGCCGCTTGAAGCCGGCGCAGTACGGGTTCGGCCCGCCGGCGCCGGTCAGCGGCGAGGTCATCACACGGCCGGCGGACGTCACGATTCGCCAGTCCAGGTCGGCCACACGAATGCGGTCGCCCGGTGCGACCACGGTGTGAGCCGCCTTCGCGATGAGCGACGGATACACCCCGGAGAGAAACTCCGTTGACGCCGGCTGGGGCTGCACCGTCGGCCCATGGTCGATGTAGTGCCGGATGGGAATGCGCGCGGCCAGCTCCGCCATTCCACCGAAATGGTCGCCGTGCCAATGCGTCGTGATCAGATGATCGATCTCGGAGAGCCCCGCGTCGTTCGCCGCAGCCAGGATGCGACCGGCGTCGCGAGCCGCGGCTGCGCCCGGGTTGCCCGTATCGATCAGGACGGAGCCGCCTGACGGCGAGACGAACAAGGTGGCATTCCCGCCTTCGACATCCACGACGTAGATGCGGAGATCCTTCGACGAGGGAGCCTGCACCAGCCAGATCGAAAGCAGCACTGCCAGAGCGACGCGCATCATCGGCTACCTCTCCCCTACTGCGCTGCGGTCGTCATCGGCTTGCCCTTCTCGACGAGATAGTTCGCAATGACGGTGGCGGCTCCGCCCACAGCGGTTGCGTTGTGGACCGTCGAGGCCGGAATGAGGAAGACGTCTCCCGCCTTGATCGTCCTCATCGGTGCCCCGGCGACCTCCAGCGTCAAGGTTCCCGCCACGACGTAGCTGACCTCCTCGCCAGGATGGGTGTGTTTGCCCGTGGTGCCGCCGGCTGGAAACTCCGCCTTGGCCGTCACCGCCTCGTGTCCATGGCACGCCATATCGGCGCGCTGCAGCACGGTGCGCGTGATGGTCGGCTGCTGGGCCGACAACACCGCCGTGATGCCTGCGAGCATGCCGACTGACACGATGACCGTCATTCTCATCTGCGTGGTTTGCATGTTTTCTCCGTTTGAATCGTGAGCTCGAGGAAGGGCATATAATGCGCTTACTGATGAGCTTAACTTCCGGCCACGCCTCGGACCGTACGAAATCATCGCCCCCGCCGGCTCCGGCGGAATGGGCGATGTCTATCGCGCACGCGACATCCGACTCGATCGCGACGTCGCCGTCAAGACCATCAAGGGGCCCTTCACCGAGCGGTTCGAGCGGGAAGCCCGCGCGATCTCGTCACTGAATCACCCCAACATCTGCACGCTCCACGACGTGGGCGAGCACGACGGCAGCGGTTACCTCGTGATGGAGTACATCGAGGGCACGCCGATCGCCGGTCCGCTGCCGGTCGATCAGGCCATCACCTACGGCATTCAGATCTGCGAAGCGCTCCATGCCGCACACCGGAAGGGCATCGTCCACCGCGATCTGAAGCCGGCCAATATCCTCGTCACCAAGCAGGGCGTCAAGCTGCTCGACTTCGGGCTGGCGAAGCTGGCGGCGTCTGCGACTTCTGGCGTCATGACCGTTCTGGCGTCAGGGCCGAGGTCGAGCAGGCCACGCTCGCGGCGCTGACCGGCGCGCACACCGTGGTCGGCACGCCGCAGTACATGGCGCCCGAACAGATCGAGGCGCGTGAGGTCGATGCGCGCACCGACATCTTCGCGTTCGGCTGCGTGCTCTACGAGCTGCATCACGGGCCATCGCGCGTTCGAGGGCAAGACCGTCGTCGAGCGTGATGGCATCGGTCCTCGCCACCAACGCCGCGGCCGATCGAAGAGCTCGTGCCGATCACGCCGCCGGCGCTCGAGCGGATCGTGTCGCGCTGCCTGGCCAAGGATCCGGAGGATCGCTGGCAGACCGCGCGCGACGTGTCGGCCGAATTGCAGTGGGTGGCCAAGGGCGGCTCCAAGGTCGGGCTGCCCGCGGTCGTCAGCGGACGCCGACGGGTTCGCGAGAGCGTCGGCGTGGGGCGCCTGCGCACTGGCGGCGCTGGCGGCCATCGGCTTTGCCGTCGCCTGGATGCGTCGGGCGCCCGAACCGGCGCCGATCGTTCGCTTTCCGCTGCCGATGCCGGCCAACGGTCCAGAACGCAAGCCCGCCGGTCGTGTCGCCTGACGGCCGCAACATTGTCTTTGCCGGCGACGCCGACGGCAGGCGCGTGATCTGGATCCGCCCGCTCGATGTCAATCGAAGCACGACCGCTGCCGGGTACCGAGGGCGCGTTGCGACCGTTCTGGTCGCCCGACAGTCGCTTCGTCGCGTTCATGGCCGCGGGGAAGCTGAAGAAAGTCGACATCGCGGGCGGACCGCCGCAGACCATCTGCGACGCGCCCACCGGCGCCGACGGATCCTGGAGCTCGGACGGCGTCATCCTCTTCGACGGGCGCGGCACCGATCCGTTGCATGCGGGTGCAAGCCGCCGGTGGTGTCAGCCAGCCTGTCGTGCTCGAGAAGGGCAAAGACAATGGAACCCCGGCACAGGCTGGCCGGAGTTCCTGCCGGACGGCAAGCCATTTCCTCTACACCATCGTCGAGGGAAACTCCCCGGAAATGACGCTGATGGTCGGTGAGCTCGACTCGACGACGAGCAAGCCACTGTTCAAGACCACGACGCGCGTGCAGTATGCCGAGCCAGGCTACCTGCTGTTCGTCCGGGATCGAACGCTGGTCGCGCAGAAGTTCGACGCGCGATCGCTCACGCTCGAAGGTGAGCCGGTGCCGCTCGGCGAGGGTCTCGGCTCCGACGACGTCGGTCTTGCGTCGTTCTCCGCATCGCGCACTGGCGTCCTGGTGTTCAAGGGTGGCGAACTGGCGGGTACGCGCCTGATTTGGATTGATCGCAGCGGGAAGGAAACGCCGTTCCTCGACGCTCCGGCCGATTACCGTGACACGTCGTTCTCGCCTGACGGGACGCGCCTCGCGTACGACGTCAGCGACAGTGGCCAACCAGGGGGACCTGTGGATTCGCGACCTGGTGCGTGGCGTCTCGTCGCGTTTCACCTTCGACGCCGGCCGCCGAGATCAACCCGCAATGGTCACCCGACGGCCGGCGGATCGTCTACACGTCGCACGCGAAGAGGCCGGGGCGACCTGTTCGTGAAGGATGCATCGGGCACACGCGAAGCAGAGCCGCTGCTCGTCGATCCGGACGAGAAGTACGTCTCCGACTGGTCGAGCGACGGCAGGTACATCCTCTTCACGAGCCGGGGTGACGATGGGAGCGGGTGGAACATCTGGGCGGTGCCAATCGACGGCGACCGCAAGCCAATCCCGATCGTCAAGACGGCGTTCAACGAGATGTGGGCGACCTTCTCGCCGGACGGTAAGTACATCGCCTACCAGTCCAACGAGTCCGGCCGGCAAGAGATCTACGTCCACGAGTTCCCGGAGGCGCGAGAACAAGTGGCAGGTGTCGACCGAGGGCGGAACCGAACCTCACTGGCGCCGGCGATGGCCGCGAGCTGTTCTACCGCGCCGGAACGCGGTTGATGGCCGTCCCGGTGCAGACCGGCGCGACGTTCACCGCGGGCACGCCGGTGCCAGCTGTTCCAGACGCGGTTTGCGACGGTCACCGTGCGCGGGCGCTATCGCCCGACGACAGACGGACAGCGCTTCCTCGTCCTCGCCCCGCTCGCCCGCGACGCCGAGCAGCCGGCGGCGGTCGTGCTCAACTGGACGTCGGCGCTGAAGCCCTGAGCGAGGGCCCTCGGCACACCCCGATACGTCATCGACATCATGTTGCCTTCGATGTAGATGACGTCGAACCCGTGCGCCTCGGCAAGCTCGGACGTCTGCGTTGGAGTGCGACCGGCGCGACGCGGCAAGGCGGCTGTCGTTGCGCCGGCCTCGCCGAGGCGAGGCCGGCCTGTGGCGGAGTGAGCTGGGTCAGGGCGTGATGGTGAGCTTATGCGCGGCGAGCTTGTCCACGGCCCCGCGCGTATACGGGAGCGGGAAGTACTGCCCGTTCGCGAGACGCTCTCGCGCGTTGCCGTAGTAGGTGCTGCCCGGCTGCCCCGATTGCCCGGGCGCGTGGGTCGCGACCGAGTTGTCCACGTTCGAGAGGTCGATGATCCGGCGGAAGTTGGCACCGGTCGCATTGACTGTGTTGAATCCACCCGGCCGCTCGATGGAGGGCAAGCTGAACCCGGGGATGAACATGTGCGGCAGGTGGCTCGTGTTGATGCGGCCATAACGCCACTGGTTCCAGTCTGAGCCCCATTCCTTCGTCAGCCGATCGAGCGCCTGGCGGAGTCCCTGCTCGACCAGCGCCTGCCCCTTGGCCCCGGCGATCTTCCCCGCTTCTCGCTCGCGCGCGGCTTCGGTCGCCGTCCAACGAACGTAGATGGCGCCAGGCGTCGTGTCCCTCGAAACGATGTTGTCCCAGCCTTCCAGCATGGCGCGGGCGCGCTCGACATCCGGATCCTGGCTCGTCCAGCCCGGAAGAGATCCTTGTCGCGCGCCGCCCGCAGCGAGTAGGCATCGTGCTGCATACGCTGGTGGTCTTCGACGGAGAACTTCTGCCCCGTGCCGAGCATCTGCCGGATGCGCGCGATGCGCGAGACCTCCACCCCGACCGACGTCTTGTACAGGACCGGGCGCCCCTTGTAACCGGGTGGGTGGGTGTTGTCGTTCGCCGTGGCGATATATCCGCGCTCCGGGTTGTACTCGCGAGGCAGATCGCTACGGAAGCCCTTCCACTCGTACTGGCCCGTGCCGGGCACCGGCAAGCGACCGGTCCACCCGTTCCGGTCGGGCGTGAGCCCGCTCACTTGCAGCGCGATGTTCCCCGAGTTGTCGCCACAGATCAGGTTGTGCGTCGGCACTTTCCACGACATCGCGCGGTCGAAGAAGTCCTCGCAGCTCGTCGCCTGCGCGAGCCGCATACTGCCCTTGACGGGCGCCGTGCCAGGCTCCTGGTTCACTGACTTCGCCACGTAAGCGCGATGGTTCGCCTTGTCCTCGTAGAACACCGGTCCGTGCCGGGTGAATTTCAGCTCGACGATGCGCGGCGCGGCCTCGCCTTTGACCTTCACGTCTTCGCGGATGATCCGCATGGGCTCCCACGCCCCGTTGTAGCGCGTCTGGTTCGGATCGGCCGGGTTCGTCTCTTCGACGAAGGTGTCGACCATGTCGATGCCCGCGAACGTGAAGCCCCAGGCCATGCGGTCGTTGCTACCGGCGTCCACGCCGACAAAGGGCGGCTCGCCGCCGCCGATCACATTCCACCCCGGCGACACCAGGTGCACGAAGTAGCGCAGGGCCGGCATCTCGATGGTGCGATGCGGGTCGTTCGAGAGAATCGGCACGCCCGTTGGCGAGAGCCTGCCGCTCACCACCCAGTTGTTACTGCCGTCCATGTCCTGCAGTTCGGGCGAGACGCGTGCCACCTTCAAGGCCGGCACGAGGCCGCGGTACTCGGCACGATCTCCAGCGTCGGCAGCACGCCCGGCCCGAACGGGTTTCCCTCGCCGGCGCGGATCACGTCGAGCAGGCTCTCGGGAATAATGTTCACGTCGAGGCCGTCGGGCACCGCCAGGTCGTCCCATGGATCTGGCGCGGCCCGTTTGTTGGCCTCCGTCGCGCCCAGCTTCGCGACCTCGCGCGCGAGGCGGATCTCCTCGAGGGGTCCGCCGCCCACACTGTCCAGGCCTATTTCTGCCCAGCGCAGCGTGACGGTGCGCGCGGTCCAGCGCTCTGGCTTGATGCCGGTGAGCTTGAACTCCACGGGCAGGTTGTCGGCGTGCTGCGCCACGTAGGCGTTGAGGCCGTTGGCCCACGCGGTGAAGAGGCGTTCCGCGTCGGGGTGGTAACTGGTCCACTCCTTCTGGTCCCACGGCCCACGGAACATCATCAGCCGGGTCCGTGCGTCGTAGTCGAACGCTTTCGGGCCGAAGATCTCCGCGAGGCGCCCCTCGCGCCAACGCCTCCACATCTCGAGCTGCCAGAGCCGGTCCTGCCCCATCACGTACCCCTGCGCGAAGAACATGTCATCGTCATTCCTCGCGTAGATGTGAGGAATACCCTGCTGGTCGCGGATGATCTCCACCGGCTCCTTGAGGCCGGGCACTTTCACCTCGCCGTCGAGGCGCGCGAGCGATTGCTTCGCGAGCTCGTCGAGCGAGGCGGACGCAACGGCCTGCGGGGGGGTCGACGTGGAGCGCGCAAGAAGAGGGAGCGTGAGCAGGATCAACGAAAGGGCTCCGGCAAATCCTCGAAGCATGGTTGTCCTCCGCAGCGCAGTCAGCTGGTGTGACGGGATCGCGGGATGATGGCGATGACGGTGGAGTGTGTCAAGCGGGCGCCGCGACCGGGCCCGTACAATCTCGACCCGTAAGCTTTCGCGTCACGAACCTCGGTGCCGGTATGATGGGAAGCGTATCCTCGGCCGGCCTCACGTCGCGTGTGACCCAGTTGAGCGGACGACCCGCACCCCGCGCGTCGGAATCCGCCCTGAGGATGCAACAGATGAGCCTGGAAACCTGGGAGATGATGATGCGATTGATCCTGACATGCACCGCCCTCGTGCCGCTCCTTGCCGGCTGTGCCGTAGAAGCAGCTCGCCAGAATGCAGGCGCGGCCCAGCAGCCGGCCAGCCAGCCTTTCCAGGTGCAGGTGGTGACCGACTTCGAATCGCCCTGGGCGATGACATTCCTGCCTGATGGCCGGATGTTGATCACCGAGAAGGCCGGCACCCTCTACGTCGTCTCCGCGGACGGGCAGCAGCGGAAACGCGTCGACGGCATTCCGGGCGTGTCGAGCGAGGGACAGGGCGGCTTGATGGACGTCGTATTGCACCCGGGCTTCACGCAGAACCGGCTCGTGTACTTCAGCTATTCCGAAGCCGGCCAGGGTGGCAAGGGGGTCGTCCTCGCCCGCGGCGTCTTCGCCGATGGCGCGCAGCCTGCCCTGCAGAAAGTCGAGACGTTGTTCCGAGCCTCGCCCTACGTGGAAGGCGACGGCCATTTTTCTGGCCGCATCGCGTTCTCAACGGACGGGTACCTCTTCTTCACCAACGGCGAGCGTCAGAAGTTCGATCCGGCGCAGGATCCGAAGGCGACCCTGGGGAAGGTCCTCCGCCTCAAGGACGACGGAACGCCGGCGCCCGGCAACCCGCTGGCCGCCAAAGGATTCCATCCGGCCATCTGGTCCTACGGTCATCGCAACCTGCTCGGCATTGCCTTCGATGCAAGCGGCAACCTCTGGGAAGAGGAAATGGGTCCCAAAGGCGGTGACGAAGTGAACCTGATCCTGCCCGGTCGGAACTACGGCTACCCGATCGTGTCTGACGGCGATCACTATGATGACAAGCCTATCCCCGATCACAACACGCGTCCCGAGTTCGAACAGCCCAAGGTGAGCTGGAATCCCGTCATCTCACCCGGAGGGCTGATGGTCTACTCCGGCAAGCTCTGGCCGCAGTGGAAGGGCGACCTGTTCATTGGCGGCCTCTCCAGCCAGGCGCTCATTCGCGTCGACGTGGACGGCACGAACGCCAGGAAAGGCGATCAGTGGCCGATGGGCGAGCGCATCCGCGAGCCCGAGGAGGGCCCGGACGGCGCGATTTGGCTGCTCGAGGACGGGCGGCGCGAAGGCAAGGGTCGGCTCTTGAAGCTGACGCCCGTTGGCTCCGATTCACGCTGACGACTCCTCCTGTGCAGGGAGGGCGCCCACGACGCCCTCCGGTCGCGACACGAGTGCAATCCTTCGGGGCGGCCGCTCATCGCGGGCACAAGTAACCACATCGAGATCATCGGCACGCGCCGTATGACACTCGACCAAGGCCGCGCTTGCAGATACCTGACGCGGCCCGCTAGCATGCGAATGAGGCACAACAGGAGGACGTCATCATGGCGACAACAACAGAAGCTCTGCAGCTCGGCGCGATCGTGCCGACCTTGACGGTGGATGATTTGCAGAAGAGCATCGTCTTTTACGAAGGGCTCGGCTTCGCTGTCGACGAGCGGTGGGAAGACAACGGGAATCTGCTCGGCGTGATGCTGCGCGCCGGCAAGAGCCAGATCGGCTTGAGCCAGGACGATTGGAAGAAGGGACGCGAACGGAAGAAGGGCATCGGCATGCGGTTGTTCCTGTCGACGACGCAGAACGTCGACGAGATTGCGGCGCGCGCCCGGGCCGCTGGCATCCAGCTCACTTCTGAGCCGCACGATACCGAATGGAAGTCCCGGGCATTCGAGCTCACGGATCCGAGCGGTTTCCTGCTGACCATCTCTACGGAAGTCCCCTAGGTCCCCTCCGCCCTTCGTCTGGCTTGCCAACCGTAGCTCACGCCCGACTATGACAAGCGTGAGCGAAGGTTGGTGCGCAACACGCTCACGCGCACTGTCGCGTGCGGTGGCGGTCTTTGCTCGTTTTGCACGGCAACCGGCGCCATCAGGGTACGGGACTAGCCGACACCATTCCATTCGACGGGCGGATCGAAGGCTTCGCCTACCGGTCCCACGCCGATCACGATCTTGCGGATATTGCCGGTGAACGTGTTGTCGTACGCCTTGTAGTCGTGCGTCACGGGCGTCAGGTCGTCCATGCCCACGTCCGCTGTCTCGGTACCGGTGAAGAAGGGGATGGTGCGATCGATACGGCCTGACGCCACCTGCTCGCCGTTGATGAACATGTCGCCTCTCCCGCCCGCGCCGGGCGTCTTGCCGCCGTCGTAGATGAACTCCCACCGTAGCGTGACCGTGCCGGGCGGGAGCGCCTTGGGCGCGCTCACTTCATAGAGCTCACGACCGAACCAGTTGTAGGCGAATGTCGGTTGGCCGTTCTTCACGTAGAGGCTCCATCCGCCGGTGTGTCCGCCGTGCGCGATAATCACGCCGTCGGCCCCACTCTCGGGAATCTCCAGTTCGGCCGTGATGGTGTAGGAGCGGTTCTTCATGTTGATGAACGCGTTTTCCGACAGCCCGATCATGCCTTCGTAAAGGGTCAACGACGTGCGCGCGCCCATGAGGTCCGGGCGCCCAGCAATCGACGCATTGAAGCGTTCGAGAACACGATCGTCGAGCGGCAGGACGTTGTACTTCACCGCTTCTGTCAGGAAGAGCGCCTTGAGGGTCTCGACCTTCTCGGGATACTTCGCAGCAAGGTCGTTCACCAAACTGAAGTCTTTTTCGGCGTTGTACAGCTCCCAGGTGTCGTTCTCGAAGGTGGCCCGCGGGGCCGCTTCCCAGAAGGCCTTGTGCAGGGTGGTCGCATACCATCCGTCGTGGTAGATGGCGCGGTTGCCGCCGTATTCGAAATACTGCGTGGTGTGGCGGGATTTCGCCTTGGCATCGTTGAACGTATGAAGCAGGCTGCTGCCCTCCATCGGCTTCTGCGTCATGCCGTTCACGACCGTTGGTTGCGGCAAACCGGCGGCCTCCAGCACCGTCGGGGCCAGGTCGATGACGTGCTGAAATTGAGTGCGAATCTCACCCTTGGTCTTGATCCCTTTGGGCCAGTGGATCACCGTGGCGTTGCGCGTCGAGGAAAAGGTCGCGTGCCCCTGCCCGCCCACCATCGGCGTGCAGCTCGCCTGGCCCCAGGGCATGGCGTAATGGCCGCTGGCTTTCGGCCCACCCAGATCGTCGATGTGCTGCAGCAGGTTCTCCATCGTTTCGGGCACGCCGTTGAACAACGCCAGCTGGTTGAACGACCCGATAGGACCACCGAAGGGCGAGCCGCCGTTGTCACCGGCGACCCAGACGACCAGCGTGTTGTCCAGTTCGCCGAGGTCCTCGATGGCTTGAATCAATCGACCGATCTCGTAGTCGGTGTGCTCGGCCATGGCGGCGTAGACTTCCATCTCCCGGGCCAGGACCCGATGTTCCTCCGGCGTGAATGAGCTCCACGGTCTCGCCATCTCTGGCATCGGCGCGAGCTTCGTGTTGGGCGGGACCGTGCCCAGCTTGATCTGCCGGGCCAGCGTTTCCTCGCGGAGCGTGTCCCAGCCCTGGTCGAACTGACGCTTGTATTTGTCCATCCATTCCTTGGGCACATGATGCGGATCGTGCGTGCCCGCCGCCGCGTAGTAGATGAAGAATGGTTTGTCCGGCGTGAGCGACTGCTGGGTGCGGACCCAGACAATCGCCTTGTCGGTGATGTCGGTGCTGACGTGATAACCCGGATCGCGGGGAGTCGGAATGCGGGTCACGCCATCGTACAGGGCCGGGGAGTAGAGGTCGGACTCGCCTTGAAGAAACCCGTAGAACTTGTCGAAACCAGAGTGTGCCGGCCAACGGTCCATCGGCCCGGAGACGCTCAATTCCCATGGCGGCAGCTCGTGGGACTTACCGAACATGGCGGTGCCGTAGCCGTTGAGCCGCAGAATCTCGGCCAGAGGCGCGATGGACTGGGGACGCACACAGTTCATGCCGGGAAACGCGGTGCCCATCTCGGCCACGCCACCCATGTTCGCGCTGTGCGAGTTGCGGCCGGTGAGCACCGCCACACGCGTCGGCGAGCAGACCGGCGCGGTGTGCATGTTGGTGTAGCGCAAACCACCATTGGCGAGGCGTTCGAAGGCCGGCATGTTGACCGGCCCGCCGAAGCACCCCGGGTCGCCGAACCCGAAATTGTCCATCAAGATGAAGACGACGTTGGGTGCACCCGCTCCTTTTGGTGGTTTCAACTCGAAGCGAGGCGGCGGCGTGGCCTTGCGTGCATCGACTTCAGTGATCCCCGGATACTGTGGCTCGGGAAGCGGCAAAACCGAGCGGTCCGAGGCTTTGTCGCGCGTATCACTCATGGATGGGTCTCCGGTGTGCCTGGCAGTCTAGTGAATGAAAGTTGAACCGAAAGATTTCGTCCAGCGGTGGCGCCCACGCACGTGGCCCTGCTCTCGTCTCGCCGATCTAATCCTCGTCAGGCGTTGTTTCCAGTATGCTCGTAGCCTTTGTATCAGAGAATCGCATGAAAATCCTGCGCAAGATCAACGCGAGAACGGACCGAGCTCGGGGAGTTCGTGCCACCGGCCGGGCCATGGTTGCGGTTCGATCGTGCCCATGCGCGTCAATGAAGCTGGAGAGCAACGTCTTGCCCGCCAGATCGACCATCGTCGTCGATGGCCCCTTATGGTTCCGTTCAACACTGGACCGCGCGCCAACGGCGAGGATGAAGGCGGCCAAGGTCGTGAAGCCTCGACGCCAGCGGTCAGCCTAACAGGAACGCCGACGCGCACGCCGTGGGGAGAGCTGCGGATTCGTGTAGACCACTTTCTTCTCGGGACATCGTCTGCGAAATGCGGCCGCGGCGGCCGCAGGATTCCCGGCTCGCGAGCTTGACGTATTCATACACGGCATCACCAAACACGCGAGCCAAGAAGCAGCGGCTGGCTATCATCTTCGGTTATCCACCAACCTTGTCGACCACCTTTCCGCTTTTCGCTTCCAGAGTGGCGACCACTCGATTGGCAATATCTTTCCCGAGTTCGAGTTCGACGAAATCGCCCGAGGTGTCAGTCTTGAATTTCACCGTCAGAAAATGCTGCAGCTTTTGGGCAGCGCCGGACATGGCCTGTCCGGTCATGGGCAGTCCCATGATCTTTCGTTGACGAGCCCTACGATCGTAGGTGGTCCCTGTGATCGCTGAGAACGGAATGATGCTCACGTCATTGGCGCCTCGAATGACGGTAAGTGACTCCGAACCGATCGTCAGCGTGACGTTCACGCCGGTGTTCCAAAGAAGAAGCGGTACTCGAGGAGCTGGGCGAGTCCGCAGCAGCACTGCCCAGGCTCATCGCCACTGACGGAGTGCGGGAGAGGCCGCTCCAGCCACGTCACGAGCATCCGACACGTTGGTCCTAGCCCACGTCGTCCCAGCGGAGCGTGCTGGGCGACCGGATCATCATCACGTAGATCGAGCGTGGGCAAGAGGGCTTGAGTGTCTGCGAGCCACAGCCCACTCGCCATGGCTCGCCGTTTCGCGAACGAAGCAGGACTTCCATCTACATGCCGCAGGTGAGGCTACGCGGTCTTGATTCGAATATGGCGCCAGGCGACGGTACTGCCAGAATAAGCCTGGATGCCGACGCAGCCGGGCGTCCGGCCGCGGTCGGTGTCGGTGTTGTGAAAGCTGGTCGTTTGCGTGCGCTGACGGCTCTGCAGGTTGGTCAGGAACACCGTGTAGTCGTCGCCCTGTACCACGATCTCATATTCGAACCAGACACCAGGCACCAGCGCAGGACCAGGCTTGTACGTCTGCAGCGAAGGCTCGTTGAAGTTTAGGTGCCAGACGCGGTCTCCCGCCGGAATCTTGTAGATCGCGCCAGTGCGATTCTTGAATTTGCCGTCTGGCTCGGGTCGGATGCCGTAGAAATCCTTGCTCGAGTCGCCACGCGCGTTATCGTCTATCTGGATTTCAAACCCGGAGATCACCGGCTTCCAGGCTGGATTCTTCGGATCGAAAAATTGCTCGTTCACGGTGCGTGGTGTGAGCGCATCACTAAGGTCGAGCGTCGGCCGCGGAAAACGAACGAAGACACCGCTATTGTGGTTAGCAACGTCGAAGATGCGGAATTGCAGGCGTAGTGTGTAGTCGCCGAAGAGCTCCGTCGCGTAGAAGAACAGTCGGAGCCCGCCATCTCCGTAGCTCACCATCTCGCCGTCAAGATGTACCATCCCGCCACCGCCGGGGCCGGCTAGGCGCCAGTTCTTGAAGGTCGCCGCCGTTCCATCGAAAAGCGGTCGGAAGCCAGCTTCCGGCTGCGGGCTGACGATCGGGTCCGGCCCGGGAAGCACATTCTCATTCAGAAGGAATGCCGTGCGTCGCCCGAGGGCCACGCTGGTCAGCATCGGATTCGCCGAGCCGACCGTCGGGAATAAAGCAGGGCCTGCCACATAACAATTGGTTGTGTCGTGGATGCGGCCGAAATCATTGGTGACGCTGTCGGCGACATTGTCTCCCATGCGCATGGTGCCGGCGTCATGGTGGGTCGTGCCGAGGTCGTCGCGGCGACCTTTGAACCGAGCGAGCGCGGCGAGGCGCTGCGCCTTCGTGCCGGCAGGCACAGGGATCACAGGGCCTGCGCTTGAGAGAATCTCGAACGGTTCGTTACCCGCAAAAATGAGCGCGATCTTGTCAGACACCGCGTCCATCGCGTCCCACGTCGCGCGGTCGTTCTGTGTCTGAGCACTGCCGGAAAAGTCCTGCGGACGCGCTTTGGAGTTGCCGAGATGTACCACGGCCTTGGGGCGCTCGAAGTCGGTTTCTGTCGTGGAGAGCTCGATGAAGCTGTCGGGGTTGCGAGGCGTCATATCGCCGATCCCGCGGATGGTGATCACGACGGTGTCGTCGGTGGCGTGGAGCATGGCTTCCAAATGCTCCAGCGTCGGGATCTTCTTGAACGGTTCGGCCTCGGAGTCGGTTCCTATCTTGCTCAACCCAGTGGCCGTAATTTGACAGTGGAATGTGCGGCCGCTTGGCGCCTTGCCCTTCACGAGTAGCGCAGAGCATTGCAGGTTGTTGACCACGATGGGGGGCAAATTGGCCGCAATCGCAGCGCGGGGCACGCGGATGAAGAGGTTCGACCGGAGATGCGCGATCAGGTTCGTACCCATCCGATCCGCGGCGCGGCCGGCGAGCGACTGGCCGAACGTGGTGCGTGCGACGCGCGTCGTTTCAACTGTGCCGAGCGCGATCACCACCGCGCTTTGCCTGTCGCCGCGGGGCGGCGCGACGGGGATTTCAACCGACGCGCCGTTCTGCCACACGCGGACGCCGGTGACGCGCACCCAGTTGTCGGGCTGCGTCTCCGTGATGAGCTCCTGCACGTGGCAGTTCGGGACAATCATCAGCCGCTTGCGCGCATCTGCTACCGATCCAATGCCATCCGCGTCGGTGCTCGCGAGCCGGGCTGAGCGGATGAGACCAGGCACTGCGCTGAATTTGTTGGTCGGGAGAAACCCTGGCAACGTCGTGGACTGCACCGCGAGCGGCGCTTCCAGCTTGAAGAGTTCGCGGAGTTCGGGCTCGGGCGTCGCATCAGTGGCGGGTAAACCGAGCCAGTCCCGAAGCAAGGCGGCATCAATCGGGGGTTCGCTTGGATCCGGATAGCGGACCGCCGGATGTTCGAGGAGATCCGCAAACGTGAACCCGGTCGCGTTGCCGGGATCCTTGAGTCCCGCGTGCAGCTGTTGGCGGAGGGCGGTGTGGAGCGGACCGTAGATGAAGTCGTTGGTCTCTTTCACACCAATCTGACGGCTTGCCTCGGCGAAGAACTTGGTCCGCAAGTCATTGCGCGTCCTCGGCGGCCAATCGGCGAGTTCGGTGTCGAGCAGTTCAGGAGACCAGCCGCCCCACGTGAGCGAGCGCCCTCCGACCGCAAAAATCAGCCCACTGTAGTTGAGGGCCGGGTGATTCACCCACGGTACGCGCAGGTCTGGTGCGCCGCCCATGAACGACATATTCTGCACATGTTCGGGCAGAACGAACGGGCCGGCCTCGAGCACGAGGACGCGTCGGCTGCGTGTGCGGTCGGTGACAAGAAGATGTTCCGCGGCGACGGAGCCGAACGTGCCTCCGCCGATCACAATCACGTCGAAATCGCGTCGCCGTCCCGCAACGGTCTGCGCCGCGCTGTCGACGGCTTCCTGCAAAGTGTTGCACAGAAACCGCCCCATGTTGTCCAAGGTGAACGAAGTGGGCTCAGAGCTCAGCAATGGTGCCATGATGACGTTCCCCAGCTATGGCTTCCCGTCCCGCATTCATAGGGACAACGTTTCTTAACTGCTATACGAACAAGGGCGCGGGTACGACCTCGAAGTCGCGTTATCTTCGCTGAGCCTTCACGGGGCCGTCTTGGGACGCCGAAGAATCATCAGCGCCGCGTGGTGGACGTCTCCGCCGACCTCCTACGAGCGTTGCGCGTCTCTAGCCGTGCGCAGCGGGTCTTCGCGCTCAAGACGGACGACCCGCACCGACCGTGATGTTCCCGGCGGTCGGGAGCGCGGACCGTCTCGACGAGTCCAACGCCCGCCCCGTCGAGCACAGAGACGGCCGAGACGGCATGATTTGCTAAAGATTTGTGGTGAGCCGTGTAGGAATCGAACCTACAACCCGCAGATTAAGAGTCTGCTGCTCTGCCAATTGAGCTAACGGCCCACGTGAACGTGCGCGCACCAGCCGGCCAGAGCGCCGGCGGGCATCGCCCGTGGAAGGGCGACCAACATCCGATTCTACACGGCGACAGCCCGGCACTTCAACGTGACCGGAACGTTCGTCCTCCTGCACACACGCGAGCGCCGAGTGAGCCCTCGCCGTGGCACCGCTGAGATTGAACCGGGAGCGACTCTCGCGGCTCCCCTGCCTCGGGGATCGACTCGCCTGCCGACCGATGCCCGACTGCGGCGTGACGTGGCGCGTCATATAGACCGGGAGGAACCCAGATGCAGCTCACGATCTCGCGGATGGTGTCGGTGGCCGTGCTAACGGCTGGCATGACGGCGGCGTTCGCGCTGGGGCACAGTCAAGGCACGGCCGCCCAGCAGCCGTCGCCCGTCCCGATGGTGGTGTCGGGCAGCGACATCGGCTTCCGCCTGGAACCTGGTCACGCAACGCCAACGGGGAGGCTCGTCGTCCGAATCAACGGTCAATGGGTCGAGCCAAAGTGGGCAGGCGGCGTGATGCTGCTCAAGTAGCCGCAGGCGTTGAATTTCCGCCGAGCGAGGCACTCGACTGCGCGCGGCACGTTCCGCGGTGGTACGCCTCCGCGTCGCAGACCTTGCCGCCAGGCAACGTGCAGGTGCCTTGCTCATCAGACGCACCGCTGTTTGCGACGACCGCGTACATGCCGCCCGTGATCGCGCAGTAGCGGCCCGCGGCCGTTTGGTATCCGGCAACCCGGACACCACCGGGCCGACACTGGCCGCGCAGAAGCGCCCACACCTCGCACTGACGGTTGTCCTCGAACACACAGACACCGTACTGACCGCCGTCGGGATGGCGGTCGATCAAGAGCGAGCCGCCTTGCTCGATGCAGTGCTGTGACGCCGGGTTGGGACGTTGGACACCCGCCCGCGGAGCCTGCGCCGGCGCTGGCTGTGCAGCAGGCGCAGAGTGGCCGGCGCAACCGGCAACGAGCAGGAGCACACTCGCGAAAAACCCGGAGGCGCGCTTGCTAGCCGGCTTCATCGCCGCGTCCTCTCGAGAGCATTCGGCGTGTCAGTACCGCACATCGGTCCGGCCAACGCTCTGCCCGATGTGTCCGACCTTGCGATCCATCGTGAAGAACTCGCCGCAGCCGGCCATCATGCCGAAGAACGCCGCCGATGCCGGCCTCAGCCGTCCGTCGTCGTCGCAAATGCCCTCGTGCACGGTCGTGGCCAACACATCGGCGATGAACACGGTTCGAACCGGAGGGACGCGGAGCACGTGCGACACGCGGCACTCCACGTGAATCGGCGCCTCGTTCACCGTGGGCGCCTTGACGGACGTGGCGACACCCGCGCGTAAACCCGGAAAGCGCGTACTTGTCAGCCACACGGCTCGAGCTGAAGTCGAGCCGATCGAAACCCATGAATCATCGATGCGACCGGAACATTCAGGACGAACTCGCGGTGAAGCGCGATGAGGCCACCCGCGATGTGCTCGTCACCGGGGGCAATTCCTACCTGTGGCGGGTCGCCATTGACGACGAAGGTCCAGAGCACCGACAACTCGTCGGGATCCCCTGGCTTTCCGTGCACGCTCGTGATGATCGCGGGGACGGGCGGCACCATGGGCCCTGGCTTGGGAATCGTGCGGCGGGAGCGTGCGCCGGAAACGGTCGCCTGCTCGGAACCGCCCGCCGCTCCAATCCCGATGGCCCAACTGGCCAGGGCGGCCTGTGAAAGAAGAAAACGTCGGCGCTGCATGGCTGTAGCTTAGCCGTAAAAACCGCGCGGCAACCGTAGCTCGGGCATTCCGGTCCGATGCGGCAGTCTGAGCGTGACGGCCGTCAGCGGCGGCGCCGGTCGAATCGACGAACCGACAATCCGATCAGCGCGCACAGCATCCCAACCGCAGACCAGAACAACGGCTTCGACCACGTCAGGATGGGATGAGGCTCGGCGTCGCTGACGTACGGTCTCGCGCGGTTGGCACCGCGCGCGGCGGCTTCAGCCCTCTGCGCCGACGGCCAGCGATGGCCGGTGGCCGACACGTAGGAGGGAGCATCCAGAACCGGCGCAAAGAATTCCTCGAGGATTCGATTTTCGCTCCACGCACTGTCGTGATCGCCGGTGGCCCACGCCTCGTTTCGACGTTGCACGTGCCACAGCCCTTCGTCCATGTACTGATCTTCACGAGAGAGCCGTCTGAGAACCGTCGGAGGACTCTGCCGCCATCGTGCGGCGCGATCCGCCGAGAGCGAGGTCAGCTCCTGGTCCCGATACCGCGACTTGAACGAACCCAGGTCCGGGTGACCGACGCTGTAACCAAGATGCACCGAGTGCGCAAACATCGCAAACGTCAACACGACGATGATCGCCAGAACGCCAATGCGGGTCGCCGATCCCGGGTGGAGCCGCCGGCTGAATGACTCCGGCGGATCGACGCCAAAACTGAACAACAACCCGCACGCGACGGCCGCGAGATTCAGCAACACGTCGCGCGCCTCGCCCACACGGTTTGGAATGAACCACTGGAACCATTCCTCCACCGAGCCCACGAGAACGCCGGCCAGCAGCGGCAAGATGATGATGGTAGGGTCGCCGATTGATCGCCACGCGCGGTAGAAAAGAAACGTCAGCAGGCCGTACTCGACGAAGTGCACCCGCTCGACAACGTCGACCTCGGGAATGCCGGTGCGGAAGGCCGCACCATAGACGAGACCGAGAATGAAGGCTGCTGCGATCGCGCTGTACCGCGCCACCCGCCTGTGACGAATGCTGCGCACGGCGGCGAACATGGCCAGAGCGATCGCTCCCGCCACGGCGGCCCCGACAATGGCCACGAACTGAGCCGGGAACGCCGATCGAAGCACGGCGCGCATCTGCCCCATGAACGGAGCCGAGGCCACCACGGCGGCCGACGCCAGTGCGGCAACGGCCAGGCGCCAAGTCGATACCGGCGGGCCTGAGGGGCGAGCCTCATTCGATGAAGTGCTTCCCATCTCATCGCACGCCGTGAGGCTACCCAAGCCTTCGGCGAGGCTTGACGCGGAGCGTACCATCGTATCGACGCGGCCTGCCACCGCCTGGTGGTGTGACAGCCGCACGAGATCGACGATGCAGTATGTCAAGCTCGGACGAACGGGGATTGAGGTTTCCCCCTTGTGCCTCGGGTGCATGACCTACGGCGTGCCGGAACGCGGCGCGCATCCATGGACCCTGGACGAAGAGCGGAGCCGTCCCTTGATTCGGCAGGCCATCGAGCTCGGGATCAATTTCTTCGACACGGCGAACGCGTATTCCGACGGCACCAGCGAAGAGATTGTCGGCCGGGCCCTCCGCGACTTCGCCGTCCGGCGGGACATCGTGGTGGCGACGAAGGTCTTCTACCCGAATCGCAAGGCGCCCAACGCGATGGGCCTGTCGCGGAAAGCGATTCTGGCGGCCATCGATGAGAGCCTCGCGCGGCTGGGCATGGACTACGTCGATCTCTATCAGATTCATCGGTGGGACTACCGGACCCCCATCGAGGAAACGCTCGAGGCGCTGCACGACGTCGTCAAGGCGGGCAAGGCCCGATATATCGGCGCGTCATCGATGTACGCGTGGCAATTCACCAAGGCGCTCCACGTCGCCGAGCGACACGGATGGACGCGGTTTGTGAGCATGCAGAACTACTACAACCTCCTGTACCGCGAGGAGGAGCGGGAGATGTTGCCGCTCTGCGCCGCGGAAGGGATCGGCGTGCTTCCGTGGAGCCCGCTCGCGCGCGGACGCCTCACGCGTGAGTGGAACGAGGAGACCGAGCGCTTCAGAACCGACGACTTCGGCAAGACGCTGTACGCCTCGACCGTCGAGGCCGATCGGCGCGTCTTCGATCGCGTCACGAAGATTGCCGCGGACCGCCGCGTGCCGCGAGCCCAGATTGCGCTCGCCTGGCTGCTGCACAAGCCGATCGTCACCGCGCCGATCGTCGGCGCGTCCCGGCAGGAACACCTGCACGACGCCGTGGCGGCGCTCTCGGTCCGATTGACGCCAGACGAAATCGCCTCACTCGAAGAGCCGTACACGCCGCACCCGGTGATCGGCTTTTCGTGACTCCCGCGTCACCCGATCTCGTGGACGCCGGCCGCCTGCTCGACGAGGGGCGCTGGGGAAGCCGGCAGAAGCTCTTCGTCGCGCTCACCGCCCTGGCCATCGTCTTCGACGGCGCGGACAACCAGCTGCTGGGCATCGCGGTGCCGGCCATGATGCGCGACTGGAGCATGTCGCGCGCGGCCTTCGCCCCCGTGCTGGCAGCGGGCATGTTCGGCATGATGGTGGGCGGCGCGGCCGCAGGTGTCGCCGGCGATCGACTGGGACGCAAGACCGCACTGATCGGGAGCATGCTGCTGTTCGGGCCGCTGACCGCCGCGGTCGCCGTCGCGGACACCGTCTGGCAACTCGCCGCGCTGCGTTTCGCAGCCGGCCTCGGGCTCGGCGGAGCGCTGCCAAACGCGGCGGCGCTCGCGTCCGAGTACGTCCCGCGGCGTCATCGCCCATTTGCGGTGACGCTGACGATTGTGTGCGTGCCGCTCGGCGGCATGCTGGCGGCGCTCGTGGCCGGCCGGGCCCTGCCCGCCGTCGGGTGGAGGGCGCTCTTTGCGCTCGGAGGAGTGTTGCCCGCGATCGTGGCATTCATCCTGATGCGATTCCTGCCGGAATCTCCACGCTATCTCGCGCACAGACAGCGGCGCTGGCCCGAGCTCGCCGCGATCCTGAAGAGGCTGGGATACGACGTTCGACCGGACGCGGCGTTCATCGATTCGAACGAGAAGATCGTCTCGCAGGCCTCGATGGGCACGCTCTTCGCCCGCGACATTCGCCGCGATACGCTGGCGCTGTGGGGCTCGTTTTTCTTTTGCCTGCTGGCCGTCTATACGGCTTTCAACTGGGTGCCGTCGATGCTGACTGGCGCGGGCCTTGATATCAGCGTCGCCGGCAATGGTCTCGCGGCGTTCAATATGGGAGGGGTTGCCGGCGCGATCTGTGGCGGGTTGGTCATGACCCGACTCGGATCGAGGGCCACGATGTTGAGCATGTCCGCCGGGGCGGTCACCGGTGCGCTCGTGCTCGGCGCGATGAGCTTCGGCCCGACCTCGAACACGTTCCAAATCGTGGTGATGCTGGGAATCACGGGCGGGCTGATCAACGCCGTCCAGACGACGATGTACGCTCTCGCCACGCACGTCTACCCCACCCCGGTCCGCGCCACGGGTGTGGGAACCGCGGTGGCGGTTGGCCGATCGGGGGGCGTCCTGAGCACGTATGCGGGCGCCTGGGCGCTCGAGGCCGGCAGCGCCGCATTCTTCGGGCTGATCGGCATCGCCATGGCACTCGTGTTCTTCTGCCTGGCGCTCGTCCGGCGTCACGTGCCGCGCGCGGTTCTCGCGTAAGCGTCGAGCACAATCGGCCGCGAGCGTCGCCGCGCGGAGCAAACTACAGGAAGGCTCGAAGCAACCTCACGAACTCCTCGGGCTGTTCGACTGCGCTCAAGTGCCCCGCTGTTTCCATGACGGCCAAGCTGGCGCCGGGGATCTGCTCGGCGATCTCCTGTGGCACGGCGGGTGACGCCGCCGCATCGGCTCCGCCCGCGATCACCAGTGTCGGACAGACGATGCGTCTGAGCCCGGCATGATAGTCGAGCGACTCGATCGCCTCGCAACATGCGGCGTATCCCAGCGGATCCACGCTGAGGACGTCCTGTCGGAACATCTCGACGATGTCGGGCCGGCTGGCGAGGAACATCGGCGAGAAATATCGCGACATGATCAGTGCCGCCAGCGCGTGCATTCCGTCGGCACGGGCAATCCGCGCTCGCTCGGCCCACAGCGGACGCGCGTCGGCCGGATAGCGGCTCGTGGTGTTGGCGAGGACCAGCCGCTCGACCCGTTCTGGGTGAGCGATTGCCAACCCCTGGCCGATCATGCCGCCCATCGACAGACCAACCCACGTCACCGACTCGCAATCGAGCTCGTCAATCAGCCGAACGGCGTCACTGACCAGATCACTCATGCTCGTCGGAGCCGCCATGACTTCGCTCTGGCCATGACATCGTGTGTCGTAGCAGACGACGGTGTGCGTGGGTTCGAAGGCTCGAGCCACGCCGTCCCACATGCGCAGATTGCACCCAAGCGCGTGGCTGAAGATCAAGGGCGGACCCTGGCCCGCCTGAATGTAGTGCAGTGCGGGCCTGGAGCGCGTCGAAGGCATGTGTCGAGAAACGAAACTACGGACGCTCGAGCGATGTGATGATCGCCTGCGCACGGTGGAACGCTGTATTGGCGGCAGGCACCCCGCAGTACACGGCTGCCTGCAGCAGCACTTCCTTGAGCGCATCGGAAGACACGCCATGTTCGAGCGCGGCTCGGAAGTGCAGATCGAACTCGTCCCAGCGGCCCAGGGCGATCGTCATCGCCAGCACCAGAAACCGCCGGGTCTCGGCGGGAAGTCCCGGGCGCGTCCAGATTTCCTTCCACGCATAGCGGGTGACGAGCGACTGGAACTCCTCGTTGAACGGCGTCCGGCTGCTGAGCGAGCGATCGACCCAGGCGTCGCCCAGAATCTCGCGCCTGCGCTTCAGCCCGTCTTCGAAGTCCGGATCGTCTGGTTGATTCACGGGCGTGATGCCTCCATGTCACCGAGCGCTCGCATGGCTGCGCGTTCGGCCGCATCGATGGCGCTCCGGGGATCGAAGACACCATCCAGGGCCACGGCGAGCGATTGGCGACGATCGCCAATGGATGATTCGCGTTCAATGGCGGTTTCGAGAGCGTCCCGCAGGTGACTGCCGGATGCTCGTGCCTGGCGGCAGGCCTCGTCGACGAGCCGTGAGGCCACCGCCCTGGTCAGCGGCCTGGCAAGCTCCTCCACGGCCCTCTCGGAAAAGACGAGGCCTCGTGTGGCTTCGATGTTTTCCTGCGCGCGAGACGCGTCGAAATGAAGACCGTTGAGCAGATCATTCAAACTTTCGAGCGCCGCGAGCGCGTGGGCCACGAGCGGAGGCGCTACCGACAGCTCGGCCTGCCAGGTGCCAAGTCCCCGCTCGTGCTCCACCGGCAGCGTGGAGAGAAGACTCGCCGTGAGGCCCTGAACCACGTGGGCGCACGCCCGGATTCGCATGGAGCGGACCGGATTCTGTTTGTGAGGCATCGCGGACGATCGGCCACGATCGGCCATCGGTTCGGCGGCCTCGCGAATCTCGCTCTGGCTCATCAGGGCCACGTCGCCGGCGATCTTCGCGGCGACGCCTGTGGCCAGCGCAAGCTGGGTCAGCAGGTTGACCCAGGCGTCGCGCATCATCTGCCAGGTTCCCCCCTCGGCCGTGGCCAATCCAAGCTCACGGGCCAGAGCCGCCTGCAGGGCTTCCCAGCGATCGCCAAAGGCCTGTCCTGAACCAATCGACCCGGCGAGCTGAACCACGAGCGCCTCTCCTCTGGCGTGGCGGAGGCGGCGTTCACAACGCCCGAGCGCGACACTCCATTGCGCGACCTTGAATCCGAACGTGGTCACTCCGGCAGCCTGCAGCAGCGTGCGCGCCAGCATCGGGCTCCGGACGTGGGCCCTCGCGAGGCGGATACCCGCGTTTCTGCTCTCGTTGAGCGCCACGAGTGCTTTCGACACGAGTGGCTCGAGACACAGCACCGTGGCGGTATCGAGCGCATCCTGCGACGTCGCGCCGAGATGGAGATAGGCACGGGCTTCCCGATCTCGGCCGGCCACATGCGATCCGAACTGGTCGAGCAGCTCGACGACCGGCGTGCCGGCAGCGAAGGCCGCCACGCCAATGGCCCGGATATCGGGGACGAAATCCGCCGCGGCGGCCTCAATGGACGCGGCGGCTTCGCGCGGAATCAGCTGCAGCGAGGCCTGTGCGCGCGCCAGCGCTGTCTCGAAGCGCAGGATGGCGTCGATGTAGGCAGCAGCCGGGATGGCTTCCGGTGCGAGGCCGGTTACCGCCCCAGCCGGAGAGATGGTCATGAGGGCGGGGCCTCGACGCTGGGCATGATCTCAAGAATACGAGAAGAAGACGGTTTCCCGGTCACCCTGGAGACGCACCGACCACTCGAGCGTGCGCTGCTCGCTATCAATCGTCGTTGCCATCAGGGTGGCCAGACGTTCCTCCGGCAGGCTGCGCAACTCGGAACACTCTCTCAGTGCATCAGTCGTCGCTCCCACATACACGCGTGTCCGTAGTTCGACCAGTAAGCCCCGCGCGAACACCGTGACATGTATCACACACGAACCCTGACCGGAGCGGCGCACGACGAACGCGAAGCGTCCGGCTTCGTCCGTGTACACGCGCTGGAAGCCTTGCGCCACCGAGCCGGTCGCGCGGGGCGGCAGCGCAGGCTGCCAGACCTCGATCATCGCATCGGACACGCCGATGCCGAGCGCGTCGATCACGGCTCCTTGAATCATCCACTCGTCTTCGGCCAGCGGAGGCAGTCTGGCCGCGACGGCCCACTCGAGGCCGTGCCGGAAAAACGGGCCGATTGTCTGCGAAGGGGTGAGGCGCGCCTTGACGTCGTCCATCGTGCCTCAGAGGCCGAAGGGCGTCGATTCGCGCCCGGCGAGCACGATATCGAAGCGAAACCCGAGGGCGCTGCCCTCGAGCGTGAGCGAGAGGTCGAAATGCGAGATCAATCGGTCGCGGGCATCGGCCGGCACGCTGCCAAAAATCGGATCGTAGGGAAAGAGCGGATCGCCCGGAAAGTACATCTGCGTGACGAGACGCTCCGGAGCCGATGAGCCGAACAGCGAAAAATGAATATGCGCGGGACGCCAGGCATTCGGGTGGTTCTGCCAGGGATACGCGCCAGGCTTGACCGTCACGAATCGATACCAGCCGTCACGGTCCGTCAGCGTACGGCCGAAGCCCCGAAAGTGCGGATCGAGCGGGGCGTCGTGCTGGTCCGCGTCGTGCGCGTAGCGGCCCGCCGCATTCGATTGCCAGATCTCCACGAGCGACTCGCGAACCGGCCGGCCGTCCGAGTCGAGCACGCGGCCGGCCACGACGATGCGCTGACCCTGAGGCTCGCCTGAGGACTGGCGGGTCAAGTCGGCGTCCGCGCTGGTGAAGAGCGACCGATCGAAGACTGGCGCGTGGAGCTCGTCAGCGCCGGGGGCAATGGGAACCGGCGCAAGCAGCGGCGCGCGGTGACGGGTGCTTCGATAATCGGAATAGAGCAACGGCGGATCCGGGCGTTGCATGAGTGACTGGTAATTAGTCGTGTCGACGGCCCGGAGTCAAGACAAACCTTCGCGGCGCGCCGGTTTCGCACGATCCATCGGAGGCGCGCTGCATGTTAGGATGGCGCCTCCGCGAGGATCAGGCGTGACCACCATTCGCAGCGAGGGCATCGGCAGTCTGCTTCGTCCACCGTACCTGCTCGAGGCGCGTGCGCGTCTCGAGGCCGGCGAGCTCGAGCCGGCCGAGTTCAAGAAGATCGAAGATCGCGCCGTCGGTGAAAGTGTGACGCTTCAGGAAGCCGCCGGTCTCGACGTCGTGACCGACGGCGAACAGCGTCGCTACGCCTTCTTCGGCCATCTGATCGAGTCGCTCGAAGGCTTCGACAAGTTCGCCGGGTGGGCCATTCCCTTCCACGACGAGCAGGGCAATCAGCTCACGTTGAGGCGCCCCGTCGTCGTCGACAAGCTCCGCTGGCGGCGTCAGATGACGGTCGAGGAGTTCACCTATCTGCGCGGCCGGACGAGCCGCCCCGTTAAGGTGACGCTCGTGAGCGCCCAGCAGGCCGCCGCGTACTACGACAAGGACAAGTCGACGGCGGCCTACGCGACTCGCGACGCGTATCTCGCCGATCTCGTGGACTTCACACGCCGTGAAATCGAAGAGCTCCGGCGGCTTGGCTGCGAGTACGTGCAGATTGACGCGCCGCAGTATGCGGCGCTGCTCGACGAATCCATCCGCGAGGGCTACCGTCAGCGTGGCAGCGATCCGGCCAGGATGCTCGACGCGTGCATCGAGCTCGACAACGCCATCATCGACGGCCATCCCGGCATGACCTTCGGCATTCACATCTGTCGCGGCAACTACCAGAGCATGTTCTACGCCTCGGGCGGGTACGATCGGATTGCCGAACACGTGTTCAGCCGGACCCGCTTTCACCGTTTCCTGCTCGAATACGACGATGAGCGCTCGGGCACGTTCGAACCGTTGCGCCATGTGCCAGACGATCGGGTCGTGGTGCTCGGTCTCGTGAGCTCGAAGAAGCCACGACTCGAAACTCCGGACGAGCTGCGCGCGCGCATCGCCGAAGCCGCGCAGGTTGTCCCTCTCGACCGGCTCGCGCTCAGCCCCCAGTGCGGATTCGCCTCAACGGCAGAGGGCAATCGGCTCACGGCGCACGATCAGCGCCGCAAGCTGGAACTGGTGGCCGAGACGGCGCGGGCGGTCTGGTAGGTCGACGATGACAGCACGACGACTGCTCTGGCTCGCTCTTCTGGCCCTGATCCTCGTCGGCGTCTTCTCGGGCGGCTGGCTCGCGGGACGCATGGGCCTCGGCCGCACGGTCGACCCCGAATCACTCACCGATCTGGAGCGGCAGTTCAGCGAGCGTCTGCGCGGCGCGGCGCTCGTCGGCTACTTCACCGTCACGGGCCGCGAGGACCAGCCGGCCCGGCCCGACCGGTACGATTTCTCGAGTGTCGAGAAGATCGGCGACGATTTGTGGCGCTTCAACGCCCGCATGCGCCATGGAGACACGGATGTCACGGTGCCTTTCACGGTGCCGATGCGCTGGATTGGCGATACGCCCGTCATCATGATGACGGATTACGACATCCCCGGGATGGGCACGTTCAGCGTGCGGCTGTTCTTCTACGGCGACCGCTACGCGGGCACCTGGCAGCACGGCGCGATGGGTGGTCACATGTTCGGGCGGATTGAGAAGTCTGGCGCGGCAGGGCCGTAAGGACACTCTGTCGCCTAGGACGACCCAGACTTCACCGGCAGGATCCACTCGGCTGCCGCCTTGGCGGGAGCAAAGCACGTGGTGTCGTTGCACGCCTGATACCGAAGCTCACCGGCAACCTTGAGATCACCGGCGGCTGTCGTGTCGGCGATCGTCAGCTCCACCTTGATCTCGAACTCCGGTCCATAGACGGCCAGCTTTTCAAGGCGTCCCCGCTGTTGCAGTTCGGCCGCCAGCGGATAGGTGATGAGCCCGACCGTCACACCCTCGCTCTTCGCAATCGTCAGCACGGTCGGAATGAGCGACGGATCCCGGGGTGTGTTCGACTGCACGTGCACGTCCTTCGGAAGGCGCACCTTCAGCGACACCTTCACGGTCGTCCCGGGCTTGATGTCAGTCGATTCCACCACGGGCGTCAGCTCGGCCCGCGGCCGCACGATCTGCGCCGAGACGCCGGCCACTGCAAGGGCGAGCGCCGCCGTGCCGGACACTGCTCGTCGCCAGGTCATGATCAGTTCGATTCGGGCGCGCCCTCGGCCAGAAGCCGCTCGACCTCGGATGTCACGTCGCGCTCGGCCTGGATGTAGAACTCGCCGCTGCCTGGGCTCGGGAACCCCGCATGGACTGCTCGCACGCGTCCGTCGCGGCCCAGGATGAAGGTCGTCGGGAACGCATTCAGGTTGACGGCCTGCGGCACCTTCTCGGCGAGCTGCTCCGGCTCGCCAGGGAGCAGCACCGTGTATTCGAGGCCGTAGGTGTCGATGAACGTCCGGAGCCGCGTCGGATTGGCGAGCTGATCGGCTTCCTCGAAGGACAGCGCGACGATCTCGAGCCCGCGGCCGCGATACTTCTTATAGAGCGCGGAGAGGAACGGCGCCTCGTCGTGGCAGTTCGGACACCAGCTGCCGCTGATATTGACGAGCACCACCTTGCCCCGGAACTTCGCATCGGTGTTGCTGACAATCTGCCCGCCGAGATCCGGGAAGCTGAAGCGGAACGGCTCGGATTGATTGCTCACCGTCGTGTGCGCGCTCGGATCGGTGGGGGTGCCAATGGCCGCCGCACGTGCGGCGCCTTCGCGCGCGGCGACGAGCGCGGTCTGACCGTTCTGCGTGAGCGTCAATGTGCCGTCCTCGGCCGGCGCCACTTCGAGACGAAGCGGCCGGGCGCCCGAGAAGTGACCCAACACGAACCGCCCGTCAAGATACGAGCCGGTCAATGTCCCGGTGTCGCCGTCGACGCGAAGGATCGTCGCCGTCACATCCGCGCCCTTCTGCGTCGCGATGAAACGCCACGCCGATTCGCCCTTGTTGCTCTTGGCGGTGACGATCCAGGTCCCGGCAATGGACGGCACATCCCCCGCGGGTCGTGGGGGAGCAGCGGCGGCACGCATCGCCCGGAACGGGAGCGGCGCCCCTCGCGCCCGCACATACTCGCCGCTCAGCTGTCCGTCCTGAACGTTCACCCTGAGCGTGGACGCGTATTGACCGAACGTGAAGGAAAGCACACCGTTCTCGTAACGGCTCGCGGTGGAGGTGATACGCCGTTCGCCGTTGAAGAACGAGCCCTTCAGCGCGGAACCCTCTGCGACAATCTCGAACGGGAACGGCACGTCCACGTTGTTGGCCACGACGACGGCGTCCCAACGTCCGGCGAGCGAGCGGGCGTCGTCCTGCGAAGCGGTCAGGACCGTGCCGAAGAGCAACATTGCGGCGGCCAGGCTCTTCGGTGCCAGCCTCAGCGTGGTCATAATCGAGCTCCTTGTTGCGGCAACAGCCGCATCAAAAGAAAAGGCCCGGAAAGCGTGGACGCCTTCCGGGCCGTGAACTCTGCGAAAACCTGTTCGTGCTGAACGACTAGCCGTGCACGATCATGTGGACACAGTGCGGCCCGGGAAGGCTTGTGCTCTACAGCGACAACACGAGCAGGTCCGGGCCACTGACATGCGCCAAGATCGTCCCATGCGGTGCCGGGCACTGTCAAGCTGGAGACAAGTGGTTCAGAAGCTGAAGGTCCGAACGATCTTGGCGGCGGCCCTGCGATCCAGCGTGCCGAAACCCCCGTCGTCGCGCCAGTTGTGCGTGTAGACGAAGTACAGGTCGTCGCCGGGCCGCGTGATCCACCGGAAGCGTAACTGCCAGCCGAGCACCTCGCTGACGGTGTCGTACTGGATGTTGTTGACGAGGGAGATCCACGGGCTGAATTGCGTGTTCACGGCCGCGCGCACCACGTCGGTTGTAAACCGCCCTTCCGCCAGATCCACCTCGTTGTGCTCGGCTTCGAGTGTCATCAGCCACCCCGCCGCCGGCCGAACCGTGACTGCTGCCACGTATTCCTGGCGGTCCCCCGAGAAGAACGACCCGAGATCCGCGCGCGCGGTCAGTGCAATCTTGCGGCGGCTCGCTGTGTTGAGCTCCGCCACGTAGCGGACGAAGTCGTACGCCTCCCCCACGGGCAGGACGATGCCTGGGATGATCTCGAAGTCCTCTTGAAGCCGCTCGAAGTCCGGCTCGACGGCGAAAACGACGATGTCACCCGAATGAACCTCGAGATCCATGACCGTGAGACCGTAGCGGCGCGTCACGGGCACGTTCTCGAGATCGAAGGCGAGCTCGGAGTTGACACCGAAGGTCATCCGTCGGATGAAGGGATGATCGGACGGCCTGAGCGAGTAGTTGACCACGGGATTGACGCGCCAATAGTTGCGGCGCTCGACGAACCCGACCGCCGGGTCGTAGTGCTCCTGCAGCTCCCGGAACGACACGCGCGCCACCAGCGGATCGTTGGGATAGCTGAGGCGCAGGCCGAAGGCGTCCGACCCACCCTCGTCGAACAGATTGGTCGTGTGCAGGAAGAAGCCGCTGAACTCGAGATTCTCGGATCCCCGGAACGTGGACGTGGCCAGTTCGAAGTCCGTGCCGGCCGTATGGCGTTCGGGCAACGTCTCGTCACCGGCGCGGCGCGTATAAATGGCACCCACGTAGGAGCGCGCCATGAAACGACGTCGGATGCGTGTGACGGTAAAGTCCTCGCCAAAGAGCCCGCTGTCTTCCTCGTCGCCCGTGCGGACCTGCAGCACACCCACGTCGTAGGCGCCGGTCTGCCCGGTGAGCTTGGCGCCGTAGTTGATGCGCTGCGGGTTGCCGTTCGGATCGAGGCCGATGCGGCGGCTGAAGAATGGAACGATGGCGTTGCCCGGCTCGCTCGAAAAATCGAAGAAGCTCGAGCCTTCGAGGAAGAAATCGCGCTTCTCCGGGAAGAAGAGCGGGAAGCGCGTCAGATTCACGCGCCGCTCATCGACTTCGGTCTCCGCGAAGTCGGTGTTGACCGTGAAGTTGAAGCGCAGGCCCGGCGTGACGTTGTAGAAGAGATCGACGCCGACATCGGCATCACCGATGCTGGCGGGCCGGCCACGGCCCGGCGCCGAGCTGACATTGGCCACGGCAAACGGCTGGATGTCGAGCCCGAATCCCTGGCTGATGCTCGTGAGTCCCTCGCAGCCGTCCGGCGCTCGAGATACGGGTCAGCCCCTGGTTGCGGGCATGGCCGGTCCACAGGCTCTCCTCGTTCTTGCGGCGCACGGTGCGCTGGAAGTTGATGCCCCAGGCCTGGGCGTTGGGATCGAAGTTCACCGTGCGAAACGGGATCTGCACCTCGACGAACCAGCCTTCGTCCGTCCGCTGGACGCGCGCGAGCCAGATTCCGTCCCACGACTTATTGACCTCCCCGCTGATGTTGCCGCCCAGACCGGGCCTGACGAGCCCGTCGCCCATCGCGCCCGACGGGTTGACCTCGAAGAAGTACCCGGTGCGTCCGTCGAGAAACGTGTCGATGGCCCACATGAACCGGTCGTCAGCGTCGAAGTCCTGATCGCGCTGCATCTGGTTGCCGAGCAGGCGATCGGGCTCCGAGTCGTAGCACCAGACGCCGAGATAGAGATTTTCGCGATCGAACAGCAGGCGCACTTCGGTGCGCTCGGTGACCGGCGCGCCGTTGTCGGGGTCCTGCTGCAGGAAGCCGGCTGCCGGCTCGGCTCGCAGCCACACGACTTCGTCGAGGCGCCCATCGACGGCAATCGTCTCGCCCTCGCCGAGCGGCGCGGCGCGTACCACGCTGGGCGGGCTGGGTGCCGCGTTTTGAGCCTGCGCCAGGTCGATGGCGACGGAGGACAGGACGAAGAGAGCCGCCTGAAGCGACACTCGCATCGAGACGATCACGGGTGCTGGTTTACCCCTCTATCCGTTGGGTTCTGAAGAGTCGTCGTCCGGCTCGCCAGTTTCGGAGGTGAGCAACGGCACGCCATCCTGGTCGGGGGGTGCGATCAGCCCCGTCTTCGCGTAGAGGAGCAGCTTCTCCCGCGTGTCGCTGATGTCCAGGTTCCGCATCGTCAGCTGGCCGATGCGATCCTGCGGTGAGAACGCCGAGGCGCCCTTCTCCATGGTGAGGCGCTCGGGCTTGTAGGTCAGGTTCGGGCTGGTCGTGTCGAGAATCGAATAGTCGTTGCCGCGCCGCAGCTCGAGCGTGACTTCGCCCGTGACCGCGCGCGCCACCCAGCGCTGCGCCGATTCGCGCAGCATCATCGACTGCGGATCGAACCACCGGCCCTGGTACAGCAGACGTCCAAGACGACGACCGTTGGTGCGGTACTGTTCGATCGTGTCCTCGTTGTGAATGCCGGTGACGAGACGCTCGTACGCGATGAAGAGCAGCGCGAGCCCTGGCGCCTCGTAAATCCCGCGGCTCTTGGCCTCGATGATGCGGTTCTCGATTTGGTCCGACATGCCGAGCCCGTGACGCCCGCCGATGGCGTTCGCCTCGGTGAACATCGTCAGCGCGTCCTTGTAGGCCACGCCGTTGATGGCCACCGGAGAGCCTTCGTCGAAGCGGATGGACACAGTCTCGGGCCGGATTGTGACGCCTTCGCGCCAGAACGCGGTCCCCATGATGGGCTCGACGATCGCGATGCCCGTGTCGAGCCGCTCGAGATCCTTCGCCTCGTGCGTGGCGCCGAGGATGTTCGAGTCGGTCGAGTACGCCTTCTCCGCGCTCATCCGGTACTCGAGGCCGGCACGGCGCATGTACTCGGACATCTCCTTGCGGCCGCCCAGCTCGTCGATGAACTGCTGATCGAGCCACGGCTTGTAGATTTTCAGGTTCGGATTGGCGAGCAGGCCGTAGCGGTAGAACCGCTCGATGTCGTTGCCCTTGAAGGTGCTGCCATCTCCCCAGATGTGCACGTCATCGTCTCGCATGGCGACGACGAGCATGGTGCCGGTGACGGCGCGACCGAGAGGCGTCGTGTTGAAGTAGGTGTTGCCAGCGGTCGAGATGTGAAACGCACCGCACTGGAGCGCGGCGAGCCCCTCGGCCACCAGCTGCGGCCGGCACTCCACGAGTCGCGCCTGCTCGGCGCCATAGGCGCGCGCGCGCCGCGGAATGTCGTCGTAGTCGACCTCATCGGGCTGGCCGAGATTCGCGGTGTACGCGAAGGGAATGGCCCCCTTCTGGCGCATCCAGTGGATCGCGGCGCTGGTGTCGAGCCCGCCGGAAAACGCGATGCCGACGCGAGCGCCTACCGGAAGGTTTTGCAGGATCGTCGCCAAGAGTTCTCCAGAAAAATGTGCATTGTACGCAATCCGGCCTGCACCTGTCGCGTGGCGGCGAGGCGCACCGTTCTGCTCAGAGCAGGAATCCCGCAATCGTGGCGGTGACGAAGTTGGCCAGCGTACCGGCGAACATCGCCCGCAGCCCGAGCTCGGCGAGATCGCGCCGCCGGTTGGGCGCCAGCGCGCCAATGCCGCCGATCTGAATGCCGATCGAGCTGAAATTCGCGAACCCGCACAGCGCGAAGGTGGCAATCGTAAAGGAGCGCGGGTCCAGCGAATCCTTCAGCGGCCCGAGCTGCGAGTACGCCGACGAACTCGTTGAGCACCATGCGTGTGCCCAGCAGGTTGCCGACCGTGCGCGCATCCTGCCACGTCACGCCCATGCTCCAGGCCAGCGGCGCGAAGACCCAGCCAAAAATCTGCTGAAGACTGAACCCCACCAGTCCGAGCACGGCATTGGTGAGCGCAATGAGGGCGATGAACGAAATCAGCATCGCGCCGACATTGAGCGCCAGCGACAGCCCTTCGGTCGTGCCGCGGCCCGCCGCGTCAATCAGATTGACGTCCGTATTCTCGACTTTCAGCTTCACGGTACCCATGGTCTCGGGCTCGTCCGTCTCGGGCACGAAGATCTTCGCCATCATCAGCGTGCCGGGCGCCGTCATGATGACCGCGGTCAGCAGATGCCGCGCTTCGATCCCGAACAGGATGTAGGCCGCCATGATCCCGCCCGAGATGTGCGCCATTCCGGAGGTCATCACCGTCATGAGCTCCGATCGCGTCATGCGCGGCAGGTACGGGCGGATCGTCAGCGGCGCCTCCGTCTGCCCCATGAAAATGCTCGCGGCCACGTTCAGCGTTTCAGCTCCGCTGGCCTTCATGACCCGGCGCATCCCGACCGCGAAGGCACGCACCACGAACTGCATGACGCCGAGGTAGTAGAGAATCGCGAACAGTGCCGCGATGAAGATGATGGTCGGCAGCACGTGGAACGCAATCATCACGCTGTAGCGTGCGCCCTCCGGGCCCAGGACGGCGGTCATGATCTTCGGCCACACGGCGGTGTCGCCGAGCGGGCCGAAGACGAAGGCCGAGCCGACATTGCCGAACTGCAGCAGCTGATTGATGGCGTTTCCCAGGAACATGAACAGACGCTGGCCTGGCGTGGTCTTCAGCACGAGGACGGCGAACAGCAACTGGAGTCCCAGACCCCACGCGACTGTCCTCCGATCGATGGCCGCGCGGTTGGTGGACGCCGCATAGGCGATGACGAGAATCACGAGAAGCCCGACGAGTGATTGCACCTTGGGCGCTTCCGCGAGGGCCGCCACGACGGCCGCCACCAGGGCGACAGTCAGCGCCGTTCCCACGATCAGCAAGTCTTCGCGCCGCCACCTGGACGGCTGGGCCGTACTGGTCGATGCAGTCATCGTCGTGTGCGCTCCGTTTCAGGGAGATGCTCCCGGTGCGCCGGGCCGCTTGAGGATAGATCAAGTCTGTCGGGGCTGGTGGTCGCCGAGCCTGGCGGGTTGGGATCGGGCTGTGTTGCGAGCGCGGCTAGACGGGCTGAGCGGCAAATCGCTCGAAGAGGTCCTCGCACGCGGAACAGCCACCAGCGCATACCCAGCCCGCGCGCTTCACGATAGGCGTCAGCCGCGGCCCAGTGCTGTCGAGCGATGCGGTAGAGCCCGATGAGCGTGCCCGTCCGATCCGCGCCGCGCCTGCAGTGAACGTAAACGATACCGTTTGCCGGATCGTCGACGACGCGGAAGAACTCCTCGACCGCCTTTCGATTCACGCCACCCCGAACGTCAGCGGACGGAGCGGGATGGGAATGTGCACGAACCGCATCCCGAGGGCCTCGACCCGCGCCCGGGCAGCCGTGTCGGTACGCAGGCTGATGACGGTGCGAACCCCAAGCCTTTGCAAAGCTTCGAGCTCGACCGAGTCGGGCTCTTCGCCGCGATACAGTCGAGCGTCCACCCGCACGAACCGGCTGAGAGTCGCCGGGGTGCCGATGGCAGCCTCGCGGGACGCGGACAGCTCATGGCCGGCGGCCGGAAACGCGGTGGCAAGGACCAGACTGCCGATCAGAATGGACGGGCGCGCGTGGGGCATACTCGCTTAGACGCCGGCGCCAGCTCCAGGGTTGACATCGCGCCCAGGCGATAGAATTGTCAGATGCCAACGGTTCGAAACGACTTCAACGTGTGCCTCGGGCTGGTACGAGCCATCGCCCGCACGCGGACGGTCGAAGACATCTACACCGCGGCGCTCGACGCGCTTCAAGACGGACTGGAGGTCTCGCGGGCGTCCATTCTGCTGTTCGATCCCGACGGGGTGATGCGCTTCAAGGCGTGGCGCGGCTTGTCGGAGGAGTACCGCCGTGCCGTCGAGGGCCATACGCCCTGGACGCCCGATACACCCGATCCGCAGCCCATCGTCGTCAGCAACGTCAACGCCGATCCCTCGCTCGCGGCCTACCTTCCCGTGCTGCACGCCGAGTCGATTGCCGCCATGGCGTTCGTACCGCTCCTGAACTCCGGGCGCGTCATCGGCAAGTTCATGCTCTATTACGACAAGCCGACGACGCTCTCGAACACCGATCTCGAACTGGCGGGAATGATCGCGACGCAGGTGGCGTTCTCCGTCCAGCGCACCCGCGCCGAGGAGCATTCCCGTCAAAGCGAGGAGCGGCTGCGCTTTGCGCTCGAGGCGGCGCACGAAGCCAGCCGCCTGAAGGACGATTTCCTGGCGGTCCTCTCACACGAGCTGCGCACACCGCTCAACGCCATCGTCGGATGGGTCCAGATGCTTCAGTCCGGCGAGCTGCCTCCAGAGCGGACGGCCGAGGCGGTCGCCGTGATCGGACGCAATGCGCGGCTGCAGGCTCAGCTCATCGAGGACATCCTCGACGTCTCGCGCATCATCGCCGGCAAGCTCGATGTCACCCGCTTGCCCATCTTCGTGCCGCAGATGGCGGAGAGCGCACTGAACGCCGTGCGCCCCCAGGCGCTCGCCAAACAGATCCAGTTGACGAACACCGTCGATGGCGACATTCCAACCATTGAAGGCGATGCCCGGCGGCTTCAGCAGGTGCTCTACAACGTGTTGTCGAATGCCGTGAAATTCACGCCCAAGGGTGGCCGCGTTCACCTGAGTTGCTCGGCCGGGCGCGAGTGGGTCGCGATCGACATCCAGGACTCCGGCGTCGGCATCGCGCCAGAATTTCTTCCCTTCGTCTTCGATCGATTCCGCCAGGGCGACAGTCGTGCCACACGGCGGCACAGCGGACTGGGTCTCGGGCTCGCGATTGCGCGTTATCTCGTGGAGCGCCACGGCGGCTCGATCCAGGCGCGCAGCGACGGCAACGGATGCGGTGCCACCTTCGTCATCCGCTTGCCGCTCCCGTCGCACTCGCTCCCGGCGCCCGTTTCAAGCGACCCGGTCCACCATCGCATCGCGTCGGCGTCGGTCTGTTCTCCGGGATCCGGATTCTCGTCGTGGACGATCACGACGACGCGCGCGACGTGCTGAGAATTCTGCTCGAGCGTGAAGCCGCTCTGGTGTTCGAAGCCGACTCGGCCGCTTCGGCGACGGCAATCCTGTCGCGCGAAACCGTCGACGTCCTCATCGCCGACATCGGCATGCCAGGGGCCAACGGCTACGAGCTGATGCAGCAAGTGAAAGCGAGCCATCCGCACGTCATCGGGCTCGCACTCACAGCCTACGCCCGTCCGGAGGATCGCGCCGCGGCGCTGGCGGCTGGGTTCGACAGCTATCACGCCAAGCCGTTCGACGCGGTCGGACTCATCGACACCGTCGCACGGCTGCTCGAGCGCGGTGGAAACCTTCCCGGTGGCGGGTCAGCACAGCCGCGGTGGCCGACGGTCATGACTGCGTCGCGGATTTTCCTGGCGATCGCCGTTTGGACCCCACTGGCTCTGCTCATCGAAGGGACCGAGGAGTCGACAATCGCGATGCAGAACCTGGTGCCGGTCTTCGAGGTGGACCCGGCCTGGCCGAAGCCGCTTCCCAACCAATGGCTCGTCGGCTCTGTCGTGGGTGTCGCCGTGGATTCCAGCGATCACATCTGGGTCACCCATCGACCGAAGACGCTTCAGCCCAATGAGACCCGCTCGGAATGGCGCGCCGCTCCGCCGGTGCTCGAGTTCGATTCATCCGGCTCTGTCGTGTCGGCCTGGGGCGGGCCGGGACCGGGGTTCGACTGGCCCGAACTGGAGCATGGCGTCTATGCGGACGACAGCGGTTTCGTCTGGCTCGGCGGCGGCGGCCCGACCGACGCCCAGGTGCTCAAGTTCACCCGACAGGGCGCCTTCGTGATGCAGCTCGGCCGCCAGGGTCAGAACGGTGGCAGCAACGACACGGCCAACCTCGGCGGCGCATCGAACATGGTCATCGATCGCGAGACCAACGAGCTGTACGTCTCGGACGGCTACGTCAATCACCGCGTGATTGTCTTCGACGCCACGTCGGGCGCGTACAAGCGGCACTGGGGCGCCTATGGCCACCGGCCCGACGATACCTACTTCGAGCGCGCGGGCGAGAAGCTTCCGGCCCCCTTCAGCGGCGCCGTCCAGCACGAGAACCGCCCGAGCCAGTACGATCCGGACGGTCCGCCTGCACCGCAGTTTCGCATCGTGCACGCCGTCCGCATCGCCAACGATGGACTCGTGTATGTGTGCGACCGCACGAACGACCGGATTCAGGTGTTCCGGAAAGACGGGACCTTCGTGAAAGAGAAATTCATCGCCAAACACACGCTGGGCAGCGGATCCGTGTGGGATATCGGGTTCTCAATCGACCCCGACCAGACATTCCTGTTCGTGCCAGACGGGACCAACCAGCGGGTGCGGATTCTCCGCCGCGACACGCTGGACGTCGTCAGCGTGTTCGGCAGCGCGGGTCGATGGGCGGGTCAGTTCTACGGGGCGCACAACCTGGCGGTGGACTCGAAAGGCCATCTCTACATCACCGAGACCTACGAGGGAAAGCGGGTGCAGAAGTTCACCTACAAAGGGATGGGGCCGGCGAACCTGCCGTCAGGACAGTAAGCGCCCAGTGAATGGCCGCCGCTCACAGGCGCTTGCTCCACGCGTCAACTGCCCAGGCCGCGTCGAAACCCCTCGCGCCAGCTCGGATAGTGCGGCCGCCAGCCCAACTCTTTCTTCGCTTTGGCGTTCGACGATCCACGCACGCGCGTCATCAGCGACATCCCGGCCTCCCCCATCGCCAGCTTTCCGATCCACGCTGGCAGACGGTACGGTTGTTTCGCTCCGAGCACCCGCGCCAGCTCTGGCAGCCACACCGACACTTCCGCCGGCTCGTCGTCGACGATGTTGTAGAGACCGGGCCGCCTTTGTTCGACAGCAATTGCCGTGGCCTCGGCTGCATCGTCGATATGGACGAACGACCACACGCCGTCGCCATCACCGAAGATGGGGAACATTCGGCGGCGAATCATGCGAACGATGTCGCCATCAGCAGTCAGGCCGGTGCCGGGTCCGTAGAAAGCCCCGTACCTGAGCACCGTGCCGGTTGGGGTTCGATGTGGTCGAGAACGGCGCGCTCGAGGTGGTGAATAGCGTCGAGCGTGCTTCTCATGGAGGCGGGAGGCGACGGATCGACGGGATCGGTCTCGTCCTTCACGCGACCGCCCTGGCGAGCATTCGGCCAGCCGGTGAAGCTCTGCGCCACGAAATGCGTCGCGTTTCCAGCACGGGCGGCGCGCAGCAGATTGTCGGTCCCCTCCGTGCGGAGCCGGTTCGTCGGCGCCAGCTCGGCCTCGAACCTTCGAAAGTTCACCACTCCCGAGAGCGCCGTCAGCTGATGAACCACCACATCCGGCTTCGCCGACATCACGGCGCTCAAGACAAGACGGCGGCCGCGTCCAGCACGTCGACGACGATCGCGTCGGCGCCGTCCGTCCGCAACTGGGCAACCTTGTGCGGCGTGCGGGTCGTGCCAATGACGTGGTGGCCCGACTTCACCAGCCGGGAAAGAAGCGGTCTGCCGATTGCTCCGGTTGCTCCGGCGACGAAGACGCGCATCGGCGACTCGCCCATGCACGATCCGTGCTGGTCGGAGAAGAACATCACGGCCGCGCTGACCGCGCGGCCGGCTCAGAAGGAGTACTCGATACCGATGAGGGGCGTCGTCTTGTCGCGCAAGCCGTTGTTGTCGAGGCGGAAGAGCAAACTGAAATCCACCAGCAGCTGCTGGACGAGGTTCACCTTGAAGCCGACGGTGCCCGTGAGCTCGTTGAAGGTGCTGTCCTCGAAGGTGACATTGGGGAACACCGATTCGCCGTCGAGCGCGACGAAATCCTGGGTCACGAGCCTCGGCGAATCGATGATGACCCGGCCGAGGAAATCGACGGCGAAGGTGAAACGCGAATTCAGGCCGACGTCGGCCCCGATGACGTACGCCACGTTGTCGGGCAGGTCGGCTTCTTCACCCGTCGAGGGGTTGCCCGCCAGAATCGAGAACCCGTTCCACTGATAGCCGAGGTTCGCGTGCGGTGAAAACGGACCGTAGGTGGCCGACCAGATCGCGAAGGGTTGAATGCCGGGCGCACCCGTGCCGAGCAGGTTGTCCTCGTCGCCCGTCGGGAGACGCAGGTCGAGTCCGACCGCGAAACCATGCTGATCGGTCTTGTGCAGCGTGCCCTTCGCGCGGATCGTGATGTCGCCGATGCCACTGGCGCTGCCGAATGCCGTGAAGAGGCGGTGATCGCCGATGTCGCCGTCGATGGCACGGAAGAAATGCACGGCGGGATCGGTCGTGCCGATCCGCTGGATCGAGGCGTCGGAGACCACCATCAGATCCGTGCTGACGAGCGGGATGGCGAGAGACAAATCGACCTGGTTGTTGATGCCGTAGGTGACGAACGCCGTGAACTGATTGACGTTCGCGTCGATGGCATTGACCGTCGTCACGACGTCCTCGCGGCCGCCCCGCTGCTCGAAATCGTCATGGGTGAAGACCGCAGGCACCGAGTCGAGGTCCAGACCTTCGATACGGTCGAAGTGAAAATGCTGATACGTAAAGCCCACCGACAGGCGATCCGCGCCGATGGTCTCGGCCCGCTCCGCCAGGATGGGTCCGAAGCTCTGGGTCGTGCGGTTGAAGACGCCGAGCGCCGGATCGAATTCGTAGGTGAACCCGGACGCCGGCGACGGTAGCGGGACGGCGACCAGCTGGCTCGTGAGCGCCGTGCCGAACTGCACGAACTCCGACTCGAAAGCGCTATTGAAATGTCCCGAGTGGGTCTCACCGGACGGCAGCACTGCCAGGCTGTCCACGACCAGGCCCTCGGGGCCGAAGAGATCCGTGAAGAGCGTGGCCAGCCGATCCACGCGGACCGCCACGTTGAACGGTTCCTGGGCCGACGTCCCGGACGCGAGGCCGAGCACGACCACACACAAGAGCAGCACTCGAACGCGCACGTTACCCTCCGATGGTGGTAATCACCCAGCGTCCGTCAGTCTTGACGAGGGCAATCGTCTGCCGGCTTTCGACGGTACGCTCGCGGCTGTCGGCATCGATCGTGTCGCGCCTGGTCATCCGGACGGTGGCCTGGTTGTCTCGGAGGTCAATCGCCTGGATCTGAAGTTCCACCCGCTGTGAGCGCACGGCTCGAAAGCTCTCGCGCAGCCGCGACTCTTCGAGACCGGAGAGATTGGGTTTGACGGATTGAAAGAGCGCCAAATCCCGTTGCTCGATCGCCCGCTCGTAGGTCGAGAGCACCTGGCGGATGGCGCGCTCGTCGGCCGCTCTGACGTCGACCGGCGATTCAGGGCCGGCGCTTCCACTCGGGGCGGCGCGGGAGCCACAGGCTTGGGGATGACCGGCTCGGGTTTCGGTGCCTCGGCGGCTGGCGGCAGCGAGGGTGGCGTCTCGGCGGGCGGTGGTTCGGCCACCGGTGGCCGGCGTACCGATTCGGTCGGCGGCGGAGGTTGAGGCGGAGGCGGCGGCGCAGATTCGGTTGTGCGCGGTTTCTGCGCGGTGGTCGGAGACGGAGGGGGCGCCACCGTCTGCGCGTCGGCGGCTGCACGCCGCTGGGCCGCAATCGCCGCACGGCGCGCCTGCTCGACCGCTTGCTCGGCGGCCGCAGCCTGACGGCTCACCTCCTCGGCGAACCGGGTCGAGAGCTGACCTGAGAGCTCCGCGATCACGGGGCTCGAGGGCGATATCGCGGCCGCCTCGGCCACCGCCTTCGCCGCTTCCTGTGAGTTTCCCGATTGAAGCAGCCGCCTCGCATTCCCCACGGCATCGTCGAAGCGCGCCATCATCCAGCCCGCTTCTTCGCCGATCCGGCGTGCTTCCTGATTGTCTGGGATCGACCCGCAAGACCCGTTCAGCCTGCGCAAGCGCACCCGGAAAGTCGCGCATCGCGAGACTTCGCGAGGCCTGAGCAAGATCGGCCGTCACATCCGGAGAGGGAGCGGGTGAAGACGCTTCGGGTGGCGTGGCTACCTGGGAGGTTGGCTCCTGACGGGCACGGCCGCGAAACAGCAGCACGGCTGCCAGCGCCACCAGCAAGGCGGCAACGAGTCCCATTCGGAATATCGAGCGCTTTCGCCCACTGAATTCACCAGCGCTGGCCGCCGCAGGCACAGTCGGTGACGCCGGGACCGACTCGAGCGCCGCCGGACCGCGTGAGATGTCGGTGCCGGCGCCCGAAAATGCCGGCACCGCGACGGCGCTCGGACGCTTCGAGTCGGAGTCGCGCCGCAGCCGCTTCAGATCCGCGCAGAGATCCGAGGCGTGCTGATACCGCAGCGCGCGATCCTTTTCGAGCGCACGGTTGAGGACTTCCTCGAGCCTCGGCGACACGTCGGGATTCAGCCGGACCGGGGCGATCGGCGGTCGATTCAGGATCGAGTCGAAGACCACGGCGGTCGCGCTGCCGCCGAACGCCGGGCGGCCCGTGACCATCTCGTAGAGCACGACGCCGAGGGAGAAGATGTCGGTACGGGCATCCAGCTCTTCTCCGCGAGCCTGCTCGGGCGACATGTAGGCGACCGTCCCGAGCGTCAGACCGGGAATGGTCAGGTGATCGGGAGACGTGTCGGCGCGCGTCTCCTCCGCGGCCCCCGGCGTCAGACCGTCTCGCCGCTGAAGAGTCAGCTTCGCGAGCCCGAAATCCAGAATCTTCGGCTGACCGCGATCGGTGATGAAGACATTGGCCGGCTTGATGTCCCGGTGCATGATGCCCTGGTGGTGCGCCGCGTCGAGCGCATCCGCCAGCTGAATGCCCAGCTCGATCACCTCGGGCAGTTTCATCGGCCCGCGACCGATCCGATCGGCCAGGGTCTGCCCCTTGAGCAGCTCCATCACGATGAAGCGGCGACCCTGATGCTCGCCGATATCGTGGATCGTGCAGATGTTGGGATGATTGAGCGCTGAGGCCGCCCGCGCTTCAACCTCGAAGCGATCGAGGGCCTGCCGATCCTCGGCCATCGCATCGGGCAGGAACTTCAGCGCAACGGATCGGCCCAGGCGAACGTCTTCGGCCTCGTAGACGACGCCCATACCGCCAGCGCCGAGCTTGCTCACGATGCGGTAGTGAGAGATCTGCTCTCCGACCATGTATGAAGGCGCGGCGACGCTCCGCCGAACGTCACATGATACGCCAGCGCTCGGCGGTGGGCCCGTCGAGCTGGCCGGGCGCGCCTGTTCCTGCTCCGCTGACACGGGCAACACGACGAACGCCGAACGATGAGATCGCGGGACGACGGGTCTACAACGGACGGTGCGGAGAAGAGTCTGTCGACGTCTCTCCCTCCGGCTGGCTGCCGCGATCTGCCGCGGCTGTCGTCGGGAGCGTCGCGAGCAATTGCATCAGAGCACCGGGATCCACGGGCTTGACCAGATGGTGATCGATTCCCACATCACGGGAGCGTTGCTTGTCCGACTCCTGCCCCCAGCCCGAGGTGGCGATGATGGTCAGCTCTTTGGCCCAGGGCTGCTGTCGAATCGCTCGCGCGGTCTCGTGTCCGTCCATGCCCGGAAGGCCAATGTCCAGCAGGATGACATCCGGTCGGAATTCGTTGGCAACGGCGAGCGCGGCAATCCCGTCGTGCGCCACACGAGTCCGATGGCCGGCGTGCTCCAGGAACACGCTGAATGCCACGGCGGAATCGACGTTGTCGTCGACGACGAGGATTTGGTACGGCACGCTTCCTCAACTCCCCATCGGCTCGTCGGCGCTTCCGCCGTAGATGGCCGGGACCTTGGATCCCATCGCACGAAGGTACGCGGCGAGCTGACCCCGGTGATGCACGCTGTGATTGTTGGCGAAGCCCAGAAACTGCACCGCCGGCCACTGAAACAATCCGAAGAAGTCGACCGTGCGCGTCAATTTCTCCGGCGGGAGCGCTCGAATGGCGCCCAGTTTCTCCGGCAGGGTCTTCTTGTAGAACGACACGACCTCGCCGACGTCTCCGAAAGCCGACTCGGCCCGCTTCGCCGCCTCGGGATTCCATTCGAACCGGCCGTCGATGATGCTGTCGAGAAACCAGATGTCGCCAGTCGCAAGATGCGTGGCCAGCTCCCACGCCGTTCGCGACTTGTCGTCCGGCTTGTAGTCGCGCGTGTCGTCCTTCACCGCCGCCAGCACCTTGCAGGTCGCCGGAAACTCGCCCTCGATGAGTCCGGCCAGCTGACCGGCCAGAAATGTCGCCTCTTCAGGTTTCATGTGAGCTCCTTTGGTGGGAACCGCAAGCGGCGATCCTACCACTGCGGGGCCGACGGCGCGGCGGCAGACATCTTGCGTGTCGATCGACGCGCAGCAACCGGCCCGACGCTCGGAGTGGAACCATTCACAAGAGGAAAAGAAAGAGGGGAACGGCCATGGCTCACGAGAAGACCCTGCGAGACGCGTTCGTGGATGAGATTCGCGACCTCTACGATGCCGAACGTCAACTGACCAAGGCGTTGCCAGCCCTGATGAAAGCCGCGTCGAACGACGATCTGCAACTCGCCTTCGAATCACACCTCGAACAAACCCGGCAGCACGTCCAGCGGCTCGAAGACGTGTTCGAAATGCTCGACGAGAAGGTGAGCGGCAAGCACTGCGCGGGCATCGCGGGAATCATCGAAGAAGGCAAGCACATTCTCGACGAGTTCGACGAGGGGCCGGTGCTCGATGCCTGCCTCATTGCCGCAGGGCAGCGAGCCGAGCATTACGAGATCACGGCCTATGGCACCGCAATCGCCTGGGCGCAGATTCTCGGCGAAGACGAGGCGGCGTCGCTCCTCGAGCTGACCATGGAAGAGGAGAAAGCCGCCGACCAGAAGCTGTCCAATATCGCTGAGGAGGGCGTCAACGCCGGCGCGGCCGGCGACGACGAGCCATCCGCGGAAGCGGAGGACGACGAGCACGCGACGGCGAGCGTCCAGTCGAGCCGGAAAGCACGCCACACGCGCGCCGCCGATAAGAGCCAGCCAAGCTCTGGCCGCGGGTCGCCGCGGCCAGAGCTTCGTTCCGCGTCAGAGACGTCCGGTCAGAGCCATGATCAGCAACACGATCACGACGACCGTCAACAGGCCGCTCGGCGCCATAGCCCCAGCTTCGGCTGTGCGGCCAGGCCGGGATTGCCCCGAGAAGCATCAGCACCAGGATCACGAGCAGGATGGTGGCCACGTCGTTGCCTCCTTCGGTTCGCGGCTGGGCTCGTCCCACACCGCAATCCAGTCGAGGTGGACAGGGCAAAGACTAAGGCCAGGCGCGACCGTGACGACACTCTAGCGGGACCAATTGTTCGGGGGTTCCGCGCTCTGCCCTAAGCGGCCGGGCAACTGTCGGGTATCGCATCGGTACACTGGTGCCGCGGGTGCCGCCGGCTGGACACCGGAAACCTACGGATCGGACAGAGGCCGCTGGGCCCGCCGCGCGATAAACCCTGCCAAGCGCGCGGGCGTCAGCTCGGTGAGCGACCCGACGACGACATCGGCTGACACGAGATCCTCGGCGCGATAGGTGTTGGTCACCCCGACCGTCGAGCAGACCGGCGGCGCGCGCCGACGCGATACCGGCCGGTGAATCTTCGATCGACACCGCCCCGTGGGGCTCGACCCCGAGCGCTCGAAGCGCCGCCGCGTATGGCTCTGGAGACGGCTTCGAGTGCGTCGTGTCGTCGGCGCCGACAATCGCCCGGAAGTACGGCAGAAGCCCGATGGCCTCGAGACCGGCGCGCACCTCGGCCCGAAGCGCGCCGGATGCGACGGCAAGCGCTACCCCGCTCGCGGCCAGCGCCGCGACGCAATCGACCGCGCCCGGCAGCACGCGCGGGTTCGTGCCCATTTCATGGAGGACGATGGAGGACTTGTCGCGGATCCAGCGGTCGACCGTCGCCTCGTCGAGCACGAAGCCCGTGTCTTTGGCGATCTGCCTGAACGTCCCGCGGTCGTCGAACCCGAGATATCTGTCGTAATAGTCGTCGCGGGACAACGTGTGGCCTTCACGCGCGAGAATCTGCTGAAATGCCGCCAGGTGCATGGGCTCGCTGTCGACAATGACGCCGTCGAAGTCGAAGACGACGGCGCGGAGCAGCATGTCAGGCATCGAGGGGAATCAGGCCGGTGTAGATCGCCATCCCCACGACGGCATCGATGCCGGCCGCGTCGAGGCGATTGATTTCGTCGAGCGAACTGATGCCGCCGGCGACGGTGAGACGGCGTCCCGTCGCGCGGCGCAGTGCCAGCGCGGCGTCCATGTCGGTGCCGCCGAGCAGGCCTTCGGTGTCCACGTGCGTATAGAGAAAGCCGCCGCAGTAGGGTTCCAGATGCTGGACGGCCTCGATCGGCGCGAGCGTCGTGATCGACTTCCAGCCGTTGACGACGACGTGTCCTCCCTTTGCATCGATGGCGGCGATCGTCCGCTCCACACCTACCGCTTCTGACAGCTGTGCCGCGAAGACCAGATCGGGGCGACCGCCGGGGAACAGGGCCGACCCGGCGATGACGCTCGCGGCGCCGGCATCGATCATGGCTCTCGCACGGTCGACCGTCCGGATTCCTCCGCCAACCCGGCAGCGAAGGCGCGCGCAGATATACCGGACCAGATCGCGGTTCGTCTCAGCGCGTCCCATGGCCGCATCCAGATCGATCACCTGCACTTCAGGAAAGCGCGAGAAGCGTGCGATCCATCCGTCCAGGTCGTCGGTCTGAAAGGCCAGCCGTTCGCCCTGCACCAGCTGCACGACCTTGCCGGCCTGCAGGTCGATCGCGGGAACGAGCATCAGAGCCGCACCCGTACGCCGTGGTCGCGCAGGTAACTCTTCAGCCGGCCGACATTCCAATCGCGATCGTGAAAGATCGAGGCGGCGAGTGCGGCGTCCGCGCGTCCGTCGGCGAAGACGCGAACGAAGTCGCCGGGCCCTCCTGCTCCGCCGGATGCAATCACGGGGATCGAAACCGCGGACGACACAGCCGCCGTGAGCGGACAATCGAATCCCTCGCGCGTGCCGTCCTGATCGATTGAGGTGAGGAGCACTTCGCCGGCGCCTCGCTCGGAAGCCTCCCGTGCCCATTCGATGGCCTCGCGGCGCGTGGCGTGTTGCCCGCTCCGGCTGTAGACCTCGAAGCCGGCGGGGCCGCGTTTCGCGTCGATCGCAATGATCACCGCCTGGCTGCCGTAGCGGCGGGCCAGGCTGGCGAGCACGTCGGGACGGTCGAGCGCCGCGGTGTTGAGGCTCACCTTGTCGGCACCCGCGTCGAGCACCGCGCACGCATCCGCTTCCGAACGGATGCCGCCGCCGACCGTCAAGGGCACGGCAATGCGCTCGGCGACGGCTGCGACCGTCGCCGCCCTCGTCGCGCGGCCCTCGATGGTCGCGGAGATATCGAGAATGACGATCTCGTCGATGCCTTCCTGATCGTAGCGGGCGGCCAGCTCCGCGGGATCGCCGGCGGACCGCAGGCCCTCGAACTTCACCCCCTTCACCACCTGCCCGTCGCGAACGTCGAGGCAGGCGATGACCCGCCGGCACACGCGATCGGGTCGAGCGACCACCGCTCGACTCGTGCGCGCGTTGTCGTCCGCCTCGACACCCCGCACGAAATTCTGCAGGATCGCGCGCCCGACACGGCCTGATCGCTCCGGGTGAAACTGCACGCCGCTCAGCGTGCCGCGTTCGACGGCCGACGCGAACGGGCCGCCGTAGTTGGTGACGCCGACCGTGTCGTCTCCGATCGGGGCCGCGAAGGTGTGCGAGAAATACACGAACGCCTCGTCCTCGATTCCCGCCATGATGCCCGAGCCGCGGCAGAGCGTGACCGCATTCCACCCGACATGCGGCACCTTCAGATCGGGCGCGGTGATGCGCTCGCAGCGTCCGGGGAGCAGGCCGAGGCCCGGCAGGTCGGGGTCTTCGGCGCTTCCCTCGAAGAGCCACTGCATGCCGAGACAGATGCCGAGCAGCGGGCGGCCGGATGCCGCCAGATCGATCAGTACGCGGCGCCACGTGTCGCCGAGCGACCGGGTTTTCGAGAAATGTCCCACGCCGGGAATCACGATGGCACTGGCGCCGGCGAGATCCTCAGGTTCACGCGCCAGGGCGACGGTGGCTCCCGCAGACTCCAGGCCGCTCTTGACCGACGTGAGGTTGCCGGCGCCGTAGTCGACGAGTGCGATCACAACAGTCCTTTCGTGCTGGGAAGCGTGCGCGCAAGGCGACGGTCGCGCGCACAGGCCATGCGCAGCGCCCGGGCGAATGCCTTGAACATGGCCTCGATCTGGTGATGGCTCGATCGTCCGTAGAGGACCTTCACATGCACGTTGGCCCTGGCGCCCAGGGCGAACCCCTCGAAGAAATCGGCCACCAGCTCCGACTGCAGATCGCCGACCCGCCGGACGCGAAGCTTCAGGTCGACGACGGCGTGCGGCCGGCCGCCGAAATCGATGGCTGCCACACCGAGCGTTTCATCCATCGGCATGACGAAATACCCGGCGCGCGCAATTCCCCGGCGGCTACCGAGCGCTTCGGAGATGGCCTGCCCGAGCACCAGCCCCAGATCCTCGACGGTGTGATGCTGGTCCACGTCGAGATCGCCTTCGGCTCGCACCCGCAGGTCGAATCCTCCATGGCGTGCGACGGTCTCGAGCATGTGATCGAGGAACCGGATGCCGCTCTGCACGTCGAACCGGCCCGCACCATCGATGTTCAGCCGCACGTCGATTCGCGTCTCATGTGTCGTTCGCCGAATTGCCGCTCGTCGCGCCATGAACGCTTCACCCTCTCCGATCGAATCGCACGGCGATCGACCGAGCATGATTCTCCAGCCCTTCCACGGCGGCCAGTGTCATGGTCGTTCTCCCGACATCCCGAAGGCCGGCCGCGGTGACACGCTGCACGGTGTAGACCCGGACGAAATCAGCCGCACTCAGGCCGCCGCGCCAACGCGCGGCGCCGCCGGTTGGCAGCACGTGATTCGAGCCGGTCGCGTAGTCTCCTGTCGCGGGCGCGCTCGACGTCCCCACGAACACAGTGCCCGCCGACGTGATGCGCTCGGCCATCCCGTCGTCCTCGCAGAAGACGTGCTCAGGAGCCGCGCGATTGACGAGAGCGATCGCCTGCCGACGCGTTCGCGCCAGCACGATCCCGCCGCGTCGTGCGAGCGCCACCCCTGCCGGCGTGCCATGGGCCTGTCGCTTCACCTCATCCGCCACGGCCCGCGCATACGATCGGCGCCAGGTGACCAGCACGGCTCTCGCCTCGGGATCGTGCTCGGCCTGCGCAACGAGATCGGCGGCGACGATGTCGGCTGGCGCACGGACGGCAAGGACGAAAATCTCCGTGGGGCCGGCCAGCAGGTCTATGCCGCAGTCGCCCGACACCAGCGCCTTGGCGGCGGTCACGTAACGATTGCCTGGTCCCACGACCTTCTGGACTTTCGGCACCGTCGCCGTTCCGTACGCCAGTGCCGCAATCGCATGCGCGCCGCCAATGCGGAAGAGCCTCGACACCCCAGCTTCGAGCGCGGCCGCGCAGACCGCAGGATCCGGTCGAGGACATGCCGCAACGATCGTCGACACCCCGGCGACCCGCGCCGGGACCGCCGTCATCAGCAGCGACGACGGAAGTGGAAATCGTCCTCCCGGCACGTAACAGCCCACGCGCTCGAAGGGCTGCACGCGCTGCTCGACCGTGACGCCCGGCCGAGTGTCGAGCCGCCACGCCGATGGCACCTGCCGCGCGGCGACTCTCGCCACGCTGGCTGCCGCACGGCCCAGGGCACGCCTGGCCTCCACCGGCAGTCGTGCCGCTTCACGATCGATCTCCCGCTTCGTCAGCTCGAGCTCTCCGTTCAAACCGTCGAAGCGACGGGCATATGCCACAAGCGCCGAGTCGCCGTGCACGCGCACCCTTCTGACAATGGCCGCTGCGCGCCGCATGACAGCGGCGTGACCGCTCGACGTCGGTCGAAGCAGTCGATCGATGCGCTTCCCATCCGTGGCCTCGATAATCCGGAACATCCTGTGTGTCCTCGCCGGCCTTACATGACGATCTTGTTCAGGGGTACTCCACGATCCCCTGCGCGCCTGCTGCCTTGAGACGGGGTATCAGTTCACGCACGCTGGTTTCCTCGACGATGGTATTGAGCGCCACCCAGTCCTCGTCAGTGAGCGGCGACACGGTCGGTCGTCGAAGCGCCGGCAGCAGTTCGAGCAGTCGCGGCAGATCGGCACGACGCACGTTGAGCATGAGGCCCACGCGCCCACGCGCTTCGATGGCCGCGCGCAGCAGCAGGGCCACCGTGTCGATTTTCTGGGCCTTCCACGCATCGTTCATCGCGGCGCGATTGGCAATCAAGGCGGTTGTCGATTCCATCACGGTCGCGATCTCGCGCAGGTGGTTGGCCCTGAGCGTCGATCCGGTTTCCGTGGCCTCGACGATGGCGTCAGCCAGGACGGGCGGCTTCACCTCGGTCGCGCCCCACGAGAACTCGACCTTGACGCGCACGCCGAGCCGCTCGAAGTACGCGCGGGTCACCTGCACGAGCTCGGTGGCGATGGTGGCGCCTTCGAGATCCGACGCCGTCCGCACGCTCGACGCTTCAGGCACTGCCAGTACCCATCGCACCTTGCCGGACGTTTGCTTGGCGTAGGTCAGCTCGGTGATGGTGGTCAGCCCCGACCCTCCGCCGTTAGCGCAGGCGTGCTCCGCAATCCAGTCCTGACCCGTCAGTCCGGCATCGAGCACACCGGTGTCGACGTAACGCGCCATCTCCTGCGCCCGAATGAGCATGCACTCGAGCTCCGGATCGTCGATGGCCGGAAAGTACGACCGCGAGCTGACGTACACGTTGAAGCCTGCACGGTTGAAGAGCTGAAGCGTGGCTTCTTGCAGCGATCCCTTCGGAATGCCGAGCGTGAGCTTCATTGGTCGCCCTCTCCTGTCGGCGCCGGACCAGACGACGGCTGCGGGTCGAAGTCGAGCTGGCGGAAGAAACAGGTCCGCTCGCCGGTATGACACACCTCGCCACGGCCCAGCCGCTCCACGCGAAAGAGCAGGCTGTCGTCGTCGCAGTCGACGAAGATGCTGCGGATTGCCAGGCGGTTGCCCGACGTCTCGCCCTTCATCCACAGCTTGTTGCGAGAGCGGCTGAAGAAGGTCGCAAAGCCACTCTGTTGCGTTTCCGCCAGGGCGTCGGCGTTGACGAACCCCACCATCAGCACCTCGCCGCTCCGATCGTCCTGCACAACGGCAGGAACGAGTCCGTTCAGCTTCGAGTAATCCATAGAGGCTCTCCCGGCGCGTACAACAAAAAACCCCGCCAGGTGTGGCGGGGCTTCGTCTTCGACCCGTGTTGTGCTCGTCGTTCAGCTACACCACAGCGCGCCCCGCCTCCTCGATGGGATGATGGTGATGCGCGTGGTGAACCCTCTCGAGCACCTGGATACGGTAGTTCAGCCGTCACAGGGTGTCAAGCGATTGGCGACGCGAGTTGCGCGGCGGCCTTGTCCCGGGGAGAATCAAGCGTCCCACGCCGATCCCTTCTTTTCTCCTGGAGTGGCCCGTGCTCATGACGCGCCTTGGTGCCATCACGCTCGTCGCGCGTCGTCGCGCTCGCCGGCGGCTGTGCGGATCGGACGCCCGATCCCTCACCAACCACATTCCCGCCGGGTCCGATGGTGGATTTGTCGTACAGCTACGACGAGCACACGCTGTTCTGGCCGACCGCCCAGCCCTTCCGGCTGCAGAAGGTCGCCGAGGGTCTGACCGACAATGGCTACTTCTATGCCGCGAACAACTTCACGACCTCGGAGCACGGCGGCACGCACATCGATGCGCCCGTTCATTTCGCTCAGGGCCGACGAACCGTCGATCAGATCCCCCTCGAGGATCTGATCGGCGCCGCGGTGCTCGTCGATGTGTCCAGCCAAGCCGCAGCCAATCCCGACTATCAGGTGACCCGAAGCGATTTCGATCAATGGGAGGCCAGTCATGGGAGGATTCCAGCGGGCGCGATTGTGCTGCTCAGAACGGGCTTCGGCCGCTTCTGGCCCGACGCGGTGAAGTATCTCGGCACGGCCGATCGCGGCGCCGAAGCCGTCGCCCGCCTCCACTTCCCCGGCCTGCATCCCGACGCGGCGCGCTGGCTCACGACCGAGCGGTCGGTTCATGCCGTGGGACTCGACACAGCCAGCATCGACTTACGGGCAATCGACGCTCTTCGAGACCCATCGCGTGCTGATGGAGAAGAACGTCCCGGCTCTCGAGAATCTGGCGAACCTCGATCGACTGCCCGAGATCGGCTTCTACCTCATTGCGCTGCCAATCAAGATCGGTGGCGGCAGCGGTGGACCGCTGCGAGCGGTCGCCGTGTTGCCGTCGCCCTAGCGGCGCCTCACAGATCTGGCGACCCGACACGGGGCGGTGCGATGAACAAATCGCTCGCCAGAAACCCGACGTACACCCGATCGCCACTCTTGAGCCCGAGCGCGCGGTGGCGCTCCTGAGGCATGTCGACCCGCACGAGGTCGCCCCACGAGGATCGGAGCTCGAGCTTCACGAGAGGACCGGCCGCATTGATGTGCACAATCTCGGCCCTGAACTCCGGCCCTCCGCCCCCCGGCTCGATGCGCACCTCCAGCATGTGGGGTCGCAGGTAGAGAGCGGCGTCGCGCGGGTGTGCGGGATCGAGCCCGGGAACCTCGACGGCCAGCGAACCGAGCCGGATGCTTCCGCCCTCGATTCGCCCGTGGAACAGATTGATGTCGCCGAGGAAGTCGTAGACGAAGGGCGACTGCGGACGGCTGTACACATCGTCGGGAGTCCCGACCTGTTCGATGCGTCCGTGATTCATGATGACGACACGGCCCGCCAGCTCCATGGCCTCTTCCTGATCATGGGTCACGAAGACGCTGGTGACGTTCAACGTGTCGTGCAGCCGGCGGAGCCATCGCCGAAGCTCCTTGCGTACCTTGGCGTCGAGGGCACCGAACGGCTCGTCGAGCAGTAGAACGCTGGGCTCCACAGCCAGCGCGCGGGCCAGTGCCACGCGCTGCCGCTGCCCGCCCGAGAGCTCCGAAGGATAGCGTGTGGCCTGAGGCTCGAGCTGAACCAGGTCGAGAAGCCGGTGAACGGTCTCATCGATCACGGCTTCTTTGGGCCGTCGGGCGCGCGGGCGCACCCGAAGCCCGAACGCGATGTTCTCGAACACCGTCATATGGCGGAACAGCGCGTAGTGCTGGAAGACGAAGCCGACGTTGCGGTCGCGCACCCGCTGAGCGGTCGCGTCCCGGCCGTTCAGCATGACCACACCACGATCCGGTGTCTCGAGACCGGCGATCACGCGGAGCAGCGTGGTCTTGCCCGATCCGGACGGTCCGAGTAGTGCCACGAGCTCGCCACTCGACACCGTGAGGTCGACGTCGCTGAGCGCCGTGAACGTGCCGAACTGCCTGGTGACACCACGCAACTCGATTTGCATACTCGTCCTCGGCGGCTAACCCCGAAGCTGTTCCATGGCGGTCTTGGCCGCCACGGTCAGCAGTGCCAGGCCCGCGAGCACGGACGCCACGGCAAACGCCGCGGCGAAGTGGTATTCGTTGTACAGGATCTCGACGTGGAGCGCGGCAGTATTGGTGCGGCCGCGAATGTGTCCCGACACCACGGAGACCGCGCCAAACTCACCAATCGTGCGCGCATTGAGCAGGATCACGCCGTAGAGCAGACCCCAGCGAATCTTCGGCAGCGTCACGCGCCAGAACATCTGCCACCCGCTGGCACCCAATCCGATGGCAGCGAGCTCCTCTTCGGCGCCTTGCTCCTCCATCAGCGGGATGAGCTCGCGCGCCACGAAGGGCACCGTCACGAACAGCGTCGCCAGGATGATGCCCGGTACCGCGAACACAATCCTGATATCGTGCGCCGCCAGCCACGGTCCGAAATATCCCTGTGCGCCGAAGAGCAGGATGAAGATGAGGCCCGAGATGACCGGCGAGACCGCGAACGGCAGGTCGATCAAGGTGACGAGCGCTCGTTTGCCACGAAACTCGAAGCGCGCAATCGCCCATGCCGCCGCGATCCCGAACAGCGTGTTGATCGGCACCACGACGGCGGCCGTCAGCAGCGTCAGGCGGAGCGCGCGAAGCGACTCGGGCTCGCGCAAGGCGTCCCAATACACGCCCGCGCCCTCGGACAACGCCCCCGCGAACACCGCCAGGAGTGGCACCACCAGAAAGCCGGTCAGGAAGACCAGCGCGGTCAGGGTGCCGAGCACGCGCGCGAGCCATGGATCCTTCATCAGACTTCCATCGTGCGCGAACGATGGCGGCTCCATCCCTCCAGCGCGTTGATCAACAAGAGCAACAGAAAAGCGATGACCAGCATGACGGCGGCGATCGCGGCGGCCCCGCCGTAGTCGTATTCCTCGAGCCTGGTCATGATGAGGAGCGTTGTCACTTCGGTGCGGAGCGGCAGGTTGCCGGAGATGAAGATCACGGATCCGTATTCGCCGAGCGCCCGGGCAAACGCGAGCGCAAAGCCCGTGATCACGGGTGGCACCAGGCACGGCGCGAGCACGCGCGTGATGGTCTGCCATCTGGTCGCACCCAGGCTCGACGCGGCCTCTTCGACGTCGCGCTCGAGATCCTGGAGGACGGGCTGCACGGTGCGCACCACGAAGGGCAGACCGACGAACGTGAGCGCGACGACCACGCCGAGCGGCGTGAAGGCCACCGGGATCCCGAGACCCGCAAGATGACGACCGATCCATCCCGTCTCGGAGTACACCGCCGTCAGCGCGATGCCCGCCACTGCGGTGGGGAGCGCGAACGGGAGATCGACCATCGCATCCGCGATGCGACGCCCCGGAAAGCGATAGCGCACCAGTACCCAGGCCACGAGCGTCCCGAAGACGGCGTTGATGAAGGCCGCCAGCAGCGAGGCGCCGACGGTGAGCTTGTAGGCGGCCACGGCCCGGGGCGACGCGATCGTCCGGATCAGTTGATCCCATGAGAGCGAACTGGCTCTCACGAACACACCGGCGAGTGGGATGAGGACGAGCAGGCTCAGGTACAGCAGCGTGACGCCGAGCGTCGGGCCGAAGCCCGGGAGGACACGCCGCCGTCGCATCAGATCAAAATCCCCGGTCGATGAGCACGTTCACGACCCTGGCTGGTAGATCTGGTCGAACGTGCCGCCATCGTCGAAATGCGTGGCCTGAGCCTTGGACCAGGAGCCAAATACGTCGGCCAGCGTGAACGTGGTGACCCTGGGAAATTGACTCGCGTACCTGGCCAGCACCTCATTGGACTGCGGCCGGAAGAAGTGCGCGGCGGCAATGTCCTGGCCTTCTGGACTGTAGAGGAACTCGAGATACGCCTGGGCGACCTGGCGGGTGCCGCGCTTGTCGACGACCCGGTCCACCAGCGCGACAGGCGGCTCGGCAAGGATCGTCGCCGACGGGACGACGATTTCGAATTGATCGCGGGCCACTGTCTTCCTTGCGAGCAGCGCCTCGCTCTCCCAGGCAATCAGCACGTCGCCAATCTGGCGCTGCACGAACGTCGTCAGCGACCCGCGCGCCCCTGAGTCGAGCACCGGGACGTTGCGGTAGATACGCCCGACGAGATCGCTGGCGGCGGACTCGCGGCCGTCGAACTGCCTCAGAGCATGGCCCCAGGCCGCCAGATAGTTCCAGCGCGCACCCCCTGATGTCTTCGGGTTCGGCGTGATGACGGAAACGCCGCTCCTGGCCAGATCGCCCCAGTCCTTGATGCCCTTGGGGTTCGTCTTCCGTACCAGAAAGACAATGATCGACGTGTACGGTGAGCTTCCGTTGGGGAGGCGCGATTGCCAGTCACGGTCGAGCAATCCACCGTTCGCGTGGATCGCGTCGATGTCATAGGCGAGCGCCAGGGTCACCACGTCCGCCTGGAGCCCATCGATGACCGCGCGGGCCTGACGGCCCGATCCGCCGTGCGACTGTTCGATCGTCACTGTCTGCCCGGCCGAGGCAAACCAGTTCCGCGCAAACGCCTGGTTGATCTGCTGGTAGAACTCACGCGTGGGGTCGTACGAGACGTTGAGGATGGTGACCTGCGACGGCGTCGAGCCGGGATCCCCCGGTGCCGCACACGAGAACGCCGCCAGAATACCAACGAGTGCGCCCGCCCTCAGACGGCGCATTCACCCTCCTGGACATCGGGGCTGAACTCGTGCTCCTCGCCGAGATCGACATAGTCTTCCGGTTTGGCCTCGGCCGGATCGAACTCCTCGAGGTCCGCCACGAGCGCGTGGAGGTGTTCCCGGTCGAGGCGGCGAAAGAACGTGTCGGGCGACTCGCCTTCGAGCGCCTCGCGTCCGTACAAATCCACGAGCCGTTCGACAGCCTCCGGCGCGCGGCGCGCGGGAATTTTCGCGACGAGGCGGCCGAACTTCGCGCCTTCTTCGTCGAAACCGCCGCCCACCATCAGGAAGTACTGGGGCACGACGCGCGAGGCCACCTTGCGGACGCTGCCCTGAAAGCCAATGCCGGCAATGTGATGCTGACCGCAGCCATTCGGACACCCGCTGATCTTGATCGACAGACCCGGCGCGGCCGCGACGAGATCGGGTCTCTCCTGAAGATGCGACGACAGGAGCCGCCCCAGGCCCCGTGACTGCGTCACCGCGAGCTTGCACGATTCGGCACCGGGACAACCCGCGACGTCGGCCGGTGTGTTGGCATCGCCGAGGCCCAGGTTCGCAGCCAGGAGCCTTCGGTACAGCGGGAGCACGGCGGATTTCGGCACCCATCGGAGCAGCACGTCCTGGTTCTGCGTGGTGCGCACCGTGCCGTCAGCAAAGGCCTCTGTGAGATCGCCGAGCAGCCGCATCTGTTCGCCGGTCAAATCGCCGAGCGGCACGGTGACAGTCACCAGCATGTAGCCGGGCTGCTTCTGCGCGCGGACGTTGGTGGCGACCCAGTGTTCGAAGCCGCCGTCCACGATCGGCAGCGTCGGCCCGACGTGCGGCACGAGGCCCGGTCCGATCACGCGAGCCGACTCAGCCCGCGCGGCCACCTCCGTTGTCGAGGGCGCCTCGCGCAGCGTCCAGTCAGGGGCGGTTTCGACGGGTGCTCGATCCGGATCGAAACCGAGCGCAGGCGCCCCGTCCGCACGGAGCGCGTGACGCGCGCGCTCGAACTCCGCCCGCCAGCCGTCCCAGCCGAGGGTCTTGATCAGAAACTTCATGCGGTTGCGCTGCTTGTGCTCGTAGTCGCCGAACTGGTGAAAGACCCGGATGATGGCTTCGGCAACCTCCAGGATTTCGCCTGCGGGCAAGAAGTCGTACAGGAGGCCGCCGCTCTTGCACATGATCGAGGTGCCGCCGCCAGCCGTCACACGGAAGCCTCTCACCTCCGCCCCATCGGCCTGGATGAGGCGCGCGCGGAAGCCGATGTCGTTGATCGCGGTCATCGCGTGATCCTCGACGCAGCCCTCGAACGCGATCTTGAACTTGCGCGGCAGCGATGACGCGAGCGGGTGCCGCAGCAGGTGACGCGTGAGCGCTTCGGCGTACGGTGTCACGTCGAAGGCCTCGTCGTGCGCGACCCCCGCGTACGGACATGCGGTGATGTTTCGCACGGCGCTCCCGCATGCTTCGCGACTGGTCAGCCCCGCTTCCGCCAGCCGGCGCATGGCGAGCTCCACGTCGTGCAGCTTCATGAAATGAAACTGCATGTTCTGGCGGGTCGTGATGTGCCCGAAGCCGCGCGAATAGCACTCGGCGATGTCGGCCAGCGCATGAAGTTGCGCCGCCGTCAGAATCCCCTGCGGGATCTTGGCCCTGAGCATCTGAACGTCGCCGGTTTGCCGCTGCCCGTAGGTGCCGCGCGTGAGGCGAAACGTGCGCCAGCGATCCGGCGGCAGCTCGCCACGCTCGAACCGATCGAGCATCGCCACGAACTCGTCGACCTCCGCTTCGTTCGCGAACGAGAGGCGCGTGCGTCCGAGCGTGCGTGGATCATCCATGGCCGACATCACTCACCTCTCAGCGACTGCGAGGCGGTACTCGCGGTTCCCCGCCGGCGGATCGACGGCGGACTCAGAGCTTCCGCCCACCGACAAGCCGGCGGCGATACGCGCCCGTACTGCGACGACGTCGCCGATGACCATCGTTCCGGGCTGCGAGGAGGCCTCATCAATCGGCGCCGAGCCCAGGCCGTCGAGGGTACCGACCCAGACCGTCATCTCACTCGTGCCGGCAGCGCGAATGATGGCGGCGGGCGTCTCCCCCAACCAGCCGCGCGCAACCATCGCATCCGCCAGAGCACCACGCTGGCCCAGACCCATCAGGGCGACGACGGTGATTGAGTGCGGGGCGATCGCGGCGACCAGGGGACGAAACGTGTCTTCGCCGTGCGCGGACAAGACCAGAAACGCCGACGCGACGCCGCGATGCGTCACCGGAATACCGGCAAGGGCCGGCGCGGCGATGGCCGACGACACGCCCGGCACGATCTCGAAACGGACATTCGCCGCCTGAAGGGCGAGAGCCTCCTCACCGCCGCGGCCCAGCACGAACGGATCGCCGCCCTTGAGCCTCACGACCCGCTCACCGCGGCGCGCCGCTCGAATCATCAGCCGGTGAATGGCGTCCTGGGTCATCGACGCGCGGCCACACCGCTTCCCCACGAAGAAGCGGCGTGCGCGGCGAGCCAGTTTGAGCACGTCGGGCCCGACCAGCGCGTCGTACAGCACGAGATCGGCCTGCCGCAGGCGAAGCGCTGCCTTTCTGGTGAGCAAGCCCGGGTCGCCAGGTCCGCCCCCCACGATGGACACGAATCCAGAGCGACGCGTCCGGCGGGTGTCAGTTCTCATACAGACGATTGATGGCGTCGAGCAACAGATGGCGTCTTCGATCGATCGGCACGCTCTGCCCCTTCCAGGAGCCACGAAGCGCCCGGGCATGCGTCATCCACCGTTCGAGATCTTCGGGAATGACCTCTTCGATACCCTCACGCAGCAGACGGGCCAGCGCCGGAGCCTCGCCGTTGGTTGAAATGGCCACGGTGACACCGGAGCGCCGCAGCACGCTGGCCGCATACGCCGAGGCATGCGACGGGTCATCCACGGCATTGACGAAGAGCCGCCGCGCTTCAGCCAGCCGGGCGACCCGGCGGTTCACTGCGGGCGGGGCCGCGGCGACGACGAGCCAGATGCCGTCCAGGTCGGCGGCGCGAAAACGGCGCAATCTGACCTGGACGGGCCTCGCCGCGAGACCCTCGCAGACGCTTGGCGCCACCACGGTGACCTCGGCGCCAGCCTCGAGAAGCGATGCCGTTTTCGAGTCCGCCATCGGCCCGCCACCCACGACGAGCACCCGGCGACCCGACAGCTTCAAGAAGAGTGGATACGGCAGTTCCATGTGTGAAGCCATTCTCATCACGCCGGCGATTCGGCCGCGACGGGCCGCACCGCCGAGACATGCAGCCCGCACTCCGTCTTCCCGAACCCGCGCCAGCGTCCAGCGCGCGCGCCCTCGCCCTCGGCCACATGCGACGTGCACGGCATGCACCCGATGCTCGGATAGCCCCGCTCGTGCAGCGGGTTGAAGGGCACGTCGTGCTCACGCAGGTGCTGCCAGACATCTGCCGTGCGCAGTCCGACGAGCGGGTTGATCTTGAGGACTCCGAAGCGTTCGTCCCACTCGACGACGCGTGCCGCGGCGCGCGCCGGAGTTTGGTCGCGCCTGATGCCCGTGATCCACGCCTCGAAGCCAGCAAGCTCGGCGTGGAGGGGCTCGACCTTGCGGATGGCGCAGCAAAGGTCCGGAGACCGGGCCCACAGAGCCTGACCGTGTAGCGCGGCTTGAGATTCCACCGTCAACTGCGGCGAGACACCCCGGATGACCAATCCGTATCGGGTCTCGAGCCGGCGCCAGAGCGAATAGGTTTCGGGGAACAACAGTCCCGTGTCCAGTGTCTGGATGTCGATGTCCAACTGGGAACGGCCTATCAGATCGACGAGCAGACACCCTTCTGGTCCGAAGCCGGTCGAAAGCGTCAGACCCCGTCCGTAGGCTCCGCTGGCCCACGCCAGAATCGTCGCGGGCGGTTCGTTCTCGAGCGTGTCCGCCAGCGTCACGATGTCCAATCGAGTTGGCGGGTGGCCGACCGAAGAGTTGGTTCGCATGTGATGGGCTCGTGTCCCAGCCGTTGCGCTGCAAAAAATAAAAAGGCCCGAGAGGTTGGAACCTCTCGGGCCTTTGGTCGCTTCGCTGAACTCGAACTTACAGGACGTCTAACACTGACGGCGCATGACCATAGACTCCGGGGCCCCGACCCATGTGGGTCGTACAACAACAACAGCAGCAAATGGCCCGCGAAAGCCCGGCGAACATCAGCCCTATTTGTACATGAGTCCGCAGCGACCCGTCAAGAGCGACCGTCTTTCAGCCGGCTGCGGCTTGCAGGCCCACGGCGTGATCTGAGAGAGTCGGGAGCATGGCTCGAGGATGGGACGTGTTGCGCTGGGTCGGGCTGGAGCCATCGCCAGCCGATCCCGAGGTGCTCGACTCGGTTTGTCAGCTGCTCGAGAGCCTGGAGAACGAACGGGCCCGCTACGTCGCGGCATTCGCCTATTTGCTGGGCCGTGTCGCTCGCGCGGATACGCACCTCCCCGATGCGGAAGCCGGGCTGATGGAGCGGCTGGTCGCGGAAGAGGGCGAGCTCTCGGCCGGCGAAGCCGCAGCTGTGGTGGCGCTCGCGCTCGGCGAGGTCAAGCGGTTCGGCGGCACGCACAACTACCTCGTGACGCGTGAGTTCGCCTCCCACACCACGCACACTCAGCGTCTCGGCCTGCTGCGCTGCCTCTTTGCGCTCGCGGCCGCCGACGACTCGGTGGGAACCGCAGAAGACAACGAAATCCGCGGGATCAGCCGCGAGCTTCAGATCGAACACGGAGACTTCGTGCGCGCACGCATCGAAGTGCGGGAGCATCTCGCGGTTCTCAAGAAGCACAGGGCGGAAGACTCGTAGGACGGGTCACTGTCACGGCGTCCGCCGCGTGGCCGCCATCAGCGCCAGCGGATCGATGCTGGCGCCCGTCAACCGGACCGCCCAATGCAGGTGCGGGCCTGTCACGCGGCCTGTCGCGCCACTCCGACCGATGGTCGCGCCGCGCTCGACGCTGTCACCTTCCTTCACGCTGATGGCCGACAAGTGGGCGAGGAGCGAGAAGAGCCCCAGCCCGTGGTCCAGAACGACAGTGCGGCCCGCGAGGTAGAGCTCGTCGGCAAGCACGACATGGCCGGCGTTCGGGGCCAGCACCGGAGTGCCGAACGGCGCACGGAAGTCGGCGCCGCGATGCGGGCTGCCAGGCTGGCCGTTGACGATCGATCGCCGGCCGAAGCTGCTCGTCGAGGCTCCCGGCACCGGCGTGATGAACCCGTCGTGCCACGCCCGCGCACGCTCCTCGGCGGCAAAGAGCGCCGCCAGCCGCTCCGCCTCTCGCTCGATGCGCTCGCGCACGGCGGAAGACGGCGTGGAGAACGACTCGGGCACGCTGAGGCGTCTCACCGCAAATCGTTTGCCGACGATCGTCAGATCGTGGCGCACCGTGACGGGCGCGGCTCCGGACGACACACCGCGGATCTCGAGGACGTGCGACCCGCTCGGCACCTCCAGATCGAGGCCGACCAGCGCCTCCCAGGTCAGACCGTCACCGACGGGATAGAACCCGAACGGCCGTTCGAACGCGATGCCGTCGAGTTGCTGGATCGGTTCGCTCGCGCGGACGGTGACACGGACGACTTCGCCCGGCTGGAGCGCCCTGGCCCAGTGTTGCACTTGCAGCCCGGTCGTGGCTTGCCCGGCGGACCACACTGGGGCGACCGGGATGAGTCCCAGCACACTCATCCACAGAATCGACCGACACGGCCGCATATCTGTATGTATCGTACTCCCGTCGGCCGAGGGCCGGTCGACGGACGGCTCAGTGGACGGAACTATTCGGCTGTGTGCGAGCTCTCGACGAGCACGAGCCCGCTCTCGACGCCCGCGGGAAGCTTCAGAAGGTCGCCGAACGAGCTGAGATTGAACCCCTCGCGCACGCGTCCATTCACCTTGACCCGCGCACCCTTGCGCGGCACGCCCCTCTCCGACACGACCCAGAGCTGGCCCGTGCCGTCGTTCACACGGTAGGCGCCGCGATTGCCGACGGAGAAGCTCTCTTCGACGGTGCCCGACACGCTGACGTCGCGATCGCGGTAGCGCGACGGATCAGCCAGGATGTCATTGACACTTCTTGACGCACACGCGGCAGCTCCGGCGGCAAGGGCAACGAGCAACACTGCCACCGCGCCTCGAGCGTATCGTCGACTGGTGCTGATCATGCTGGCTTCTCCTGCGATCTCTGAAAACGCCTCTGGGTCTCAGGTCTATTCAAGATTACGCCCGGGACGCGGCACAGGCAAGGTGGACGCATCCTGAAGCGCTAGGGCACTCGCGTGACCGCCGGCGCCGAGAGTCCGGCCTGCTCGCGTACGAACCGCGCGATTTCTTCATGTGTCGCGAACCAGACGCCGGGCTGCGATTTCATCTCCTGAATCAGCCGATCGAGCATGGCAATGCGATGGCGATGGCCAACGATGTGCGGGTGCATCGTCAGGATGAACAGGCCGCGCTCTTCGTAGGCCTGGTCGAACTCGCCCTTCCAGATGGCATGCACCTCATCGTGATTCATCGTGGGCCGGATGCTGGTAAAGCGATCCATCGTGAAATACGGCGCGTCGTCGAGAATCCACTCCACCGGCAGTTCCACGATGCCGGTCGGCGTACCGCCAGCCACGACTTCGTACGGCGCGTCGTCGGACATCAGGCTCGAGTCGTACAGCAGACCGAGCTCGCGCGCGATCGCGATGGTCGACCGGCTGTAATCCCACGACGGCGTCCGCATGCCGACCGGCCTGCGGCCGGTGGTGCGGGTCAGCGTCTCGAAGGCCCGCGTCAACAGGGTTCGCTCGGTTGGCTCGTCGAGCTGTGAATTGCGCTCGTGAATCCACCCGTGCAGGCCGACCTCATGGCCGGCCGCCACGATCGCCTTCATCGCTTCCGGGTGCAGCAGCGCGCTGACCGCCGGCACGAAGAAGGTCGCCTTGATCCCGTGCCGTTCGAGCAGCGCCAGCACGCGCACGACACCGCGGCGGGCGCCGTATTCACCCTGGGACAATTGAGAGACCGAATCACCGCCGTCCCGCAGCGTGATCGTTTCGTTATCGAAGTCGAACGAGAGCCCCACGGCCACACGCGCCCCGCCGGGCCATGCACGCGGGCTGAGGTCACGACCCGCGCGCACCCGATCGACGACCTCACGGATCTGAGGCTCACCGAGCGTCCATGGCGCTGGCGCCTGTTGCTGGGCCAGGGTCGAGGCGGCCGCAGAACGAGGAGCGCGGCGAAGGCGGCGGATGTGGCAGCAGGCCGCATGATGACGGCGAGCATATCACCCGCACGGAACCGCCTTTCTCACCGCGTGGCAAGGGCACACCCCTCCCTCCGGACATCGCTCGCCAAGTTGCCCTTGGTCCCGCGCCCGGAATGGCGTATACTAGTTCTCGTCTTGGAAGACTAGCCCACACGCTTACCCGCGCAGAGTCGATCGAGCCCTTCCGCTGACTCGCTCCTCTTTACGTGATAGTCGAGCCAGAGCGATAACCGCTCAAGGCTAGTTTCCTCAAATCACCCGTCGCCAGCAGCTACAGGCGGGGCGCGTTCAAGCAGTGAGCGCAGGAGTCAGACATGGGTCGCAAGCTCTACGTTGGTAACCTCCCCTTTCAGACGACCGAGGCCGAACTGGAAGAACTCTTCGGCCGATCCGGCGCGGTCGAGTCGGTGAACGTCGTGCGTGACATGGCCACGGGCCGGGCGCGGGGGTTCGCCTTCGTCGAAATGAGCACAGACGAGGAGGCCCAGAAGGCCGCCACCGATCTGAATGAGTATCAGCTCGGAGGCCGGACGCTCACGGTGAACGAAGCACGGCCGAAGCCGACCTCCGGCGGGTTTGGCGGCGGCGGCGGGCGCCCGGGCGGCGGCGGCGGGCGCGGCGGGTATCGGCGTTCCGAGCCGCGCTGGTAGCGGCTGGCTCATCCACACACTTGACGGGTCCGACGGCGCTGTGCCGGCCGGACCCGTCTGCATCCAGAGGAGCCGTCATGCGCGCCTACGGCAAGGGCGACCGCGTTAGTCAGCCGCAGTACGGCGCGGGAACCATCACCGACGTCACCGACCGCTACACGGTTATCGACTTCGACCAGCACGGCGTGCGAACGTTCGTGACCAGTCTGGTCACGCTCGAAGCGACCGACGAGCCAGCCCCGGCTTCCCGCCCCCGGCGAGCCGCGCGCAAGGGCACGCGCAAGACGACTGCGCAGGCGTAAGCACTGTGACGCCCGCTCCGATCCCGTACGTGGCGCAGGCGCAAGGAGGATCCCATGGCCAACCGCTCGCGACCGACGCTGTTGAAGCGCGAACGAGAAAAGGCTCGAGTCGAGCGGCAAAAGCAGAAGACGGCGCGCCGGCTCGAAGCCAAGGCCCGCCGCGATGCGACGCCGCGCCGGAGCACAGACGAGGATCCAGACATCGCCGACATCAGGCTCGGGCCACAACCCCGAGCCGACTGGCAGGACGACGCGGAAGAATGACGCGCGCGTCGATCGCTGCTCAATCAACATCACGCGTCAGGGATGATCGACACTTTCTTGGCAACACATAATATTCAACCCCGTTCCCACGGCTCGCGCCGCTCACAACCACACCGACGCCGGCAGCATTCACCACGCACGATCACGCAATCTCGTCCCATGCGGACGCCCCCGTTCGAACTGGCGCCGCACGATGCCACGCCCGTCGATTTCGCCAGTCTGAAGCTGGATCCACGAGTCAACCGGGCGCTCGGCGATCTGGGATTCGTCCGCACGACGCCGATTCAGAGCGCCGTGTTTCAGGCGGTCAGCGAAGGCCGCGATCTCGTCGGCTGCGCCCAGACCGGCACCGGCAAGACGGCCGCGTTTCTGCTTCCCATCATCGAGCGCCTGCTCGCAGGCGGCGAAGGCCGCCGCGGGTCCACTCGTGTGCTGATCCTGGCGCCGACGCGCGAGCTGGCCGTCCAGATCGAAGAGGACTTTCAGGGGCTCGCGTACCATACCGGCCTGTCGGCGGTCGCCGTCTATGGCGGTGTCGGCGCCTCAGCGCAAGAGCGCGGCCTGCGCGCCCCGGTCGACGTGGTCGTGGCGACACCGGGTCGCCTGCTCGATCACATGAACAGCCAGGCGCACCGCTTCAGCGGTCTCGAGGTGCTCGTGCTCGATGAAGCGGACCGCATGCTCGACATGGGATTCTGGCCGAGTGTCCGTCGCATCGTCGCGGCGTTGCCCTCCAGCCGGCAGACCCTGCTCTTTTCTGCGACGATGACCGCCGATGTGGTGGACTCCGCCTCGCAGATCATGCGCGCGCCCAGGATGATTCAGGTGGGTCAGAGTGGCTTGGCCACCACCATCACACACGTCGGTCACGTGGTCGCCGCAGACGAGAAACCGGCATGGCTCGCGGGATTCCTGCGTAAAACGTCGGGCCCGAAGCTGGTATTCGTTCGCACCAAGCGCGGCGCCGATCGTCTTGCGCGCCGCCTGTCGGCCGCGGGCATCCGGTGTGCGCCGTTGCACGCCGACCTCACCCAGGGCCAGCGGACCGCCGCCGTCGAGGGATTCCGTGCAGGCCGCTTCTCCGCTCTCGTGGCCACCGATATCGCCGCACGCGGCCTCGACATCGAACGCATTGCCCACGTCATCAACTACGACGTCCCCGCGACGGTCGAAACCTACGTCCACCGGGTGGGTCGGACCGGCCGGGCCGAGCTCGCGGGCAGCGCCGTCACACTGGCCTGCCCCGATGAAGTGGACATCCTGAGAACCATCGAGCAGTCATTGAACGTCGGCCTGCTGCCCTCGTAGCCCCACCGGCGAATCGTCTGAGACCCCTGGCGCGGCCTCGCACAATCGGTCGATGCGAGCCCGTCGGCTGCCACGCTCGATCGCGCGGCGGCGCCAGGTCGGTCGGTAAAACTTCTGCGCGCCAGCTCCGTCTAAGGTTGAAAACGCCTGGAGACCGGACGGGACCCGATGGACACGCTGCTGCAGGACCTCCGATTCGGCGCGCGGCTGCTCTGGAAGGACAAGGGATTCACCCTGACGGCTGTCGCCACCCTGGCCATCTGCCTGGGCGCGAACACGGCCATCTTCGGCATCGTCAACTCGGTGCTGCTGCACCCGCTGCGGGTTCCGGAACCGGACCGGGTGCTGCTCATGTACAACAGCTACCCGAATGCCGGGGCTGAAGGATCGTCGTCCGGCGTCCCGGACTACTACGACCGCCTGCGCGAGACCGACGTGTTCGAGTCGCAGGCCATGTACCGGGATAGCGGCCGCACGATCGGCACGGACACCGCGCCCGAGCGTGTCGAGTCGCTAGACGTCACGCCGTCGTTTTTCCGGGTGCTGAAGGCCGTACCTGCGATCGGACGCACGTTCGCCGATGCCGAAGGCGAGATTGGCAACGAGCGCAAGGTCGTCCTGAGCCACGCGCTGTGGCTTCGGGTGTTCAACGGCGACCCGGCCGTCGTCGGACGTGATCTCCGCATCGACGGCCAGCCGTATGCGATCGTCGGGGTCATGCCGGCCGGGTTCCAGTTCGCCGACCCGGAAGTGCGGCTGTGGACGCCCCTCGCCTTCACCGCGGAAGAGAAATCAGACGACGCCCGCCACAACAACAGCTGGCAGCACATCGGCCGGCTGAAGCCTGGCGCCACGGTCGAACAAGCCCAGGCGCAGATCGACCGACTGAACCAGCACAACCTCGAGCGGTTTCCGGAGACGAAGGAGCTTCTCACGAGCGCCGGCTTCCGGACCGTCGTCGTCCCTCTCCAGGATCATCAGGTGCGGACGATCAGACCCACGCTGTACCTGCTCTGGGGCGGCGTGGCGTTCGTGCTCCTGATCGGCTGCGTGAACATTGCGAACCTCGCGCTGGTCCGGTCGACCGCTCGCATGAAAGAGCTCGCCACGCGCTACGCGCTCGGGGCGGGTGAGCGACGCATGGCGCGGCAGGTGCTCACCGAGACGACGCTTCTGACGTTGATTGGCGGCGCGCTCGGTCTCGCCATCGGCCGTGCCCTGCTCGGAGCCACGGCCTGGCTGGGGCTCGAAGACATTCCGGGCGTCCAGACCATCAGCATGGATCCCACGGTCGTGGGGTTCGGGCTCGCCCTGTCGTTGGCCGTCGGGCTGATCGTCGGGATCGTCCCCGTCGCGCAGGTCCTGCGCGCGAATCTCGGCGCGCTCGTGCGAGAAGAGGGACGGAGCGGCACGGCGAGCCGCGGGACACTGCTGGTGCGCCGGACGCTCGCCACGCTGCAGGTGGCCGCCGCCCTCGTGCTGCTGGCCGGCGCCGGTCTCCTGCTGACCAGCTTCCGGCAGGTGCTCGCGATCGATCCAGGCTTCCACGCCGACGGTGTTCTCACCGGCACGCTCACGGCGCCCAGCGTGCGCTACCCCGACGATGCCGCGCTCCGCGCGTTGTACACCCGCGCGCTCGACGCGGTCCGGAGTCTGCCCGGGGTCGTCGCCGCCGGCGCCACTTCCACGATTCCATTCGGCGACAGCTTCAACGACAGCGTCATCCTGGCGGAAGGCTACGAGCGCAGGCCCGGCGAGTCGGTGATTGCACCGAACCGTCTGGAGATCACGCCGGGTTATTTCGAAGCCATGGGCATTCAGTTGCGGCGCGGGCGCTACTTCACCGAGTCGGACACCAACACGGCGCCCAGGGTGGCCATCGTCGACGAACTGCTGGCCAGGCGCTTCTGGGGTGATCAAGACCCGATTGGCCGCCGCCTGATCGCACCGGACTCGGCCGAAGATCTGACCAACCCCGGACCGAAGGCGCTTCGCCTCGACGTCGTGGGGGTCGTCGCCACCACCAAGCTTCACGCCATGGTCGATCCGCCAGGTCGCGTCGGCTCGTACTACTTCCCCTTCGCCCAGACTCCACGCCGCAGCATGACACTCGCGGTCAAGACAGCCGGCACGCCCGCAGCGATGACCGCTGCGGTGCAGCGTCAGGTTGCGTCGATCGATCCCGAGCTGCCGTTCTACCGCGTGCGGACGATGGACGAACGCATCGACACGGCGCTGGTCGACCGCCGCACGCCGATGGTCCTGGCGGTCGGCTTCGCAGCGGTTGCGCTGCTTCTGTCGATCATCGGCATCTACGGCGTGCTCGCCTATCAGGTCGCACAGCGGCGGAAAGAGATTGGCATCCGTCTGGCGCTGGGAAGCGAGCAGCGCCAGATCTTTACCTTGATTCTCCGCGAGGGCTTCACCATCGTCGGGATCGGTCTTGCACTCGGCTTCCTCGGCACGTTGATCGTCGGCCGGGCTCTCGAGAGCCAGCTTTACGGCGTCGGATCGTCAGATCTCTCGATTATCGGGCTCGTGGGGCTCGTGCTCGCCGCCGTGGCGCTGGTGGCGTGCATTGTTCCGGCGCGGCGCGCCATGATGGTGAACCCCGCGACGGCCCTCGACTGAGGCGACCTCGAGGCCTCAACGCGCGGGCCGCAGGAAGACCACACAGTAGGCGTTGCCGGCCCAGTCTTCGATCTGCTGATCCACCCGAAAGCCCGCCTCGGTCATCTCGGCGATGACGACGTCCCGTGTCGATGCCGTGGCCGCTCTGATGCTCGGGCGTGCCTTCGTCGAAGTCGATGACCGCCACGCGCGCTTCGCGGGCGCGCGTTGAGAAACAGGCTCTGCGCAAGCTGCCGCCGGTCTCTGAACTCGTGATAGACGGCGCGAACGAGGATGGCTTCGCAGCAGTCAATCGGCAGGCGAGGCAGATTGCCCGGCGTTCTCGTGATGACCGTCACATTGTCGACGCCGGCGCTCGCAATCGTCTCGTAGATCTCATGGGCCGGATTCGGTCCGACCGTCGCATAGATCTGTCCGGACGGCCGAACACGCCGGGCCAGGTCCACCGTCCATACCCCGCTGCCCGCGCGGATATCGCCGACGTTCATGCCCGGCTTCACCTGGAGCACATCGGCGATGCGTGAGGCCTCGGCGTCGAAGCCCAGATTGCTGTTGTAATGACTGAGCAGCCAGCCCGCGGCCAGTCCGCTCATGGAAATGCCGACCACGGCGAGCCCCGCGATCGTCCACGTCGTCCAGCGAGTCCCGGATCTCACCACGCGTCACACTCTACGGTTCGGAGGGAAATGTACCGCAGGCACCCGGCGGCGAACAACCGCCTCACGGCTCTGCGTTGCCGAGCGAGCGGCGCGACGGAGAGCTCATGCCATCGGTCAACAGGAATCCCTGCAGACGCACGACGGCCTGCCACGCACTGTCGAGCGCGTCCACATGCTCCGCGCGCGCCTGATACAGCGTGCGGCGCGCCACGAGCACCTGCGGGTAGGCGGCGCCCATCTCCCGGAATCGAGTCTCGTGCAAGGCTACGGCCTCCTCGGCGCGAGGGAGGATCGCGCTCCGGTACGCGCGGGCTGTTTCGACCGCGCTCGCATACGAGGCGAAGACCTCCGCCAGCCGGGCACGCAACGAAAGCTCCGTCCGCGTCAGCTCGGCCTGCGCCCACTCGAGATCCGCGCCGGCTGCCTGAACGCCCCCCTGATTGCGATTGAATATGGGGACCGTGAGGCCCACGTCCACGGCCGCTTCCCAACCCACCGGGCGTGCGCCCTGACTGCTCACATCGAGCAGCTCGCGGTTGTATCGAGGACCTCCGCGGACGATCAGGTCGGGCGCCGACGACCGTTCGGCCCGTTCGACCGACGCGCCGCCGCGGGCCACCGCCAGGCGCGCGATCGTGAGCTCGGGGCTGTCAGTGAGCAGGCGACCAAGCACCTCTTCATGGGTCAGCTCCGGAAGCGTATCGTCGATTGAGCCGGCGAGCTGCTGCGGGTGAAGCGTTGGATCGCCCACCATCGCGCCAAGCAGCCGCACGATGCGGTCGCGGGTTTGCCGCGCCACGGACAAGCTGAGCCCGGTCCGGGCGGCCTCGATTTCCGTCTCGAGAAGATCGGGACGATCGGCCGCACCGACGTTGGCGAGTTGGCGGGACACCTGGACAGCTTCCGCCGTCAGAGCCGCCAGCCCCTCCCATTCGGCAATCCGGCGATCGGAAGCGAGCGAGGCGTAATAGAGCGCCCGGACGTCCGTCAGCACACGCTGGCGTTGCATCTCGCGCCTTGCTTCGATCTCCTCGGCTTCGAGCTCGAAGACGCGGCGGCTCCGGCCAAGCTTCCCCCCGAGAGGAATCGTCTGTTCGACGAAGAAACCATGCTCGCCTCCCCGGATGATAGGACCCCCGCTGATCTCTTCGCCGGTATACCCGACGATCGGATTGGGGACCATTCCGGCCTGGTGGGCTCGTCCGCGCACGGCTTCGAGATCGGCTGCCGACTGCGACAAGGTCGGGTTGTGTTCAAGGGCCATGCGCTCGAGATCCGCGAGCGTCAGCGTCTGCTGCGCCAGGGCGCCCGATCCAAACATCACGACCGCAACAGCGGCGGCCAGCGGTGTGCCAGCCCTGCGCATCGTCATACGGCCGCCTTTCCGGATCGTTCGGCTTTGAGCGCCTCGATTCGATCGAACCGTTCCGGCTCGAGCACCCGGACCAGGGTCATCATGCCCATCATGCCGCCCGTCCACGTGGGCCTGAGACCAAAGGTCTCGGGCTTCGCCACCGCGGCATCCATGGTGACGAACATGTCCTGGGGGAACCCGGGAACCTGCCACGGGTTGATTCCGGCCGGCGGATGCTGTGCGTGAGGCTGCTGCTCGGCCAGCGAGGCCGGCGTCAGCGCAATATTGGCGACGGCGGTGTCGTAGCCACCGACGGGACTCACGACACGGCCGAAGCCCGGGCCGATCTTTTCTGCAAGGGCACCACTCTCCCTGATGATCCCCATCCCTTCCTGCATCGGCATGTTCGGGTGCAGTCCGGATCCGCCGTGCGTCATCGGTCCGACCATCGACACCATCTGGTTCATCATGTGATGGGGCAAATGGCAGTGCAGCATCCAGTCTCCGCGCCTGACGGCGTCGAACTCGATGTCGCGTGCCTGCGCGACACCGAGCAGCACGGTGTTCCCAGGCGCCCACGCGGCGCGCGGAATCCGTCCGCCCTCGGTCGCCACCGTCTCGAAGGTGTTGCCATGCAGGTGGATCGGATGGTGATCCATGCCGAGGTTCACCATCCTGATTCGCACACGCTCGCCCAGCCTCACCAGCATCGGCGTCGTGGCCGGGCCGGCCTTGCCGTTGATGGTCAGCCAGTTGAACTCCATCGCCATGGTGTTTGGCACGGTGTTATTGGGGAGGATCGACCACCCCTGGAAGATGAGCCCGAAATCGCGGTCCACCCGCGGCGTGTACGGAGTGGCGGGGTGCAGGACGAACAGCCCGATCATCCCCATCATCTCCTGCATGGCCATGTGCGAGTGGTAGAAGAACGTGCCGTGCTGGTGGAGCGTGAACTCGTAGGTGAAGACTCCGCCGGGTGGAATCGGGTCCTGCGAGAGTCCGGGCACGCCGTCCATCTCGAAAGGCACCTCCAGACCATGCCAGTGCATCGAGAACATCTCAGGGAGCCGGTTGTGCACAACGAACCGGACCCGATCGCCCTGGTTCGCTTCGATGGTGGGTCCCGGCATCGAGCCGTTGAAGCCCCAGCAATCGACGTCGCGGTTCGGCAGAAACGTGGTGCGGACGTGCTCAGCGGTCAGGTGAAACACCTTGACACCGCCGTCCATCTCGTACGGGAGATGTGGCACGTCCGGCGTTTCGACTCGAGCCGGACCGCCGCCAGCGGTCGGCAACGACACGCCTGGCGTCGCCGCCTCGGGCCGCGCCACTGGCGGGTGCTGATGCTGTTCGGCGGTGGCTCTCGCCGCGGAGAGCACACCGGCCGTCGTCACGAAATGGGTGAGAAAGGCGCGTCTGCTCGACATGATCCGTTCCTTCAGGAGCGCCGTGATGCCCGTCGACGCGGTCATGAGACCGCATCGGCGACGAGTGGCAGCATCGGCTCAGGGAGTAAAGCGGCGGACGAGCAGACTCATACTGCCCGCCGCCACGAACCTCAGCGGACGGCGTTCAGATTCGAAGGATCGGCGATGACGACAGGAATGGCGATTGAGGCGGCAGGCGGTGGCCAGCCGGTGACGGACGGCCTTGCACGGCGCCGCCGGAGACTTCGACCACGCGCTCAACCAGAGGCAGGAGGCGCAGAACGTGAGGAGCCGCGGATCCAGCCGTCAGACGGACGGCCGTGCTGTCGTGATCGCAGAACGACGGCCCGCTACTGACGATGAGATGACCGCGTGGCGATGCAGCCTCGGTGTGACATGCGGGTGCCTCGCTCTCGTCGGCGGCCGCCGTTCGGGATGCGTGGATGGCTCTCAGGCACTCGATCTCGCAGAGAGTGGCCGCAGCCGGCAGCGCCGTCAACATGAGGCCAACGAGGGCCGCGGTCGTGCGCCATCGGCAGGGCATGACGCGACGTACTGTAGCACGGGCCCTTGGCCAGTGCTCACGGCGCGGCTCCCGCCACCTTGGCCAGCTGGTGCAGAAACAGCCCGACGTCCGTGACCACCCCAAAAGTCTGCGACGAACCACGGTCCATCAGCTTGGTCACGACCGCCGGATTGATGTCGACGCACACGACCCGCACCCACGACGGCAGCATGTTGCCGACACCGATGCCGTGGAGCATCGATGAAAGGACGATGACCAGGCTGGTGTCGGCCAGAAGCGCCGCATAGTGATCCTGCGCGGCGGCGAGGTCCATCATCGTATCCGGCAGCGGGCCATCGTCGCGGATGCTGCCGGCGAGGACGTACGGAACACCGTGCTTGACGCACTCGTACATGATGCCCGACCGCAGCACACCTCCAGCCACGGCCTCCGCGATGCCGCCGGACCTGATCACGGTATTGATGGCGCGCATATGGTGCTTGTGGCCGCCGTGGACGGCGATGCCCTGCTCGAGATCGACGCCGAGCGACGTCCCGTACAGCGCGTGCTCGATGTCGTGAACGGCCAGCGCGTTTCCCGCAAGCAGGACGTCGACGAAGCCGCGCCGGATGAGCTCGCAGAAATAGGCCGCCCCGCCTGTGTGCACGACCACGGGACCGGCGACGATCGCGATGCGGCCGCCGGTGCTCTTGGTGTGCCGCATCATCTCCGCAATCCGCGCGACGCTCACTTCGACGCGGCGCTCGGAGGAGATGTCGTTGGTCATGAAGGCGAATCCCAGACGGTCGCGATCGCGGAAGTCCGGGGCGATACGGATGCCGTCGACACCGCAGACGACCAGATCGCCCTTCCTCACCTCGCGCAGCTTCCGGCAGACCGCCCCGTGGCCTTCGACCACGATGACCGCATCCATTCGCTGGCGCTCGACGTCGATCCATCGTCCCTGATGGCGCAGCGAGGTGCGTTGATTCGTCGTCGAATAGAAGTCGTCGGGCGCGCAGCCATCTTTGTCCGCGGCTCTGAGCGTCACTTCCTGCTCGGCGTCGGCGTGGCATCCGAGGGGCACCAGCTCTTCGACGAGGCGTTCGAGCGTCGCCTCATCGGGAGCGGTCACCTTCATGGTCAGGTGTGAATACTCGTCGTTGGTGCGGCCTATCTCGAACCGCTGAACTTCGAACGCGCTCCGATGACGGACCACCGTGTCGAAGATCGTGTTGAGGAGCTGCGAGTCGATGAGGTGCCCTTCCGCCTGAACGACCCGACTGGCACCAGCGTCCGCTGGCTCCCTTGGTGGCTGCATCCGGTCATTATCCCTTACGGTGAGATCGCCGGGCGGAAACGCGGCGTGCGCGGCGCGGGCCGGACCGAGGCTTCAGGGCGAGCGCTCGCTCGATGCGGCGGAGTCCCTCCCGAATCACGCGGTCGTCCCGGCAATACACCAGGCGACAATGGCGGTCGCCGTCCGGACCGAAATAGAGACCGGGTTTTGTGAGCACGCCTGCTTCGCGCACGAGATGTTTCGCGAACGCCATCGACCCCGCGAATCCTGCGGGCACTTGCGGGAACACCTCGAACCCACCTTCCGGCCGGTGGCACGAGACGCCGGCCTTCCGAAGGCCCTCGACCATGAGCTCACGTTTGGACTCGTATTGGGCGAGCCACGCACCTGTCAGGCGGCGAGATTGCCTGAGCGCCACGACACCGGCGTACTGAACCGCCGTATTGACCGCACCGTGAATCTCGTAGCCGATCTTCTCGAACTGCTCGATGAAGTCTGGCCTCGCCATGACATAGCCCAGCCGCCAGCCCGTCATGGCGTATGCCTTCGAGAGACCGTTGACAACGATCGTGCGTGCACGCGCCCCCCTCAGCGAGGCGATCGAGCAGTGGCGGCGGCCATCGTAGGTCAGCTGGCTGTAGCTTTCGTCCGCAATGATGATCAGGTTGTGCGCATCGCACAGCTGAAGCAGCAACGCCAGTTCCTCGCGTGTGTAGACAGCGCCCGTGGGGTTGTTCGGTGTGCAGATGATAACGCCCTTGGTGCGGCGCGTCACCGCACGCTCGATGGCGGCGACATCAAGGTGAAAGTCGGCGCCGGTGGTGACGAAGCGCGCGACTCCCCCGAAGAGGTGCAGGAGCGACGCATAGTTCGGGAACGTGGGATTCGGCAGAATGAACTCGTCGCCCGGACCGACCATTGACGAGAGCACGATGAAGAGTCCCTCGCCGCTTCCCACGGTGGACAGGACCTCGTCCATCCCATCGGCGTCGACGCCAAATTCCCTCCGGTAGAACGAGGCGACGGCCTTGGTGAACGCCGGCAGGCCGCGGATGCGCGCATAGTGACTGGCGTCGGGCCTCTCGAGCGCGCGCGCCAACTCATGCCTGATCTCGGCTGGCGTCTGGAAGTCCGGGTCGGCGATATCGAAGCGCAGTAGTCGCCGGTTTCCCGTCGCGGCGACAACCGAGAGCGCGCCCATCCCGTACTCGTGCTCGATCACGGTCGGTAGAATGACGCTGGCGCGAGTGGGTCTCACGTGTGGTCTTCGCTTCACTGAGCGCGAACCTTACCCGCGCGGACGTCTAATCGCAAGACGCGTGATGGAAGCTTGCCGGGAGTGCTAACGTACACGTCGAAAGGATGCCGATGACAACGTCACCGACCACCGAGGCCTGGCTTCGCGGCCCTGTCGAGGGAATCCATCCGCTTCTGATGCCGGCCGCGCACGCACTGGTCCAGGCTCACGACGATATCGAGCAACTCCTACCGACTCTGGAGTCCATCGAGCTGTGGCGTCAGCCTGGAGGCGCCGCGTCAGCAGGTTTCCACCTTCGCCATCTGGCCGGCGCGCTCGACCGTCTGTTCACCTACGCACGTGGCGAGCGGCTCGACCAGGCGCAGCGCGACGCGCTGGCTCGCGAACGGCTGCCTGCCGACGACACGACCGATGCCCACGGGCTGGCGGCCGAGGCGTATGAGGCTATCGATCGGGGTCTCGCGCAGCTGCGCGCCACGGCCGAATCCGCGTTTCTTGATCCACGGCCGGTTGGCCGCAGCGCGATTCCGTCGAACGTTCTGGGTCTGCTCTTCCACGGCGCCGAGCACACGACGAGACATGTGGGACAGCTCATTACCACCGTCAAGATCGTGGCCGCAGGAGCATGACCCTAGAGGCGGTGGGCCCCGGGCGCCGTCGAAGGCGCCCGAGGCGCGCGTCGGAGAGCCCCACACCCACGCAAGAAGCGGAAGCCCACCGACACGCGGAACTGGCAGGCCACAGGGTTCGCGGGTTGGCGACGCCTCGCACGACTTTTGCCGGCGCAATTTGATGTCGTCCGATCGCTTCTCGAATCTGATGGTCGAGTTGGAAGCTCGGTACACGAGCACGCTGACCACGCGCGAGGTGGCGCGAGCCGTACGAGCGCTGTCGGCCATCTACGTCGAGCGACGCGAGAACCCGCCGGAGGGAGGGGCGCTCGGATCCGCCGGTAAGCGAGCAGCGTTCGCGCTGTTCTACGCGCCGCTTCACTGGCTGACCGTCACCGAAGTCGTCCGTGGCCTCGGTCTGGCGGATCGTCCCCTCGACACCATCGTGGATCTCGGATGCGGCACGGGAAGCGCCGGCGCTGCGTGGGCCAGCGCCTTCAGTCGCCCGCCGCGTCTCGAGGGCTTCGACAAGAGCACGTGGGCCACGACCGAGGCGGCGTGGCTGTACCGAACCATCGGCCTTCACGGGTCGGCGCGCCGCGCGGACATTGTGCGCGCCCGCTTGCCCGGGAGATCGGTGGGCATCATTGCGGCGTTCTCGATCAATGAGATCGAGCGCGCGGGACGGGCCAGGGTGCTCGAGCGTCTGCTGACCGCTCGGGAGAATGGGGCGCGTGTCCTGGTGGTTGAACCGATCGCGCGCCGACTCACGCCGTGGTGGGACGAGTGGAGCGAGCGGTTTCGACGAGCCGGCGGCCGCGATGACGACTGGCGCTTTCGAGTGCAGCTGCCCGAGCGACTTCGCCTCCTCGGGCGAGCAGCTGGCCTCGACCAGCGGGAGATAACGGCCAGGACACTGTTCGCGGACGGGTCCCTCAGGCGTCCTCGCTCATCCACACCAGGGCCACCAGTCGAACGGTGACGTGACCTTTCTTCGGGGCCAGCGTAATGGTCGTAAGCCCAATCGAGGCAGGGTCAAGTGCCGCTTCGATATTCTGACTCTCATCGCGAAGCTCGCGCTCCATCGCCTGGATGTGTTCGGTTAGCGCGGTTACATTCTCCTCGGCCCTCGCGACGTCTTCGCGCTCCCTCATCGTGCGCCCAACCCCTCGGGCCGTCGTCGTCGCCCGGCCGATAGAGGCACTCACGCTCTTTCGTCCAAACAACGCACCCACGAGCGTCGCACCCATCGAGATCACCGCCTGCACCCCTTGCTGGCTCACCTGCTCCGACTCGCGGGCCTTTTTCTGTTCGGCCGTGCGAAGGCGTTCGCGGAGCGCCGTGATCTTCGATGCGTATTTCCGCCGGAGCTGGTCGACGGCGAGGTCGCGGCGTTCCCGTGACGCCTGCTGGAGGCGGATCCGGAAGCTGCGCTCATCTTCGCCCGGATTGGACGTCACCTTCAGGGCGTCGCTGGCATACAAGGTGAGCCTGCGGCTTCCGACAAGCCACGCGGCCAACGCCCTCGACCAGGCCTCGTAGCTCTTGGCGCGCGCCGCGGCGGGCGGCAACGGGGCAAAGCTCGCGCCCTCGACTCCTTGCTCGGACAGAGCGCTCAGCTCGAATCCCGCGTCGCGCGCCGAGTTCCAGTCGATGGTGGCGGGTCCTTCCTCGATCTCGGTCACCACGAGCACATCGTCCACGACATCGACCTTGGCCTTCGTGTCGGCATAGCGAATCCGCGCGCTGCCGAGCAACATCGGGACGTACAGGGGCGGGGCGGTCCCGGAAACCGGCGCGAAGTACTGGGGGATCTCGGGTGGCAAAACAGAGCGTTCGGCGGACACTGCGGCACCACCGCTCGGCGCGATCCTCGGCGCGACGTGTGGCGTCACGGTCTCGGGCCGCGTTTCCCCGCGCACACCTGCAACAACCGGCTGTGTCCGCCCCGCCATCAGGCGCTTGATGTCTTGCCGTGAGAGTGGACCGCGCAGATACGAGAGCGCCCACCGGCTCTGAAAAATTTCGGGCTCGTCCTCGTGAACGTTGTTCATCAGGAAGACCCGACTGTCGAGCGCCGAGAGCGTTCGCTCGAGGCGCGCCCGATCGAAGCCGCCACCCGACAGGGCGGCGACTCCCTCGAGTCCCTCGATAACCCGTGCCTTGTCGCGCTCGGTCTGAAGGCGTCCCAGGAACCAGGTTCCCGCGTTCGACAGCCCCTTGTAGTCGAGATCGGCCGGATTCTGTGTCGAGAGCACGACGCCCAGCCCATAGGCGCGCGCCTGTTTCATCAGCGTGAGCAGCGGCGTCTTCGACGGCGGCATCGCGACGGGTGGCATGTAGCCGGCAAGTTCGTCCATGTAGAGAATGGCGCGAAGGCTTGAAGACCCCTGCTGCGTGCGCACCCAGGCGAGCACCTCGTTCAACAGCAACGACACGAAGAACATGCGCTGAGGGTCGCTCAGGTGTGCAATCGAGAATACGGATACTCGCGGCTTGCCCGACGGCCCGTACAGGAGGCGGCCGATGTCCAGAGCTTCGCCTCGCAGCCAGCTTTCGAAAGCAGGCGCGGCGATCAGGTTGTTCAATGCCATCGCCAGCTCGAACCGTTCCTTCGCGGGAAAGAAGGAGTCGAGCTCGAGGACGCCGACGCGCGTCACGGGAGGCGTCTGGATCTGCTGGATCAACGTCGGGATGTCGAGAGCCTTGCCGGCACGCCAAGCGGCCGCGAAGATCGTCGAAAGCAGGATGTGCTCGCGGCTGCGGAGCGGATCCGCCTCGACACCTGCCAGCGCGAGCAGGCTGGAGACGGTTGTCTGAATGCGCTCACGCAGCAGCTCGTCATCTTCTCCGGCGGCTGGCGATGGTGGCGCAAACGATCGGAGGATCGAGACGGGCAGGCCGGCGTCGCTCCCCGGGGTATAGATCGCGAACTCTGCCGCGTCCTTGAGCCTTCGAATTCGCGCCCCATCCTGGCCCCATTCGGAAAGCCCCTGCCGCCACATCTCGGCCTGCGATGCAGCGAATTGCTCGGACGTCATGGCCTTGCGCCGGGCGTCGTCGGCGCTCACCCACGGCGCAAAGTCCTCGGCGCGCAACTCGGGGAATGTGAGCAGCAGGTTGCCGAGGTCACCCTTCGGGTCGATGACGATGGCCGGCACGCCATCGATGGCGGCTTCTTCCAGCAGACACACGCAGAGTCCCGTTTTGCCGCTGCCGGTCATGCCGACGCACACGGCGTGGGTGACGAGATCGCTCGAGTCGTACAGAGTGATGCCGGGCCGCGGTTGACCGGAGGCGAGATCGTAGGGGCGCCCAAGATAGAAGGCGCCGAGCTTTTCGAAATCCATGACGCCATACACTACTTCACTTGCACGATTCAGGGGCGAGCCCGCGATACCCGATCGGCCCACGGCGCCCGGTGGCACGCCGGGTGGCTCGCACGTAGACTGAAGCATGGCTCCTCCGCCGAGTGGCGCCCTGAGAGATCGGATCGCCCAATCACTCCACCGCCGACGCGATGAGATTGCCGCGTTCATCGGCGAGCTGGTCCGGATCCCGACCGAGAATCCCCCCGGACGCTGCTACGACGGCTGTGTCGACCTGCTCGTCGGCCGGATGAGCACGCTCGGCTTGTCCCCGGTGGTCATCGAGATTCCCTTGCCGGACGCCGGCCTCGAAAGGCGCTTCGCCGTCACGGGCTCGCTCGGTTCCCATCCCCGCACGCTGTACTTTCACGGTCACTACGACGTTGTACCGGCGGCCGACGACACGCAATTCGTCCCCACCATGCACGGCGACTCGATGTTCGGCCGCGGAACGGCCGACATGAAAGGCGGCCTCGCCGCGATGATGTACGCCGCCCACGCGCTCGCCGAGTGCGGCGTTCGGCTCAATGGTCGCGTGGCGTTGATGTTCGTTCCAGACGAGGAAACCGGCGGCCGGCTCGGCTCCCGGTATCTGACCGATGCCGGACACCTCGGACAGAACGGCATCGGCATGCTCACGGCCGAGCCCACGAGCGGGGTCGTGTGGAACGCCAACCGCGGCGCGATATCGCTGCTCGTCACCGTCACAGGCCGGCCGGCTCACGTCGGGCTCCAGCATCTGGGTGTCAACGCATTCGAGGGCATGCTGGTCGTCACGGATTTGCTGCGCGCGCTGAAAACCGACGTCGAAGCGCGCCGAACCGGCTTCGCACTGGAACCGGACGCCGCGCGGTCGTCGATCCTGATGCTGGGCGGCCGGACGGAAGGCGGCACCAACTTCAACGTGGTGCCGGCTGATTGCCGGTTCACCGTCGATCGCCGTCTCAACCCGGAGGAAGATCTCGAGACCGAAAAACAACGGCTCTTCTCGGTCTTCGATCAGGCGCGGGCGCGGGGCATCGCCGTCGATGTGGAGGTGCTGCAGGAAGGACGGCCATCTGGAGTGGCGGCGGATCACGAGGCGGCGCGGACGCTTGCGTCGAGCATCAACGAAGTGACCGGCAAGCCACCTCTATTCGAGATGTGCCCGGGCCTGCTCGAGACTCGCTTCTACGCCGAGCGCGGCGTGCCGGCATTCGCGTACGGCCCGGGTCTGCTTTCCGTGGCACACGGCCCGAAGGAATTCGTCAAGCTCGATGCCGTGCTCGACTGCGCCACGACCTACGCGCTCACGGCCAGCCGTTTGTTGTCCGACTCCCCCGTGTAGCGAGTCGTTCGGTCACTACGAGGAAAGCTCCGCCGCCGCGGCGATGTCAGGTTCCGCCCGGCGCGGCTTGAGCGGAAGCGTCTCCGCGAGCCGGGAGACGCGACGCGCCCAGACCACCACGAGCACAATCCCGACCACGGTCAAACCCGCCGACAATCCAATCCAGATTCCGATCGACGCCCCATCCGACGACGAAGCACAGGATGTAGCTGATGGGAAGCCCGCACAGCCAGTGTCCCGCGAGGTTCCAGATCATGGGCGTGCGGGTATCACCGAGTCCGCGAAGCACGCCCGTGGCGACCACCTGAAGCCCGTCGAAGAGCTGAAACACCGAGGCGACCCACAACAGTGTCACCGCGAGCGCCATGACGGCGGCGTCGGTTGTAAAGATTCCCACGAGGAGCTCCGGCACCAGAACGAAGGCCAGAGCCGCCGACAACATGAACGCGGCCGCAATCAGCAGGGCCGTCCAGCCCGAGCGGTGCGCGCCTCCCGGGTCGCGGCGTCCCACCGCGTGGCCCACCGTCACCGCTCCAGCCGATGCGATTCCGAGGGGAACCATGAACATGAAGCTGGCGATGTTGAGGGCAATCTGATGCGCGGCGATGGAGACCGGTTCGAGGCGCGCGGCCAGCGCACTGGCCACCGCGAACACGCCGACCTCGAGCGTCAACTGCGTGGCTGCAGGCACTCCGAGTCGAAGCAGCCGACCCATCCGCGACCACTCGGGCCTGAGCGGGAGCGAGGGCAGGCCACGCGCGAAGCTCCGGTCGTGCAGCCAGACGGCCAGCGCCAGACAGGCAATCATGTAGAGCCGCGAGGCCACTGTCGCCCACGCCGCGCCGGCGGTCCCCATCGCAGGCGCGCCGAAGTGGCCGTAGATGAGCGCCCAGTTGACCACGCCGTTCACCAGATTGGCGGTCAGCAGCGCGAACATCACGGGCCGCACCACGCCCATGCCCTGCAGGTAGCGGCGCAACGCCGCATAGAACCAGCAGGAGCGGCAGGCTCAAGGTGACCACGCGGAGGTACGGCAGCATGAGGGCGGACACCTCGGGATTGAGCCCTGTGTCCTCGAGCAGCGAGATCGCGAACAGCGCGAGCATCGTGAGGGGCGCCGCGACGATGGCGGCCAGATAGAGACCCTGAAGCAGCCAGCGATGACACTCGTCGATGCGGCCGGCGCCGAACGATTGCGCGACGAGCGTGTCGAGCCCGAGCAGCAGGCCCATGCCGAAGATGGCGAGCGCCAGGAAGATCGAGCTGCCCACGCCCACTGCGCCGATCGCCGCCGGACCGAGGCCGCCCACCATGATGGTGTCGACGAGACCCATCGCCATCCAGCCAAGCTCGGCGAGGATCACGGGGCCGGCAAGCTTGAGCATGGGTTTCAGCTCGCGCCGCACCTCTTCGTCCGGAAACAATCGCCATCACGGATGACACCAGTCTCTCACCGACGGCGCTCGACAGGAGCGCCAGTCGATCATCATAACGCGACGATTGACTCGTGAATGGACGAGGGCCGTCGACAGACGGTCAATTCATCGCGCCCGGTGCAGCGACCTCGCGGCCTTCCGCATCGATGAACGTCGGTTGGCCGAACGGCCGGAGCTGCTCTCGCACCTCCGGATAGTCGCCGACGATGACGACGATGGAGTGCTCGGAGCCGAGCAGCACGCCGGCGGCGTTCTTGACGCGTGCGGGTGTAACCTCGCTGATCCGCGCTCGATACGTCTCGAGGTAGTCCTGGGGAAGACCGAAGACATACACGTTGTTCAACGTGGCGTTGAGCCCGGCCTGCGTCGCAGTCTGGATGACGAACACGCCTTTGAGATACTGCTTCACACCATCGAGCTCCTGGCCGTCGGCGCCCTCGGCGCGAAGCTTGTCGATCTCGAGGAACACCTCGTTGAGGGTCGCCGCCGTCACTTCGTTCCTGACGGAGGCCGCGAAGCGATAGTAGCCCGTCCGCGCGAGCGCCCCGAACTGCGAGGAAGGCGAGTAGGTATATCCCTTGTCCTCGCGAATGTTGCGCACGATCCGCGAATTGAACGCGCCGCCGTAGATGGTATTGGCGACCAGCAGATCGAACCACGCGGGATCCGCCCGCTTCACGCTGAGGTTGCCGAGCGAGATCGACGACTGAATGCTGTTGGGCCGCTGGACGAAGATCAGCCGCCGCCCGCTCACCGCCGGAGGCTCTGGCACGGCGACCTTGGGCACCGCTCGGCCCGTCCACGCACCAAACGACGGTTCGGCGGCTCGGACCACGTCATCGGGATTCACGTCGCCGACGACGAGCAGAAACGCGTTGTTGGGGCGGTAGTGCGCCGCGTGAAATTCGGCCAGCTTCGTCCGGTCGATGATCTGCAGCGAGCCCGTGGTCGGCGCCACGCGGCTGTAGGGATGTTGTCCGAACAGCGCGCGGTGAAATGCGCGCTCGGACACGATCTCGGGGTCCGCCGTCTCCTGCTGCAGCTGCTGGAGGCGCCTCGTCCTGATGATCGCGACTTCCTGCTCGGGGAAGGTCGGGTTGATCACGACGTCGCTCAGCAGATCGAACAGGCCCGGCAGAAATCGCGAGAGCCCGCGGAGCGTCACCGAGGTGTAGTCCTGTCGAGCCACGGCGCCCAGCGACGCGCCCATGCCAAACGCTTCTTCCCGAATCGTCCGGCTGTCCCGCTTCGCCGTGCCTTCCTGCATTGCATCGGCGGTCAGCGCCGCAACTCCGGGCAGCGATGGCGCGTCGGCAGCCAGGCCGGCCCTGACCGTCAGCACGATGGACACCTTCGGCACCGTCGGCTTGCGCACGACGACGATCGTGAGACCGTTGCCAAGAGTGCGCTCGACTCGGGCCGGCAACACGAACGGCCGTTCGGGTCCGACGGAGGGCCGTGGCGGTGCGGAAGGGGGCCCCTGGGTCTGGACCCTCGGCGCCAGGGCGGCTATACCCGCGACCAACGCCGCGGAGATCGTCATCTGCAGGCCTCGCGACAGGCGCGTCACAGTGCACCTCCCGCCGACTGAGCGGGACGTCGATCGATCGATGTCCGGTTAGCGGGCACCAGCCACCTGCGCGCCGCCTCCTGCACGTCCGCCGGAGTGACCTTCTGGAGCTCTTGAAGAATCGTGTTGATCTTGTTGGGGTCGTCGTCGAAGAGCGCGAAGGCGGCGAGCAGATTCGCCCGCCCGAAACCGGGGATGTTGCCGCCTTCAATCTCTTCGAAGAAGCCCGATTCGAAAGCGGTTCGCGCCCGGGAGAGGTCCTCGGCCGTGACCGCATTGCGCTGGATCTCTCCGATCACGTCGTCCATGGCCGCGAGCACCTCAGTGGCCTTGCGATCGATCTTGTAGTCCACACGGACGGTGTAGAGCATCGGCCCATCGAAGTCGAAATTGTTGCCGAGCAGATTGAATCCGCCGTAGAGCGATGTCGCCAGCTGCGTGTCCTTCACCAGCTTCTGAAACCAGCGTGCACTCTCGTCGCCCACCAGGAGGGGATCGAGCAGCGACAGGGCAAAGAAATCGCGGGTCATCCGGGGCGGAAGGTGATAGCCGATGGCGAGGGCCGGCGTGCGGGCCAGCTTGTCGTCCTCGGTAAAGCTCTTTTCCGCGGTCTGAGCCGCTTCGCTGACGTCCGGCACGGGCGGCAAGGGCCGCGACGGCAGATCGCCGAAGTACCGGCGCGCCAGGTTCATGACCTGCTCCGGCGTGGCGTCGCCGGAAACCACCAGCACGGCGTTGTTGGGCGCGTAGTAGGTTTCGAAGAACGTCCGCACGTCGTCGAGGGTGGCGGCTTCGAGGTCGGAGAGATCACCGTAGAAATTGTGGGCGTTGTGCCAGTTGGTGTTCGCCCGCTGCGGCAGGCTCAGCCACTCGAAGGCGCCATACGGCTGGTTGAGGACGTTCACCCGGACTTCCTCGCTGACCACGTTCTGCTGGTTCTTCAAGTTTTCCGGCGTCACCTCGAGCGAGCGCATCCGATCGGCTTCGAGCCACAGCGCGAGCTCGAGCGTGTTCGACGGCATCACCTGAAAGTAGTTCGTGTAGTCGAAGCGGGTGGACCCATTCACGACGCCGCCGTTCGCGTTGACGATCTGCACGTGCTCGAACTTGCCCACCTGGCCCGACCCCTGGAACATCATGTGCTCGAAGAGGTGCGCGAAGCCGGTGCGGCCGTTTGGCTCGAGCCTGAAGCCAATCCGGTACATCACTTCGACAACGACGAAAGGCGCCGTGTGATCCTCGCTGACGACCACGCGCAGGCCGTTCGGCAGCTTGTCGTAGAAGACGGGGACCTCGAAGCCGGAAGGCGCGGGCGCGGCCTGCCGACTGGTCACCGAAGGTAGGCTGCGGATGGCAAGCACCGCGAGCAACGCGCCGCTTGCCACCACCGCGATACGACGGGTCCTCGTCATCTGGAACCTCGCTCTCCCCTGGGCCGACGATTCTAGACGCGTTGACGCCGGCGGCAAGATCCGCCGGGACCAATCTCGGCCGTGGCGAGGCGGGTGCCATCGCTCCGGGGACGAACGGCCCGAGCGCGCGCTCAGGGCTGCGGCGTCAGAAGCACGGTCGATTCCGCGGCGCGCGTGACGGCTTCATCGCTGAATGCGAACGGGAAATATGTCTGGTCGCCCCACAGTGTGGCGAGATCGTCGAAGTGCGGACTTCCGGCTTGCCCAGATTGGCCGGGAGCGCTCGTGCCCACGGAGCGATCCCAGTCGGCGAGGTCGACAATCTGGCGAAATGTCGCACCGTTGGTTTGCGTCAAGGCCGGGCCGGACGTCATGAAGACGGTTGTGCCGTAGCCATCCCGGCCGATCGGGCCTACGTTGAACCGCGCCGCCAGCGCAGGAGTCGTTGCGAGCGGGTGCTGAAACGTAGCCGTGTGCAGCCGGGCCCAGTCCCAGTTCGCGTGATCGGTACCGACGGTCTTCTCGATCTCCTCGACAGCAGCCGTCAGCGCCTCCTCGAGGAGCGCGTCACGCGAACGCGATCCATCGCGGTCGAACCACCCTGCCGGCGGCCCGGTCAGCGCGCGGACGAGTACGGCGTTGCCTCTGGCCAGAAACTCCTCACTCAAGTGCCGGTCCAGATGCGGAGCCAGCAGCCGGCGGCTCAACTGTCGCTCCCAGAACGCGTAGAGCACGGCGCCGGGAGATCCGCGCCGCATTTGTCTGTCCCAGTCGATCAGCATTCGCCGGGCGCGCTCGGTGGCGGGCGCCTCGAAGGTCAGCTTCTCGAGCAGCGGAACAATCCGATCAGCCTTCCACGCCCGCGTGTCGTGCTGCAGGCGCTTGAAGTCGTCCACCGAGAAGGTGCCGGGCACGTCGAGCACGGCGCGAATCCGGCTGATTCGTGCCGGATCGCTCCAGTCGAAGCCGACTCGCGGTCGATATCCCCTGGGCAGCGTGTTGTGGTTCGCCGTGGCCAGGTATCCCGAGCGCGGGTTCGCGATCGCGTGGTAACTCGTCCAGGCCGTACCAGCCGCTCCACTCGTACTCGCCAGTCCAGCCGGGCACGGGCAGCAGGCCCGTCCAGTTGGGACGAATGGGGGCGAGCGATGCGGCCTGATAGCCAATGGCGCCGTCCACGTCCGCGTAGACGAAGTTCTCGCCCGGCATCTTCCATCGACTGAGCGCCCGCCTGAACGTGTTCGCGTCGGTGGCGCGATCCAATGCGAGCGCACCGAGGTAGCCGGCGGTCCCGGGCTCGGCGCCGGTCCAGCGGAGCGCAAACGCGAGATGGCGTTCGGTGTCCACCGCCACCACCGGGCCGTGGCGGGTGTAGAAATGCTCCACGGTGACCGGCTTATCGCGTCCCTTCACCTGAATCGTCTCGCTGGCCACCTGCATGTCGACCCACTTGCCGCGCCACTGATACTGGCGGGCATTCGCGGGATTGACGCGCTCGACGTAGAGGTCCTGTGCGTCGTTGGCGAAGATTGTCAGGCCCCAGGCCACGCGCTCGTTGTGACCGATGGCCACACCCGGAAACCACGGCACGACCGCTCCGATGACGTTCCAGCCAGGCGCCTTGAGATGCACCAGGTACCGAAGCGACGGGTGATCGAGCGCACGGTGCGGATCGTTGGCCAGGATAGGGTGTCCGGTTGCGGATCGGGCACCGCTGACCACCCAGTTGTTGCTGCCTTCGTCGGTCATCTCGAGGGTGCGCGACGCGCGTGCGATGGTGGTCACCGCACCGAAGGCAGGCGGCGCGGCGATGCGCCGCAGACCTTCCGACAACTGGAAGTTCAACACCGAAAGATCGATGCCTGGCGCCGCGCGAACCGCGACCGGTGGATCGGGCGGCAGCAACCGTTGCGGCGGTATCGGCGCCAGCCGCCGTCATGATCCGCGCGCGAAACACCTCCGCCAGCGCATTCCCGCTCATCGTGAAGGCCTCGCCCCGGCTGAGCAGGTCCGTGGGCTGCCAGGGCTCTGGCAGGTAGCCGGCCACTCGAAATTCTTCGGGCGGGTCGCGGCGCGCGATGTCGATCCACTGATTGACGCCGCGAACGAACTGTTTCGCGATCCGTTGGGTGTCGGGACCGTAGCTGGTCCACTCCACATCGAGCGGGCCGCGATACGCCATGAGCCGCGTCATGCGATCGCGCGCGATGAAATCGGGACCCAGGATTTCCGAGAGCCGGCCGAGCGTCGAACGCCGCCAGAGATCGATCTGAAAGAGCCGGTCCTGGGCCTGCACGAACCCCTGCGCCAGGAACAGGTCGTCCTGACTCGATGCGTAGATGTGCGGAATGCCCCACCGGTCGCGGACCACACGCACCGGCGCGGAAAGCCCGTCGAGACGGAGCGTTCCCGAGGTCTGCGGGAATGGACCGGGCGCGCTCACGGCAGTGGCCGCCACCGGTGGCTGGTCGGTTCCACAGGCGCGCAAAGCGATGCCAGGAGCAGGACGGCGACGGCGGAATGGCGTAACAAGATTCGAAGCACCGTCGATCGGGTTTCGATTCTATGTCGGCCGCAAGGTTGTAGGATCGAACGACGAGGTGGCCCCGTGAAAAATCCGTCCCTGCGCCTGATATTGATGCTGGTCGTCGGTTTCGCGCTCTTCGTCGTGCCGTCGGCCGCCCGCTTCTCGGCGGACTGGCTCTGGTTCGGTGAGGTCGGCTACCGGCACCTCTTCAGCACGGAAATCACGACCCGCACCCTGGTCGGGGCCGTGGCCTTCGGCGTCACCCTGTTCTGGCTGCACGCGAATTTCCTGATAGCGCTCGGCGGTGTGCGGCCCGCCGGCCCCGCTCCGCGTCTGGACCCGCGACGGCTTCCAGATGACCGCACCCCGGCCCGAGCAGCTTCAACGGCTGTCTCTCCTCGCGTCCGTGGCCGTCGCGCTCCTGGTTGGCCTCGTGGTGTCGGGGCAATGGCTCGCGTGGCTCTCGTTTCGACACGCGGTTCCGTTCGGGACCGCCGATCCGATCCTGGGCCGGGATGCGTCCTACTACATCTACACGCTGCCCCTTCTTGTTCGGCTTCGAGCGGCCCTGCTCTTTCTCACGGCCGTCGCAGCCATCGGCGCCGGCGCCGTGTACGTCGTCGGGGGCGTGCTGGGTCTGACCGAGACGGGACGCCTCGTCATCGGACCTCGAACCCGTCGACACCTCTCGCTGCTGGCCGCGATTCGCCCTGCTGCTGCTCGCGTGGGGAGCCTGGCTCGAGGTACCGCGAACCATCGTCTCGCCGAACGGGTTGATCCACGGCGCGGCATACACCGACATTGCGGCCAGGTTTCCCGCAGCGCGCGCGCTGGCGGCTGCCGCACTCGTCGGTGCCTTGCTGGCCGTGTGGCACGCCTTCTCGAATGCGGTCTGGCCGCTTCCCGCCGGGGTTGCGCTCTACGTGGTGGTGCTGCTCGCAGGCCAGGGCTACGCTGCCGCCATTCAGCGCTTCGTCGTCGCGCCGAACGAGCAGGTGCGCGAAACGCCGTACATCGTGCACAACATCGCCGCCACACGCGACGCCTTCGCCCTCGACCTGGTCGAAGAGCGGGAACTGTCGGGCGACGGCGCGCTCTCGCGCGACGACATCGCGAACAATGCCGATACGCTGAGGAACGTGCGGCTCTGGGACCACCAGCCGCTGCTCGACACCTTCGCGCAGATTCAGGAGATTCGGACCTATTACGACTTCGTGTCCGTGGACAATGATCGCTACGTGATCAACGGCGAATACCGCCAGATCATGCTCTCGGCCCGCGAGCTGAACCCGGCCAGCCTGCCCAATCGCACCTGGATCAACGAGCGTCTCGCCTTCACGCACGGCTACGGCCTGACGCTCGGCCCCGTCAACCAGGTGACGGGCGAGGGCCTGCCGGTGCTCTTCATCAAGGATCTGCCGCCACAGTCGGTCGTCGATCTGAAGGTTGAGGAACCGAGCATCTACTTCGGCGAGCTCGCGAGCGACTACGTGTTCGTTCGCACCAAGGCGCAGGAGTTCCACTATCCGAAGGGCGAGGACAACGTCTACACCACGTATGAGGGCAACGGCGGGATCGGCATCGGCACGTTCTGGCGAAAACTGCTGTTCAGCGTCCGATTCGCCTCGTGGAAGATTCTGTTGAGCGACGATATCACCGCCGAGAGCCGCATCCTGATGCGGCGGAACATCCTCGACCGCGTCACGTCGATTGCGCCGTTCATCACGTTCGACGCGGACCCGTACCTCGTGATCGCCGATGGGCGGCTGATCTGGGTGCTCGACGGGTACACGCACACGAGCGAGTACCCCTACTCCACCCGGTCGGCCGCCGGCATCAATTACATTCGCAACTCCGTCAAGGTGACCCTGGACGCGTTCCATGGCACCACGGTCTTCTATCTGGCCGACCCCGAAGATCCGCTCGCACTGACCCTGGCCAGCATATTTCCGGATCTGTTCCGGCCGCTGGCCTCGATGCCCGAGTCGCTTCGCCACCACGTCCGATACCCGGAGGACATCTTCGCGCTGCAGGCGGCGATGTACTCGACCTACCACATGACCAACCCTGCGGTTTTCTATAACAAGGAGGACCAGTGGGACGTCCCGAGCATCGGTGAGGAGGAGCGCGTGGCTCGCAGCTGCAGCCCTACTACGCCGTGATGAAGCTTCCCGGCCTCGAGGGCGCCGAGTTCATCCAGTTCCTGCCGTTTACGCCCCGACGCAAGGACAACCTGGCTGCCTGGATGGTGGCGCGCAGCGACGGCGATCAGTACGGGCGTCTCATGGTCTTCCAGTTTCCCAAACAGAAGGTCGTGTTCGGACCACGCCAGGTCGTCTCCCGCATCAACCAGGACCAGACCATCGCGCCCCAGATTACGCTCTGGAATCAGCAGGGTTCGCAGGTCATCCAGGGCACGCTGCTCATCATCCCCATCGAAGAGTCGCTGCTCTACATCCGTCCCCTCTATCTGCGAGGCACGACCGGCCGCATCCCCGAGCTCAAGCGCGTCATCGTGGCCTACCAGGGCCAGATCGTCATGCAGGAGACGCTCGAAGGCGCCCTCGAGCGCCTGTTCGGCAAGGGCGCGCTGGCACCCGACTCGCCGGCCGAGCTCGATCGGCTGGCCGTGCCTGATGGTCCCTCCTTGCCGATTCTGGCGCCGAAGGCACCGCCCGACTCGCCGGGCGAGGATCTCGCCGTCCGCGCCCAGGACCATTACGAGCGCGCCATGCGAGCGCAGCGGGAAGGCAACTGGGCGTTGTACGGCGAAGAAATTCGACGGCTCGGCGACGTCCTCGAGCAACTGCGTCGGCGGCGCCAGCCCTGAAGCTCGACGGCCTCGACACGACCCAACCCGCCGGCCACCGGCCCGATGGGCTGCGCCACGACTGAGCCTGTTCGGTCTGGCCCGGTTTGGCGTTAAAGACCTCCAGGAGAGAGTTCGGAGACAACGGGACGTGATCCGCGGCGTTTGGCGATGATGAATAGGCGGTATGATCCGCCAACCTCGTCTGTCAATCACCCACGCTGTCATGGATCAGCTCAGGCCGTCGCCTGACGATGGCCCCGATGCCACTCGTCCCGATCTCGAGTCGACGCAGCAACTGCTGCAGCGCGCCCGGGGCGGCGACGATGGCGCGCTGAACACGCTGTTCGCCCGGTGCCTGCCTCGACTGAAGCGCTGGGCCAGCGGACGGCTGCCGGCCTACACACGCGATTTGGTCGACACGGACGACCTGGTGCAGGACACCGTGACACAGACGCTGAAACGGCTGGATTCGTTCGAGCCACGGCACGAGGGCGCGCTGCAGGCATATCTGCGTCAAGCGGTGCTGAACCGCGTGCGCGACCAGCTTCGCCGCGCCGCGCGGCGCCCTGCGGCCGAATCGCTGGTCACTGAACCGATCGACCCCGGCACGTCGCCGCTGGATGAGGCCATCGGACACGAGGCCGTCCAGCGCTACGAGACGGCGCTTCAGCGATTGCGTCCCGACGACCGCGAGGCGATCGTGTCCCGTTTGGAGCTCGGATACACCTACGAGCAGCTTGCCGAGGTCATCGGCAAGCCAACGGCCGATGCCGCCCGCATGGCCGTTGGACGAGCGCTGCTGCGGCTGGCAGAGGAGATGCAGCGTGAGCACTGAGGAAAGCGCGTTGTTGGCGGTGGCCACCTCCATCGCCGATGGCGCGGGGATCAATTGGAGCGACGTGGAATCGAGCGCACGCGACGATCGGCAGCGCTCGCTGATTCGACAACTGCGGGTGCTCTCGGGTCTGGCGCAGCTGCACCGCAGCTACATACCGTCGCCCGCTCCCGCGCGACTCCCGCTTCCCGCACCGGCTGCTGCCGTTTCGCCCCGACGCCCCGAGAGGCCGAGGCGGCCGTCGACGACACCGCCCTCGGGCGCTGGGGGCACCTGCAGCTGGTCGAAAAGATCGGCGCCGGCACCTTCGGCGAAGTGTTTCGCGCATGGGATCCGCGGCTCGAGCGCGAAGTCGCGCTGAAGCTGCTCAAGCCCGCGGGTGCCCCGCTCGACTCGCTCGCCGAGCGCGTGCTGCACGAAGGGCGGCTGCTCGCGCGCGTGCGTCATCCGAACGTGCTCACGGTGTTCGAGGCGGAATCGCGTGAGGGCCGCGTCGGCATCTGCATGGAGTTCATCAAGGGGCAGACGCTCGATCAGGTGCTCGACAAGCAGGGTCCCTTTGGTGCGCGCGAGGCGCTGCTCGTCGGTCTCGACCTCTGTCGTGCTCTGGCGGCCGTGCACAACTCGGGCCTGGTGCACCGCGACGTCAAGGCGCAAAACGTCATGCGCGAGGAGGGCGGCCGGATCGTCCTGATGGACTTCAGTTCCGGTCAGGAGCTGCGGGAGCCGGGAGGGACGGTGCTGCCGAGCATGGCCGGCACGCCTCTCTATCTGGCCCCCGAGATTCTGAGCGGGCGCGACGCGACCGTGCGAAGCGACATCTACAGCGTCGGCGTTCTGCTGTATCACCTCGTCACCGCCTCCTACCCAATCCGCACGAAGACGATGGAGGAATTGTGGAAGGCGCACAAGCAGGGTCAGTTCAAGCGTCTGCGTGACGCGCGCCCGGACCTGCCGGAGCGATTCGTGCAGGCGGTCGAGCGCGCCATTGCGGGCAACCCGGACGAGCGCTACGAATCAGCCGGCGACATGGAAGCCGCGCTGATGTCGGCGCTCGAAGTGTCTCCGCTCACCATCAGCGCGACGCCGCGACCGTTGACGGCAGTGCCTGCCGCCGAATCGGCGTCGGCGGCCGTCACGCCGGCAGAGGCGTGGATCGGCCGGCGCGCGGTGGCGGTCGGTGCCGGCATGCTGGCAGTCTTGCTGGCCGCCATCTACTGGGGCGCTGGTTCACGCGAAAACACGGCCACTCCTGCGCCCGTGACCGCCGGTCAGATCGAGCGCATCGCGGTGCTGCCGTTCGAGAACGTGACGGGCAGCCAGGAGGCCTCGGATCTCGCCGCTGCCGTGCCGCTCGAGCTCACCGCGCGCCTCGGCCAGATCGGCGCGCTGAAGGTGGTGCCCTGGTCGTACATGCGCACGCTCGATCCGGGCGCAACGCGAACGATAACCGACGTCGGTCGCGCGACCAACGCCGACGCCATCGTCGATGGGTCGGTACAGGTCATGCCGGGCACCTCCAACAACCGCACCGTTCGGGTCGCCGTCCAGGTCTTTCATGCCGGAACCGGTGTCTTGCTCTGGTCGGGCGCCTTCGATCGCCCGCTCGCCGACTTCCTGAAGCTGCAGGGCGATCTCGCTCAGGCGATCGCTTCGGAACTGAAAGTGAAGCTGGCCCGGCGCGAAGAGATGCTGCTCGCGCGCGCGCCACAGGTCGATCCCGAGGCGATGGAGCTCTACCTGAAGGGCCGTCAGGCCTGGGACGAACGGGATGCCGACGGCCTGCGCCGAGGCCTCGAATACTTCCGCCTCGCCGCCGATCGCGATCCAAATTTCGCGGCGGCGCACGTCGGCATCGCCGATTCCTACGCGCTGCTCTCCGCGTACTACCACGCGGTGAGCGGGAAGGAAGCCTACACCCGCGCCATGGACGCGACGTCGCGGGCGCTGGCCATCGACAACATGCTGGCCGAGGCCTGGACCTCGCGCGCATTCGTACGATACGTCTTCGGCTGGGAGTGGGAAGCGGCGCAGGCCGATTTCTCGCGCGCGCTCGAGCTCGACCCCGCCTCGGTCCTGACGCATCATTGGTACGCCGACTACCTCACGACGCTCGGCCGGCACGACGAGGCGATTCGCGAGAGTCATGCTGGCGGAAGAGCGCGCCCCGTTCTCGGCCCCTGTCAGTCGTCGTGTCGCCTGGTCGTATTACTTTGCCCGGCGGTACGACGATGCGATCGCACAGCTGAAGAAGACGCTGGCGCTCGAGCCTGATTTCCTGCCGGCCCACACGCTGCTCGGCCGCGCCTACGTCCAGCGCGGATTCTACGATCTCGCCATCGCCGAGCTGACGGGCGCAGGTCCTGCATATCTCGATCTGCTCGCGCACGCGTATGCGGCGGCGGGCCGTCGCGCCGATGCCGAACGCACGCTCGCCGATGCGACCTCCGGCGGCTGCCCTCCCTACGGCATCGCTGTCGTCTACGCCGCGCTCGGCGAGAAGGACCTGGCATTCGCGTGGCTGGAGCGGGCCTACGACGCGCGCGATGAGGGCGTCGCGAACCTGAAGGTCGATCCATTGCTGGATTCGCTGCGCGACGACCCGAGGTTCGCCGCGCTTCTGGCACGCCTGCGGTTCCCGTCCTGATCGGGCCGACGCGCGCGTCGCGCGGAGAGAACGACCGCGCCGCTCTTGACTGGCTGCACGCTCGTCACTAGACTGCCCTCTCGTCTTTCGACCGATTCTCGACACGCGACACCGACAGCAGGAGGACGACATGGCGCGCCGCAAACCCGCTTCGAAGACCGGGCGGACATCCACGTCACCGAAGAGTGCCAAGAAGAGCGTCCGAAAGCCGGCGAAGCGAGCGGCGGCGGCCGCGCAGCTCGGCCCTGTAACAAGCGCTGGGTCCCAGCCTCGACAGCGTGGCAACCGTCATCGCCAGACCTCAAGGCCCTCAGCACCGCGTCCGGCGCCGAATCGATTCAGACCGACATCGGAAACGCGGTGAGCGAGCTGGAATCGGCGCACACCGTCCTGAAGGGCGCATGCCGACGTGCTCGACGAGTAGGCGGCTCTGATTAGACGTCCACGAGCCGGGACATCCCGGGTCATGTCCCCATCGGCTGTCCGCTACCGGCGCTCGCCTCACGTGATCGGTCATTGGGCGGGCGCCACGTTGATCTTCCACAACTTCGCGACCAACCGACGCATCGCGGCGCTGCCAGGTGCCGCAGACGTGCTCCACTTCTTCGACGACTGGCGGCCAGCCTCCTCGCTCATCGAGGCGCTGCCACGGTACACGCCCGCATCACTGCGCAACGAACGATCGCGAGTCTCGTCCGCCAGACATTTCTTCAGCGCTCCGACCGGGCGCGCGATCCGCGCGAGCTCGCCATGACGTCATGGCGGAGCTGGAATCCCTCCGCGGGCTTCCTGCACTTCTCCACGAAGGACATGGATTTCGCGCGCGGCGAGCTGGGCGCCGACGCCTTCATGCGACGCCGGTTGCGCGAGAGACCTCCCCCGCCTGCCCTGAAGCGCGTGCCTCGCGACGGTCAGATTCGATTGCCGCCGCCGGCACTCGACGGACAGCTGGCCCGCGCGCTTCGGGAGCGCCGGACGTGGCGGCGGTTCGCCGATCGGGCCGTCGCGGTTGCCGATCTGGCCACGATGCTCGGCCTGACGTTCGGCGTCCAGCGATGGCTCGATCTCGGAGCGCTCGGCCGGGCGCCGCTCAAGTCGTCGCCGTCGGGTGGCGCGCGACACCCGATTGAGGCCTACGTCGTGGCCAGGCGGATCGATGGTCTCGCTCCAGGCGTGTACTATTACGCCCCGGCGCGACATCGACTCGCGTCTCTCGGCACGCGCGTCACGAGCGGCACCATCGAGCGCTATCTGCCCGGCCAGTGGTGGTATCGCGAGGCAGCGGCGCTGGTGATTCTCACCGCGGTCTTCGCACGCACCGAGTGGCAGTACCCCTATCCGCGCTCCTACCGCGCGGTGCTGCTCGAAGCCGGGCACTTCTGCCAGACGTTCTGTCTGGTGGCGACGGCACTTGGCCTTGCGCCGTTCTGCACCGACGCACTGGCCGACACGCGCATCGAGCGCGACCTGAAGGTGGACGGCATCGGAGAGTCGGTGCTCTATGCCGCGGGCGTCGGCGCGAGGCGTGCGGGACGCTGGACGGCCTGGCCGGACGAAGCACGGCGCCGCGCGATAAAGTCCGTCAACCCGCCGACGGCCGACCCGGCGCCAGGAGCTCCACGTAACCGTCGCTGATCGTGTCGTCGGGGCTCGCGCCAAGCCGCTCCAGCAACTGAGTGATGATCGCGGCCTTGTCCTGAGCGTCCCGCCTCGACCACGTTCGCGACTTGACCTCGAGGAACAAGCCGGGCTTCGGCGGACTCAAGAGACGATCGAGGTGCACGAAGAACTCGGCGCCCCGATAGGCCACCAGCCAGCGCCGCCGATCCTTCTCGACCTCGCGTTCCTCGATCGGTCTGAAGTATTCGCGATAAAAGCGCAGCGAGTGCGCGGCCGGGGCGAAAAATCGCGACCGGAAGAGCAGCACGCTGCCGAATTGCCCTTCCCCGCCGCGGCCGGTGAGCGTGAGGCGCGCCCGGACAGTCGTGGGCTGTCCGTCCTCGTCGAGAAACTCGTCCTCGCGGTAGCGCAGCCGGCCCTGCTCCTGATCGGCGAACAGGAAATACGTGTCGAACTGGTGATAGTGCACGGCACGGATGATGGTGAGGTCATCGCCCAGCAGGCCTCGCTCGACGAGCTCCGCCGACGCGACGTGCGCCTTGACCTGAACCTCGAAGCTCTCCTGCTGGATGGCGCCGCCGATGGCGACGAGCTTCTGCAGCACGCTCTCCTCGCGGCGGATGAGGAACGCGTCGATGCGCGTGGCCCACGACGCGGCATCCTCGCGAAGCGCCTCCTCGTCGAGCGTCAGGAGCCGACGGTCGCGCATCAGCCACCGGCCGTCGCACATCACGTCGCGCACGTCGGTCGGTTTGGCCGTATAGACGATCCGCGAATACACCGCGTTGGGATCGCGCGCAAAATGCGGCACGGCGTGCAGCGCGTCGACGTCGAGCACGATGAGATCGGCGCGCTTGCCGGCTTCGAGCGATCCGGTGCGATCACCCATCTGCAGGGCGCGCGCGCCGATTCTCGTGGCCATCGCCAGCGCCTGCCTGGCGGGAAGCGCCGTCGGATCGCCTCCGATGCCCTTGGCGAGCAGCGCCGCCAGCCGCGTCTCCTCGAACATGTCCAGGTCGTTGTTCGAGGCCGGACCGTCCGTGCCGATTCCCACGTCGAGACCGGCCTCCAGCATCCGGACAACCGGCGCCACGCCGGCAGCCAGCTTCAGATTGCTCGTCGGATTGTGGGCGACGGCCGCACCCGATCTCAGCAACGTGCGAATCTCACCCTCGTCGACATGGACGCAGTGCGCGGCCAGAACACGCGCGTCGAAGAGCCCCTGCTTCTTGACCCAGGGCACCACGGGCATGCCGTGATCCCTGCGCGACTGCTCCACCTCGAGTGCGGTCTCCGCCAGGTGCGTGTGCAGCGGCACACTGAACTCCACGGCCAGTTCGGCACAAGCGCGCAAAATCTCCGCCGTACATGTGTAGGGTGCGTGAGGCGCCGGTCCCGGCACGATCAGCGAATGGCCCTGCCATCTGCCGATGAAGTCGCGGGCGGCGGCCAGCGAATCCTCGAAGCTCGTCGCATCCGGACGTGGGAAACTTCAGCACCGCCTGCGAGCAGAGCGCCCGCATGCCGGCCGCGGCGACCGCTTCGGCGACCGCGTCCTCGAAGTAATACATGTCGGCGAAGCAGGTGATGCCCGACCGGATCATTTCGGCGCAGGCCAGGCTCGTGCCGAGCCTGACGAAGTCAGGACGCACGAACTCGCGCTCGACGGGCATCATGTATCCCATCAGCCAGACGTCCAGCCGCAAGTCGTCGGCCAGCCCGCGTATGAGCGACATCGCCGCGTGCGTGTGTGCGTTGACGAGCCCCGGCATCACGACGCGGCCACCGCAGTCCCTCGTCTCGGGTGCGGTGTAGCCGTCAGCGCCCGGCCCGACGGCTACGATCGAGGTGCCCGTGATGGCGAGCCCGCTGGCGGGGTACATGGAGAAGCGCTCGTCCATCGTGAGCACGAGCGCATTGGTCAAACGAATGTCGCAGGAAGGCATCGAACGATCCCTTCCGCAGTGTACGACAGGGGCGCCGATGGCCAGTCGGCGCCCCGGGATCAGAGGCTAAGGGCGTCCCGGAGGCGGCGGCGCCGGAGGAGGCGGTGGAGGCGGTCCGAGGTGCTTCAAAAAGACGTCGGGCTGATCCTCGATGATTTGGTAGTCGGCCGGCACCTCGAACAGTGACGGCGCAGGCTCGGCACGAACGATCCCGGTGAGCCGGTAGGTGGTCTCGCCAAAACGTGGATCGGACCGCCGGCTCTCGACCAGCACCTTCAGCGCCGGCGACACCCAGCGTTCGGCCACGATGTTGATCGGCTGCTCGTTGCCGATCTGGCCGGCGGGAATCACGACCGTCGATCGGGTTCCCTCGACCTCGACGCCTTCGACGATTCGCTGCCCGAGCGATTCGACCACGGGTTTCGCCGGCTCGACACCCCGACGATAGCGCAGGGCCATCCGCCGCATCCGGCCATCGGCTCCCGGCGGTCGAACCTCGACGGCGGCCTCCTCCATCACGTTCACCGCCTCGCCGCGCGTCGTCGCACTCTTGACGAAATTCGTCACGAACCGCGGCGGTGTCATCTTGCGCGCAGTCCGCGCGTCAGGGTCGAGGAGATAGGTGACGCCGGTGGCGGGATCGCTGATCGACACGAGCCGCGGACTGTCATGGGCGCCCGCCAGCGGGCCAACGAAGGCCAACCCTCCTTCCCGCCGAATCCTCCCGCTGCCGTCACGAAGAATCTGCACGGTGCTCTGCCGGGCGATGCGGTTGCCATCAGCCAACGTCTGGACCATTTCCGTGATGGCTTCCGCGGAGTACGGCGCGCCCTTGATCGGCTCGCCGTGCATGCCCAGTGGCGGCGCCACCATTTCGAACGTGACGTCGGAAGAGACCATGGGGTCGGCCTGCGTCCACATGGCGGCGTCGAGCGGAATCTCGAACGGCACGGGCCCTGGCGGAGGCGGTGGAAGCGGCGGGGGCTGCTGCCCGGCCTGACCGGCACTGGCTGTCACCAGGAGCACGACGAAAATCGACGATGGAATCCGAATTGATCTCATGGCATTCCCCTTGTCCCACGCGTCCGGACAGCTCGGTGTCTCAGTGGTCACTCGATCGGTACGAAACGGATGGCGCGCGCCACACCGTCCTCTCCCACCAGCACGTCGGCCTGAAGATCGTCGGCTACACTGGCTTCTTCAATCGGCACTCCGAAGCCGGCGAGCGAGCGCCGTGAAAGCCGCACCCGCATGATCTGGAGAGGCTCGGCGGGGTCCGGATCGGCCGGGCCCAGTGGGAAGAAGGTGACGACCTCGCGATTCGCCGGACGCGCCGTACCGACACTTCCCGAACGGACTGCCACCTCTGAGCTGGATCCGGAGGACTGTCGCCGGCTTTGTACTTCCGGTACCACGGAGACGGCTCCGGCACCTGCGTCGGTCGCAGGATACGACTGCGCCGGTGTTCTGTCCGGCGCCTTTGACGCCGAGGGCTCCACCACGCGTGCCGGCTCCGTAGGCAACACGCGGACGATCGCAAACACGGCCGCCGCAGCCAGCCCCAGGGTCGCCGCCACTGCCATCAGCCGACGGCGCTCGCGTCCTCGCGACCGCTCCTGGTCCCACGCGCCGAGCACGCGTTGCTCCATCTCGGGCGAAGGGCGCCAACTCTGAACGCTCGCCGCCAGCGCCCGGAGACCCTCCGACAACGCGCGTTCCACAGCCCGCGCTTCCTTCACCTCGTCGCCTGTCACGCGATGCACCTCTTTGAGCGTCCGCGCTCGGTCACGGTTTCCAGATCGGACGGCCGATCGGACAATTTTCGCGCAAGCAGCGCCCGGCCGCGCGACAGCCGCGAACGGATGGTGCCGACGCGGCATTGCACGATCTCGGCTGCTTCTGCGTAGCTCAAGCCGTCCAGCTCGCAGAGCACGACGACCTCGCGGTAATGAACAGGCAGGCTCAAGATGGCACGGCGCAATGTTTCGAGCGCGCGCTGGCGCGCCAGTGCCGCCAGCGGGTCGTCACCTGCCTCGACGACGTGTCCGGGCATCTCCTGGTCGATCGGTACCTGCCGACTGCGCCACACCAGCCGGCGCCTGACCATCCGCCGCGCCACGGCGTAGAGATAGGTGCTGAGCGCGCCTATCGCCGGATCGAAGTGCCGGCTGTTGCGCATCAGCGCGACAAACACGTCCTGCGTCACATCGTCGGCGGTGGCGGCGCAGCCGCTCATCTGCCGGGCGAAACGGTAGACGAGGCGCTGGTACTTGCGGAAGAGCGCCGCAAACGCGTCTCGATCGCCATCGGCCATGCGCTGCAGGAGTTCACGGTCGTCTTCGGTCGCTGAAGCCATCCAGACTGTCCCGCGTGTTCCGTCAAGCGTGATTGCCTCGAACAGGCGAGAAAGTTCCAAACTAACGCGTCTGAGCGGAACTGAAGGTGTCCGGCAGGCGCATGGCGAGCGTCTTCGCCAGAAACGCCCACTGATCCGCCCGCTCCTCGATCATCTTCGAGGTCGGCTTGCCGGCCCCGTGACCGGCCTTCGTCTCCACGCGGATGAGGATGGGCGCGGCGCCACCCTGCGCAGCCTGGAGGGCGGCCGCGTACTTGAAGCTGTGCGCCGGCACGACACGATCGTCGTGGTCCGCCGTGACGATGAGCGTGGCAGGATAGCTGACACCCGGCTTGATGTTGTGAAGCGGCGAGTACTTGATGAGCGTGTCGAATCCCTCCGTCGTCTCGCTGCTGCCGTAGTCCGAGGTCCACGCCCAACCGATCGTGAACTTGTGGAACCGAAGCATGTCCATGACGCCTACGTCGGGAACGGCGGCGCCGAACAGATCCGGGCGTTGATTCAGCACGGCCCCGACGAGCAACCCGCCGTTGCTGCCACCGCCTATCGCGAGTCTGGGCGTCGAGGTGTAACGCTCGCGGATCAGGTACTCGCCGGCGGCGACGAAATCGTCGAAGACATTCTGCTTGTTCGCCAGGCGCCCGGCGTCGTGCCACGCCTTCCCGTACTCTCCACCCCCGCGCAGGTTTGCGACGGCGTAGAGTCCCCCCATGTCGAGCCACGTGATCACGGCGGGCGAGAACGCCGGTGTCAGTGAAACGTCGAAGCCACCGTACCCATAGAGATAGGTCGGGTTCTGGCCGTCGCGGGCGAGACCCGTGCGGTGCACGATGAACATGGGTATGCGGGTACCGTCCTTCGACACATAGAAGACTTGGTGCGTTTCGTATTTTTCCGGATCGAATCCGACCTTCGGACGGCGAAACACCGAGCTGGCGCCTTCCCGATCGATTCGGAAGATCATGGTGGGAGAGGTATACGAGGCGAACGCGTAGAAGCTTTCGCCGTCACGACGCCGCCCGCTGATGCCCTCGAGGCTGCCCAGACCGGGCAGAGCGACGTCCCGCTCGATTGATCCATCGAGCCGGTGGATACGCAACCGATCGTGCGCATCGGTTCGCGAGACCGTCAGAAAGCGATCGCCGAGCATGCTGACGGCGGACGAGCACGTCGCGGCCGGGCGGCTCGGCAATGATCGTGGTCCAGAACTGAGGCGCGGGCGAGGTGCGATCGATCGCCACCAGCCGCTTGCGCGGCGCCGATTCGTCGGTCAGCACATAGAAGCGGTCGCCGTCGTTGCCGACGATTGAGTATCCGGCGTCGAAACGATCGAGAAATGGTTCGGCCTTGGAGCCCGGCTTCGACAAATCACGGATGAACACCCGGTTCTTCGGCTCGGTGCCTTCGCTCTGCGAGATGAGCAGGTAGCGCCCGTCCTCGGTCACGGCGACATCGAAGATCCATTCGGGACGGTCCGGCCGATCGAACACGAGCTCGTCGCGGTCCTGCGCCGTGCCGAGGCGATGGAAATAGACTTTTTGGTCTTTGTTGACGCCTGCCAGTGCCTGGCCTGGGGTGGGCGCCTGGTAGCGGCCATAGAAGAATCCGGAGCCGTCTTTCAGCCACGCGGCGCCCGAAAACTTCGACCACGTGACCAGGTCGGGCTGGTCCGCGGCCGTGACCACTTCGCGGACGCGCCATTCCTTCCAGTCCGAACCGCTGGCTGACGTCGCATAGGCCATCCAGCGCCCATCGTCCGAAAAGACCGTATCGGTGAGCGCGACGGTGCCATCTGATGACAGGCGGTTGGGATCGAGGAGGATCGACGGCTCGTCTTCGAGCGTCGCGGCGCTGTAGAGCACGGCCTGGTTCTGCAGACCGTCGTTTTTCGAGAAGACGTAGCGTCCGCCCTCCTTTGATGGCAGGCCGTAACGCTCGTAGTCCCACAGGGCCGTCAGGCGTTCTTTGATGCGGCCGCGCGCGGGGATCGATTCCAGGTAGGCAAAGGTGACGCGGTTCTGTGCCTCGACCCATCGGGCCGTCTCGGGGCCGTCGAGGTCTTCGAGCCACCGGTACGGATCGGCGATCCTTGTGCCGAAGTAGTCGTCCACACGATCGACCTTCCTCGACTCCGGATACGACATCGGACGGCTCTCCTGAAGCGACAGCGATTGCGGCGCCACGAGCAGGGCGGCGAACCACACGCGCAACAACATGACATCCTCCAGCGACGGCCCTTACGTGGTCGGAACGGCAGCCCGACATCATTTCTGACGCGCGGACCACCGGCGAAGTCTGGGAGCGAGCGCTCGAACGCGAATCACACCCGCATGAGCACACCGCGAACGTCACGGTCGGTCGCCCGCCGGATCGCATCGGCGTACAACCCCACCTGGCGCCGGTACGGGTCGAGCGCACGGGTCAGCTCGTAGTCCGTCTTGAAATCCACCACCGTCCAGCCCGCTTCGTCTTCGAATGCGAGGTCGATGACGCCTTCCACGATCGTCCCGTCGGGCGTGGATACGGTGACCGGGGTTTCCCGGCGGCAGCGGTTGGCTCGGTGGGCCGCTCGCGCACGTTCGAGCATCGGCTCGGCGAGCACGCGCTCCGCCACTCGTGCGGAGGCGAGTATCTCGGCCGGGCCCGCCCCCAGGATGCGTCCCTGAACCGCGGCGATCTCGCCGATCATCAATGGCAGCGCATCGAGCGGCACGTGGGCCAGCACCGCGTGGACGAGCACGCCGAATCGGCGCCCGGATGGACGGTCCGCGTCCTGCGCGACGGCGACCAGCTCCACCTCCGGAAGCGCCACGTCCGGCTCGCCGGTTCGAACGGCCCACTCGTTCGCTCGCCGGACGGCCATCGACGGCCGTGAGGCTTCAGCGAGAGCGTCAGTCCGGCCCTGCTGCCAGGATCGATAGGCGGCCATGCCCTCGCCGACGATTCGCGGTGAAACATCCTTGGCGATGAGCTCCTCTCGGCGGAGACCGGGCACGTCGTCGCGATCCGCGATCAGCAGCGAGGGGTCCCACCAAACGACCGCGTAGCGGTCACCGTCGGGCGTGGCGCCTCCTCCTGCCCTCGCGACACCGGCCGGCGCCTCGAGCTCGTGAAGACCCGGACACACCGTGTCGTCCGAGGCCGGCTCACCGTTCGGACGCTCGAAGACAGAGTCCTTGCTCTTGAAGACGGGACATCCAGGTGCGGGCGCCGCGCGACGGCGCGCGCCTCGCGGCGGATACAGGGCTGCGTTCAGGGGGCTGAGCCACCCTTCATCAAACGGTCCGTCACCGATCGCCGGCACGACCAGCAGATCGCGGGCCCGAGTCGCGGCCACATAGGCGACACGAATGCCCTCCTGCTCTTCACGCGCCATTTCCTCGGCTTCGTGATCGAGCAGCTCCAGCGGCTTCCAGCCGGCTATTTTCATCGCCGCGATCTGACGCGCCGGGTCGAGGTGCCGGGACGCGTCAAAGGGACGAATCCTCGCCGTCATGTCCGCCAGAATCACAATCGGGAACTCCAGCCCCTTGGCCTTGTGCACCGTCATCAGACGAACGCCGTCGCTCCCCTCTTCGAGAATCGGCGCTTCTTCGCCCTGCCCGCGGTCGGCGGCCTGGGCGAACTCTTCCAGAAAGCCTCTGAAGGAAATCCCGCCGCCCGATTCATAGCGGCGCGCGAGCTCCGCCACGTAGAGCACGTTGGCCAGAGCCTGCTCGCCCGAGTGTCGGAGCGCGAAGCCAGCGTGCGCACGCGTCGCCTCCAACAGCCGCCAGATCGTGTCGGCCACGGGCCGCTCATTGCGTCCGGTGTGCAGCGCACGAAGCAGGCTCAGCGCGGTGCCGATCAACTCGAGCGGCTCGGGGAGATCATCGGGGACCCTGAAAGGATGGAAATGACCATACAGATGCCGGTACTCGAGGAGATCCTCGTCGCCGATCGCGAAGAACGATCCGCGAAGCGCCGCGAACACCGAGAGCTCGTCATCGGGCCACTCGATCGCGGTGAGCGCCGAGCGGATCGACTCGACCTCTTCGCGAGCATGGAACGTCTTGCCCCCGACCAGCAGATGCGAAATCCCGCGTGCTTCGATCGCGTCCACGTACGGACGGGTGACATCCCGGCCCCAGCTCACGAACCTTCGAAAGAGCACGCACACATGCCGATCCCTGACGTCGACCCAGCTGTCCTTCTCTGCGACCTTCCAGCCGCTCTCATTCAACAGCCAGTGAATGAACTGACCGGTGGCCTCCGGCAGCGACGCTTCGATAGCGGTCGCGGCAAGCCTCGGCGCGCCAAAGCCGTACGGCGAGTACGGGCGCGGCACCGGAAGGACGACGAGCGATGGCTGTTGCGGCCGGCCGTCCCGGTGACGATCGAGCCTCACGTAGTCGGCCTGCAGCGTCCTGGCATCGCCGGTCATCACCCTCTCGAAGCCGGCATTGATGGCCGCCTGAATGTCCGGCACGGCTCGAAAGCTCTTCGAGAGCTCCACCGGCTTCGCGTTGCGCGCGACGAGCGATCGGCGCACCTCCTGGTAGGTGCTGACGTCCGCGCGACGAAACCGGTAGATGGACTGCTTTGGATCTCCGACCAGAAAGAGCTTGCCTTGAACGGGCCGCACGCCTCGCCAGTCGCGCTCGAGCGGATCGTCGGCGGTCAGCAAGAGCAACACTTCGGCTTGCAGCGGATCGGTGTCCTGAAACTCATCGACGAAGATGTGGGTGAAGCGCGCCTGAAATTCCCGGCGCACGTCGTCGTTGTCGCGCACGAGCTTGCGCGCGCGCAACAGCAGGTCTAGAAAGTCGAGCGCGCCCTGCCGTTCCTTCTGCTTCTCGTAGTGCTCGAGGCTCGACATCAGTTCGGTGCGCACGAGGGCGGCGAGATCGGCGTCTGCCGCTCGCTGAAAGAGGGCCAGCGACTCGCCAAAATCGTGCCGGGCAGCGAGCAGCGCCGTCCGGCTCACCCCGGGCTTGTACCAGGGACCGCTGCCCTTTCGATTCTTTTTGAAGTCCGGATCGCGGCTGAGCCCGATGAGCGACGCTTCCCAGCGGTCGCGGTCGACGGCGCCCGCTTCGCGCGTCCTTCGCACTTCGTCACTCAACCGACGGAGCGCCGTGGTGTCGTGGAAAAAATTGTCGCCCCGACGCGTCGGGTTTTCGGAGAGGTCCGCCAGGGCGTGGAGCTGCTCGATCAGCATGTCGATCGCACGCTCACGCTCAAACGGCTCGGTCCGCCATTCGCCAGGAAAATCACGCCAGCCGGCCAGGTTCCAGCCCGCCTGCTGCAACCGCTCGATCGGCCCATTCTCGTCGCCGAAGGGCGACGGACGACAAAGCGATCGACGAATGCCCGGCGGAGGATCAGCCAGCTGCGCCTGGAGCCACGCGCGGAAGGCGCGGCCGTACAGACGTGCCGCCTGATCGTCGGTGAGCACCTGGAAGTGAGGATCGACCTGGGCTTCCACGGGGCGCTCGCGCAGCAGATCCGCACAGAAACCGTGGATCGTGTTGACATGCGCTTCTTCGAGCCGCTGAAGGGCGTCGGTGAGCCGCGACTTGACGTCGAGAGCGTCCGTCGCCTCGCGCTGTCGCTCGATCTCGGTGCGAAGACGCAGCTTCAGCTCGCCGGCCGCCTTTTCGGTGAACGTCACGGCAACGATGTCCTGAATCCGGGCGCGGCCCTGCGCAATCACGGCCAGGATGCGTTTGACGAGCTCCGTGGTCTTGCCTGTCCCGGCGGCAGCCTCCACGAGTAGCGTCCGATCGAGATCGGCGCCAATCAGCTCCCGCGCGGCCGCATCACTCATCGTTGTCCTTCGCGCTCGAGCCATCCGAGCTCATGGCAGCCGGCGAAGTGCCACGAGATCTTCCAACGTGGCCGTTGGCTTTCTGGCCAGCCGGCGCTCCTCGTCCGGCCCACATACCGTCCGAAAGTCGCACCACTTGCAGGCGCCTCGGGACGGCGCCGGCAGCAGCACTGCGTGCTCGACACCCGCGGTCCACGATCTCCAGCGCTTCTGCAGCCAGCCCCCGCGCCCGATCGTCGATGGGAATCGGGTGCACCGTAAACCCGCCCGCAGTGGTGCAGTAAAAGAAACGTCCCTCGACGACTGGACTCCCGGTGGCCTCCTCGACCACCAGGCTATAGAGCACGGGTTGGAGCGCCGTCCCACCGCCGATGATCTGACCAGGGAGCCACCGATCGCGGCCGGTCTTGTGATCCGTCACCCTCAGCGCGCGCGTCTCCTCGTGGCGTTCGATGAGATCGACCGAGCCGCGAAGCGTGACGCCTCGGCCGATCGCAACCGGATCCGGTCGGCTGTGCGGATCGCGCTCCGCCGATTCGGGCAGGCCGAACCCGAACTCGAAGCGCTCGGGCACCCACGGTCCGGAATCGCTGGCGAGGCGCTGGACCCAGGTTCGAAGATCCGTACGGATCGCCGCGATCTCGTCGCGCCACACGCGTTCGATGGCCGGCGCCAGATCGTCGAAGGCTGCGCCGGCAACGCGCTCCACCACCTGATCGAGCAGATCGAGCGCCTCCCCGAGCGTGTCGGCAGCGAGGCGCGGATGGCTCGAGGTCCCCAGGGCCCGAAAGAACTCGGCTTGCACGCGGTGAAAGAGGCTGCCCCGCGTCAGCGGATCGAGGCGCTGCAACGGCTCGGGTTCCTGCCGCGCCTCGAGCCGGTAGATTGCCGACAGCAGAAACTGATACGGGCAGGTGGCGTAGCGCTGCAGCGCGGACAGTGAATAAGGTCGGGCGCTCAGGCGGTGCCCGGCGAGCGCCACGTCCGCGCGCGGGGTCGGAGCGCGCAAACCGTCGTACGCCGTCCAGCTCCTCTTCCACCGGCCCCATCGCTGTCGCACGGACTGCTGCAGAAAATCGTTCAGCATCAGGATGTGGCGGGCCCGGCCTGCCACCACTGCTCCCCCAGGGCCGTTCAGAAGACCCCTGAGCACCGACAGGTCGTACTCGACATCGTCGATGGCGGATGCCGGATCGGAGGGCGCGGGCCACGCCAGACTCGTGTCGGCTTCGCGCGTGGCGTGTTCCTGAAGCTCGTCGTGGCGGGGAATGCGTCCGGTGACCGCTCGCACGACGTCGAGCGCATAGAACGAGGGCACGCGCGAGCGCGACTCGGCGAGATCCATGCGCGGATATGAGACGTGCACTCTGAGACGTGCGGCGCCCACAGCCAGCCGCAAGAGAAGCCGCTCGGCGCGGTCGCGGTCGGGCTGACGCGGCAGACCGGGATCGAGCTCCTCTCTCAGCAGATCGAGCAGCATGGGATCCTCCCGCGGCTTCTGCGGAAAGACCCGCTCGGCCAAGCCAGGTACGAACACGACGTCGAAATCGCGGCCCCGCGCTTGCGCGGGCGTTGCCACGAAGACGCGCCCGTAGCGCCAATCCGGCGGACGATTCTCGAGCATCGTCAGCCGCTCGACCAGCACCTGCCGAACTTCATCGAGATCGACCGGACCAACCTGCGCGAGCGGCCTGAGGTCGGCAAGCACCTCGAGCACCCGATCGGGTCGACGGAGGACTTGCGGCGCAAAGGCTTCGAGATGCGACAGCCACTCCCCCCACGTCGCGGTGTCAGGCCAGAGGGCCATGGTGTCGATGACCGGAAGGGAAAAGCGTCGCAGCCGCGACAACGCTTCGATGTCTCGCTCGATCGCGCGGACACGGGGTGATTCCGGGTCGTCCGATTCGGCCTCGCGAAGCTGCACGCGGTATTGGGCGGCCAGGCCGTCGAGACGACGCTGCCACCGATCGCGCCCGCCCACCACGGCAGCCTCGACAATCAGTTGTTCCCACTTCCACGGCGCTCTGAGCGTTCCGGCAACCACGGGAGCATCCGGATCTTCTGCCGAAGCCTCCTCGTCGTCCTGCCGGCTCTCCTCGCCGGCGGGCGAATCGGCGACCGGCTCGGCGTCGGCAGGCGCGATCGCCGACGGTTCGGCAAACAGATCGAGCTGCTGAGGTGCGACGGCCTCATCGGCGGGTGGAGTCCATGCCGGTCGGTCCACCGGGGGGCCGCCATCGGGATCGAGACGCGGGACCTGGCCGAGCGACAGGTACTCCGCGAAGCGACTCGCCGAGAGCCCGGCGCTCCGGCAGGCGAGCAACGCCAGGAATGCGCGGCCCGACGGATCGGGTCGCCGGGTGCCGCGGTCGAAGTAGGCGGGCACTCCAGCCCGTCTCAGTGCGTGCTCGAGCAGGCCCACGTAGGTTTGCGGCGCCCGGACGAGAATCGCCATGCGATCGAAGGGCACGCCGCTTCTGGCTTCCGCCATGACGCGTCTGGCCACTTCGACCGACTCGCGGCCCTCGCCGGGAGCCGAGAAGAGTCGCACGTCGGGCGAGTGCTCCGAGACCGGCGGTTGCTCGTCTTCAAACAGGTAGGCGCGCAGCCGGCGCAGTGCGGGCGGCGACACCGTCTCCGCTCGCTCCGGTGATTCGACAGCGCCGAGCCCCTCCAGGGCGGCCCGCGTGGCGTCGTCTCCAGCGGGAATCGTAGTCAGGAGGTCCGGCGCCGTCTTCGCGAGCGATTCGACAAAGCCACGCTCGACGCGCGATTCGAGAGGCACGTCGAGCAGAAGAACCGGCATCCTGCCGAGCGCCTCGCCGGGACGACTGAGGGCGTCAGCGGCGGCTCGGAACAGGTCGGCTCGATCGGCTGCTGCGGCGAGGTCGAATTGCCGCTCGTATCGCTCGAGCAGCTCGGCGAGATCGGGGCCTGTGCGTGGAAGCGTTCTGAGCGCCTCCGCTCTGACGCCGGCGAGCCGCAGCTGCAAGAGGGTCCGCGCAAGCGCGCGTGGAAAACCGGGAAGACCGGCGACGGGGGCAAAGTACGCCAGCCGCCGCGCCCGGGCAGCCTCGAACGCCGCGCGCGCCGACACCGCTTCGAGGCCGAGGTCGGTGCCGGCGCCAACGCCGCGCTCGGCAAGAATCGGCGCGGCGAGCCGCGCGGCGAGTTGGGTGAGGCTGAAGCGGTGGAGGCCGAAGGTGGCGCCGCGATCGCGAGCGAGTGCCCGCGCGAAGTCATCGACCGCCCCGCGCGACGCACCCACGAGCAGGATTTCGCGGTCGGCACGAAACGCCGACACGAAATCCCGAGCGGCCGCGAGCCGCGCCGCGGCCGAGGAAGACTGAAGGAAGCGAATCACAGGGGATCGACGTCAAATCGTGGCGCGCTCACCGTGGCCTGTCAAGGCGCGCCTTGCTTTTCCGAGCCGAGGGCGATACAAGGACGCCTGCACGAAGCCGACCGCGAAAGGAGCGCAATGAATCTGGTGTTGCTTGGAGCCCCTGGCTCGGGCAAGGGCACTCAGGCCGAGCGACTACAAGGCGAGTTCAAGCTGACGCATGTGTCGTCGGGCGATTTGTTTCGCGACAATCTCGGCAGGAACACACCGCTCGGATTGCGGGCCCGCGAATACATGACGCGTGGCGAGCTGGTTCCCGACGATCTCACGATCGACATGGTCAAGGATCGCCTGAAGCAGCCAGACGCCGCCGCCGGCATCATTCTCGACGGATTTCCACGGACCCTGCCGCAGGCCGAAGCGCTCGATCACACGATGGCCTCGCTCGGGCGCACGATTGACGGCGTCATCTACATCGAAGTTCCCGATGAGGAGATCGTCGCGCGGCTCGCCGGTCGCCTCATCTGCCGCGAATGCCAGCTGTCGTTTCACGAAGTGTCCAACCGCTTCAAGACATGCCCGAGCCTCCGCTGCCACGGCGAGCACCTTTACCGGCGAGACGACGACCGGCCCGAGACGGTACGGGCGCGTCTCCAGACCTTTCACGAACGGACTGCCCCGCTCATCGACTACTACCTGAGGGCCGGACGTCTTCTGAGCGTTCCGGGCTCCGGCTCCATCGAGGCGGTGACGGCGCGGGCGCTCGACGCCGCGAGAATGTGGGTCTGACACATGTTTGAAGTCGCCGAACTGGGCAGGGAAGTTTCCAAGGAGGAGTACAAGTCGAAGGAGCCGGCGCTGCGGGCGGAGCTGCTCGAGCTTCAGCATGCGCTTCGCAAGGATCCGCGCGTGCCCGTCATCGTGCTGTTCGCGGGCGTCGACACGGCCGGCAAAGGTGAGACCGTCAACACGCTCAGCGAGTGGATGGACCCGCGGTGGCTCGTCGCACGGGCGTACGGCAGTCGATCGGACGAGGAAAGCGAGCGCCCGGCCTTCTGGCGCTACTGGCGTGATCTGCCGGCCAAGGGTCGCATTGGCCTGTTTCTGAGCGCCTGGTACTCGGAGCCCGTGCTCGATCGCGTGCACCGCGCCACGAGCCGCAAGGAGTTCGACGCGCAGCTCGAGGAAATCGTCGCCTTCGAAAGAGCCCTCACCGACGACGGCGCGGTGATCGTGAAATTCTGGATGCATCTCAGCCGCGCCGCGCAGAAGAAGCGGCTTCGGTCGTTCGAGAAGGATCCGGCCAAGCGCTGGCGCGTCACGAAGGAGCAGTGGAACAACTGGCGCGCATACGACCGGTTCATCGCGGCCGAAGAACAGGCGATCCGACGCACGAGCGGCGCACAGGCGCCCTGGCTCATCGTCGAAGGCCTCGACGAACGGTATCGGACCCTGACGGTGGCCACCGCGCTCCGTGACGCGATTCGAGAGGCGCTGGCCCGACCGGTCAAGCCGTCGTCGAGCCCCGCCAGCGTCGACGAGAAGTCCCCCGCGCCCGCACGGGGTCGCGTTCGGCGCGGGCATGCGGGTGGTCAGGCGCCGCGTGCGGTGCGGGTCGAAGGCGCGCCCGATCAGGCGGCGGACCAGCCCACCGTGCTCGACAGGGTCGACCTCTCGCTGGCGCTGGACAAGAGGACGTTCGAGGAGCGGCTCGCCAAGCTGCAGGGACGCCTGTACCGCCTTCAACGGAAAGCGCTGAACCGCGGAGTCTCGACGATTGCCGTCTTCGAGGGATGGGACGCCGCCGGCAAGGGCGGGGCGATCCGGCGGATTACGGCGTCACTCGACGCGCGCTGGTATCAGGTGATCCCGACCGCCGCGCCGACCGATGAGGAGCGGGCCCACCATTATTTGTGGCGGTTCTGGCGACACCTGTCGCGCGCCGGCCGGCTCACGATTTTCGATCGGAGCTGGTACGGCCGCGTGCTGGTGGAACGCGTCGAAGGGTTCGCGTCTCGCGCGGAATGCATGCGCGGCTATCCCGAAATCAACCAATTCGAAGACCAGCTCGCCGATCACGGCATCGTCGTCGTGAAGTACTGGATTCACGTCAGCCCGGCAGAGCAGCTCCGTCGCTTCAAGGAGCGCGCGCGGTTGCGGCACAAGCGCTGGAAGATCACCGACGAAGACTGGCGCAATCGCGAGAACTGGGGCGATTACGAGCTGGCCGTGAACGACATGGTGGCACGCACGAGCACCAGCCTGTCGCCCTGGACGATCGTCGAGGGCAACGACAAGTACTACGCGCGCATCAAGGTGCTCGACGTGCTCTGCGATCGGCTCGAGAAGAGGCTCAAGAAGGGCTGACCTCATTCTCGCCGTCGGCGTGAAGCGGGAGATCATGCCGAACGTCGCGCTCTCCGTCGACTACGTCGGCAACCGCAGCCGCAATCAGACGGCGCTCCTCGACATCAACGAGCCGCGGCCGCTCCCCGACGGCACCGTGGGCCGGCCTGGCGTCGACGTCTTCGATCCAACCGGCGAGCTGATTCCTGCGGAGGCGCGCGGCGCGCGCTTCCAGCGGGTGCTGCAGTTCCAAACGCTCGACGCCCTGAACGGCGACTTCGACTCGCTGGAGATTGCCGTCGAGAAGCGCTATACCCAGCGGTGGAGCGGACGGCTCGCGTACACGCTGGCCGAGGCGCACGACGTGGGCATCGGCGGTCTGAACAACAAGCGGTTCACGAACGATCTGGATCCGCGTGGCGACTATGGCCGGACGAATTTCGACAACCGGCACGCGTTCGCACTCAGCCTCAACACCAACCCGTGGCTGGGTCTGGGCGCCGGCGCGATTTTCCGCTACTACTCGGGCTACCCGAGCCATGAATCGATCGGCGGAGTGGGAACGACACGAATTCGGGTAGAGTGCAGCGGTGCAGACCACCGAGGCCGCCCGGGCGCTCCGGGCCGTCGGGCAGCGGTTCGACCATCGCGGGTGGGTACTCGGGACCAGCGGCAACTTCAGCGTCGTCGTCCAATCCAACCCGCTGCGTCTCCTGATGACGGCCAGCTCCGTCCACAAAGGCCGGTTGAGCGCGCGTGATCTGCTCGTCGTCGATCGGAGCGGTCAGCTCGTGCGGCGAACCGGATCCTCGCCTGCGCCAACGAAGGGTGTGCGGTCGAGCGCCGCTCAGGCTCGACAGGAGCGGCGCCCGTCTGCGGAGGCGAGGCTGCACCTGGAGATCGTGCGGCAGCGCGGCGCGCGCGCCGTGCTGCACACGCACTCGATCTGGAGCACGCTCGTGTCGGCGGCGCACCATGGCGCGGGCGGGATCGCGATCGAAGGGTTCGAGATGCTCAAGGGTCTGGAGGGCGTCACATCCCATGAGCATCGTGAATGGCTCCCCATTCTGGACAATTCCCAGGACATGGAGGCGCTGGCCCGTGCGGCCTCGCGTGCCCTGACCGAGCACCCCGCCAGCCACGGCTTTCTCATACACCGGCATGGCCTGTACACGTGGGGTATCGACCTGGAGCAGGCCGAACGCCACGTCGAGATTCTGGAGTTCCTGATGGAGGCGACCGGAAGGGGTACGGTAAGCTGAGAATCAGCAGGCTGAGAAGAGAGGTCATGGCACAGGTAAGGATTCCGGACGCGAACCGCACCATCACCGACGGCGCCGAACTGACGGCGTTTCTCGCCCAGTACGGCATCGACTACGAGCGCTGGACCGCGTCTCACGAGATCGCGGCAGACGTTTCGGCCGACGGCGTGCTCGCCGCGTACGCTCGCGAGATCGACGTGCTGAAAGCGCGGGGCGGATACGTGACGGCAGACGTCATCGACGTCACGCCCGAGACACCCAACCTCGATGCCATGCTCGCCCGCTTCAGCATCGAGCACTGGCACGACGAAGACGAAGTGCGATTCATCGTCGAGGGGCGCGGGCTGTTCCATGTTCACCCGGAATCCGGTCCGGTGTTCGCGATCGAAGTCGAGGCCGGCGACCTCATTCGCGTTCCGCGCGGTACGCACCACTGGTTCGATCTGTGCGCCGACCGTCGCATTCGTGCGATTCGCCTGTTCCAGGAAACGTCCGGCTGGACGCCGCACTACACGGGAAGCGGCGTCGATCAGGCCTTTCAGCCCGTGTGCTTCGGTCCCTCGTACGTCCGGCCCGGCGGCACCGGCGCGGCCGTGTGAATCCGGACGCGTCAGCGCCGGCCCCGCGCGGTCTCCTGCTCGATATCGAAGGCACGACCACACCAATCGAGTTCGTCCATCGCGTCCTCTTCCCCTACGCTCGCCAGCGCGCCGCCACATTCCTCCAATCGCACCGGCGCGAGCCATCCGTCCGGGCCGTGGTCGAAATGCTTTGGGTCGATCTGAGGGCCGAACGATCGGCGATGGCTGCGGATGAGAGCGCGCTGCTGGCGTACGTCGACCGGGCGATGAGCGAAGACCGGAAGACCACGGCGCTCAAGACGCTGCAGGGCCTGATCTGGCAGGAAGGCTACCGATCGGGTGAACTTCACGGCGAGGTCTTTGCGGATGTCCCGCGCGCGCTGGTGCGCTGGCATCAGGCAGGAATCGACACTCGCATCTTCTCGTCGGGCAGCGTCCTCGCGCAACAGCTGCTGTTCGCGACCGTGCCGACGGGAGATCTGACTCCGTACCTCCGCGGGTACTTCGATACCCACACCGGCGCCAAGACAGACCCGGCGAGCTACGGGCGCATCGCCGCCGCGTTCGGGCTGCCGCCAGCGTCCATCATGTTCATTTCGGACATCGTCAACGAGCTCGACGCGGCACGCACGGCCGGGTTGTCCACCAGGCTGGCTCTGAGAGCCGGCAACGCGGCCCAGCCGGCCGGCCTCGAGCACATGTCCATTGACGATTTCGATTCGCTTGGTCTCTGACCGCTTCACGGCCGCCAGTCGGGTAACATGCTTCGTCGACACGAGGTTCGGCGCGGCCCGCGGCCTCCAGCGTCCTGACTGAATCGACCTCATGGTGGGCCAGCTGCTCGGGCACTATCGGATCGAGTCGGTGCTCGGCGCCGGCGGGATGGGAGTCGTTTATCGAGCGCACGACACGAGGCTCGATCGGCCGGTTGCCATCAAGGTGCTCACCGGTCTCACGCTCGATCGCACGCCTCGCGAAGCGCTGATGTTCGAGGCACGCGCGGCGTCGGCGCTGAACCATCCCAGCATCTGCACCATCTACGAAGTCGGCGAGACGGACGACCGCCTCTTCCTGGTGATGGAGCTCGTCGAGGGTCGTTCGTTGCAGGACCTCATTCCTCCCGAGGGCCTGGCCCTCGACACAGCCGTCCGCTACGCGATTCACGTCGCGTCCGCCGTCGCGCACGCGCACGAGCACGGAGTCGTACACCGCGACCTGAAGAGCGCGAACATCCGCATCACACCAGACGGGCGCATCAAGGTGCTCGACTTCGGACTCGCCACGCGCGCATTGGATCTCTCCATCGACACCGCCACGCGCTCGCGCCAGGCGAGCGACGCCTGCGTCCACTGTTGTCGGAACGCTCGCCTACATGGCGCCGGAAGTGCTGCGAGGAGAGATGGCCGATGCACGCAGCGACAACTGGGCGCAGGGCGTGCTGCTCTACGAGATGTTGACGGGGCGCCTCCCTTTTACCGGCCGCTCCGCGTTCGAAATGACGACGGCGATTCTGCGCGACCTGCCGCCACCGCTCGATGATCGCTGTCCTCCTGCCGTCGCCCGCATCGTGCACCGCTCGCTCGAAAAGGAGCCGGGGCTCCGATATCAACGCTCCAGCGAGCTGGCCGCGGCGCTCGAGGCCGTCAGGCCGCAGCTCGGCCACGCGCCGGGGATGCCACCGACCGACCCGGTGCATAAGACGAAACCGCGACATTCCCGCGCGCGTCCCTGGCTGGTCGTGGCCGCCTGTGCGCTGGTGATCTCCGCGACTGTTCGTCTGGCGTGGGATCCGATCGCCGGCGGACGTCGCCCCGCCCGTCGGTGCGCCGGCGGAGCCTGTGGCTACAGCGCAGCGACTGGCCGTCGGGGTCATGCCGTTTCACTACAGCGGGTCGGCTGCCAACGAATTCCTTGGCCGGCTCGCGACCGATGCCCTCACGGCGGGCCTCCAGCGCTCCCCTGCGCTCAGCGTCGCGCCATTGGCAACGACGACGGCCATTGAATCGGGGACCGAGGTCACCGAAGTGGCGCGCCGCCTCGCGCTCGAGCGCGTCGTCACCGGATCGGTGACCGAGCGCGACGGCTCGGTGGGCGTTGCGGTCCAGCTCTTTGGCGCCGACGGCCAAGAGCTCTGGAACAAGACCTTCGACTCATCGTCCGAGCGCGCGCTCTCAGCGCTTGACCAGGCTCAGGAGGGGCTTCAGGTCGCGCTCGTCACAGGCTCGGCGAGGCCCGCTGGCGGCGTCGATCGCTTCCGCACGCCCAGCCTGAAGGCCTACGAACGCTATCTCGAGGCTGCGAAGCTGCATCAGGGCTTCGACATCGAAGGCAACACGGAGGCGGCGCTGACGCGCTATCGCGAGGCGCTCGAGGCGGATCCGGACTTTGCCGCCGCGCGCGCGGGGCTTGCCATGGCCCTCATCAGCGAGTTCCACCGCACACACGATCCCGACACCAAGGCCGCGGCCACCGACGCCGCGCGCCGTGCGGTCGCGCTCGACCAGGAACTGCCCGAGGCGTGGCTGGCCTCGGGGATGGTGGCGGCCGAAAGCGGCAGCACGGTCGAAGCACGGGCGGCGTTCGACCGTGCGCTGGCTCTGGCCCCGGGTAACGACGTCACCTGCCGCAACATTGCCGATCTCTACGCGAGCCTCGGGCGCCACGCCGATGCAGAAGCGATGTACCAACGCGCCATCGCGCTTCGGCCCGGACTCTGGCGGCACCACTACGAGTACGGCACGTATCTGTTCCGATTGAAGGGCGACGTGGACGGCGCCGAGCGCGCATTCGAGAGTGCTGCCGCCCTGCACCAGGGTCCGGCGCCGCTGGTGCTGCTCGGTCTTGTGCGTCTGACGCGCAGCGATCTCGATGGCGCCGAGCAGTACTTCCGCCGCGCGCAGGAGATCAGCCCGCTGCCAGCCACGCTCTACAACCTCGGCCTGGTCAACTACTACCGCGGGCATTACGAGTTGGCCTTACGAAACTGGCGGACCGTGCTTGAATCCGCGCCGCGCGATCCCGGCTACCGCGCGGCCGTCGCGGACGCCTTGCGCCAGCTTGGCAGGCTCGACGAGTCGAAAGCCGAGCTCACTGAGGCGGTGCAGCTCTTCCGCGGTGAGATCGAGGCGAACCAGCAGGACGACGAGACGCGGGCGGAGTTGGCGATGGCGCTTGCCGCGCTCGGCAGCTGCACCGAAGCGCTCGGGAGCCTCGACGACGTGCTCGCGCGACATCCTCGAAGCCCCCTGCTCGCCTATTACGGCGCGATCACGGCGAGCCGGTGCGGCGACGACGAACGCGCGGCGCAGCTCATCGTGGGCGCGCTGCCGAGTCGCGACGTGCTGGGCGTCAGATTCGATCCCGATCTCGCGCGCGTGCGCCAGCGTCCCGACGTCAGCGCCGCGCTCACGCGCGAGTAGTCGCGCATCCGCCTCGTCTAGCCCCCGCCCTTGGGAATCTTGACCTTGGGATCCACCGCGAACACATTGCCCTGTTCGTCCTCGACCCTCACCTCATACACGAACGTCCCGGTATTGACGATCGGCGCGGCCAGAATGACCTCGCTGCCGTCACCGAATATGCGGCTGAAGGTCGTCTTCTCGAACGGGCTGCCATCTGGAAATCGTATCGTCACCTTCATGCGTTGGTTGGCGTTCAGGTGCCAGATGATGGACCCGCGGCGCTTCACCACCAAGTTGACGGGCCAGATCCACGGCCCGGGATCGGTGGTCTTGAATCCGGTTTCGAGCGGGCCCTGCGCAAAGAGGTTGATGACGGCGGCCCCGTGGCCCGGCGTGGCGATGCCGATGACGATGTAGAGGACGATGAAGCATCCGATGACCGCCCCGGCGGCGTCGGTGATGAGCGTCGGAACCTCCACCAGCTGACGCGACCACATCAGGCCGACGAACGCGCCGACGATGGCTGGCAAGAGCAACCCGCGGTCGCCCGACTGGAGCGACCATGACAGAAGGCTGGTCGTGAGGCCCCAGACGGCGATACCAACGCCAACGACCAGGACCAGGTGCAGAATCGTGAATTCCATGTCGCTCTCCTCGCGAAATCGGAAACGGGCGGAGGGAACGGTCGTGGCTCACGTACGCCGGCCGATCCCACCGCAAACGCGAGCACCCGGGACTCGAATGGAATCGGAGCATACACTGACTCGCGGCCCGCTCACCGGGCATGGCGATTCGAGCGATCCCGCGGTCGTTCATCCCCGTGCCCGCCCCTCCGGTACCGCGTCCGATGGCGGTGCGCTCCCTTCCACATCTTTGTGGTCTACGGCCTCGAGAGCGACGTTCTCGTTGAGAAAGAAACGGGCGCAACTCGTTGATAATTCGGGGGTTTGGATCTACGAATTTTTGAATGATCTTAGTGTCGGCTTCGTCACTTTCCCCTTGCGTCGTGATCGAGACGGTCCTAAGATGCCCCATTCTTTTGACCAGTCGCATTCCGACAATGACGTCGGAGCCAGTGTTCCGTTTTTCCAGTTGGGAGCTTCTGCCCTTCTCTTCCCAAGCGTCTGCTTTGTCCTGTGTGGCGCACGACATCGAAGTCGCCGAGAACTTATCAACGTTCACTCCATGAGGGTATCTATGAGAACAGCAGCTACATTGGTGATGTGCGGGCTCCTGCTCCTGGCGGGTGCGTTCGACGCCAGTGGGCAGTCTTTCCAGGGAGGTATCCGTGGCGCCGTGCGCGACGCCAACGGGGTCATTCCGGGCGCGGAGGTCACGCTCACCAACCAGGACACGAACGTCGCGCGGACGACAGTGTCCAATGACGTCGGCGAATACAACTTTCCCAACGTGGCGCCGGGCACCTACACGGTGAAGGCGGCGCTCACCGGATTCAAGACCTTCGAGCGGGCCGGCGTCCGCATCGGCACCCAGCAGTTCATCACGCTGGATCTGCCGCTCGAAGTCGGCAACATTCAGGAATCGATCACCGTTACCGGCGACGCCCCGCTCATCGAGACGTCGAATGCGTCAACGGGCGGCACGCTGGACCAGGAGGCCCTCGAATCGCTGCCGGCCCCGGGCCGTAATGCCTTCCTGATTGGCGTCACCATCCCCACGGTGAACCATGTCGGCGACCCGCAATTCGATCGGCAGCAGGATCAGTCGAACGCCTCACGCATCTCGCTCGGCGGGGGCGGGGTCCGGGCGAATAACTACCTGCTGGACGGTGTGTCCATCACCGAGCTGACGGGGCGCGCGATTCTGAACCCGACGATCGAAGCCGTCGGCGAGATCAAGGTGCAGGTTCACACCTACGACGCGGAGATGGGACGTACCGGCGGCGGCGTGTTCAACACCACCATGAAGTCGGGCACCAACGTGTTCCACGGCTCCGGCTTTTATCAAACGCGCCCGATCTGGGGCCAGTCTGAAAACTTCTTCAATGAAAAAGAGGGATTGAGCAAGGAAGAGACCGGCCTGGCCGACGCCTACTATCGTCTGTACGGCGGCGGCGTCGGAGGGCCCATCATCAGGGACCGCACGTTCTTCTGGGCCGCGACCGAGGGCTACCGGTCCGGAACGACCCGGGGCCTCCAGGAAGTCTGGCCGGGTCGCAACCAGCGCACCGGTGATTTCTCCCAGTCGACGATCAACGGCGTGCCGGTCCGCATTTTCAACCCGTACTGTCGGGGCGGCAGCTCAAACGCCCGGTGTCCCTCATCGGGAACTGGATCTATTGCCACCGGTGGGGAGTTCACCAACGCGATCATTCCACGCGATCATCCTGCCGCGAGCGAAACCGGGTTCAATCTGCTCAACCAGTGGCCCACTGAAACCCTGACCGGCCCGATGGGGACCAACGAAGACAACGAACCAAACGCGATCGGAACCGGCACGCTCGACGACACAGCCGACATGATAGCGTTCAGAGCCGATCACAAGATCAGCGACAGCTGGACCCTGAACGGCTCGTACATCTATAACAAGACCGATGAGCCCGGCAGCACGCTCATGAAGACTGAGGACCTGTTCATCGCGAACACGAGCGAGTGGTTCGGCCCGCTGCGCCGGCGTCCGCACGTGCTCGTCGTGAACAACACCAACGTTCTGAACAACACCACGGTGCTGACGCTCCGCTATGGGTGGACGACCTGGTACGACTCGTGCGACAAGCAGGCCTTCTCACCCGGACTGGCGTCGCTCGGATTCAGTGACAACTTTGTGGGCGCCCTCGGCCCGGGCGGCAGCGACACCTTCCCGGTCATGTCATTCACCGATGTCTCGGAGGTCGGAGGGTGGGGCGGCTCGGTGGGAACCCGGTGGAAGAGCCCCTATTCGATCAACGGTACGTTGACCAAGCTGTGGGGCAGTCACAGTTTCAAGGTAGGGGCCGACTTCCGAAGACTGGGTCTGGCGTCGGTCAGCTCGCAAGAGCTGGGTGGACGGTTTGCGTTCAGCCCGAATTTCACTTCCCGGGACGGTGTTGGCGGCCATGACCTGGCCAGCGTGTTAGTAGGCGCTGCGGACTCAGGAGAGGCAGTTGACGGGCCCGGGCCGCTCGAGTGGTTCACGAAGTACTGGGGCTTGTACCTCCAGGACGACTTCCGCGTGAACTCGCGGTTCACGTTCAACTACGGCGTGCGACTCGAGCACGAGGACGGCCTGCGCGAGATTGAGAATCGGCAGACCGTGGCCTTCGATCGGGATGTAGTCAACCCGCTCGACGCGCTCGTGCCCAAGACGGGCCTTCTGGCGGGTCAGACACTGCGTGGAGGCCTCATCTACGCGGGCGTCGACGGCGCCCCGACCGAACAGGGCGACCCGGCAGCCCTCAAGGTGGCGCCCCGCTTCGGGGCGACCTACGCCCTGAATGACAGGACCGTCCTCCGTGGAGGCTACGGGCTGTTCTATGCGCCATGGCAGTACGACGTGACCAGACACGGTCAGACCGGCTTCTCGCGCGTGACCGCGATGAGCCAGTCCGCCTCCGAGAGCGAGGTTCCAATCAGGACACTTGACGACCCCTTCCCCGACGGCCTGGAGCAACCGCAGGGCAGCTCCCTACAGTTGCTCACCGGCGTCGGCGGGCAGGTCCAGTTCGTCGACCAGACCAAGGGGTCACCGAAGGTCCATCAGTATTCGATCGACGTGCAGCGTGAGCTCGCCGGCAACATGGCCGTGACACTTGGGTATGTCGGGGCCACGGGGCGCGACATCGGGTTCGGTGGCACGGAGGGTGCGACCTTCATCAACATCAACCAGATCGATCCAGACGTCGCTCGACGAATGTTCCCGGCTGCCGGCGGCAACTGGGATGCGGCAGCGTTGCGAGCCTCAGTGCCCAATCCGTTCTTCGGCGTTGATGAGGCGGGCGAGTTCGGTACGCGCGAGACCATCCAGCAGGGTCAGTTAATAAGGCCCTTCCCGCAGTTCGGCGACATTCTGATGTTGGAGATCGACCGAGGGCTCGCGGCGGCAGTATCACGCCATCACCGCGGTCCTCGACAAGCGGACCGGAGTCCGCGGATGGAGGGGCCTGGGGGGGGCGCTTCAGCTACACCTGGAGCTTGAGCGAGGACAATCAGTTCGGCGAGAGCAGCACGTACGCGGACGAACCTTCGAACAACAGAAAGCAGCCGCAGAACGCGTATGACCTCGATGCCGAGTACGGCACGAGTCACTACGACGCTCCGCACCGGATTGTGCTGGCGCCGATTATCCAGTTCCCGGAGCCGTCGACTCAAGGGACCGTGAAGTGGTGGTTGCTCGGCGGCTGGAGCGCCTCGGCCATCCTCGATTTCATCAGCGGCTCACCGTTGAACCCGATTATGAGTGATGGAACGTCGGATTCGAACCTCGGACTCTTCGGTGGCCAGCAGCGACCGGACCTCGTCGGCGATCCCGACACGCCGGGAAGCGATGAAGACAGGGTCGCCTCCGCAGACCATCCGGAGGCTCGCTGGTTCGATGCCGACGCGTTCGCAAATCCTGGGCCCGGACGATATGGCACCGCGCCGCGCCAAATCAGCGACTCGCGGTATCAGTTCCGTGAGAAAGTCGATGTCGTGTTCACCAAGGACGCGACGTTCGCGAACAGGCACACCGGGCAGATCCGTTTCGAGATCCTCAACCTGCTGAACAAGGCGAGGTTCAACGGGGACTCGATGTCGGGCGCGGTCGATTCAGCGCCCTTCGGCCGTATCACGTCCATCCGAGGCTTCATGCGGATTTGGCAGCTGAGCTTCCGGTACCGGTTCTAACCGGCGCTCTCCAACTCGTACGCAGGAAGGGCGGCCCCACGGGGCCGCCCTTTTTTCTTCTCAGGTCGCGTGCCTCGTCATCGCCGACCCAATGCACGGCGGCGTCGATCGCGCCTCTCGACTCCGTGACCCGCGCGCGGCGAGTCGATCGTCGAATCAGCAGAGCGATGGCGACTAACGCGGCCACACAGACCGCAATGGGAATCAGCACCTTGCACACGCGTGGCCGGAACACTCGAACCGTCGATTGCCGCGCGCGCCTCCTGCAGTTCGGTCAGCTCCGTGTCCGCCCGATCGAAATTCGCAAGCAACTGCCGATAGTGCCGTCTGGCTTCGTCTGTGTCCCCTGACGCTCGCGCCATCCGCGCGAGGCCGAGAACCGAAAGCGAGCGATTGGGGTTGCGGGCGAGCGCGCGCTCGAACCATTCACGTGCGTCGCGAGGTCGGCCCAGCTCCACGAGCGTCTCACCGAGCAGCTCCGGAGCGGGCTTGATCGGCACGGGAAGACCGAGGGGCGGCGGCAGCCGCAGCTCGGCGTTCGCGGCGGCCTGAAGGATCTCCACCGCCTCGCTCGAACGACCCGCCGCCAGATCGATCAGCGCCGCCACTTCCCTCTCCATGATGGCGATGGCCGGACGCAGATCGCCTTCCTGCTCCGACTGCGAGCGCTCGGCCAGGCCGGCGCGTGCCATCTCGGCCAGCGACGCGTTCCCGCTTCGTGCCGCGCTCATGCCGATCGCGAAGAGCTCGTTCACGTTGCCGAAGTTGCGCTCGCGAGCCATCAGGTCCCAGCGGCGGCTCTCGACCACGAAGCGCCCGCGCATCGATGAGAGATTGCTCAGCAACGGCAGGAGTCCGCTCGACTTGACGACCGGCTCGATCTCGCCGAGCGTCGTCCACGCCTCGCGGTATCGGCCCAGCTGAAGCAGCTCGTACTGCAGCCACGACAGCGCGTGGTAGTCGTGCATCGTCGGAGACAGGTTCCGCGCCTTGACCCGTGCAGTGGACGCGTCGAAGGCGGCCCGATCGGAAGCGACCGCATCGTGCCACATGCCGAGCTGGAAGAAGATGTGGGCCGGCATGTGCAACGCATGGCTCGACCGCGCGATCGTGGCATAGGCGCGCGCCGCCTCCAGTGCCAGCCTGGCGTGTTCGGGATCGTCGTAGTTGTGCAGCAGGTAGTGAAGCGCTCCGGGATGCCGCGGGTGCGTGGCCAGCACCTTTTCGAGAATCGCTGCCACCTGCTTCTGCGTTTCGCTCCCTGCCAGACCATGACTGTGCCCCTCGGTCGTGTCCACGTAACCGATGAGGCTGCGCGACATCGTTCCGAGCAGGGCCAGCGCATGAAAGGCCGCCACTTCCGGATTGTCCGGCTCACTCGCGTGGAAGCGTGCCATCGCGTCGGCATAGGCGCTTCGGCGCTGGGCGAAGTCGCCTTCGCCAAAGAGGACCTCGACGGCTGCGATGAACGCTCGTTCGGTCGAGGCGAGCGAGGCGACGTTCGAATTGGAGCGCAGGCGCGCCAACGCCTCGCGTGCCGCGTCGACGTTCTCGCGTCGCCAGAGCGTCTGGTTGTAGGTCATCGCCTCGCCCCAGTACGCCATCGCGAAGCCACGATCGATCTTCTGGGCCTCCTGAAAAGCGTCGATGGCGTCCTCGTACTCGAAATCGTGGAGAGCCGCCACCCCGCGCAGAAACAAGGGCTGCGCGTGCGCCGATCCGGATGTCGGGAAGGTGATCTCAAGGGGCGGAACGGATTGCGCAATCGGATCCCGTCCGGGCGCGGCGACGAGGCACACCAGAGCCGTGCACGCCAGTAACCTGGATTGACGTCGGGTCATCAGGCGCTATACCTCGTCGATCGCGATCTCGCGTGTGTAGTAGAAGATGTCGAGTCGCTCCGCTGGAATCGAAGAGTCGGCCGCCCGCAGCACGATCGCGTAACGGCCCGGCTCGGATGGACGCCAGACATGCGACCAGAGCGCCCACATGCTCGTCGTCCGGGGCGCCGGGCAGACGTGCACAGGTACGAAGGGCTCAGGCTGGCGAAAGCGAATCGCGAGCCGATCGACGCTCGCCTCGCCACCCCACATCACGCCGACGACGCGGTAACTGAGGCGGTTGCCGACGCGCCATTTCTCGACCCGGATCGGCATGGCCGCCAGATCCATCGAAGCGGGCTTGAATTCCTTCGCGAGCGCCGGGCGGCCCTGCTGGAACGTGCGTGGACCAAACTCGCGCATGTGAGGGGTCGACGGTTCATCTTCGCTCACCAGGACGATCTGATTGACCCACTTGATGCAGGCGCACCCGTACCAGCGCGGGACGTACAACCGCACCGGGTAGCCATGGTCCCGCGGCAATGGCTGACCGTTCATCGCGGTGGCGAGGAACGCTCCTGATGATCGCAGATCGTCGAGCGTGAAGATCCAGCTGGCGCCGGGTGAAGATGTGGCTGACGGTTGAGAGTGGTCCACGCCGGAGACCAGGACGCGGCTGGCGGCCGGCAGCGCCTCCACCCGTCGGAGAACATCGGCCATCGAGATGCCCGACCACCGGGCCGCGCTCATCAAGCCAAACGCGCCGCCGGAGCCGTTGCCGGCACACTCCATGACATATGGGCCCCTTTCGGAGGCCTCTGGCAGGAGATCAGGCAGGGCCACCTCCACCGGGCGGCGGACGAGCCCGCCGAGCGTGATCTTCCAGGCCCCGCGGTCATCCATCGACGCGGGAGCCTCTGTGCGAACGTAGAAGCTCTCGTTCGGTGTGACGAGCCGGTCGGACTCGAGCGTCGAAAGATTCGTCAGGAGCCGCGCATCGAGCCCGCGGCCCGAGGAGCACGCCGAAGCGGACGCCGCCGGCGTCGGAGAACGGGACGATGCCGGTGAGGCGGCCACCGGGCACTTCGCCGGCGTCGCATTGGGCCAATGCTTCGAGCTCGCGGCCAAGACGCGACAGCGCCCCGCCTTCCCGCGGCACGAGAAGTCCTGCGGCACCGCTCAAGGTCAGCGAGAAAAAATCCCGGCGGCTCACCTCCCCTGAGCGGGAATCGGACATCGTTCGCACGCTAGCATCACCAATTTTTGAACGCAAGCCATGCGGCGCCCGCCGTTTCACGAACAGCGTCGAGCCTTTCAGCGTCGGCTGGCGGTATGGACGATCTTTCCACCCACGATCGTCCACAGGATGTGCCCGTCAAGCAGCCGGGCCGGGTCCTGCTCGCCGACCGCGAGGGGATCCACGTCCATGATCGTCAGATCGGCCCGCCGTCCTGCCGCGATCTGGCCCGTGTCGTTCTCGTCGAACGATGTGCGCGCCGCCCATGTCGTATACCCTCGCAGCGCTTCTTCCGGAGTCAGACGCTCCTCGGGATACCAGCCGGCTGGTGGTTGCAGATCCTTCCCTCGACGCGTGATGGCGGCGTGCAGCCCGTAGAAGATGTCGTGATCCGAGCCGGGCAGATCGGAGTTGAGCACCAGCGACGCGCCAGCGTGCCGGAGACTGCGCCACGCGTACGCATGACGCACGCGTTCGGGACCCAGTCGATCCTCGGCCCAGGCCTTGTCTTCCACCGCATGCGGAGGCTCCATCGAGGCGATGACGCCAAGGCTGGCGAATCTGGGGATGTCGTCGGGAGTGAGCACCTGCGCGTGCTCGATGCGGTGACGCCACTGCCTGACGGACGGATCGGCCTGCTCGACCGATTGAATGAAATCGAGTGCCTCGCGATTGCCGGCATCGCCAATGGCGTGAATCGCCACCTGGAACCCGCGTTTCATCATGGCGGCCACCAGGTCTTCGTCGAATCCGTATTCGCCGCCGCTGACGCCGCGATGACCCGGACGATCGGCATAGTCGGCCAGCAGCCGCGCGCCGCGCGAGCCGAGCGCGCCGTCGTAGTACGCCTTCACCGATCGCGTCGTCAGCATGCCGTTGGGCGCGCGATCGGGGCCTTTCTCGAGCCACGCCTTCGCCAGCGGGACGTCCCGGGCGGAGAGCATCGCGTAGACACGCAGGGGAAGCCTGCCCTCTGCGTTGAGTCTTTCGAAGGCGCTCATCTCGTCGGCGGGCGTGCCGGCCTCGTGGACGCCGACGAAGCCTGAAGCGGCCATGGCGTTGAGGCCGTCGAGAATGTCCTGTTTCAGCGTCTCGACGGTGGGCGGCGGCAGCGCCGCATCGAGCAGCTCCGTGGCGCGATTCACCAGGATGCCCGTCGGTCGGCCCGCGCGATCCTTGCGGATTTCGCCGCCGGTCGGCGCCTTCGTTGCGGGTGTGATTTTGGCGCGCTCGAACGCGAGACGGTTTCCCCAGACGGCGAAGCCGTGCAGGCCTCTGAGGTACACCGGATGATCCGGCACCTTCTCCGACAACCGGATCATGTCGGGATAGCGATTCGCCCATGCGCCTTCGTCCCAGCCGCCGCCGAACACCCACTCACCCTTCGGCACTTTCTGCGCAGCGGCTGCGACGCGTGCGATGGCTTCCTCCTCGGTCGTGACGTCCGTCAGATCCACGCGTTTGACTCGCCTTCCGAGCTCGACAATGTGCACGTGCGAATCGACGAGACCCGGCACGACAGTCGCACCGCGCGCGTCGACGACACGGGTCCCTTCGCCGCGGTACTGTTCCGCCTCCTGGGAAGCTCCGGCGAACAGGATGCGATCGCCGCGAACGGCAATCGCCTGCGCATCGCCGTGCCACCCTCCGTCGCGTCGGGGCGCACCGGCCGCAGGCGCACCGTCGGGCCCGGGCTCGGGCCACGACAGGGTATAGACGTTGGCGTTGACGATGAGCAGATCCGCCGGCGGCTCAGCCGGACGCGACACTCCCCCGCAGCCGGCCGTCAGAGCGATCAGGGCAAGAAGCCAATACTTTCGACTCACGATGCACCTCGATCGACAAAAACGTCCGATGATAGCGGGCGAACGACAAAAACGCGCTCATTCTGTTGCAATCTTTTACAAATCGCCGCTTTGACAGCCCTCGGAGCGGGGCGTACAATGGCTGGAATTTGCAGAGGATATTGTCAGTCCTCAAGCCGGTTCACGCGCGTCATCAATTTCCGATTCCTACACGGCTGTCCGATCGGTTCCTCGTCCGGCCCGCACAAGGGCGCGACTCATGACGAGGCCGTCGGTTTGCCGAGCCACTCAGGATTGAGGAGGACGTCATGTCGCTTTCTCGCCGCGGTTTCTTTCGGTCCGTTGGGGTGACGGGAGCCGGCACGCTGTCCGGCGCGGCCATCGCCGCTCGCGGTCGTGAAGCCACGATTGGCGAAAACCTGCCGTACGGCGCCCAGGCGCAGCAGGCCGCCGCGGATCCGATCAGGATCAACAGCAACGAGAATCCGCTCGGCCCCGGTCAGAAGGCGCTGGCGGCGATGACCGCGCAGTTTCCGCAGGGCGGGCGCTACGCGTTCAACAGCAAGCCCGGCATGGGCGAGTTCGTTGGCGCAATCGCCCGGAAATGGACCGTCAAGCCCGAAAACGTCACCCTCGGCGCGGGCTCGGGCGAGCTGCTCCGCAACGCCGTGCGTGCCTTCACGTCGGCGAGCCGTCCGCTCGTCACCGGCAAGTGCTCCTACGAGTCGCCGTTTCGTACGGCCGAGCAGATTGGCACGCCGGTCAACTACGTGGAGATGACCTCGGACCTCAAGCTCGATCTCGACAGGATGGCGGCCGCCGCTCCTGGCGCCGGGCTGATGTTCATCTGCAACCCGAACAATCCGACGGCCACGGCGCACGGTCTGCAGGCCATCAGCGACTTCGTCGCCAAGGTGCGCCGCGCGTCGCCAGACACGTTCATCCTGCTCGACGAGGCGTATGCCGACTACGCGACCGACCCGGGCTACAAGACCGGCATCCCGCTCGCGATGGACACGCCGAATGTGTTCGTCTGCCGCACGTTCTCGAAGGCCTACGGCATGGCCGGGCTTCGCATGGGCTACGCCGTCGGGCGGCCCGAGGTGATCAAGGAACTCGGGCGCTGGGGCATGACGCCCTTCAACCTGAACACGCTGGGACTGGCCGCTGCCGTGGCGTCGCTGGGCGATCAGCCGCACATCGATCAGGAACGCGCCCGTAATACCGAGGCGCGGGCGTTCACCGTCAAGGCGCTCACCGATATGGGCTTCAAACCGACGGACACCCAGACGAACTTCCTCTTCGTCAACATCGGTCGTCCGGCCAGCGAGTTCCGCGACGCGTGCGCGCGGAACGGCGTGCTGGTCGGCCGCGACTTTCCGCCGTTCGAGAAGACGCACGCGCGTATCTCGATTGGCACGATGGACGAGATGCGGAAGGCGGTCGGAGTGTTTCGCAAGGTCTTGTCGCCGGCGACGACGACCGCGGCGCGGTAACGAACTAGCAACCTTTTTATCGCTCAGAGATCGAGGAGGATGTCATGTCGCTGTCGCGACGCGCGTTCGTTCAGACGGTTGGAATCGGAGCAGCCGGCGCCCTCACCAGCTCCTTCATTGGAAGCCGGGGTCGGGAGGCGTCGCTCTTTGGCCTCGAGCCTCTTTTCGCCGCCGCCGGAGACCCGCTCATTCTGGCCAGCAACGAGAACCCGCTCGGCCCCGGCAAGAAAGTTCTCGACGCCGTGCGCGCGGCGTACGGCCCGACGGGCGCAAACCCGGGCCGCTATCCGTTCGCTCTCGAGGAAGTGCTGATCAAGGCGCTCGCCAAGAAGTTCAACGTCAAAGACGCGAACGTCCTGCTCGGCTGCGGCTCGACACAGATCCTGCGCACGTCGGCCCAGGTGTTCACGTCGAAGACGCGTCCGCTGGTCGGCTCGATCCCGACCTACGAGGAGTGCGCGGGCTACGCCACGCTCATCGGGTCGCCGGTCACGGGCGTGCCGATGACCAAGGACTTCCGGCTCGATCTCGACGCCACGCTCGCCGCGTCGAAGGGCGCCGGGCTCGTGTTCTACTGCAGTCCGAACAATCCGACGGCCACCGCCATGAGCGGCAAGGCCACGCGCGACTTCATCGCCGAGCTCAACAGGACCTCGCCCGAGACCACCGTCCTCGTGGACGAGGCCTACTTCGACTACGTCACCGATCCGGGCTACGAGACCATGATCCCGGTGGCCATCGACAACCCGCGCGTCGTGGTCGCACGGACGTTCTCGAAGGCGTACGGCATGGCGGGCCTGCGCGTCGGCTACGCGATCGGCCATGCCGACACCATCAAGAAAATGAGCGACTGGGAGAGCGGCGGCAGCCTCAATGTGCTCGGCCTGCACGCCGCGCTCGCCACCATCGACGACTCGGCACGTCTCGCAGACGAGAAGGCGCGCAACACCGCTGCCCGCCAGTTCACCATCGACTGGTTCAAGAAGGGTGGCTACATCCCGACCGATTCGCAGACCAACTTCCTGTTCGTCGACATCAAGCGTCCGGTCAAGGGGTTCCGTGACGCCTGTCGCGACATGGGCGTGCTCGTGGCTCGCGACTTCCCGCCGTACGAGAACTCGCACTGCCGCATCTCCATCGGCACGATGGCCGAGATGCAGCGCGCCGTGGAAGTGTTCGGCAAGGTCCTGGCGATGCCGGCGAAGGCCGCCGCCTAGCCGTTCGCTCGGTCGACCCGTCTCTCACCCGCCGGTCTTCACGTCGTGGAGACCGGCGTTTTCTTGTACCCCCGGGCGTGGCGGCGCCCATGTCGCGCGCCTCGGCGAGCAATCGTTCGATTTGACCGAAATGATTCAGGTCGTGTCCGGCGTAGAGGCGCACCATGTGCTCGATGCTTTCGCGGCCGCGCTCGGAGTGGAGGCCTGCATGGCCATGACGCGACACGTCCACAACCTTCAGGGCCGCCACCGTGGCGCGGCGGACCGCCTCGTAGGTCACTAGCGACTCCGACGGCTCGGCCTTCTCGTAGCGGAACGCCGTGGCCCACGCGTTCTGGTCGTAGCCCTGCACGGCGACGGCGTCCTGAGCCAGGATTGACCGGAATCGCCATGCGCCGACGATCTCCGCGTCGGCCAGGTGCGCGAGAATCACGCGCGTGGACCACCGCTCTGGCGATGGGGAGTACTGAAGCTGTGCGGGGGTGGCGTCGGCCACCAGGGCCTTCAGCCTCTCGGGCGCCGAAGCCATGAGCTCGAGCGGGTCCTGCCCGCCCACATAGGAAAACAGGCGCGCCGTGTATTGCTGGGCGGTCTCGGCCATCTAGTCTCCTTTGCGCGACGCGCCTACTCCACCTGTGTCGCGATCCACCACGTGTTCCCGGCAGGATCCTTCACGCCGCCGCGCCGGTCCGGATCGGATTTCTGCTGCGGCTCCTGCACGCTCACGCCTCCTGCCTCCAGCGCGCGTTTGTAGGTGGCATCCACGTCACGCACATAGACGTGCAGCCACGCGGGGAATGCCGGAAATTTCGCGCTGGCGTCGGCCATCATCACGACCGTGTCGTCGATGCGCACTTCCGCGTGCGCCACGGAGCCGTCTGGCAAATCGTGCCGTCTGAGCTCGACGGCCCCGAACGCCTTCTTCAGAAAGTCGATGACGCGTTGAGCGCCGTCGACCATCAGGTACACCGACACGCTGGCGTATCCCTGCGGTTTGTAGTCCGAGCTCATTCGACCCTTCCCGTTTCGTCTGGTGCGGTCGCTCGAATCTCGACCGTCGTGGAGGCGATGCCGTCTATTTCGCACCACCGTCGCTCAGCCACTGCTCGACCATGGCCTGATGCGGTCCCCCGGCTGTGAGATAGGTTCGCGCGTACCGGCGACGCTTTTCGACGCCGGCCGCGTCCACGGGCGGTCGACCGCCACCTTCTGGTTTCAGCAGATAGCTGGCGAGGAACAGCGCGTCGAGATCGTCCGGACGGCGGGCGAGCAGGCGCTCGAGTGCCGCAAGCGCCTGGTCGCGCTGGCCGGCCATGATGTACGCGGCGGCGAGACGGCGCTCGATGCCAGGCTCGTCGGCCCAGCGGGTCGACGCCTCGGCCAACACCTCTACGGCCTTCTCTGGCTGCCGCGCACGAAGGAACGCGTCGGCCAGGAGCTCGGATGCAGCCGGACTCGGCGTATCGGTGGCGGTGACCAGCTGCCAGGCGGCCATCGCCTCGCGATCGCGGCCGTTGGCTGCCAGGCAGGCGCCAAGGTACAGCGTGGCGGGCATGAAATCTGAGCCGTAGCGCAGCGCTTCGCGGAACTCCCTCGCAGCCGGGTCGAGGTTTTCGCCAAGACTCATCAGGGCGAGCCCGCGCAGGAAGCTGGACGCGACATCCGTACCGGCCGGCACCATTCCCAGTACGGCGGCGTGACGTCCGTCGCGCGCGGCCGCGACCGCTGGCGTCAGCGTGGACGCGATGGGCTCGTAGCCGGCCAGCTCGTCGAGCGCAGCCGCAACCGCGGACGGCGACAGCACCTGACTGCGCCGGAACGACGGTGCCAGCAGATCCTCAACGGTCTTCCTCAGCCACAGCGAGTCGTCTGTTGCGCGCACGAATACGTCCAGCTCGCGCGAGATCGTGCGACGGGCGACATTGTCGGTCACCTCGAGCTGGAGGCGATAGCCCCCCGGGGCAAACGTCTCGAGAGGCACCGCCTGCGCGGCAAACACCTGATGGCCTTTTTCGAGATCGAATTCGGCCGGCAGCGTTCGCGCGTTGAAATCGTGGCGGGCGGTAACCGGCTCTCCGGTCGTGTGCACCCTGTGAAAGGCATACTTCACGGTGACATCGGGCTTGTCCTCGGCACCGCGCAGAGGATTGAGCACCTGAAAGACAACGGCCAGTTGTTCCTTGTCCGTAAACGTCGTATCGGGGGAGGGAATCACCTGCGTCCATCCGAGCGCATAGGGATGTGACGCCTGATCCTCGGGCGAGTACGGCGTCGCGAGGGTCTCGAGGCGCTCGGCGACGATGACGCTGCTGAGGAGAAGCTCTGCACGGTCGAAGCTGGGCACCGACAGACTCGACCGGTAGACGACTGAGGGTGACGGTTCGGATTGCCCGGCGGTTTGTGCGACGGCGGCGACATACAGGTCGTACTCCCCTGGCGGCACGGCCACCGCATGCTCCACGCGCACGGCGCCGCCTGGCGCGCCGTCGGCTCCCGCCGTGAACCCGAAATCCTCGAACGGGTACACGAACTCGTCACGTGGCGAGCTCTTCCCGGTCGCCCCCCTTTCCTGCTCCGCACGCGTGCCGTTCGCGGTCCGCTCGCGAGCCTCCCTCGCCCGCCTCTCCTGGGCCTCGTTGAGCGCGAGTGCGACGGAGTGCGCGCCGGGGTCCCGCACCGCGGCGCGGCTCGACGAAACGGCCAGCCCCACCGGCATGTCCTCCGGACTGATCGAAACGAATCCGCGGTACGGCGCGGGCGCGGGCGCTGCCTTGACGGACTCGTTCGCGACCCAGCGCTCGAGCACCGATTTCACGCCCTCGTTCGTCGCGCCCTTCACAACGACGCGCAGGTACACCACGACTGCGCGCCCAGCAGCGCCAGGCACGTCGAAGTCGATCGTCATCGGCACATAGTTCATGCCGATGGTCGACTTCAGCATGTGCGCCGTCCACGCGGCAGCCGGCAGTTCCAGGGCGGTTCCCTTGGCTTGCGCCGCGTCGACTGCCTTGATGAGCGACAGGATCCGGGCGCGCTGCTGATCGTCGAGGCGGCGCGATGATTCGTCGGCCGCGAAGATCGTCAACGGCAACGCCGCCGTCACGATCGCGGCCCACCCGCCGAGACTCGGTCGGGTCATGGCTGGCTCCCGCTTTGGCGCGCGACCGCACGATATCCGTGCCTCGCGCGCACTGTGTACTTGCTTCCGGTGACTTCGACCTTGATCTTGCGCCAGGTCTCGTCGCGCCGGGGGTTCGTCGAGGAGTACGCGAGCAAATACTGGTTGAACAGCTCCTCGGTGATCTTCGCGAAGTCGCCGTCGAGATCGCCCACGTCGTTCCGGAAGAAGGCGCGGCCACCACTCAACTGGGCCAGGCGTTCCACGGTCTTCCTGGAGTGCCGCGCCTCGGGAGTGCCGCCGAGCACGATGGGGTACACCGCAGCGTCGCCGGCTTCCACGGCGCGGAGCGCCGAATCGAGGGAGCTGCGGCTCGACTGGTCGTAGCCATCCGTGAACACGACGAGTGCCCGGCGCCCGGTGGCACGCGTCAGCAGGTCCATGCCCTTGATGAGCACATCGTAGAGCGCGGTGCCTCCCCAGGGAGCGAGCCGATCGAGGCTGCGATGCAGAGCTTCGGCCGTGGCGTCCCGGCGGCTCAACGTGAACACGTTTTCGTTGAACGCGAGCAGCGTCACCCGGTCGTCGGGCCTCAACGACTGAAGGAAGCCTTTGACAGCCTGTTTCACGCGCGCGAGCGACGGCGCCATGCTCTCGCTGATATCCACCGCTACCACGAGGTCGAGCGCAACGTTGTCGGCCGATACGGTGTTGATCTGCTGGGGCGTGCCATCCTCGAAGACCTTGAAGGCGCTCTTGCCCAGGCCGCGGACGAACCCTTCGCCGTCACTCACGAGCACCGGAACGAGCACCGCTTCGACGTCGACGTGCTCGGCGTAGCCGACGGCGGCCGTCCGTGCGTTCCTGATCAGCCGGCGGCCGTCGGCGAGCTCGGCGACCACCCGCAGGCGATGCTCGCGCACCGACTCGCCCGCATCCCAACTGCACTCGAAGGGCTCGGTCTCCACGACGCACAAGAGCGTGCCGTCGGCGAAGATCTGGATGCGGCGCGCGACAACGCTCTCTCCGGCGACGGCGACCTTCACCGTGAGCACGCCGCTCACATAACTGCCTTCAGGCGGGAACACGATCTCGACGCGGCCGGCCTCGGGCGCCTGCGCCGCAGCCCATGGCTGGAGTGACAGCACCGCGGCGACGAGGCAGCCCGCCGTGTGAGAGCTTCGACTCATCGCAAATTCCCCGATGGTTCGACAGGCGCCGCCTCGGTCATCAATGGTCCACCGGTCAGCGAGGAAATGAAGTCGTCGAAGCGCGTTTCGGGAATCCTCCGCACGTAGCTGACGAAGGCCAGCCCGTCGTCGCTGTAGGCTGGTTGCACCTCCTCAACGAGACTTTGCACGGCAGCGGCCAGGAGCCCCGGCGCAAGCGCGGCGGGGAGCCGTCGATCGGCCAGAACCTCCGCGACCCGGAGGTTCAAATCCGGGACCATCGCCGCAAGTCGACCGGTGGGAGGCCGACCGCTGAAGTTCTCCCACGCGTCGACGGCGAGGAGACGCGTGCGAAAGCTCCCGTCCACGGGAATCGCCGACATGCCCCAGGCGTCCAGCGACTGCGCGTCCTCCGTCGTGCCGAGCGCCAGCAGCTCGCGGTGCGACAAGATCTCCGGCAGGCGCGCCGGCTCGTGAACACGCATCCACACGGCCGCGCGCCGGCGCCACGCGCCGAGATTGAGCTCGCCGGGCGGGCCGCCCGCCCGTGCGCGGCCATTCTTCAGGCCTCTGGCAATCATGTCACGCTGCGCATCGGTCAGGTCGAATGGATTGAGCAATGCGAGACTCTGGACGAAGGTTGCCCGATCGTTCTCGTTCAACCGCGGCGCGCGCTGTGGCGGCTCGGCGGAGATGCGGCGCAGGATCAGTGGCGCCATGACCACATCGAGACCGAGCAACGATCCGACGAAGTGCCAGGCCGCCCCGGACCCTGCCACCTCCACCGGCAACTGCCACGCCGTCTGCTCGTCAGCCCTGGTCGACCCCGTCACCCCGAGATCGTGACGCCGAGCCAGCTCGCGCGTTTCAGGCGTCAAGCCATCCGCGGCCGCAAGCGGCGAGGCATAGACGAGACCTGCGAGCGACTCGGCCAGGAGCCGATCGGCCAGGTCGAGGAGCGCGAGCGAGAGCTCCTGTGCGCCATCGTGGTCCAAGGAGTCCTGCCGCTCCATTCTGGACACCAGCCGCGCAAACTCGTCCGCGCTGGACGGAACGCTGTCTTCTCCAGTTCCCGAAGATCGCGGCGGCGTCCAGGCCCCGGCCAGCTCTTCGAGTCCGCGCGAGGCCCCGCCGCAGTGCACCGACTGGATCGGCGTCCGCTAGCAATCGACTGGCTCTCATGGACGAATGCCAGCGCCGCATCGAGCTCGAGCGCGTCCTGGTTCTCGCGCACCTCCGACAGTCGATTGAGCATCCACTCGCCTGGCGCCACGCGGTATCGCGCGCCCTCCCATTCGACGCTCATCAGAGCTGCTTCGCGCGATCCCGCGGGATTCGAGCGGCAGGCCTGCCAGAGCGTGGAGCACCGCCGACTCCCCTGGCGCATCGCCTTCGGTGGAGCGCCCGGCCAGCCGCGGCAGCAGGCGCTCTTCCAGCCATCGGGCGAATCGACCGTGTCGTTCCGTCTCGGCTTCCGGCCAGTCGAACAAGGCCTCGACAAGATCGCGTGCGGACCGATCGTCCAGCGCGTGCCGAAACTTCAATCGCTCGATGAGCGCCAGCGACGATTGGAGCCCGGCGATCTGCGCGCGCGCCCGGCTCGGCTTGTCGATGCTTCGCAGCCTGGACACGACGCCAATTGCCCTGGCGTAGAGCCGGGAATCCCGAATACCGATCCGGTCCAGGGTCCGCACCAGCATTGGATAGCGGCGGAAGCCGCGAAGGCTGACCAGCACGCTCGGCAGCTCCGACGCCGGCGCCTGGGCAAACACACGCTGGCCGAACCACAGCGATTCGAGACGCTGCTGGCGAACGAGCGGCTCCGCCAAGCCGATTTGTGACGCCAGCCACGCCGCCTCGACGTCGTCTTGAAGCGGAACGTCGCGCAGTCGACGTTCCGCCGAGCTCGAGTCGTCGCCCCCGTCCGCGAAGACGGCTTGCCACAGCGAGCGGGAGCGCGGCCCGATGAGCTCTCCGTCCGGCGTCACCTCGACACTCATCAGCAGTGTCGCGGCGTCGAACGCCGTCCGCGCAAAGGGCCGCCGCTCGATCTTCCACCCCGGATCGGCCTTGTGGAACGTCTGATACAACGCGCGCAGAGGGTCACGATTGGCGCTGCGAGTCGCAAACCGCAATTGCGCGTGACTGACGTTTGCAAGCGTATCGAAGAGAAACGCCAGACGCCCTTCGTCGCGCTCGAGGAGCGCGGTGAGGAATCGGTCGGGCGTGGCGCACGATTCTCCGACCAGCGATTCCCAGGCCGGGCGAAGCTCCGGCCCACCCGGCACAATCAGTTCACCGTTCTCGATCCGGATGCTGCGTGCCAGCGTCGCAAAGGCCGGGGCCGATCTGCCGTAGATGCGGCGAAGGGTTTCGTCGCGCGACGCCAGGAACCCGAGCGTCTCGTCGTCCAGAGCATAGAGGCCGTGGTAGAGCAACGAGGCCTTTCGGTCTCGCAGTATTGCGGTCAGGAGGTCGCTCGAGGGAGCCGCGCGGCGCAGCACCAGGCCGGACCACACCTCGGGCGGCAGCAGCAGAGGCACCTGGTCGGCCACGGCGCTTCGCAACCGATCCGGCGAGTCGAGATATCTCAGGAGCCCCGGGAGCAGGTCCGCGGCGTTTTCGCGGGCGCCCCAGGGCGCGTCATGGATTCGTCGAATGACCTGGACGAGGAAGAGCGATCGCGGGCCCTCGGGGTCGAGATCGAGCAGCCGGGCGATTGGTTCGACGCCCCCGGCAATCGTCAGATTCGAGCTCGTCGCGGCTGGCGGTGAGGTGAACCGGCCGGAGGCCAGCGCCCGCCCGGGTGTGCCGAGCCCCGGCGCGATCGAACGCGCCCCAGATGGCCAACGTGAGAGCGGAGGCTGAGAGACCGCCAGACGTGGGGACAGAACCATCACGGGGACTTGTTCCGGGAGTTTGATCGGTATGCTACGTCCGCTCTCCGGGGGGCGTCAAAGAATTCCGAAGCGTATAATCCAGGCTCAGCAACGTTGCCAGCCATGCCGGGCCTCTTATCACGAGAGCGGATCGTCGCCGGTCCGGACTTCAACCGGTGGTGGATGTTCCCGGCTGCACTGGCCATCAATCTGAGCGTCGGGCAGGCCTACGCGTTCAGCGTATTCAACCTGCCGCTGACGCGCGCCATCGGCATCACGCACTCGGCCCCCGAAGACTGGAAGCTGACGACGCTGGGCTGGATCTTCACCCTGGCCTACGTGTTCCTTGGCCTGTCTGCTGGCTTCGCCGGCAAGTGGCAGGACCGCGTCGGACCGCGCAAGAGCGGCGTGGTGGCCGCCTTTTGCTGGGGCGGCGGATTTCTGATCGCGGCGCTCGGCGTCAAATGGCATCGCATCGAACTGCTCTACCTGGGCTACGGCGTGCTCGGCGGATGCGGACTCGGGCTCGGTTTCATCACGCCCATCTCCGCGTTGATTCGCTGGTTCCCCGATCGCCGCGGGATGGCGACCGGCCTCGCCATCATGGGCTTTGGTGGTGGGGCGCTGATTGCGGCCCCGGTGTCGCACATCCTGATGGAGCACTTCGGCTCGGCGACTTCGGTCGGCGTCGCGGAGACGCTCGTCGTCCTCGGCCTCGTCTACATGACGCTGATGTTGACGGGCGCTTTCATGTTCCGGCTTCCCCGTCCAGGATGGCATCCGAAAGGGTGGGAACAGTCCGCCGGAGGCGACCGCCCGGGCTCCGCGGTTCGTTCACCTCAACCAGGCGGTCCGCACCCCGCAGTTCTATCTGCTGTGGTCGATGTTGCTCGTGAACGTGACGGCGGGCCTGGGCGTGCTGGGCCAGGCGTCGGCCATGATTCAGGAGATGTTCGACGGCTTCGGGGCGTCAGCGGCTGCCGGCTTCGTCGGACTGCTCAGCGTCTTCAACATGGCCGGCCGTTTCTTCTGGGCGTCTCTTTCCGACCAGATCGGCCGCAAGACCACCTACGCGATCTTCTTTCTTCTCGGCCCCCTGCTCTACGCGGTCGTGCCCGGGTCGGTCCACTTCGGCGGCGTCGTGCTCTTCGTCGGGTGCTTCGCCGTCATCATGACGATGTACGGTGGGGGGTTCGCGAGTCTGCCTGCCTACATTGCCGATCTGTTCGGCACCGAGTTCGTGGGCGCGATCCACGGGCGAGTCCTGACCGCGCTGTCGGTGGCGGGCGTGGCCGGTCCGGTTCTGGTCAACTACCTGCGCGAGTATCAAATCCAGCACGGCATTGCGAAGGCCGAAGCCTATAACGCCACCATGTACATCATGGCGGGCCTGCTGCTGGTCGGGTTCGTGTGCAACCTCGCGCTCAAGCCCATCGACGATCGCTTCTTCACGCAGGAGGGCGATTCGGCGGAGCCCCGAGGCGCCGTGCGGGGCCGGTCCGGCACACCCGCCGTGGCGCACGCGGGATCCTCACGCGCATGAAACCGATCGCCACGTTCCTCTGGATCGTCGCCTCTCTGGCCGTCATCTTCACGACGGGTCTCACCGCCGGCTGGTTCCTGCAACGCTACGATCAGCAGAGCGGCTTCGAGGCGGAGGCCCGGTCGATCGTCGACGCCCTCGGACTCGAGTCTGGCATGACGGCGGCCGACGTGCTCGCCGGCACGGGCAAGTGGTCGATCGACCTCGCGCGGCGCGTGCCCGCCAGCACCATCATCGCGACCGAGTACGGCGCCTCCACCGTGGCCGGACTTCAGCGGAACGTGTCTGAAGCGGCCCAGGCCGGCGTCACCGTTGTGGCCTCGAGCGACGGCGACACAGGTCTCGCCGACGCGCTGCTGCGACGCCATTCTCGTGCGCGCGGCCTATCATGATCTGAAGGCGCGCGAAGGCTTCAACCGGTCGCTGCACCGCGCTCTCCGTCCGAACGGACGGCTGGTCATCATCGACTTCGATCAGGGCACGCCCGAGCATCAGAGCGGACACGGCATCGCGCGCACTCGTGTCGTCGACGAGCTGACATCGGCTGGATTCCAGCTCCTCGACGTCATCGAGGACTGGTCGGGCCACGCGTATTGCGTGGTGTTCACCTCGGGACCGACGGACTCTTCGCGGCAGAGCTCACGCTAGAAGGAGACGCCTCATGCATCGCGGACTCTTCCGGGTTCACCTCGTGACAGCCCTGTCCCTTGTCGTCGTGAGCACCCTCGTGTTCGCCCAGGGCCCCGAGGCGCCACAGGCTCCGGCGCTCACGAAAGCGGAAATGCGCGCGTTCCTCGAGACCGCCAAGGTGGTGAAGAGCCGGCAGGCGGGCAAGGGCGTGACCAGGCCGATGCGGCTGACTCTCGACAACGGCACGATCACGCACGATGCGCTGTTCCAGGCGGTCGAAGAACGGCGGACGGTCAAATCGTTCGACCGCGGCAAGGTCGAGATGAACTTCGTGGACTCGTACCACTACAACATCGCCGCCTACGGTCTTGCCGAGTTCTTGGGTCTCGACACCATGATGCCGATGTCCGTCGAGCGTCGCTGGAACGGGAAGACCGGCTCGCTCACCTGGTGGATAGACGATGTGATGATGGACGAGGGAGAACGCCTGAAGCAGGGCGTCCGCCCGCCGGATCCCGACGGCTGGAACAAGCAGTTCTATAAGATGCGCATCTTCGCTCAGCTCGTCTACGACACCGACCGCAATCTGACCAACGTCCTCATCACCAAGGATTGGCGCGTGTGGATGATCGACTTCACCAGAGGGTTTCGTCTCTGGCCGGACCTGCCGAGCGTCAACGACCTGACTCGCGCCGATCGGCAGCTCATCGATCGCCTTCGCCAGCTCGACCAGGCCACGCTGGCGGCGCAGGTGGGCCGTCACCTGAGTGAGGCGGAGCAAGCCGCCGTGCTGACGCGCCGCGACAAGATCCTTCGACGGTTCGCTGAGCTCGTCACCGAGCGCGGTGAGGAGAACGTGCTCTTCTGACGATCTGCTGACATCAGCCAGGCGGAATCCCTCACGGCAGGAACACCCGCAGCCCCGCGCGCACCGTCCGCGGCCAGCCGACCGTGCGGACGGGCGTCCGTCCGGTGTCGTATTCCGTATCGAAGACATTCTCCACCGCGACGAACGCGTGAAGCGTACGTGCCAGCGGGCGGCTCGCCTGCACGTCCAGAACCGCGAACTCTTCCAGCTCGAGCTGGTTTTGATCGTCGTCGAACTGCGCACCGAACGATCCGGAGGTGGCCCGACAACGTGAACGACTGCGGGGCCTGGTAGGTGAGGCTGCCTCCGACTTGATAGCGCGGCACCTGTGGAATCCGGTTGCCTTCGATGGTGGGCTGTTTCGGCGTGTCACGGAAGATCGACCCCGTGAAGACGGCCAGCGCGTTCGCGGTGAGATCGTCGGTGATGCGGAACTCCGACTCGATCTCGACACCCGCCGCGCGTACCTGATCGGCGTTCTCCCGCTGGCGCGTGATCAATATCTCGGTGACGCTCTGCGTGATGTTCGCAATCGCATCGTCCAGCAGGTTGAAGAAGCCCGTCACGCGCACCGATGTCCGCTCGCTCGTGAGGAGCGCGCCGCCTTCGACACCCGTCAGGCGTTCGGGCTCGAGCACCGGATTGGGATTCGTGACGATGTTGCCCACACGAAAGCCGCGGTGCAGCTCGTTCAGCGTGGGCGTCCGGTACGCCCGGTAGACAGCGGCCTGCACCGACAGCTGACTGGTGGCGCGCCACGTGGCCGACGCGCGCGGGCTGAAGAAGTTCACCGAGTGCGTCGCGAGCGAGGCGTCGAGCGGCTCGGATTTCCAGAAGTCGCCGCGCACGCCCAGGCCAATCGTCAAACGGTCCGTCACGCTCAGGCTGGCCCGGCCGAACACGGCGCCGCTCATCTCGGTGCCCCCGAAGGCAAACGGACCAGACTGCACGCCTTGGAACGAATAGCGCGTCTCGTTGATCGTCGACTCGGTGCGCTTGCCCTCTCCGCCAAAGAGCAGAACGTGATTGCCCAAGGTCTGCGCCCACTGTGCGCCGAAGGTCGCAAAGTCGCTGGGCACGTCCTGTTCGGTGGTCAGACGTTCGCTGGCGCGATCGGCGGCCACGGCCGTAAAGGTCTGGTAGTAGCCCTGGCTGCCGCCCGACACGTGCGCGCGCCAGACGCCGCGAGACGTCGTGCCCGAGGCCTCGCCCGAGAACTGCCGCCAGTAGGTATCGTTGACCTGCCGCGGTGTGCCGTTGCCCCGATCCTCCGAGTAGAAGCCTGCACGGGTGAGCGCCTGCCAGGAGCCGGCGTTGTACACGACCGTGGCAAACCCCGATTGGTAGTCGCTGTCGGCCGGGACGTCTACCGGTCCTCGGTCCTCGTCGGCGACGACTTCGACGCCGTCGGTGGCCAGCCATTCGCCCGAGAGCGTTCCCGACCAGCGCCCGGCCGCCGCGCCGCCGAACGCCGACCCGCGAGCCGTGTCGTGCGAACCTCCGTCGAACAGCGCGCGGAGCCGCGAGCGGCCGGGAGTGAACGTCAGAAGCTGCACGACGCCGCCCAACGCATCGGCGCCATAGAGATCGCCCGTGGCGCCGCGCACGACCTCCACACGATCGATGGCGGCCTGCGGAATGCGGTTCCAATACACCCAGCTGCCGAACGGATCGTTCAACGCGAACCCGTCGGCCAGCACCAGCGTCCGGCTCGCGCCGGATCCCGAGACACCGCGCAAGGTCACGCCCTGCGTCGTCGGATTCGCCACGCGCGAGGACGAGCGGCGAAAGAGACTGAATCCCGGCGTGTTGCGAAGCGCATCGTCCAGAGCGCCGGCGCCCGAGTTGAACAGGGCCGCCGAGTTCAGCACCGTCGTGCCCGCCGGACTATCGAGACGCACCGCACCACGCGACCCGGTGACTGTGACCGAATCGCTGAGCGGGGCGGGATTGAGGACCAGCCTGATCCATCGCACCCCATCGGCCGCTGGGACGTCCGCGGTTGCCGCGGCGAAGCCGGCGGCCGACGCGCGCAGCGTCGCCCCTGCGCCATCGAGTCCCTGCAGGGCAAAGCGTCCGTCTTCAGCGGTACGGGTTTCCGCGGAGGCGCCGTTCTCGCCTTCCGCACGGATCAGAGCTCCGGCAACGGGCGCGCCGGAAGAATCGACGACGACCCCCTCGACGGTCGAGTTGGAGCCTTGCGCCGAAGCCGTGGTGGAGAAAAACGCCCAGAAGAGGCTGGCACCGAGCGCCACGGCCACAAAGGCGTTCATCGTCGATCGAACCTGGGTCATCATGAGCGTCCACCTGCGAGCTGGACGAGCACCGTAGGATCCGGTCCCGATGCTGACTTTGTCAAGACGGCGGCGGGCGATGGAGTCGCCCCTTCCATGAAGTACGGACCGATTCCTGAGAATCTCATCGAACGGGTGGCGCTGATGACCGGCAAGGTCCCGGTGCCCGCTCTCGACGCGTTGTTCAGCCTGATGAAGGCACGTGCCCTGATGGCCGGCGTGAAGTCTGGGAATCTTCGACGCCATGCGCGAGGGCGAACACACGCCCGGCGGGCTTGCCAGGCGCCTCGATCTGGACGAGGACGCCGTCGAATTCCTGCTCCGCGCCCTCGTGCATTGCGACTATCTGACCCACCGAGGCGGCCGGTTCGCCCTGTCCTCGCTCGGCCGGCGCACGATGACGGCTGGCGCGGCCATGGAGCTGCGCGAGTTCGTGTTGTGGAACTACTCGCACTGGAATTTCATCGAACACCTGGAGGAGCTCGTTCGGACCGGCCGTGGCGTCGACTTCCACGAGACGCTCGTCGATCCAGCGGCCTGGCAGCACTATCAGCGCGCCATGCTCGAGCTCGCCCGACTCGATGCGCCGCTTCTTGCCCGGCGCGTGAGCGTCCCGCGCGGGGCCACGCGTCTTCTCGACCTTGCCGGATCGCACGGCCTGCTTGGGGCCGCGATCTGCCGGCGCCATCCACCGATGCGCTCGACAGTGGTCGAGCTGCCTCAGGCCATCGACCACGCGCGGGTGATCGCGCACGAAGAAGGCATCGACGATCTCGTCGAGCACCGGACGGGCAATCTCCTGACCGACGACCTCGGCCACGGATTCGACGTGGCCCTGCTGGCGAACATCCTCCATCACTTCCGCCCCGACCAGAACCAGCACATTCTCTCGCGCGTGCGACGGGCGGTCCGCGACGGGGGCACCGTGGCCATCTGGGATCTGGAACGGCCGCGCCGTGGCTCGAAGCCCGGCGATGGCGACGCCGTTGCGCTGTTCTTCAGGCTCACCTCGACGGCCAGCGTCTACCCCGCCGACGAGTACGCGGGATGGCTGCACGCGGCCGGGTTCTCGCGGGTTCGCGTCGTGCGGCCCGCGTTGTCCCCCGGAGGCGTGCTGGTGACGGGGCGCTGAGGGAGACCGCGAGCGTCCCGCGCGTCAGGCCCGCGGGACACGTCCAGCGTCGGAAGGAAAGAACCTATAATCCGTCCCAGGGGCGCATCCGGCCGCTCACATGGCATCCATCTTTGAACTGCTGTTCAAGTACCGTCCGGGGACCTTCTCGCAGGGGGAGTTCCATTTCTCGGCGGCGCCGGTCGCGTATCTTGCCGTGGTCGCGGTCGGTGCTGCCGTCGCCACGACTCTCCTGAGCTACGGCCGTGTGCGGTCCGTGGCACGGCCGCGCGACCGCGCCGTTTTGATGGCGTTTCGCCTGGCCTTGCTGGCCCTGGCCCTCTTCTGCCTGCTGCGGCCGGTTCTCGTACTCCGTGCGGCCGTCCCGCAACAGAACTTCCTCGGCGTGCTGGTGGACGACTCCCGCAGCATGCGGATCGCCGACGGCGGCGAGCCGCGCGCCGCCGTGGTCGAGCGTCTGCTCGGCACTCAGAGCGGGCAGTTGCTCGCCGGATTGTCGGAGCGGTTCGTGGTCCGCCTCTTTCGCTTTTCCTCGGCGACCGATCGTCTGGGTGGCGCGAAAGAACTGAAGTTCGAGGGTTCGTCGTCGCGGCTGGGCGAGGCGCTTCAGCGCGCCCGCGACGAGCTGGCGGGCCTTCCGGTTGCCGGCCTCGTGATGCTGAGCGACGGCGCTGACACGACCGAGCGTGCCATTACGGAATCGCTCCTGGCGCTCAAGGCCGACGGCGTTCCGGTGTTCACCGTCGGGATCGGGCAGGAGCGTCTGGAGCGCGACATTCAGGTGAGCCGTATCGCCATTCCCGCGACCGTCCTCAAGGGCACGTCCCTGGTAGTCGACGCCGTCGTCACCCAGACCGGCTATTCGGGCGAGTCCGTCACGCTGAACGTCGAGAGCGATGGCCGCATTGTGGGCACCGAGACCGTAACCTTCCCGGCCAACGGCGAGCCGGCCGCGGTTCGGGTGCATTTCACGGCTGCCGATGCCGGGCCGCACGTCTTCCGTTTCCGCGTGCCGCCTCAGCCCGGTGAAACCGTCCCCGAGAACAACGCGCGGGAGTCGCTCGTGACCGTTCGCGACGATCGCGACAAGATTCTGTACTTCGAGGGCGAGCCGCGTTTCGAGGTCAAGTTTGCGCGGCGCGCGGTCGGTGACGACAAGAACCTGCAGCTCGTTGTCCTGCAGCGGACGGCTGAGAACAAGTACCTCCGGCTCGATGTGGACAACGCCGATGAGCTGGTGGCCGGCTTCCCCAAGACGCGCGAAGAGCTCTTCGCCTACCGCGGGTTGATCCTCGGCAGCATCGAGGCCGCGGCGTTCACCGGGGATCAACTGCGCATGATCAGCGACTTCGTGGACCGCCGCGGGGGCGGTCTGCTGATGCTGGGAGGACCGCGCGCGTTCGCGGAGGGCGCGTATGCCGGTACCACCGTGGCCAATGCGCTTCCGGTGGTGCTCGGGCCGTCCCAAGCCTCCAACGACGCCACGCCGCCGGTCTCGCGGCTGACCGTCAGGCCCACGCGCGCCGGCAGCGGTCATCCGGTCACGCAGATAGCGGCGACGGAGGCGCGCTCCGAAGAGCGATGGGCAGAACTGCCGGAAGTCACGTCGGTGAACCCCATCCATGAGGTGAAGCCCGGGGCGACAATCCTGCTCTCGGCGCTCGACGAAGCCCGCCGCGAGCAGGTCGCGCTGGCGTTCCATCGCTACGGCCGCGGCAAGGTGCTCGCGTTTCCGATTCAGGACTCCTGGCTCTGGCAGCTGCACGCGAAGATGCCGGTGGACGACATGACGCACGAGAACTTCTGGCGCCAGCTGCTGCGCTGGCTCGTGGATGGCGTGCAGGGCCCCGTCAGCGTCAAGCCACTGACCGATCGCGTCGAGCCGGGCGAAACGGTCACCCTCACAGCCGATGTCGTCGACCGCACCCACGTCGAGCTGAACAACGCCCAGGTTGTCGCGCATGTCACGACCCCTTCTGGCGAGCCGATCGAGCTGCCCATGCAGTGGACGGGCGAGCGTGACGGCGAGTATCGCGCCACCTTCACCGCCGACACGCCCGGCATCTACGAGTCGCGGGTCGAGGCGTCGAACGGCGGGACGACACTCGGCAGCGGAACGGCGCATCTCCGTGCGGCCCCCGGCGACAGCGAGTATTTCGACGCGGCGATGCGCGCGCCGCTGCTCCGGCGGATCGCCGAAGAGACGGGCGGCCGCTACTACGCGGGCGACGACGCTTCTGCCCTGCTCGAAGACATCAAGTACACGGGCCGCGGGGTGACCGTCGTCGAGGAGCGCGAGCTGTGGGACATGCCCATGTTGCTCCTGCTGCTGCTGGCACTGATGGTGGGCGAATGGAGCTACCGCCGCAGGGTGGGACTCGCGTGATCCCCGGCAGGGCGAGAATGGAGCGGGTCGTCGCCGCGGTTGCGATGATTCTGGCCGGCGGCAGTCTCATGGCGCAATTCGATTGGCCGTCGTTCGGGATCGAGCGGCGGCGCGATCGGATTGGCCCGCCGGACACCGAAGAAGTGCCCTACGACGGACGCTTCGTGTTTCTTCGGTTGCGCTACGGATCGGACGGCGCAGACGGCGGGTCCGGTTTCCGGCGGGAGCCGCCGTGGGCCCACGACTATCCGCGCGGCGAGCGCAACTTCATGAAGATCCTGAACGAGGTCACCTACATTGCGCCGCATCTCGAGGCGAGCAGCATTCTGCCGCTCGATGATCCCGCGCTCTTCGGCTACCCGGTCGCCTACATGTCGGAGCCAGGATTCTGGACGGTCACGGCGCAGGAGGCGGCCGCGCTTCGCGATTATCTCGTCAAGGGCGGCTTCGTCATCTTCGACGATTTCCGCGGGTACGACTGGGAACACTTCACGGCACAGATGCGAACGGTCCTGCCCGAGGGGCGTTTCGTCGAGCTGGAGGCGACGCACCCGGTCTTTCATTCGTTCTTCGAGATCGACTCGCTGGACTTCGTGCAGTATTACGATCGCGATAAGCCGGTGTTCTATGGACTCTTCGAGGACAACGACCCGCAGAAACGGCTGCTGGTCGTCGCCAACTACAACAACGACATCAGCGAGTACTGGGAGTTCTCCGACACGGGCTTCGTGCCCGTCGACTTGTCCAACGAGGCGTACAAGCTGGGCGTCAACTACGTCGTGTATGCGATGACCCATTGATCGGGCCGCCGTGCGGCGGCCCGGACGGAAGGAGCGGGCCTTCGTGGATTCTCTTCACCAGACGACCATGGAACTCGAGTCGGCCGACGATGTAGCGCTGGCCGATCGGATGCGTGCGGGACGCGAGCAGATCACCAGGGAACTGCGCAAGATCATCGTCGGGCAGGACGAGGTGATGGCGCAGGTGCTGCTGACGTTGTTCGTCGGCAGCAACAGCCTGATCGTCGGTGTCCCGGGCCTCGCCAAGACCCTGCTGATCCACACGTTGGCCCGTGTGCTCGACCTCAAGTTCTCGCGGATCCAGTTCACGCCCGACCTGATGCCGTCCGACATCACCGGCACCGACCTGATTCAGGAGGACGTGGCCACCGGGCGGCGGCAGATGCTGTTCGCGCCCGGCCCGATTTTCGCGAACATCGTCCTGGCGGACGAGATCAACCGGACCCCCCCCAAGACTCAGTCGGCGCTCCTCGAGGCCATGCAGGAGCATCGTGTGACGATCCAGGGCCGCACCTATGAGCTCGACGAGCCTTTCTTCGTCTTCGCGACGCAGAATCCTATCGAGCTCGAAGGCACGTATCCGCTGCCGGAAGCGCAGCTCGACCGCTTCATGTTTCACATCGTGATCGATCACCCGCCCGAGGACGAGGAGTACGAGGTCGTCCGATCGACGACGGCGCTGCAGGATCCGCGGCTCGATCGCCCGATCAGCGGGGCCGATCTCGTGGCGTTTCAGCGCCTCGTGCGCCGGGTGCCGGTGGCCGAGCCGGTGATGCGCTATGCGTTGACCCTCGTGCGCACGAGCCGCCCGAAGGGCTCGCAGGCGCCCGAATTCACCAAGAAATGGCTGGCGTTCGGCGCAAGCGTCCGGGCAGCGCAGTATCTGGTGCTCGGGGGCAAGGCGCGCGCGCTCACGGCCGGCCGCTACTCGGTCAGCTTCGAGGACATCCGCGCGCTGGCGCATCCGGTGCTGCGGCACCGCTTGCTCACCAACTTTCACGCCCAGTCCGAGGGGGTGACGACCGACACGATCGTCGATCAGCTGCTCGACGCCGTGCCGGTGCCGCGCTCCGGGATGTAGCCATGGATTCGGGCGGCCGTCACTCGGCGATGCCAGGGGCGCGGTTCGTCGATCCCACCGCGCTTGCGCGGATCGGCAACCTGGAACTGCTCGCGCGAACCGTCGTCGACGGCTTCATCAACGGGCTGCATCGCTCTCCGTACTTCGGCGCGTCGGTCGACTTTGCCGAGCATCGCGGCTACACGCCCGGCGACGATATCCGGCGCGTCGACTGGCGCCTCTACGCGCGGACCGATCGGTACTACGTCAAGCAGGTACGAGGCCGACTCGAACGCGAACTTCGCGGTGCTGCTCGACGTGTCCCGCTCGATGAGCTATGCCAGCACCGGGCTCAGCAAGTTCGACTACGGACGTTACCTCGCGGCCTGCCTCACCTATTTTGCACACCGTCAGCGCGATCGGGTCGGCATCCTCACCTTTGATCAGGACATCGTGGACCACGTGCCCTGCTCGGCCAAGCACCTCGACATGGTGTTGCACACGATCGATCGCGCGCAGGTCGGCCGGGCCTGGAAACCTGACGACGCCACTCGCCAAAGCGGCGGAGCACTTCGGGCGGCGCGGCATGCTCGTGCTCATCTCGGATCTGTACGAGACGCCCGACGCCGTGCTGGACGCCGTGAAGCTGCTCAGGTATCGCGGGCACGATCTCGCGGTGTTCCATCTGCTCGACCCCGCCGAGATCGACTTCGGTTTCGACGAGGCATCGAGCTTCGAGGACATGGAGAGCGGTGAACAACTGCCTGTCGTACCGGAGGCGCTGGCCGAAGAATACCGGCGTCTCGTCCAGGAGCACATCGCGGCGCTATCGTCGAAGCTGTCGGAGAACCGGATCGACTACGCGCTCTTCAACACGGGCCGTCCGCTCGACCACGCGCTGTTCAGCTACCTCTCGACGCGCGAGCGATTGACGCGTGTGCGATAGGCACCCGTGGAGACCGCTTTCTGCGACTGAGATGACGTGATGTCGTTTCTGACACCGTTCTTCTGCTCGCACTCGGCGCGCTCGCGATCCCCGTGCTGATCCACCTCATTCAGCGCGAGCGCAAGCGCGTCGTCCACTTTCCATCGCTGATGTTCCTGCAGCGCATTCCGTACCGGTCCGTTCGGCGGCGGCACATTCACAACTGGCTTCTGCTGGCTCTGCGGCTCGCGGCGCTGGCGTTGATCGTCGCAGCCTTCGCGCGTCCGTTTCTGAACAAGCCTCCCTCGGCGATTGCGGCCGAGGGCGGCGCGCGCGAGGTGGTGCTGCTCGTCGACCGCTCCTACAGCATGGGGTACGGCGATCGCTGGACGCGAGCGCAGTCGGCCGTCAGAGACGCGATCGGCCGGCTCGGCGCGTCTGATCGGGTGTCGCTTGTCTTCTTCGCCACCGGCGCCGAGGCGGCGGTGCGATCGACGAGCGATGGCGCCACGGTCGTCGCCGCGGTCGGAGCCGCGCGCCCCGGGTCCGGCGCGACCCGGTTCGGCCCGGCTATCAAGCTGGCGCAAAGTATCCTCACCGACTCTCGCCTGCCGCGGCGCGAAGTGGTCATCGTCAGCGATTTCCAGAAGAGCGGCTGGCGGCGTGAGGAAGCGACGCGCCTGGCCGAAGGCGTGACGGTGACGCCGGTGGCAATCGGCGATGCCTCGACAGCCAACGTCACCGTCGCCTCGGTGAAGCTCGCTCGGGAGGAGTTCTCGGGACAGGAACGGATCACGGCGATGGCCGCGCTGATGAATCGTGGAGCGCAGAGCGTCGAGTCACTGCCGGTTGCCCTCGAGATCGATGGCCGACAGGTTCAAGAACAGACCGTACGCCTCGATGCCAACGGCTCGGCGTCGGTGACCTTCGCGCCCGTCACGTTGGCGCACGCCTTCATGCGGGGCACCGTTCGGGCCGGGTCCGACGCCCTCACGGCGGATAACGCCGCGCATTTCGTCCTCTCGCCGTCACGGCCCGTGAGCGTTCTCGTCATCGAACGTCCCGGGGCCGCGCGGGACGCCAGCCTGTTTCTGCGGCGCGCACTCGCCGTCGGCTCCGCCCCTCATTTCGCGGTCGAGATCGCGACGCCGGATCAAGTCACCGATCGCGCGCTCGAACGTCGCCCGGTCGTGATCGTCAACGACGTGCCGATGGTCGGAGGCGCCCTCGCTGCCCGACTGTCTGCATTCGCCGAACAGGGCGGCGGCCTTCTGATCGTGCTCGGCGAGCGCAGCGCCTGGCCTTCCGAGTCGGCCGCACTGCCTGGCTCGATCGGCGCCGTCGTGGACCGATCCACCGAACGGCCGGTGACTCTCGGTACGCTCGACTACAGCCATCCGGTTTTCGAGGTCTTCAAGGCCCCAAGGAGCGGAGATTTCTCGGCGGCGCGCTTCTATCGATACCGCAGCATTGCCGTGCCTGCACCCGATCGGGCGCTGGCGCGCTTCGATGACGGCGCCGTGGCGCTGGCAGGAATGAGAACGGGCCGCGGCCGATCGCTCCTGTGGGCATCGACGCTCGACAATTTCTGGAACGATCTCGTGCTGAAACCCGTCTTCGTGCCATTCGTGCACCGGGTTGTGACGTATCTGGCCGACTACACGGAAACGCCTCCATGGCTGACGGTCGGCCAGGTGGTGGATGCCAGCCTTCGCGTTCAACAAGCCGACTCTGAAGCGCCTTCGACCGCTTCACCCACCGCCGCACCGGCTCTCATCGCACTCGCGCCATCGGGCACGCGCATCGAGACGGCCGAGGATCGTGGCCTGATCGAGCTCGAGGAGCAGGGTTTCTATGAGATACGCGACCGGGCGAGCGCCTCGGAGACTGCCGCCGTGCTGGCCGCGAACCTGGATATCGCGGAATCGGACCTGACGGCCATCGATCCGCGTGAGCTGGCCCTGTCGATCAGCGGTGGCAGCGCGACGTCTGACGCCCGTGGGCCCGCCGAGGAGCTTTCACCGCAGGAACAGGAGCGGCGACAGGCGGTGTGGTGGTATCTGCTGGTCGCCGGCATTCTGCTCCTCGCGGTCGAGACCGTGCTGGCCAATCGGCTGCCGGCACGGCCGGCGTAGCGCCGCGGCGGCCGATCGAAGGTGGTAAGGTGGGGGCTTCCGTTGTAATCTCAGTCGAGGAGCCAGGACATGACGGATGAGTCGCGCGACGCACGATCGTCATCGTCTCCCTCACGACGCTCGCGCGGATGGACGATGTTCACGGACCGCTTCCGGCGGTCCGGCTCGCAGCCGGCCGGAACGTTGTTTACCGGACACGACGCCGGCCAATCCAGCGACACACCGGGCACCGCCACCGAGCTCCGTACGCTGCTCCTGGATCTCGTGCGACAGGTTCGACGACGCTGGCGCACTCGCCTGTTGTTGAAGGACACGGCCATCGCCCTGGCCGCTGGACTGGCGGCCCTGGTTCTGTCGGCCTGGGCGCTCGAGCTTCTCAAGTTTTCCGCGCCCGCCATTCTGACGTTCCGTATCTTGTTCGCGCTCGTCGCGGCCTCGCTCGTCGGGTGGTTTCTCGTCCGCCCCATGCTGCGCAAGGCGACCGACGAACAGGTGGCGCTGTATCTGGAGGAGCACGAGCCTGGTCTCGAGGCCACCGTGATGAGCGCCGTCGAGGCGGCTCGAGCGCCGGCGTCAGCCGGGTCGCTCTCGGCCTCGCCCGCGCTCGTGACGCGGTTGATCGAGTCGGCCATCGAGAAGTGTGAGTCGGCCGAGAACATGCGGCAGCTCGAACGGCCCCAGATTCGACGTGCCGTTCTGGCGGGCGGCGCGATCGCCCTCGCGGGTCTTGGCGCGTTCTGGCTCGGACCATCGTGGCTGCGGCAGGGCGCCTCCGCGCTGCTCCTCGTCTCCGAAAGCCTCGAGGCCGCAAGCCCTTACCGCATCGAGGTGGCGCCGGGACACGCGACCATTCCGCGCGGCGCCGATCAGGCCATCACGGCACAGCTCATCGGATTCGAGTCCGAAGCGGTCGAGTTGCTAGTTCGTAAGAGCGGCGGAGCCTCGTTCGACAGTGTCCCCTTCGTTCGAAACGAGGCGGGCAAGTTCGAGGCGCTGCTCTTCGATCTCACCGCGCCCACGGACTACTTCGTCCAAGCGGCAGGGGTTCGATCGCCGGTGTTTGCGCTGAAGGTCGTCGACCTGCCCTACGTCGAGCGCCTCGACCTGGAATACCGCTTTCCGGCATACACCGGCCTGGAGCCGCGAACGGTTGAGAACGGCGGCGACGTCGTCGTGTTGAGGGGCACCGAGGTGCACCTGAAGATCACCTCCACCATTCCGTCGCCTTCGGGACGGCTGCTGCTGAATCAGTCCACGGCGGTCCCGCTGGTCCGCGGCGCCGACGGCACGTTCACGGCGTCGTTCGTCGTGGATCAGGACGGGTTCTATCGCATCGAGCTCGAAGGCCCGGGCGGGGAGCCCGTGAACGCGTCGCCGCAGCACACCATCGATGCGCTCGACGATCAGCCGCCCGCGGTGTCTTTCGACAAGCCCCGGCGTGACGTCAGGGCGACTCCGGTCGAAGAGGTCTTCGTGCAGGCGCGTGCGACAGACGATCACGGCATCGCCGATTTGCGGCTCGTGTATTCCGTCAACGGTGGTCCCGAGAAGACTATCCGGTTGTTCGGCGGCTCGACGCCGCGCCAGGAAGTCTCGGCCGGCCACACCTTCTATCTGGAAGAGTTGCAGGTCGAGCCGGGCGACTCGGTCTCGTACTTTGCCCGCGCGGCCGACACCAATACGGTAGCCGGCGCAAAGACGGTGACGAGCGATCTCTATTTCATGCAGATTCGTCCCTTCAGCAAGGATTTCCGAGCGGCCATGTCACAGGGTGGCGGCGGAGGCGGCGGCGCGGGAGGCGGCGAGGTAGGTGCGCTCTCACAGCAGCAGCGGCAGATCATCAGCGCCACGTTCAACGTGGTACGCGATCGACCGACCTACACGGCCGGGAAGCTGCGCGAGCACATGGTGCTCATCGCGCTCATGCAGTCGAGACTTCGCGATCAGGTGGACGGGCTGGTGACCCGTCTCACGAGCCGCCTCGAATCGGTGGAGGGACCGTTCAAGCAGCTCGCGGAGATTCTGCCCAAGGCAGCCGCCGAAATGCGGGCTGCGGAGACCAAGCTGCAGGCGCAGGATGCCAACGGCGCGCTCCCGGCCGAGCAGCGCGCGCTGATGCAGCTGCAGAAGGCGGAGGAGCTGTACGAGCTCGAGGTGAGCATGAACCGCAATGCGGGAGGCGGGGGCGGTGGCGCCAACTCGGCGCTGGCCGAGGATCTTGCCGACCTCTTCGAGCTCGAGCTGGACAAGCTGGCGAACCAGTACGAGACCATGCAGCGGGCCGGCCAGCAGGGCGCCAATCAGCAGATGGACGAGCTGCTCGAGCGCCTCAAAGAACTGGCGCGGCGTCAGGAGCAGGAAGCCGAACGCCAGCGACGGCGGGCGGCGGCCGGTCAGGGGTCGCAAGGAGGAGGGGCCAGCCAGCGCTCGCTCGCCGAGCAGACCGAGGAGGCGGCACGTCGGCTCGAACGCTTGTCTCGCGAGCAGAATCGACCCGATCTCGCAGAAGCCGCCCGGCGGCTCCAGGACGCCGCCGATACCATGCGACAGGCCGCGGCCAACGGGGGCGCTGGCACATCGGGACAGGCTGGTGCCGCGCTCGATCGACTGCGAGAGGCCCAGCGACGGCTCGAGCGCGACCAGGGCGCCCGAGGTGAGCGCGAGGTTCAGGACGCGTTGGCCCGCGCCCAGGAGCTCGTTCGCGAGCAACGCGGCATCGGCGAGGAGGTTGCCGGCCTCGGCCAGGGCGCGTCGGCCGACGGGAGCCGCCAGGAGCAGATGAAGCGCCTCGTCGAGCGGAAGAACGCGCTCGAGTCGAAGGTCGCTGACCTGGAGCGCGAGATCGATCGAAGCGCCGGCAGTCTCTGGCGCGATCAGAAGGAGGCGGCCCGCAAGATGCAGGAAGCCGCCGGATCGATTCGCGACAACAAGGTGAAGGAAAAGATTCGCTATTCACGGGGCGTGATGCAGGGGCCCTCGCCTGAGTACGCGAAGGCGTTCGAGGATGAGATCGGCCGCAACCTCGAGGACGTGCAGGGCAAGCTGGGCGAAGCGAAGTCTGCCCTCGGGAAGCCGGGCGGTGGCAACGCCAAGGATCAGACGCTCGAGAAAGCGCGCGAGCTGGCTCGCGGCGTGGAGTCGCTCGAACAGCGGATGCGTGATCGCGCCGAGCAGAACCGGCGAGGCGGCTCAGAGCAAGGTCAGGGCGGCCAGCAGGGTCAGGGCGGCCAGCAGGGTGCAGCGGGTCAATCCGGTTCACAGGGTCAGTCGGCTTCTTCCGGCCAGCAGGGCGGGGGTCAGCAGTCGGGCGGCGGCAGTCGAGACGCCGGCCTCGGCTCGGCGGACGGCCGCGCGGGAAACGGGGCCACGACCGGACCGTGGGGCGGCGGATACGGGTCGCGCCGCCCGGGGGCGTTCACGGGCGAGGACATTCGCCAGTTCCGCGGCGAGGCGCGCCAATGGTCCGCCGAGGCCCAGCAACTCGGCCGCGAGCTCCGCGACCAAGGCATCGAACCCGGCAATCTGGACGAGATCCTTCGCGCCCTGCGGCAACTCGACGACGAGCGCGTCTACAAGGACGCCGCCGAGCTCGAGCGGCTGCAGACCTTCGTCAGCGAAGGCATGAAGCGGTTCGAGTACACCCTCCGCCGCAAGCTCGAAGCGCCAGGTCAGGAGCTCTTCCTGGCCGGCTCGGACGAAGTGCCGACAGGATTTCGTCCGCTCGTCGAGGAATACTACCGCTCGCTCTCGGCCGAGCGACCGCGATAGCGCCGACGGCCATGAGCGCCGCAAGGCATCGATTGGCGGGTGCTCTCCTGGCGGCCGTCGCTGCCACGGCCCTGGCAGTCGCCGCCCAGGAACCCTCTCAGTGGCAATGGGACGCGCGCTGGCGTTGGCTGCGCGCGCCCCCTCGCTTTCCGCAGCCGGACAGCTTCGACGGATCGTTCACGTTTTGCCGAGCCATGTACCGCAGCGTCCGGCGCGAGGCCGGCGGTCAAGGATGGTCGACGGACTATCCCAACGCCGACGTCAATCTGTCGATTCGACTGTCGGAGCTGACCAAAGCACGAATCAGCCGCCAGCCGGGAGGCGAACCCAATCATCTGGTGATTCGCCTCACCGATGATGCGCTGTTTCAGTGTCCGTTCGTCATGATCGAAGACGCCGGCAGCGCGGCGCTCGCCGACGACGAAGCGCTGCGGCTGCGTGAGTACGTGCAGAAGGGCGGCTTCCTCTGGGTCGACGATTTCTGGGGCAGCCCCGCATGGGACAACTGGGTCCAGGAGCTCCGCAAAGTGCTTCCAGCCTCGGAGTACCCGATTCAGGAGCTTTCCGATGACCACCCGCTGTTCCGGACCCTGTTCAATGTCTCGGAGGTGCCGCAGATTCCATCGATTCAGTTCTGGCGCATGAGCGGCGGGGCGACCTCGGAACGCGGCTCCGACAGCGCCGCTCCCGACGTGCATGGCATCAGCGACAATCACGGCCGCCTGCTCGTGCTGATGACCCACAACACCGACATCGCGGATGCGTGGGAACGGGAAGGCGAAGACGAAGAGTTCTTCAGCCGCTTCTCGGTGGACGGCTATGCCGTCGGCATCAACGTGGTTCTCTACGCGATGACGCACTAGACCGACCGGTCCGCTCGCGCCCTCACCTCGCCTTCTGGTCCATAATCCCCCGCGCATGACGACGCCCGCCGCGCCCGAGCTCCGCCGGTCGATCGGGCTGCTCCAGGCGACGGCCATGGTGGCGGGGACCATCATCGGCGCGTCGATCTTCGTGCAGCCAGCGGAGATCACGAGCCGGGTGCCGTCGGTTGCCGGCATTCTCCTGGTGTGGGTCGGGTCCGGAATCCTCACGCTCTTCGGCGCGCTGGTCTGCGCCGAGCTCGCCTCGGCATTTCCTGAGTCCGGCGGCGTCTATGTCTTCCTGAAGCGCGCCTTCTCGCCCGCCCTGGGATTTCTCTGGGGTTGGGCGATGTTCTGGAGCATGCACAGCGGCATCATCGCGGCCATCGCCGTGGTGTTCGCCCGCTACGTCGCGTACTTCGTGCCGCTCGACGATACGGGCATCCGTCTCGTGGCGATCGCGCGCGGTCGTGGCGCTCTCGGCCGTCAACTACGCGGGGGTCCGCCAGGGAGGCCGGCTGCAGGCGCTGTTCACCATCGGCAAGGTCGGCGCGATCGCCGTGATGATCGTGGCCGGTTTCGTGTTCGGATCCGGAGGAACCGCGGACGTCGGCGCCGGTGGCCAGGACTGGTGGACGATCGGGCCCGGCGACTATGCGCTCGCGCTCATCGCGGGACTCTTTGCCTTCGGCGGCTGGCACATGGTGACCTACTCAGCCGAAGAGACCGTGAACCCGCGTCGAACGATTCCCGACTGCGCTGATGATCGGGGTCTCTGTCGTCACGCTGTGCTATCTCGCCTTGAATGCGGCCTATCTCTACGTGCTGCCCCTCGATCGCGTGGCAAGCTCGACGCGGATCGCCGCCGATGCCGCCAGCGCCCTGGTCGGCCCTGCCGGCGCCGCCGCCATGTCGGCACTGGTGATCTTCTCGACGTTCGGCGCCTTGAACGGGATCGTGTTGACCGGGCCGCGGGTGTACTTCGCCATGGCGCGCGATGGGCTGACGTTCCAGTGGCTGGCGTCCGTTCACCCCCGCTACGGGACACCGCACCGCGCCATCATCGTCCAGGCCATCTGGTCGTCCGTCCTGGTCGCGACCGGCACCTACCGTCAGCTCTTCACCCGTGTGATCTACACCGAGTGGATTTTTTTCGCGCTCATGGCCCTCGGCATCTACATCCTGCGCCGGCGCCCGGACTACACGCCGGACTATCGTATGTGGGGATATCCCGTCACGCCGGCTGTCTTCGCCGCGTCGTCCTTTGTCATCGTGGCAAACCAGATTGTGTCGGATCCGACGGAGAGCGCCATCGGACTGTTGCTCGTGCTGGCCGGCCTGCCCGTCTACGCGTTGTGGGTTCGCAGGCGCCCGTAGAGGAGATCATGTCGATGACCATTATCGATTTTCACAATCATTACTACCCGCCCGCCTATCTCGATGCCGTCCGCAAGGGTCCCAGCAACGTGCGCGTCACCGAAGACGGGGAAGGCAATCCCCTGCTCCACTATCCCGGCGACTACAACATCGTGGTACGCGGGCACCGCGATATCGCGTACCGCGAGACCGTCCTCGACGAGCACGGCGTGGACAAACAGGTGATTACGCTTCACCTCTCCCGGCACGCAGATCGAGACTCCCGAACGCGCGGTCTATCTGGCGCGGATGGTCAACGACGCGTTCGCCGAAGTCGTGGCGACACGGAGCACGCACTACGTCTCGCTCGCCACCTTGCCCCTGAACGATCCCCGCGCGTCGGTCGTGGAGCTGGAACGCTGCTGTCGCGAGATGGGCTTTCCGGGCGTGATGCTGTTCAGCAACTCGAACGGCGTGCCGCTCGCCGACCGCCGCTACTGGCCGCTTTACGAGAAGGCCGACGAGCTCGGCGCGGTGCTCTACATTCATCCGATTCACCCGCTCGGCGTGGAGGCGATGGAGGAGTACTGGCTGATGCCGCTCGTGGGCTTCCTGATGGACACCACGCTGGCGGCCGCTCACCTCGTGTTTGCCGGCGTGATGGAGCGTTTCCCACGCATCACATGGGTGCTCGGTCACCTCGGCGGCGCCATTCCGTATCTGGCCGAACGGCTGGATCGCGGTTACTACGCGTTCAAGGATTGCCGCGCGAACATCAGCCGTCCACCCAGCGAATACCTGAAGGCCTGCTACTACGACACCGTCAACTTCGACGTGAATTGCCTCGAGCTCGCAATCAAGTTCGCCGGAACCGATCGCATCCTGGCCGGCAGCGACTATCCACACCAGATCGGCAGCCTGACGTCAGCATGATCGACGCGGTTCGATCGCTGGACGTCGTCCGATCGCGGAGCGCACGGCGATCTTCGGCGGGAACGCGGCGCGCATTCTGAAGATGCCAGCCTGAGCGGCCAACCGGCTTCAGCCCTACCTCATGCGCCGGAAGAAATCGATGTGCCCGGCCAGCACGCGCTCGGCGGCTTCCGCGTTCGGCTCGAGGGTCCACACGCCGCGCTCGTGCGTTCCGCCGAGGAGGATCCCGTCCCGTCTGGGGAACATGTAGAGCTCCTCGGTGAGCGTGATGTAGTCGATCTCCGGCTGCGGCAGGAGCACCGTGAGCTGACCCTTGATGGGCATCAGTTCCTGATCGCCGAAGATCTTCGCGGCGCCGAGCCCCGTGCAATTCAGGATGACGGGCTCGGACAGGGCGAGCACCGCGGCGAGATCGCCGAACTCGCGCACGACGATCCGGCCGCCGGCAATCTGGTAGTCGCGGAGATACCGCGTTCAGATACACGGGCGGCTCGACGAGCATCGTCACGAATCGCCGGACGTAGGGGAACGGGAACGGATGCTCCGCCGGCGCGAGGAGCCGGCTGTACGGGTAGAGATCGTCGATGCCGTAGGCACCGGGCCGCTCGTCGGGCGGCGTCGTGCTGCACGAGTAGTTCTCAATCCAGCGGACGCCGTAGTAGTCGCCGACCAGATCCTGAAAATAGCGGTGCGACAGCCTGGCCGCCCGGTTGTGCTGCGCGATGAACTCGGTGAGTCCGGCGATCGGGATCGGACACTTCCGCGGGCGACCACATCGCGCCCGCGATGTTCGAGGTGGTGTTGGGCGGCAGGTCCCTGGCGTAGATGGTCACCTCGAACCCGCGCTGCTGCAGCAGCCGGGCCGTCGACAGTCCCACGGCGCCCGCGCCGAGCACCGCGAAGCGCGTGGCGCCGGTCGAAGCCGCAAGGTCGGCCGCCAGATGCGACGTGCCCCACGACAGCGTGACGCCCCCGCCGCCGTGCCCGTAGTTGTGGACCACGATCCGTTCACCGAACTTCTCGGCCTTCACGACGAAGCCGGATGGGCGAAACGGTCGCAGCCCGGCGACCGTGCGAATGATCCGATCGCGCGAGACGAGCACCCGGGCAAAGGAACGGCGCGGCTCGGGGACCGACGCCGGCGTCTGAACGGCGCTTTTGGCGCAGGCGGATCCGAAGCCGGCGCCCAGGACCGCAAGCCCGGCCGTCTTCAGCAACTCGCGCCGTCGGATGGTGGTGGGCATGCGTTCGGATACACGTCTCAGGCTGTTAGACTATCCGCGTCACGCTCATCGCTCAAGGAGACCTTCATGCACGCCAGACGGGCCATGCTCTCTGTCGCATCCGCTGCACTCCTGCTGACGACCCCCTCGGTACGCGCGCCAGCAGGCTGCGACGACCCGGCGCGTTCCTCAATTCGAGAACGAGCACGTCCGCGTGTGGAAGTCGATCATCCAGCCCCGCCAGCCGCTGGCGATGCACCGGCACGAACACCCGCGCGCGGTGATTGCCCTCACCGGCGGGGAGCTCAAGATCGTCAAGGATTCCGGACAGTCCCAGACCGTCAACTGGGAGACCGGCAAGGCCTACTGGCTGACCGCCGATCCGCCCAACGAGCTCCACGCCGACGTCAACGACAGCGATCGACCGATCGAGGTCATCGTCGTCGAGTTGCAGCAGGTTCGTTGAGGCTCGGCCGTGCTGTGCGCGTGGCGCAGGCGCCCCTGCTGCGGCGGCGCCTGTGTGGAAAATACGCGGACTGGATTGGAGGAGCCATGGATTTGAGGCACAGCGTATCGCGCCGGAGCTTCTTCGGGGGCCTGGCGGCTGCCCTTGGCTACGTCGGGCTCAGACCGGATGGACGTGTCTGGGCGCAGATAGCGGGTGCGCCGGCTGCCGGCGCGGCACGCCGGCCGTCGCTCGCCGAGTACGACGCCATGGCCAAGCTGGCGCAGAACGAGAACCCTTACGGTCCTCCCGAATCGGTGATGAAGGCGATGAACGGCGCGTGGAAGTACGCCAATCGCTACGGCTACCCGGATGGCGGGATTACACAGGCCATCGCGGATCACCACGGCGTGAAGACCGAGAACGTCCTGCTCGGCGCGGGCTCGGGTGAAATCCTCGAGGTGACGGGGCTGACCTTCCTGCAGGGCGGGAAGAAGGTGGTCGGCGTCGAGCCGACTTACAGCTCGGTCTATACGCATGCCAGCGGCATCAAGGCCGACGTGGTCGCCCTCCCGCTCCTGGCGGACTATCGTCAGGACATCCCCGCGATGATCCGGGCGACGAAGGACAACTACCGCGACGTCGGGTTCGTCTACCTCGTCAATCCGAACAATCCGACCGGTGTCGTCGTGACGAAGCAGGACGTCAAGGCGCTTCTCGATGGCATCCCCGAAGACATTCCCGTGCTCATCGACGAGGCGTATCACCACTTCGTCGAGGATCCCAATTACGCGACGTCGGTGCCGTATGTCCTCGAAGGACGCCAGGTCATCATCGCGAGGACCTTCTCGAAGATTGCCGCGCTGGCCGCGATGCGGCTGGGGTATGCCGTCGCACCGAAGCCCCTGATCGATCGCATGCGCAACTACTCCATCAGCAGCGTCAACGCGCTGGTGCGCTGGGGCGGCGTGGCCGCGCTGCAGGACACGGCGAACCAGGCCAAGGTGAAGGCCGTCACGATCGAGCTTCGCAAGAAGACCTCGGCCGCGCTCACCAGCCTCGGCTACAACGTGATCCCCTCCGAGGCCAACTTCTTCATGGTCCACGTTGGCCGGGAGATCACGCCCGTGATCGAGGAGTTCCGCAAGCGCGGCATCGCCGTCGGCCGGCGATTCCCGCCGATGGTCGAGCATTTGCGCGTGTCAGTCGGCACGGCCGAGGAGATGGACCGATTCCTGGTCGCGTTCAAGGAGATCTTCCCCGCCAAGAACTCGACAGCCGCGTAGATCGCTGGTCGAATCGGGCTCGCCTCGGTCAATGACTGGTCGAGAGCGGGCCCGATTCATGTACGACGCGGCCCCCCACCATCGTCAGGAGCGCCGTCGTGTGCTCGATCTGATCCTCCGGGCACGTGAGGATGTCGTTGGAGAGCACGACCAGGTCGGCGAATTTCCCAGGCTCGATCGAACCGAGCGTCTTCTCCTGGAACGTGAGGTAGGCGTTGTTGATGGTGCTGAGACGCAGTGCCGCGTCACGCGGAATCCTCTGATCCACGCCCAGCGGCCCTCCCGAGATCGTCCCGCGCGTCACGAAGTGATAGATCGTCCAGAGCGGCGGATACGGCACGACCGGCGTGTCCGTTCCCGCGGCGACGACGAGGCCGGCATCCAGATACGCCCGGACCGGCGTCGTCCATCCGGCACGTTGGGCGCCCCAGTAGCGCACCAGCGAAGGTCCGGCAAGATAGAGGTGGTTCTGAGCCGAGACGACGAGACCGAGCTGCTTCATGCGCGGCAGCTGATCGGCTTGCGGGATGAAGCCGTGCTCGAGCACCCATCGCCGCCCGGCGAGCGGGCGCTCCGCGTTCGCCTCTTCGTAGGCGGCTAGAACGAGGTCGATCGCGGCATCGCCCACCGCGTGTGTGGACACTCGCCAGCCCAGGCGGTTGAGCATCTTCACGGTTTCCGTGTACCGGTCGGATGGCATCGTTTGAATGCCTCGATACGCGCCTCGACGCCCGTACGGCTCCTCGTACGGTTCACGCATCCAGCCTCCCTCGAAGCCGCCGTCGACGCCGAGCTTGATGCCGTCCACCCGCAGCCACTCGTCACCGGCGCCCGATTCGAGCCCCCACCCCTTGACGGCGGTTTCAACCGCGGCTGCCTCCGCTGTACGGTCGGGCCGCAGCAGCACGCTGACGCGCATCGAGAGCACACCCCGGCGCTTCATCTCCTCGAACAAGCGGTACTGCTCCACCGACGTCCCTGCCACACGCACGCTGGTGAGTCCCGCCGCGTGAAGCTTCTTGAAGTCGGACACCATGGCCTCGATGCGCTGGTCGATCGACCGTTCGGGCGGGGGCGGCAGCTTGACGTAGCTCTTCGCCGCATCGAGGAGCTCGCCGTTCAGCTGCCCGTCCGGGTAGCGGCTGATCTGACCTCCCGGCGGCTCCTTGGTCGCTGTGGTGATGTTCCACTTTCGAAGTGCGACGGAATTGAGGATGTACTCGTGCCCGCCGCGCACGACCACGACGGGAGTGCGCGGTGCGATCGCATCGAGATCCCGGCGATACGGCAGACGCTGCTCTTTGAGCTGCGCCTCGTGCCAGTCGCTGTTGGTGACGACCACCTCGTCGGGTCCCGCCCGTTCCACACGTTCACGAATCGCCGTGATGACCTCGTCGAAGGTTCGAGCGCGCGAGAGGTCCACGCCCGGGCCGCCCCCCGCGCTGTGGAAGTGCCCGTCGGCCAGACCTGGCACCACCAGGCGCCCGCCAAGGTCGATGATTCGCGTCGAGTCCCCGGCGAGCTGGCGAACGGCGTCGCTCGATCCGACGAGGACGAACTTGCCGTCCCGTACCGCTGCGGCTTCCGCCAGCGAAAAGGTCGCGTCCACGGTCGCGATCTTGCCGTTGACGAACACCGTGTCGGCGGCGCTCGAGGGTTGAGCTGCCGTGTCCGGCGGCGTGTTGCAGGCCGCCAGTGAAATCGCGGCAGCGACCGCGGCAGCAGTCACGATGACGCGAGCCGGGATTCGGCGAACGGTCACAGTTCCTCTCCTCGTTGATCTCTATCGGTCTGGCTTGAGTTCGATGACGATGTTTCTCAGCGGTCGCGGCCCGACCGTCTTCACCACGTGGATCACCGGCGGGTTGAACCGCACGTCATCGGGAATCTGCTCGCGGAAGAGCTCCGGCTGGCCGTCGGGCCACTGTTGAAGACGCGTCGCGTTCAGGACGATGACGACGCGCTGGCTGTGGCTGTGCCGCGCGCGCGTGTCGCCAGGATCGAGCTTCTCTTCGAACACGAAGAACCGCGCGCCATCGTGCAGGACGGCGTTCTTGTCGGGTGCAATCAGCTCGCGCGGCGACTGAACCGGCGGATACGTGGGCTTCCAGGCCACCTCCAGAAATTCGCCGGACTCAGGCGGCGTGTATGCCTCACCCTGGTTGAAGACGACGATGTCGCCGCGCGTCATGCGGTGAACGCCGTTCCAGGTCGGCAGCTCGAGGTCGCCCATCGCCACGAAGACACGCTCGCCGCACGTCGCCCCCTTGCCCGACGCGCAGAACGCCTGGTTGCGCGTCACACGTACATACTCGTTCTCCAGCGCCACGGGACCCGTCGTCTGCAGCGTCAACGCGAGCAGGAGGGCGGCGCGCATCGTCTCCTATGCCAGCTGTTCGGCCACGTCGAGAAATTTCCGGATGTCGGCGCGGTTGTTGAAAAGGGCCGGTGAGACCCGCACCTGGGTGCCGCCCGCGCGAATCGTCACCTGCACGCGGGCGGTGTCGAAGATTTTCTGCGCGGCCTGCTGCTCCTTCGTCAACGCGAAGGTGACGATGGAGGAGCGGTTGGCGGCGGGGGTCAGCACGCGGAGGCCGCGCTCGACAAGCCCTGCGCGAAGCTCCTGGGCGAGCCCGACACCGTGCGCCTCAATCCGATCGACGCCGACCTTCTCGAGATAGGTCAGTCCGGCGCCGAGCTGATGGATCGGACCGAAGGCGAGCGTGGCGTAGTCGTACTTTTTTGCCGTTCGATGGATCCTGAACTTCCGATCGGGCAGCTCCTGTTCCACGTGCAGCGCACCCCATCGATCGTTCGGAATACGGTCGAGAAGCTCGCGCTTCACGAAGAACGGCGCCACTCCGAAGCTGCCCAGCAGCCACTTGTAGGTGCCGCTGGCCATGCAGTCCACGCCCGCCTCGCGAACATCGAGCGGAAACATCCCGGCCGCCTGCACGCCGTCGGCGTAGAAGAGCGCGCCCTTCGCATGGGCCAGGTCCGCAATTGGCCGCATGTCGTGACGAAAGCCGTTCTGATGCGAGACCCACGCGACGGAAACGAGACGCGTGCGCTCGTCGACGAGCGGTTCGAAGTCCTGCGCCGAAACGGCGCCCTCCCTCGCCTTCGCCACCCGCACCTCGACGCCGCGCGTCTCGCGCAAATGCTCGTACAGCACGAATTCGGCCAGATAGTGCAGCTCGTCGAGCACGACGTTGTCGCCGGACCGGAGATTGAGCGCGCCGGCCACCAGATTTTCGCCTTCGCTCGTGGTGAAGAGGAAACCAATCTCCTCGGGTGTTGCGTTGACGAGGCGCGCGTACTGACGGCGCACCTCGTCGGCTCTGGCCTGCATGTCACCGAGCGAGAGCGGCTTCGTCGCCTTCGCCTCGGCGAATGCGCAACCGGCCTGCGCCACCACGCGAGGGTTCGGGGCGATGTAGGCCGAATTGAGATACACGCCTTGCGTCACGACAGGGAAATCGGCGCGCACGCCGAGCGGATCGGCTTCGTCGTCTGGAGCGGGAGGGACGGCCGGCCGCGCGCGACCCTGGAGCGAGGAAACCGACGCCACACCGGCGGTCGTCCCGAGAAACTGTCGGCGGTTCAGCTTCACGCCATCCTCACTGACGCTTCAGCTCCTCGATGAACCATTGCACGCGGTCGGCGGCCTGACCGTGAATCTCGCCACCCCGCGCTTCATAGCGCACGACGCCAGAGCGATCGACGTAGAACGTTGCCGGCACGTCGAACACACGAAACGCCTCCTCGGCTGCCTTCTGCGTCGTATGCGCCACGGGGAACGGGAACGTCATCTCGGCCAGATACCGCGCCAGGCGCTTGGGATCGTCGTCCAGACTCACGAGCAGAAACGCCACACCCGGATCGTTGCGGTAGGCTTCGTACGCCGTTTTTACGTGCGGCAACTCACCGCGGCACGCTCCGCACCAGCTGCTGAAGAAATTGAGCAGCACCACTTTGCCCCGAAGCGAGCCCAGGTTGATCTGCCCTCCCGCGAGATCGTCGACGACGATGGCCGGGACTCTTTGATCGAGCATGCTCTGCACGAGCCGCTCGCGTCGGTCCTCTTTGCGTCGATCGAGCTCGGCTTTCAGATAGGCATCGAACCCGGCCGGATCGTTGCCGAGCTTCGCATAGACGTCGGCAAGGGCCTTGGTTCCAGCGTCTTTCAGCGCCGCCGGACCCTGAAGTGAGAGCGCCGTCAGGTACCGTTCGCGCGCCGCATCGAGCTCGCCCTTCCGACGGGCCAGCTCGCCCAGGTGGTATTGATTCGCCATGTCATTGCCGCGCGACAGGCGTTCGGCTTCTTCGAGCTTCGTCGTGGCGGAAGGCAGGTCGCTCTCGAGGAAGTGCGCCCAGCCGGCGAGATCGAGGCCGGTGGCCCGGCTCCGGCCAAGCGCGTTTTGAATCTTCCCCTCCATCTTGTAGGAGCCCAGGTTCTCGTTGATGAAGGTCGATGCCGCCGCCACACTCGCTTCGCCGAGCCTGATCGCGTCGTCGAGAAGGACCCGGCGACTTGCCAGCGCCGTGCTGCCTGCCACGAACACCGCAGGATCGGGCCGGGCGCCGATGCGCGCATCGATGGCCTGGAGAAGCGTGGCCGGTGGCGTGTCGGGTGATGCCATGTAGGCTTCGATCAACGCATCCTGCACGGCCAGGCGGTCGGGGCTGGACGGAAATCGACCGGGGAACGACGCCGCCAGATCGACGACCGAAGCGTACTGCTTGGCCCGTCGAGCGTTCCCGACACGGGCCGCGGTCACCGCCGCAGCCCCGGCACTTGCCGGAAATCTCGAAAGAAGTTTCTGGGCCGCAGCCTCGGCCTCGCTCGCGAGACCCACCAGCTCGAATCCGCGCCGCGCCGCGTCCACCTGGCGGGCGTCAGGCGACTCTGTCGCGCGCGCGACCTCCGCCTTCACCTCGTCAACCCGGTTCAGTGCCTCGAGCGCGCTCCAGCGTCCGGCGAGCGCCGCCGTCACGTTGGGGCCACGCTCGAGTGCTCGGTCAAAGGCTGCCAGTGCCTCGGTCGGACGATCAGCCGCGAGGAGCGTGTCGCCCAGGCCAAGATAGGGCGCATACCATTCCGGGCTGGCAGCAGCCGCCGCCCGGAACGCCGCTTCCGCCTTCGCGCGATACTCCGGTTCATCGTGCCACCCGGGGAAAGCCCCTTCAGCACGCCAACCCTTGAAATGGAAAATGCGCCCCAGATAGTAGTTGGCCTCGGCGGCCGACGGGGCATGACCTGCTGCGGCCTGCAGGGCTTCGACTGCCGATTTTGTGCGCCGCAGCTCCCAGAGTGTGCGCCCCTTGGCTGCCAGCAGAGGTCCGTTGCCCGGGTGCTTCGTGAGCGCCGGCTCGATGGCCTCGAGCGCCCGCTCACCCTCATAGCGTGCGCTGAGCGCCAGAGCCCGCGCTCGAACCGCAAGAGGCTCATCGGGCGCGGCGGCGACCGCCTTCTCCGCGACGGCAAGGGCATCGTCTGCCTGCCCGCTCGCAAGGAGGGCCAGCACCAACTCGTGCTGAAGCTCAACGCTGGACTCGCGCGCGGGTACGGCCCTGAGCGTTTCGGCAGCTTGCCCGGGTTCGCCACCCAGGCGCAGGCGGCGAGCCGAAGCGAGCGCACCCTCGTCGGGCACGGCAGCCGCGCCACCTGTGAGCGTCAACAAACAGGCTGCAAGCGCCGCGTACTTGAGAGTTGAAGGCATAGAGACTCCTCGGCGCGGGCTCGAATGAATCACAGGATAGCAGGATCCGCCGGGCGCAGTTCGGGCGCCTCCGGCAGGTCGCGCAGGAGCCGCTCGAAGGCGTCGTATGCGGTGTCGTCCAGGTCGATGGCGCCGAGCGGTTTCGACATCAGCTCGCGAAAACGGTCACCTGGCAGCTCGGGCGCAAAGCCGAGAATGCTGCTGATGCCAGAAGCGAACTTGGCCGGATGCGCCGTCGCCAGTGTCACGATGGGCCCGTCGAAACCGTGATCGCGCGCGAAGCGCGTGGCCGCCTCGTAGCCGACAGCCCCGTGCGGATCGAGGACATATCCCGTCCGCGTGAACACGTCCCGGATGCGCTCGCGGGTGGACTGATCGTCGACGACACTCACCTTGACGCGCTCGCGCAAGCCCTCGAGCGTGGGCCCGAGCGCGACGAGGCGAGGCAGGTTGCTCGGATCGCCCACGTCCATCGCGCTCGACATTGTCGCCACCGAGGGCCGGGGGCGGTAGCTGCCGCTGGCTAAGTAGTCGTCCAGCGTCCGATTGATGTTGGTGGCGGCGATGAGCCCGGCCATCGGCACGCCCATAGCGGCGGACAGCACACCAGCCGTGACGTTTCCCAGATTCCCGCTCGGGACGGAGAACACCACGGAATCGTGAACGTCTGCAGTGACGGACAGCCACGCACGCACGTAATAGAAGGTCTGGGGAAGAAGCCGGCCGATGTTGATGGAGTTGGCGGACGACAGACGCAGATCGGTCAGCCGGCGATCGAGAAACGCCTGCTTGACCAGCCGCTGGCAGTCGTCGAAGTCGCCCCACACGCGCACGGCGGTGACGTTGCCACCAAGCGTCGCCATCTGCGCTTCCTGAAACGGCGACACCTTGCCTTCCGGGTACAGGACCACGACTCTGACATTGGGCACGCCGTGAAAGCCGTGCGCGACGGCGCCGCCCGTGTCGCCCGAGGTGGCCACCAGAATCGTGGCCTGCTCACCGCGCTCGGCCAGGATGTAGCCGAAGAATCGCGCGAGGAAGCGCGCACCGAAATCCTTGAACGCGAGCGTGGGGCCATGAAAGAGCTCGAGCACGAAGCGTCCCGGCTCGACTTCGATGATGGGCACGGGAAAATCGAGTGCTCCGCCCACCAGCCGCTCGATGACATCACCCGGGAATTCGTCGCCGATGACTCGCTTGGCGATGGCGACGGAGAGATCGGCGAACGACAGGGAGCGCCACTCTGCGAATTCGTCCAGTCCGATCCGCGGAATCGAAATCGGCAGGTAGAGCCCACCCTCGGGCGCGATGCCCCGGATCAGGGCGTCACGAAAACTGACGCGAATCTTGGCGTCGCGCGTGCTGCAGAGCTCCATGTCAGACCCTCGCGTCCCGGCGGCACGGCCAGCCTGCCCGAGCCATCAGTTCTCGAGATCCCACGTCGCCTCCACGCGGCGGGCCCCGGGCGCCCCCGCTCGTCCAATGAAGATATCCGAGTCCAGAGACCGGGCCGATTGAAACGTGTGACGCATGCGCTGAGCGATCGTCCGCGCGGAGGACTCGTCGTTGGAGAAGGCAAAAACCGACGGTCCCGAGCCCGCGATCGAACAGCCCAGCGCGCCTGCGTCGAGCGCGCTGGCCTTGACCTCCGCGAAACCGGGGATCAGTTGCGCGCGGACAGGCTCGACGAGCTCATCGTGGATGCTGCGTCCGAGCAGCTGCAGATCATGGCGATGAAGGGCGCTGACGAACGCGCCGAGATTCCCCAGATTCCTGACGGCCTGCGAGAGGCTGTACGCACGTCCGGCGACCAGGGCGCGCGCCTCCGAGGTGGAAACCTCGCAGTGGGGGTGCACGACGACCACCCAGAGGCTTTCGGGAACGGGCAGCTCGACGATCTCGAGCGGGTCATAACTGCGAATCAGCACCATGCCACCGAGCAGACTTGGCGCCACATTGTCGGCATGCACCGATCCGCTCGCCGATCGCTCCCCCTCCATTGCCGCCAGCAGGACCTCGTGCGGCGTGAGCGGGCGGTCGAACAGCTCGTTCACTGCAAAGGCGCCACCCACGCTGCTCGCCCCCGAGCTGCCGAGGCCGCTTGCGAGCGGCATCCGTTTGTGCAGCCAGAGCCGCACCCCGGAGGCCGCCGGTGCGGACGCCTTCGCACGCATGGCGTCGAGCGCGGCCGCCGCCGCCACCGCCGCCACATTTCGCCTGGCGTCGGCACTGAGCCTGCCCCCATCGCCGGTGATCGCCGCGATCTCGATACCTGGCCGCTCACTCGGCTCCGCTTCGACGATGTCGCCAGGACGATGGAGTGCGAGGCCCAGCACGTCGAAACCTGGCCCGAGGTTCGAGATGCTGGCCGGCGCGAAGACTCTGACGCGAGTGCTCATGCGAATGTCGCTCGTGGATCGTCCGGTAGGATAACCGGAACTCGTCGCTTCAGCCTCACACGGCGGCCGGACGGGCGCCGACGTATACTCGGCCCATGCGAGGCGCTGGAACGTTCACGCGCCCGGGCCGGTGGCGGAGCGCCCGTGGTGTTCTGCTTTTCGTATGCGCGTTCTGCGCTGCCGCTTGCACCGGCGAGACCGACAGGACACGCTGGCTGTCGATCGCCACCGGTGGCACCGCGGGCGTCTATTATCCCTACGGCGGCGGCATCGCGAAGATCATCAGCGAGAATCTGCCCGGCGTACAGGCCACGGCCGAAGTCACGGCAGCTTCCGTCGACAACCTGAAGTTGATCCGCGATGGCAAAGCCGATCTGGCCTTTTCGCTGGCCGACACACTGGCCGATGCTGTCGGCGGACATGGCGCCTTCGAGGGTGAGAAGGTGCCGGTTGTCGCCCTTGCTGTCCTGTACACGAACTACACGCATCTGGTAACACTCGCCTCGAGCCCGATCGCCCATGTCGCCGACCTGCGTGGACGCATCGTGTCGACCGGATCGCCCGGCAGCGGCACCGAGGTGATCGCGTTCCGGGCGCTGGAGGCGGCCGGCCTCGATCCGCGTCGCGATGTCCGCCGGCAGGGTCTGGGCGGCAGTGAGTCGGCAGGTGCGCTCAAGGACGGCAAGATCGACGCCTTCTTCTGGAGCAGCGGCATTCCCAGTCCCGCCGTGCAGGATCTCTCGCACACGCCGGGCATCGCGATTCGGCTTCTTCCCACGGACGACGTGCTGCCGGCACTCCAGGCAAAATTCGGTCAGGCCCTCTACGCGCTGCATCGACCTGCCCGCCTCCACCTATCCCGGGCTCTCCGGCGACGTCCCCGTGGTGGGCGTTTCCAACGTGCTGGTCGCCAACCGATCGATGGACGATGAGCTGGCGCGGAACATCACGCGGCTCTTGTTCGAAAAGCAGCCGGAACTCGCCGCCATTCACCCCGAGGCGCGCAAGCTCGCGCTCGACCGCGCCGTGACCGGTTCGCCCGCTCCTTTCCATCCGGGGGCCATCAGCTTTTACAAGGAGCGCGGCGTCTGGAAGGAGTGATCGCTCCCGACCTGACCACCGAGGACGCCCCGGTTCGCCGCCTCGATGGACCCATCGGCCGCCTCGTCTCCGCTCTCGCCATAGGCCTCTCGCTCTACGCCCTCTACTGGGTCGTCGGCATCGTCCAGCCACAGGTCTATCGCGTCAGCTTCCTGCTGATCGCGCTCGTTCTCGTGTTCCTCCGTTTTCCTGCCAGACGGTCTCGCATCGCCCGTGTCACGCCCGTCGACTGGCTGCTTGCCGGCGCCGCAATCGTCGCGCTCGCCTGGCCCCTCGTCGACTTCGAACAATTCGTGTATCGCGCGACAACACCTCTCGTCATCGATCTCGTGCTGGGTGGGCTCACCATTCTCCTGGTGCTCGAAGCGACGCGACGGTCGGTCGGTTGGATTCTGCCGACGACGGCCGCGCTGTTTCTCGCCTACGGCTTTCTCGGGCCGTCGCTGGCAGCCGTCGGTCTCGGGACGTTGGCGCATCGCGGATACGGAGCGGATCGCATCATCGGCACGCTCTACATGACGCTCGAGGGAATATTCGGCGTGCCGCTCGATGTCGCGGCTACCTACATCGTGTTGTTCGGCATCTATGGCGCCGTGCTCGAACAGTCGGGCGCCGGTCGCTTCTTCATCGACTGGTCGCTGGCGGCGCATGGGTCGATCCGGTTCCGCCAGCGCGCCGGCCCGGACCATCGCCCTCGCGGGTCTCCTGCTGGGCAGCGTGTCCGGCAGCGGCGTGGCCACCACCGTCACTCTGGGATCGGTTGGCTGGCCGTTGCTGCGCCGCGCCGGATACACGCCCGAGGTCGGCGGCGCCATGCTGTCAGCGGCCGGCATCGGCGCAATTCTGAGTCCGCCGACGCTCGGGGCCGCAGCATTCCTCATCGCCGAGTTCCTGGAGATCTCGTACCTGCGTGTGATCACGATGGCACTCGTGCCCGCACTGCTCTACTACCTGTCGATTTTTCTGATGATCGAGTTCGACAGCCGGCGCATGACGGTGCGCCCGGTCCGTATCGACGTCGAGCGGCTGGGCCTCTTGACGCTTCGGTACGGCTATCACTTCCTGTCACTGGTCGCGATCGCCGTTCTGCTCGTGTTTGGCCTGACGCCGTTCAGGGCGGTGTTCTGGGCCACGCTGCTCGCCGCGGCTCTCAGCTTCATTCGCCCCGAGACGGCGCTTTGGCCGCGGCGACTGCTTCCGAGCCCTCGAGAACGGCAGCCTCAGCGTCGTGTCCGTGGCAGCGACGACGGCCACGGCCGGCATCATCGTCGGCATCGTGACGCTGACAGGCCTGGGGTTGAAGGTGGCGGGGCTCATCGTGGCCCTGGCGAACGGCCAGCTCTTTCTGACCGTGCTCTACGCTGCGATCGCCGTGAGGCTGCTCGGACTGGCCGTGCCGGTGACGGCCTCGTACATCATCGCCGCGGTGATGGTGGCTCCTGCCCTCGTTCAAGCCGGTGTGTCGGCCGTTGCGGCGCACATGTTCATCTTCTACTACGCGGTGCTGTCAGAGGTCAGCCCGCCCACGGCGCTCTCGCCGTTCGCGGCTGCGGCCATTACGGGTGGACGACCGCTGCGCACGATGACGCTGACCTGGAAGTACACGCTGCCGGCGTTTCTGGTGCCTTTCGTCTTCACACTCAGCCCGGACGGGCTCGGCGTGCTGTTACAGGCCCCGCTCCCGGTCATTGCCCGGACGACCCTGTCCACAGCGGTTGGTGTGGCAGCTCTGGCGGTGGCTCTCGGCGGCTGGCTGCGAGGCAAAATCAACCTCGCCGAGCGCGTGCTGTGTATTGGCGCGGGTCTGCTTCTCTGCGATGCGAGGGCGACGACCGACCTGATCGGTGTCTCGTTGGCGGCTTTCGCTGGTGTGCTCCATTGGGCGCGCACATCCCGATCCGCTCTCCAAGCCTAGTGGTCGCTGGAGAACGGCGCGCGATCCTGGGACTCGCGCTCGGTCGCCTGCGACACCGGATATCCAGGCGACATCGAGCTGCGGCTCGTCAGGATACCGTTGACGAGGAACGCAAGGCCGAGAACGGCGATTCCACCGCCCACTCCCACGCCGCTCGCCGGATCCTCGCCGGCAAAGGAGATGAGCACCGCCAGACCAAGACCCACGCCAAGGAGCAGCACGCCCAGCGTACGCATCTTCATGCCACGCTCGGTCCGTGAAACCGATGCCAGCTGCATGACCCGATCGGAGCCCGCCGGATCGATGCTCCCCGGCACCAGGCCCTTTTCGATCATGGCCAACCGCTCGCGGTAGGCCAGCTCCTTGAGCCGCGTGTAGCGGTAGATGGCCAGGCCAATCAGCAGGCACCCGCCAATGATGGTGACGAGCGGGATCACGATTGACAGCACGAACACGCTGTCTTGGTCCATATTGCCTCCCAGGCGGCCCTGCGCGCCGACGGTCTGCCTCGGGTGATTAGACTGGATCGGCCCGGCGATTGTTTCAAGCCGCGCGCCGCCTCGGCATTCCCGCCGAGATGAAACAATCCGCCACCCGCGGTGGTCTAATATCGCGGGCGGATGGCCGATCCGAGCGAACGCGATCTCGTCCGTCGGTGCCAGCGTGGCGATGAGGCCGCGTTCCGGGATCTGGTGAACCGCTACCAGCAGATGGTCTTCGCGCTCATCTCCGGCTCGGTGCGCGATCGTCAGCGGATCGAGGATCTGGCCCAGGAGACCTTCCTTCGCGTGTATCGCGGGCTGCCCTACTTCCGCGGGGATGCGCGCATCTCCTCCTGGATTTTCCGCATCGTCGCGAACCTGTGCATCGAGGAGCGTTCCAGGACCGGGCCGCCCGAGCTGAGCCTGGAAGCCATCGAAGCGCATGAAGGCCGGCCCGCCGATGTGCTGCGCCTCGCCGGCAGCGACAGCGGCTTCGGGGCCCTGGAGCTGAAAGATCGACTCGACAAGGCGCTCAGCCGCCTGTCGCCGGTGGACCAGTTGCTCGTGACCGGCCACTACCTGAAGGACGTGCGATACGAGGACCTTGCCGGAGCCCTCAATCTGCCGCTCGGGACCGTGAAAACCAGGCTCTATCGCGCCAAGCGCGCGTTGCGGCTACTGCTCCAGACAGAGCTCGCGTAATCGGTGAAGACCATGACGTGCCGCGAACTCGATGATCGCATCGAAGCCCTCGCTTCCGGCGAGCAGTTCGAAGACGCCGATTTTTCAGCCCACCTGTCGAACTGCCCGCGCTGTCAGGCGCAGCTCGCCCTGGCGCGCCGCATCGAAGGGACGCTCGAACGGCCAGCGCTCGGCGAGGTGCCACCGGGCTTCGCGGCGAGAGTCGAGCGGCGGCTGCGGCGCGACTGGTGGAAGGCGGAGCAGGTGATCGACGTCACCTTCAACCTCGCAATTGCCGGCGGATTGGGGGCCGTGGCGATCGGCGTCTGGGTGCTTCTCAGTGTGAGCGGGTTGACTGTGGTCACCAGCGACGCCTCGAGTGTCTTCATGTCCGGTCTCGAGACGCCGTCGACAGCCTCGCGCCGCGCCTGTCGACCTACACGCTCGCCTTCCTGCTGATCCTGACGGCCATGGTGGTCTGGTGGTGGGTGGACAATGAAGAGATCGGGTGAAATGTTTGTGTTACGATGTCGCCGCGCGTTCAACGTCTCATATCCGGCGCACGACCTCATACGAATGGACTCATCCCCCACAGCCCGACGCATACGGCGGGCTGTTCCGACGACACCAGACTCCAGAGGGCGCGCGGCTGACGCCACACGAGGCGCGACCCGAGGCTCTTCCCGATCCCCGGACGGGACGGCGCTTGCGCGTGGCGACCGTCGAGGCCACCGCGGCGGCCATCTGCCCCTCGTGCGCCGTACACGGTCACGGCGGTTTCGTTTCGTTCGTCGCCGACCTGCGGATGGTGTACGCATGTCCGGCCTGTCGTCAGCTCGTCTGGCTGCCAGGCGCCTGATGCACGAGGTCGCATCCGGCGAGGGTCGCCGCAGATTGACCGTCCGAAAAAGCGCGTGCTACCCTGTCGAAGACGAGCGGCGCGCGCACGGTGCTCCGGGCGAAAGTGGCGGAACTGGCAGACGCGCCGGACTTAGGATCCGGTAGCCGCAAGGCTATGGGGGTTCAACTCCCCCCTTTCGCACCATCCCAAGCCCCTCGACACCTCTAGTCATCGTTCGAGACCCGGATGGCTTCTGCCCAGCAATCGACTGTGTCCACCAAGACCGATTTTCTCGACGTCAGCGAGACACGGAAGAGCCTCGTCGTCGAGATTCCGAGTGCGGTCGTCGACGCCGAGATCGACCGGATCACCCGTGACTACGGCAAGGCGGCCCGCATCCCGGGATTCCGGCCCGGCAAGGTGCCGGTCCGGCTCATCAAGCAGCGGTTCCGCGAGCAGATTCTGCACGACGTGGCCCACGGCCTCATTCCGCGCGCGGTCGACGACGCGCTGCGGGAGCGTGGCGTCGAGCCAATCGATACGCCGGACATTCGCGACGTGCTGGTCGAGGAGGGCAAGCCGCTCAAGTTCACGGCATCCTTCGACACGGTGCCGCCCATCGATCCGGGGGACTACTCGACGATTCACCTCAGGCGTCCACCCGTGAGCCTCGACGACAACGCGGTGGGTGAGGCGCTTCAACGGCTGCGCGACCGCGCCGCGCGGTACGAGCCCATCGAGGACCGTCCGGCGGAGATCGGCGACACGGTCGTGGTCGATCTGACGCGACAGGCAGCCGAGGGCGAGCCGGACCGCCACGAGAACGTGTCGATCGAGCTGGGCGCTCGGCCAATCCGCCCGGGATTCGACGAGGAGCTGGCGGGCCTGAGCGCAGGGGCCGAAAAGAGCTTCACCATTACCTATCCGGCGGACCACGCGCTCACCGAGCTGGCCGGTACGGCGATGAGCTACCAGGTCGCCGTGAAGGCGCTGAGGCGGCGCGTGGTGCCCGAGCTGGACGACGAGTTCGCGAAGGACGTCGGCGATTTCGAGTCGACTCGACGCGCTGCGCGAGCGGGTGCGAACCGACCTGCACCATCAGGCCGAGCACGATGCGGACCGCCAGCTCCGGGGCGACCTGCTGAAGGAGCTCGCGCGGCCGCGTGCCCTTCGCGGTTCCCGACTCGCTCGTGACGCGGGAGATCGAGCGTCGGGTCGAGGAGTTCGCGCGGCGGCTGATGGAGCAGGGGGTCGATCCGCGACGCGCCCCTGTTGACTGGGATCAGCTGCGCGAGGCTCAGCGCGAGGCGGCGCGCGAGGCCGTCGCGGGAGCGCTCGTGCTCGACGAAGTCGCGCGTCGGGAAGAATTGACGGTCAGCGACGCCGAACTCGAGCGCGAGATCGGCGAGTACGCGGCCCGCGCGGGGCGCACGACGGCCGCCGTTCGCGCGCGGTTGGAGAAGGACGGCGGGATCTCACGCCTGTACACGGGGTTACGGCGTGAGAAGGCGGTTGACTTCGTGCTCACGCGTGCTACAATCGCTCGAGCGTGAGTGGTTCCCGCCTTCAGAGACCCCAGCACTTTTGCCGCTCGTGATGGATACAGCGATCGGTACCGGTCGCTGACAAGGATTGACGAATCTGGTGATGTCACGTTCCTGGGCTGACGCGCGCCAGCAGCTGGTGCCGATGGTGGTCGAACAGACCAACCGCGGCGAGCGCGCCTACGACATCTTTTCGCGACTGCTCAAGGACAGCATCATCTTCATCGGCACACCGATCGATGACGGGATCGCCAATCTGGTGATCGCGCAAATGCTGTTTCTCGAAGCCGAAGATCCCGACAAGGACATCCTGCTCTACATCAACAGCCCGGGCGGATCGATCACCGCGGGGTTTGCCATTTACGACACCATGCAGTTCATCAAGCCGGACGTGCAGACCTACTGCATCGGCCAGGCGGCCTCCATTGCGGCCGTGCTGCTGGCCGCCGGGACGCAGGGCAAGCGGTTCTCGCTCCCCAATTCGCGGATCCTGATTCACCAGCCGTGGATGTCCGGGCTGGGTGGACAGGCCACCGACATCGACATCGCCGCGCGCGAAATCCTGCGCATGCGCGAGCGGGTCAGCGAGATTCTGGCAGGCCATACCCACCAGCCCCTGAAGCGTATCCAGGAGGATACCGAGCGCGACTACATCATGTCGGCCGAGCAGGGGAAGGAATACGGTATCATTGACGATGTCATCCGCCAGCGGGCCTGAAGGCGGCCCGCCCCGGGACCGCAGGCCCGGGAGGGTGTGCGCCGGGGCGCTCGGGCCGATAAGTAGCACGCGCGCCGCCGGTCAGCTCATCCGGAGTCGATAGCCAGATATGGTGAAGAAGAACGGCGAGGGCGAAGTCCTCCGCTGCTCGTTCTGCAACAAGGACCAGAACGACGTCCGCAAGCTGATTGCGGGCCCGACGGTCTTCATTTGCGACGAGTGCGTCGAGGTCTGCAACGACATCATCGCCGACGACAACAAGTTCGAGACCCGCGGCGTACGGTCGTCGCTGCCGATGCCGCCGGAGATCAAGAAGTTCCTCGATGAGTACGTCATCGGCCAGGAGCGCACCAAGCGCAAGCTGGCCGTCGCCGTCTACAACCACTACAAGCGCATCGAGATCCAGAAGCAGCCGCGGGGCCGCAACGACGTCGAGCTGACGAAATCGAACATCCTGCTCATCGGCCCCACCGGCACCGGCAAGACGCTGCTCGCCCAGACGCTGGCCAAGCTCCTCTCCGTCCCCTTCACGATTGTGGATGCCACGACGCTCACCGAGGCCGGGTATGTCGGGGAGGACGTGGAGAACATCATCCTCAAGCTGCTGCAGGCCGCGGGGGGCGACATCGAGAAGTGCCAGCAGGGCATCATCTACATCGACGAAGTCGACAAGATCTGCCGCAAGGACGAGAACCCGTCGATCACGCGCGACGTGTCGGGCGAGGGCGTGCAGCAGGCGCTGCTGAAGATCCTGGAAGGCACGGTGGCCAACGTGCCGCCGCAGGGCGGGCGCAAGCACCCCCACCAGGAGTTCTTCCAGATCGACACCACCAATATTCTCTTCATCTGCGGCGGCGCGTTCGTGGGGCTCGAGAAGCAGATCGAGCGGCGCATCGGCAAGAAGACGCTGGGCTTCAAGGCCGACGTCAAGTCGGTGGCCGCCCGCGATATCGGCACGACGCTCGAGCGAGTGGAGCCCTCGGATCTCATCAAGTACGGGCTCATCCCGGAGTTCGTCGGACGGCTGCCCGTCATCGGCACGCTGCACGAGCTCGACAAGAGCGCGCTCATCCAGATCCTGACGCAGCCGCGCAACGCCATTACGCGCCAGTACCAGAAGTTGTTCGAGTACGAGAACGTCAAGCTGAGGTTCGCCGACGATGCCCTCGAAGCCATCGCGGAGGCGGCTCTCGCGCGCAAGATCGGCGCGCGGGGCCTCAGAATGATCATCGAGGATCTCATGCTCGACCTCATGTATACGCTGCCGGGACAGCGTAAGGTGCGTGAGTGCGTCATCACGCGCGAGGTCGTCGAAGCCAAGGACAAGCCCATCACCCTGATCGAAAAGGCCGGATAGCCGGGGCTGCCCGAAGCCTGACCCGACACCTGGAGCCACCGTTGGAAGTCTACGAAACCCTGCCCATCGTTCCGCTGCGCGACGTCGTGGTGTTCCCGCACATGATGATGCCGTTCGTCATCGGGCGGCCCTCGTCGATCCGGGCCCTGGAGCACGCGCTCGTGAAGGACAAGCGCATCTTCCTCGCCGCCCAGCACGACGCCGCCATCGACGATCCCAAGCCCGAGGACATCTACACGATGGGCTGCGTGGCCAACATCGTTCAGAGCCTCAAGCTGCCCGACGGCAATATCAAGGTGCTGGTCGAGGGCGTCGACCGGGCGCGCGCGGTGGAGTGGAAAGAGGACAAGGGCTTCTTCCGCGTCGTGGTCAAAGTGATGCCGCGCAACCGCGAAGCGGCCAGCGACGCCGAAGCGACGATGAGCCGGGTGGTGTCGCTCTTCGAGCAGTACGTCAAGCTGTCGAACAACCTGCACTACGACGCCATGATCGCGGCCGTGCGCGTGGACGACCCCGGCAAGCTCGCCGACACCATTGCCGCGCACCTGCTCGTCGGCGTCGAGGAAAAACAGAACCTGCTCGAGATCGTCTCGCCGGTCGAACGGCTCAACCGCATCGCCGGCATCCTCGAGATCGAAGTGGACAAGCTTCAGGTGGACCGCCGCATCCAGACGCGCGTGAAGAAGCAGATGGAGAAGGCGCAGAAGGAGTACTACCTGAACGAGAAGATGAAGGCGATCCAGAAGGAGCTCGGCCGCAAGGACGAGAAGGGCAACGAGATCGACGAGCTGAAGAAGAAGATCGAGTCGGCCCGCATGCCCAAGGATGTGCAGGAGAAGGCCATCCAGGAGCTCAAGCGGCTCGAAGCGATGCCGCCGATGTCGGCCGAAGCCACCGTCTCACGCAACTATCTCGACTGGATCATCGCGGTCCCCTGGTTCAAGAAAACACGCGAGAGCCGCGACCTCAAGCGGGCCGAGGAGATCCTCAATCACGACCACTACGGACTGGAGAAGATCAAGGAGCGCATCCTCGAGTTCCTGGCGGTCCGGACACTGGTCAAGAAGCCGAAAGCCACGATCCTCACCTTCGTCGGGCCTCCCGGCGTCGGCAAGACGTCGCTCGCCAAGTCGATCGCCCGGGCGATGAACCGCAAGTTCGTGCGGCTCTCGCTGGGCGGCGTGCGCGACGAAGCCGAGATTCGCGGTCATCGCCGCACCTACATCGGCGCGTTTCCTGGCCAGATCATCCAGATGATGAAGAAGGCCACGACGCTCAACCCGGTGTTCCTGCTGGACGAAGTCGACAAGATGTCGATGGACTTCCGGGGCGACCCCTCGGCGGCCCTGCTCGAGGTGCTCGATCCCGAGCAGAACCACACGTTCCTGGATCACTACCTGGACGTCGAGTACGACCTCTCGCACGTCATGTTCATCTGCACCGCCAACATCCTGCACACCATTCCGCAGGCGCTGCGCGATCGCATGGAGGTGCTCCAGCTGGCCGGATACACCGAGCAGGAAAAGGTCGAGATCGCCAAGCGGTTCCTGGTGCCGAAGGCCATCGAGGGCACCGGTCTCACGACGGCGAACGTCACGTTCGACGACGAGGCGCTGCGCACGCTCATTCAGCGCTACACGCGCGAGGCGGGTGTCCGCAACCTCGAGCGGGAGATTTCCTCGATCTGCCGCAAGGTCGCCCGCGAGGTGGTGAAGACTGGTCCCAGCTATGCCGTGGAGACGACTTCCGACAAGGTCACGCAGTTCCTCGGCGTGCCGCGCTACCGCACGACGCTCGCCGAGCAGAGCAACGAGATCGGCATCGCCACCGGGCTGGCGTGGACGGAAGTGGGCGGCGAAATTCTCGTGAGCGAGGCCACGCTGATGCCCGGCAAGGGCACCCTGACACTCACCGGCAAGCTCGGCGACGTCATGCAGGAGTCGGCGCAGGCCGCCATGAGCTTCGTGCGGTCGAGGGCCGACGACTTCGGCCTTCCGAAGGACTTCAACCGCAAGCACGACGTCCACGTCCACGTGCCCGAGGGCGCCATCCCGAAGGACGGGCCATCGGCCGGCATCACCATGGCCACGGCGCTCGTGTCGGCGCTGGCCCGCATTCCGACGCGGAAAGACGTGGCGATGACGGGTGAGATCACGCTGCGCGGCAAGGTCCTGCCCATTGGCGGCGTCAAAGAGAAGGTGCTGGCCGCGCACCGCGCCGGCCTCAAGGACATCATTCTGCCCTTGGACAACGAGAAGGATCTGGCGGATATTCCGAAGAACGTGCTCGACGACCTCAACATCCACCTGGTGCAGACCATGGACGATGTGCTGAGGCTCGCGCTGTCGGAACCGCTCCCCAGCCGGCTGACCGCCGAAGCGGGCCCGGCCATCGACGAGGTCGATTCCACGATTTCCGACGACGCCATTACCCACTGACGCGCGTGTGGCGCGACGAGACGCCGGACGGCGGCAGGTCGAATCGCCCGCACCTTGAATATTGCTGCAGAACTGGTGCTCAGCGCTGCCGAGGCCCGGCAGCTACCCTGTGACGGAACACCCGAGGTAGCGCTCGTCGGGCGCTCGAATGTCGGGAAGTCGAGCCTGGTCAACGCCCTCGTCCGGCGCCAGATTGCGAGGACGAGTGCGAGCGCCGGGCAAGACACGCCTGATCAATGTCTACCGCGTGACGCGCGGGCGGACACCGCCCTTCCACCTGGTGGACCTGCCGGGTTACGGCTACACCCGGGGTGGCGAGGCAGCCCGACGAACGTTCGATCGGCTGGCGCGGGCGTACTTCGGACAGGCGCATGAGGGGCCTGGAGAGTCGGGACGGCCACCCGAGCCCTGGAGTGCGCTGCTCATCGTCGATAGCCGGCATCCGGGGCTGGACAGCGATCTCGAGGCCGGACGGTATCTGGCGGCGATTGGACTCCCGGTGGCCGTGGTGGCCACCAAGATCGACAAGCTGGCTCGCGCCGCACGTGCACGCGCGACAGCCGAATTGGAACGCACGTTGAATGTTCCGGTGCTGGCCGTCTCGGCCGCCACCGGCGAAGGATTGGAAGCCCTGTGGAAACAGATCGACAAGTTACTCAACCGCAACCACCCGCCCGACCCGCGCAGCCGCCCGTCATAGAGCTTGCCACGCTCAAGGAGATGGGCATTACCGCCCTCACCAAGATCGCCAAGGACCTCGACGTCCCTGGCGCGAGCGGCATGCGCAAGCAGGAGCTCATCTTCGAGATCCTGCGGGCCCGCACCGAAAAGAGTGGCCTCATCTTCTCGGAGGGCGTGCTCGAAACGCTCCCCGAGGGGTTCGGCTTCCTCCGGGCGCCCGACTACAACTATCTGCCCGGACCCGACGACGTGTATGTCTCGCCCTCGCAGATTCGAAAGTTCGATCTGCACACCGGCGACACCGTGTCGGGCCAGATCAGGCCGCCAAAGGACGGCGAGCGGTATTTCGCGCTCATCAAGGTGGAGGCGGTCAACTTCGACACGCCGGACCGCGCGCGCGAGAAGGTGTTCTTCGAGAACCTCACGCCGCTCTACCCGCAGCAGCGCGTCAGGCTCGAGACCGAAGCCGAGAACCTGTCCGCCCGGGTCATGGATCTGATGTCGCCCATCGGCAAGGGCCAGCGCGGTCTCATCGTGGCTCCCCCGCGCACGGGCAAGACGATGCTGCTGCAAAGCATCGCGAACAGCGTGGCCGTGAACCACCCCGAGGCCTACCTGATCGTGCTCCTGATCGACGAGCGGCCCGAGGAAGTCACCGACATGCAGCGCTCGGTGAAGGGCGAAGTCATTTCCTCCACGTTCGACGAGCCGGCGCAGCGCCACGTGCAGGTGGCCGAGATGGTGATCGAGAAGGCGAAGCGTCTGGTCGAGCACAAGAAGGACGTCGTGATTCTGCTCGACTCGATTACCCGGCTGGCCCGGGCCTACAACACCATCGTGCCGCCGTCGGGCAAGGTGCTCTCGGGCGGCGTGGACAGCAACGCCCTGCAGCGGCCGAAGCGGTTCTTCGGCGCGGCGCGCAACATCGAGGAAGGCGGCTCGCTCACCATCATCGCGACCGCGCTCGTGGACACGGGATCGCGCATGGACGAAGTGATCTTCGAAGAGTTCAAGGGCACGGGCAACATGGAAATCCACCTCGATCGCAAGCTCGTCGACAAGCGCGTGTTCCCCGCCATCGACATCCAGAAGAGCGGCACCCGTAAGGAGGAGCTGCTCATTCCGAAGGAGGATCTCAACCGGATCTGGATTCTGCGCAAGGTCCTGACGCCGCTGTCCCCTGTCGAGGCCATGGAGCTCCTCCTCTCGCGGATGGCCAAGGTGCGGAGCAACGCCGAGTTCCTTTCTTCGATGTCGAACGGCAAGAGCTGAACGGAGAGCGCACGTCGGCCGCCGGCTTCATCCCCGCAACGAGCCTCGCGAACGCACACCTTCACCATGCTGTACCGTCGTTTCCCGCGCACCGACTGGTCTGTCTCGGAAATCGGCTACGGCACATGGGGCATGGGCGGGTGGTCGGGCTCCGACGACGAGGAGTCGCGTCGTTCGCTCGATGAGAGCATTGCGCTCGGCTGCAATTTCTTCGATACCGCCTGGGTGTATGGGAACGGCCGGAGCGAGCGGCTGCTTGGACAGACCCTTGCCGCCCACCGTGGCTCGCGACTCCATGTCGCGACGAAGATCCCGCCCAGGAACATGCTCTGGCCAGGTCGCGCCGAGTACACCCTCGACGACGTGTTCCCGCCGGACCACATTCGCGAGTACACCGAGCGCAGTCTCGAGAACCTCCGCATCGACTCCATCGACCTGCAGCAGTTTCACGTCTGGAGCGACGCCTGGGCCGCCGACGAACGGTGGCAGCGAGCCGTCTCGGATCTGAAGCACGAAGGACTGATTCGCGCGTTCGGCATCAGCGTGAACCGCCGGGAACCGGCGAACGTGCTCGAGGCGATTGAGACCGGTCTGGTCGATGCGGTTCAGGTCGTCTACAACATCTTCGATCAGGCGCCCGAGGACGACCTCTTCGCGGCCTGCCAGCGGCACCGGGTTGCCGTCATCGCGCGCGTCCCGTTCGACGAGGGCAGCCTCACGGGCACGTTGACTCCCGCGTCACGCTGGCCGGACGGTGACTGGCGCAACATCTACTTCTCGCGCGAGAACCTGGCGGCCACCCTGCCGCGGGTCGAGGCGCTCGGCGCCGCTCGTGCCCGACGGCCTGGACCTGCCGTCGGTCGCCTTGCGCTTCATCCTGGGCCACGACGCGGTCACGACGACCATTCCTGGCATGCGCAAGACTGCGCACGTCCGTCGCAATCTCGCGGCCAGCGACCGCGAAGCGCTGCCTCACCGGCTGAGAGAGGCGCTCCGGGAACACCGCTGGGACCGCACCTCCACCGTGCCATAGCGCCTCCACCCCCCAAGCTGGGCGTGTCATGCCGGTGCTATAATTGGAGTTTCCGGAACAGGAAAGGATTCACACCGTGAAGCCCGGCATTCATCCCAAGTATCACGACGTCGAAGCCCGCTGTGCCTGCGGCGCCACCTGGCAGACGCGTTCGACCAAGCAGGAGCTGCACCTGGAAATCTGCTCGGCCTGCCATCCGTTCTTCACCGGCCGACAGAAGCTGATCGACACCGAAGGCCGCGTCGAGCGATTCACGAAGAAATATGGCGCGCAGACGGTCGCGGGGCGAGCCGAGGCCGCCAAGGCCCGCGCCAAAAAGCAGCCTTCGGCCTAGCGTGCTCCGGCGTCGCCGACGAGCCACGAGGCCTCGGCTAGCTCCAGGACGGGTCCAGCAGATCCGGAACGGAACGGGTGAGGTCGGCGTGGCTCTTGGTGTCTTCGGGCCCTGCGAGTTTTCGCTGGAGCCTTGCCAGCCGATGCCTCGCCGCCTCGAGCCGGCGCCCACGCTCCGCGCGGAGCGCCTGCAGGGTGAACGAGCGCGCGGAGACCAGATCTCGAGACCGGTGCTCGTGATGCACCGCCAGCGCCTGGAGCGCGTCGCGGCGCGCGGTCGAAGCAGCCTCGAACTCACCGGCGATCGCCTCCCAAACGGCCACCGCTTCGGCATGCCTTCTCTGCCGCCGGAGCAGCCGCGCCCGCCGGTGCCACGCTTCCAGCCGCACATCGTCCTCGAAGTGACGCGCGATCGACGCCGCTCGACCGTAGCTGGCAATCGCGCGATCGACGCATCCCGCACGCTCGTACAGGCATCCGAGACCCAGACATTCCCCTGAGTCGCGCGACTGGTCGGGCCCGGCCTCGTACAGCCAGGCCAGGTGCAGCATCACGGCCGCGAGCGACGTCAGGTCCGCGCGGTTGTGATCGAGGACGGCCTCGAGGGGCGTCACGTCACCCGATCGCAGGTAGGTGAAGTACCGGGCCGGAATCTCCATGCCCGCCACGTCACCCACCCGCTCGATGGAGAACAACCGCCGCTCGACCGCCGCGAGCGAGCAGCTCTCGTCCCTGGACCAGAGCCGCCGCGCCGGGTGCAGGAGATCGAGATGCGGCGCGCTGGTGAACGGCTCGTCCATGCGGTGGAACAGGTAGCGCGTCTCGATGAGCGGCACGTCGAACGACCGCCCGTTGTAGGAAACGAGACCGTGTCCCGCGTCCATCTCTCGGGCGGCGGCTTCGAGGAGCGACCGTTCGAGATCGAGACCGGGCAGAAGAAGCTGCCGTACGCGGAACCGATCCGCCTCGAACCAGCCGAAGCCGATGACGAAGGCCTGCGTGCCGGCCCCTCCGGCCAGCCCGGTCGTCTCGAGATCGAAGAAGAGGATGCGACGGCCCGGAATGGCCGGCGTTGCTGCACAGCCGTCCATGCCGGCGCCTGGGCGGGCGGCCAGCGCGTCGAAGAGACGCCACATGAGCTCGTCGGACGAGCGCTCCAGCGTGTCGATCGCGGAGGGCACTATCGGACGACACTCGCGATCCACCGTGAGCGTGACGCCACCGGACGATTCATCCACCTTGCCGCCGAGCACGCGCGCGGCGCGCTCGGCCCGCTCGAGCGATCGATCGGCGAGGGACGGCGAAGGGAGCGTGCGCGGACGGTTGCCGGTCAGTGCGTCCCGAAGGCGCCTGGCGAGATCGGGTGAAGCCACTAGGCGCTCACCCGCGCGAGAATCTCCAGGGCGACCGCCTTGGCGCGCGGACCGACGTTGCCGAGCGGGCCGACGCACGTCGGGCACCCGAACTCGCACTCGCAGCTCGCGATCAGCCTGTGCGCGGCCGCCAGCAGCTCGTGATGCAGCCGGAAGAGCGGTTCGCTGAAGCCGATTCCGCCCGGATAGTTGTCGTAGATGAAGATGCGAGGCTCGTCCGGGGGCTCGGCAGCCTCCCGCGGGAGCGTCCCGTCATCGGCGTGCCCGCCAATCGAGATCCCGATGTCGTGCCCATCGCACATCAGCAGCAGCTGGGCTACCTGTCTGAGCGCGAACGACAGCCCGACGATACCGTCGCGGCGGTCGTCGGCCGCGTACGGCAGCGACGTCATCACCTCGCGCGGTACGGTCAGCCAGTACGCCGTGGTGTGCATCTGCTGCTCCGGCAGATCCAGCTCGCCCGATCCGACATTCTCGTTGGTGTAGAACTTGATCTTCTTGAACCCGACGACTCGCGAGACGACGTGCACTTCGCCCTGTGAGCGCGTCGCCTGTGTCCCGCTGTCGTGACGGCCTCCCCCATCGGCGCGAAACGTCTCGAGCTCGCTGACGCGCGTATACGTGATGGCATCGGTGTAGTAGTCGCAGTCGACCGCCCGCACGTGGGCCTGGCGTCCTTCGAAGTCGAGGCGTTCCACCTGATAGAGCTGCCCTTCCAGGAGGTAGATGGCTTTCGGGTGCAAGGTCGACGGGCCGCTCGTGAAATCGGTTTCGCCGATCACCCGCGGATCTGTCGTCTCATCGACGATCACGAAGTTGTCGGACGAGACGGACCGAAGGCTCACGGCATCGGCCGGATAGGATTCGTGCGTCCAGTGCCACTGCCCGGCGCCGTCTGCCGCGGTCAGGTGAACGAATCCCGCTTCGGCCAGCACGCCGAGAATCTGCTGCACGTCCTCCGCGCCGAAGCGCTCGTCGGTCGCAAAGGGCAGTTCGAAGGCGGCGCACTTCACATGGTCGAGGAGGATGTGCAGGTTGTCCGGATTGATCAGCGCGTGCTCGGGCGAGGCCTCGAAGAAATATGACGGGTTGCGCACGACGAACTGATCGAGCGGCGCGCTCGAGGCGACGAGCACGGCGGCCGATCGGCTGTGGCGGCGTCCGGCCCGACCGGCGCGCTGCCAGGTGGACGCGATCGTGCCGGGATACCCGGCCAGAACGGCGACGTCGAGGGCGCCGATATCGATGCCGAGCTCGAGCGCGTTGGTGGAAACGACGGCTCGCACCGCGCCGTCCCGGAGCCCTTTCTCGATCTCACGACGCCGGTTCGGCAGATACCCGCCCCGATATCCCCGCACCACATCGCGCGCGCCCGGTTCACGTTCGAACTCATCCTTGAGGTAGGTGGTGAGGATCTCGGTCGAGAGCCGGCTTTGCGCGAACACGATGGTCTGAAGGTCGCGACGGAGGAATTCCGAAGCGACCCGGCGCGTCTCGGCCAGATACGACCGGCGAATGCCCAGTTGAGCGTTGATCACCGGCGGGTTGACGAACACGAACATCTTCTCGCCGCGAGGCGCTCCGCTCTTGTCCACCAGCTCGAAGCGCTCGCCGGTGAGGGCCTCCGCCAGCTCCCGGGGATTCGCGATGGTCGCCGACGAGCAGATGAACACGGGATTCGACCCGTAGTGACGGCACACGCGGCGCAGCCGACGTATGACGTTCGCGAGATGGCTCCCGAACACACCTCGGTAGGCGTGCAGCTCGTCGATGACGATGAACCGGAGGTTTTCGAAGAGCTTCGCCCAGCGCGGATGGTGCGGCAGGATGCCCGCATGGAGCATATCGGGGTTGCTGAGCACCACGTGGGCGCGGCTGCGGATGGCGCGCCGGGCGTCCTGTGGCGTGTCGCCGTCGTAGGTGAACACGCCCATCTCGAGCCCCGCGGCGCGGGCCATCTCGTCGGCGAGGGCGTGCAACTCGGCAAGCTGATCCTGCGCGAGCGCCTTGGTCGGGAAGAGATAGAGCGCGCGGCTCGACGGATCGCGGACGACGGCGTCGAGCACCGGGGCGTTGTAGCAGAGCGTCTTGCCAGATGCGGTGGGCGTCGTGATGACGACGTGCCGCCCGGCCAGCGCGTGCGCCATGGCTTCAGCCTGGTGCACGTAGAACCGCGAGAGCCCTCGGGCTGAGAGCACGCCGGACACGCGCGAATCGAGTGCCTCGGGATGTGGAGCGAACTCGCCAGCAGTCGCCGGAAGACGCCGGGCTGCCGGTGATGCGCGGATCGTCGGTGTCGGGGCGTTCGACGGCCAGCAGGCGTTTGAGCGCCCCGTCCAGCGCGGCGTCGCGGCGGACCAGATCGGCCGGTGCCGGCTCAATCCGGGGCGCCAGCGCCGGTTCGAGGCCGCCAGACAGGCGCGGCTCGATCATCTCGGGCGGCATGCTCCGGCATCCTAACAGCGCCCCACGGGACGATCAAGAGGCGAAACCGATCAGGCAGCGAAAGGCCAGGGCAGGTGAACGGCAGCCGACCTTCCGGTACGCTCGAAATAACGGGTGGTCACACGGCCGGCAATCTTCCTCTCGTCTCCTCGTCTCACGAGCAGCACCACCGAACCGCCAAATCCGCCGCCGGTCAGACGGGCGCCGTAGACCCCCTCCTCGGAACACGCCAGTTCCACGAGCTGGTCGACCTCGGGTACGGATACCTCGAAATCATCGCGCATCGAGACGTGCGACCCGTTGAAGAGGTGGCCGGCCGACACGAGGTCGCCGGCGCGCAGGGCGTGAACCGCGCCCACCACGCGCGCGTGTTCCGTCACCACGTGCCGAGCGCGGCGGTCGAGCGGCGCGGGAAGCCGTGTGACCCGATCGAGCGCGGTGGCAGGCAGGTCGCAGAGCGCCGCCACGCCAAGCAGCCGTGATGCGCGGACGCACTCCTCTCGCCGGGACCGATACCCGCCCTGGGCATTGTGGTGCGTCACCTTCGAGTCGAGGATGACGATTCCGGCCGAAGCCGGGAGTGGGACGGGCTCGTACTCGAGAGTCCGCGTATCGAGGAACAGCGCCGTCCGCTCGTCGGCGAGGCTCGCGGCGATCGGGTCCATGATGCCGACCGGTGCACCCACGAAATCGTTCTCGCCGCGCCTGGCCACGAGCGCCAGCTGCACATCGTCCAGCGGCAGTTGGAAGGCCGAGCGGAGCGCGCGCAACAGGCTCATTTCGAGTGCGGCGCTCGACGAAAGGCCGCTGCCGAGCGGGACGTCGGATTCGATGCGCACGTCGAACCCCCGGGCCGCATGACCGGCAGCCGCGAGCGCCCAGCTCACGCCCTGAACGTAGTCGAGCCATCCGCGCCCGGGACGCTCGGCTCCAAGCTCGTACGCCAGCGGCCGCAGATCGACCGCGTTCGAGCTCCAGGCACGAACGTCATTCGACGGGGATGACGCCAGCTCGACGCGGGTTCGCTGTGGGATCGCGACCGGCAGCACATACCCGCCGTTGTAGTCGGTGTGCTCACCGATCAGATTCACGCGTCCTGGTGCGTCGGCGCGGACCTCCGGCAGCCGATCGAACAGGGCGATGAAGTCAGGCATCGGTCTGAACCCGTGGCGCGCGTTCCTCGAGCGCCATTGGAGCGCCCTTCGACTCGACTCCTGACACGCCAGTGTGCGTCGCGTTTCATGGACGCTGCACGGTTCAGGCGCTACTCGAAGTCGATCGCGACCGCTCTGAGCTCGGCGGCTTTCTCTTCCGGAACCGTATCCGCCGTGAAAACGCCCGCGCCCAGCTCGCTGCCCGCGAGGTACTTCAGTCGGTTCCTCATGCGATACGCGGGATACAGCTCGAGGTGGACGTGCGCTTCCGGATGTGGACGAGCATCGGTCGGCGCCTGGTGGACGACCATGACGTACGGGAACGGCCGCTGCCAGAGCGCATCGAGCTTCATCAGCACCACTTTCAGCGCGCGGGCGAAGGCCGCGCGCGAACGGTCATCGAGCTCGGCGAGCGACGCGAATGCGCGTCTCGGAGCAATCCACAGCTCGTACGCGTACCGAGCGCACACCGGAACGAACGCCACCACTTCGTCGGAGGCGTGGACGATTCGGCGTCCGTCGGCAACTTCGGCGTCGATCAGACTGGCGAGCAGCCCGCGCCCGTGCCGCTGGAGATAGCCGTGCTGCTGCTCGAGCTCCCTTGCCGCAACGGGCGGCACGAATGGGTACGCGAAGATCTGACCATGAGGATGCTGAATCGTCACGCCCACTTCGACGCCGCGATTCTCGAACGGCATGACATACTCGACACCTTCTTTCGCGCCCAGCTCGCGGTATCGATCGGCCCAGACCTCGAGGATCAGTTCGATGTGGTCGGCTGCCAACGCCCCGAGCGACGAGTCCGGGTCTTGTGTGTAGACCACGACTTCACATGCACCGACCCCCGGACGCGTTTCGACGATTTCCTCCGGCGCATCCCCGGCATCGGGCCGAAGGGCCGGAAAGAGATTCTCGAAGACCGCGACGTCGTAGTCGCCCTGGGGGAGCTCGGTCGGGTGCTCGGCGTCGATCGTCGGCGCCAGCGGGTTGTACTCGGGCTGCGGCAGGAATGTCCGGTTCTGCCGCCCGGTGGCGTACGCAACCCACTCGCCGCGGAGGGGGTGCCATCGCAGGTGGGGTGACGGCGACACCTCGTCCCGCCGAAGCGCCGGCAACGGCCCGGTGATGCGCACCGGACGACGGCCGTACAGCAGCAATTCCCGTCCGTCAGGTTTCTCAGAGCGGTGTTTGTGCATCCGGGCGCGGATGGTTGCGCTATAGTCTGAGCGCTCGACGCGCAGTATCGCGCGTTTCGCCGAAAAGCGACCGATCATACTCTGAGGAGCCGCATGTCCACGGAGCCTCCGCGATCACAGCCCTCGGTTCCGGCCAGTACCACACCCGCGGCCGGCCGGTTGCCTCGCCGGCTCGGGCTGTGGAGCTCGATCGGCATCGTGATCGGCATCACGATCGGCTCCGGCATCTTTCGCACGCCGGCGCGTATCGCGGATCTCGTGCCCGACCCGTCGATGATGCTCCTGGTGTGGATCGTGGGTGGCGCGATCACGCTCTGCGGCGCGCTCTCGATCGGCGAGCTGGCGGCCGCGTTTCCGGAAACGGGCGGCCTCTACGTCTACCTCCGCGAGGGCTGGGGACGGCTGCCGGCCTTCCTGTTCGGCTGGGCGCAGCTCGTCCTGATTCGGGCCGCGGCCGTCGGAAGCATTTCCACGGTCTTCGGCGAGTATCTGCTTCGCTCCATCGGCATCGACCCAATCGTGCATGACCGCGCCGCCGACTACGTGGCGGCGGGCGCCATCATTTTCGCAAGTCTCGTCAACATTCTCGGCGTCCGTCTCGGGGCGCTCTTCGTTGGCGTCTCCACGATGGCCAAGTACGGCGCCCTGGCATTCATTGTCCTGGTCGCGTTTCTCTTCGGCGGCCAGCACGGCGGCACGGTGGCCAACTTCACGGCGCCAGCAACGGGAGCGGTGACGTTCGGCGCATTCGGGCTGGCGCTGGTCTCGGTACTCTGGGCGTATGACGGCTTCGCCGACTTGTCGTTCGCGGGCGGCGAGGTCAAGGATCCGCAGCGCACGCTGCCGCGTGCCCTCATTCTCGGCACGGTCGCCATTCTGGTGATTTATCTGTCGGCCAATGCGGCGTACCTCTTCGTCAACCCCCTCGAGCGCCTGGCCGACTCGCGCTTGATCGCCGCCGACACGATGGGGCTCATCTTCGGTCAACTCGGGGTCGCCCTCGTGTCGATCGTGGTGATGATCTCCACCTTCGGGTCACTCAACGGCACGATGCTCGTGAATCCCCGCATCTTCTTTGCGATGGCCGACGACGGGATGCTGTTTCGCGGGCTGGCCGATGTGCACCCGCGCTATCAGACGCCGCACCGCGCCATCATGCTGGCGGCCGCGCTGGGTGTGGCCTTCGTGCTGGCCGGCACCTTCGAGCAGCTGACGGACGCGTTCGTCCGCGCGATGCTTCCCTTCTACGCGCTGAGCGTCGCGGGCATCTATCGGCTGCGCGTTCATCGCCCGCAGTTGGCTCGTCCCTATCGCGTCGCGGGCTATCCCGTGGTCCCATTCGTCTACCTGCTCGGCGTCCTCGCGCTCATCATCAACGCGCTCGTGACCGACACGCTCCTCACGAGCATCGTGTTCGCCGCTGTGCTGACCGGCGTGCCGGTCTACTACGCGCTCTTCCATCGCGCACGTGGCACCGCTCCAGTCAGCACCACCTGACGCGAAGCGCCGGCTCAGCTCTACACTTTTGACCGTTTGCGGACGACAACTTCATTGACGGGAGTGGACGCGACTGCTACCATTTCGTCTAATTTCGATCGTCGTCCTCGATCGACATCGCGGAAGGGAGATTTGAAGATGGACGTATCAGAGCCGCACGTACGGCGGCGTGGGTTCCTCATCACCCGGGACATCGGCGACGAAGGCTTCGAAAGCGACAATGCGGAGGGCGTGCCCATCCGCATCGGTGCAGCACAACCCAGGGTTCGGCGGCACCTGGCCGTCGGAGCCGGCACCACCACCGAACCACCAGCTCCCCTCGATCCTCCCTCAAATCAACGGAAGTCCTTGGCGGACCATCGGCTCAGATCAGCGAGCGGGACTGGCCACCGTCTACGGTTACACATGCGCCACTGATCCAACTGGCCCGCGGCGAGGCCAGAAACGCGACGAGGGCGCCCACTTCTTCCGGCCGGCCGAATCGTCCGAACGGGAGCTCGTGCTTGACGAAGTCGGCGATGCCTTCCGGGTCGGCCTGCTGGCGTCGGTGCCATGAGCCGCCCGGAAAGAGAATCGATCCGGGCGCGACGCTGTTGACCCTGATGTTGTCCTCGGCCAGCTCGCGCGCGAGCGATTTCGCCAGGCTGATCTCGGCGGCCTTCACGGCGTTGTAGGTGAGGCGGCCGCCCGCTTCGCGGCCAAAAATCGACGCGATCATCAGGATCACGCCGCCCCCGCGCTGACGCATGATCGGCACGGCCAAACGAGAGGCGCGGATGGCCGGCATCAGCGTGGCTGCCACGGCGCGCCTGCCACTCGGCGTCCGAGGTGTCGAGCAGCCCGGCGCCCCCCGCCGCGCCAACGTTGTTGACCAGCACGTCGACACCGCCGAACGCCGAAAGCGCCTCGTCGAAAAGCTCCTGCAGCCCTTCCTCGGTCGTCACGTCCACCTGCACGGGGTGAACCCGTGCGCCTGGCCCGGCTGCGTGCCGCAGCTCGTCGGCCGCCGTCGTCAGCCGCAGGCCGCCACGCGCACAAATGACCACATGACAGCCCTCCTCCAAGAGGGCCCGCGCACTCGCCAGTCCGAGTCCTCGACTGCTGCCCGTGATGATTGCCACCTTGTTCGCCAGCTCGAGGTCCATGGGTCGTCGTCACCCTCCCGTGTTCGTGCTCTCCGGTTGCGAGCCTGACAGACGACGCTCCCAGGGCGCGTCGCCCAAGCCCGCACCGGTGGCTGGCGCGTCGAGTGTTCGCCACTACCGGCGATCCACGTCGGCCCGACCGCCCGTCAGATCGTTCAATCGCCAGTCGAAATCGAGATATGCGATCGAAAGGTCGTTTTGCCGGACGAGCTCGGCCTCGGAGGGCAGCAGGTGCGGCTCGATAAAGGTGAGAATCGCGCGTTCGATGGGGCTGCGACGCGAGAACCGGGAGTCGGTCGAGCCGTACGCCTTGCTGAACTCGGCCTCGTGCCACCCGATCACGGGCGTCACCTTCAGAGTTTTCGTCGCCTGATCGAGCTGCAGGCAGTGGCGTCGGGTGAGGCATTCCCGGGCGAGGGCACCGAGTTGTTCGTCGAGCCTTTCACTCGAATAGGCTTCGCTGAGCAGTCTCCCGCCGCCGACGGCACCGCGGCCGAGTGCGAGATAGACCCGCGGATCGCCGAACGCCGGCAGCATGCTCTTCTCAATCTCGTCGAGCGTCACCGTCCGCCCTCCCGCTCGATGCGGCAGGCGGTCGAAGGCGCCGGGAATCTGCCGGACGCTCGACGCCGGATAGCCCGCGGCGGTGCCTTTAATCGGGTAGGCGTTGACGACGGTCTGCAGGACGAACGCGTTGTACGCATTCAGCCAGTAGGTTTTCTGCGCGGCCGGAGTCCACTCCGCGTACGCCGAAGCCGTCACCCCACCCAGGGCGTCGACGTAGTTGTCCAGCACGCGACGTTCAGCCTTCAGGGCGCGGTAGTAGACCAGGCCGTCACGCACGTAGGTGTCGAGAATCCTGTCAAGGCGCGCATGAATGGGGTCGACGGCGACCTCCGGCTCCTGGTCCTGGACGGCGCGCGTCGGCACACCTGCAAACAGCAGGCACAGCACGCCCGCCGCAGCGCTCCAGACGGGACGCTTTCCGTGCCTCACACGTAATCCCTGAGAAACCGTGTCAGCCTCCGATTGAACGCCTCGGGCTGCTCCATGTTCGAAAGATGCCCTGCGCCCGGCAGCACTTCGATCTGCGCGGAGAGAACCTTTCGCTGCAGGACGTAGCTTTCTTCGGGCGGGATCAGCGCGTCCTGCTCGCCGGAGATGACGAGCGTGGGGCAGGCGATTCGCACGAGATCCCCGGTGGAATCGGGCCGGCCCATCATCGCGTGGAGCGCGGCGACGATGGCCTCGGGACGTGCCGCGAGGATCAGCTCCTCGACAGACCTGACGACATCAGGACGCTCGCGCGCGGTATCGGCGCCGACGAGCTTCGGCAACATCTGGCGCGCCACCCCTGATGCTCCGTCGGCGGACACCAGCTCGATCATCTTCGCCCTGCCGGCCCGTCCTTCAGGTGAATCCCCCTGTGCCCGCGTATTGGCCAGTACCATTCCCAGGAAATACGTCGGCGCGCGGCGATGGATCGCAAAGGTGACGTAGCCGCCCATCGAGATTCCGCCGATGACGGCCGAATCGATGTGGAGCGCGTCCATCAGATCGATCACGTCCGCGGCATAGTCGTCGATTCCCGCCGGGGCCCCGGCGCGCGGCAGAAGCGGATCCGTCTCGCCGTAGCCTGGCAGATCAGGGGCGATGAACCGCCAGCCGTCGGGTACGGATGACAGCTGCGGCATCCACATTTCCGCGTTGAGCGGAAACCCGTGAAGGAAGACGGCCACCTGCGGCTTGGCCGGTGCCGGTGCCGGCGCCTGCGCACCAGCGGCTTCCAGATAGCTGAGAGTCCGACGGCCCACCGTGATGCGCGAGCGCACAGCCGGCATGATACAACAGGGCTTTCACAGCAGAGGTTACGTAACGTGTTGACGATGGCGGCTCTCGGGATGGTGCTCTACGGTGTGCATGAGATTGGGGTCGCCATTCGACACCTCATCGGGGCGTCCTCGCTCGAGCCCTGGGCAGGCGGCGCGCTCGTCGTTCTGGGCGCGTTGCTCGTGATCTCTGGATGCCTCGTCCGGCTGCGCATTCCGGGGGGTCTTGCCGCGGCGCTCGGATCGCTGCTCGCTCTTCAAGCTTTGGCGCTCCACAACTCGGTGCACTTGTCCGCGACGCCGGACGCCGTCGGCCCCCATGTCATACGAGCGGCGGTCGCCGTCGGGCTTCTCGTGTGCGCCTGGATAGGAGATCGACCCGCAGAGAAGCCGATGGACCGTATCCAGTCTGGGGATGCTGACGATGCATCGAGATGCTGAGCAATGTCACAGTTCGGTCACACCGCCGAGACAGGCGACGGCGATAATCCCGGCATGATGCGTCGTCTCCTTCTTGCGTCTCTGCTAATCGGTGGGCTCGCGCTCGGCCGAATCGGCGCCCAGTCTGTTCCCCGCGTGCTCGTTATCTCGATCGACGGCATGATGCCCGCCATGTACACCGCCGCGGGGCCCGCGAAAATTCCCACCCTCAGACGGCTGGCGCGCGAGGGAGCCTGGGCACGGGGAGTCGTCGGCGTGCTGCCCACGGTGACCTTTCCGTCGCACACCACGCTCATCACAGGCGTCACGCCCGCTATTCACGGAATCGTGGACAACCGCTTCGTGGATCCTGAGGACCGATCCGCCGGCGCGTGGTATTGGTACGCACGCGACATCAAGACGATCACGCTGCTGGGAGCAGCCAGAGCCAGAGGGCTGCGCACCGCATCGGTCGTCTGGCCCGCCACGGTCGGTGCTCCGGCGGACCTGCTCTTCCCGGAGTACATCCGATCGTCACACCCCGAAAACCTGTCGCTCATCCGCTCGCTGTCGACGCCCAATCTGATCGAGGCCGTGGAGACGCGGCGCGGCGCGAGCCTGCCGTGGCCGTTCACCGACGAGAACACCGTCGAGATCGCGTCATTCGTCGCCGCAACCTACAAGCCGAATCTCCTGCTCGTCCACCTCATCGATCTCGACGACGCGCAGCACGAGACGGGACCGGGAAGCCCGAAGTCGCTCGAAACCATCGAGCGGCTCGATACGCTCGTCGACAGATTGATTGCCTCGTTCGCCGGCGAACACGTGGTCGTGGCCATCGTCTCCGACCACGGATTCCTGCCGTTGGAACAGATGCTCCAGCCGAACGCGCTTTTCAAGAAAGAAGGGTTGCTCACCGTCAATGCGCGCGGGCGCATTGTCGACTGGCAGGCGTATTTTCATGCCTCAGGCGGATCGGGCTACGTGTATCTGAAGGATCCGGCCAACGAGGCGCTGCGCACGCGGGTTGGTCGGGCTGCTCGAAACGCTTGCGGCGGATCCAGCCCACGGCGTGCGAGCCGTGTGGGATAGCGCGCAGTTGCAAGCGGCCGGGGCGCATCCGGGCGCGGCATTCGGGATCGACATGCAAAACGGCTTCTATTCCTCGAGCGGGCACGGAGCCTTGCTCAGCAAGTCGGAATCGAAAGGCGGCCACGGTTTTTCGCCGGATCGCCCGGAGTTGCACGCCTCGCTGATCCTGCACGGCGGTCCCTTCCACGGACGAGGAGACCTTGGTGTCGTCCGCATGACCAGGATCGCTCCGACGCTGGCGGCCGTGCTGGGTGTGCGGCTGTCGGAGCAGGCGGATCAGGCGCTGTCGCTGACCGGGACCTGACCCGCGATAACGCGCGGTCGTACACTGCTCGGCGATGGAGCACGCCTGGGTCGCCGCCGGCATTCTCGGAACCGCGGCCATCGCCGAGGCTGCGGACGAGAACTTCGTGGTCCACGCCACCTGGACACTCGACCGGTTGCCAGGTGCGATGGCGCGGGTCGATCCGGATCTCGTCATCGCCGATTCCGGTCTCACGTGTGACACGTTCAACTTCATCTGTCGCGCCCGTCTCGACACCCGCGGCGCGCGGCAGCGTGCAGTCGAAGCCATCGCACACTTCGCGGGCGTCGGACGCCCGTTCTCGTGGTGGGTCGGCCCGGCGGATCGTCCCGTTACGCTGGGGTCAGTGCTCGAAAACACCGGTCTTGCGCGAGCCGAGACCGAGCTGGCCATGGCGGCCAATCTCACCACGATCGCTTCCGACGTAGGCATCGCCGCCGGGCCTCGACATCCGCCGGGTGAGCACACGCGCCGCACTCCAGGACCTCGCCCGCCTGTCTGCGGGGAACTGGTCACCGCCGGATGAGAACGTCATCAGGTTCTACGAGCTCGCCGAGGGCGCCCTCTTGTCACGCAACTGCCCACATTGGCTCTATGTCGGCTATGTCGACGACGAGCCAGTGGCGACCGCCGAGGTCACGCTCGGCGGCGGCGTCGCCGGTCTCTTCAACATTTCGACCATCGAGCGCTGCAGGCGGCGCGGATTTGGCAGCGCGATGACGCGCAGGGCGCTCGCCGATGCGCGTGAGGCGGGTTATCAGGTCGCGGTGTTGCAGGCGGCGCCAGACGGCGTCGGGCTCTACACGCGAGTCGGCTTCGCGCCCTTCGGCGACATCACCGAGTACAAGCCGGGCGCGTAGCGCGGCGCGCGGCTCTCACGTTCGTCATCGGTGACGATCGTCGACGTTCCGCCCACGTCGACGCGCGTGAGGGCAATCTACGCGCAGCCGCTCGTCGTGCCGCAGTTGGCGCACTTGTAGCAACTGCCGCTGCGAACCATGATGGCGCCGCAGGTCGTGCACGGCGGCGCATCCTCCTGGTTCTGGATGGCCGCGTGCGGCGCACCAGTCGAGGCCACCGCTTGACCGGCCGACCCGTTCGCCTTGGGTTGTGGCGGCGCGGGCGCGGTGGATGCCTCCTCCGCCGGCTCGCGGCGGTTGACCCCCGCGTTGAACTGCGCTTCGACCGACAGGAACTTCGTGGCCAGCCAGCGGAATACGTAGTCGACGATCGACTTGGCGATTCGGATGTCCGGGTTCTTCGTCAGGCCCGACGGCTCGAAGCGCACGTGGCTGAACTTGTCCACGAGCACCTGCAGTGGCACGCCGTACTGAAGCGCATAGGAAATGGCCTGCGCGAACGCATCGGCGAAACCGGAGATGGTGGACCCTTCCTTGGCCATCACCAGGAAGATCTCGCCCGGCGTTCCGTCCTCGAACAACCCGGCCGTGATGTAACCCTCGTGACCTGAGATGTCGAACTTGTGCGTGATGGCGTGCCGCTCGTCGGGCAGCTTCCGGCGCACGGGGTGGGGCCGTGTCGGAGCGGCTTCGGCAGCCGTCGCAGCGATCGCCTTCTCCTTGTCGCGCGAGGTGTTGAGCGGCTGCGTCCGCTTGCTGCCGTCGCGGTAGATGGAGATGGCCTTCGCGCCGAGCCGCCACGACTCGACGTAGGCCTGGATGATCTCCTCGACGGTCGCCTCCTTCGGCACGTTCACCGTCTTCGAGATTGCGCCCGAGATGAAAGGCTGCGTGGCGCCCATCATCTTGATGTGGCCCATATAGTGGATGGACCGCTGCCCCTTCAAGGCTTTGAACGCGCAGTCGAAGACCGGCAGGTGCGACTCCTGGAGGTGCGGCGCCCCCTCGATCGTCTCCTGCTGGTCGATGTGCGCGAGGATATCGGCCACCTGACTTTCGGTGTACCCCAGATGCCCCAGCGCCATCGGCACGGTCTGATTGACGATCTTCATCAAGCCGCCACCGACGAGCTTCTTGTACTTCACCAGCGCGATGTCCGGCTCGACCCCGGTGGTATCGCAATCCATCATGAAGCCGATGGTGCCTGTCGGCGCCAGCACCGTGGCCTGCGCATTGCGGAACCCATGATCGCTGCCGATCGCAATCGCATCGTCCCACGATCGCCGGGCCGCGGCGGCGAGCTCTGGCGGCACGTGGCGCGTATTGACGTCTTTCAAGGCATCACGGTGCTTGCGCATGACGCGCAGGAAGGGCTCGCGATTCTTTTCGAACCCGGCGAAAGGCCCGCCATGATCACGCGCGATGCGAGCCGACTGTGCGTACGCCTCACCCGTCATCAACGCCGTGAGCGCCGCCGCGAAGTCGCGGCCGGCGTCGCTGTCGTACGGCAGCCCGCGTGACATCAGCAGCGCGCCAAGATTCGCGTACCCGAGCCCCAGCGGCCGGTAGTCCTTGCTGTTCCTCTCGATGGCCTTGGTCGGGTAGCTGGCGTTGTCGACGATGATCTCCTGCGCCGTGATGACCGTGCGGATGGCGGCCTCGTACGCCGTCACGTCGAACTCGCCGGCGTCGTTCACGAACCGCATCAGGTTGAGCGAGGCCAGATTGCAGGCCGAGTCGTCGAGAAACATGTACTCGGAGCACGGATTGGACGCGTTGATTCTCGCCGTCTCCGATGAGGTGTGCCACTCGTTGACGGTCGTGTCGAACTGCATGCCCGGGTCGCCGCAGACATGCGTGCCTTCCGCGATGAGCCGCATCAGGTCTCGCGCCTTGTAGGTATCCATCACCCGCCCGTCGATCACCGCCCGCGTCTGCCAGGTTCCGTCATCCAGCACGGCGCGCATGAAGTCGTCCGTGACGCGCACGCTGTTGTTCGAGTTCTGAAAGAAGACCGACGCGTATGCCGGACCGGTGAACGAGCCGTCGTAGCCGGCGTCGATGAGCGCCCACGCCTTCTTTTCCTCCTCGACCTTGCAGTTGATGAACTCCACGATGTCTGGGTGGTCCGCGTTCAGGATCACCATCTTCGCCGCCCGCCGCGTCTTCCCTCCCGACTTGATGACGCCGGCGAACGCGTCGTAGCCCTTCATGAACGACACCGGTCCCGACGCCGTGCCGCCGCCCGCCAGCGGCTCGCGCGCCGATCGGATCGCCGACAGGTTGCTGCCCGTGCCGGATCCGAACTTGAACAGCATGCCCTCGGTCTTGGCCAGGCCGAGGATCGACTCCATCGTGTCCTGTACCGAGTTGATGAAACAGGCGGAGCATTGCGGCGCCCGCTCGAACCCGCAGTTGAACCAGACGGGACTGTTGAAGGCGGCTTTCTGATAGACGAGGATGTGCTTCAGCTCGTCGCTGAACGCCTGAAGGTCGGCGTCACTCGCGAAATACCCGTCCTGCCGCGCCCATTCCGTAATCGTCGTGACGACCCGGCCGATGAGCTGCTTGACGGAGTACTCGCGCTCGGGCGTGCCGAGCTGGCCCCGGAAATACTTCGACACCACGATGTTGGTCGCCTGCTGCGACCAGAACCGAGGTATTTCCACGTCGCGCTGTTCGAACACGACGTGGCCGCGCTCGTTCCCGATGACGGCATGGCGCACGTCCCACTCGATTTCGTCGAACGGGTCCGCGCCGGGGTTCGTGAAGTATCTGGCGAACTTCAGGCCGGGAACCTTCTCGGTCTCGACCCGTTCCGGCGCAGTATCGGGCACGTTCGACACGTGACCCACCGTTTCGGCGTCGTGCGCAGCGCCTCGTTGCATTCCCGTCCTCCTCCGAAGGCAGGCTCCCCGCCCCGAGGATTGCCCGCGAGCACTTTCCAGGAATCGAATAGCCGCCGCTCGCGGCGACTGCCACCCCACCGGACGGGCCGACGCCGGCCCTCCCGATCAAGTCAGCCGCTACGACGAGTCCCGAATCCGAAGGAGGCCCCCGGACCCGCTGCGCGAGAAGCTGGGAACTTCCCGCCGTGTGACAGTCTGGTTAACGGCGGTCAAATATGCGCCCCGTCTGGCGGTTTGTCAAGCGGACATCCACCACATATTGTGTCTCTGTTTTAGGTCAAACGCAAGATGTGCGGGTTTTGGCAGAATTCCTGTGATCTGGGGATCAGTGCACCAGGATCGGTTCGGCGAGCGGATCAGCGGCCCAGCAGCACCGCGGCCAGCACGGCCGCCTTGTCTGCGAGATTCGCTGCGAAGACGTAGTTCTTGGACTTGAGCGCGTCCTGTCCCTGTTCGACGAAGCGTTTGGCGGTGTCGTACTGGGCCTTCGCCTCGCTGCCGAGGCCGCCGTAATCGACACGCCCCAAATCACTCGTCGCCCGCGCCAGCGTGTCGCGGATCGTGCGCTCGAGGGCGCCGTCGCCGCCCGGTTGCACCGTCAACAACGGGGCCGCGGCTCCGGGGGTTTCTGCGGTTTCTGCCCGCACGGCCTCGACCGGCGTTTCGCTCGTGCGCGTCGGTTCGAGTCGCGTCGCGTCGCCGGGCCGCGCTTCGGCCCTGGGCGGCCGGGCCCGCTGCGTCCGCGGTTGAGATGGTGTTTCGTCGCCCACGGGCATGGCCGCCCTCGGCAGCGGCTGCGACTCCAAGGGGGCGATGATACGGGGCGGCGCCGGCGGCACGTCGAGCGCCGGCAGCTCGGGCTCCGACCTGGCTTGCGCCTTGGCGCAGCCTCCCGCGAGGGTGGCGGCGAAGGCGGCGATCAGCAGCGCACGGCCTCTCATCAATCCCTTTTTACGCGCTCCGGCCCCGAATGTCGAGGCGCATCTTTTACTCGGCCCGTGGGAGTGCTACACGATCGGCAAATCGAGCGTAAAGGACGTGTGGCCCGGCGTGGACTCCACCTTGATATCGCCGTCGTGGAGCACGATCGTGCGGAACACCAGCGCCAGCCCGATCCCGCTGCCGTGCTCCTTCGTCGTGAAGTAGAGGTCGAAGATCTTCTCGAGATTCTCCGGGGCGATGCCGACGCCGGTGTCCTCGAAGCGGACCTCGACGCGGCGGCCTCTGGCCTTTGCAACGCGAATCCGGAGCGTGCCGCCGTTAGGCATCGCCTGCACGGCGTTCAGGGCCAGGTTCAGGAACGCCGGGTGCAGCATGGCAGGGTCACCGTAGACGTCCGGAAGATCCCGGGCCACGGCGGTCTCGATGACCACGTGCGTTCGCTCAGCCTCCGGTTGCACGACCTGCACCACGTCCTGTATGAGCACGCCCAGATCGATCGGCTCGAGCTTCAGCTCCTCCGGCCGCGTGTACTTGAGGAGACCGTCCACGACCTCGACGAGCCGGCGGATTTCCTGGTCGATGATCCCGACATACTCGAGAGCCGCCGGCGCAACCGACGCGGCGCCGTGCACCGGCTCGGTGAGCACCGTGGCGGCCGCCCCGCGGTTGCTCCCCGCGAACGCTCCGACGGCCTCGGCACCCCGCCCCCCGATTGCGGCGCGCGCGGCAAGTTTGCCGCGCAGGAGCTCGAGGTGAATCTTCATCGCGTTGAGCGGGTTTTTCACCTCGTGTGCGACTCCCGCCAGACGGCTGCCGAGTTTCACCTGCTTCTGCGAGTGATTGATGGTCGACTGCACGCGGTCGAGCGCCGCCTGATTTCTCACCGACACCATCGTGCCGACGAGCGCGTGACGCGGGTCTTCGATGATCTCCGTCATGACGAGACGCTCGCGGGTGTCGCCATCGGAGGAGCCCTCCGAATCGAGTCCGAAGATGACGGGCACCCACCCCTTGGAGTCGCGCGTCGCCAGCGTCTCCTGAACCAGCGTCACGAGGCGATGGCCGTGCGGCAGGAGGTCGTCGATGGGGCGACCGACGGGCTCCGAGGGCAGGAGCGCCCGCATCGCGTGGTTGGCTTGCAGAAGCTCGCCCTCGCCATTGAAGATCGCGACCGCGTCCTCGAGATTTTCGACGAGCGACTCGAGTTGGGCGGTCTTCGTCCGGTCCGCGGCGACCTGCGCGCTCAGCTCGTTGAACGACGTCCCCAGCTCGCCGAACTCGTCCTGTTGCGGCAGATCGAGCGTCACGCCGAGCTCTCCTTTTCTGAGCTGGGCGAGTCCGCTGCCGATGACGTGAATGGGACGGAGCAGCACCTGCGTGAGCAGGGTGGCGATGACCGCCGCCACGCCCAGCGCTATCAGGGCCGTGTACAAGGGCGGACGGAGCGTCGCGCCGAGGTCCTGCCGCACGAGCAGGGTCGACACGCCGATCCGGATCGACCCGAAATCTGCGGTGCCGAGCCGCAGCGGCTGCTGCACCTCGTAGGTCCGGCCTTCCTCCGTGTAGATGGCGCGAAGCTGCGCCAGACTGCTCCGGCCCAGCAGCTCGTTCAGATCGCCGCGCGGCGCCAGACGCTCGCCTTCGCGGCCGGGATCGGTATGGGCCACGACGACATCCGCGGCATCCAGAACGGCCGCATAGGTGACGTTCTTGGAGTAGATGCTCGACTCGAGAATCGACCGGAGACCCGGATCCTGGCGAAGCGCGGCATAGGGATCGGTCTGTCCACCGACAACCTGACGCGCTCGATGATAGATGGCGTTCGCCAGCAAGTCGCCGCGCGCCTCGCTCTCCTCGAGACGGACGCGCGCCAGCGCCGACAAATTGATCGCGCTGAGCACCACGACCACCATGACGACGATCGCGGTGACGCCGGAGACCTGCTTCGCCTTGATGCCTAGCCGCACATCATTGCTCGCCGCGAATCCTCAGCTTGTTCAGCTTGTTGTGCAGCGTCTTCAGGCTGATGCCGAGGATCTCAGCGGCCTTCGTCTTGTTGTCGTGCGTGTGCTCGAGCGTCATCAGAATCAGGCGGCGCTCGGCTTCATCCACCGTCACACCGGGCGCCAGCGAGAGCGTGAGCGCACTCTTCGCGCCCGACTCGAACAACGATGGCGGAAGATTCACCGCCTCGATGAATTCTCCCTTGGCCAGAATCGTCGCCCGCTCTATCACGTTGCGCAGCTCGCGGACGTTGCCAGGCCACGAGTAGCTGTCGAGAATTCGCATCGTCTGCTGATCCACGCCCGCGACCGATTTGCCGTTGCGTCCATTGAACTCCGCCAGGAACGACTGCACCAGCAGCGAGAGATCTTCCTTGCGCTCGCGCAGCGGGGGCAGCTTCATGGCGAAGACGTTGAGACGGTAGAACAGATCCTCCCGCAGTTTGCCGTTGCGCACCGCTTCTTCGGGATCGGCGTTGGTCGCCGCGATGATGCGCACGTCCACGGTTTGCTCGTTCCGGCCCCCCAGACGGCGGAACTTGCGCTCCTGGAGCACGCGCAGCAACTTCACCTGCGTCTGAGGCGTCATTTCGGCGATTTCGTCGAGGAAGAGCGTGCCTCGATCGGCCAGCTCGAAACAGCCCTGACGCCGCTCGTGCGCACCCGTGAACGCGCCTTTCTCGTGACCGAAGATCTCGCTCTCGAGCAGGGTTTCCGGAATGGCGGCGCAGTTGATCGGCACATACGGAAACGCCGCGCGCGGACTGAGCTGATGAATGGACTGCGCGACGAGCTCCTTGCCAGTGCCTGATTCGCCCGTGATCAGCACCGACGCCGAGGTGGGCGCCGCCTGCTCGACCACCTGGTAGATCTTGCGCATCTCGGGACTGTTGCCGACGATCGACCCGTACGCCCCGTGCTCGCGCAGATGACGCCTCAGCGCCTTCACTTCGCGCAGCGTTTCCTGTCGCTCGACCACCTTCTCGAGCAGGATCCGCAGCCGTGTCGGATCAACCGGCTTGGTCAGATAGTCGTACGCGCCGGCCTTCATGGCTTCGACCGCCGTGTCGACCGTTCCCTGGGCAGTCAGGAGCAGTGTGGCGACATCACTCCCCTGGTCCTGGATCGCCCTGAGCAGTTCCAGCCCGCCCATGCGCGGCATGACCAGATCCGTCACGACGATGGCCGGACGAAACGTCGTAATTTTCTGAAGCGCGTCCTCGCCATCGACGGCGACTTCGGCGCTGAAGCCCCACGTGCGGACGAGCTCGGCAAGCCCCGCCCGCGTCGCCCGATCGTCTTCGACGATGAGCACGCGCTCGCTGGCCGCGGTCTGGGGTTGCGCCGCCGCTTCCAAGGGACTCAGTGCGTTGATGGTCGGTACGTCCACTCTCCCATCTCCTATCGCTTCGAGCGCGTCTGCCGACGCGCTGGTGCTCCCATTGATCTTGATCCAACTCGTCAGGGATTCAACCCGTCAGGGTCTCTGCCTGGTAATTATTACACAGCGAGACCCGTGCAGTTCCTTCGCGCGTGGGGCGGAACGCGGCTGAAATGACAAATCGGCCGAACGGGTCGGCCTGGCGTGCGATTTGCTCGCTTGGGGCTGCAGGAGATATCCCATGCGCACCAAGCTCATGTGCTGTGCTGTCGCGTTGACCCTGGCTGCTGGCTGCAGCCGCAAGACCGGGTTCGACGCGGTGCCGCCAGGTTCCGCGGTGACCGTCACCGAGCGCGATGGCACGATGGTCAGCGGCCGGCTGCTCGAAGTGGGCGCGCAGGAAATCGTCGTCGATCCGCCCGGCGAAGGCCGCCGCGTGATCAGACGCGACGAGGTCACCTCGATTGCGCTGATTGACGAGAACCCCGATGCGGCCGCGGTTGGCGAGGTGACCGTGAGCGCCAGCGAGCGCGCCGCAGAGTTGCGGGTGGCTCGCTGGAAGGACGTCACCGTCCCCGCCGGCACGACGATCGACGCGACGCTCGAAACCGACGTGGGCTCGGATGTGAGCCGCCTCGAGGGACCCGTGAGCGCACGCGTCTCCGACGCCGTCACGATCGATGGCACGACGGTCATTCCGGCCGGCGCCGCTCTCAGTGGCAGCATCGTCAGCGTTCGGAGACCGGCCAAGGTGAAGGGACGTGCCAGCGTCGGATTCCGGTTCGATCGACTGCGGAGCGGCGAGGAGACCTACGACATCGGCACCGCCACGGTGAACCGCACCGGGCGCGGCACGAAAAAGGAAGACGCGATGAAGATCGGGCTTCCTGCCGTCGGTGGCGCAATCGTCGGCGGAATCATCGGCGGCGGAAGGGGTGCGGCGATCGGTGGCGCCACGGGCGCCGGCGCTGGGACCGCGGTGGTGATGTCGACGCGCGGTGATGATGTGCACTTGCCTGCCGGCACCGCCGTGAAGGTGCAACTCACCGAGCCGCTTCAACTGCGCGTCGAGCTCTGACGCTCGATCGATCTCCCGGTCGGATCCGCGCCGCGCGTTCTCGCGACGGAGATGAACGCGAATCGGCCGGGGCCCTGCCGACCCTGTGATACAGTCTCGTGCGGTGGCCCCAGCTGATTCCCTTCCGGAATTCACCGACTCACCACACCACCGACCTCCCCCGACCAACCACCATCAGCGAAAGGCTCTGGGCATTCGTCGAGGTCGTGCTGTGTTCCAGCTTTCCGACCCAGTTGCTCATCATGATCGTGATGAGCCGGGCCGGCTGGGCGCCGCTCGACGACAAGGGACAGCTGTCGAGCGGGTACGTGTTTCGTCTCGCCCTGGCCGATTCTGTGCTGCTCACAGGGCTGATCGTTCTCCTGCTCGTCCTCCAGGGAGAGAGACCCAGACAGATCTTCCTGGGAAACCGCCGCGTGCTGTCCGAAGCCCTGATCGGTGTCTGGCTCATTCCGCTGGTCGTCGGCCTGGTGATGGCGCTGATGCTGACACTCGCGCGCGTCGTTCCGTGGCTGCGTAACGTCCCGCGCAACCCGCTCGAAGCGCTCATCGACTCGGGCGCCGAAGCCGGCCTGTTTGCGCTGGTCGCCATCGTCGCCGGCGGCGTGCGCGAGGAAATCCAACGCGCGTTCATCCTGCACCGCTTCGAGCAGTATCTGGGAGGAGTGTGGGTAGGGCTTGTCGTCTTCAGCCTGGTGTTTGGCCTCGGCCACGCGATTCAGGGCTGGGATGCCGCCATTGCCACGGCCGTCCTCGGCGCATTCTGGGGATTCGTCTACATCGTGCGGCGCAGCGTGGTTGCGCCCGTCGTCAGCCATTCCGGGTTCAATACACTCGAAATCGTCCGCTACATGCTCGTCGAGCACTGAGCGATGGGATCGACTCGTTCCTGGAGATGGCAGCCGATTGCGGCGCTCGCCGTGCTGTTCGTGTTCAGCCTGCCTGCGGTCACTCCGCGGATCTACGCGTCCGACGAAATCGAGTTCTTCTCGTTCCTGCCGATCGCTCTGGTTCGATGGTGACGTGTCCTTCGACAACGAGTACCGGTACTTCTACGAGTCCGGGACGGCGCGCAATCCCGGCTTTCACGAGACCTTTCTCGAGCGCACGAGCGAAACCGGGTTGCGTTACAACTTCGCGACGATTGGTCCCGCCATCCTGTGGGCGCCGTTCTACGCCGTCGCGGATCTCGCGGTCCGGATCGCCGGCGGAGGGATGGGCCCACCCGACGGGCTGTCACACACCTACATCGCCGCAGTGGCCTACGGATCCGCCTTCTATGGATTCCTTGCCGTGGTGTTGTCCATGGTGGCCGCAGCGCGGGTCGTCTACGGGTCCGCAGAACGGATTCCGCCAACGGCCGTCGCCGCGGCGCTGGCCATCTGGTTTGGGACACCGCTGTGCTTCTACATGTATGTAGCACCGCCGATGTCACACGCGTCGTCGGCCTTTGCCGTGTCGGCCTTCGTGCTCGCGTGGCTCGTCGTGCGCCAGCGGTGGTCGCTCGCGGGGCTGGCGGTCCTCGGCGCGCTGGCGGGACTGATGGCGATGGTGCGCGAGCAGGATCTCTTCTTCATCATCGGACCGTCCCTCGACTTCGTGGCGCACACCATTCACATGCCGCCAACGCGGATGGACGACGATGGCAAGAGAGGCGGTGCCGCGCGTGCTCGTGGCGGCCGTCGCGTTCGCCGTGACATACCTGCCGCAGGCCCTGGTGTATGTCGCATTGAACGGGCATGTCGGCCCCTCGAATGTCGTCGCGCGGAAAATGGAATGGACCGCGCCCTACGCGTGGTCCGTCCTTCTGTCGCCTGCACACGGGTTCCTGATATGGACGCCACTGGCCTTGTTGGCCCTGTCGGGCCTCATGTGCTTGCTCGCGCGGAATCGAGAAGGGCCGAACGGCAGATCGGCGCCGCTGGCGTGGTGTCTGCTGGCCATGGTCGCCTGTCAAATCTACGTGACGGGCAGCGTCGGTTCATGGACGCTCGCCGGCGCGTTCGGGCAGCGCCGGTTCGTCGCCCTCACGCCCATCCTGGTCATTGGCCTCACCGCACTCTTTCAGGTGATGCGACCGGGTGCAATGCGCTGGGCGGTAGCGGCCGGGCCGTCATGCTGGGCGTCTGGTGGAACGTCGGTCTCATGCTGCAATTCGGGAGCGGCCTCATGGATCGCCAGCGTCTCGAGCCGGCCCAAATCGCCTACAATAACTTCGTCGTCATTCCCCGTCAGTTGCCCGCTCTCGCCTATCGATACGTGTTCGCGCGCGAGAGCTTCTATCGATCGCCGGCGAGCGATCGGTGACGGCCGGCCTCAGGCTTGCGAATTCTCTACCTCGCCGATATCAGGTTCCCACTCGAGCGGGCCAACGGCATCCAGACCGTGGAGACGTGCCACGCGCTGGCGTCCCGCGGCCACGACGTGACCCTGCGCGTCAGGCACGGCGGCTCCGACCGCGGCACCGACCCGCTGAGTTTCTATGGCCTCGTTCCGCTGCCGCGGCTTCGCGTGGAGTTCGCGCCGTCGTCCGGTCACGCCTCGGTGAGGCGCGCTGCCTACGTGAGCACCGCCGTCCTGCAGAGCGTGCGGATGGGACAGCAGGGCGTGATCCTGACCAGGGACCTGGGCGTCGCCGCCGCGCTCGTGCGGCTTCCCCGTGCAGTTCGGCCAGCCGTCGTCTACGAATCGCACGGCTTTGCACCTGCGGTCAGCGCGGCGCTGCCTGCGCTCTTGTCGAATGCGCCGCCCGCGAGCCGCACCAAGCTGGCACGCCTCGAACGGCGCGAACACCGCGTGTGGAAGCACGCCGATGGGTATGTGACGATTACGCGAACGCTGGCGCGCGAGCTCGAAGGGCGCTTTGGCACGCGGCGGGTGACGGTCGTACCCGACGGCGTTCGGCTCCTGCCCTCGCGCGCGTTCATCGTTCCCGTGCGTCATTCGCCGCCCGTCGTCGGATACGCAGGACATCTCTATCCGTGGAAAGGTGTGGATCTGCTGTTACTGGCCATCGGCATGCTGCCGGCGGTGCGCGGTCTGATCGTGGGCGGCCACGAGCGCGAGCCGGATCTCGCACGTCTCCGGCAGCAGGCTGAGACACTCGGGATCTCGGAGCGCGTCCGGTTCACCGGGTTCGTCCCGCCTGCCGACGTCGCTGGCTATCTGTCGGAGGCCGACGTGCTCGTGCTGCCGAATCCCGAAACCGAGATCTCGCGCAGCTACAGCTCGCCGCTCAAGCTCTTCGAGTACATGGCGGCCGGCAAGCCAATCGTGGCCTCCGATCTGCCGGCCTTTCGCGAGGTGTTGAGCGCCGAGGATGCCGTGCTCGTCGAGCCCGGCAGCGCGTCCGCCCTGGCCGCGGCGATTGAACACCTGCTTGCCGACCCCCAGCTCGCGTCCAGGCTCGCATCCAATGCCTTCTCGTCGGCGTCTGCGTATTCCTGGAGCGCCCGCGCGGCGCGGCTCGAGCGCGTGCTGGCCGAGGCTGTGCAGGCCAGCACGGTGACGGGCCAGTCGCGATGACGTCCGAACGGCTGCTCACGCTGGTGCGGTGTCCTTCCTGCAGGGGCTCGCTGGCGCGCGGTCCCAATCGATTGAGCTGCCAGTCGTGCGCCTCCGTGTATCCGCAGGCCGATCAGGGCTACTTCGATCTGCGGCCGCTTCGCGCGTTCGACGAACAAACACGGTATCTGGACGATGCGCTCCACGCCGATGCGCGGCAGGCCAGCGTCGCGCCTCCGGTGCTGTCGGCGGGACTGCGCAACGACGTGCTGCGCGAGTTTCTCGACCTCGGGCCGGACGACACCGTGATCGACCTCGGCTGCGGCAGCGGACGCGCACTGCTGTGGAACGCCGACCTCGGCGGGTACGGCGTGGGGATCGACGTGAGTCCCTATTTCGCAGAGCAGGCGCGCGACCGCGTGGATCTCGTGCTTGGCGATCTGCGCCGCCTTCCCTTCGCCGACGGAGTATTCACCAAGGCGTACGCGCTCGACGTCCTCGAGCATCTCTCACGCGAAGCGCTCGAGCCGATGCTGTCCGAGGCCAGCCGAGTGCTGAAGCCCGACGGACGGCTCTTCGTGTACAGCCATGTCCGAAAGAACGCGTCCATCGCCATTGGGCTTCGCTGGATCAATCGCGCGGCGGCCGCCCTCGAACGCGCCGGGCTCATCGACCTCCGGCAGGAGCGACTGCGCAAGTCCGATCACGTCAACCCCCTCGCCGACGTGCCGGATCTGACCGACACCGTCGGGCGCGCGGGGTTCCGGATCGACCGCATCCGCTACTACACACCGCTCGTCGGTGGATTCGTCGAGAACATCCTGCTCCGCTTGGCGGAACGCGCCGCGACGCTCGCCGTCGGAAGCCGGGAGCAACCGGACGCCGCTGCGCGGCAGGCGCGCGCGGCCGGGAAGCGCATCGTCGCGAGGCAGGGATTCGTCTATCGCTCGCTGCGCGCCGTGACGTGGCTGATGAAGATCGACCTGTGGCTGTTCGGATCGACCCGCTCCGGCCCATTTTTCGCGCTGCTCGTGAAGGAGCCGCCGGGTCGCCCATGAGAATTCTCTACGCGGCGATCGATCAGACGGTTCCCGGCCCGGTCGGCGGGGCCGTGCACGTGGAAGCCGTGGCGCGGGGCCTGGCCTCGCGCGGTCATGAGGTCCACGTGTTGGCCACCCCCGGCGAGGGCGGCTTCCCATCGAACGGCGCCGTGTGGCACGACATGCGCCCGCCGCTCGCGCGACGCCAGCTGCGGTGGATGCGCAGCGGCGCCGTGCGCGCCCTCGCACGGCGACTCGCGCCAGACGCCATCATCGAGCGGTACTACAATTTCGGCGGCGAAGGGGTACGTGCCGCCGTAGAGACTGGCGCATTGGCCGTGCTCGAGGTGAACGCACCGGTGATCGACTATCCCGGCTCGCCCAAGCACTTCGTCGATCGCGCCCTTCTTGTCGAGCCGATGCGCAGGTGGCGCGACTGGCAGTGTCGGGCTGCCGGTCTCATCGTCACGCCCAGCGCGCGGATCGTTCCGAGATGGGTTCCCGCGGAGCGGATTCTTCGAATCGAGTGGGGCGCCGACACGGACAGGTTCCGGCCGGATGTCGTTGGAGCAGTGCCCTATGCCAGGCGGCCGGGTCACATCGTGGCGGTCTTTGCCGGCGCGTTCCGTCGCTGGCATGGCGCGCTGAATCTCGTGACCGCCATCTCGAAGCTGCGCCAACGCAAGCGGCCGGGCGTGGACGCCGTGCTGATTGGTGACGGACCAGAACTCGGCCGCGTCCGCGCGGCAGCGGCCGGGCTCGACGGCGTGACCTTCACGGGCGCCGTGCCGCACGCGGCCATGCCTGCGGCGCTGGCGGCCGCCGACATCGGTGTCGCGCCGTTCGAGCCGCACGCGCATGGACCGCTGTCGCTCGACTTCTTCTGGTCGCCGCTCAAAGTGTTCGAGTACATGGCGAGCGGACTTCCGGTCGTGGCACCCCGCATCGACCGCTTGACCGAGATCGTCAGCGACGATCGCGAGGCCGTGCTATACGATGCCGTAGAAAGCGATGCACTCGCTGACGCCCTCGATCGACTGGCCGATCCGGCGCTTCGAACCCGGCTCGGCCAAGCGGCGCGCGCGCGAGCCGTTGCCGAGTTCAGCTGGACGCATCACTGTTCGCGCCTGGAGGAGGCCCTGCTGGCCGGCCTTGCGCGGCGGCGGTAGGGCACCGGATTCGTGCGCATCCTGATCGCAACCGACTCCTTTCCCCCAAACTGCGGAGGCAGCGGCTGGAGCACCTTCGAGCTCGCCCGCGGGCTCCGGAAGCGCGGCCACGAGCCGGTCGTTCTTCAGGCGCGTCCGGGCGGCCGGGACTCGTTCACACGGGAGTACGACGGGCTCGAGGTTCGCGAGCACGCGTTTCGCGCGCCATCCGTCCCGTTTGTGCGCAACTACTACAAGAACGAAAGGCTCTACGCGCAACTGACCCGAATCCTCGTCGAGCTGGTGAGGCAATCGCGTGTCGATCTGCTTCACGCGCAGCACGTCCTGACAACGCCGCCGGCCGTGGCGGCCGCGCGCGCAGCGGGCCTGCCCGTTGTCTGCACCGTGCGCGATTACTGGCCGGTCTGCTACTGGTCCGACCTCATGCTCGATCCCGACGCAGGCATCCTCTGTCCGGGGTGCTCCGCTGCGCGCATGACACGTTGCATCCGTCCACGAGGCGGGGCCGCATGGCCCTTCGCGCTGCCCCTCATCCCGTATATGCGTCGCAACCTTGCGACGAAGGCTGTCAGCCTGGTGCGGGCCGATGCCGTCATCGCGGTTGCCTCACGCATCGCGCACGACCTTGTCGATCGGGTGCCCGGGCTCGAGACGTCGCGGCTTCATGTCATCCCGAACCCCGTGGATGTCGAGGCAATTCGGGCGGCGGCTGCGCAGGCTCCGTGTCCGATGGACGGCCCCTATGCGCTCTACGTCGGCAAGCTGGCGCCGAACAAGGGCGTTGGGAAACTCTGGAATGCCTTGTCGAGCGCGAACTTCAGGGGGCCGCTCGTCATCGTCGGTGAGGGCCCCGATCGGTCGCGCCTGGAACGGGAGGCTGCCGTCTCGGGCCGCACCGTGCGTTTTACAGGCTGGCTCCCGCGCGAGCAGACGCTCGGATGGATGAAGTTCGCCTCCCTGCTCGTCTTTCCCTCCCATGGGCCGGAATCGCTGAGCCGTGTGCTCCTCGAATCCGCCGCGCTGGGCGTGCCAATCGCCGCCATGAATACCGGCGGGACGAGCGATATCGTTCGCCACGAGGAAACCGGGTTGCTGGCAGACTCGCCCGAGGAGCTCGGTGCCGCCATTGCCAGGCTCACCGCTGATCCGGACCTGGCGGCCCGTCTGGGCCGTAACGCCCGCGAGCTCGTTGAGCAGGCATTCGACGCGCCGCGCGTCGTCGCTCGCGTCGAGGCGCTCTACGAATCGGTCGTGCGCCCGCGCCGAACGAATGGTCTCGCGGGTACCCTGCCGGTGTGAGCGCGCCATTGTCAGCCGCTCTTCGTGTCGCGGTCATCGCACGGTCGGTGTGGCCCCTGCACGCGCACGGCGGGCTCGAACGTCACACCGGCGATCTCGTCCGCCAGCTGGCGCGAGCTGGCGTCGAGGTGCACCTGATCACCCGGCCGTCCGCCGGGTCCGCGCGTGCGCTCGAGGGCGCCGCCAGCACGCACTTCGTGCCCTACACCACGTTTCCGCTCGCCGGCCGCCGCGGCACCACGGTGATCGATCGGAGCACGGCGTACCCCCTGTTCGGTCTGCGGGCCGGCTGGCTGGCGTCCGAACTCGTCAGCGCCGGCCGCATCGACATCGTCTACGGCCTGGGCGCGAGCGCGCTCGGGTATGCGAGACGTCGCAGCAGGAGGCGACGTTTCGGCGCCGCTGGTATTCAACCCGCAGGGCCTCGAGGAGTTTGGCGCGTCAGGCGCCAGCTGGGCGATCGGACGAACGAAGCGTCTGGCTTACGCGCCGCTTCGCGCGGCGGTCCGTGCATGCGCCCGGGCCGCCGATTGTGTCATCGCCACGGATCGATCGCTCGAGCCCATCGTGCGCCACGCGCTCCGCATCCCGGCCGACCGCGTCCGTGTCGTACCGAACGCCGTGGATCTCGAGGTGTGTGATCGGCCCGTCCCGGTTGAAATCAGCTCGAAGCTCCGGGCGCGCGCCGGCTGCGGCTTGAACGAGCCTCTCCTGTTGAGCGTCGGACGAATCGAGCAGAACAAAGGCTTCGATGTGCTGGCCCGGGCGCTGGCCGCCATTCCTTCGCTCGCGTGGCGATGGGTCCTCGTGGGCGACGGACCGTTCCGCCCCCGTCTGGAGCGAATCGTGCGAGAGCTCGGCATCCACGATCGAACGCTCATGACGCTCCGGGTGAACGACGACGAGCTGCACGCCTGGTATGAAGCGGCGACGGTCTTCGTGCATCCCACGCTGTACGAGGGCAGCTCGCTCGTCACCCTCGAAGCCATGGCCCACCGTCGCGCCGTCATCGCGACGCGGGCCGGAGGGCTTCCCGACAAGGTGCACGAGGGCCGGAACGGCTGGCTGGTCGCTCCGGGAGAGCCGAGCCCCTTGTCGAGCACGATCGCCACAGCGCTGGCCAGTCTCGAACGGCTCGCGGTCATGGGCCGCGTCAGCCGGCAGATTGTCGAGACGACGTTCTCCTGGGATGTCGTGACGGTGGCGCTCGTGCAGCTTTTTCGGGAGCTCACCGAGCGCGGCGAGCGTCAGCCGGGATTGACGAAATAGAGATTGACGACCTCCGCCCGCCGGCGGAGTCCGGCGAGCCACTCGTCGATCAGGCCGGTGCGGCGCTCCTCGGCCAGTGCGGACCGCGCCAGATCACGCGCTGCGTCAAGGGACTGTCCTTCGCGAGCCAGCTCGGCCTGGTGCTGTTTCAGGTAGACGTCAATTTCTTCGCCGGTGAGCTGGCCGGCGGACGCGAATCGATCTCTCAGGTACTCCTCGATGCGCAGGTCGTTGCGAACCCAGTTCCTCAGACGTTCATCGTCGAACGCCGTGTGCGCCAGCGCGGCCCGGAAGGCAGGCTCCGACGGGAACCGGGACCGGACACGGTCGAGCCGCTGCTCGACATCGGTAGTCGCTGGCTCGGGCGGCAAATAGCGCTGCACCTCGCGGAGCATCAGCTCGCGATCGATCAGCCGGATCAGTACGGCACCAACGGGGTCGGCGCCCTGAGGCGGGTCAGGCGCCAGACCGAGAGCCAGCACCCCGCGCACATCGGACAGCGTCACGATCTGCCCTTCCACGGCGGCCAGCACGCGTTCGATGACTTCCTGGGCACGCGCGCCCGCCATCAGAACCGAGACCAGTGCGACGACTGCCGCAACGTGACTTCGCTCTCCCGACACACGTCGACGCTCGCACATCAGAAGGCCTGACCGAGACTGATGTGCAGCGCGGTACGGCGCTCGAGCTCGCCGTTGGCGAAGCGATCGCGCGTCAGCTTGAAGCCCAGATCGATCCTCAGTGGGCCGATCGGTGATCGGTAGCGAATGCCGAACCCGGCGGCGCCTTTAATCAGCGACAGATCCAGATCGTCGACGAGCGCGAAGACGTTGCCGGAATCCACGAAGCCGACCGCTCCAAGATCCCGCCAGACCGGGACCCGCAGCTCTGCGTTGAAGATCACGAGGGCATGGCCGCCCTTTGGAAACCCGTCGGCGTCGAACGTATCCGGCCTGCCCAGTCGATCGAGCGCGAAACCGCGAACCGTGGTGTCTCCTCCTGCGTAGAATCGCTCGCTCGCGGGCACGTCGCGCAGCTCTTCCATGACTGGATTGCCGTCCGGATCCAGAATCGGGTCGCCGTTCTCGTCCGTGCTGTTCACTTCGCGGGGAAAGCCCGTGGCCACGCCGAGACGAGCGCCGCCCGCGAACACGATCCGCCGCGTGCTGGGAATCCGCCGGTAGATGAAGCCGTGCAGAAACGTCTTGGCGAACCCAACTTCCGAACCGATCGCGCGCGCCGCTACCTCGCCATCGATGCCGACCATCCCGCCCCGGGCCGGATCGAGCGCATCGTCGCGCGTGTCATGGAGGGCCGACGCCGAAAATGCCGACAGGCGGACGCGTGGAAACAGCCGGTCGATGTCGTTTTGATCCTCGGGAGCGATCTGCTCGTCGAAGAGCCTGGTGCGGTCGAACGAGTACCGTCCCGACAGGCTGAGTGTCCGGGTCACGCGCTTGCCGACTTCCGCCCGGACGCCCCGGCGGTTGAAATTGAAGCTTGATCGGACGCCCTGCTCCAGATACGCCGTGACGAGCGCGTCGGCGCCCGTGCTGAACACCCGGGGCTCCCGAAACGTGCCCAGCACCCGGTACTCGGTGAAGCCGTAGGTGCCGTCTGGCGCCGGCGGATCGGGATTCTCGGGCGAGGGATCGGCTGGAAACGTTTCGCGCTCGCGCAGCGTGGCGCGCATGAAGAGGTTGATCGCCCGGTTCTTGCCCCACAGATTGCGCCGGCCGACCTCGAAAAATCCCCGCGGCACGAACTCGAACACCTCGACGGCGCCTTCGTCCTCCTCGGTCCGGCGGAGGCGGCGGCCACCTTCGACGCCCAAACCGTAGCCCACTGTCGTGAGCGGGGCCTCCTCGACCGTCACGAGCAGATCGCGCCTGGTTTCAGAGCTCGGATGCCGGAGCTCGGTGATCCGCACGCGCCGAAACAGGCCGAGGGCGCTCAGGCGGCGCTGGCTCTCGATGATGTCGCTGAAGCTGAGGGGCTGGCCCGCTCTCACGACCAGCTCGCGTTGAATGGTCTCGACGCGGGTCCGGTTGTTGCCGACCACCAGGATATGGTCGATGAACACCTGAGGACCTTCGGCGATCACGAACCGGATGTTCGCGCGGGTCTTGTCCGGGCTGAACTCCACCTTGGCGTCGGCACTGGCAGTCTGGAAGCCCCGGTTGAGATACTGCAGCACCACGGCGTCGAGATCGGTGGTGAGGCGAGGGGGATAGTACGGCTCGCCGGTCCGCAGCGACAGCGCCGAGCTGAGCGTCTCCGGGGGCACCGCCTCGTTGCCTTCGAAGGTGACGTCTCCAACGACGGTCTGGACGCCCTCGGTGACCGCCACCCGAAGGGCGACTGGAATCTCCGCGCGACCCGGCATACCGGCGGCAGGCGGCGGCGAGGCGGCGTCGACCTTCACGCTCGCCCCCACGAAGCCCACGCGCCGGTACGCCTCGGCCAGCCGGCCCAACGCGGCGTCGAGGTCGGCCCGCACGAACGGATCGCCCGCTTCGACTCGCAGGAGCTGCTCCACCCCGCTGGAGGTCAGCGATTGGACGCCGTCGAGGGTCACCTCGCTCACCACGTAGCGCGGACCGCGCGCCACAGTGAACACGATGCGCTGCTCCCGTCCATCGCCGCTCCGTGTCACCTCGACGACAGCGTCCCGATACCCTTGATTGTGCAGATACGTCTCGATCGCTCGCTTGGAATCCTCCAGCAGATCCTCGTCGACGGATCCTTCCCGGCGCACCGGCACGAGCTCCGTGCGTTCGCGCGACGGCAGCGGGTCGCCCTCGAACACCACCTCGACATGCGGTCCAGGCTCGACAGTGATCGTCACCTCGACCGATTTTCCATCAGCACTGAATGCGGCACGATGATCGATCCGCGCCTCGTAGTAGCCGCGCTCTCGCAGATCGTCGGTGCCGCGCTCGATGCCAGCGAGAATCTCGGGACGGTTGTATGCGGTGCCGGATTCCACGTTCAGGCGACCGAGCAGCTGGCCGCGAGGCTGCAGCGGATTCCCCTCGATGCTGACGCCATTGATCATGGCCTGCGGCCCCGACTCGGTCACGAACACCAGCGTCGTGCGCTCCGGAGCGTGTTCGACCTCGGTGTGGACCTTCACGCTGGCATGCTGGTATCCATAGTCGCGATAGAGCGCCGTGAGCGTTTCGACCATGTTCGCCGCGCGCCCCACGGAGGGCGCCGCGCCGAAGCGGTCGACGATGGTGGACCGCAGGCGGCTCTCGGAAAGTCCCGGCGACCCCCGAAACTCCATCCGCCCGACCGCATGGAGAGGGATGAGCTCGTAGGTGAGGCTGACGCCGGATTCGACCCGTGCGGCCACGACACGAATGTCCTGGAAGCGGCCCAATCCGAACAGGTGCGCCATGGTTTCGCGAACCTGGTTGAGGTGCAGGGGCTGTCCGACGCGCGTCTGCACGAGCTCCCACACAACGGCGTCGTCCAGAGATTGGCCTTCCTGGAGGAGCCGGACCTCTACAACCGGCCGATCCAGAAAATCTTCAATCTGCGCCGCGCTCGCACCGATGGGGCATGCCACGACTGCGGCGAGCGGCGCCAGACGCGCGAGGACGGCAAGCCTCCACGATGGGCGCATCAAAAGGTGTGTCTCACGCGAACGTCGAGCGAGTAGCTCTCGTCCTCGTTCTGCGTCAGGATCCACGAGAACCGGTCGCTCTGGTCGTACTCGAGCAGGATGATCTGATCGCGGCTCGAGGCCGTGAGGCTGCGGGCAAAGGTCAGGTACACGCGCTCCGAGATGCGCTTGCCGATTGTCACACGCGCCGAAGGATTGAGCCGCGACGATTGCTGATAGGGATCGACGAGCGACGGCGTGATCTGGAACGTGTCCACGCCGAAGGTCTGTTCGACGACCCGTTCGACGCCCGACGAAATCGGACTGGCCAGGAGACGGGCCGCCCTCGACTGCAGGAGCTGCTGCTCGGCCACGTCCTGGCTGCGCAGCGCGCTGAGCTCAGCATCCTGCGTGGGCCGCACGTCGCCGAACAGCAGAGACACGATGTCGACCTGAGACAGCGGCGGATCGGAGCTGAGCTCCACGTCGAGACGCTGCGGCGTGCCGGCGGCCCTGAGGATCACCTGGTAGGTCTGGCCCGGAACCCGTACGCGCGTCTCGGCCTCGACGTCGAAGAAAGGCTCGATGCGCGTGGGATTGCTGAAGTCCACGCTGCCGCGTGTCACGACGTAGCGCTTGGCTTCGAAGAGCACCTCGCCGCGCTCCACCTCGGCCCGGCCGAACACCGTGGGCCGGTCCAAGGTCCCGCCGAGGATGAGGTCCGCACTGAGCACGAGTCGGGCGGCGTTGTTCTCGATTCGAAGCGTGTCTTGCGCCAGGATCCGGACGTCAAAGCGCAGCGGAAACGTTTCGGCCGCGGGCCCCGCAGGCGCTTGATCGCCGCCGCCGGTCGCCAGCTCGAAGATATTGCCGCTGGTGTTGATCCGCTCCGTCCATTCGGCGCTTTTCACCGTGACCGTACCGGAGAGCAGCGGTTGGCCGGGCGGCCCGCGCAGCGTGAGGTCGGCGTCGACCACCGAGCGAACGCCGGGCGGATAGCGCAGGCGCATGTCCTGTCCCGTGGCGGTCAGATTGAGATCGCCCAGCGTGTACCCGGCGAGCCCGACGCGGCCGCCGAACTGGACCCGGCCTCCGCCCAAGGTCGCCGCGAGCTCATCGAAGCGGATGGCGCGCTGGTCGAAGGTGACACGTCCGTCGATGTTGTCGAGGGAGTGCGGAAGCGAAAAGTGGCGGATGCGTCCAGCCGTAATCGACGCGCTGCCGCCGAAGATCGGGGCGTCGAGCGGGCCGCTGACCGACGCCTCGAGCCGGGCCTGCCCGGCGCTCCGCAGGTCGCGGAAGAAGCCCTGAAGAATTCCGAGGCCCGCGTTGCCGGTGGCACGCATGTCGATGCGGCGGCTCTGCAGATCCACCGAGCCACCAAGATCGAGCTCGGTGCCCTCTCCGACGAGCCTGGCTTCGCCCAGCCTCAGGGTGTTGCGGTCGAACGCCAGTCGAACCGGGCCGGCATTGGAAAGCGGATAGTCGAAGAGGCCGAGCTGCAGCTGATCGATTGTGCCGTCCACGAGCAGGTGGTTCAGGTCGGTCAGCTCGCCCACGATGCGAATGCCGCCGCTGGCCACGGCCGTCGTGAACGGGGAAAGCCGTGGCTCGAAGATCCGGACGTAGGGATCGAGCGAGGTGTCGGTGAATCGCAGCGTGGCTTCTATGTCAGCCTGCTCGTTGAGGCTGATCCGTCCCGTGCCCGACACCGCGAGCCGTGGCGATGCGGCCTCGAGGCCGATTGTCAGCAGATCGGCGCGCACCGCCATGGTGCCCGTGACGGCTCCGATCCCCTCGTCGCCGACGAAGAGGTCGCTGATCTTGGCCTCGACGTCGTACCGCGGCGCCTCGAACGTGCCACTGCCCTCCGCCGAGAACTCGAGCAGGCCGGAAAGCGGCGCTCGCGAAAAATTCAGGGACGAAACGTCCTCGAGCGGAATACGACGGCCTGCGGCGTTGAACGAATACGTCCCGCCGGTCCAGCCGATGAAGGCGGCGCCTGTGACGGTGCCTTCTCCCTTTCGCGCGCTCGCGGCATCCAGCCGCACGCCCCCTCCCTCGAAGCGGAGGGCGCTCTCGAAGTGCTCGAACGTCTCCCCGTATGCCACGCCGTCTTCTACGGTCACGAGACCGAAGCCGAAGGGCGTCTCGTACTTGCCATACAGGTGGAACTCGCCTGACAGCCGACCGTCGACACGATAGTCGTCAAGCGCGAATGCCCGACGCAGATCGGCGACATCGCGTCCCGTCATCTGCACACGCGCATTGATTTCCTCACCGCCGTCGCGGCGCGGATATCCAAGCGAGAAGCGTCCGTTCGTCCGAATCGCCGAATCGCCTTTGCGGATCAATCCCTCGGTGACGTCGACGTAGCCGTTCTCGATGACGACGTCCGCGGAGGCTCGCCCCCATTCGACGTTCCAGGCGCGCAATCCATCGCCCTCGAAGCGACCCTCGATCCGCGGCCGACGGAACTCTCCGAGCATGATGCCCACGAACTCGCCCCAGCCGCCGATGGGCACGGCCCGTGTATTGGCGCCAAAGGCCGTGAGCACGCCGGCCAGGAAACGATCGCTCTCCTGCCAGTCGGCGCTCAGCACGCGGAAGGGAATACGTGACTCGGCCCCCCATGCACTGCGTCCCTGAAACTCGACAAAGGTGCGCGCGGTGGCCAGAGAGCTCGGCTCGAGGTGGATGAACCCGGGTTGGAAGCGATAGTGCAGGCTCCCCGCGACCGCCGACGTGACCCATCGGCGTGTGGGGACTGAAGGGTCCCCACTCGGGGCCCAACCGCGCGTCAGCGCTTTCTTCCGACAACTGGCCCGGAGGCAGTCGCGGGAGCACGCTTTCGCCCGGCGGCGGCGCAACCGTCATGTGGCCTTCGCCGCGTTTTTCCGAGAACCGCCCCAGCGGCCATTCGAGCAGCGTATGACCCGATACCTGCCCGGCGAGCCGTACGCCCCGCAATTCGAGAAAGTCCGTGAACCCGGCCAGCTGGACGTCGGTGTAGGTCGTGTCGAACCGCGCCATCGCCGGCTTCCCGGCGCACGCCGATGGGCGCCATGGAATAGGTGAACGCCACGTCGCCGTCGTGGAAGCGCGCGGTCGCCCGGGTGACATCGAAGCGGTTCGGCCGCCAGTCGAGCTCGCCCTCGAGCGCGCCGAAGCGGAAATCGTTCACGCCCGCCGACTCGCTCGAGAACGATCCCGTGAGCCGCCGCCCCCCCTTGAAGAGGTGAAAGGTACCGACGAACTCACCGTCGCCCTGCAGCCTGAAGGTCTGGCGCGCGAAGAAGAGCTCGCGCATGCGCGGAAAGTGAATGCGCGAACGCACCTGATAGCGCTGCTCGGGCCATCGCGGCAGGTCCACCTCGCCCGTCACGAACGACTCGGCGCCGTCGGTGTCGAGGTTGACGCGATCGAACACGATCTTGTTGTTGCGAATGACGAACGAGGCGCGCATCGCTGCGCTCATCGGCTCGTAGTTCATGACTTTGACGGTGCCACCCGAGAACCTGGCGTGACCGCGATACTCGCCGAGCTTGGCGACATCGATGTCCAGGTTGCGCGCGACCGTGCTCCACGGCACGGCATGATCCTCGAAGGTGAGTTCGCCGCGATGAGCCCTGGCGTACTGGACCGTGGTCGTGAACCGGCGCTGGCCAGGCGGCGTGGGCCCCCCCCGTGTGAACCGCGGGAAATTGTTGCGGTTGCCCGGAAACGTCTCGACCACCATCTGCCAGTCGCTCATGTCGACCGAGTCGATAAGCACCTCGCGGCGGACGATGGTCCACCATGGCATCGACACGGCGATGCGCTTCGCCTTCAGGAACGGACGATCCTCAGGCGTGAGCCCTTCGATCGTGAAGTCCTCGAGAATGAAGGTGCCCGTCAACAGGCGGATCGACAACCGCCCGATGTGCATCGGCCGCTCAATCTGCTTCGATCCCTCGCGCTCCGCCAGAGCCCGCACGCGGGGGCCGAGATCGAGCGTCAGCGAAGACACGACGGCCGCAGCGACCAGCGCGACGAACACGACGAGCGTGCGCCTCACATACTTCCAGAGAGTCCGCACGCGGGAGGCCTGCCAGCCGGCCCGCACCTTCCGCCAGGATTCGTTCAGCACGTCGTCTTGCTCATTCCATCATTCGACGATGACGAGTACCGTGCCAGCGTCGACGGCGGCGCCCTCAACCGCCTCGACCGCCACCACGACGCCGGCGGCTGAGGATCGAAGCTCGTTCTCCATCTTCATGGCTTCGATGGTCACCAGGCTCTGCCGGGGTTCGACCCGATCGCCGGCGTGCACCAGTACACGGACGATCCGTCCGGGCATGGGCGCGACGATACGCTGCCGACCGTGAGCATTCGTGGCCTTCACGGTCGTGGGTCCCATGGGCCACCGACCGGCGGGCTGCACCTCAGCGCGAAATGCGGCGCCAGCGACCTCGATGACGAGCTCCCCCGACCTCGAGCCTTCGCGAACCATGGCTTCGCGGCTGGCGAGGCCGTCATCCGGAAAGATGAGCGAGAGGCCTCCGGCCACCGATGCCGCATCGACGTGGATTAGGCGCCCCTCACACTCCACCGCCAGCTTGCCCCCGCGAGCTTCGACTCCGATCGTCCACTGGCGGCCGTCGATGCTGATGTCGAACACCACGTTCAGCGCAACCCTTCACGCCGCCCCTGTCGCGTCCACGCGCTCGACTCACCTGAGCCCAGCTCGACGGATCGGATAGCGGTCGCGGACGCCGTCAGGTAGGCGTAAATGGCCGCCGCCATGGCCGCCGTATCGGCAGCGTGCGGCTCTTCCCGGAATGGACGCCCGTTCTGTTCGGCCAGCGCCCGGTCGATGAACTCTGTGTCGAGGCGGCCGGCGGCAAAGTCGGCGTCATGGACGATCCAGCGGAAGAACGGAAGGATCGTCTTGACGCCCGCCACGTGGTATTCGCCGAGAGCCCGCCGCAGGCGCGCCAGCGCGACGGACCGATCGGGCCCCCACACGATCAGCTTGGAGATCAGCGAGTCGTAGTACACAGGCACGTCGGAGCCCGCGGTGACACCCGAATCGTCTCGGACGCCGGGACCCGCCGCCTGGCGGAGGGCCTCGATCCGGCCAGGAGAGGGAAGAAACCCACGGTCGGGATCCTCCGCATAAATTCGGCACTCGATCGCGTGCCCCCGCGGGCACAGCAGCTCTCCGGCATCGAGCTCGAGCCGCTCGCCACGCGCAATGCGAATCTGCCAGTGTACCAAGTCGACTCCGGTGACCAGCTCCGTCACCGGATGCTCCACCTGGAGGCGCGTGTTCATCTCTAGAAAATAGAAGCGGCCGTCGCCGTCCAGCAGGAACTCGATGGTGCCGGCGCTCGTGTAGCCCGCCCGCCGCGCCACCGCGGCGGCTGCGGCGGTCAGCGCCCGGCGCGTCTCGACCGACAGACCTGGCGACGGGCTCTCCTCGAGCACCTTCTGATGGCGGCGTTGAATCGAGCATTCGCGCTCGACGAACGGCACGACGGTGCCGTGGTGGTCGCCGAGCAGCTGTACCTCGATGTGCCGAGGGCGGACGAGCAGGCGTTCGAGATAGATTGCCGAGTCGGCAAATGACGACTGCGCTTCCGACCGTGCCACGAGCACGGCGTCGGCAAGTTCGCCCGGCGTCTCCACGCGCCGGAGACCCTTGCCGCCGCCGCCGGCGACAGCCTTCACGAGCAGCGGATAGCCGACCTCGGCGGCGAGCGCTGCGACAGCGTCGAGCGGCACATCCGCACCGAGCGGTTGCTCGGTTCCCGGCACGACTGGCACACCCGCGTCCACGGCCAGACGGCGCGCCGCGGTCTTGCTCCCCATTAGATCGATGACCTCGGGCGAAGGACCGATGAAGACGAGGCCGGCTTCGCGGCACTGACGGGCGAAGTCACCGTTCTCGGCAAGGAACCCGTAACCCGGATGGACGGCGTCGGCGCCGGAGCGCCGCGCCGCATCGATGATGCGCGGGATGTTCAGATAGCTGTCCGACGGCAGGTTGCCGCCCAGATGGCACGCTTCGTCGGCGAGCCGGACGTGCAGCGCCGTGCGATCGCAGTCCGAGTAGACAGCGACCGAGCGGAGGCCGAGCTCGCGACACGCGCGCACCAGCCGCACGGCAATCTCGCCGCGGTTTGCGATGAGAATTCTGGTCAACGAGCGCTCGGCGCCCCGTCAGCTGCGGGCTCGACACGTCCGGCAGGCAGGCCACATACCCCTTGCCATTCTAGCATCGGGCTCCTGGGCGAACCGACCATGCAGCCGGCGAGGGAACGGAGCGTCAGAGCGGGATGTTGCCGTGCTTCTTCGGAGGATTCTTGTCGCGTTTGGTCTCGAGCGCGGCCAGCGCCGTGATGAGCTTGTGGCGCGTGGCGCGTGGAAGGATCACCTCGTCGATGAAGCCGCGAGCCGCCGCGATGTACGGATTGGCGAACTTCTCGCGGAACTCCGCCGTCCGGCCCGCCCGCACCGTCGAGGCTTCGGGGGTTTGCTCGAGGTCGCGGCGGTACAGGACGTTCACCGCGCCCTCGGGACCCATCACGGCGATCTCGGCGCTTGGCCATGCGAAGTTGAAGTCGGTGCGAATGTGCTTGCTGGCCATGACACAGTACGCGCCCCCGTACGCCTTCCGCGTAATCACCGTGACTTTCGGAACCGTCGCTTCCGCAAAGGCGTAGAGCAATTTCGCGCCGTGACGGATGATGCCGCCGTACTCCTGCACGGTGCCGGGAAGGAAGCCAGGGACGTCTTCGAAGATGACGAGCGGAATATTGAACGCGTCGCAGAATCGCACGAACCGCGCTCCTTTCACCGATGCGTCGATGTCGAGCGTGCCGGCAAGGTGCGCGGGCTGATTGGCGACCAGGCCTACCGATCGGCCTGCCAGCCTCGCGAATCCAACGATCAGGTTGCGCGCGAAATGTTCGTGCACTTCGAGGAACTCACCGTCGTCGGTGATGCGCCGGATCACGTCGAGCATGTCGTAGGGCTGGTTCGGCGACTCCGGGACCAGCCGATCGAGGCCGTCATCGGCACGATCGGACGGGTCGGTGGCCGCTCGCCGCGGCGGAGCCTCGAGATTGTTGGCTGGCAGGAACGCGAGCAGTTCGCGGATGAGCGACAGGCACGCGCGATCGTCGTCCACCGCAAAGTGCGCGACACCGCTCTTTTCGTTGTGCGTCGCCGCGCCGCCGAGCTCTTCCTTGGTGACGTCCTCGTGCGTCACCGTGCGGATCACGTCCGGCCCGGTGACGAACATGTAGCTGGTGTGGCGGACCATCACGATGAAGTCCGTGATGGCCGGCGAATAGACCGCCCCGCCCGCGCAGGGACCCATGACCGCAGAGATTTGCGGGACGACACCCGAGGCCAGTGTGTTGCGGAGGAAGATGTCGGCGTAGCCGCCGAGCGACATCACGCCTTCCTGGATGCGGGCGCCTCCCGAATCGTTCAATCCGACGATCGGCGCGCCCATCTTCATCGCCAGATCCATGATCTTGACGATCTTCAGCGCGTTGGTCTCGGATAGCGAGCCGCCGAATACCGTGAAATCCTGTGCGAAGGCGAAGACGAGACGGCCGTCGATGCGGCCGTGCCCGCTGACGACGCCGTCGCCCGGAATGCGCTGCTCGTCCATGCCGAAGTCGTGCGACCGGTGCACGACCAGCTTGTCGAGCTCCTGGAACGTGCCGCGATCGAACAGCAGCTCCATCCGCTCGCGCGCGGTGAGCTTCCCCGCCTGGTGCTGGCGGTCGACGCGCTCCTGCCCGCCTCCCAGGTCGGCGCGGCGCTCGAGATCGCGCAGCGGGTCGAGCTTGTCCATTAGACCCTGGCCGCTTGCGCCTTTTCCCAATCCTTGAGAAAGCGCTCGAGGCCGAGGTCGGTCAACGGATGCTTGAACATCGCCTCGAAGACGGTGGGGGGACACGTACAAATGTCGGCGCCCAGACGCGCCGCCTCGACGACGTGCACCGGGTGCCGGACGCTGGCGACCAGCACTTCGGTGGGGAACTCGTAGTTGTCGAAGATCTCGACGAGCTGCGCAATCAGATCCATGCCCGAGGTGGCAATGTCGTCGAGCCGGCCGACGAACGGGCTCACGAACGTGGCGCCAGTCTTGGCGGCGAGCAGGGCCTGGGTCGCCGAGAACACCAGCGTCACGTTGACGCGCAGCCCTTCGGTCGACAACGTGCGGCACGCGCGCACGCCCTCCTTGCCGAACGGCACCTTGACGACGATGTGTTCGTCGATCGAGGCGAGCTCTCGGCCTTCCCGCACCATCCCGTCGTGGTCGGTGGCGACGACTTCGGCGCTGACCGGTCCCTGAACGATGCGGCAGATATCGCCGAGAATCTGACGATAGTCGCCCTTCTCTTTCGCGAGCAGCGATGGATTCGTCGTCACGCCATCGATGATGCCGATGGCTGCCAGTGTCTCGATGTCACGCACACTGCCGGAATCGACGAACAACTTCATAGCACCCTCCTGCCGGCGTCCTCGGCCGAGACGATCGGCCGAGCGTGGCATATCTCACCGGGCTAGCGCGCGGTTTCCTCAACTCGGTTCGACTCGGCGCTGACGTTCGGCGGCTTGGCATTGTCGACGGCCGTCACGGCATAGACATACCGGACACCCGTCTTCGCCGAGTCATCTCGAAAAGTCGTCTCTTTGATCGGCGTCGTCATCAGCGGGCGAAGTGTGGCACTGCCTGCTTCACCGCGCAAGATCGTATAGCCCACGAGGTCTGCCTCCGTGTTGGCTTCCCAGATGAGGCTGATCGAGCTTTCGCCGGCGACGGCCGCCAGCGAGCGTGGTGCGGCTGGCGCAAACGCGTCCGCGATCTTGATGCAGGTGGGCGGCGAAGGCTCGCTCTCCAGTCGGGCGGTGCCGCCGCGCGTCTCGAGCATCCGCACGGCGTAACACCGCTCCGACCCGAACACCACGCGCGGGTCGACGAACGTCGGCAGGGGCACTGGCACCTGGTTGAGCGGAAATGGCGCCTCGACCACTGCCGGATCGACCACGGTCCCGCTTCCGGCCACCGTGGCATCTGCGGAGATCGCAGGCTCGGGGGGAGCGACCGTTCCCGTCTTGCCCTGGCCGGCGGCGTCACGTCGTACACGTTATATGTGCTCGGCGGTTGCAGCTGAAACCACGGACGCGAATAGAGTTCCGCCGCCTGCTGCGCCATTCCCGTGCCCGCTGCGGGCGCGGGGCCCTGACCAGCTTGTGTGACAGAAGCGGCCGTCCCGCCGGCCGGCGCGAGCGGCGGAGCCGCTCCCGAACCAGCGCCCACCGGCCGAGCGCCAGGCGCAGCAGAGGGTGCCGCCTCACGAGGCGTCGCCGCCGGAGGCGGGCCGGACACGGGGCCTGCGCTCGGCGGTACCGAGCCCGCAGGTGCTCCAGCCGGTGTCGCCGCCCCAGGTCCGCCCGGGTCTGGCGGCACGGCTCGAGCGGCGGCCGGTCCGGCGATTGCGCCCGGGGCGGCAACAAGTGGCGCAGCTTGTGGCTCCTGTACGGCACGCCGCGCGGTCGCCGGCGGCGTCCACGTGACGGTGACGGCATCCGCCGTGTAGGTGACCGCGGGCTTGGCGGGCGACTCTGGTGGATCCGACAGGGGAACGCCGGCACGTGGCGTGATGGGCCCGTGTCGGCCTCGCCGGTTCACGCCGACCGCAACATAGTAACGAAGCAGTGGCGGCGGCGAAATCACGCCGAGCAGCGGTCCACGAACAACGGGTGTCGGCAAGGGCTCAGCATCCGCCGCCTCTTCCGCCAGCCGCTCCTCGGCTCTGGTCAGCACGGGTGTGGCCATCTCCGGCGTGAGCATCTCGGAGACGATAACCTCCGCCCCTTGCTCGACGCCGGGCTCGTACGGCCTCGGTGGGGGCGGTGGTGGCGGCGGAAGCCCCGGAGCCGGAGGTGGCGGTGCCGGCGGTGCAGGCGTCCGCACCGCGACGGACGCGACCAGCGTACCCACATCGAGGAAATCCTCGAGCGTACGCGGGTTGCCGGTCATCGCATACACCTCGACGGCCTGGAGAGTGGCGGGCTGTTCGTTATCGGTGTTGGCTTCCGGAACCGTGAACCGAACGTAGACCTGCGATCCGAGCCGTCGGGCGGTGAATTCCGCCGGCGGGCGTGGTAGACGCGCCAGCGGCGCGAGCGGCGGTCCCTTCTTCCCACAGGCCGCCACAACGCTCGTGGCCAAGATGAGCAACAGTGCTCCCCGGGCGGACCATCTGCGCCAGGCCCCGCCTTTGACGGATCGAACGACGCGCTCTGACTCGGGGGGCCGCTCCGAACTCACAGAATATACCGGGACAGGTCCTCGTTCTTGACGATGTCGGCCAGCATGCGCTCCACATATGGGCGATCGATCGTGATCGCGGTCTCTTTGAGCTCGGGCGCGTCGAACGAAATCTCGTCGAGCAGCCGCTCCATCACCGTGTGAAGCCGACGGGCGCCGATGTTCTCGGTGCGCTCGTTCACCAGCGTCGCAAAATCCGCGATGGCCTCGATGGCTTCGTCCGTGAATCCGAGCTCGACGCCTTCGGTCTCCATCAGCGCCGTGTACTGTTTCAGAAGCGCGTTCTTCGGCTCGGAGAGGATGCGCACGAAATCGTCGCGTCCGAGCGAATCGAGCTCGACCCGGATGGGGAATCGGCCCTGGAGCTCGGGAATGAGATCGGACGGTTTCGAAACGTGAAACGCGCCGGCTGCGATGAACAAGATGTGATCCGTGCGGACCATGCCGTGCTTGGTATTGACCGTGGTGCCTTCGACGATGGGCAGGATGTCGCGTTGCACGCCTTCGCGGCTCACATCCGGCCCGTGGCCGCCCTCGCGCCCGGCGATCTTGTCGATCTCGTCCACGAAGATGATCCCGGTCTGCTCGACGCGCGTGACGGCCGTGCGCGCCACGCTTTCCATGTCGATCAGCTTCTGCTGCTCCTCCTGGACGAGATGCTCCAGCGCCTCGGGGACGGGCAGGCGGCGCTTCTTCGTGCGCCCCTGAAACAGCCCGGGCAGCGCGTCCTTGATGTTGATGTCGATCTCCTCGACGTTCGACCCCGACACGATCTCGAAAGACGGAAACGACCGATCGCGGGCATCGACCTCGACCGATCGATCGTCGAGCCGGCCCGCGCGGAGCTGCTCGCGGAATTTCTCGCGCGTATGACGCGCCTGTTCGCGCGCGGCCACGGCGTCGGGCTCCGAGTCGGTGCGGCCTGGTGGCAGGAGCAGATCCAGCAGGCGCTCCTCGCCTGCCTGCTCGGCCTTGGCCCGCACCTCGACGACCCGCTCCTCGCGCACCATGTCCATGGCGAGCTCCACGAGATCCCGGACCATCGATTCGACGTCACGGCCCACGTAGCCGACCTCGGTGAACTTCGAGGCTTCCACCTTGATGAACGGCGACTGCGCAAGCCGCGCGAGGCGGCGCGCGATCTCGGTCTTCCCCACGCCCGTCGGACCGATCATCAGGATGTTCTTCGGGGCCACTTCCTCGGCCATCTCCTTCGTCAGCTTGCGGCGGCGCATGCGGTTTCTGAGCGCGATGGCGACCGCCCGTTTCGCCTTGTGCTGACCGACGACGTACTTGTCGAGCTCGGCGACAATCTGGCGCGGCGTCAGCGCGTCGCCCAGACGTCCCGATTCGTGGCTGGCGAGTCTTTCGGGCAGATAGATCGGCACTAGAGCTCTTCGATCGTCAGCGACGTGTTGGTGTAGACACAGATCGACGCGGCAATCGCCATGGCGCGTTCCGCGATCGCCCGGGCGTCGAGATCCGTCGTTTGCGCAAGCGCCTTCGCCGCCGCAAGCGCGTATGGACCGCCCGACCCAATCCCCAGTATCCCGTCGTCGGGCTCGATGAGATCGCCGGTGCCCGACAGGAGGAACGTCGAGGTCTTGTCGAGGACCACCAGCATCGCTTCGAGACGCCGAAGCGCCCGATCCGTGCGCCAGTCCTTGGCGAGCTCGACGGCCGAGCGTTCGAGGTTGCCGCGATACTGCTCCAGCTTGGCTTCGAAGCGCGAGAAGAGCGCGAAGGAATCGGCCGCCGAGCCGGCAAAGCCGGCCAGCACGCGATCATTGTAGAGCCGCCGGATCTTGCGCGCGCCCTGTTTGACGATCGTGGCGCCAAAGGTGACCTGGCCGTCACCGGCGAGCACTGCACGATTCGCATGACGCACTGCGAGGATGGTTGTGCTGTGGAACATCGGGCCGGGCCGGCGAGATGGTCGAGGAGCGACTCCGTTCGCAGTCTAGCGGCGGCTCCGAAAGGTGTCAAGGAAGCGGCGCTACTGTAGACTGCGGATGACGATCATCGCCGGAGCGTCGGCAGAACATCCGCATTTCGTGCGAGTTAGAGCCTCTCGCCATTGGCAGTGGAGTTGCTTCGAGTGAGCATGAGAAGCGTGCGCCCACGCTCTTCGACGGGCGCCGTTGAGAGGTTCGAAACGATGAAGCCGCGGATTCACTCGAGACCGCTGGCGCGTGCGCTCGCAGCCGTGGCGTTGTGGGGTCTCACCAGCTCGACGCCTGGAATCGCGCAGAGCCGGCAGTCGGGCAAGCCGGGTTCGCGCGCGGCGGCACCTGCACCACGCGCGCAAGTCGCCGTCCGGGGCACCACGCGCGAAGTCGCCGTCCGGGGAAACGGCACGACCGCGCGCGGCCGCGCCGCGTGACAAGGCGGGCAGCAATCGGCGCGCCACCGCGGCGCGAGCGGACGAATCGACCGCGTCGAGGCCGCGAACCAAAGCCGATGCCGCCGACGAGCGCCGCGCACACGCGGGTGGTGCCGCTGGGTCCGTCAGCGGGACGGGAGCGGGGCGGTCGCCCCGCGACTGGTGTCGTCGTGCCAGGTGGGCCTCGCGTGCCCGACCGTCCATGTCCGCAGGTGCCGCGCTACTCCCGGTACCGGCACCCTTACGGCTATCCATTTGCGTATGCGTCCAACGCGTACGGCTATTCGCCGTACAACGCCGACTACTACTTGTACGATCCGTTCTTCTGGGGTTACCCTGGCTACGGGACCGCCTATGGTGCGCAATACGGCGCCCAATACGACGACTATCCGGGCTTCGAATACAGCGGAGGTAGCGGGCAATCGTCCGCCGATGGCGGGCTGCGCCTGAAGGTGAAGCCCCGATCGGCGGATGTGTTCGTCGACGGGTACTACGCGGGAACCGTCGACAGCTTCGACGGCATGTTCCAGCGCCTCGAGCTCGAGCCAGGGCCGCACCGCGTCGAGATTCGCCAGGACGGATTCGACACGTTGACATTCGACATTCGCATTCCACGGGACAAGACGATCACCTATCAGGGCGAGCTTCAGCCGCAGAAGCCCTGACCGTTCGCGACACGATGCGCAGGCTGTCGACGATTGCGGCGATCTCAGGACTCTACGACTTCGCCGTCGGCGTCAGCCTGCTCTTCGCCAGAGATTTCCTGGCCGCGACGTTCGGCGTCCCGCAACCGGTCCCGCCGATTCATGCGGACCTGAACGGCCTGTTTCTCATCACCATCGCCGTGGGCTACGTGCTGCCCTTCCGCGATCCGCACAGATATCGAGGCTACTTGTGGATCATGGGCCCGGTTCTGAAGGGCGCGGGCGCAACCTTCTTCGTCGCCGACTATTTTCTGCGGCAATCGCCCGCCTCATTTCTCGTCTTCGCGGCCAGTGACGGATTGCTGGCGCTGGTAACCTGGTGGGCGCTTCTGAACACAGGGAACGGCCCAGGAGGCCGCCAGTAGACCGGACCGCTAGCTGCTGCGGGGTATCCTTCGCTTGAACAGGTAGTAGAAGGGAATGCCGGCGGCGATGATGAGCAGGCCGGCCCCCGAGGTCCCGGGGCTGCGCCAGAGCTCGTTCACCACCATCACGGCGCACGAGACGACGAAGATTGCCGGGACGACCGGATACCCCCAGGTGCTGAAGGGCCGCGGCGAGCTGTCGCGCACCCTGAACACGAAGAGCGAAAGCACCGCGATGCCCGCAAAGAGCACCACGGCAAAGCCTGTGTAGTTGACCAGCTGTGACAGCGTGCCCGACAGGATCAGCACGCCGCTCCAGAGTGCCTGACACACGATTGCCACGGCCGGCGTGTGGAACCGCCCGTGCACCTGTGCGGCTGCCGGAAAGAAAATGCCGTCGCGTGCCATCGCGAAGTACACGCGCGGTCCGGCGAGGACCATGGCGCTGATGCTGGCCGCGATGCTGATGACGGTGAAGGCGGCCAGCGCGTCGGCGGCCACGAAACCGAAGAGCCGCTCGGCGGTCGCATCCACGACGCCGGTCTTGAGAGCCGCCAGATCGGTCACCGGCATCGCATAGAGATAGAGGAGATTGAGCGCCAGGTAGATGGCGACGACCGCAAGCGTCCCGAGGCCGAGCGCAATCGGCAGGTTGCGGCCCGGATCTCGAATTTCCTCGGCGACATAGGCCGCAGCGTTCCAGCCCGAATAGCTGAACATCACCGGAACCAGGGCGAGCAACCAGCCGGCCGTCGTGACCGATTCGCCTCGTGTGAAATTGGCGGTCGATCCGCTGCCGAGCGCGAAGCCCAGGCACACGAACGCGACCAGCGCCGAAACCTTCACGATCGCCAGCGAGTTCTGGACCAGACGGCCGGGACCGAGCCCGCGGATGTGGACGAGGCTCAGCAGGGCCACGACGAGCAGCGCCACGAGTGACGTGCGCGACACGGTCAGCTCGATGAACAGCAGCGGAATGGTCAAGAGCGGCGTCGTGTCGGCGGCGGCCGGAATGAATCGGCCAAGGTAGGTCGCCAGCCCGAGAGCGCTGACCGCGATGGCGCCGGAGAAGCCGGCGACAAACGACGTCCACCCCGTGAGGAAGGCGGGAAGCGGTCCGAATGCCGCGCGCAGATAGACATACTCGCCACCGGCACGCGGACGGTGCGCGGCCAGCTCGGCGTACGCCATGGCACCCGCAAACGCGAGCAGTCCGCCGACCAGCCACGCCCCGAGCATGGCCAGCGGGTGCGGCGCCGTGCTGGCGATGAAGACCGGCGTAATGAAGATGCCCCCGCCGATGACGTTGGACACGACGATGGCCGCAGAGTCGAGCGGACCGAGCCGGCGTTGAAGCTGGCGGGGTGCAGGGGCGGCGATGGGCTGGGCAGCCATCAGTCGGTCAGCAGGCGACGCTCGATGCGATACTCGGCGAGCCTCACCCACTGGGCCGAGCCGTGCTTGGCGAACAGCTCGACGCGGGCGTCGACGAATAGCCGGTTGTTGAGCAGTCGATCGCGTGGATCAGTGCCTGTGTACCCGAGGTCGGATCTGAGGAGAACGGGCGGCGTTTCCGCGCCGGAGGCGAGCCCCTCGGGTCCAATCGCGCGAATCAGCGCGCTTCCCCACTCCTCCGCCTCGCCGACCCGGCGGAACACGGCATTGAGCTGCACGCTGCCCCCGAGGGCCTGTCCAGCGTTTCTGAGCCGGAGCGTGAGGCTGGGAACGAGCTTGTTCTTGTAACCTTCGACAATGCCCGCGTCGTACCAGCCTGAGCTGACATCAAAGACCTGCAGCGACTGGGCCAGGTTAATTGGCGCGCCTCCACAGGACGAACTTCCTAGAGCCAGGGCCGCAACCGCCGCCATGACATGGACGCGGGCCATCAGCATCGGCGTATCTTAGTTCAAAACTCGCGAACCTCCACGGCCTGTCGCGCTTCGTCCCGGCTGACCTGCCCCGTTCGAAAGGCCGTCAGATCGTCGCCCCGGATGCGCAGCATGATTGTGCGCGACTCGTAGGGGTCGCCGGGTGAGAGGCGCCGGTCCTCGTTGTCGCGCGCGGCAATCGTCAGCCACTCCCCATCGGCGATCCGGATCGAGCCGCTGTGATCGAGCATGGCGTCGATAATGGCCGACTTCACCTCGTGGGTGTACGCCTCACCAGGATCCACGAGCAGGCGGTGACGATCGTCTGGCAACGACCGGGAGTTTGGCGGTGTCTCCGGCGCCTGGGCGCTGGCGGAGACCACGGTGGCCGATGGTACCGGGCCGGTGGACTCGGCCGTCACGGACTGCGCGGCACCTCCCGCGCGCGGCGTGAGCGGGCCGACCTGCAGCTCGAGGCGGCTCAACGCCTGCTCCAGGTCCTGGCGCGCCTGCTGATCACGAACCGTCTGCACGTGCCGGCGGAGCGACTCGACGGCGCTGGCGAGCCCGGGCCCGTTCTGATCGAGCATCCGGAAGCTCCAAGCCATGCTGCGCCGGAGGGCGGGTACCTCGACGTCGAAGAAGACGCCGTACCCTTCCAGGCGGAAACCACGCGCACGCGCCGCGCCCGCGAGCAGCAGCATGTCGGGCATCACGGCCTGCACGCGCCGGCTGAGCAACTGTCCGCCGTGCTGCACGGCCCGCTCCAACACACCTTCCATCACGAAGACCTGATAGCGCGCCTGCAGTTGGTCCTGCTGCGCGGCGAGCGTCTCGGCGCTGACTGGCGCCGTTGACTGGGCGAACGAGGGCACGACCTGCACGGCGAGCACGGTCGCACCGACCAGCGCTGCCATTCGACACTGCTTCACCACCACACGACCTCCACGCGTCCAGCACATCGGGCGTCGCTAGAACCCACCCACCGTCGTCCGTCGCTAGCGACCCTGCGACGAAACCCGCACGAGCTGACTCATCCACTCGCGCTGCTGCGCGATGGCTGCACCGGTCTGACCTTCAATCTGTCCGAACCCCTGCTCGATACGCAGCAGATCGGCGCGTCGCTGCACGTCGACATCGCGCGCGAGCTGCGCCATGCGCAGCGCCAGCTCCTGTTGCTGCTTCCGCTCGCTCGCCTCAACGAGCTCGCGGACTTGTCGCAGCAGATCGACCTGACTGCCCGGCTGCACCGTCGCGACGGGCGGGGCGGCCGTGCTGGTGACGAGCGAAGCCTCCACCGGATGCGACACACTCGGGCTGATCTCGCGACGAATGCGCTGTTCGAACGCGGCCAGCTCAGCGCGCCAGGCCGCTCCCTGATCGGCCGCAGTCACCGGCGCTGAATTGGACCAGCCGGTCCGCATGACCATTCCTTCGGCGCCGTATCGCACATCGAGATTCGCCACCGCCGCCGCACCCGCCACCAGGAGCACCGCGGCCGCCGCCTGCAACCATGCCGGCAGGTGCCACGTCGACCAGACCGAACGCGGTTCGGGATCGCGCGTGAGTCGAAATCCGAGCTCGACGTCGGGCGGCGCCCAGGCCACGAGATGCTCCTGCACCGAGCGAAGCTCGCCCAGCTCGATGGCGCAGCTCGCGCAGACCTCCACATGCCGTTCGATGCGACGGCGCTCGACTTCGTCGCCGTCGCGGTAGAGAAACGAGACCAGCGATTCCCGCTCTGCACACACGCGTCGTTCGTTCATGACCGTCTCTTCTCGCTTGCTCTCGGGAGCTGTTCGAGGCTCGTCGCCAGCTCGCGGCGCAGCACGCTCAGCCCCTGATACAACCGGGTTTTCACCGTACTCAACGGGCAGCCGAGCAGGTCGGCAATCTCCTGGAACGTCAGCCCGTGGTATTCCTTCAGGATGATGGCCGTGCGCTGCTCTTCAGGCAGCCTGGCCATCACCTTTCCCACGTGGCGGCCCATCTCTGAGCGCCACGCGAGCTCCTCCGCCGACGCGGCCGGATGGTGTTGTGCCGCCGCCAGGCTGAGCACGTCGAGCCCGTCGGGCGTGGGCACGGTCGGACTGCGGCGCTCGCGGCGCATCCAGTCGCGACAGAGGTTCAACGTAATGCGATAGAGCCACGACGAGAACTTCGCCTCGCCCTTGAAGCCCTTGATGCCCCGAAATGCGCGGAGAAAAGCCTCCTGACAGACATCTCGAGCCTCTTCCTCGCGACCCAGCGTGCGATAGGCGAGCGCATAGATGGGCCGTTCCCATCGGAGGATGAGCTGATTGAAGCTCTCCAGATCGCCGCCGATGGAGCGGGCGACCAGCTCCTCGTCGGTGCACGACATGAAAGGTGCGCGCGTTCCTTTCTCGACGGTCGGCGGGCCGACTCGCAGGCCCACGCTGGGCACTCGCGTACTTAGACGGCCGACCCCGGTTGAAAGTCGGGCGGAAACCCGACGCTGCACTCCTATTATAGTCGGCGTTAAGCTGTTCTCCGGTCTGGTGTTAGTGCCCCTGCCCGAGACAGCGGTGTGCTAAAATTCCCAAGATCGGCTCTGCCCGATCCGGCGCCGCGGGCGCCCATCCCATCATGATTCAGCTCTCAGGTCTCACCAAGGCCTACGGCGAGCGCACGCTGCTCGAAGACGTCACCTGGCATCTCTCGGCCGGCGACCGGGTCGGCCTCTGCGGCCCCAACGGCGTCGGCAAGACGACGCTCCTCAAGATGCTGGCCGGACTCGAAGAGCCCGACGCCGGCTCGATCATCCGGCCCGCCGATCTGACGGTCGGCTACCTGCCACAGGACGGTCTGACCCACCACGGACGCACGCTGTTCGAGGAAGCCACCTCCGCGTTCGCGCCGCTGCTCGCACTCAAGAGCGAGATGCACGACATCGAGCACCGGCTCGCCGACCCGTCGGTGCCGGAGGCCGAGCACGAAGCGATGCTGTCGCGATACAGCGACCTCCAGGACCGCTTCCGTCTCGGCGAGGGCTACAGCATCGATCTGAAGACGGCGACCGTCTTGTCGGGGCTGGGCTTTTCCGATCGCGACTTCGAACGGCCCACTGAGACCTTCTCGGGCGGGTGGCAGATGCGCATCGCGCTGGCCAGGCTGCTGCTCGGCCGACCGACATTGCTGCTGCTCGACGAGCCCACGAATCATCTCGATCTCGACGCGCGCAACTGGCTCGAAAGTTATCTGGGCAGCTACCCGCACGCCGTCATCCTGGTCTCGCACGATCGCTTCTTCCTCGATTCGGTGGTGACGCGCATCACCGAGCTGATGCTGCGCGCGCTCACCGACTACCCGGGCACCTACACACACTATCTCGCAGAGCGCGATGCACGGCTCGAGCGCCTCCGCGAGGCCAAGCGACGTCAGGACGAGGAAGTGACACGCGTGCGCGCCTTCATCGATCGCTTCCGGTATCAGGCCACCAAGGCGTCGCAGGTGCAGAGCCGCATCAAGATGCTCGACAAGGTGGTGCCCATCGAGGTCCCACCCGAACGCAAGCGCATTCATTTCACGTTCCCCGCCTGCGCCAAGAGCGGGCGCGTCGTGCTCGAGCTGAAACACATCAGCAAGGCATACGACGGCAACGTCGTGTTCCGCGACGCGTCGGTCCACATCGAGCGCGGCGACCGCCTCGCGCTCGTGGGCCCGAACGGGGCCGGAAAATCGACGCTGATGCGCATGCTGGCCGGCGAGGAAGCCCCGGATCGCGGCACGCGTACCGCCGGGCATCAGGTCGTCATGGAGTACTTCGCCCAGGACGAAGCCGTGCGGCTCGATCCGGATCTCACGGTGTACGAAACGCTCGCCTCAGGCTCTCCGCTCCATATGGTGCCGGCGATCCGCAACATCCTCGGCGGGTTCCTCTTCTCGGGCGACGACGTGTACAAGAAGGTCGGCGTGCTGTCGGGCGGCGAACGCACTCGACTGGCCGTCGCACGCATGCTGCTCCGGCCGTCCAACACGCTGCTGCTCGACGAGCCAACCAATCACCTGGACCTCGACTCGAAGGACGTGCTGCTCGATGCGCTCGAGGACTACGGCGGCACGATGATTTTCGTGTCGCACGATCGCTATTTCGTGGAGAAGCTCGCGACGAAGATCGTCGAAATCGGGCACGGCGACGCGCTCAGCTACCCCGGCACCTACGCCGAGTTCCTGTGGATGAAGGAGCGAACCGCAGCGCGCGCGGAGCCAAAAAGCCCGTCGCCTCAAGTCGCGGCGAAACCAAAGTCTGGGCCGACGAAGCAGCCGCCCGTCCGTCGCGACAAGAGCCGCCCCGAGCGCACGCGGCGGCGCGAACGCACCGGCAATGAGTCGGCCTTCCAACGCCAGATTGCGGACCTCGAAGCACGGATCGCCGAGCGCGAAACGCTCGTCAGGGAGCTCGAGGCGGCCATGGCCGCGCCGGGTTTCTACAACGACCGTCAGGCCGCCGAACCCGTCGTCCACCGTCACGCCGCGCTCATGTGGGAGGTCGGGGACCTCTTGCAGCAGTGGGAGGATTTACAGCTTCGGGCCGGGTCGTCCACGTCCTCGGCCTGACGAGCCTCACCTCCGGGCCTGCCTTTTCTGCAACTCCCCTGCTCGACTTCGTCCGCGTCTACGAGCGGCCGCCCGGAGCGCTGGCCCGCGGGTGCGACTTTCGGTAAACGTCCAGCAGTTGGGCTGCATTCACGTGCGTGTATCGCTGCGTCGTGCTGAGGCGCACGTGGCCGAGCAGCTCCTGAATGGCGCGCAGATCTGCGCCGCGCTCCAGAAGGTGCGTCGCGAAGGAGTGCCGGATCGCATGCGGGCTGATTCCGAACCGCGTGCTGCACAGCCGAACGTAGTGGCGAACCAGGCGGTGGACGCTTCGCGGGGTCAATCGCCCGCCGCGATAGTTCACGAAGAGCGGCTCCTGCGGCGCGCCGCGCCGACCCCGACCGGGCAGCCGCGCGCGGCCGGCGCACAGCTCTTCGCGGTCGCGCAGATAGTCGCGGATGGCCTCCGCCGCGCTCGAATTGAACGGGACGATGCGCTCCTTGCCTCCCTTGCCGAGCACGCGCACCAGGCGCCGGCCGAGATTGACGTCCTCGAGATCCAGGCCGACCAGCTCGCTCAGCCGCAGGCCCGATGCGTAGAAGAGCTCGAGAATGGCCCGGTCGCGCCGGCCTAGCGGTTTCGATATGTCGGGCGTTTCGACGAGCCTCGCCATTTCGCCGATGTCCAGGTGGGCCGGCAGCTTGTGTTCGCGCTTGGGCGCGCTCACCAGACTGGCCGGATCGCGATCGAGCTGACCCTCGCGGCGCAGGTACCGGGCAAATGCGCGAACGGCGGCCAGCTTTCTCGCGGCCGACGCGCGCGAGTTACCCGTGCGATGCCGATCGGCCAGAAAGCCACGGACTGATGCCAGGTCGAAGTCCGATGGCTCGAGCGCATCCACGGGACGTCCGAGGCGGTTGGCGAGCGAGGTCAGGAACTGTGAAAGGTCGCTCTCGTACGCACGGACGGTGTGCGGTGACGCGTTGCGATTCAGCCGGAGCGATTCGAGAAACGCCCTCAGGTCGGCCTTCATCGCGGCAACGGCTCCGGAAGGGCATCCGACAGAAAGCGTCCGCTCCTGACTGTGAATCCATTGCTCGAGCGACGACATTGCGCGGTCCGCCATCATCTGCTTGCGCATCGCCCGATCGCGCGGCGCATGCTCGAGCGCCTCCAGGATGCCCCACGTGATGTTGGTGGGCTGATAATCTCGGGGGTCGGCGTGCGACACGTAGTAGCCCAGCGCGCCAATCGCCGTGGTCCGCGGGGGCACCGACGGCGTCCGACCGCGCGCAATCGCGACGGCACTCCTTCCGGCAATCAGCCCTGACGCTGCCGACTCCACGTAGCCCTCGACACCGGACATCTGTCCGGCGCACAGAAGGCAGGGCCGGCTCCTCATCTGCCAGGTCTCGTGAAGGACCGTAGGGGCGTGCAGGTACGTGTTCCGGTGCACCATCCCGAACCGCACGAACTCGGCCGCCTCCAGTCCGGGGATCATCCGCAGCACACGCGACTGTTCACCGAACTTGAGCTGGGTCTGAAAGCCCACGAGGCTGTAGTGATCACCCGCGAGTGTGTCCTGACGAAGCTGCACCACCGCGTACGGCCGTCGCCCCGTGCGCGGATCGGTCAGCCCAACGGGCTTCATCGGTCCGAACCGCAAGGTATCAATGCCGCGGTGAGCCATCACTTCGATGGGCAGACAGCCTTCGAAGAACTTCTCCCGATCGAAGTCGTGCACGGTGGCCGACTCCGCATGAACCAGGGCGTCGTAGAACGCCTGATATTCGGCCTCGTCGAGCGGGCAGTTCAGATAATCGCCCTCGCTGCCGTCGTCCATGCACGCGGACCTGCCCCCGTCGTCGAGGCCAGGGGTGGGGACGTTGTCGAGCGGAGCCGGTCGAAGACTTCGGCCCCAGCGCGAGGCGCGAAAAACCGTTCGCGCATCGATACTCTCCGCGAGGACGATGGGGCTGATGGCATCGTAGAAGTACAGATGCTCGCGGCCGACGAGTCGAGCGATCTCGCCCGAGAGCGCCGCCGACGTCAGCGGGCCGGTTGCCAGGATCACGGGCGAGGCCGCGCTCGCGTCGGGGATCGTCTGCACCTCTTCCCTCACCAGGCGAATACGCGGATGGCTCTCGATGGCGTCTGTCACCAGGCGGGAAAAGACTTCTCGATCCACCGCCAGGGCGGCGCCGGCCGGTACCCGCGCCGCATCGGCCGCACGCATGACGATGGACCCCAGGCGGCGCATCTCGGCCTTCAGCAGTCCGACCGCATTGTCGAGTTTGTCGCCCCGGAAAGAATTGCTGCAGACCAGCTCGGCGAGCCGATCGGTCCGATGAACGGCCGTCGAGACAACCGGCCGCATCTCGTGGACGACGACACTGGCGCCCAGTTCCGCGGCCTGCCAGGCCGCTTCGGTGCCGGCGAGCCCGCCACCGATCACGTGAATCATTCGCGTGTCCGGATCAACGAACAGATGCGAGCGACTTCTTGGTCGTCCTGGGTCGTCTTGGTCGTTTTCGGTGACGTGGACGGAGCCCGCTTGCGCGAGGTGCGGGCGCCGCGACGGGACGATGGGGCGGCCCCCGCGCGAGCGGCGAGCAGGCCGACCGCAATTTCCAGCGTCACGGTCGGCGGCTCCATGCCTCGTGGCAACGACGCGTTCGTCGTGCCGTCCGTGACGTACGGACCGTAGCGGCCCGCCAGCGCTCGGACGGGAGCGCCACTGTCTGGGTGTGGTCCGAGCTCGGCGAGTACTGTCTTCGCGGCGGACTGCCGACGCCGGGCTTTCTTGGGTGCGGCAAATAGCGCCAGCGCTCGATCGAGCGAGACGGCGAACACGTCGTCCTCCGCCTCGAGCGATCGATATTCGTCGCCGTGTTTCACGTATGGACCGTAGCGGCCGAGGCTCGCCAGCACGGGCGCACCGTCGGAGGGATGCTCTCCGAGCGTCCTCGGCATCTCCAGCAGACGCAAGGCCTCGTCGAGCGTCGCCGTGGCTTCGGTGGACGGAGGTTGAAGCGACGCGCGCTTCGGCTTGTCGGCCTTCGAGCCGCGAGCGGGCGTTTCGCCGAGCTGCACATACGCGCCGAAGCGGCCATGCACGGCGTATACATTCAACCCCGTGGCCGGATCGACGCCGAGCAGACGCGGGCCTTCCGCTTTCGCCCGCACGAGCGCCATCGCCTTGTCGACCGTCACATCGGCCGGAGGCAAGTCGGGCGGCAACGACGCGGTGTTGCCCGGTCCGCCCTTGCCAAGCTGGAGAAACGGTCCGTAGCGCCCGACCCGCACGCGAATGGGCTGTCCGCTCGCCGGATCGACGCCGACCTCCACGGTGGGATAGTCGATCTGTCCGAGATTGGCGACCGCCGGCTCGAGCCCGCGGCGCACGCCGTCGCCGTCCCTGAAGAACTCGCGCAGAAAGTCGAACCAGTCCAGCTCGCCGTTGGAGATCTGATCGAGCAGCTCCTCCATTTTTGCGGTGAAATTGATGTCCACCCAGTCGCCGAAGTGATCACGAAGGAGCGTGGTGACGGCAAACGCGGTGAAGCTGGGTACGAGCGCCTTGCCCTGCCGAAAAACGTAGCCACGGCGCTGAATCGTCGCGATGATGGGCGCGTAGGTCGAGGGGCGCCCGATGCCATCTTCCTCGAGCCGCTTCACCAGAGACGCTTCCGTGTAGCGCGCGGGTGGTGAGGTTTCGTGGACCTTCGAGTCAAGACCGACCAGGCTAATCGGCGTGCCGCCGTGCGGATGGTCGATGCGGTCGCCCTTCTTGCACGGCGGCAGGAGCGTCTGCTGATCGCCGAGCTCGCTCGCCGGATCGTCGCTTCCCTCCACGTAAGCGCGAAGGAAGCCCGCGAACTCGATTGTCTTCCCGCTGGCGGCAAACGTATGAGGCTCGCCGCCCGGCCCCTGGGCCGTGATCTCGATCGTGGTCCTCAGCAGCTTCGCGTCTCCCATCTGCGAGGCAATGGTTCGCTTCCAGATGAGCTCGTAGAGCCGGAGCTCGTCGGGCCGAAGAACGCTCTCGAGCTTCTGTGGCGACTGCCGGAAGTCGGTGGGTCTGATGGCTTCGTGCGCTTCCTGCGCATTGCGCACTTTCGTCTGATACTGCCGCGCGCCTTCGTGATATTCGGCGCCGAACATCTCCCGGATCACGCGTGCCGCTTCGCCGAGCGCCTTGTCGCTGAGGGTCGTGGAATCGGTGCGGTGATACGTGATCAACCCCTCGATCTCTCCCCCGCCGATTTCCATGCCCTGAAACAGCCGCTGCGCGATATCCATGGTTCGCTCGGCGGGATAGCCAAGCTTGCGGTTCGCTTCCTGTTGCAGGGTCGAGGTCGTAAACGGCGGGGCCGGCCGTTGCGTCACCGGCTTCTCTTCCACCGACGAGACAATCCACGGCGTGTTCGCGCGGAGCGTCTCGACGAGACCGCTCGCATCCGGGCCGGTCAGCAGCCGGACGCGATCGCTTTTCAGCGCTCCCGTCGCGGGATCGAAATCCTTGCCCGTCGCCAGCCGTTCGTCGCCGATCCGCACCAGCGTCGCCACGAACTCGCGATCGTCACCCGCCAGCCGCGCTTCGAGATCCCAGTACGGTGCTGCCCCTGAACCGGCTCCGCTCCTCTTCCCGCTCGACCAGCAGACGAACGGCCACGCTCTGCACGCGCCCGGCGCTCAATCCGGTTTGCACGCGCTTCCAGAGCACCGGTGAGAGCGAGTAGCCGTAGAGCCGATCGAGGATCCGGCGGCTCTCCTGCGCCCGCACCAGGTTCTCATTCACCTGCTGCGGCGCCTCGAGCGCCTCCCGCACCGCACCCTCGGTGATTTCGTGAAAGACCACGCGGCGCACCGGCACCTTGGGCTTGAGCACTTCGGTGAGGTGCCAGCTGATCGACTCGCCCTCGCGGTCGGGGTCGGTCGCCAGGAGCACTTCGGAGGCGTCCTTGAGCGCCGTCTTCAGGGCCTGCACATGGCGCCGCTTGCCCGCCGGGATTACGTAGTACGGCGTGAAGTCGCCCTCGGTGTCCACGCCGAACCGGCCCCACGGCTTCTTACGGATCTCGTCAGGAACTTCGTCGGCCGACTCCGGAAGGTCGCGGACGTGGCCGTAGCTCGCCTCGACGCGGTACTTGCGTCCGAGGAAGCGAGAGAGCGTCTTCGCCTTCGCCGGCGACTCCACGATGATGAGCGGTCTGGCCATTTCTGACTGCTGCCGTCTCTTACCTTATCAGCGCTGGCCCGCTCCAGGCGAGCGGGCAAACCGCCCGCCCGGGGTCCGTATGAGCATGCCGGCCAGCTCGAGCTCGAGCAGACGCGGCAGCAACTCTACCGGATCGAGGGCCGCCGCGGCGGCGAGATCGTCGAGCTGGTACGACTCCCCGGGGCTCATGGCGCCCAGAATGGGATCCGTCCTTCCCTGCGCGAGCGGCAGCGACGTCGAGCCGCTCCTGGGGGCACACTGCAGGTCCTCCAAGATATCGTCCACCGACTCCACGATCTTTGCACCGTCACGCAGAAGCGCGTGCGAACCGCGGTTCCGGCCCGACAGCACGCTTCCGGGCACCACCATCACCTCGCGCCCCTGTTCGAGCGCCGCACAAGCCGTGATGAGAGAACCACTTCGCTCCGATGCCTCGATCACGACCACTGCCAGGGACACCCCGCTGATCAGGCGGTTGCGCAGCGGAAAATGATGCCGTCTCGGAGGCGTGCCGGGAGGGAGCTCGCTGGCAATCGCGCCTCCGCGGACGATGTCACGCGCGAGCGCCCGGTGCTCCGCGGGATAGATGACGTCCGCACCCGAGCCGAGTATCGCCATGGTGCAGCCGCCCGCGTCGAGCGCGCCTCGGTGCGTCGCAGAGTCGACGCCGCGAGCCAGCCCGCTCACGACAACAATGCCGCGGCGGGCGAGCTCGAGTCCGAGATGACGCCCGACCTCGAGCGCGTAAGGCGTGGCCGTGCGGCTTCCTACCATCGCCACCGATGGTCCACCGAGCACGTCTGGATTTCCCGCCACCCACAGCACCGGGGGTGGATCGAAGATCGTCGCCAGGCGAGGCGGATACGCGAGCGTGCCCCAGGGTACCGCTCGAAGCCCCGCGCGCGCACCCTCGTGAATCGCTCGCGCGGCCAGCTCCCAGATACGCGCAGCCGCGTCCGGAGGGTTCGGGTCCGAACGCGCCTCCGCGGCGAGGCGGGCGATCAACTGCCGGCCCGCTCCAGGCCGCGGCCCTTCGTCGGGAATGTCGGCTCTGAGGGTTTCCGCCACGCGGCCGCGAGGCACGCCGTGCAGCATCGACAGGGCGACGGCGGTCTGGAGGTCCATGTTCCGCTCCTTGACGCTCGGCCGTTCGGCCCTGCAAAAAGAAAGAGGTCAGGCCCGTCACGGTCAGCGACGGCAAGCCCGACCTCTGTTGAGGACTATTATAGATGTCGAGGGGACGGCCGGCAACGCGTGAACGCGACGAAAACGGACATCCTGTCTGACGATTCACGTAAGACGGCATGGGGACGAGCACGAAGTCACAGCCGTCGCCGTGGCACAGGGATTGCTCGAACTCGTCCACGGTGGTTCGATTTTCTTGCAACGCCCGCAACCGAGTGACAATATTGGGGGCGACCTCGATGGCCAGAGCGGCTGTTCTCGGCGCACTCCTGTTGGTCATCGTCCCCGCCATCGGCTGGGCCGACGCGCGCGGCGACGCGAAATCGCAGGTCGAGTTCGGGATCCGTGTTGCTCAGCGCGGGTTGTGGCGTGAGGCGATCTACCGGTGGGAGCGTGCGGCCGAGATCGATCCGACCTACGGCGCGGCGTACAACAACCTCGCGGTCGCCTACGAGCACGAGGGGATGTTCGACAAGGCCCGCAAGGCGTACGAGCGTGCCATCGAGCTCGATCCGCAGAACCAGATGATCCAGCAGAACTTCGAGCTGTTTCAGGAAATCAATGACCGGACGAGCCGCCGCAAGTCGAGTTAGCCTCGCGCTGGTGAGTGCACTCGTCGTCGGGTGCACGAGCTATTACGAGATACCCATTGAGACGCCCATCCAGCCGAAGCTGGATGTGTCGCAGTTCACGCGCGTCTTCGTCGCAGGCTTCATCGCCGGCGGCTCCGAAGAGGTGGACGCGAACCTCGAAACGGTGCGCCTGCTCCGCAGCCAGCTGCGCACCAAATCGTCGCTGCGCGTCATCGACGCGGGCGTGCTCAACCTGATGGCCGTGGCCGGCGCTTCTGTCGAACCGACGCTGGAGGCGACCAACGGCTCGACCCAGTCGACCACCGATCCCGCCGAGCCCGCAATCAAGGACGAGAAGGACCTGGAGGCGTACGAGCAGATCTTCGCCGACGCAAACTACTGGCGGCGAGTGGGCGAAGAGTTCCAGAATCCTCTCATCGTGACCGGCACGGTGCTCTTCTCGCCGCACTCGAGCGCGGGCTTCGTGCAGCGCGAGCAGGAAATCTACGATTCCTTCGGCCGCCGCCGCGTGGTACCGGTTCGTACCTACATGGAGCGAAAGGGATTCATTCTCCGGCCGCGGTTCATTTTCATCGACGGACGCACGGGCACCGAGTTGTACAAGGAGAGCTTCCGCGAGGAGGTGCTCTACAACGCCCAGCAGAACACGCCGGCGCTCTCCTCGTATTTCGAGCTGATGGACCGGCTGATTCCGAGCTTCCTGAGCACGCTGAGCAGCCAGAAAATCAAGGGCTCGCGCGTATTGTTGAAGTAGAGGGCCCCAGACTCCGCTCCCAGCGACCGCCTGTCCGGTTTGCAGGTTCGGTTCCCCGAGTGCTAGTCTAGTAGCTTTGCCGAGCGCGCCGGAAGGCCTCATGACCGGGTCCGGAGCGCCCGTGGACACGGCGTCGGAGGAAATCTTGTACGCAATCATTCAGGCTCGCGGACGGCAGCTGAAGGTCACGCCAGGCGCGGCCATTACCATTGATGGACATGCCGGGGAACCCGGCACCGAGATCAGCTTCGAGCAGGTGCTCCTCGTCGGGAAAGACGGTGGCGAGGTTTTCGCTGGATCGCCGTTCGTCGCGAGCGCCAGGGTCGTGGGGGTTGTCGACGGTCCTTCGCCGGGTCCCAAGATCCGGGTCTTCAAGAAGAAGCGCCGGAAGGGCATGCGCCGCACCCGCGGCCACCGTGCGGTCGCGACGCGCGTACGCATCAAGGACATCGTCGTCTAGCGCCGGCCGGGAAAGCAGGAACTCGCATGGCACACAAAAAGGGACAGGGCAGCTCGCGCAATGGCCGCGACTCGAACTCGCAGCGGCTGGGCGTGAAGCGCTTCGACGGCAACGTCGTCAGCGGCGGATCGATTCTCGTTCGGCAGCGCGGACGGCGGTTCCGGCCCGGGCTCAACGTGGGCCGCGGCAAGGACGACACGCTCTTTGCCAAGATTGCCGGCCGGGTCCGCTTCGAGGATCACGGCGCGCGGGGCCGCGTCATCAGCGTCATTCCCGCGGAATCCGCGTGACCTGCCACGGCACGCGACAGTAGTTTCACGAATCCGGCAAGCATCGGATGTTCGTCGACGAAGTCGACATCCACGTGGCGGCCGGCGATGGCGGGCGCGGGTGCCTCAGCTTTCGCCGCGAGAAATTCGTGCCGCGCGGAGGGCCGGACGGCGGCGACGGCGGCAACGGCGGCTCCGTCTGGATCGCCGCCAGCCCCCACCTCAACACCCTGGTCAACTTCCGGTTCCATCCTCGTTTCAACGCCCCGCGCGGCGGACACGGCAAGGGCGCGAACCGCCACGGCTCGAACGGCCACGATCTCGAGTTGAGCGTACCTGTCGGCACACTCGTGTACGAGAGGGTTGACGGCGAGCTGCGGCTCCTTGCCGATCTCGCGGTGGAAGATCAGCGTGTGCGCGTCGCCGAAGGCGGACGCGGCGGGCGGGGCAATGCCACGTTCGTCAGCTCCACAAATCGAGCCCCACGGCGCACCGAACCGGGCCTGCCCGGCGCGGTCAAGGATCTCCAGCTTCAGCTCAAGCTGCTCGCCGATGTGGGGCTGGTGGGGTTTCCCAACGCCGGCAAGTCCACACTCATCGCGCGCATCTCGGCCGCACGTCCGAAGATCGCCGACTATCCCTTTACGACGCTCACCCCCAATCTGGGAGTGGTGCGGCTGGACGACGAGCGCAGTTTCGTCGTGGCCGATGTTCCCGGCCTGATCGAAGGCGCCCACCGCGGCCTCGGACTCGGCCACCGATTCCTCCGCCACCTCGAGCGCACGGAAGTGCTCGTGCACGTCATCGACGTCTCGAGCGCCACGTCCCGGGATCCGGTTCGTGATTTCGAGACCGTCGTCCGGGAGCTCGAGCTCCACGCGCCCGAGTTGGGGGCCAAAGTTCAACTGGCGGCGGCCAACAAGATAGACGCGCTCGACGAGCCTGCGCGGCTCGAGGCGCTCGGCACCCACCTCGCGGCCCGGGACGTTGCGCTCTATCCGATCTCGGCCGTCACCGGCGAAGGGGTACCCGCGCTGATCGAAGCCGTCTGGAAGCGGTTGAGCGAGGCAAGAGCGCACGACCGCGAGGCCGCGTACGACCGCCCGGTCGATACGCTCGAACGATGACGGGACGCACCGGCATTCTGGGAGGCACCTTCGACCCGATCCATCTGGGTCATCTGGCGGCGGCCGCGGCGGCTCACCGCGCGTTGAAGCTGGACCGCGTGCTCTTCGTGCCCTCCTCGATTCCACCACATCGGCCAGCTCCGCCGCTGGCCTCCGCGTTTCACCGGTTCGCGATGGTGTCGCTGGCGCTGTCGGGCCACCCTGAGTACGAGGTCTCCGACATCGAGCTCGAGCTCGGCGGATTCTCGTACACGTCGCGCACGCTGGAGCACCTCGCGTCGGACGGCTACCCGCCTTCGAGCCTGTTCTTCGTCACCGGCGCCGATGCTTTCGCCGACATCGCGACGTGGTTCGACTACCCTCGTCTGCTCGAGCGCGCTCATTTCGTCGTCGTGTCGAGGCCAGGACCGGGGCAGCCGTCCTCGGCGGATGCGGTCCCGGCACTCGCCTCCCACATGCACGACGTGTCGGCGATCGAGATCGGCGCGCTCGAAGAGCGGCGGCTGCCGTCGATCCTGCTGATATCGGCCGCCACCCCCGATGTGTCGTCCACGCGCATCAGGCAGTTGCTCGAGCAGGGCGAGCGCCTGTCCGACGCGCTGCCTGGTTCGGTCGCCGATCACATCAAGCGCCACGGGCTCTACAACGTCAGTACGCCGACTTCACCGGTCGGCCACTCGGGCACTGGTAAAGGTTTCTCATGAGCACGATGGATTCCAGAGCGAGATCGGCCGGCAATGACCTCCCCGAAGAGATTCGGGCCGCGATCACGGCTGCGCGTGACAAGAAGGCGAGCGACCTGATGGTGCTCGACCTGAGAAAGGCCGGCGCCTTCACCGACTATTTCGTGATCTGCTCGGGCCAGTCGGTGCGCCAGATCAAAACCATCGCCGACTCGATCGAGCAGTCGCTGGCACAGCGGCGCGTCAAACCCTCCCATGTCGAGGGTTACGGCGTGGCCGAATGGGTGCTGCTCGATTTCTTCGACTTCGTGGTTCACATCTTCACGCCCGACACGCGGCGCTTCTACTCGCTCGAGCGGCTCTGGGGCAGCGCCACGGAGGTGCCTCTTCCCGCCGACGATTCACCGACCGGTCTCGCCCGCTCCTGACCGCCCGGTTCGAACTCTGTGCCACGTCGCGCCCAATCCGCGGGCCTGACGGCCGGCTCTTGTCGCCCCTCCCGCTGGCATGGCCCGCTTCTCGCTTGTCTCGACGTTCAAACGTCCCCGAGTGCCTTGTCGTGCAGCAGTTGCCACCTTCGCCGCTTTCTTTGGTTGGCCGCCTTGCGATCTCGACGCTGTGCACGGGAGCCAACAGTCTGCTCTCGGTGGCGATCGCGCCGCGCTGTGCGTCCTGCGACGAGCCGCTGGAACGCCCGCTCGGGAGCGTGGTCTGCGACGCCTGCTGGTCCGCCGTCAGGTTCATCACCCCGCCCACCTGCGAGACTTGCGCCGACCCGCTCCCGACATGGCGAACGGCCAGCCGCGGCGTGGGACGCTGTGCCCGCTGCCGACGGCGGCACGGCGCGGTGAGCTGGATGCGGGCCGTGGGCGAGTACGAGGGGGCGCTCGGTCGAATCATCCACGCGTGGAAGTACGACCGCAGGCGTTCGCTCGGCGATCGGCTCGCCACCCTGCTGCACGATACCGGCGCGGATCTGCTCGACGGCATCGACGCGGTCGTGCCCGTGCCGCTGCACCGGCGCCGGCTCGCCGAACGGGGATTCAATCAGGCGGACGATCTCGCCGTCCGCCTGGGACCGCCGGTCGTTCGGGCCCTGTGCCGAACGAGGGACACGCCGTCACAGGTCGAACTGCCGGCCGCCCGTCGGCACGCCAACTTACGCGACGCCTTTGCGCTGTCGCGCTCATGGTCGTGGACGTCGAGGCGCCCGGCCCGCGTCGACGGCCACCGGCTCGTGCTGATCGACGACGTGGTCACGACAGGGGCGACGCTCGAGACGTGCGCTCGGATGTTGATAGGGGCCGGCGCGTCGGAGGTTCGCGCGCTTACGCTTGCGCGAGTCGTCGGTCGACGGCGTTAGCGACGTCGGCGGCGACGGTGTCCTTGTCGCGCTCGCCGTCGATGACGGTCCAGCCGGCCAGGGACGCCTGCCGCATGTAGCTGGTTCTCACCTCGTTGAGCAGCGGGATGTCCCCTTCGAACCGGTCGCGATCCGCGGACTTGCGGCCGACGGACGTCTCAGGCGCGATGTCGAGGAGGATGGTGAGGTCGGGCGGGGGCAGGAAGGCTTGCACGTGGCCGAGCCACTCGGCGTCGAGGCCCTGTGCCTCGCCGTACGCGACAGTCGAGGCGACGTACCGATCGCACAGCACGACGATGCCGCTCTCGAGCGCGGCCTCCATGTCGGGCTTGCGCTCGTATCGATTGGCGACGAAGAGCAACTGCAGGACGTCGGGGCTGTACTCGCGCTCGCCGTTCAGGGCCCGTGCGATCTCCTCGCCGAGCGAGGTGCCATAGTCGGGAAACGTGACGACACGCACGCGGCGTCCGGCGGCCTTGAGGCGCTCGCGCAGCAGTTGCGCCTGCGTCTCCTTGCCGCTCTGGTCGAGGCCTTCAAAGGCCACCAGATACCCCCGCATCATTCCTCCAGCGCTACCAGCTCGTCGATCGTCTGACGGCGCCTGATGACGCGCCAGGATCCGTGTTCGACCAAGACTTCGGGCGGAAGCACGCGACGGTTGTAGTTCGACGCCATGACGGATCCGTAGGCCCCGACGTCGAGCACCGCCACGAGATCGGCCGCTCGGAGCGCGGGCATTGGCCGTTCGCGGCCCAGCACGTCGCTGCTCTCGCAGATCGGGCCGACGACATCGTAGACGACGTCGCCGCGGTCCGACGGCACGACCGGCTCGATTCTGTGGTATGCGCCGTACATCGCCGGTCGGAGCAACTCGCTCATACCAG
>CAWFOC010000007.1:0-268856 GCA_963817395.1 uncultured Acidobacteriota bacterium | reverse complement strand
ATCAGCCTGACGGCCGCCGGAAATTTCTCCGTTGGGTGCGGTCATGCGGTTGGTGCGCCTTCAACCAGCGGCGCCCGCATGGGGTAAACTGAGGTCCGTGCGAGCCACGACCGCGTCGCGAGATCAGTCGAGCAACCTCGTGTTGCTCTGTCTCGCCGCTTGGGCCATTCCCGGCGTCGGTCACTTGTGGCAGGGACGCCGCAAGGGGCTGGTCTTTCTCGTGGCGCTGCCATTGATGTTTGCGTTGGGCCTTGTGCTCGAAGGGCGGTTGTTTCCCTTCGAGCCGTCGCAGCCGCTCGTCGCGCTGGCAGCGGCGGCCAACCTCGGGGCCGGACTCCCGTACCTGATTGCCCGAGCGCTCGGCTACGGATCGGGCAATGTGGTCGCGGTGACCTACGAGTACGGCAATACGTTTCTCATTGTCGCAGGACTCCTGAATCTCCTCGTCATTCTGGATGCCTACGACGTGGCTCTTGGAAGAAAGTAGGTAGGCGAGGGTCGTGTTACGTAGCCACATGGGCCTGCTGGCGCTCTTCTCGTTCCTCCTCGCGGCGGTCTTCGCCGCGCTACTGCGTGATGACGTTCACGAGCAGCTTCGATTCGGCGGAGTCATCTTCGCGGGTCTGGTCGTCTCGGCCATCCTTCTCGGGTGGCTGATGTCTCCCTTTCCGCTCTAGCGTTCCCAACCCGTGTCGCCTGTTCCCCCGCGGAGCCGCCGCGGCCCCTTCCTCCGTTGGGTGCCGGTCATTGCCTACATGGCTTTCATTTTCGGACTGTCGTCCATTTCAAACCCCCCGGATGTGGCGGTTTCGGACAAGGGTCTTCACTGGCTGCTGTATGCCGGTCTGGCCTGGCTGACGGTGCGAGCGTTGACTGGCGACGAGGCCCCGATCGGCGTCCGAGTCGCCATGAGCGGTGCGGCGATTGCCACACTCTACGGCGTGAGCGACGAATTCCATCAGCTGTTCGTGTCCGGCCGATCGTTCGACTACCGTGACATGCTGGCGAATGCCGTAGGGGCGCTCTGCGGCGCGTGGGCCGCTGTCCAGTGGGTTAGAATGAAGCATGGTCTTTGAGAACCTGCTGCTCGAACGTGATGGGCCAGTCGGCATTCTCAGCATCAACCGGCCCGGCGTTCTGAACGCGCTCAACAGTCAGACGATAGACGAGTTGCGGCGGGTGATTCTGGAGTGGCGCCACGACGGCGACGTGCGAGCCGTCGTGCTCACCGGCGCCGGCGATCGCGCATTCGTCGCGGGCGCCGATATCAAGGAGCTGGCGGTGCAGTCGCCGATGAGCGGCCGCGAGCATGCGCTGCGCGGTCAGCACGTCTTCGATCTCATCGAGAATCTGGGCAAGCCCGTGATTGCGGCGATCAACGGCTTTGCGCTCGGTGGCGGCTGCGAGCTGGCGCTCGCCTGCACGCTGCGGATCGCGGCCGATACGGCCACGATCGGTCAGCCGGAGATCAAGCTTGGCATCATTCCGGGCTATGCGGGCAGCCAGCGGCTGGCGCGCCTGGTGGGGAAGGGCCGTGCCCTGGAGATGATTCTGACCGGGGCGCCCATCACGGCCTCGCAGGCTCACGCGATTGGGTTGGTGAATCGGGTCGTTCCTTCGGCCGAGCTCATGAACACGGCGCGCGCGCTGGCCATGGAGCTCGCCGCGCAGGCGCCCGTTGCCATCAAGTACGCCATCGACGCGATCAACAAGGGACTCGACATGCCCTTCCGCGAGGCATGCGCGTACGAGGCTACGCTGTTTGGCCTCGTCGCCGCGACCGAGGACATGCGCGAAGGCACGCGGGCGTTTCTCGAGAAGCGGAAGCCGGCGTTCGTCGGACGTTAGGCGCCGATCCCCCGGTCCGACGCCATTCCATGCTGGTGATCGAAGGCACTCGTCAGGCGCACGGGTTGCGGTTCGCCGTCGTCGTCTCGAAGTTCAACGATTTCGTGACGGAGCGGTTGCAGGCCGCCGCACTCGAGGCGCTGCAGGCCGCAGGCGCCGCGACGGACGACATCGCCGTCCTCAAGGTGCCTGGCGCCTTCGAGTTGCCGACGGCGGCGTTGCGTGCCGCCGAGACGGGACGTTTTCATGCAGTCGTGTGTCTGGGCTGCCTGATTCGTGGCGCAACTCCCCATTTCGACTACATCGCTTCGGCGGTGTCGCACGGGATCACCCGAGCGGCACTCGAAACGGGGATCCCGATGACGTTCGGCGTGCTGACGACCAATTCGGCGGAGGAAGCGCTCGAGCGCGCCGGAGACGGACCGTCGAACAAGGGATGCGAAGCCGCGCAAGCGGCCGTAGAGATGGCGACACTCATCCGGCAGCTGGGACAATCGGGAGCCGCGGGGATTCGCGTGTGAGCTCCGAGCCCGACGAGGAGCCCGTCGGCCGCCGGACGGCGCCCGACAGCAGACATCGCGGGAGAGAAGCCGCGTTGCAGATGCTCTATCAATGGCATGTGGCCGGCACCGGCCTCGAGGATGTCCTCTCGAGCTATGGCGCAATCGAGCAACCCGACGCCGGCCAGCCGGGGCCGCGCGCCCGGCGCTTCGCGGACGGGCTGCTCACCGGCACCATCGAACGCCTGACGGAGATCGATTGGCTCATCGCGCAGCAGACCGAACACTGGCGGCCCTCGCGTCTGAGTGCGGTCGACCGGCAGATTCTGCGGCTTGCGGTCTACGAGCTGCTCGCGGCCGAGACCCCGGCCCGGGTCGTCATCAACGAAGCGGTGGAGCTCGCACGAACGTTCAGCGGAGACGAGGCCACGGCGTTCGTCAACGGCGTGCTCGACGGTGTTCGCAAGCGGTTCGACGCCGACGCCGAGATCGCGGAAGCCCCCCCGTCATGACCCAAGAGCCCGATCAGCTGCTGCAGCGTCGCACGAACTTGAACGAGCTCGTCGAGCTGGGCATCGATGCCTATCCACGCAAGTTCGAGCGAACCCACACCGTGGCCGAGCTCGTGCAGGGCTTTGGCGAGACCCCCGGAGACGCGCTCGAAACCGAACGTCCGGTGGCCCGTGTGGCCGGCCGCGTCCTGGCCATTCGGAGCTTCGGGAAGGCCAACTTCCTCTCCATTTCCGACGGCCGCGCACGTGTCCAAATCTACGTGCGGCAGGACAGCCTGCCGTCGCGCGACTTCGCCATCTTCAAGTATCTCGATCTGGGGGATCACGTGGGCGTCGAGGGGCGCCTGTTCCGCACGAAGACGAACGAGCTGACCATCTGGGCGGCGGGACTGGAGTTTCTGGCGAAGTGCCTGCTGCCACTTCCCGAGAAATGGCACGGGCTGCAGGACGTCGAGATTCGATATCGCCAGCGCTACCTGGACCTGATTGTGAATCCGGATACGCGCCGCGTGTTCGACACGCGCAGCCGTGCGCTCGCCGCGATTCGCAGGTTTCTCGATGCGAGGGGCTATCTCGAGGTCGAGACTCCGATGATGCAGCCGATCGCCGGAGGCGCGTTGGCCCGCCCGTTCGTGACACATCACAACGCCCTCGACCTCGATCTGTTCCTGCGCGTGGCGCCCGAGCTGTATCTCAAGCGGCTGACGATCGGAGGGATCGAGCGCGTCTACGAGATCAACAGGAACTTCCGCAACGAGGGGATTTCGACGCAGCACAATCCCGAGTTCACGATGCTCGAGTTCTATCAGGCCTACAGCGACTACCGCGATCTGATGGCGATGACCGAGGAGCTGCTGTCGTCGGTCGCCAGGGAGGCCGTGGGCTCCGAGGACGTCGTGTACGGCGGTCAGCCGGTATCGTTTCGGCCACCGTACGCCAGAAATTCCCTCCGCGCGCTCGTGAGCACGCTGGCCACGGCTCGGCTTGGCCGGCCCGTCTCGACGGCGGATCTGCGATCGGAGCCCGAAGCCCGCGCCATCGCCGCCGCGCTCGGAGTGGCCGTCGACAAGAGTGCAGGAGCCGGCCGAATCGCGATGGACATCTTCGAGGCCTGTTGCGAGGCGTCGCTGGTGCAACCGACGTTCGTCTACGATTTTCCGACCGAAGTATCTCCGCTCTCGAAGCAGAAGCCGGACGATCCGGACACCGTCGAGCGTTTCGAGCTCTACATCGCCGGGATGGAGGTGGCGAACGCCTTCAGCGAGTTGAACGATCCGGTCGAACAGCGCAGGCGCTTCGAGCAGCAGCTGGCCGCACGCGCCGGCGGTAGCCTCGAGGCACACGCTATGGACGAAGACTACATTCGCGCGCTCGAATACGGACTGCCTCCGACGGCTGGCGAAGGAGTCGGAATCGATCGACTGGTGATGCTTCTGACCGACAGCCCCTCGATTCGCGACGTGATCCTGTTCCCGCTGATGAAGCCGAAGAAGGACGGCTGAGCGTGCCGTTCGAGTTTCACGTCGCGTTGCGCTACCTGCGCGCCCGCCGGAAACAGGCGTTCATCTCCGTCATTTCCACGATCTCCACCCTGGGGGTCATCGTCGGCGTGATGGCCCTCGTCATCGCGCTGGCGCTCATGACCGGGCTGCAGGGAGAGTTGAGGAACCGCATCCTGGGGTCGAGCGCTCACGTCTTCGTCTGGAAGCAAGGCGGAATCGCCGACTACCGTGCCGAAGCACAGACGCTGCGCGCGGTGCCGCACGTCCAGGGTGCCGCACCGGCGGTGCTCGGCAGGGCCATTGTCAGCTCGGCGTCGAGCGAAGCCTTCATCACCGTCAAGGGCATCGATCCGGTGCTCGAAAAGACCGTCACGGACCTCGAACGGGCGATGCTCGAGGGACGTGTCGAGGCCGTCGCCGACGCGGGCGAAGGCGAGCTGCCCGGCATTCTGCTGGGCCGCGATCTCACCGACCAGCTCGGCGTGCGCCTCGGCGATGAAGTGACGCTCTTGACACCTCACGGAACGTTGTCTCCGATGGGCATGCTGCCCCGGCAGCGCCGCGTTCGTATTGCAGGAATTTTCAGCCTTGGCCTGTTCGAGTTCGATACCGCCTACGGGTTCATGTCGCTGCCTGTGGCGCAGCGCCTGCTCGACCGCAGCGAGGTGGAGTTCATTCAGCTGAAGGTCGATGACATCTATCAGGCCAGGCAGATTGCGGACGAGATCAGCCGGTCGCGCGGCGCCGACTATCTGACGGAGGACTGGGCCGATATGAACCGCTCGCTGTTTTCGGCCCTGTGGCTCGAAAAGGTGGCGATCTCGATCACGATCGGGCTCATTGTCATGGTGGCGGCGCTCAACATCATCGCTTCGCTCATTCTCCTGGTCATGGAGAAGAGCCGCGATATTGCCATCCTGAAGACCATGGGCGCGTCAGCGCGAAGCGTCACGATCATCTTCATGTTGCAGGGGCTGATCATCGGGGTCGTCGGAACCGCGATCGGCGCCACACTGGGGTATGTCGTAGCGACTGTACTCGACCGGTACCGTCTGATCCGTGTCCCGATGGACGTCTACCAGGTGTCTCATGTCCCGTTCACGATTCTTCCGTTCGATTTCGCGCTCGTCGTCCTAGCAGCCATCGTGATCTGCTTCCTGGCCACCATTTATCCCTCGCGACAGGCAGCCAAGCTGGACCCCGCGCAGGCCCTCCGCTATCAGTGACCCGCGTGCCGAGCTTTCTCGAGGTTCGCACACTCAACAAGACGTATCGCGTCGGCGCCGAAACGCTGCACGTGCTTCGCGATCTGGAGCTCGACGCCGAGCGGGGCGAGATGATCGCGATCGTCGGCGCCTCCGGCGTCGGAAAGTCCACGCTGCTACAGGTGCTCGGCGGCCTCGATCGCATCGACGGCGGGACCATTCGGGTGGGTGACGTCACCCTGTCCGAGCTGCCCGATCAGGACGTGGTGGCGTTCCGCAATCGCGCCGTGGGATTCGTGTTTCAGTTCCACCATCTGCTGCCTGAGTTCGACGCGGCCGAGAATGCCGAGATGCCGCTCCGGATCGCGCGCGTCCCGTCGGCGGACGCGCGGCCCAGGGCAGAGGCGCTGCTGCGGCGGGTAGGTCTCGGGGAGCGGCTCACGCACCGACCGTCGATGCTGTCGGGCGGCGAACAGCAACGTGTCGCCATTGCCCGCGCGCTCGTGATGGAACCTTTGCTGCTCCTGGCCGACGAGCCAACTGGCGATCTGGACGAAACCACCGCCGACCGGTTCCACGATCTGCTGCGTGAAATGCACCTCGAGCGCGGGCTCACCTCCATCATTGCGACTCACAACCAGCGATTGGCCGCGGCGTGCGATCGGATTCTGCGGCTGGAAGGCGGCCGACTCAGCGAGCAGCCGAGACCCTGAAGGTCTCGTTCATTGCCGCGCGCCGGGCGTCGAGCACGAACGACAGCACCGCGTAATACGTCGGGAACACCAGGGAGCCCAGGAGCACGGGCCTGGACACGACCGGCAGGCGCCAGATCATCCACAGCATCGACGCGCTCCAGGCAAGGCCAAGCCCGACCGTCCATCCAAGGAGTGCGGGCGTTCGCGTCGGGTACACATAGCGAATCGGCACGAACACGAGCGCGGCCAGCAGGAGCAGAACGGCGGCGTTGAGCGGAGCGGGCGTGCCGGCCGCATACAGATAGAAGACGACGATGTTCCAGTAGGACGGAAAACCCGTGAAGAAATGGTCCGTCGGTCTTGGCGTCGTCTTGCGAGAACCCGTACGCGCTCGCCAGCAGCATCGCGCCGGCGATGAGGATGGTCCAGTCGAGGAGGCAGGATCCCCGCCTCGACGGCGATCACGGCCGGCACGAAGACGTAGCGTGAGGTAGTCGACCAGATCGTCGAGTTTGCCTCCGTCGAAGTGCGGTATCGCTTCGCGCACGCGGAAACGCCGGGCGAGCCATCCATCGGATGCATCGACCACAGTGGCCAGAAAGAGCCAGGCAAACGCCATCCGAAAGTCATCCTGGACGGCGGCCCGCAGGCTCAGAAGAGCGAGAACGGCTCCCGATGCAGTGTAGACGTGAACGAGCCAGGCCGCAGAGCATCAGTGGGTCGGTATCGGGCGAAATCAGTCATTTGCCCGAAAGCTGATCGCGTGAGGGGAACGGGCGTTGGGAGGACGGAGGCAGGAAGTGAAGAGCCCGAAATGGCTGCAGGGCACCAACTTAGCTCAAAAGCGCATTGGCCCCCATCCGCCTTTGCCGTATAATGACGATAACGCATACAGCGGTGCCTTGATGTCCCCAGAACCGTAGGCGGCCGGATGTTCGAACGGTACACAGAGAGGGCGAGACGAGTACTTTTCTTTGCCCGATATGAAGCCAGCCAGCTCGGCAGCATCTCCATTGAAACGGAGCACCTGCTTCTCGGTCTGATTCGCGAAGGCAAGGGCCTGACCAGCCGAATCTTCGCCCGCTCCCACCTCTCGCTCGAGAATATCCGGAAGGAAATCGAAGGACGCACCGTCTTTCGCGAGAAGGTTTCGACCTCGGTCGAAATTCCGTTCAGCGCGGAAACCAAGCGTGTGCTGCAGTACGCCGCCGAAGAAGCGGACCGGCTGCTGCACAACTATATCGGCACGGAGCATCTGCTGCTGGGAATCCTCCGCGAAGAGCGGTCGGTCGCCGCGTCGATCCTCGTGGAAAAGGGCATGCGCCTCAATACCGTGCGCGAGGACATCGTCCAGCTTCTCAACGAGAAGACGACGCTGACGCGGGTGAAGGAAACACCCCTGCTGGCCGAGTTCAGCCGCGATCTCACCGAATCGGCCATGAAAACGCAGCTCGACCCGCTCGTCGGGCGTGAGCACGAGCTCGAGCGGGTGCAGCAGGTGTTGTGTCGCCGCACGAAGAACAACGCGGTGCTCATCGGCGAGCCGGGCGTGGGAAAGACGGCCATTGTCGAAGGGCTGGCGCAGAAAATCGTCTACGGCGACGTTCCACACTTCCTGGCCGACAAGCGCATTCTGGCGCTGGACATCTCGCTCATCGTGGCTGGGACGAAATATCGCGGTCAGTTCGAAGAGCGCCTGAAGGCGATCATGAAGGAGCTGACCGACAACCCGAACATCATCGTGTTCATCGACGAGCTGCACACGCTGGTGGGCGCGGGATCGGCCGAAGGTTCTCTCGACGCCGCCAACATTCTCAAGCCGGCGCTCTCGCGGGGCGAGATTCGCTGCATTGGCGCGACCACGCCGACCGAGTATCGCAAGTACATCGAGAAGGATCGTTCACTCGAGCGCCGTTTCCAGGCCGTCAAGGTCGATCCGCCGGCCGAGCGCGAGACGATCGAGATTCTCCTGGGCGTCAAGGATCGATACGAGACGTTCCATCACGTCGAGTTCACGCGCGACGCGATCGAGGCCGCGGTCTATCAATCGAGCCGCTACATCACCGATCGGTTCCTGCCCGACAAGGCCATCGATCTCATCGACGAAGCGGGCGCGCGGGCCAAGCTCCGCGAAGCGGGCTACAGCGAGGAGTTCGGCGAGATCAACCGCAGCATCCGCGTGGCCGTCGAGCAGATGGAGAGCGCTGTCTCGCAGAAGGACTTCGAGAAGGCGCAGTTCTACCGGGAGCAGGAAGTCACCGCGCGCGAGAACCTCCAGTTCGTGCGCGAGAAGTTCGACGTCAAGTCCAGCAGCCGCCGCGTCGTCGTCGACAAGCAGGCGATCGACGAGGTGGTGTCGAAGTGGACGGGCGTCCCGCTCACGTCGATCAACGAGGACGAGAGCGACAAGCTGCTCCGGATGGAGCAGGAGCTTCACCGCCGTGTCGTGAGCCAGGACAAGGCGATATCCGCGGTGTCGCGTGCCATCCGCCGGTCGCGGGCGGGCCTGAAGAACCCGGCCCGGCCCGTCGGGAGCTTCGTGTTCCTGGGACCGACGGGAGTCGGCAAGACGGAAATGGCTCGAGCGCTCGCGAACTTCCTGTTCGGAAGCGATGCGGCATTGATCCGCTTCGACATGTCGGAATACATGGAGAAGCACTCGGTCTCGAAGCTGATTGGATCGCCCCCTGGATATGTCGGGCACGAGGAAGGGGGACAGCTCACCGAGAAAGTGAAGCGCAGCCCGTACTCGGTCGTCTTGCTGGACGAGATCGAGAAGGCCCACCCTGACATCTTCAATATCCTGCTGCAGGTGTTCGAGGACGGGCATCTGACCGATGGCCTGGGCAACCGTGTGAACTTCAAGAACACCATCGTCATCATGACGTCGAACATCGGCGCGCGCTTCATCCAGAAGAAGGCGTCGATGGGGTTTCAGTCCACCGACACGCTCGAGATCAACAAGAACGTCACCGACATGGTGCTCGGCGAGGTGAAGCGGACGTTCAACCCGGAGTTCATCAACCGCATCGACGAAATCATCGTCTTCGACGCGCTGACCGACGATGATCTGCGCCGCATCATGGCGCTGCTCGTGGAGCAGCTCAACGAGAACCTCGGCGATCGTCGTCTCAAGATCCAGCTGACCACCGAGGTGAGCGACTGGATCATCGAGCTGACCTGCAAGGACCGATCGTACGGCGCGCGTCCGCTGAGGCGTGCGATTCAACGCTATGTCGAGGATCCGCTTTCGGAAGAGCTGATTCGGGGGCACCTGCAGGGCGGCGAAATCGAGGTGTACCTGGATGCCGGCGTCCTGGCCTACCGTGCGGCCGGATCGACCGAGCCCGGCCGTCGGCTCGCGCTGAACGTCTAACTGCCTGAATTGTCGGAGGTTTTCGAGGCCAACCGGCCGAATCATCGCCCGGCTCCGAGTTGTGCGGCCTCTGCCGGTGGCGGCGGCGTGCCAGCGCCGTGTTCCCGCAGCCTGTCTGAAACGAGTACCCTAGTCGTGATGTACGTGGTACGCCTGCTGCTCGCCCTGTTCGTGCTCGCCATGGGCGCCCCCGCCCTGCTGGCGCAGCAGGCTCCGCCATCCGGCCCGCCGGATCCATCGACGCCGGTGGCGCCATCCGGGCCGCCGGGTCCGTCAACGCCGGGGGCACCACAGGCGCCTCGTCAATTGCCCCCGCCCGACTCGCCGCCGCTGGTGCGCTATATCGAGATCGCCTTCCCCACCCAGGGCAACGTCTCGGTCATCGAGCCGCAGACGTATCAGTACTACATTCACACGCGGCCGAGCCGATCGTCCGACGGCACGTGGGTGCCGTACGACGAGACGAGCGTGCTGGCGGACTTTCGGCGTCTGTGGGCGACGAACTTCCTCGACAACATCTCGATCGACGTCAAGGATGCGCCGTACGAGAACGGCGTGATCGGCAAGCACATCGTCTACAACCTCGAGGAGCGCCAGCGCGTCAAGATCGTCGACTACGTGGGCGCCGAAGACCTCGAGCAGACCAAGGTCGACGAGCGACTCAAGGAAGAGAACATCGTCATCCGGCTCGATTCGTTCATCGATCCGAGTCTGATCAAGCGTGTGCAGTCCGTCGTGCTCGCCATGCTGGCCGAGAAGGGCTATGAGTTCGCCGAGGTCAAGCCCGATATCAAGCCCATGCCGGGTGGTCCCAAGCTGGTGCACCTCTCGTTCAACATCACGCAAGGGCCCAAGGTCAAGATTCGCGATATCGACTTCGTCGGGAACACCCAGATATCCGATGGCAAGCTCGCGGGCCAGATGAAAGCGAACAAGAAGTCGTCGTTCTTCTCGTTCATCACCGGCAACGGAACGTACCAGGAAGCCAAGTTCGAGGAAGACGCAGAAGCCGTCGTGGCGTACTACCGCGACAGAGGCTATGTGGCGGTGCGCGTCGGACAACCCGAGCTGAAATACCTGGAAGACTCCTCGGACAAGGAGACCCGCTGGATGCAGCTCCGGATTCCGGTGACGGAAGGGGAGCGGTACCGCGTGGGCAATGTCACCTTCGATGGGAACAAGGTGATTCGGCTCGAGGCGCTCCAGGAGATTTTCAAGCTGACGCCGGGCTCGTACGACAGTGAAAAGGACATCCGGAAAGCCTTCGACAAGGCCCGCGAGCTGTACGGCGCCGGCGGCTATTTCGAGTTCACCGGCTATCCGGATCTGCAGCCGCGAGACAAGGCCGAGGCCGAGGCCGAGGGCGGGACCGACGCCGTACCGGCGGCGCTCGAGGGCGGCAAGCCTACCCGCGTCGCAGGGGTCGCCCGTTGTCGACGTCATCGTGCGGCTGAATGAGGGCGGCCAGTACTTCGTCAACCGCATCACGTTCATCGGCAACACGACGACGCGCGACAACGTCATCCGGCGGGAGCTGCGTCTTGTCGAGAACGGCATCTTCAACACCGAGGCGCTCAAGTACAGCGTGCGCCGGCTCAATCAGCTGGGGTACTTCAAGCCGCTCGAGAGCGAACGGGATGTTCAGGTCGAGAAAACGGCGGGACAGACGAACAGGGTGGACGTCGCGCTCAAGCTGGAGGAGCAGAATCGCAATCAGCTGACGTTCGGCGCAGGCGTCTCCCAGTTCGAGGGATTCTTCGGTCAGTTGTCGTTCATGACGTCGAACTTCATGGGTCGTGGCGAGAGCCTCACGCTGTCGATCCAGGCCGGCTCGCGCGCGAAGAACTATCAGGTGGCGTTCTCGGAGCCGTTCCTGTTCGATCGACCCATCACGGGCGGCGTCGACGTCTACAACCGCGAGATTCGCTACCCCGAGCAGTTTACGCAGGCTTCTTCCGGCAGCAACGTGGTCTTCGGCTTTCCCGTGGCCGATTTCACGCGTATGTTCATGAGCTACAGCTACGAGGCCGTGACGGTCAAGGAGCTCAATCCGATCTTTCTCGATCCGGTCGTCTTGTCACGCAATCCGTTCCTTCGCGATTCGCTGCTCATCGGGCAGGGCGGACGCCGCACGGTCAGCAAGGTGACGCCGAGCATCATCCACAATACGGTGGACAATCCGATGTTCCCGACGAGCGGCCGGCGCTACACAGGCGTCGTGGAGCTCGCCGGACTGGGCGGGAACACCTCGTTCTACAAGCCGCGCGTCGAAGGGATCTGGTTCATTCCGCACACGCGGCGGACGACGATCGGGCTTCGGGCGGAAGTCGAATACATCGGCGAGTGGGGGCGCACCATTGAACTGCCGATATTCGAGAAGCTGTTTCTGGGCGGCGGGTTCAGCGTGCGCGGCTACGACATCCGCAGCATCGGCCCCCGCGACGAGGAGACCGGTCTCGTGCTCGGCGGCAACAAGAGCCTGCTGTTCAACGCGGAGTATCTGATCACGATCGCCGGGCCGGTGCGTCTGGTGCTCTTCTACGACGCCGGGCAGGTGATGGACACGGGTCAGAACTTCAATATGAACGACTTCATCACGTCGACGGGGACGGAAATCCGCTTCTTCATGCCGGTGCTGAACGTGCCGTTCCGGCTGATTATGGCGTACAATCCGCAGCGCGACGGCGTGCTGGACAACAACTTGCAGCCCGAAAAGGAGTTCAGGTTCCGCTTCGATGTCGGGTCGACCTTCTAGACGAATCAAGTCCCTCCGGTGCCCTGCGGCTGCCGGTTCTAGCGAAAAGGATTGGACAGATATGAGAGTGTGGTGTCTCCAGACGGTGATGGCTCTGATGCTCGTCACCGCAACAGCCCACGGGCAGACGGGAGCGGCCCAAACGCCGGCCCCGCCGGCTCCTGCCCCGACGGCTCCTGCGCCGGCAGCCCGCGCGTTTCCGGAGGGAGCCCGGTTCGCCTTCGTCAACCTGCAGCGCATTGCCGCTGAGTCGTCCGAAGGCAAGGCCTCGACCTCCAAGGTGCAGGCTCTCACCCAGAAGAAGAGCAGCGAGCTCGCCGACAAGAACAAGGCGCTCCAGACGGCCCAGCAGAAACTGCAGCAGGGGGCGTCGGTGCTGAGCGATTCGGCGCGCGATCAGCTCGAGAAGGAAATCGAGCGCACACAGCGAGACATTCAGCGGATGCAGCAGGATGCGCAGACCGAGATTCAGGATCTGCAGCAGGACCTGCAGCAGGAGTTCCAGCGTAAATTGCTGCCGATCATCCAGCAGGTGGCGGCCGAACGCCGCCTGCAGGTGCTCTTCAGCCAGGCCGACTCGGGAATCATCTGGGCGGACGCGGGCCTGGACCTGACGTCCGACATCATCAAGCGGTTCGATTCGGGACCGGCGCCGAGCCAGCCACCCGCCGCCTCCACGGCGCCGCCGGCGGCTCCGCCTGTCACGGCTGCACCGGCGCCCGCGCCGACCAAGCCTCCCAGGTAGAGTAGACTACGACGTTCGACATCGTGCCTCCGACCGGGCGCGCCCATTCGGGCGCGCCCGGCAGGCCTTCTCGTCCGCTCACGGGAACCGTGCGCACCGATATCCCACGACTGGTCGACCGCCTCCGCTACCGATACCCTTCGTTTCTCGTCGACGTCATCGCCGAGCAGGAACCGGGTGTGCGCCTCGTCGCACACAAGAACGTCACCTTCAGCGAAGAGTTCTTTCAGGGTCACTTTCCGGGTGTGCCGCTGATGCCCGGCGTCCTGATGCTCGAGACGTTCGCGCAGGTGGCAACCGTGCTGCTGCTCCAGCGGCCCGGCACACCGCCCCACGCCCGTGTGCTGCTGCGCAGCGTGACCAACGCCAAGTTCCGCAAGCAGGTGGTTCCTGGCGACCGCTTGCGCGTGGAAGTGACGCTCGGCCGGACGCGTCCCGCCCTGGCCCGTGTCAGAGGCGCGGCGTTCGTGAACGATCAGGTGGTGGCCGAAGCCGACCTGCTGCTGGCGCTGACCACCTTTCACACGGACATCGATCCGACCGCGGTCGTTCACCCGGGCGCCGTCATCGGCGAGGGCACGCGCATTGGCCCCTATGCGGTCATTGGCGAACACGTCCGCATCGGACGCGGCTGCAAGGTCGGCGCCTCGAGCGTGATCGACGGGTGGACCGAGGTTGGCGACGAGACCGAGGTGTTTCCCTTTGCTTCAATCGGCCTGATCCCGCAGGACCTGAAGTTCAAAGGCGAGCTGACGCGGCTCGAGATTGGCCGGCAGAATATTTTTCGGGAGTTCGTGACGATCCATCGAGGGACGCGCGGCGGTGGCGGTTCGACGACCATCGGCGACCGCAACGTGTTCATGGCCTACGCGCACGTCGCGCACGATTGCCACGTGGGGAATGACATCATCTTCGGGAACGCGGCCACGCTCGGAGGTCACGTCACCGTTGAGGATTTCGCCACCATCAGCGCCGGCTCCGGCGTGCACCAGTTCTGCCGCGTCGGCCGTCACGCCTTCATCGGCGGCTACTCCGTGGTGACGAAGGATGCATTGCCTTTTGCCAAGACCGTGGGCAACCGAGGCCGAATCTACGGCGTCAACACCGTCGGACTCATGCGACGCGGATTCTCGACGGACGCGATTGGACGGCTGAAGCGCGCCTACCGATACCTGCTGCAGTCGAAGCTGAATACGAGTCGAGCGCTCGAAGAGATCGAGCACGATCCGGCAGTCGCCTGCGCCGAGGTGTCCTATCTGCTCGACTTCATCCGAAACTCCACGCGCGGGCCCCTGCTGCGGCGGCCGAAGCGGCGCGCGGAGGAGATGGTCGCAGACGACTGAAGGCCCGGCCGACATGCATCTTGGCCTCATCGCCGGCAACGGCCGCTTTCCGTTTCTGGTGCTCGACGCCGCTCGCCGTCTCCACCACGACGTCACCATCGTCGCGATCAAGGAAGAAGCATCGCCTGAACTGGAGCACGCCGCGGCTCGCGAGCCGAGGGCCGGCCTTCAGTGGGTCTCGCTCGGACAACTCGGCCGCTGCATCGCCGTTCTCAAAGAGGCGGGCGTGAGCCAGGCGGTGATGGCGGGCCAGGTGAAGCACGTCAAGTTGTTCTCGGATATCGTGCCGGATTTGACGCTGCTCGGCGTGCTCGCGCGGCTGCGGACGAAGAATACCGACGCGCTCATCGCGGGCGTTGCCGACGCATTGAGCAAACATGGCATCGAGTTGCTCGATTCGACGAGCTATTTGACGCCGCTGCTGGCCCGTCCTGGAACGCTCACGCGCCGCGCCCCGAGCGAGGAGGAGACGCGGGACATGACCTTCGGCTACCGGGTGGCCGATCAGATCGCGGCGCTCGACGTCGGGCAGACGATTGCCGTCAAGGACTCGGCCGTGGTGGCCGTGGAGGCGATGGAAGGCACCGACCAGGTGATCGCGAGAGCGGCGCAGCTCGCCGGTCCCGGCGTGCGAATCGTCAAGGTGGCGAAGCCCGGGCAGGACATGCGGTTCGACGTCCCCGTGATCGGCGTGGCCACGGTCGAGGCCATGCGCAGGGCCGGCGCGACGGCCCTGTCGATCGACGCCGGGCAGACGCTGATGGTCGACGGCGATGATGCTCTTGCCGCCGCGGACGAAGCCGGTATTGCGATTGTAGGCCGGCGCAAGGACGAAGCCAGCGCCCGCCGAGGATGAATGGTAGAGGAGCCACGATCACCACTTCGAGTCGCCGTCATCGGCGTCGGACATCTCGGACGTCACCACGCCCGCATTCTCTCGGCAATGCCGGGTGCCGCACTCGTCTACGTGGTCGATATCGACAGGGCGAAGGCGGAGGCGGCCGCCGCGGCCACCGGCGCGACGGCGCTCGAGCAAGCGGCCGACGTGCTCGGTCGCGTTGACGCCGTCACGATTGCCGTCCCGACCGAGGCGCACCTGGACGTCGCGCGGCCGTTCCTCGAGGCCGGCATCGGCGTCCTGATCGAGAAGCCGATGGCCAGATCGATTGGAGAGGCCGATGAGCTGCTGGCCGCTGCCAACGCGGGCGGGGCCACGCTCGGCATCGGACACACCGAGCGATACAATCCGGCCGTGAGCGCCGCGCGGACGATGGTCGACAATCCGCGCTTCGTCGAAGTGCATCGTCTTGGCACGTTCTCCGAGCGCAGCCTCGATATCGATGTCGTCTTCGACTTGATGATTCACGATCTCGACGTCGTGCTCTCGCTCGTCGGGGGCGAGGTCACGGGAATCGAAGCGGTCGGCGTACCGGTGCTGACGGGCCGTGTCGACATCGCCAACGCCAGGATCCGTTTCGCGAGTGGCTGCATCGCCAATGTCACCGCCAGCCGCATCAGCCGCGACCGGGTCCGCAAGGTGCGGTTCTTCCAACGCGATACGTATGTGTCGATCGACTATGCCGCGCAGGAACTCGAAGTGTGGCGGCTGACGCGTGCGTCCGGAGCGCTGCGGCGATCAATGGAGGCAAGGTCGATGTGCCTCCTGATGAGCCCCTTCGGCTCGAGCTCGCCGACTTTCGTGGCCGCCGTCCGCGACGGACGGCAGCCTGGCGTTACCGGTGTCGAGGGGCGTCGCGCATTGGCGCTGGCTCAACGAATCGTCGATCGGATGGCTGAAGGTGTTTAGGAGTCTGGCGAACGCGAGCTGCCATGCATGCTGATTTGAGCGCCTTTCTGGCCGATCTCGAGACCCGACACCTGTTGACCAGGGTGAGGGATCAGGTCAGCCCGGACCTCGAGATTGCGGCGGTGACCGACCTGGCGTGCAAGTCGCCCGGTGGAGGCCCCGCACTGCTCTTCGACTATCCGACGGGCTACGACATTCCCGTTGCCACGAATGTCTTTGGATCGCTCGAGCGCACGTGTCTGGCGCTGGGGGTGTCGACGCTGGACGACCTGGCCCGCGACATCGACGAGTTCATGACGCCGAAGATCCCAGAAGGCGTCTTCGACGCGATGAAGATGCTGCCGATGATGGGCCGCCTGAGAGATCTGATGCCGAAGACCGTGCGCGACGCGCCGTGCCAGGAGGTCGTGCAGCGTGATGGGGCGCTCGGCGAGCTTCCAATCCTGACGTGCTGGCCCGATGACGGCGGCCCCTACATCACGTTTCCCATCGTCATTACCAGGGATCCTGAAACCGGCGTGCGTAATGTCGGGGCGTACCGCATGCAGGTGTTCGATGATCGCACCACCGGCATGCACTGGCAGCGTCACAAGGGCGCGGCGCAGCACTATCGGACGGCCGAGCGCCTCGGCAGGAGGCTGGAGGTGGCCGTGGCACTCAGCCCCGAGCCCGTGCTGGCCTATGCCGCGACAGCCCCCATGCCGGAGGGGCTCGACGAGCTCTTGCTCGCAGGCTTTCTGGCTCGCCGCCGCATCGAGCTCGTGCGGTGTGTGACGGTCGATCTCGAGGTGCCGGCGAGCGCGCACATCGTGCTCGAAGGCTATGTGGAGCCGGGCGAGCGACGCCGCGAAGGGCCCTTCGGCGATCACACGGGTTTCTACTCGCTCGAGGACGACTTTCCCGTGTTTCACCTCCAGTGCATCACACGCCGGCGGCGGCCCGTCTACCTGACCACGGTGGTCGGCGTGCCTCCGATGGAGGACTACTATCTCGGCAAGGCCAGCGAACGCATCTTCCTGCCGATGATTCGCAAGACGCTGCCGGAGATCGTGGACATGCATTTTCCGGCCGAAGGGATCTTCCACAATCTGGTGATCGTCTCGATCGACAAGCGCTATCCAGGCCATGCGCGCAAGATCATGAACGCATTCTGGGGACTCGGGCAGTTGATGTTCTCGAAGACCATCATCGTGGTGGACAAGGATGTCGATGTCCACGACGCTGGAGAGGTGACGTGGATCGCGGGTACGCACGTGGATCCGGAGCGCGATATTCAATTCACCAGGGGCCCGCTCGACGATCTCGACAACGCGTCCGATATGCCGGCGTACGGCAGCAAGATGGGGGTCGATGCGACGCGCAAATGGGCGTCCGAAGGATTCACACGCGAGTGGCCGGCTAGGATTGCCACCACTGAGGCCGCCGGCCGCCGCGCCAGGCAGGTGTGGGAGGGCCTCAACCGCAAGCCATGACCGCGGATCTTCTCGAGACGGTCGGTGCGCGTCTCCGATCCGACGAGCCTCTGACGGACGCTCAGCTCGAGCAGCTTTCGGGCAGCCGTAATATTTTGGTCGTGGGGATGCTCGCCGACGATGTGCGGCGTCGCCGTCACGGTTCGCGGACCACGTTCGTCCGGGTCGAGGACGTGGCATGGGACGACCCGGCGCCGGCGTGGCCTGCTGCGACCGGCGAGATTCGACTGACAGGGGCGCCCACACCGTGGCCGGACGCGCTCGCCGCCGTGAGTCGCGTCGTCCGGGCAAGTGGCTCTGTGCCGGTCACCGGGTTTTCGCTGGCCGATCTCGAGGAGCTTGCGGGCCGTCAGGGTCGGATCCTCAGCGCGATTCTGGAGGATCTGCGCGCCGCCGGTCTCGAGTGGATTGCCGAAGCGCCGATCGATCGCCTTCGGGACGCATCCGCGGCATTCGCGGCCCTCGGCACTGCCGGCATGCGTCTCGCGCGCTGCACCGTCACGAGCGTCGCGCCCGATGGTGGGCTGGACGGATTTCGCTTCGTGAGGCGTCTCATCGCCGACGGCGCGCAGATCCGAGCCTTCGCGCCATTGGCGCGGACTCTTCCCGCTGAGCCCTCCACGGGCTACGACGACGTGAAAGGGGTGGCACTGGCCCGGCTCGCGATCGACAACGTGCCGAGCATTCAGGTGGATTGGCGGTTGTACGGACCCAAGCTGGCGCAGGTTGCCCTGAACTTTGGCGCCGATGACATCGATGCCGTGCCGGCGCGCGACGACGGCTCGCTGGGCCGGCGCCGCCAGGCGCTCGAGGAAATTCGGCGGAACATCACGGCTGCCATGCAGACACCCGTCGAGCGCACCGGTCGGTTCGATCTGGTCGATCGATGAACCACCTGCGCGCCGGGGCGGTCGGATACTTGAACGCCAGGCCGCTCGTCTATGGTCTCGAGCGGGACCGAGCGCGGATCTCGGTCCGCTTCGATGTCCCCTCCCGGTGCGCGACGCTGCTTCACGAAGGCAGCATTGACATCGGGCTGATCCCGTCCATCGAGTACCTCCGTCATCCCGACTATTACATCGTCCCCGACATCGGAGTCGTTTCGACGGGCCCCGTCGCATCAGTGGCGCTGTATGCGGCGGGCCCTGTCGAGTCCATCCGGAGTATCGCCCTCGACAGCAGCTCTCGCACGTCGGTTGCGCTCCTGCGGGTGCTGTGTGCCACTCGGTTCAACATCGAACCCCGCTATGTCACCGCCGATCCGGATCTTCCTGAGATGATTCGACGCTGTGACGCGGCGTTGTTGATTGGCGATCCGGCGCTGCTCGTGGACCACCGGGCTCTCGGGCTCCAGAAGATCGATTTGGGGGAAGTATGGACCGAGATGACCGGCCTGCCGTTCGTCTATGCCTGCTGGGCCGGCTGGCCGGAGCGCGTCGATGCAGAGGGAATCGAACTGTTGCACGCGGCGAGAGACGAGGGCGTCACACACCTCGACCAGATTGGCGCGTCGTACTTTGGCGACGACCAGGAGAAGGGACGCATCGCGCGGGCTTATCTCAAGGAAAACATCAAGTACAATCTCGGCCAGATGGAGAGGGCCGGGCTGCAGAGGTTCTTCGAAATGGCCGCCGAGCTGCACCTCGTGCCATCGGACGGACCGCTTCGATTCTACGGAACCGCACCGTGAGCGCTTCCATCGACCGCATCGTCGCGCAGATTCGGTCGGGCGAGCGCTTGACCGCAGAGCAGGCGTCCGCGCTCTATCTGCAAGCCCCGCTTCACCTGCTGGGTCGTGTTGCGGACGAGGTGCGGCTGCGGAAGCATCCGTCGCCCGTCGTCACCTACATCATCGATCGCAACGTGAACTACACGAACGTGTGTGTCGCCCGCTGCAATTTCTGCGCATTCTATCGTCCGGTGGGTTCCTCGGAAGGGTACGTGCTCGGCTTCGAGGAGATCTTCCGAAAAATCGATGAGACGATCACCGTCGGCGGTGTGCAGCTGCTCCTCCAGGGTGGCCATAACCCCGATTTGCCTCTCGAGTGGTTCGAGGACCTGTTTCGCGCCGTCAAGCAGCGCTACCCGGACTTCAAGCTGCACGCCCTGTCGCCGCCGGAGATCGTCCACCTGTCGCGACTCTCTGGACTCTCGACCTCGGCGGTGATCGGTCGTCTGGTGATGGCCGGCCTCGACAGTATTCCCGGTGGGGGAGCCGAGATTCTCGTGGACCGCGTGCGGCGTCTGCTGAACTGCTATGGCAAAGCCACCGCTGATGAATGGATCGACGTGATGCGCAACGCGCATCATGCCGGGCTCCGAACCACCGCGACGATGATGTACGGCAGCGTCGAAACCCCGGAAGAGCGCATCGAGCACCTCCTGCGACTCCGGGCGCTCCAGGACGAAACCGGTGGATTCACGGCGTTCATCACGTGGAGTTATCAACCGGAACACACCGAGCTCGGATTGACTGAAGCCACTGGCGTGGACTATCTGCGCACGCTCGCCCTGTCGAGGCTCGTCCTCGACAACTTCGACAACCTGCAGTCGTCGTGGGTGACTCAGGGCGGGAAGGTCGGCCAATTGAGCCTGGCCTTCGGCGCCAACGACATGGGAAGCGTGATGATCGAAGAGAACGTCGTGCGTGCCGCCGGAGCGGCCTATTGCATGGACGAAGTGGAGATTGTCCGAAACATCGAGGACGCCGGGTTTCAGGCAAAGCGGCGCAACATGCACTACGACATCCTGGGGGATCCCATCTTTCGCGAGCGTGAGGTGCCACGCATGCAGGTGCTGGCCGCGGCGCGTGTCGAGGGAGACACCAGCGTTCCCCCCGAGCTGACGTCGTATCCTGCTCGCAGCCGGCACGGCAAACGAATTCGATCCGTTTAGATGTGCGCCACCTCCGCCCGTCAGCGGCCCTCCGGCTGACAGGACCCGCGCAGCGCCTGTAGACTCCGCGCGTGATTCAGTTTCGAGCCGACTGGGTCGTTCCCATCGTCGAGTCCCCGATTCGTAGCGGGTGGGTGGCGGTCGATCAGGGCCGCATCGTTGGGGTGGGGCGGGAACAGGTGCCGCCATCGAGCGGCCCGGCGCGCAGGGTCCGAGAGATCGACCTCGGCCGCGTCGCCGTCCTGCCGGCGCTGGTCAATGCGCACACGCATCTCGAGCTGTCCTGGATGCGAGGTCGCCTGTCGACGGCCGATTCCTTTACAGATTGGATTCGTCAGCTCGTCACGTTGCGCGGCTCGCAACCCGATCCGGCAGGCCCTCTCATCAGGTCGGCCATCGAGCAGGCCATTCAAGAGGCTCGTCGTGCAGGGACCGTACTGGTGGGGGATATCGGCAACACGCTGGCGTCGGTCGAGCCTTTGAGAGCGAGCGAGCTGAGGGGCATCGTGTTTCGTGAAGTCATCGGATTCTCACCGGCGGATCCCGAAAAACTGGTTCGCGACATCGAATCGGAGATCGATGCGGTGGGCGACGGTGACACCGTTCGCCTGAGCCTCGCCGCGCACGCCCCCTATTCGGTGGCGCCTCTCGTGTTCAGGGCCATTCGCGATGGGCTCGCCCGCCGGCCGTCCGGACCCTGCAGCATCCACCTGGCGGAGTCGAGAGACGAGCTGGAGTTTCTGCTCGATGCACACGGAGCGTGGCGCGCGTTGCTCGAAGACGTTGGCGCGTGGGAACCGTCCTGGAAGCCGCCCGGCTGCGGCCCGCTCGAGTATCTGGAGCGCATGGGCTTCATCAGCGAACGGTTGCTCGTGGTCCACGGTGTCCATCTGACGGCATCGGAGCTGACGAGATTGGCTCGCGCCGGCGCGACGCTGGTGACGTGCCCTCGTGGCAACCTCGCGACTCGGGCGGGGGCGCCGCCGATTGCCGCGTTCCATCGTTCCGGAGTGCGTGTCGCGATTGGTACCGATAGTCTGGCCAGCGTCGACGATCTGAACGTCTTCCAGGAGCTCGCTGTCCTGCGTCGTCTTGCTCCGGACGTGCCTGCCCGAACGCTGCTGACCTGGGCGACCGAGAACGGGGCGCAGGCACTTGGGTTCGGTCGCGATTACGGGGCCATCGAGTCCGGCCGCCGGGCGGCACTGCTGGCGGTCGCGCTGCCGGCCCGGGTGGGGGATGTGGAAGAATACCTGTTGAGCGGGATCGACCCGGCTCGCGTGTCCTGGGTCGAGACGGCTCACTAGACGATGTTGAATGTGCTTGTCGGCAGGATTCGCCAATACGGATCATTCGTCCGATTCAGTCATTCGGTTTTTGCGCTTCCGTTTGCGCTGACAGGTGCCATGCTCGCATGGCGCGAGCATCCGGCAACACTGCGCCAGGTGTTGTGGATTATTGCCGCAATGGTGTCTGCACGTTCGGCAGCCATGGGATTCAACCGTCTGGTGGACGCGCGCCTCGACCGCCTCAATCCACGAACGGCCGGACGAGAGCTGCCTCGTGGCGTCATGACGACGAGCGAGGCCACAGCGTTCGTGATCGGGTCGTCCATCGTCTTTCTTGGGTCTGCCTACGCGCTCGGCCCGTTGTGTTTTGCCTTGGCGCCCCTCGCGCTGGGCATCGTGTTCTGGTATTCGCTCGCGAAGCGCTACACGGCGTATACCCAGCTGTTCCTGGGCCTGGCGATGGCCGTGGCCCCGGTTGGGGGCTGGCTGGCGGCGGGAGGGCGTAGCGGCTGGGAGCCTTGGGTCCTGGCGATCGCCATTGGCTCGTGGGTGGGCGGCTTCGACGTGCTGTACGCATGCCAGGACCTCGAATTCGATCGTGCCCACGGTTTGCGCTCAATCCCGACGCGATTTGGACTCGCTGGCGCGCTGCTGATCTCGAGGCTGATGCACGTCGTGACGGTCGTCTGCCTGGCGATGCTGTACTTCGTGGCTCCCCTTGGTCTCGTGTACCTGGCCGGTGTGGCCGGCGTGGCCGGGCTGCTGGTCTACGAGCAGTCCCTCGTGACGCAGGATGATCTATCCCAGGTGAAGCGCGCGTTCGACCTCAACGGGTATGTCGGCATTCTGTATTTCGTTGTGACGGCGATTGCCCTCTATGTCCACTGACACGGACCGGCGCCATTCGGTGGCGGTGGCCATTACCGGGGCGAGCGGTGCCCTCTATGCGACGCGGACCCTGGCAGCGCTCCTCGAACGAGGCTGTCATGTCGAACTCGTGGTCAGCGATTTCGGACGGCGGCTCCTTCGAGACGAGCTGGGCGAAGAAGCGGCGGTCGATCGTCTCATCCCGTATCTCGTCTCACGCCACGGCAACGGTGTCGAGCGTGGCACGCTCACCGTGCACAGCAATCGCGATTTGGGTGCGTCCATCGCCAGTGGCTCGCACGACTGTCGGTCGATGGTCATCGTCCCGTGCTCGATGAAGACGATGGCTGGTGTCGCGCACGGGCTATCGCGCAATCTCGTGGAACGCGCCGCGGACGTCATGTTGAAAGAGCGACGTCCGCTGGTGATCGTGCCCCGCGAGACGCCCATGAGCCTGCCGCAGCTCCGCAACCAGGTGCTGTGTGCCGAAGCCGGCGCGATCATGCTGCCGGCCATGCCGGCGTTCTATCAGCTGCCGAAGACGCTCGACGATCTGGCAAATTTCATGGCCGGCAAGATTCTGGCCGCCCTTGGCTTCGAGCAGGATCTCTACCCGCCGTGGACAGGGTAGACGGACCGTCCAGGAACCCCTCCGACATCGCCCGGATGTTCGATGCCATTGCCGGGCGGTACGACACGCTGAACCATCTGCTGAGCGCAGGGTTGGATCGTCGTTGGCGCGAGCGTGCCATTCGGGCCCTCGATCTGACCGGCCAGGAGACCCTGATCGACGTCTGCACAGGTACGGCGGATCTGGCGATCGTCGCAGGACGGGGCCCGCGGTGCGCGCGCCGTGTCGTGGGTGTGGACTTCGCCTCGGCGATGCTTGCGCTCGGAAGAGACAAGATCCACCGTGCCCGGCTGAATCATTCGATTGTTCTGATTCGCGGTGACGCTTCGCGTCTGCCGATCGCTTCGGGCAGCATCGACGTCGCGACGGTGGCCTTCGGCATCCGGAACGTCGAGGACCCCGCCACGGCGTGTCGCGAGATCAGTCGTGTTCTCAAGCCCGGCGGTCGACTCGCGATTCTCGAGTTCGGGATTCCATCATGGCCGGTGTTCCGGGCGGTCTATCTCTGGTACTTTCGGGTCCTCCTGCCAAGAGTTGGCGGGTGGATCTCTCGCCACGGCTCGGCCTATGCGTATCTTCCCGCGTCGGTCGGCGCATTCCCGTCGCCGACCGTGTTCTCGGATCGGCTCAAGGCAGCTGGGTTCTCCACGGTCCAGGTGACGCCGCTCACCGGAGGCATCGTGAACCTCTACGTGGCATCAAGGGGGCCGGATGGTCCGGACGCCCAGGTGTCTGAAGCTGCTATAATCGCGTAAACACTAGATGTACTTCGATTTCGAGGATCATCGGCCAGATATCGAGCCGGTGGGAAGTGCCATTTCCGCCCGCGAAGGCGCGTTGCTGTCCTTCGTGTTCCACGCTGCGTTCGTGGCATTGCTCATCCTGCTTCCGTCGCTGTTGCCGGCTCCAGACCCGCGAGCGCTCGCCGAAGAGCAAGCGCTGCTGCTGAAACAACAGCAGCTGCAACAGAAGGAGCGCGAGAACCAGCGGTTCGTCTTCATGGCCCCGAAGGTCGATCTCGAGGCGCTGCGCCCACCTCCTCGAGCTGAATTGTCCGATAAGAACCGTGAGTCGCGAAGCCCGAGGCGAGCGCCAGCCCCGAAGAACGCCTTGCCGTTCGCTCGCGGAAACTCGGCAGAGCGTGTCGAGACGCCGCTCGACCCAGCGGCTCGCCGGGAACCCGCGGTGCAACCGCAGGTTGAAACGGCGCAAGAGGCGGACGCGGGACGTCAACAACCAGGTGTTGAGCCGCCTCTCGTGACACCGTCCGACCGTGGCGCGCCGAGCCAGGCTGCACTGGACACGAGTGGTGCCGGCGGGCGAGCGGCGGCTCCTGGCACGGCGCTGGGCGAAGCGCTTCGCAATCTGCAGCGCTACGTCGGCCAGGAGTCGTTCGACAATCCCGAGGGCGGAGCCTCGGCGTACGGTCCCTGGATTCAGTTCGATGCGAAGGGTGTCGAATTCGGTCCGTGGATTCGACGGTTCGTGGCCCAGATCAAGCGCAACTGGTTCATCCCGTATGCCGCGATGGTCATGAAGGGCCACGTCGTCCTGACGTTCTACGTGCACAAGGACGGCACCATTTCCGAGCTGGCAGTTCAAGGCCCGAGTAATATCGAGGCGTTCAATCATGCCGCCTTCAACGCGCTGGCCACATCGAATCCGACCCAGCCATTGCCGCAGGAATATCCATCCGAACGGGCCTTCTTCACCGTGACGTTCTTCTACAACGAGACGCCTCCCTAGCCCCTCACCGCCATGACACGCACGGAGCAGATTGGCCTGCTAATCCTGCTCACCGCGGTCGCTCTGTGGGCGCTGGTCTGAACCGGTGGACGACCTGCGGTCGATCATTGCGGTCCTCGGGCCGACGGCGACGGGGAAGAGCGCGCTCGCGCTGGCCCTTGCCGAGCGCGTAGACGGCGAGATCGTCAGCTGCGATTCGACGGCCGTCTATCGTGGCTTCGACATCGGCACCGACAAACCCCCGGCGGAAGCACGACGCCAGCGTCCTCACCATCTGATCGACGTTGTCGAGCCTGACGAGGTCTATACGGCGGCGCGGTACGCGAACGACGCCAGCCGCGTGATCGGCGAGATTCATGGGCGGGGCCGCGTACCTATCGTCACGGGCGGGACTGGGTTCTATTTCCGTGCGCTGACCCGAGGGCTGTTTCCAGGTCCGGGTCGCGACGACCGCCTGCGGGCGCGGCTGGAGTCAATCGCCCGACGCCGTGGCGGCGGTTTCCTCCATCGCATGGTGGCCAGGCTCGATCCTCCTTCGGCCCGGCGCATTCAGCCGAATGACGTCAAGCGGCTGGTGCAGAGCCCTGGAGGTGTACTTCCTGACGGGGAAGCCTCTGACCGCACATTTCACCGCCACGGCATCGCCGCTCGGCGACGTCCGCGTCGACGCCTTCGCGCTGTCGCTGCCCGCGGACCAGCTGCTCGATCGCATCGCGCGTCGCGTGGACGCTCAGTTCGCGTCGGGTCTCCTGGACGAAGTTCGCGGTCTTCTCGCGCGCGGGGTTCCTTCAACGGCTCACGCTTTCGGCGGGCTCGTCTATCGACAAGTGCTCGAGCTCCTGCAGGGCGTGCGCGATGAGGGTGCGACGCGCCGCCTGATCGTGCGCGAGAACAAGCGATACGCAAAGCGCCAGTTGATCTGGTTCCGCAAAGAATCTAAGCTACAGTGGCTTCAGGGGCCTGGCGAACGGGAAGACGTGGTCGATGCCGTATGCCGGGCGTTGCCGGAACGGATGAAAGAAACGGTCAGGGATCCCTAGCGCATGTCGCAGATGCCCGACGCGAAGGTTCTACCGCCGAACATTCAGGACGGTTTCCTCAACTGTGCTCGGCGTGAGCGGCTCGTCGTGTCGATCCGCATGATGGATGGCACGGACGTCGAGGGCCGCATCAAGCACTTCGATCGATTCGCATTGATTCTCGAGCAGGACGACGGCGATCGATGATCTTCAAACATGCGATCGCTCTCATTCGAGCTCCGCGATCCGTCGACTCGTTTCCGGCGACTGCTCGTTCTTAGCGGAGCCGCCGGTCGGCAACCGCCCAGCTTCCGTGTCAACCGCGAACAGTCCCTTCCGCCGGGCCATCGTGCTCGTCATCGACAGCCTTGGAGTCGGCGCACTGCCCGACGCCTCGGACTACGATGACGAGGGCAGCGACACGCTGGGCAACATCTCGCGACAGGTCTCCATCCGCCTGCCATCGCTTGCCCGGCTGGGTCTCGGGCGGGTCGGTGTGCTCGCCGGCGATCGCCCTGATCCGGCGCCGGACGGTGCGTTCGGTCGAATGTGCGAGCGTTCGCCGGGCAAGGATTCGGTGACCGGTCACTGGGAGATGACCGGGCTCGTTCTCGATCGCGCGTTCCCGGTTTTCCCGGACGGGTTCCCCTCCGCGCTGATGGCCGAGTTCGAGCGTCGGATTGGACGCCGGACGCTGGGCAACAAGGCCGCTTCGGGTACTGCCATCATCGACGAGCTGGGCGCCGAGCACGTGCGGACCCAGTCTCCGATTGTCTACACATCGGCCGACAGCGTGTTTCAGATTGCCGCGCATGAAAGCGTCATTGCTCCTGCCGATCTTCACGCCATGTGCCGGGTCGCCTACGAGTTGGCTGTTGGCGGCTACGGGTGTGAGTCGCGTGATCGCGCGGCCGTTCGTCGGCACACCTGGTCACTTCGAGCGCACCGCCAACCGCAAGGACTTTGCGCTGCCACCGACCGGGCCCACATTGCTCGACAGCTTGCGCACCGCCGAGTATCCGGTGGTCGCGATCGGCAAGATCGACGACTTGTTTGCGGGGCGTGGCATCAGTCGTGCCATTCACACGTCGAGCGACGACGAGGGGATGGACGCGGTGGAAGGTGAGCTGGATCGCGTCCGCGAGGGGATGATTTTCGCCAACCTCGTGGACTCGGACACGTTGTTCGGGCACCGCAACGACGTCCGCGGCTACGCGGCCAACCTGGAACGTATCGACGCCCGCGTCGGCGAGCTCGTCGCGGGTCTGGCGGTACGAGGATTTGCTGGTCGTGACGGGCGATCACGGAAACGACCCGACCACTCCCAGCACGGACCATTCGCGCGAGTACGTGCCCGTCCTCGTGACGGGGCCGCGAGTGGCCCGGAGCCGGGATCTCGGCACGCGCTCGACGTTTGCCGATCTGGGTCAGACGCTGGCCGAGGTCTTCGGCGTCGGACCCTTGCCATTTGGAGTGAGCTTCCTCGCCGATCTGGTCACCTCTCATGAACACGCTTCGTGAGCAACTCGAGGCCCGCGAGCACCAGCTGCTCGCGGCGCAAGCCGCCAAGAGCAGCGAGACCCGGGGACGGCTTCGGCCGGAGTCCGAAGACGACGTGCGGCCGGCGTTTCACCGCGATCGCGATCGCGTGATTCACTCGAAGGCATTCCGGCGGCTCAGTCACAAGACTCAGGTGTTCTTCAGGCCGGCGCGCGACCACTACCGCACGCGGATGACGCATACACTCGAGGTGTCGCAGATTGCCCGGACGATCGCCAAGGTGCTGCGCCTGCACGAGGAGCTGACCGAAGCGATTACGCTCGCCCATGATCTGGGGCACACGCCCTTTGGTCATGCGGGCGAGCGGGTGCTCAACGACATCACGCCGGGCGGGTTCAATCATTACGAGCAGAGCCTTCGCGTGGTGGATCGGTTGGAGAATGACGGTGAAGGCCTGAACCTCACCTGGGAAGTGCGCGACGGAATCGCCAAGCACTCCAAGGGCAAGACCGGCACGCCCGTGGGCGCCGATCCCGAACACCGGGCGTCCACGCTCGAGGGGCAGATCGCGCGCGTGGCCGACCTCGTCGCCTATGTGAACCACGACATCGACGACGCGATTCGCGCGGGACTCCTCAGGCAGGAGGACCTGCCCGGTGGGCCGCTCGAAGCCCTCGGCGCCACGTCATCGGAGCGCATCGGCACCATGGTGCGCGACGTCGTCTTCGCGTCGCTGGAGGGCGGTCTGACTGAGATTCGCATGGGGAAAGACGTGCTCGGTGCGACGCTCGAGCTCCGGCGGTTCCTCTTCGAGAGCGTGTATGAGAACGAGATCTCCACCGCCGAATTCAAGAAGGCCGCGGCGATTCTCGGCGGGCTCTGGGAGAAGGTGCGCGATCAGGCCGATCGGTTCCTCGATCCCCGAATCGTCCAACGAGACGGGCTCGACGTGGCGGCCCGCGATTTCCTTGCCGGGATGACGGATCGGTTTGCGGTCGGGCTTTTCGAGGAGCTCTTCATCCCCAAGCCCTGGACCGGCCTCGACTGATCGGCGTGGTATGATAGAGGGTCCGGCCGGCGCAAAAAAACCGACCGGCAACACCATGCTCCTCGACGTACGGACGATGCGCGGCACCGTCGACCGTTTCCTGCGGTCGTACGAGGCGTCCGCCTTCGAGTCGGAGGATGACGCGTACCGCGTCATCGCGCCGACGTCGTTGGCGTTCGATGTGCACAAGGATGGCGACCGCTATCGACTCGTGGGCACCGCTGAGCTCCACGCTCGAGATCAGCTGCGGCCGGTGCCTCGAGCCGTTTCCGGTGCCGATCGATGCCGCATTCGACCTTCGGTACGTGCCGCAGGATTTGAATCGGGGCGAAGGCGAGCACGAGATCGAGGAGGACGACCTCGCGACGGCCTATTTCCGTGACGATCTCATCGATCTGGGGCAGCTGGTCCGCGAGCAGTTCCTGCTCGGCCTGCCCATGAAGCCGCTCTGCGCCGACAGTTGCAAGGGTCTCTGTCCGCACTGCGGCGCGAACCTCAATCAGGTGACGTGCCTGTGCGCGAGACGGTGGGAGGATCCCCGATGGTCGGGGTTACGGTCCCGCCTCGACGCTCAGGACTGACCGATTCCAGACCACCGCGCGGCCGATTGGGCTGCCGCGGTTCAACACAGGACAAGCGAATGCCCAATCCCAAACGACGACACTCGAAGGCGCGGACCGCCAAGCGGCGCACGCACGACGCGCTCAAGCCGCCGGCGATCGGCGAATGCGCGCACTGTCACGAGCCGAAGCTGCCGCACCAGATGTGCCCGCACTGCGGCTACTATCGCGGCCGTCAGATCCGCGAGGTTGACGAAGCGTAGTCTCGAGCGGTCGTTCCACGATGAGGGCTCGGATAGCCGTCGATGCCATGGGGGGCGACCACGCCCCGGCCACCATCATTGACGGCGCCATGGCAGCCGCACGGCATCTCGACCTGGGCGTGGTTCTGGTCGGAGCCGAGTCGGCGATTCTTCCCCGGCTGACAAGTCATCGCGATGCCGGACGGCTGGACGTGCGCGTGATCGACGCACCGGACGTGATTGACATGGCAGAGTCGCCGGCGTCTGCGCTGCGGCGCAAGCCGCGCGCGTCCATCCGCGTGGCGGCCGAACTGGTGGCCCGGGGTGAGGCGGATGCGCTCGTGAGCGCGGGCCACACGGGTGCGACCGTTCTGGCCACTCATGCGGCATTCGGCATGCTGCCCGGAGTGGACCGACCCGCGCTCGCGACCATCATACCGACACGTGCGCGCCCGGCCGTGTTGCTCGACTGCGGCGCCACGCTCGAGTGCCGCCCCTTGCACCTGCTGCAGTTTGCCGTGATGGGCAGCGTCTATGCGAAGGTCGCCCTTGGCCCTCGAGCGTCCGCGCGTCGCGCTGCTGTCGGTCGGTGAGGAAGAGACCAAGGGCACCGACCTCACACGCGAGGCCTATCGCCTGCTGAAGGGCGTCGACGATTCATTTCACGGGCAACCTGGACGCCCGATCGGTGTACAGCGGCGCAGCCGATGTCATCGTGTGCGATGGCTTCACCGGCAACGTGGCGCTGAAGATCAGCGAGAGTCTGGTCGAAACCGTCGAGACGCTTCTCGGTGAAGAGCTGGCTTCCACCTTCAGCGGCCGGATGGGCCACCTGATCTCACGTCGTGCCTTCCGGCGATTCCGCCGGCGCGTCGATTACTCGGAGTACGGGGGCGTGCCACTGCTTGGTGTCGCCGGCCTCGCGATCGTGGGCCACGGCCGGTCGTCCGCCAAGGCGGTGCGGAACGCGGTGGCGATGGCCTCCCGGTTCGCGACCCAGCCACTGCTGCGACAGCGTCGAGCAGGAGATTGCCGCCGTGACGGTGTCGCACAGTTGATAGCCTTTCTATTCCCGGGACAGGGCTCGCAGAAGGTCGGTATGGGCCGCGCGCTGGCCGAGACCTTCGCGGTGTGCGCGGAGACATTTGCCGAGGCCGATCGCGCCCTTGGCGAGTCCATCAGCACGCTCTGCTTCGAGGGCCCGGCCGATCGGCTCGGACTGACGGAGAACACCCAACCCGCCATTCTTGCGGTCAGCGTCGCCGCCTGCCGGCTGCTTGCGTCCCGAGGATGGCGGCCGGATGTCGTGGCTGGTCACAGTCTCGGCGAGTACAGCGCCCACGTCGCGGCCGGCACCTTGTCCTTCGCCGATGCCCTCGCGGTTGTCCGGCGCCGCGGTCGTTACATGCAGGAAGCCGTGCCTGTGGGTGCTGGTGCGATGTCGGCGATTCTCGGGCTGGATGCCGGACAGGTGGCCGAAGCCTGTCGAGCCGCCGAAGAAGGCGACGTGGTGGCTCCGGCGAATCTCAATGCGCCCGGTCAAGTGGTGATTGCAGGCACGGCCGCCGCGGTCGCGAGAGCGGGCGAACGGGCACGAGCGATGGGTGCGAAAAGGGTCATCGCTCTCCCTGTGAGTGCGCCCTTCCACTGTGCGCTCATGCGACCCGCGCAGGAACGCCTGGCGCCTGAGCTGCGGGCGGTCGCCGCGTCGGATCCGCGCGTGCCCGTCATCGCCAACGTCGACGCCGTGCCCAAACGCGACGCCGTCTCGTCCATCGAGGCGTTGATCGCGCAGGTGTCGGCGCCCGTGCGATGGGAAGAGGTGATGGGTCGCCTTGCGTCCGACGGCGTCCGCGCGTATGTTGAAGTGGGTCCGGGGACCGTATTGAGCGGGTTGGCGCGCAAGATCCATCGCGACGCGGTCGTGGCGAACATCGACGATCCCGCCGGCCTCGCTGAGGTTGAACGGCTGCTGGCGTCCGAGGGCGGGTCGTGAGCGACCTGTCGGGTCAGGTCGCCATCGTGACCGGGGCGTCGCGCGGCATCGGCCGCGCGATTGCGCTCGAGCTCGCCGCTCAGGGTGCGACGGTCGTGGCGGCTGCACGCGCGGATCATGCGGCGGGCACGGTGGCGACGATCGTGGAGCGCGGCGGGCGGGCCGAGTCGGCCACGGTCGACGTGACCGATGCGGACGCGGTCGAGCAGCTGGTCTCGGGTACGATGGCACGCCATGGGCGCATCGATATCCTCGTGAACAACGCCGGGATCACGCGCGATCAGCTGCTGGTCCGGATGAAGCGCGACGACTGGGACGCGGTGCTGGCGACGAATCTGACGGCGGCATTCACCTGTGCGCAGGCCGTGTTGCGCCCGATGATCAAACAGCGCCGTGGTCGGATTATCAATATCGGCTCTGTGGTGGGGCAGGTCGGCAATGCCGGGCAGGTCAACTATTCGGCATCGAAGGCCGGTTTGATCGGCTTCAGCCGCGCCCTGGCGCGGGAAGTGGCGTCACGGCAGATCACGGTGAACGTGGTGGCGCCGGGCTTCATCGACAGCGCCATGACGCAGGCCATTTCCGAAGAGGCGCGGACGGCGTGGCTGACACAGGTTCCGCTCGGCCGTTTCGGGTCGGCCGACGAGGTCGCGTGGGCGGTGTGTTTCCTGGCGTCGGATCGCGCGGCGTATATTACGGGTCAGGTGCTCGCGGTGAACGGCGGTCTGCACATGTAAGGTCCGGCGGTCGGCCGGCAGAGACGGGTGGCTTCGAAGAGGAGGCGTGAATGGCGGTTTCAGAAAAGGTGAAGAGCATCATCGTGGAACAGCTTGGGGTCGACGAAGAAGAAGTCACACCGGATGCGTCGTTCGTCGACGACCTGGGTGCCGACTCCCTCGACACGGTGGAGCTCGTGATGGCGTTCGAGGAGGAGTTCGGGATCGAGATTCCGGACGAGGACGCCGAGAAGATTACGCGTGTCAAGGAGGCCATCGATTACATCGAGTCGCACGCGAAGACCAAGAAGTAGCCGCGGCGCGCGGAGCGATCCGCGAACACGGACGGAGGTCACTTGAGCAGGCGAGTAGCCGTGACGGGCATCGGCCTGGTGTCCTCGGTGGGAATTGGGACCGAGGCCAACTGGGAGGCGCTCTGCGCGGGACGAAGCGGGATCGGACGGATCACGCATTTCGATCCGGAGAAGTTCGCCTCGCAGATCGCGGGCGAGGTGAAGAGCTTCGATCCGCTGCAGTTCATCGAGAAGAAGGACGTGAAGAAGATGGACGTCTTCATCCAGTTCGCCCTCGCGGCGTCGCAGTTCGCGATGGACGACTCGGGCTTGAAGGTGACGCCATCGAACGCGCCGCGCGTCGGCGTGTTCATTGCCTCGGGTATCGGCGGGTTCAGCACCATCGAACGCGAGCACATCGCGCTGCTCGAGGGCGGCCCGCGTAAGATTTCGCCGTTCTTCATTCCCTCGGCCATCATCAACCTTGCCGCGGGCCAGGTATCGATCCGGTTCGGCGCCAAGGGACCCAATTCCGCCACCTGCACGGCGTGCTCGGCGTCGGCGCATGCCATCGGCGACGCGCTCGAGATCATCCGGCGGGGCGCCGCGGACGCCATGATCGCCGGCGGGTCGGAGGCCGCCATCACGCCCATGGGCGTCGGCGGCTTCGCGGCCATGCGGGCGCTCTCGACCCGCAACGCCGAACCGGCGCGCGCCAGCCGGCCCTTCGACCGCGACCGCGATGGCTTCGTCATCGGCGAGGGCGCCGGCGTGATCGTGCTCGAGGAGCTCGAGCAGGCGCGCCGCCGCGGCGCGAAGATCTATGCCGAGCTCGTCGGCTACGGGATGTCGGCCGATGCGTATCACATCACCGCTCCCTCTGAGGACGGCGACGGTGGCGTGCGCGTGATGCGGCTGGCCATGGAAGACGCGAAGGTGAAGCCTTGCGACGTGCAGTACATCAACGCGCATGGCACCTCCACCCCGTACAACGATCGGCTCGAGACGCTGGCCATCAAGAAGTGCTTCGGCGATCACGCGGCGCGTCTCGCCGTGTCGTCCACCAAGTCGATGACCGGTCATCTGCTGGGCGCGGCGGGAGGCCTGGAAGCCGGCATCACCGCGCTGTCGATCGACCGGCAGATGATCCCGCCCACCATCAACCTCGAGACCCCCGATCCCGACTGCGACCTCGACTATGTGCCTGGCGAGGCGCGATCGGCCGCCATCACGTGCGCGCTGAGCAACTCGTTCGGGTTCGGCGGCACCAACGCCGCGCTGCTCTTCAAGAGGTATACGGCGTGATCGCCCGGCCGGGGCGAGTCGCGCGCGCGCCCGAGCCGCCGCAGGGGATCGGTCCAGGTCGATGAAGATTGGCGTCTGTATCAAGCAGGTCCCGGTCCGTGAATGGCAGCCACGCCTCAACGAGACCCGCACCTGGATCCGGGAGCAGGATGCCAGTTACGAGATGAACGAGCCGGACGCCTACGCGCTCGAGGAGGCCCTGCGCCTGAGGGAGCAGCACGCCGGCGAGGTCGTGGTGTGCTCGGCCGGTCCCGCGCGCGTCGCTCAGGTGATTCGCGAGGCTCTGGCGCGTGGAGCGGATCGCGCCATCCACGTCGAGGGCGAGCAGCTCGCGTCAGCCGATGCGTTCGGGGTCAGCTCGGCGCTTGCCGGGGCCATCGTGGAGGAGCGGTTCGATCTCCTGCTCACCGGCCTGCAGTCCGACGATCAAGGGTTCGCGCAGACGGGCGTGATCCTGGCGGAGCGGCTCGGCCTGCCGCACGCGACGATCATCATGGACGTCCAGATCGGATCCGGCGAGGTGCGCGTGAAACGCGAGCTCGAGGGCGGGTGGTTTCAGTGGGTATCCATGCCGATGCCCGCCGTGCTGACGATTCAGAGCGGCATCAATCAGCTGCGTTACGCGACCCTCAAAGGCATCATGGCGGCCAAGAAGAAAGAGATTCGCAAGGTGGCCGTCGCCGTAGAGCCGAAAGCGACCCAGCGCGTCGTGGCCCTCTACGTGCCCGAGAAGACCAAGAAGACCACGATGATCGGCGGAACGCCTGGCGAAGCCGCACGCGAACTGGTCACTCGGCTGCGCGACGAAGCGCGCGCTTTGTAAGACGCTCATGGGTGCGTCGATCGAGAACAGCATGGTTGTCGTGATTGCCGAGCAGCGGGACGGCAAGCTCAATCGAGCGAGCTGGGAGGCGATTGCTGCGGCGCAGCAGGTGGCGCGCGGTCGGATCTCGGTGCTGGTGCCGGGTGCGGATGTCGGAGCGGTCGCGACAGAGCTGGCCTCAGCGGACGTGGCCGAAGTGGTGGCGCTCGAATCCAGCCTGCTCGCCCCGTACACGCCCGATGCCTACACGTCGGCGCTCGCACAGTGGCTCGGGGAGCAGACCCCGACGCTCGTGCTCCTGGCACACACGTATCAGGCTCGAGACTTTGCGCCGAAGCTCGCGGCCCGACTCGATCGGGCGCTCGTCACCGACTGCACGGCGATCAAGATGGACGGCGAGACGCCGGCATTTGCCCGTCCGATGTTCCAGGGCAAGCTGACAGCGGACGTGGTGCTCGAGGGGCCCGCGCCGCATTTCGTCACCCTACAGATTGGCGCCTTCCGGGCCGACGCCGTGGCGCGCGCGACGTCGCCGGCGGCAGTTCGCTCGGTGCCGGCGGTCGTGGACCAGGCGGCGGTGCGTCAGCGGCCCGAACCGCCCTTTCAAGAGGCGAAGCAGGCGGTCGACCTCGCGCAGGCCGACCGAATCGTCGCGGTGGGGCGGGGCATCAAGGCTCGGGAGCACCTGGCGCTGGCCGAACGGCTGGCGGCGGCCCTGGGGGCCGAGCTCGCGGCGTCGCGGCCGATCTGCGATTCCGGATGGTTGCCGATGGAGCGCCAGATTGGCAGCTCGGGCCAGACCGTGGCGCCAAAGCTCTACGTGGCGCTCGGCATTTCAGGTGCGATTCAGCACGTGGTGGGCATGAAGGGGTCGCGCACGATCGTCGCCATCAACAAGGATCCCGACGCGCCCATCTTCGAGATCGCCGACTACGGTATTGCCGGCGACCTCTTCGAGATTGCGCCCGCGCTCATCGCCGAGCTCCAGAAGTAGCCGCGCGCGGCGGGCTGACGACACGCCCAAGACTCTGTGGAACGCGACACACTCGAAGTCGACGTGCTCATTGTCGGCGGGGGACCGGCCGGCCTGGCGGCGGCGCTGCGTCTGGCCGCGCTCAAGCGGGAGTCGGGCCGCGATGATCTGTCGATTGCGGTCCTGGAGAAGGCGCGGGAGCCTGGCGCGCACCTGCTGTCGGGCGCGGTGCTCGATCCGGCGAGCCTGGCGGAGCTCGTTCCCGATTTCCGCGAGCGCGGCGCGCCGCTCGACACGCCGGTGCACGAAGACCGCGTGTACCTCCTCACAGAACAGCGCCGGCTGCGTTTCCCGTTCACGCCCCCCCGCTTCGCAATCACGGCAACTACATCATCTCGCTCAATCGCTTCAGCAAATGGATGGCCGGTCTGGTGGAAGAGGCCGGCGTCGATTATTTTGCGGGCTTTGCGGGCGAGCACCTGCTGATGGATGGGGAGCGTGTGGTGGGCGTGCGGACGGGCGACCGGGGTGTCGGCCGCCACGGTGAGCGTCGAGAGAACTTCGAGCCCGGCGTCGACGTGCGCGCCAAGATCACGATTCTCGCCGAGGGCGTGCGCGGTAACCTCACGAAAGAACTCGTGCGCAGGCGCGGGCTCGCGTCAGGCCGCAACCCGCAGGTGTATGCGATCGGCATCAAGGAGCTCTGGGAGGTGCCACCGCACCGGATCGCGCCCGGCTCCGTGATGCACACGATGGGGTATCCGCTGCGGTTCGAGGAGTTCGGGGGCGGCTTCGTCTACGCGATGCCGGAAGGCCGCGTGTCGGTCGGCTTCGTCGTCGGCCTCGATTATCGTGATCCGATGTTCGATCCGCATGCAGCCTTCAATCGCTTCAAGACCCATCCCCTGATGCGCACGCTGCTGGCCGATGGGCACATGGTTCACTACGGGGCGAAGGCATTGCCCGAGGGCGGTTGGTACGCGCTGCCGAAGTGTCACACCGACGGCGCGCTCATCGTGGGAGACGCCGCGGGGTTCGTCAATTCGTTTCGTTTGAAGGGCATTCATCTGGCCATCAAGACCGGGATGCTCGCCGGCGACACGGCGTTCGAGGCCATCGGCCAGGGTGACTGGTCGGAACAGGCGCTCTCGGCGTTTCAGCACAAAGTCGATGCAAGCGAGGTGCGCACGGAGCTCTATGGCGTGCGCAACGTCCACCAGAGCTTCGAGCATGGATTGATAACCGGCCTGGCCTATTCCGCGGTCGCTCTGGCGACGAAGGGGTGGTGGTGGCGGCCGATGCACAACGATGCAGGCCACGCGCGGATGAAGACCGTCGAGGACTACTACGGTTCGCCGGAAGCCGCGGAGAAAGCCGCGTCAGACGCTCTCAAGCCCGATCGCGTGCTCACGTTCGACAAGCTCACCAACGTCCACTACTCGGGAACGCGGCACGAGGAGGATCAACCCTCGCATCTCCTGGTGCATACTGACGTGTGCGAATCGATCTGCGGCGCCGAGTACCAGCATCCGTGCACGCGATTCTGCCCGGCGCACGTGTACGAGATTGTGCCGGCGGAGAATGGGCAGGGGGTCAGGCTGCAGATCAACGCCTCCAACTGCGTGCATTGCAAGACGTGCGACATCATGGATCCGTACCAGGCCATCACATGGGTCCCGCCGGAGGGCGGCGGGGGTCCCCAGTACGACGGCATGTGACCGCGGACTCGGAGTGGCGCACCTCGCGGGTCAAGCGCGCGCAGGCGGCGGCGATCGCGTCAGTCGTGGGGCCGCTCGTCGGAACGCTGGGCCGCACGCTCACGTGGCGAACCGAGGGCATGCAGCACTTCGCCGAGATCGAGGCCGCTGGCCAGCAGCCGATCATGGCGTTCTGGCACGGGCGGATCCTTCCGGCCTGCTACTATTTCCGCAACCGTGGCATTGTCGTCATCACGAGTCAGAACTTCGATGGCGAGTGGATCGCGCGCGTGATCGAGAGTTTCGGCTATGGGACGGCTCGCGGATCGTCGTCACGCGGCGGACTCCGAGCACTGCTTCAGCTGAAGCGGGATCTGTCCGAAGGCCGTCCCGTTGGGTTCACCGTGGACGGGCCACGAGGGCCAGCGTGTCGCGTGCAGCCGGGCGCCGTGTGGTTGGCCAGCGCGACTGGAGCTCCAGTGGTGCCATTTCATCTGGAAGCTGCCCGGCACTGGACGCTTCAGAGCTGGGATCGGACACAGATTCCCCGGCCGTTCACCACCGTGTCGGTCGTGGTTGGCAAGCCTGTGAGAGTGCCCGAAGATGCCAGCGCGGCCGTGCTGGAGGAGTTCAGGCAACTGGTCGAACACTCGCTCAACACGCTCGAACAGCGGGCGTTGGCTTTGCTGGAGAGCGCGCCGGTCCGCGAGTAAATGCCCTTCGCGCTCGTTCATTCCGAACGTTTCGCGGACCACCTGACGCCACCCGGCCATCCCGAGTCGGCTGAACGCGCGCAGGTGATGGCCGCCGTCGCGTCGATCTGGCGGGAACGCGGTGGACGCGTCATCGAGCCGCGTACGGCGACGCCAGCAGAACTGGCCCGAGTCCACACCGCGTCTCACCTGCAGATCATTGCCGGCACCGCAGGCCGGGCGGTCAAGCTCGACCCCGATACCTACACGTCGCCCGATTCAGCGTCCGTCGCCCTGCTGGCTGCCGGGGCGGCCATTGAGGCCGTGGACCTCGTCTTGGCGACCCGTGGCACACGGGCCCTGGCGCTCGTGCGGCCACCCGGGCACCATGCGGAGTCAAACCGCGCCATGGGGTTCTGTTTGTATAACAACGTGGCCGTTGCGGCCTCCCATGCGCTGGCGGCCGGTATGGCCCGCGTCGCCATCGTGGACTACGACGTCCATCACGGCAACGGGACGCAGGCCATTTTCTACGCCGATCCTCGAGTCCTCTACGTCTCGACCCATCAGTCCCCGTACTATCCCGGTACCGGCGCGGCCGAGGAAGTCGGGGAGGCCGAAGGTGCTGGTTTCACACTGAACGTGCCGATGGAAGCCGGCTCTGGCGATGCCGACTATGATCTCGTCTTCCGCGATCTGGTGATCCCTGTTCTCGAGCAGTTCGACCCTGGCGCGCTGATTGTTTCGGCCGGCTTCGACGCTCACGAGCGCGATCCGCTGGCCGGCATGCGGGTCAGCACCAGCGGGTACACGCGGCTGACGACACGCCTGCGGGCACTGGCTGATCGCGTCTGTGACGGCCGCATGGTACTCGTCACCGAGGGAGGGTACGATCTGCGCGCATTGGGTGCCTGTTTGTCGGCAACCGTGGAGGTACTCGCCGACGGCAAGACAGTGCCTCTGGATCCCATAGAAGGTCAGACGCGTCGCGGCGCCACGGCGATCGCCGCGTCGCGTGCCGCACTCGCGCGTTATTGGCAGCTATAATGGAGAGTGGAGCGCGGGTTTCACTCGTCGATGGCTGATTTCACACCGCAGGCGTTCGATCGAAAATGGCAGGAGCGCTGGGCCGCGACACGCGCGTTCGAGGTTTCTGAAGATCCCTCGCGGCGCAAGTTCTACTGCCTGGAGATGTTCGCCTACCCGTCGGGTTATGCGCACGTCGGGCACGTCCGCAACTACATCATCGGCGACGTGATGGCGCGCACCAAGCGGATGCGCGGCTACAACGTGCTGCACCCGTTTGGCTGGGACGCCTTCGGCTTGCCGGCCGAGAATGCGGCGATCAAGAGCGGCATCCATCCGGAGACATCGACGCTCGCCAACATCGCCCACATGAAGGGCCAGCTCCAGCGCCTGGGCATCAGCTACGCCTGGGAGCGAGAGATCGCCACGTGCGACCCCGAGTACTACCACTGGAACCAGTGGCTGTTCCTGAAGATGTTCGAACGCGGGCTTGCCTACCGACGGCGTTCAACCGTCAACTGGTGCCCGAGCTGTCAGACCGTGCTCGCGAACGAACAAGTCGTCGACGGTGCATGCTGGCGTTGCGGCACCATCGTGACCTCTCGTGAGCTGGAGCAGTGGTTCCTCCGGATCACCCACTACGCTGACGATCTCCTGGACCGCATCGAATCGCTCGGTCGCTGGCCGGACAAAGTGCTGACGATGCAGCGTAACTGGATTGGGAGATCCGAGGGCGCCCGAGTGCGCTTTCCGCTGCTGACGCGCGATGGCGAACGGAGCCAGACCTCCATTGAGGTATTCACGACCAGGATCGACACGATCTATGGCGCGACCTTCGTCTTGCTCGCGCCCGAGCATGCCCTGCTCGACGAGTTCGTTCGCGACGAGGTGTCGTTCGTGTCGGTGCGCGAGGTTGCCGAGCGCTTCCGGCGTCAGGACCGGACGGCTCGCGTCAGTGGGGACGTGGAGAAGGAAGGAATCGACACGGGCCGATGGGCGCTCAATCCCTTCACGGGCGAGCGTGTGCCGATCTGGATCGCCAATTTCGTGCTGGGCGAGTACGGAACCGGTGCGGTGATGGGAGTGCCCGGCCACGATCAGCGCGACTTCGAGTTTGCGCGAAAGTACGACCTGCCGGTGCGAATCGTGGTCCAGCCCCCTGACGAGCTTCTGTCCCTGGACTCGCTGGAGGCGGGCTACGCGGAGCCCGGGCGCCTCGTCAATTCTGGCGAATTCTCGGGCCTCGAGTCCGATCGCGCCAACAAGGCGATGACCACGGTCGCTCGCCAGCAGGGCATTGGAGACGAGGCCATTCAGTACCGGTTGAAGGACTGGGGCATTTCGCGCCAGCGCTACTGGGGCACGCCGATCCCGATCGTCTATTGCCCGATCGACGGGGTGGTCGCCGTTCCGTACGATGAGCTTCCGGTCGTGCTGCCGAAGGTGACGAGCTTCAGTGGCCGGGGCGATTCACCGCTGGCCCAGGTGAAGGAGTTCGTCGAAACCACGTGTCCCAGGTGCGGCGGCGCCGCGAGGCGTGAGACCGACACGATGGACACGTTTTTCGACTCGTCCTGGTACTATCTGCGCTTCACGGACCCCGGCAACAGCGAACTGCCGTTCGATCCCGGGAAGGCCGCCTACTGGATGCCCGTCGATTTCTACAGCGGAGGGGTCGAGCACGCGATTCTGCACCTGATCTACTCACGATTCTTCACGCGCGTGCTGCGCGACCTGGGGCTGGTGACTCTGGAGGAGCCGTTCACCCAGCTGCTGACGCAGGGCATGGTCCTGAAGGACGGCGCCGTGATGTCGAAGTCGAAGGGCAACGTCGTCGATCCCGACGACATGGTGGCCAGGTACGGCGCCGACGCGCTGCGCCTCTACGTCATGTTCGTGGCGCCTCCCGAGAAGGAGGTCGAGTGGACCGATACCGGCCTCGAGGGCAGCTACCGCTTTCTGGCGCGGGTGTGGCGCCTGGTGGACCACTGGGCTGATGCAGTCACCGGGTATGCGGCCGAGATGCCCGACTCGCTGAGCGACGCCGAGCGGGCGCTCAGACGAAAAGCACACCACACCATGCGCCGAGTCACGATCGACGTCGAGGAGCGGCAGCACCTGAATACCGCCTTGTCCGCGATCATGGAGCTGGTGAACGAGCTCTACAATTTCTGCGACCAGACATCGACGGGCGCCGTGGGTCGACGGGGTGAATCCGCAGTGGCCGTGCTCGAGCGCGCGGAGACGGTCGCCGTGGTCAAAGAGGCCGTCGAAGCGCTGACGCGACTGTTGGCCCCCTTCGCGCCGCACATGGCCGAAGAAATGTGGGAGCGGCTCGGCCACCACGACGGTCTCGGAGCCGCCGAATGGCCGACCTTCGACGCCGAGGTGGCCCGTGCCGAGGAAATCGTCGTTCCCGTCACGGTGAACGGCAAGGTCCGGGCGAGGATCACCGTGCCGGCCGGGGCCAGTGAGGATGAGCTGCGCGATCGGGCGCTGGCCGATCCGGCGATCAATCCGTATGTCGCCGACCGTCTCGTCAAGAACATCGTGGTGGCGCGGGGCCGGCTGGTGAACATCGTGGTGCAGTGATGAGCATACGAACAATCCTGACCCGTATCGCGCTGGTGCTTGCATTGGCCCCAATGCTGCCGGGATGCGGATACTCGCTCGCCGGGCGCGGAACGTTTCTTCCGTCCTACATCAAGACCATTGGCATCCCGACGTTCGTGAATCGCACTGGGTTCTACGACCTCGACGACAAGCTCACCGATCGCGTGCGGACCGAATTCATCGGGCGCGGCAAATACCGCGTGCTTCCGCAGCGAACCGGCGTTGACGCGCTCCTGCTCGGCGAGATTCTGCACGTGGGGCTTCAGCCGACGACGTTCAACGAAGATCAGCAAGCCTCGCAGTACCTCGTGACACTCACCGCCAAGATCGAGTTCCGCGACATGACGACGAACAAAATCCTCTGGGAACACCCGGCGATGGTGTTCCGGGAGGAATACGAGGCTGCCAGCGGCAACAACGCGCTCGATCCCGCCACGTTCTTCGGCCAGGAATCGAATGCCTTCGAGCGCGTCATGGGCGACGTCGCACGTTCCGTCGTCAGCGCGATTCTCGAGGCCTTCTGAGTCCGCGCGTGCGACAGCGTCGAAGCGACCGCCGGCACCGGTCCAACTCCGTCGGGTTCCGAGTCTGACGACTCCATGCCCGAACGAACCCCTGCCACCGTCCTTGCCGACATCACGAGTGGAAATCTCGACTCCATTTACGTGGTGATCGGAGAAGACGAGTCCGAAAAGTCCGCACTCGTCACGGCGCTCGTCGAGAAGCTCGACCTGGGGCTCCGGGCCTTCAATCTGGATCGCCTGTATGGAGGAGACGACGGAGCGGGCCAGGCGCTGCTCGACTCTGCCAGAACCTTGCCGCTCATGACACCGCGCCGGATCGTGTTGGTCCTGCAGGCCGAAAAACTCCTGTTCCCGAAGCGTGACAGCGCCGAGGCCCAGGCGACCCTCGAGGCCCTCGAGGGCTACATCGCTGCGCCGGAACCGCATACAACGCTGGTGCTGGTTGCCGACATGCTCGACATGCGCCGCCGTATTTCTCGTGCCCTGATGCAATCTGCCTCCGTCGTCACGTGCGGCAGTGTAGAAACCGAGGACGACGCCAGGCGCTGGGTGAGGGAACAGGCGCGGCTGCGGGATGTGCCCATCGAACCGGCCGCAGTGGCGCTGCTGGCCCGGAGGAACTGGAGTGATGTCAGCAGACTACGCGCGGATTTCGAGCGAGTGGCGCTCTATGCGTCGAGCGAGGGAGCCATCACTCTGGCCCATGTGACCGACAGCATCGGGCCCGAGATGCTCCAGGAACAGTTTGCGATTGCCGATGCCATCTCGAGCAAGGATGTGGGCCGCGCACTCCGCGAACTGGTGCTGCTCCTCGATGAGGGACATCCTGCCTATATGGTGCTGGGGCAGTTGCGGTGGGTCGCCGAGAGCCGGATGGCCGGATCCCATGTTCGAACCGCTCTCGATGCCGTGCTCAGAACCGATCTGGCCCTGAAGACATCGGCCGGTGATCACCGGGTCCTGCTGGAACGGCTCGTCGTGGAGCTATGCGACGATCGGCTGCGGGCCCGGGTCAGACTCCCGGCCCTGCCGTTTTGATGCCGGCGTTCAGGACTGGCGGAGACCTGCCAGCCGGTTGGTGAGACGCGACTTGTAGCGCCCCGCCGCATTCCGGTGAATGATGCCCTTGCTGGCCATCTTGTCGATGAGCGAAATGGTGTCGCGGAGCCGCCCACGTGCGGCAGGCTCGTCTTTGCGGCCGAGCGCCTCGCGGATTGCCTTCAACGCTGTGCGAAGTCTCGCGCGCTGTTCCCGATTGCGCTCCCGGTGCTTGAGGCTCTGTCGATGTGCTTTGAGCGCGGACTGATGAGTGGCCACGAACCTCGATCCTCTCTGTTGCGGTGCCGATCTGCCAGGTCAGGCAGGTTTCTTGCGGCAGGCGCAAAACACGAATGATACCACACCGCCCAGCCTTCGCCGAGGGTTGCAGGTCTTGAGAGGTGAAGCCCGGCGTCAGCGGCGCGAGAGGATCTCGTAAGTGCCGGATTCGGGCGGCGTACTCGTGTAGCGAGGTACGAGCCGTGCGTCAACCTTGACTATCTGCTTATAGATGGCGTGCGGCGTCGGTCCGGTAACCGTGGTCGCCTCGCGAATGCGCCGGACATACTGACGGGTCTCCTGATAGGGAGGCACCCGTAGACCGTGCCGATCGATGGCCCCAGGGCCGGCATTGTAAGCCGCCAGAGCGAGCTCCTCGTTCCCGTCGTAGCGATCCAGCAGCTGTCGCAGATAGGCCGTGCCGGCCTTGATGTTCTGAGCCGGATCGTACGGATCGCGCACGCCCAGCTCGTCGACCAGCGCCGGCGTGAGCTGCATCAAGCCCATGGCCCCTTTCGGCGATCGTGCGTGGGGATTGAAGGCGGACTCCACCTGGATGACGGCGCGCACCAGGTCCGGTCGCAGACTCTGGATGCCTGCTTGTTCGACGATGTGATGATCGAAGTCGCCGGGATAGCTCCGGGCCTTGCGCGTGGTCTTGACGCCGCTCTGGGCCCTCGGGACGGACACCGTGACGGCGGATGGGTGCAGCGGCCGATCGGACAGGACCAGCGTGCCCCGAGCGTCGCGCCACGCGTAGATCTGAGCCGACACCGTTCGAACGAGTCCGAACGTCAAGAGTGCGACAACGAGGGCGAGGCGTGCCCAGGGCATCAGGGAATCCGCGCTGCAGGCCGGCAGGAAGCACAGATGCAGCTCCGCCAGGCGGCCGACAACTATCGCCTGGGTATCGGCGCGGGGATGATGGAGCTTTAGGTGGAGGCGGGCGACTTCAAGATTCGAGCATCCTGCGGATGAGCTGGTAGCTTTCGTCCAGGACGGCGTCGATCTTCGATGCGTCCTTGCCTCCGGCTTCGGCGAAGTCGGGTCGTCCGCCGCCTCCACCGCCCACCAAGGGGGCAAGCTCCTTGACGATTGTTCCTGCCTGCAACCGGGAAGTCAGATCGCGGGACACCGCGACGACAATCGAAACACGCCCATCGGTCTGGCCGGCCAGGACCACGACGCCGGCTCGAAGACGATCCTTCAGCGTATCGGCCAGCGTTCGCAGGCCGTTCTTGTCGAGGTCGTCCGCGCGGCGCGCGACGACCCGAACGTCAGCGATCTCGACGACATCGTCTCCTGCCTGCTGATCACCGCCGATGGCGGCCCTCATTCTCAACTGATGGAGATCGCGGCCGAGACGCTTCACCTCGCCCTGCAATCGTCCGATTGCCTCAGAAGCCTGTTCCGCCGGTGTGTGCAAAGCCGTCAGCACGGATTCGAGGACCCGCCGCTGTTCCTGGTGGCGCATCACGGCCAGCGATCCGGTCAGGGCTTCGATTCGTCGCACACCGGCGGCCACGCCGGACTCCTCGACAATCTCGAAGACCCCGATGTCACCGGTGGCCCGGACGTGCGTGCCGCCGCACAGCTCCGTGCTGAATCCAGGCACCGTCACCACTCGCACCCGCTCGCCGTACTTCTCGCCAAAGAGCGCCATCGCGCCCTGGGCGATCGCGTCCGCCGTGGCCATGACTTCCGTGACGACGGAGGAATTAAGGCGGATCTGGTCGTTCACCAGGCACTCGATGGCGTCGAGCTGTTCGCGGCCGACGGCGCTCGTGTGCGTGAAATCGAAGCGCAGCCGATCGGGCGCCACGAGCGAGCCGGCTTGTTTCACGTGCGGTCCGAGCCTGGAACGGAGCGCCGCATGCAGCAGGTGGGTGGCGGTGTGGTTCCGGCGAATCTCGTCGCGTGTTGGAGTGTCGACGATCGCGGTGACGCGATCAGCCACCGTGAACGAACCGTCATCCACTCGTATCCCGTGAGCGCGCGGCCATCCAGGCGCGAGCCGCACGACGCTCGTGACCGTGGCTCGCGCGCCGCCTGCATCGGCCTCGATGACCCCGGTATCCGAAACCTGCCCTCCGGACTCGGCATAGAAGGGTGTCCGGTCGAGCACCATAAAACCCACCCGACCGGGTCCGAGGGATTCGACCGAGCGGCGTTGATCGTCGAAGAGCGCCAGAGCCGTGGCCCCCGCCACACGGGTTGTCGAGTAGCCTTCGAATCGATCGCCCGCCTCATCGAGCGCGGCGCGCAGGTCGCCGCCCGTGGTGAAGTCGTCTTCCGTGCGGCCGTCGAAGGCGCTCCGCGCGCGTGCCCTGTGGCGCTGGAGCTCCATTTCTCGATCGAACTGCTCGCGATCGATACCGACACCCCGCTGGCTCGCCACGTCCTCGATGAAGTCAAAGGGTACGCCGAACGTGTCGTAGAGCCGGAACGCCGCGGCTCCAGCGAGCGGCGTTCCTTTTGCCTCCGCTGCGGATACTTCCGCTTCGAGCCTTGGGAGCCCCTGGTTCAGAACTGCATCGAACCGCTTTTCTTCCGCCAGAACCGTCTGCTCGACGAACTGGCGGTGCCGCGCAATCTCCGGGTACGCCTCTCCCATCTCGGCGACGAGCACGGCCACGAGCTCGAAGAGGAATGGCTCGGTCATCCGCAGATGTTTCCCGTGGCGCATGGCTCGGCGCATGATCTTCCGAAGCACGTAGCCGCGCCATTCGTTCGAGGGCACCACGCCGTCTGCGATCAGGAACGTCATGGCGCGCGCATGATCGGCGATTACGCGGAAATGGACATCGTCGCTCGCAGGCTCGTGGGCGCTCGTGTATGGGCCGTAATCCGCGCCCGTCAGCGACTGCATCCGCTCGATGAGCGGACGGAACAGGTCGGTGTCGTAGTTCGAGACTCTTCCCTGCAGTACGGCGACGATCCGTTCCAGACCCATGCCCGTGTCGATGGAGGGGGCCGGCAGCGGCGTCAACGTGCCGTCCGCCTGCCGATCGAACTCCATGAAGACGTTGTTCCAGATCTCGACATAGCGATCGCACGAGCAGGCAACACCCAGGCACGGCTCGGCCTGACACGGGAACTGCGCTCCGCGAAAATAATGAATCTCTGAACAGCGTCCGCACGGCCCGGTGTCTCCCATGGACCAGAAGTTGTCGGCCATGCCGAGCTCGACGATACGATCGGAAGGCACGAATCGTTGCCAGAGCTCCCAGGCGTCGCGGTCGCGTGGCACACCTGCGTCGCCGGCGAAGACCGTAGCCACCAGCTTCTGCGGCGGTAACTGCCACACCTCCGTCAACAGCTCCCAGGCGAAGGCGATCGCATCGCTCTTGAAATAGTCTCCGAAGGAAAAATTACCCAGCATTTCGAAGAACGTGTGGTGGCGGAGCGAGGGCCCGACATTGTCGAGATCGTTGTGCTTTCCGCTGACGCGCATGCATTTCTGCGCCGTCGTGGCACGGCGATAGTCGCGCCGTTCGCGCCCGAGGAAGGCGTCCTTGAACTGGTTCATTCCCGCATTCGTGAAGAGCAGCGTGGGATCGTCGTGGGGCACGAGCGGCGAGCTCGGCACGATCCGGTGGCCGCGATCCTCGAAAAACTTCAGGAAGGATCGCCGTGTGTCATGCGAGGTCATTGTGGACATTGTACCGGTTTTGGCGACGACGCCCGGCGTGGCTAACGAAGGAGCGTCTCGAGAAACCGCCGTGCCTCACCGGAATCGGCGACGCGATATGCCGCGCGCGTCGGGCCATCGCCGACGTGGATGGCGACCCCATTTGCCGGGATCGCGGCGAAGAGATCCTCGTCGGTGCGGTCGTCGCCCATGGCCACGATGCGCGCCTCGGCGGTCGCAGGGAGGCGCTGCAGCACGCGGGACTTGGTGGCACCCCCGAGCCGCACTTCAATCACCCGCTTGTTCTCCATGACTTCCAACGGCTGGTTGCTCAGCGCGTCTCCCAGCACCATGCGCAGCTCGTGCGCCTGGCGTTCGCCGAACTCGGGATCGACGAGTCGATAGTGCCACGCGATGGACGTCGTCTTGTCCTCGATGAGCGAGCCTGGAGTATCAGCGGTGAACTGCTCGACGATCGGACGAACGCGTGTGAAGAGGTCGGGCGGAATCGGCATGGCCGGCTCCCATGAGTCGGGCGACGTGCCGCGAGTCCAGAATCCGTGCTCGGCCGCCAGCATGATCGGCAGCCGTCCGATCCAGCGGTCCAGCGTCTCCCGATCGCGGCCGCTCACCACCATCACCATGGTCTCGGGACGAGCCGCCAGCTCGGTGAGCAGATCGAGCAGGTCGCGATCGGGAACCGCCAGGTCCGGGAAGCTCTCGATGGGCACAAGGGTGCCGTCGTAGTCGAGGATCAGGGCCAGACGATATTCCCGGCGTAGGTCCTCGGCGAGGACCGCCAGCTCGGCCCGGCTCGTGTCGGCCGGCGGTGGGACGACCTCGCGCCTCGGGGCCGACAGTTCGCCAACGAACTGCTCGGCCCAACGAACGGCGGTGTATGTGGTGACCCGCCGCCGCAACTGCACCATCCGTGTCCGCCGTTCTTCGCGCTCCATGGTGAGTGCGTCCTGCAGGGATGCCGCGAGGCCGTCCACGTCGTACGGGTTCACCAGCAGCGCGCCACTCAATTCGGAGGACGCACCCGCGAACTCGCTGAGAAGCAGCACGCCGTCTTCGTCCACGCGCGAGGCGACGAATTCCTTGGCGACGAGGTTCATGCCGTCACGGAGCGGTGTCACGAGCATGACGTCGGCCGCAAGGTAGAGGGCCACCAGCCGGCGTTGCGACACCGATCGATACAGGTAATGAATGGGCGTCGACTCGAGTGTGCCGCGGGTTCCGTTGATGCGCCCGACCAGTTCTTCGACCTGTCGGCGAAGGTCGCGATACGACTCCACCTTGGTCCGCGAAGGGACGGCGATCTGAATCAGGCGCACGCTGTCACGAAACTGGGGATCCGAATCGAGCAGGCGCTCCAGTGCCAGTAGACGCCGCGGAATGCCCTTGGTGTAGTCGAGTCGGTCGATCCCCAGCAGCAGCCGACGGTCGCCGGCCGTGGACCGGATCGACCGCGCTTCCTCAATCACATCGGGATCGCTGGCCAGCTTCTGGAACTGCGCGGCATCGATCCCCATGGGAAAGACGCCAAGCCGGACCTCGCGCCCGTCAACGAGGACTCGGTCCACATCGGCTTCGAGTCCCATGAGGTGAAGGAGCGACATCGAGAAGTGCCGCAGGTATCCGTAGGTGTGGAACCCGATCAGATCCGCCCCGAGCAAGCCTTCCAGCACCTGGGTGCGCCACGGCAGGATCCGGAACACCTCGGACGAAGGGAAGGGGATATGGAGGAAGAAGCCAATCTGCGCGTCAGGAACCTTCTCGCGCACCAGCTTCGGCACCAGCATCAGCTGGTAGTCGTGCACCCAGATTCGATCGCCTTCACGGTAGTGCCGAATGACGCGATCGGCGAACTTCTGATTCACCTGGCGGTAGGTCTGCCAGTCGGTCTGACCGAGTGGAATCCGGTCGAGCAGATAGTGGAACAACGGCCACAAGACTCCGTTCGAGAATCCCTCGTAGTAGTCCCTCACTTCGTTGGCGCTGAGCTCGATCGCGAGAATGCCACGAGCTCCCAGCAGTTCGTCCAGGGTCGTCCGCTGGCTGCGCGTCAGCCTCGCGAGGTCGCCAGGCCAGCCGATCCACACCGTATCAGCCGTGCCGTGATACCCGATCAGCCCCGTGGCCAGACCGCCGGTGGCTGGCGGCAGGCGGATCTCTCCGTCCTCCACCCGGACCGTCACGGGCAGCCTGTTGGACACGAGCAGCAGTCGACCCGGAGGTCGTGGGGCGTTCTCGTCCATGGGTGAGTTCAGACCAGCGGGCCGCCAGGCTCGAATCGTCAGACCTCGCCGTCGTCAGGCTCCACATTACCGCGCGGGCCTCGCCGGCGGCGAGCCAGCACATCCGTGATTGCTGAGGGCGAGAATCCCTGGCGTAGCAGATACCCGCGAATCCGCCCGATCTCGGCGGGATTCGTGAGGTCCACCAGCCGCCGACGGTACCGTCGTGCGAGCGCGCGGTCGATGGCGTCCCGCTCGGACGTGTCCGCGAAGGCCTCCTGAAGCGCGTCGCGGACGACATCGCGCGCCAGGCCGGCTTGCTCCAGCACTCGCCGGACTCTGGAAGGCCCCCGGGAGCGGCGGACTTCGGTCCGTGCGATGGCGCGGGCCGTGCGCCGGTCATCAATCGCGCCGTTGCTCTCGAGGCGCTCGAGCGTGGTCTGAATCGCCTCGGAGGGAAACCCCCTTGCCTCGAGTCGCTGCCGGACTTGTGCCGCCGAGAGCTCGCGCCGGGCGACGAATCCCAGGGCGGTGGCGTAGACGCTCCGCGAGGGGTTGGCCGAGGCTGGTGGCGAGCGGCGGCGGGCCATGACTCTCAAAGCCCGGTCGGCAGTCAGCTCCCGACGCGCGTAAGGTCGGGCCGTCCCGAGCTCATGGCCGCGCGCGCCATCTCGTCGCGCGCGAGATTGGCCCTGGTGGCGGTCCCTTGAACACGCAGCTTGAACTCGTCCGCGTTGGAAGCCCAGCGCAGCGCCTCCTCGTAGGTGACCAGTCCGCGCTCGAAGGGCGAAAAGATCGACTGGTCGAACGCACCATGCTCGGTCGCAATCGTCAGCAGTTCGTTGACGTGCATGAGACCGGTCTCTCGACGCGGCCGGCGGTCGGCCGTGTCGGAGGGTCGGCCGTGGCTTAGCGCGTGTTGACGGCGCTGCGGGCTCGTTCGCGGAGCGGCGCCTCTTCGGGATACACGAACGTGAGCCAGCCGTGCGTGTCTGGCAACTCGCCGTGGATGACCGCAAAGAACCGGCGCCGGATAGCCTCGGTGACTGGACCCGGCCGGCCGGTCCCGACCTGGATCTTATCGACGGATCGGATGGGAGTGATTTCGGCCGCCGTGCCCGAGAAGAAGACCTCATCGGCCAGGTAGAGCATCTCTCGCGGGACGCTCTCGATGCGGACCTCGAACCCGAGGTCGCGCGCCAGCATCATGACGGTGTCGCGCGTAATTCCTGGCAGAATTGACGACCCCAGCGAAGGCGAGTAAAGGACGCCATCGCGCACGAGGAACAGATTTTCTCCGCTGCCCTCACTGACAGCCCCCGACGAGTCGAGCGCGATCCCCTCGACGTAGCCATCGAGGACCGCTTCCATCTTGATGAGCTGTGAGTTGGCGTAATTGGCCGTGGACTTCGCCAGCGACGGGAACGTGTTGGGTGCCATCCGTGTCCACGAGCTGACGCACACGTCGACGCCGGTCTCGAGCGCCTCTTGACCGAGATACGCTCCCCACTCCCACAGCAGCACGGCGGCGTCCACCGGGCATGGCAGCGGATTGACGCCGAGCGAACCATAGCCCCGATAGAACAGCGGGCGGATGTAGCAGGCCTTGTAGCCGTTTGCGCGAATGGTCTCGAGAATCGCCTGCTGGAAGTCGTCCGCCCCGAGCTCGTAGTTCATCCTGTAGATGCGGGCCGAGTTGTACAGGCGCTGAACGTGCGCATCGAGACGGAAACAGGCGGAGCCTCTCGGCGTTTCATAGCAGCGGGCTCCTTCGAAGACGCCGCTGCCGTAGTGGATGACGTGTGACGCGAGATGGATCTTGGCGTCAGCCCACTCCACCAGCGATCCGTTGAACCAGACCTTGCCGGTGCCGCTGAAGCTCATGGTTGACTCCTTCGTGCTCGAGGGGGAGGGCGCGAGCGAGATCTACGGGAATTCTAGCATCACTGCGATTCGCCGCAAAACGGGCACCGGTCGGCACGCGCGTGCAGAGGCTTCCGGCAGTGCCAGCAGAAACGCCCCGGCGCCGACTCGCGCGCGCGCAACCGCGACTGGATGTCGTTCAAATCTTCGCTTGCGGTGACCGCTGCGGGCGGCGCCGCGGCGGCGCGAGGAGGGCGCCGACCGTCACCACTGGATCCCACTGCCAGCACGTCTTCGAGCAGATCGGCAGCCCGCTGATAGCGAGACGTCACGTCGGGGGCCATCGCGCGCAGGACGATGTCGTTCAGCGCTTTCGGAATCTTCGCGTTGCGCAATCGCGGCGCCGAGACCAGCTCACCACGCATCAGCCGTTCGAGATCGGCCGGTGTGGGTGTCTCGTAGGGGAGGCCCCCCGTCAACATCTGGTACATCGTGACACCGAGCGAGTAGATGTCCGACGCGAACACCGCCTTGCCCTGGAACTGTTCGGGCGCCATGTAGGGTGGACTGCCGATGACGGTCGTGCCGTGCGCGGCAATCTCCAGGAATCGCGACGTCCCGAAATCGGCCACCTTCACGACACCGGCCTCGGACACCAGCACGTTGCCGGGTCGCAAATCGCGATGAATCACCCCCTGGCGGTGCGCGTGATCCACGGCATTGCAGATCTGGCAGGTGAAGTCGAGCGCGCGCGGAACGTCGAGCGCCCCGCTCTTGCCCACGATGGCCTCGAGCGTCTCACCCGCGACATACTCCATGACGATGAAGAACACATTCTCCGATTTCTCGGCCGTAAGGATGGAGACGATATTCGGGTGGCTCAGGCTGGCGTGCAGCCGCGGCTCGCGAAGCAGCTCGCTGAAATCCACCGATTGGCGATGCGGCACCTTGATGGCGACCTTCTTGTCGATCCAGGTGTCTTCGGCCAGGTAGACGGTGCCGAAGCCTCCGCTGCCGAGCGGTTGGAGAATCTTGTACTTGCCGATGGTTTGTCCGCGGAAGAACATGGAGCCTGCGCGAGTATAGCGCACCGACTATGACCAACGAGAAGCTGCCGCGCGCCTACGCACCCGATCTCGCCGCCGAAGGGACGCCCGTGACGCTCGGGGCCGACGAGAGCGCGCATCTCTCGCGCACGCTCCGCCTCCGGCCAGGTGCGCGCGTCGTGGTCTTCGATGGCCGGGGACGCGAGTTCCTCGCCGAGCTGACCGCGATCGGTCGCCGCCACGTGACCGTGATGCCTGTCGCCTCGCGCCAGCCAGCGCCCGAACCCTCCGTGCGGGTGACGATCGGCCAGGCGCTGCTGAAGGGCCACAAGATGGACGACGTCGTGCGCGACGGCGTGATGCTCGGTGTGGCGGCCATCCAGCCGCTCATAACCGAACACACGGAAGCGCTTCGTTCCCCGCTTGACTCCACACGACGCGTTGCGAGGTGGCAACGCATTGCTGCCGCCTCGGCCGGGCAGTGCGGCCGGGCGGTCGTGCCCGAAGTCCGGCCGACGATGACGCTGGTAGATTTTCTCCAGACGAGCTGTTCAGGCACCGGTGTGATCTTGGTGGAGCCCGATTCGGCCGAGCGCGCCAGCGATGACCATGAGGCGCTGTTCGCAAAGCCGGGAGTGGCGACGTTACTCGTGGGGCCTGAGGGAGGCTGGAGCGCTACGGAGGTGTTGGAGGCCCGCCGGCGGGCCTATCACCCGTGGACACTCGGCCGGCGAACACTCCGCGCCGATGCCGCCGCCCTGGTCGGCCTGGCCGTTCTCCTCGGTCGCTGGGGCGAGCTCTAACCCGGAGTGTCGGCGGTATGACGTCTGGCGAACGTGGCCGCCCGCCACTCGTCCTCGCCAATCTCATCGATGAGGATCGCGCCCTCCTGAAATGCCGCCAGCACCCCCGCGGTCTCGGACTTCGTATAGCCGCTGACGATCAGACGCTCACCCGAAGCGATGCAGGCCAGCAGTCGAGCCGCCTGACCCGAAAGCATCGCTCCTGTCAGATTCGCGGTGATGATGTCGGCGTGCCACACATCCGGCAGCTCGCGAAAATCCCCGTGTCGAATCTCAACGCGCTCGCGCAGGCCGTTGATCAGGACATTCTCCTCGGCACACCGGACGGCGTCGGGATCGGAATCGAGCCCGGTGGCCTGTGATGCCCCCAGCCGAACTGCTGCGATGGCGAGAATGCCCGATCCCGTGCCGATGTCGAGAGCGCGGCGATTGGCGAGATCCATCTGCTGCAGCGCCCGGAGGCAGAGGCGCGTTGTTTGATGATGCCCCGTGCCGAATCCCATGGAAGGATTGATGGTGATCACAATGTCCCCGTTCGGCTCCTCCACATGGCGCCAGGGGGGAATGACGGTAATGCGGCCAACCGAAATGGGTCGAAGTTCCGCCTGCGAGCGCTCGGCCCAGCCGTCGTCCGGCACGCTGACGGCTCTGACGATCACGCCGTACGGCGCGAATGTCGCGAGCGCGTCGACGGCGGCGTTGCGCCGAATATCGTCGATGAAATACGCGCGGAGCGAGCCTTCCGCCGCGGCGCCTTCGTCGAGCGCCGAAGGTGAAAAGTCGTCAAGCGCGGCGAGTAGGAGATCGAGCAGATTGGATGGCGACCCAACCGGGATGAAAACGTCGAGAGCCGGCCAGTACGCGCGAGACACGTCAACCGAAAATATCCTTGACGCGGTCGAAGAGATTCCGATCCTCGCGCTCGCCTGGCTGCTCGCGAGGTTCGAATTTCTCCTTGGGAAGGCTGCTGGCGAGCTCTTCCAGGAGCGCGCGTTGTTCGCGCGTCAGTTTGCGTGGCGTCACGGCGTCGACCTCCACCAGCAGATCGCCGCGCCCGCGGCCCGACACGTCGGGCATGCCCTTACTGCGAAGGCGGAACGTCGCCCCCGTCTGCGTTCCCTCCGGAATCTTGAGAGTATCTTCGCCGTCCAGTGTGGGAATGACGATTTCGCCACCCAGCGCGAGCGTGGGGAAACTGACGGGAATCGTGCAGTTCAAGTCGTTGCCGTCGCGCCGGAAGAACGGATGCTCCTCCACGTGCACGACGACGTACAGATCGCCGGGGGGACCACCGGCAACGCCTTGTTCGCCTTGCCCTGAAAGCCGAAGGCTCTGGCCCGAGGCGATACCGGCAGGAATCTTCACGGTGAGTTTCCGCTCGTTCGTCACCCGTCCCGCACCGCGGCAGTCGGTGCAGGGTTTGGCGATGACGCGCCCCGATCCCTGGCAGCGCGGACACGTCCGCGCGATCGTCAGGAAGCCCTGTTGCAGCCGGACCTGCCCGCGGCCTTGACACTGCGGGCACGTGGAAGGCGTCGTTCCGGACGCCGCGCCAGAGCCTTTGCAGGTGTCGCAGGCTTCCAACCGAGGAATCTGAATGGTCGTTTCGGTGCCCTTGGCCGACTCCTGGAACCCCACCTGGAGGTCGTACCGTAAGTCCGCGCCGCGTTGAGGCCCGCCGCTCCGGCGTCCAAAGAGATCGCCGAACCCGAAGAAATCCCCGAGTCCACCGAAAATGTCACCGAAGTCCGCGAAGATCGTGGGGTCGAAGCCGCCAGCGCCCGCTCCCCGCACGCCTGCGTGTCCGAATCGATCGTAGAGGCTGCGCTTTTCCGAGTCGGCGAGCACCGCGTAGGCCTCGGCCGCTTCCTTGAACCGTTCTTCGGCGTCGCGGCTGCCGGGATTTCGGTCGGGATGGTGCTTCAGCGCCAGTTTCCGATAGGCGCTCTTGATTTGCGGATCCGTGGCGCCGCGCTCGACCCCGAGGACCTCGTAGTAATCCCGCTTGCTCACGCCTTGGCCACCCTGACGAGCGCAGGCCGGAGCAGACGGTCGTTGTGCAGGTACCCGCGCCGAAGCTCGTCGATCACTTCACCGTCCCGATGCCCGGGGCTCTCGACGTGGTCCACGGCCTGGTGAAAATGCGGATCGAAGTCACGTCCGACCGTCTCGATGGGGACAATGCCGCGCCGACGGAGAAAGTCCATCAACTGTTTGTGGATGATCTCGACGCCTGACCGATAACCCTCCGCATCGGCTCCGGCGTCGGCCATGAGGGCGCGCTCGAAATCGTCGACGAGCGGCAAGAGGTCGGTGAGCACATCGAGCGCCGCCTCCGACTCGCGTTCACGCCGCTCTTTCTCAATGCGTTTACGGTAGTTGTCGAACTCGGCGCTCTTGCGGAGGAGCAGGTCCTTGTACTCGTCCCGCTCGCGCAGGAGCTGGGCGATTTCCTCGTCGGAACGTCGGTCGTCGCCGCGCCCGGTCGCCGGTTCGGCTTCCGCGCCGTGATCGAGGTCGTCGTCGTAGTCCGGAATGCGAGGCGGTTGTTGGGCCATAGTCGTGCCGCGGGAAGCCGCGGTCAATTGCTTTCCTGGAGCAAGCGGGAAATAGCGCGGGCCGTCCCCTGGACCAGCGGAATCGCGCGCGAATAGCGCATGCGCGTGGGTCCAATGACGCCGATCGCGCCACCCATCCGTCCATCGTGGTAGGTTGCGGCGACGAGGCTGAACGAACGCAGATCGGGTGAACGATGCTCACCGCCGATCACCACGGTGAGCGGCATGCCCTCGAGGTACTCGTTCAGGATGCGCACCAGGCGCTGTTTTTCATCAACCATCCGGAGCAGCGCGCGAAGCGTGGCCATCGATGCGGCGTCCACGCCCGAGGTGTCGTCCAGCAGCGTCGCTGTCCCTTCGACGAACAGCACGGGCTCGGCGAGGGTTTCGCCGAGAGCGGATCGGGCCAGGCGCAGCGCCCTGGCGAAAAGCGCGTCGTACAACGCCCTATCCTGCCGAAGACGTTCAAGGACTGCCGCCCGGACCTTGATGACAGGCAAGCCCGCGAACTCGGCGTTGAGGTAGTTGGCAGCCTGGTGCAGCTCGTGGGGCTCCAGCATTTCACCGATGTCGATGACTTTCTGTGTCACCTGACCACCGGCCGTCCCCAGCACCACCAGAATCTTCGATCCGGGCAAGGAGACGAACTCGATTTGACGGAAATGCGCCAGCTCGTTTCCCGAGGTCAACGCAAACGCGACGTGGTGGGAAACACGCGACAGCACCACCCGGGCGGTCGTCAGGACCTCGTCAAACACCGGCGGCGAGCCGGCGGTGCGCCGTAGTTCCGTTTCGACGGCCGTCTCGTTGCGCTGCCGCCGAGGCTCCTTGAGGAGCTGGTCCACGTAAAACCGATAGCCAAGGTCGGTAGGCACCCGGCCAGCCGATGTGTGCGGCTGGCTGAGGTACCCGAGCTTCTCAAGCTCGCCGAGTGTGCTGCGGACGGTCGCCGACGACACTCCCAGTCCGCCCCGCTGCACGAGCACGTGCGACCCGACGGGCTCGCCCGTCTCGATGAACTCGCGTACGAGCCGCGCCAGAATGGTTGCGGCCCGCTCGGAAATCGCGTGCATCATGTGTGCTGCGCGCATCCGCGCGCGTCGACTCCCATTATACATCGACGCACGTAAACGTTGACCCGGTTGGAGTTGAACTCGCTACGCGATCCCCGCGCGAGCGGCGAGACGGCGCGATTCCTCGCGCGAGTCGGCAAATACCTGGCCCATGTCCATGCGCGTCAGCCGATGCTCGTCCACGAGCACGGTGCCGTCGACGATCGTCATGCGAACATCGGCGCCTCGGGCCGCATAGACGAGGGCCGAGTACGGATCGGCGCCTGATGAAAAATGAGGGCGCTCGGGCTCGAGAAGCACCAGATCGGCACGTTTGCCGACCTCGATCGATCCGATCTCGTCCTCGAGACCCAGAGTAACGGCGCCCGCACGTGTCGCCATCCAGAGCACGTCACGGGCCGTCAGCGCGCCCGGTCCCTTGCGAACGGCTTGGACAGTTGCTGCCAGGCGCATCTCGTCGAACATGTCCAGCCGATTGTTACAGGCGGCGCCGTCCGTACCGAGCGACACGCAGACGTTTTGTGCCTTCAGCTCGACGATGGGGGCGAGGCCGGAACCGAGCTTCAGGTTCGAGCCGGGACAGTGGAGCACCTTGATACCACGGCGCGCGATCAGCGACTGCTCGTGCTCATCGACCCACACGCAGTGTGCCAGGCACAGACGCGGTGAGGCCAGGCCCGTGGCCTCCAGGTACTCGATATTGGCCAGCCCGTATCGATGGCGGACGATGGCAATTTCGTCGAGTGATTCCGAGGCGTGCGTGTGCACGAGCATCTGCTGACGCTCGGCGAGATCGCCGACCGCCTCGAGCAGCTCGCGCGTACACGACACGGCGAAACGAGGCGCGAAGGCGATGCGCAACCGTCCTTCCGCCGCGCCATGCCAGCGCTTGTGGAGGGCCAGACTCTCGTCGATTGCCCGCGTCGTCTGCTCGTGGAGGCGTGGGGGCGCGTCCGAATCGCCGTCCATCATGCACTTGCCCACTGTCGCCCGCAGTCCGGTGTCTGCGAGGGTCTCGCAGATTGCGTCCGTGTCGTGAACGGTCTCCATCGACAGGAGGGCGGTGGTGCCTGACAAGAGCAGTTCTGCGGCTGCCGCCCGCGCAGACGCACGCAGGGAGGCCGGCGTGTGGGCAGCCTCGAGAGGCCAGACACGTTGTCGCAGCCAGTCCATGAGCGGGAGGTCGTCGGCGAATCCACGGAACAGCGTCTGACAGACGTGCACGTGTGTCTGAATGAGGCCCGGGATGGCGAACCCGCCACCGGCATCGAGCACGCGGTCGTGTCTGGCGGAGGGCACTTCGCCGACGGCGGCGAATCGTCCGTCGCGGATCGACACCGATCCGTGCCGCACCTCCAACCGATCGTTCATGGTGACGACGAGCGCGTTGTCGATGAGCAGCGACGGCACGAGAGGCAAACAGAGTGGTGGAGCGGCTGTCAGCGCTCGACAACCCGCACGGCGGGATTGCTATCCCAGCGCATGGAGACCGCCGCCACGTGGGGCTCGTCGATCTTGCCGCGCCTGACGGCAATGAGCTCGGCCAGGATGCTGACCGCAATCTCTTCGGGAGTAACAGCGCCGATGTCGAGGCCGATGGGCGCGTGGACGCGGCGAAGCGACTCGGCCGGCATCGATTCAGCCACCAGCGCGTCGAAGATGCGCGCCACCTTGGCGCGGCTGCCGATCAGTCCGACGTAACGGAGCTCTCGCGACGCGATCGCGCGCAGCGCGTCGAGATCGTGGCGATGGCCTCGCGTGACGACGACAACGTAAGCGCTGGACGGAATCTCAGCATGGCTGAGCCACGTGGGAATGTCCTCGACGATCACCTCTCGAGCGTCGGGAAAGCGGTCGCGATTGGCGAATTTCTCGCGATCGTCCAGCACATGGACCTTGAACCCCGTTTCGGCCGCCAGCCGGGCCAGGTGGACGCCCACGTGGCCGGCGCCAATCACATACAGCCGGGGCGCGGGCTCGATTGGCTCGATGAACACTTCCATCTGTCCTCCGCAGATGAGACCGGATTCTTCCGCGAAGTCGTCGGTCAAGTCGTACTTCACCATGCGTGGCCGGCGCGTCTGCAGCACCTCGCGTGCCTTCCAGAAGGCGTCGTTCTCATAGCAGCCGCCGCCGATCGTTCCGACCGTCCGGCCGTCGGCGAAGACGAGCATCTTCGCGCCGACGCGCTGCGGCGTCGAACCGCGAGCCGAGACGATCGTGACGAGCGAAGCGTCCTCGCCCCGTTCGAGCGCGTTCTGCAGCGCGGCGAACACTTCCTCCATGCTTCGATTATAGAAGCAGTGCCCGGTCAGAACCGGTGAAAGTCGCAGACTTCGGTGGGTGCCGTGCCCGCCAGAAATGCCTCGCGAAACACGTGCGGACAGCCGGGGGCGGCCAGCAACCCGGTCTCCCGGTCGATTGTGGCAAAAACAACGCCCTCAGGCGGTGTGAAGGGCACATTGGGACGCCCGGCCAGCGCCCGCTGCATGAAGGCCGTCCAGATGGGCAGGGCCGCCTGCGTACCGCTGAGCCCCAGCGGCTGGTTCTGATCGAGACCCACCCACACCACCGTCAGCAGCTCCGGCGTGAACCCGACGAACCACGCATCGCGCAGATCGTTGGTCGTGCCCGACTTGCCGGCTGCATCGAGCGCAAATCCGGCCGCGCGCGCCGCCGCACCCGTGCCCTCGTCCATCACGCTCTGCATCATGTTCGTGACGAGGTAGGTGGTGTCCCGGCGGGTCACGGAACGTGGGCCGCGGAGTCGTGGCGTCACCGGAGATGCGTGCCCGCGCTCGATGCGCAGGATCGATCTGAGCGGCCGAATCCGGCCGCCGTTGGGGAAGAGCGTGTAGCTCTCGGCGATGGTGAGCGGGGTGGCCTCGAAGACGCCGAGGGCAATGGACGGATACGCACGAGGCGCGCCGTGCCGATCGATGCGCTGCCACAACTGCGCGACGTGATCGTAGCCGACGCGCTCGGCCAGCCTCACCGTCGCGACATTGCGCGAGAGGGCGAGCGCTCGACGAAGCGTGATGGGGCCACCGTACTCTCCTCCATAGTTCGCCGGCGTGTACTCCTTGTCCTCGTAGAGAAAGCGCGTCGGCTCATCGGACACGAGCGTCGCCGGTGTCATGTCCGTCCGGTGATCCGCCGCGGCGCGCTCGAACGCCGCCAGATAGACGAACGGCTTGAACACCGACCCGGGCTGGCGTCGCGCGAGGATGGCCCGGTTGAATTGCGACTCGTTGTAGGAGCGTCCGCCGACGAGCGCCAGGATGTCGCCGGTTCTCGGGTCGACGGCGATGAGCGCGCTTTGAACGGGTGGCACTCGCCGCTTGCGCCGGGCGAGCTCGCGGTCGACGCGAAGCGCGCCGTCGCGAACAGCCTCCTGCGCGAGCCGCTGCAGGTGGAGGTCGAGCGTGGTGTAGACGTCGAGCGCCGTGGCCCCGTGTGCGGCGGTCGCAAAAGCATCGGCCAGCGTCTGGCCGACGAAGTCGACGAAATAGGGCGCCTCGTTGTCCAGGGCGCGCGAGGCGACGCTCACCGTCTCGCGCGACGCTCGAACCGCATCGTCGCGAGTGATGAAGTCCGAATCGGCCATTGCGACGAGCACGACGTTTCGCCGGTCGCGCGCCCGTTCGATCGATCGGAAGGGCGAAAGGTTGTGGGGAGCCTGAATGACGCCCGCAATGGTCGCTGCCTCGGCGAGCGACAGATTGCTGACGTCCTTGCCGAACATGAGGCGCGCGGCCTCGGCGACGCCGTGGACGGCGAAGGATCCACGCTGACCCAGGTACACCTCGTTCAGATACAGCTCGAGAATCTCGTCCTTCGAGGCCCGCCGCTCGAGCACGACGGCCATGAACTGCTCGAGCAGTTTGCGCCGAATCGATTTCTCCGGCGTCAGGAAGAAGTTCTTCACGAGCTGCTGGGTGATGGTGCTCGCGCCGACGAGGTATGGACGGTCGCCGCGGAGATTCGTGAACAGCGCGCCGACCATCCGAATCGGGTCGACTCCAGGATGCTCGTAGTAGCGGCGATCCTCGATGGCGAGCACGGCCTCGATCATCCTCGGCGAAATGGCGGCCAGAGCCACGTGCCGGCGCCTTTCGCGGTCGGCGTTGACGAGCGCCGAGAGCATCGGCGAGCCGAGCTCGACGCGCGATTGCGGGGCGCCGCCGACCAGCTCCAGGCGGGCGATACGCCCGGCCCGCGACGCCACGGACGCCGGCTTCTGGTCGAAGACGACTCTGACCGTGCCGCCCTTGTGATGGCCCTCGCGAGCGACCAGCGCGATGACCCCGCGGCCCACGGAGAAATCGCCCGGGTGCTCCAGTTTCGGCCGATGCACATACCCGAGGTCGTTGAGTCGATCGATGAGCTGTACATCGCTCAGGTACTGTCCGACTCGAAGCTCGAACGGGCGCGCGAATACACGCGGCAGCACCCGCGTCCGCTCGCCGTGGAGCTTGGCGTCGATCAGGTTCGAGAAGGTGAGGTAGTAGAAGGTGCCGAGCCCTGCGACGACCAGGGCTCCGAAGGCCAGCGTCCCCCGCGAGGTAGAGATGCCAGGAACGGCTGATTCGAACCCGAATCCGCGACCGCCGGACGGCATGCATGGTCGGCTTATCGGGCGAAGCCGGCCAGGGAGCATCCCGGGTGGTAGCGGGCTCAGATTAGTCGATGTGGCTGGCCTGTTTGAGTGGCCGCCTAGGGAGTGATCACCCAGTGACTGCCGAGGTCCAGAGGCAGCTCTTCATGCAGCCGATCGACGAGCGCCGGTCCATAGCGATTGAGGAAGTACACGAATCCGATCGCCCGCTCCTGGGGCTGGCCTTCGGGAAACGCCAGCGTCTGCGCGCGCGTAAACTGCCGGCGCAGCGTGTCGTCGCGGCGCTTCGCGGCCTGAATGATCTTCCCGTGCAGGGCCTTCAGCTCGTGCTGCATCCGTCCGAGCGTGGATCGTGCCGCGCCTTCGAGGGTCGGATCGATCTGACGAACCTCTGAAGCGACCGCCGACATGGAGGCGTCGAGAGCCGACCCGGTCTCGCCGAGCGTTCGCTCGACCGAAGGAGGAAGCGCCGCTGCCAGAAGCGCGTTGAGCGCGCGCTCATCGCGTGGTTGGAGCGACTCGAGCGGCACGCCGGAACGTGTCAGAAACTTTGCGGACGGCGAATCGAGCAGCGTCACGGTCGCCCGCGGGTACATGAGCGGCATCGGCACGCCGAAATGCGCGTAGACGTTCTTCAGCTGGCCCAGATACGCGAGCTCGCTCGGCCCCGCCACGTAGCACGCCGTCGGGAAGAGCGCATCCTGAACGACCGGGCGGAGCAGCACGTTGGGGCTGAAGCGCTCCGGCGCTGTCGACGCTTCCGTTTGAAGCGCCTGTGGCGACCATTGACGGTTGCCGGCAGTGAATCCCCCGTCCTGCCGCAGGATGGCGTGACGCCCTTCATCGAGATAGAAGAGCGCCAGGCTGCCTTCTGCGGGTGTCACCTGAGCGTGATAGCCGAGGGCTTCCAGCTCGGCACCGGCCCGGGCGGCCAGAGCCGAGGAGGTGCCAGCCGTGTCGACCTCACGCGCGAAGATCTGGCTGACCAGCGGCTTGGCGTGTGGATCGGCCGCATCGAAGACGATGAGGCCGAGCGGCCCGAGCGTCGTCTCGAGCCAACGACCGAACGCGTCGGACATGCTGACGCCGGGCGCGTACGCCGCGGAGAGATCCTCGAAAATGCGGCCTGTGAACTCGGTAGTCACCCAGGGCCGTGCGGAGATCGTTCAGGGCAGCGTGGACCTCGCCCGTCAGCGTCACGTCTGCCACCGGCCGCGGCGTTGCGCCCACAGGTCTGGCAAGGGTGACACGCCTCAGTGCCAACCCTTCGTCCAGCACCTGGCACGTCGCCACCTCGTCCCAGTCGTGATCCTCCGAGTCGATCCAGAAGACTGGGACGACCGGAATCCCATGATCGCGGGCGGCGCGTGCCGCGAGGCGTATGGCCATCACGGCCTTGAGCAGCGTATAGAGCGGGCCGCCGAACAATCCGGCCTGCTGACCGGTGACCACCGCGACCGTCGCAGGATTTCCCAGCGCCTCGGCCGAGGCGAGGGCTCGTTCTGGCGCACCGCGCCGCTGCTGCTGTGCGCGGATCAGCGCGACCACGCCGTCGCGTGATCGAGCGTGACCTTGCGCGTGTTGAATCGCGCGCGACCAATGCTCGACATTCTGCGGATCACCGGCATAGAACGGTGCGAGACGAGAGAAGTGGCGAGCGTAGTCGACGGTGATCTTGCGGGCCGCGGGCAGGCGCTGCAGGTCCACCGCGAGAGAAACCCCGGTGGACGGATGAACGATCGCGTCGGGAAGCACCAGAACCGGTACTGTCGCAGAGCGTTCGGTGCAGTGTCAAGCGTACCTCGTACTGCAGATCGCTCTCGGGTAGCGCACGTGCCGGTTCCGTGCTAGCATCGTGCCTCGGAGTGCATTCGAACGACGACGACTTTCTCCTCGATTTTTCCCCTGAGACACTTGGTTCGTTTCGTGTTCTTCACCAGATCGGGCTCGGGTCGCTCGGCCCCGTCTTTCGTACTCATCAGGCCGGTCGCGACCGTCTGGTCGCCGTCAAGGTCTTCAAGCTTCATCTGACGCCTGGTCAGGTGCGTCTCCTCGACGCCGAGTTGACGCGCGTCGTCGACCTCAATCTCGACCATCCAGCGATCGTCACGGCGCTGGCCTCGGGTGTCGAACAAGCGACGGCCTATCTGGCTCAGGAGTACGTGGCCGGCGATTCGCTCGACGTCGTCGTGCGCCAGCTCGGCCCATTGCCCATCGAGGACGTCTTGCGCCTGGTGGCTCAGCTCGCGGGCGCGCTCGATGTGGCAGCCGCCGCCGGTGCGTCGCACGGTGCGCTGCACCTGCGCGACGTGCTCGTCATCGAGGGCGACGCGCGGCTCACAGGATTGGGCGTGGCGAGGGCGCTCGAGTCAGCGGGCGCCCTGGCGCCGCTACGCGGTGCCTACACGGCGCCCGAGCGCATGGCCGGCGGTCCCTGGGATCGTGCGGCCGACCTCTACTCTCTGGCGGCGATCGCGCATGAGCTGCTGTTCGGGCGCCCGGTGCCAGAAGGGCCGTTGGACGCCGCCGACCAGTTGCGAGACACCGCGGGAGCCGGCTCGTCGCTGGTCGAGGTGCTGGCCACCGGGCTGAGCGTGGATCCGGCACGCCGCCACGAAACAGCCGCGGCATTTGCCCGGGAACTGCAACGTGCGGCGACGCATCCACCGCGAACCGGCTCGCGCGGCGCTCGTCGAGTCGCGCCGCTCGTCGAACCGCAATCCGCGGATCCGCTCGTCGCGCACCAGGATCCGGTGCTGCCGCCAGAAGTGCGAGATCCCGTGGGCGAGCTTCTCGGGCTGGCCGCGCCCGAGCCCGTGCCCGAACTGAACGATACCTTGTTCGATTCTATTCAGCGAGGAGCACGCGCCGGAGGAGTCGATCTCGGGGTTTCCACAGGGTGAGCCACCGCCTGCCGCCACACGTCCGAGCGCGTTCTTTGACGTCGAGTCTCCGTCAGAGGCGCAGATACCATCGTCAGCGGACCGAGCAGCACCGAGCGCGTTCTTCGCCGAGGAGCCCGCGTCGCGGACGTGTCGGCGCCTGGCTCGAGTCGCCTGCTGGATGCCCATGCGCCGCTCGAGACGGTGCCGACCCATCCGGAGAGAGTCGCGCCGACGGCGCCGAGCCACGCCACGCCGACGAGGTGCCCGTGTGGCTTCACCAAACCGCGCCGGCGACGAGCTCACGAGCAGGCGCGACACGCGGGCCATCTTCGGTGTGGCTGGTCGCTGCGGCACTCGTGGCAATCATTGCCGCGGGGTTCTACTTCGTCGGCCGCGCACGGTTCGGTGGCACGGAGAGTCGGGCACAAAATTCCGCCACCCGTGAATGGACCGAGACCGACCTTCCTTCGCGTGCCCCAGCGCCTCCGGCGATCGAAACGAGGCCTCCGGCGTCGGCCACGTCGCAACCCGTGCCCGACGCGAAGCCGCCGACCGAGAAAGCGCGGCCATCGGCCCCGGCCGCACGACCACCGGCGGTGCAGGTCGCAGCCGGTGCGGCGACGACCGGCCGCTTGCTCGTGCGATCGACGCCTGCCGGTGCGGTCGTGACGATAGACGGCGTGCGCCGCGGCACGACGCCACTCGCCCTGCGCGACATGGCCATCGGTACCTACACCGTTCAGGTGAGCCGCGAGGGGTATCAACCCGTCGAGCGTCGCGTGTCGCTCAGTTCGGATCAACCCTCCGGTTCGCTGGCGCTGACGCTTGCGCCGGTGACGTCGCGTGCTGCAGCGGCCTCGACGGCCAGCTCTGGATTTGGATCGATCGCAGTCCTGTCACGTCCGGCGGGCGCTACCGTGTATCTCGATGAGCGTCCGATTGGAAAAACGCCGCTCAGCGTGGCGGAGATTGCTGCTGGATCGCACGCCGTCCGGCTCGAGCTCGCGGGGCATCGTCGATGGGCGACGACCGTCACGGTGGTGCCGGGTGAGCGGGTCCGTGTCGCGGCGTCGCTCGAGAGCGGAGACTACTAGAGATGAACGCGGTGCTGGCTCTCGAAGACGGTACCTGGTATCGCGGCATTGCCGCGGGCGCTGCCGGCGAGACGCAGGGCGAGGTCGTCTTCAATACGAGCATGACCGGCTACCAGGAGGTGTTGACCGATCCCTCGTACGCCGGCCAGATCGTCACGATGACCAGCGTGCAGATTGGCAACTACGGCGTCACGCCAGCCGATCACGAGTCGTCCCGTCCAATGGTGGCCGGCTTCATCATGCGCGAAGTCTCGCGCGTGCCGAGCAACTGGCGGGCCGACGGCAACCTGCGCGACTATCTCGTCGCCCACGGGATTGTGGCCATCGCCGACATCGACACCAGAGCCCTGACGCGTCGTCTCCGGTCCGCCGGGGTGATGCGAGGCGTCATTGCGACGGGTTCGGTCGACCCTGACGAACTCGTCGCGCGCTCGCGGTCGATTCCGACCATGGAGGGGTCGGATCTCGTGCGCGACGTCACCTGCATGGAGCCATTCGACTGGGTCGATCCGATGCGCGGCTCCGAGGACGTCGAGGAGTTCGCAACACCGCCCTCCGCTCGGGCGGGACGCCGGCTGCGGGTCGCGGCCTACGACTACGGCATCAAGTGGAACATTCTGCGGCGACTGTCGGCACACGGGTGCCAGGTGCGCGTGTTTCCCGCTGACGCGCCGGTGGAATCCGTGCTGGCCTTCGAGCCCGACGGCGTCTTCCTGAGCAACGGCCCCGGCGATCCCGCGCCTCTGCGCTACGCCATCGACAACGCCCGCACGCTGGTCGAGAGCGACATCCCGGTATTCGGGATCTGCCTCGGGCATCAGATTCTCGGGCTCGCGATGGGTGGGCGCACCTTCAAGCTCAAGTTCGGCCACCGGGGCACGAATCACCCCGTCAAGCAGCTGGCGACCGGGCAGGTGGAAATCACGTCGCAGAACCATGGATTCGCGGTCGATCCCGACTCGCTGCCCGGGGATGTGCGCGTCACGCACCTGAACTTGTACGACGGAACCGTTGAGGGACTCCGCCACGTCGACAGGCCGGTGTTCTCCGTGCAGTATCATCCCGAGGCGTCTCCGGGTCCCCATGATGCCGACTATCTGTTCCGCCTGTTTCTCGAGGAGATGGAAAAGACCCGCTAGGCTGTCCTCTGCGCTCGGCGGTTCGTAGCCCGCATGCCTCGTCGTACCGACCTTCATCGTGTGCTCGTCATCGGCTCTGGTCCGATCGTCATCGGCCAGGCGTGCGAGTTCGACTATTCGGGGGTCCAGGCCTGCAAGGCCCTCATGGCTGAAGGCCTTGAAGTGATTCTGGTCAACAGCAATCCGGCCACGATCATGACGGACCCCGAGTTCGCGGATCGAACGTATGTCGAGCCGCTCACGCCCTCGACGTTGGCGCGCATCATTCAGCAGGAGCGGCCCGATGCGCTGCTGCCCACGGTTGGAGGGCAGACGGCACTGAACCTGGCCGTTGCGCTCGCCGAGAACGGCACGCTCGACGAGTACAACGTGCAGCTCATTGGCGCCTCCACGAAGGCGATCAAGCTGGCCGAGGATCGCCTGCAGTTTCGCGACGCGATGCGATCGATCGACATCGCCGTCCCTGCCAGCGGCTATGCACGCTCGTTCGCCGAGGCCCAGGCCATCGTCGGCGAACTCGGGTTCCCATCCATTATTCGTCCCTCCTTCACACTCGGAGGCGTGGGTGCTGGTATCGCGTACAACATCGAGGAGTTCCGGGAAGTTGCCGAACGCGGCCTCGAGTTGAGCCCGGTTCACGAGATTCTCATCGAGGAATCCGTCATCGGGTGGAAAGAATTCGAGCTCGAGGTCATGCGCGATGTGGCCGACAACTTCGTCGTGATCTGCTCGATCGAGAATATCGACGCGATGGGGGTGCACACCGGCGACAGCATCACCGTGGCGCCGGCGCTGACGCTGAGCGACAAGGAATATCAGCGCATGCGTGATGCCGCGCGCCGAATCATCACTCGGATCGGCGTGGAGACCGGCGGTTCGAACATCCAGTTCGCGATCAACCCGGACGACGGCCGCATGGTCGCGATCGAGATGAACCCGCGCGTCTCGCGTTCGTCAGCGCTGGCTTCGAAGGCAACGGGCTTTCCGATTGCCAAGATCGCCGCCAAGCTGGCGCTCGGCTATCACCTCGACGAGATTCCAAACGACATCACCAAGCTCACACCCGCCTCCTTCGAGCCGACGATCGACTACGTCGTCGTGAAGATTCCCCGCTGGAACTTCGAGAAGTTCCCCCAGGCGGATCGCACGCTCACGACCCAGATGAAGTCGGTCGGCGAGGCCATGGCGATTGGCCGGACATTCAAGGAGGCCTTTCTCAAAGGACTGCGATCGCTGGAGCTCGGGAAAGAGGGGTGGCTCTTCCCGCCGGGCAGCGACGACGAAGACGAAGGCCGGCTGATGCAGCAGCTCCGGACCCCGACCGACCGCCGGATCTGGGCGGTGCTGAGAGCCATCGAACGCGGCTGGAGCCTCGACCGCGTGCACGAGGCGACGCACATCGATCCGTGGTTTCTCGCGCAGTTCGCCGAGATCGTCGAGCTCAGACGAACTGCGGGCCTGATTCCGTTCCGCGAGCTGTCCAAAGACCTGTTGCGAACGCTGAAGCGCACCGGGTTCAGCGACCAGGAGCTCGGCCTCATGCTCTCGGTGGACGAGGACGCCGTTCGTCAACGCCGGCTCGACGCCGGGATTGTTCCCGCCTACAAGCGCATCGACACCTGCGCCGCCGAGTTCGAGTCGTTTACGCCGTACCTGTACGGCACCTACGAGCAGACGTGCGAGGCCGATCCGACGCCCAAGCCCAAGGTGGTGGTGCTCGGCTCGGGGCCGAACCGGATCGGGCAGGGCATCGAGTTCGACTACTGTTGCTGCCATGCGGCCTTCGCGCTCCGCGAGGAGGGCTTCGAGACCGTCATGGTGAACTGCAACCCCGAGACGGTGTCGACCGATTACGACACGAGCGATCGCCTCTACTTCGAGCCGCTGACGTTCGAGGATGTGGTCTCGATCGTCGATCGCGAACGGAGCGCAGGCGGGGAGGTGTCGTGCGTCGTGCAGTTCGGCGGCCAGACACCGCTGAAGCTGGCCCTGGCCCTTCAAGCTGCCGGCGTTCGCATTCTGGGCACGTCTCCCGACTCCATCGACCTGGCGGAGGATCGCCAGCGGTTTGCTCAGCTGCTGTGGGACCTCGGTATTCCGCAGCCGGCGAGCGGAACGGCGACCTCCCGCGACGAGGCGCGCGCCGTGGCGGAGTCTATCGGGTTCCCGTTGGTCGTACGGCCCTCGTACGTCCTCGGCGGCCGCGCGATGGCGATTGTCTACGACATGGGCTCGCTGGATCGCTACATGACGACCGCCGTGGAAGCCTCGTCGGAGCGACCCGTGCTGATCGACCGGTTTCTGGAGCACGCCTCCGAAGTGGACGTCGATGCCGTCGCAGACCGGCACGGGAACGTCATGATCGGCGGCATCATGGAGCACATCGAAGAGGCTGGCATCCACTCGGGCGACAGCTCGTGTGTCGTGCCGCCCTTCAGGCTGGGCGATCGTCACCTGGCCACGATGAGGGAATCGACGCGCCGCATTGCGAGAGCGCTGAAGGTCGTCGGCCTCATGAACATCCAGTACGCCATCAAGGACGACGTGGTGTACGTGCTGGAAGTGAACCCGCGCGCGTCACGCACCGTGCCGTACCTCTCCAAGGCGACAGGCGTGCCGATGGCGAAGGTGGCTGCTCGCGTCATGGCCGGGCGGTCGCTGCCCGAGCTCGGGATGAGCGGCGACCTGACGGCAGCCGGGGTATTCGTCAAGACACCCGTCTTTCCCTTCGTGCGCTTCCCCGGCGTCGACACGATTGTCGGTCCGGAGATGCGCTCGACCGGCGAGGTCATGGGCGGCGCGGCGACCTTTGGCGGGGCCTTCGCAAAGGCGCAGATAGCTGCGGGCCAGCGCCTGCCTGTGGCAGGCCGGGTGTTTCTGAGCGTCAACAACGAGGACAAGCCGTCGGTCGTGCCCATCGCGCGCGACCTCGCGACCGAGGGGTTCGTGCTCGTCGCCACCCGTGGCACCGCCGCCTACTTGAGGGCACATGGCCTCGACGTCGAGGTCGCCTACAAGGTGAACGAAGGCCGGCCCAACATTGCCGATCGGGTCGTCAATGGCGAGATCGACATGGTCATCAATACGCCGCTGGGCCGCGACTCGTTCTTCGACGACCGCACCGTGCGCCGCGTGTCGATGATGCGCGGCGTACCCTGCATTACGACGATGACGGGCGCGGAGGCCGCCGTCAGCGCTATTCGCGCGCTCAGAACGCACAGTCTCGGCGTGCGCGCGTTGCAGGACTACTACGCAGGAATAGCCGCCGAACACGTCTAGCGGCCGCGCAGTTTCTTCCAGCCCGGGGCGAGACCCTGCCCCACGCCAGTTCTCTCTCACCTTCAACGTCGCCGGGACGTGCAGCAGCATTTCTTGCATGTCGGGCCCTGTGCGCGTTCCGGCCGTCCTGCCAGCGATATCGCTCTTGGCTGGAGTATGCGGCGGCGGCTTCGTGGGGCACTCCGTCGGTCTCGCGGCGACGGCAAGTCTTGCGGCCGCCTGGATGCTCGCGATTGGCGACGATCAGGACCGGCCATGCGCCAGTGGTCGCCGCCGCGCTCACGGCCGGATTTCTCTCGGCCGGAGTCTTGATGGGGCAACGTTCGGTTACAGCTGCCCTGAGACCGACACTGCTCGACGAGCTGGAGAAGCACGAAGGATGGAATCCGGAGGCTTCGGCGGCAGAAGGCGTCGAACTCGAAGGGACGCTGCGGGCTGACGCTGCCTGGTCGGTGTTCGGTGCCTCCCTGAATCTTGCGATCGATCGGATTCGCATCGCCGGGCGCTGGCGTCAGACCGCAGGTGGGGCGTGGATCGCAGTGGGCGGCACCGAGGCCCGATCGCTGGCGGCCGAGTGGCGCGCCGGGCGACGACTTCGCCTGCACGCGTCCCTGCGGCTGCCAGCCACCTATCTCAACCCCGGTGTCCGCGATGAGCGCCGCGCGATGGCCCTGCAGGGCACGGCCGTCGTGGGCTCGGTGAAGAGCGGTCTGCTCGTCCAGGTGACTGCCAGAGGCTCCTGGTCGGCTGAGGCGGCGGCGCGCACCCGTCAGCTCGTCCGCGGATCGATTGAGCAGACGGTTGGCGTCTGGAGCAGACGTTCGGCGGGCATCGTGACGGCCATCCTGATTGGCGATCGCGCCGGTCTCGAACCGGACGTCGAGCGCCGGCTGCAGGAGGCTGGCACGTATCACGTCATCGCGATCTCGGGCGGCAACATCGCGATTCTGGCAGGCGCGGTGTTTCTCGTGCTTGCGGCCTGCGGCGTTCGCGGTCCGCGATCGGCATTGATTCCGATCGCCATACTCATCGCCTACGCAGTACTGGTCGGACGGGCGCCGTCAGTGATCCGTGCGACCGCGATGGCCGTGACGTATCTCTTCGCGCGCGTCCTCGACCACCGCTCGCCTCCGCTGAATGCCATGGCGCTGTCGTTGCTGTTCATCCTCTGCGCCACCCCGCTCGCCATCTTCGATGTAGGCCTCGCGCTCACGTTCGGGGCGACCATCGGCATTCTCCTGGGAGCGAGACCGCTTGCCGAGCGTCTCTCTGATCGTCGATGGCTGCGTCCGATTGCCGCTCTTGTCGCCGCGTCGATTGCCGCCGAAGCCATCGTGCTGCCCATTGGCGCGTATGCCTTCGGTCGGATCACAGCCGCTGGACCGATGATGAACGTTCTCGCGGTGCCGTTGATGGCCGTTGCGCAAATCGCGGGATTGATCGCCGTGGCCATGGCAGCGCATGCCCCAGGCGGACTGGATGTGGGGGCTCGGCGGGCAACTCTCGCGGGCAGTCGGATACATCGCGCACTTGGCGGCGGCCGGGCTCGTCGAAAGTACTCGCGTGCTGGATCTCGCACCCTGGCTGGCCCATCGGCTGCCGCCCCCACCGCTCCTGGCGGTTGTGCTGTACCTTGCGGCGCTCACGACATGGGTCGTCGCGCGAGACCTTGTCTCGCGCCGCGGGTCGAAGGCCGGTGCAGTCCGCCAGCTGGCGCGCGCGGCCGGCGCCGTCGCGGCCGTCGCGGGGTTCTGGTCAGTGTCGGGTGTGAGCTGGCGAGTTGCGTCCGGTGACCATCGATTGCTCGTCGCGTTCATCGACGTCGGCCAGGGCGACGCGACGCTCATCCGGTTCCCGGACGGCCGATCGATGCTGGTCGATGCCGGCGGGTTGGTGGGCTCCGCACAGTTCGACTTTGGATCGCGAGTCGTGGTTCCAGCAATCTGGGCGCGCGGGCTCACTCGCCTCGACATCCTGGCGCTGTCGCACGGCGACCCCGATCACATCGGCGGCGCACCGGGCGTGTTGCGCGATCTCCGGCCGCGCGAGGTCTGGGAGGGCATTGACGTGCCAACGCATCGGCCCACGCTCGAGCTGCGCTCGATCGCGGCCTCGCAGAAATCGCTGTGGCGACCGCTGCTGGCAGGAAGCCGAACCCAGTTTGGCGACGTCGAGCTGATCGTCTGGCACCCTCCTCGACCTGACTGGGAGCGGCAGCGCGTCCGGAACGACGACTCTCTCGTCATCGAGGCCGTTTACAAGAACGTCAGTCTCGTCCTCACGGGTGACATCTCGGCCGAAGTCGAAAGCGACCTCGCCGATGCCCTGTCACCGGCATCGCTGCGGATTCTGAAAGTTCCGCACCACGGGAGCCGCACGTCCAGTTCCGAGCGGTTCCTGCATGCCCTCGGTCCCGCCATTTCCGTCGTCAGCGCCGGGCGCAACAACCGCTACGGCCACCCTGCCGCCGATGTGCTCGCGCGCCACGCGCGAGCAGGAGCAGCCGTGTATCGCACCGACCTCGACGGCGCCGTGACGATCACAACCGACGGTGTGGAGGTGGTGGTCGAAACCTATCGCGGTCCGTCAGCCAGGTTTACCGCGCCGGCCGGGCCCGTTTCACTTTCGTCCATTCCTGCTCCAGCTCGTCGAGCGTCAGGTCTCGAGGCCCGCGGCCCTGCGGCGGCAAGGCTCTGTTCGACAGCGTGGAAGCGCGCGGTGAACTTGTCATTGGCCCTGCGCAGCGTCGATTCAGGTTCGAAATCCAGCTTGCGGCAGAGATTGGCGAGCGCGAACAGGAGATCTCCGAGCTCTTCCTGAACATGGGCGCGGTCAGGGCGCGGATTGTCGAGAGCATTCTTGAGCTCGGCAAGCTCTTCGTCGACCTTTTGGAGCACGTCCGTGGCTGTTGCGCCAGTCGAAGCCGACCGTTGCGGCGCGGGCGCCCAGCTTGTTCGCGCGAAGCAGTGCGGGCATGGCTTCTGGTACGCCGTCGAGCGCGGAAGATCGCTGTCCGGCGCCGGCGCGCTCGCGAGCCTTGATGGCGTCCCATTGCTCGACGACCTCTGCGGGTGACGAGAGCTGGACGCCGTCGGGATCGAACACGTGAGGATGGCGACGGATCAACTTGTCGGTGACGGCGGCCAGCGCGTCGCTGATGTCGAAATCGCCGCGCTCCGCCGACAGCTGAGCCAGGAACACCACCTCGAACAACACATCGCCGAGCTCTTCCTCGAGCTGCCTTGGCGTCACCGCCTTCGATGGCGGCGACGACCTCGTAGGTCTCCTCGAGCAGATACGGCGCGAGCGTCTGATGCGTCTGTTCGCGGTCCCACGGGCAGCCGGTAGGGGAGCGCAGCCTGCGCATCACGTCGAGCAATCGCACGAAGCGTTCAGCGGCTGGTTCGGTCATCGTCTTGGACCTGAGATATCATGGCGTCCGGATTGTACCTGCATGGCCGACGAACCAACTGAGCTGACGTTCACCGCATTCATCCTCTCGCTGGCCACGACAGCCGCCATGCACTTCGGCGACCTTGCCGATCCCGCGACCGATGAGCGGCTGCCGCCCAACCTCGCCGGCGCCCAGCAGATGATCGACATTCTCACGCTGCTCGAACAGAAGTCCCGGGGGAACCTCACCGACGAAGAGAGCCTGCTGCTGGGGCGTATTCTCTACGAGCTTCGTCTGCGATTCGTCGAAGTGCGTGAGAAGTCGGAGCGCCGAATCATCGAGCCGTGAGCCGGCAACATGCGCGGCTGACGTTTCTCGGCACCGGCACCTCGCACGGTGTTCCCATGATCGGGTGCGAGTGCACCACATGCCGCTCCGAGGACCCGAGAGACCGTCGATGGCGCCCGTCCGCGCTGCTCGATCTGCCGGATGGGCTGAGCGTCCTCATCGACACCACACCGGATCTCAGGTCGCAAGCGCTGGCCTATGGCGTCAGACGCGTGGACGCGGTGCTCTTCACGCACGCGCACGCCGACCATATCTTCGGTCTCGACGAGCTGCGCAGATACAACGCCCTGCAGCGCAGCGCGATTCCATGTTTCGCGAGCGCGCCGACTGCCCGGTCGCTCAGGCGCACCTTCGACTACATCTTTGGCGTGTCCGATGCCGGGATGGGGTCCGTTCCCAGGCTCGAGCTCTTCACCATCGGCGGCGTCTTCTCGCTGGGCCGATCGATCGTGCGCCCGCTGTCGCTTCTGCACGGACGCGATCCGATTCTCGGATTTCGTGTCGGATCGCTCGCGTATCTCACCGACTGCAGCGCGATTCCGGCTGCGACGTGGCCCGAGTTGACCGACTTGGATGTCCTGGTGCTCGACGCATTGCGCGACCGCGAGCACCCGACGCATCTGAACGTGGCTCAAGCCGTGGCGCTCGCCGCGCGGATCGGGGCGCGCTCGACGTTCTTCACACACATGAGCCACGACCTTCCGCATGCCGCCACCTGCGCGCGCCTGCCCGCCGGTGTGCAGTTGGCATATGATGGTCTTTCGCTCGAATTCCAGGTGGACCTGCCGTAAGAGACAGGACGGCCATCGGTGCCACCACCGTGCGCACGTGACAGCCGTGAGGCGGCCGTTTCTTGGAGACCATTCACTTTCCGGGCGACGCGCGGCCGACGTGGTGGCACCAGCCCGTGCTGGCGCTGGGCAACTTCGACGGCCTGCATAGGGGCCATCAGAAAATCATCGAACGCGTACGGCGCGTCGCCTCCGAACGCGGCGCCACGGCCGTCGTGCTGACCTTCGATCCGCATCCGCCGCGAATCCTGAGGCCTGACAAGGCCCCCCCGCTCCTGATGACGATGGCCCAGAAAACAGAGGCGCTCGCACGGGCCGGCGTTCAGGGACTGGCCGTCGTGCGCTTCACGACGGAGCTGTCCGCGCTGGGACCCGGAGATGTTCGTCCGCACCGTGCTCGTCGACTGGCTGCACGTCGCCGAAGTGTGGGTGGGCGCCAACTTCATCTTCGGCCGCGACCGCACCGGCAATTTCACGATGCTTCGAGCGCTGGGCGCGCGTTTCGGGTTTCGCGCGGAGAAAATCGACCCGGTGCGATACAAGGAGTTCGTGGTCAGCAGCACGCGCATCCGCCGCCTGTTGGCCGAGGGACGGGTGGACGAAGCCGGGGCTCTGCTTGGACAGACCTATGCGATTGACGGCACCATCGTGCGCGGCCGGCAGCGCGGTCAGGAGATAGGGTTTCCCACGGCCAACGTGTGCGCGGACAATGAGCTCATACCACCACACGGCGTGTACGCGACGACGGCAACGATTGCGGGGACTGTGTTTGCCTCGGTCACGAACGTGGGAATTCGTCCCACCTTCGGCGAGGACGACCGGACGGTGATCGAAACCCACGTGCTGGGACTCAGTCGCGATCTGTACGGGGCCAGAATCCGCCTTGGTTTTGTCCTGCGGCTCAGGGACGAACGAACATTCGAGACCGTCGAGGCGCTGACGGGCCAGATTCGTGCCGACTGTGAGGCGGCCGGCGCGCTCTTCGCTCGCGTGTCCATCTGACAGTCGAGGTAGAATCCACGTGAGCATGGGGTTCCTGTTCCACGTCAGCATTCCCGGCAACACGGAATTGCTGCAGCCGCTGGGCGAGCTGACTGCACGTGTCGTGGAGTATGCCGGCTATCGCCAGGAGGTGGCGCGCGAGATTGCCGCCGCCATCACCGAGGGCGCTGCCGAGGCCATTCGTCAGTCGAGCTCCGCGCCGATGCCGATCGACCTGCATTTCCAGACCGACGACGAGCGCTTCGAAGTGGTCTTGAGGTATGCCGACCGGGCCGAACCTGGGGCGTCGCCCGGACGGCTGCGGTCGTTCACCTGCGATCGGGAGGGCAACCGGAACGTCTGCCGGATGGCCCGGGACCTGCCGGTCGAGCCAGGCTCCTGAGACAGATCGTGCGGCGGCCGGTGCGCCCCGGGAGGCCCGGCGGCCGTTGCGCCGGTATGTGCCACACCGGGGCGCTCGCTGATTGATGATCCTCTACAACACCCTGACGAGGCGCGAAGAGACGTTTACGCAGCCGGCCGACACGCCGGTCCGTATCTACACGTGCGGGCTCACCGTCTACAACCGCGGTCACGTCGGCAATTTCCGGACGTTCGTCGTTCTCGACGTGCTCCGCCGTGCGCTCAGGTACCACCTGGGACTGAGCGTGCACCAGGTGATGAACTTCACGGACGTGGACGACAAGACCATTGCCGGCGCGGAGAAGGCCGGCATGCCTCTTCGCGAATATACCGATCAATACGTCCGGGCATTTCAGGACGATGCCCGGACCCTGGGGTTGGAGACGATTGAAGAGCAGCCGCGCGCGACTGATCCAGCGAATCTGGAAGCCATGACGGACCTCATTCGCGCGCTCGAGGCCCGCGGTCATACCTATCGCAGCGACGGGTCCATCTACTTCCGGATCGCGACATTCAAGGACTACGGACGCCTGGCGCGGCTCGACAGAGAAGGACTCCAGGCCGGCGCGCGCGTGGATTCTGACAGCTATGCGAAGGAGGACGCGCGCGATTTCGTCCTGTGGAAGGCGACACGTCCCGGTGAACCGACCTGGGACCTGGGGCTCGGCCCGGGGCGCCCGGGCTGGCACATCGAATGCTCGGCCATGGCCCTGCGGCTCCTGGGCGAGCCGCCCATCGACATCCATGCGGGAGGGATCGACCTCGTCTTCCCGCATCACGAAAACGAGATCGCGCAGAGCGAAGGCGCGACGGGCCGCCCGTTCTCGCGCTTCTGGGTGCACGTCGAGTTCCTCAACCTGGGCGACGAGAAGATGTCGAAGTCGGTGGGGAACGTCTACACCGTCTCCGACGTGATCGCGAGGGGCTATCGGGCCTCGGCCCTGCGGTATCTGCTGCTCTCGGTGCACTACCGCAAGCAGCTCAAGTTCTCGTGGGCGGCCCTCGATCACGCGGAAGAGGCCGTGCGGCGCCTCGCGGATTTTCTGGGGCGGCTCGAATCTCGTCACCGGCGGCGATGCGCATCCGGAGGTCCGGGCGCGGCTCGCCGAGGCGCGCGCGGCCTTTGGCGCCATGCTGGATCAGGACCTGAACGTGGCCGGCTCGCTCGGCGTGATGTTCGATCTCGTCAGGGCTCTGAACGCGGCGATCGATGCCGGCGAGATAGGGAAGCCCGACCTGGCGGACGTGCGTGAGACATTTGCGGCGTTCGATCGAGTGCTGGGCGTGATGGCGCTCCGGCAGGCGGAAGACGCGACCGCGCCGATCGACGAGGCAGATATCGAACGCTTCATCGCCGAACGCCAGGCGGCGCGCCGACGGCGGGCGTTCCAGGAAGCCGACCGCATTCGCGACGAGCTCGCCTCCCGCGGTGTGCTGCTCGAGGATTCTGCGGCGGGAACCAAGTGGAAGAGAAAGTAAGGATCACCATGAATGCTCCTGTGCTCAAGACCGAGCTACCGGGCCCCAGAGCCAAGGCCATCATTGCCCGCGACGCGAAATTCGTGTCGCCTTCGTATACGCGAGCCTATCCGCTGGTCATCGCACGCGGCGAGGGGGCGGTGGTCGAGGACGTGGACGGCAATCTGTTCCTGGACTGCGCCGCCGGGATCGCCGTGACCTCGACCGGCCACTCTCATCCCGACGTGGTCAAGGCCATCACCGAGCAGGCGTCGAAGTTCATTCACATGTCGGGCACGGACTTCTACTACGAACCGCAGGTGCGGCTGGCAGAGGAGATGGCGGCGATCAGTCCCATCGACGGTGAGGTGCGGTCGTTCTTCGCCAACTCCGGCACCGAGGCCAATGAGGCCGCGATCAAACTCGCCCGGTACCACACCGGCAAGTACAACCTCATCGCCTTCATCGGGGCGTTCCACGGTCGCACGCTGGGCTCGCTGTCGCTCACGGCGAGTAAGGCCATTCAGCGGCGCGGATTCGGCCCCATGATGCCGGGCGTCTATCACTCGCCGTACGCGAACTGCTATCGCTGCCCGATCGGACTCAAGCCGGAGAGCTGCGCGGCGGAATGTCTGAGCTTTCTCGAAGATCAGATCTTCGTGCACCTGGTGTCGCCCGATGAAGTCGCGGCCATTGTGGTGGAGCCGATTCAAGGCGAGGGTGGATACCTCGTGCCGCCGGCACAGTTTCATCAGCGGCTGGCGGCGCTGGCAAAGCGCCACGGCATCCTGCTGATCGCCGATGAAGTGCAATCAGGGATGGGCCGGTCGGGCAAGATGTTCGCGGTGGAGCACTTCGGCATCAGCCCCGACATTACCTCTGTCGCCAAGGGCATCGCGTCGGGCATGCCGCTCGGCATTGCCACGGCCCGCGCCGACGTCATGGGCTGGCCGCCGGGATCGCATGCGAGCACGTTTGGCGGCAACCCGGTGTCGTGCGCGGCTTCGCTGGCCACCATCAAGCTGCTCAGAGACCGGCTGGTGCAGAATGCGGCGGACGTGGGCGCGCACATGATGGAGGGGCTCCGCGCGATGACCGGCAAGCACCCGCTGATTGGCGACGTGCGTGGCCGTGGCCTGATGATCGGCGTGGAGCTCGTCCGGAACCGGGAAACGAAGGAGCGGGCCGTCGAAGAGCGCGAGGCGGTGCTCGAGGAGGCCTTCAAGCGTGGACTGCTGATGCTGGGCGCCGGCGCCAACGCCCTTCGGCTGTCGCCCGCGCTCGTGCTGACGAAGTCCCAGGCCGACACCGCGTTGACGATTCTGGACGAAGCGCTCACGGCCGTCGAGCGCGCTCACGCGTGACGGCGGCGAGCGAGACCAGTCCCGGCCGTGGCCTCGCCCTTGCAGTCTCGCCGTGCGTGATCGAAAGTGGGCGGTCGGCGCTCGGCCTGGCCGGCGAGGATCTGGCGTGCGCTGTTCTCGAAGGCCGGGGCTACTCGATCGTCGAGCGGCGCTTCAGAACCCGCCGAGGCGAAATCGACATCGTCGCCCGGGATGGGGGCACGCTGGTGTTCGTCGAGGTGAAGGGGCGGGCGAGTGTCGCCGACGGGTCGGCTGGCGAAGCCGTCACGTTGGCGAAACGGCGTCGGCTGATTCAGCTGGCCGTCGAATACCTTGCGCGGCGCCATCTCACCGATGTCCCGTGTCGCTTCGACGTCGTCACCATCGCCTGGTTGCGGGGCCGGCAGCCGGATGTTCAATTGATTGCGGACGCCTTCACGCTAGACGACCGATAGGCAGGATGGATGCCTGAGCTTCGCAAGGACCCCGTGACCGGCCGGTGGGTGATCATCTCCACCGAGCGGCGCAAGCGCCCTCACGACTTTCTCATCGAGCCCACGCCGCCACCCACGCCCGATCCGTCGTGTCCGTTCTGCGAGGGCCACGAGGGAATGACGCCCTCCGAGGTGCTCTCCTACCGCTTGAACGGCGACGCTCCGAACGGCCCAGGGTGGCAGGTGCGTGTTGTGCCCAACAAGTACCCGGCGCTGCAGGTGGAGGGCGGCCTCGATCGTCAAGGCGAGGGCCTGTTCGATCGCATGAACGGCGTGGGCGCGCACGAGGTGATCATCGAGTCTCCGGATCACCTCGCGACGCTGGCCACGATGCCGGAGGACGCCGTGGAACGGGTGCTCTGGGCGTTCCGCGATCGGGTCATCGACTTGCGTCAAGACCAGCGGTTTCGCTACATCCTGATCTTCAAGAACCACGGCCGAGCGGCCGGCGCGTCGCTGACGCACTCGCATTCCCAGCTCATCGCGTTGCCCATCGTGCCGAGAAACGTTGCGGAAGAGGTGGACGGCGCGCGGCAGCACTACGCGTACAAGGAGCGCTGCGTGTTCTGCGACATCGTGCGGCAGGAGCTCGAGCAGGCGACGCGCGTGATTGCCGAAACGGCCGACTTCGTGGCCGTGGCGCCCTACGCGCCGCGCTTCCCGTTCGAAACGTGGCTGCTGCCGAAGCGGCACGGCGCCCACTTTCAGGACGCGCCGCGGCAGGAGTACGGCGGCCTGGCGCGGTTGCTCACATCCGTTCTGCAGCGCATGAACCGGGCGCTCCTCAACCCTTCCTACAACCTCATTGTCCACACCTCGCCGTTTTCGATCGACGCGTCCGAGTTCTATCACTGGCATGTGGAGATTATTCCGAAGCTGACGAAGGTGGCCGGCTTCGAGTGGGGCAGCGGCTTCTACATCAACCCGACGGGGCCCGAAGAAGCGGCGCAGGTGCTGCGCGACGCCAGGGTGTAGCAGGAAACTCCACGAGTGCATGCGCACAGCGTCGCGGAAACTGGAAGGGCCCTGCGTGTCTGGTGGCGCAGGTCCGCACGATCGGCTGCGATATACTGTCGGCACCAGCGGGCCTTTTCGCGGTGTGACGCCGGACCTGCCGTCGGCCCTGCGGGCGAGGCTTGAAGGCGTTTGGCGCGGTGTGCTACGGTACGGGGCCGGGCGGGAATAACTCAGTGGTAGAGTGCGACCTTGCCAAGGTCGAAGTCGCGGGTTCGAATCCCGTTTCCCGCTCCAACCTTCGCTCACGCTTGCCAGCGGGTCGTGAGCTACGGTTGGCAAGCCACGCGAAGATTGTCCGCCGAAGCGCCGACGGCGCAAAGGTGGGCGGCAGATAACAATGTCGATGATCGGCCTCCCCGTTTCGCCTCGCGCTGTCAGACACGCTGTTGTAGCCGCTCCTAAAGACGCGGCCGAATCTTCCTCAGACAGTTTCAGCCGGCGCCGTCGCCAAGTGGTAAGGCAGAGGTCTGCAAAACCTCGATCCCCGGTTCAAATCCGGGCGGCGCCTCCAATTCCAACCCTCTGAACTCCGGCACTTGCGGGTGCGGCTGATCCACCGTCGCTGGCCACTCTCAGTCAAGCAACAGTCCATCTCGCCAAACAACCGTTCTTCGAGTTGTTCGACGGCCTTGCGGTGCGATGCGTCCACGACATGCGTGTAGATGTTGAGTGTCGTCGAGATGCTCGCGTGCCCCGAGCTGTTCCTGCGCCACGGGTCCATTCCGGAGACAGGGTGACACCCTATCCGGATAACTATCACCGGTGCGCGGCGAAGGACACACCTGGGTCTCCCAGGTCGCCGTTTCTCTTCCCGGTCAGCCTTTTCCCCTTTGCTCCTCTCCGACTCCTTGACGAAAATCGGCTGCAGACAGCGGCCTTGTCCGCGGTGTCGAAGGGGGAAGGGCTGAGCAGGGACCGAGACCGGGTGGTGGGCGAGCGACGCCGCGCTCGATGCCCACTGGGCGGCGCCGCATGTGCAGGACGCGCTCGCGCGCGGCGTGCCGCTGCTGGCGGCCGCTCCGGACGACCGCCGCTACGTCAAGATCGCTTAAGGACAATGCCCATGAACATGCAAGCCGCCACGCAACGAGCCAACCAGCCGTTCCACGGCATCCTCGACAACGAGGGCCGCGTCCTCAGCAATTGGGGGCAGCATCGCTCAACCAAGCCCGCGGTCTATGTCGAGCCGATCAGCTATGGCGACGTGCAGGCGGTGGTGCGCGATGCCGCCCGCTTCCCGACGCCGGTCAATCCGGTCGGCTCGATTGCCTCGGTCACCGACACCATCGTCAACGACGGCGGCACCATGGTGTGCCTGCGCAAGCTCGACGACGTGATCGGGCTCGAACGCGACGCGACCAGCCGCCAGGTGGTGCGGGTGCAGGCCGGCTGCCGTCTCAAGAAGCTCAACATGTGGCTGCAGGCGCATGGCGTCGAAATCCCGTTCCAGGCCGAGATCGGCGAGGCGACGGTCGGCTCGGTCGCGGTGGGCGATACCAAGGAATCCTCGCTCGACGCGCCGGGCTATTTCTCCGCGCATGTGGTCGCGCTCACTTACGTGGACGACAAGGGCGAGCTGCGCACGCTGTCGGATCATGCCGACGGCGCGGCGTTTCACGAGTTCAAGTGCTCGTTCGGCCTGTCGGGCATCGTGGTCGAGTGTCAGCTCGAGGTGCGCCCGGCGACGCTATGCAAGTCGGACATCTCGCTCGCCGCCTTCCAGTCGCCGGACGAATTGGTGACGGGCCTGCTCAAGGCGCGCTCCGAATGCGACGCGCTGCTCGCGATCGTGTTCCTGCATCACCTGGCATGCTTCTTCGACCAGCGCAGCATGGCGGGCTCCGGCGACATGACGCCGGCGTCGTCGCAGCCGGCCTGCGATGAATTCCGCGTCGCCAAGCGGCTTGCGATCCAGCACGGCTTCGAAGGCGTCGAGGTGCCGCAGCCGAAGGGGCTCGTCTATTCACGCGCCGATTTCGTCAACGAGTATTGGCGTCCGACCACCACCGAGCGCCGGCTCGACTTCCAGTATTACGAGCACGACCTGTCGCGGCTCCCTGAGGTGGTGCTTGCGACGTTTCGCTTCGTGAAGGAATTCGAGAAGGACACCGGCTATGCGCCGAACGGATGGGCGACCTACTTCGTCAATCGCCCGGAGAAAACAAAGAAGCCGTTCGGGCTCTACTCGGACGGTCCGGGCGTGTCGTTCTCGTTCGATCCGTTCTCATCGAATCCGGCCGAGCCGCGCTGGCAGGGCTTTTCGGTGGAGTACAACAAGCTCGCCATTCACGAGCTCGGCGGGCGGGCGTCGCCGATCCAGACGCAATGGCTCAAGCGCGGCGACGTGAAGATCCCGCGCAAGCTCGCGCGCCCGCGCTTCACAACGAAATACTACGAGCAGTTTCTCGACTGAGCGACTGTGTGCCGTAGCCCGGATGAGCGCAGCGAAATCAGGGCCCCCGCGCCGTTTGTCCCTGCACGATTTCAGTGGATGCGAGTTGCGTCGATATCGCCGCGCTTATCTCACGTTGCGCTGCGCGCATCAACAGCTTACCAACAGCGCGCTCTGGATCAGTGTCGCTTTCGTTTGATGGCTCCTGTCCGGCGGATCGACGCCCCGCGTCGCGCGGGCACACCGACGTCGCGGCTCCAGGTGTGTTCGTCCTCGGAGAACACTCGTCGTCCGATTGAGATTCCCGACGGCTTTGAAGGTGCTGGTGAAGATCCGGGCTTACGATCGCCTAACGCCCTGGAGCACAGGTCGTTCGCGGACGGCTGATAGCGCTTGGCGGACTGGCCATCTCCAGCGTTTGGCGATAATCGGCCGGACAGGGCGTGATCCGCGCTGTCGTGAGAGGGGCTGACGAGGCCTAGAACGGAGGTGATGGGGCGACCGTGCTGTAGACTGTAGCTCGACCGAGACGTATGGGCGTTCCTCGTCACCCCCTTCGGCGGCCGGAATCGTGGGTCGAACTCGATCGATCGGAGCGTCCCCTCCTGTTTGCCGTGATCGACACCGAGGAAGAATTCGACTGGTCGGCGCCGTTTTCGCGCGACAACGTCGATGTCACTGCCATGCGGCACATCGGTCGCGCTCAACAGATTTTCGACCGCTATCAAATCAAACCCACCTACGTCGTCGACTACTGTGTGGCCCATCAGCCGGCTGGGTACGAGCCGCTGCTGCCGATTTTCGCCGACGGTCGCTGCACGATTGGCGCTCATCTGCATCCATGGGTCAATCCTCCGTTCGAGGAAGAGCTCAACGCCCGAAACAGCTTTGCGCTCAACCTTGATGTCTCGCTGGAACTGGCCAAGATCGAACAACTGCGAGACGAGATTCAGCGTGCGTTCGCCGTGAGACCGACAGTTTACAAGGCCGGTCGTTACGGCATTGGCGCCGAGACAGTTCAAACGCTTGCCGCCCTCGGCTTCGAGGTCGACACGAGCATCAGCCCGCGGATGGATTTTACTGACGCCGGCGGTCCATCGTTTTCTGAATTCGGCCCGTACCCGTTCCTTGACGGCGGTTCGACGAACCTGCTGTTCCTGCCGTGTACAGTTGGCTTCGTCGGAATACTGGGCGAGTCTGCTGGCCGGTGGGTGCATCGAGCGGCCTCGTCTCAACGGCTCGCTCCGTTCCGCGGCGTGGGTGTGGCCGCGAAGCTGGGTCTCGTCAACAAGATCATGCTGTCTCCGGAAGGGAACACGCTCGAGGAGATGAAGGCTCTCGCCCGCAGACTCCATGCGGACGGCCTGCGCACCTTCTCGCTCACGTTTCACAGCCCGACGGTGGTGCCAGGGCACACCTCTTACGTCTCGAACCAGACAGAGCTAGAGACGTTCCTCGAGTGCATCGACCGGTTTTGTGAGTTCTTTTGTCGCGACTTGGACGGCATGCCCGGAACTCCGGTGGAGTTCCGGAGCACCTTATTGCGGGAGCGCATCACATGAAAGTGTTGGGACTGTCGCCTCTCGACAAGGACTCAACCGTCAGCATCGTCGAGGATGGAAGAATCACGTACGCAGCCGCTGAAGAGCGATTTACACGGGTGAAGCTGCAGAGTGGTTTCCCCTGGCAAGCCTTGCAGGACGGCTTCGAGCGTACGGGCCTGGGGCCGGACGATATCGACGTCGTGTCGTATCCATTCTTCACGTGGGACGAAGAAACCAAGCTCTTTCAGAAGAGTCTCGCGAACGAACGCGAGTTTCTCGCTCACGCGGACACGACCAGAACCGCAGACCTGATGCGTGAGGCGCGGGAACGTGTTCCGGTGCGGACCTTCGACGTTCCCGGACTGACGTCAGCCAACGAGCGCTTCGAAAAGAGTATTGCGAAAACCGTCGCGTATCGCGTACTGGCCAACGACAGCGTGATCTCGCGCAACGTGGCCAAGCGGGCATCGGAGCAATGGGGAAGGGAAGCCACCGAATATCATCGGCAGTGGCAGGAGGAGCTCGAAGCGTCCCTGGAAGAGTTGAACTTGCGCCGCAAGTTGAAGCGCACCGAGCATCATCTGAGTCATGCCGCCAATGCCTACTTCACGAGCGGCTTCGACCAGGCGCTCGTGGTCACGCTCGACGGATACGGGTCCGGTCTGGCAGGAAGCGTCAGCGTCGGCCGCGACGGCCGCCTGCTGCGTCTCCACAACCTCGATACCCTCACTCGCTCGGCACGTTCTACGAGTCGGTGACATCGGGGCTGGGCTTCCAGCCGAGTCGACACGAGGGCAAGATCGTCGGCCTGGCGGCGTACGGCGACCCCAAAGTCCTTCGGGACGTGCTCCTGGCACGAATAGCGGAGGAACCCGGCACGTTCAAGATCTTCGAGAGCAACAATCTGTTCTTCGCGCGAATGCTCGCCGGCGAGTTTCCCAAGATTGACGTCGCGGCAGCGTATCAGCATGTCCTCGAAGTCGTCGCGTGCCGCTACGTCGCCCACTACCTGCAGCAGACCGGACTCGATAGCCTCGTGCTCTCGGGCGGCGTGGTGGCCAACGTCAAGCTGAATCAGCGGCTCAAGGAGCTGCCGGGCGTCAAGCGCTTGTTCATCCATCCGAACATGGGGGACGGTGGATGCGGAACTGGCGCTGCGCTCCTCGAGTTCCTCGGGCACCCCAACCTGCGGACCCCGCTGTCGGATGTATTTCTCGGCCCGGCCTACACGCCTGCGGAGATCGAGCAGGCGCTCAGCAAGGCGCAGCTCTCCTTCGATCGCTACTCGCCGATCGAGCCGAAGATCGCAGCGCTGATCGCCGGCGGGAAGGTCGTGGCGCGATTCAACGGCCGCATGGAGTATGGTCCGCGGGCGCTCGGCAACAGGTCGATCCTCTACCACGCCCGCGAGCCCGAGGTTAACCAATGGCTCAACCAGCGGCTGGGGCGGACGGAGTTCATGCCGTTCGCACCGGCGACACTCTTCGAGCACCGGCACGCCTGCTACAGGAACGTGGACGGGGCAGAGTATGCGGCGCAGTTCATGACCATCACATTTGATTGCACCGACGAAATGCGACGGAGCTCTCCCGCAGCCGTGCACGTCGATGGGACTGCGCGGCCTCAGCTCGTGACGGCCGACTCGAATTCGAGCTTCTATCAGGTGCTGACCGAATACCACAAGCTGACGGGCATTCCCTCCGTGATCAACACCAGCTTCAACATGCACGAGGAACCCATCGTCGGCACGCCCGATGACGCGGTCCGCGCGTTCCTGCAGGGCAATCTGGACTACCTGGCGATCGGAGATTTCCTCGTGGCGCATCCAACAGCGCACCGGTCCGGTCGAGCCTGACGATGCTCGTGCTCGGCGTGTCGGGTCGGCGCAGCGAGGCGGCCGCCGCTGTCGCATCTGACGATGGACTCGTCGCAGCGGCGGTTGAGGCAGATCTTCGAGGCGTACCCGACATCGGCTATCGCGTCGTGGGCGGGTTGCCCGTCGAAGCCGCGCGTGCGTGCTTGGACAAGCTGCGTGTCGAGGCACCCGACGTCGAGCAAGTGGCTATCGTCGACGACGAGCGCTGGACTGTCGATCGAAGGTTGCAGGTGGGCGGCGACTTGGGACATGCCGCCGACGCGTGCCGATCCTCGACGCTGCGCGCGGGTTTGCCGCGCTGCGCCGTGTATCGTGTCAGTGCTGCCCGCGCGGCCGCCGAGCTGGCCGGCCTGGTCGCCCCGGAGGGGGCCGCCATCGTCGTGGTCGACGCCGACCGGGATCGCGGGATCGCCGTTTTTCGCAGCCGCGCAGACCATCCGAGCTGGGTCGGAGCCGTGCCGGGCGGCCACGACCTCACACGCGCACAGCGACTGATTGCCGAAGCCCTTGGCGTGCCGCCGGTCGCGACGGAAACGCTTTTCGAGCTGGCTGTACAGGGAGAACCTCGGTGGCTGAACGCCATGCAGCGGGCGCTGGGCTGGAAGGACGAGGTCGGCGTTCGGCTCGACCTGGCGGGACTGTATGAGGTGGTTCGGGAGGCTCAGGGGGATGCGCCCGAACAACTCGCCGACGGGGAGCCACTTCATCGCGATGTCCAGAAACGCCGTCATGATTTGGCGGCGAGCTTCACGCGCGTGCTCACAGACGTTGTCGTCGAGTTGACCAGGAGCGTCGCGCCGGATGGGCTTGCGGCGTTTGGTGGCAGCCTGTTCGCCAGCCCGAGGTTGAACGCCGATCTGCGCGCGTCGCTCGGCCCGCAAATGTCCGTGTCGCCCGTCCCTGAACGTGCCGGCCTCGCGCTGGGTGCCGCCTTGTCGTGCGCAACCCGGACGACGAAGCCGTCGTTGCAGGGGCTCGATCTCGGCCCGGCTTTTACTGAAGAACAGGTGAAGCAGACGCTCGACAATTGCCGCGTCGACTACGTGTATGAGCCGGATTGGCAGCGACTCCTGTCGCGCGTCTCAGGCTTTCTCGCACGCGGCAAAGTCGTGGCCTGGTTCCAGGGGGCGGCGGAGTTCGGGCGTCGCCCGCAGGGCTGTCGCAGTGTGTTGGGGGATCCATCGAACCGCTACATCCGCCACAACATCAACGAATACCTCTTTCAACGTTCCCTCGACGCTTCGCTCGCTCTCGTTGTCAGAGAGGAAGATGCGGCGACGTGCTTCCCGGAGCCGATTCAATCGCCGTTCACGCTGCTGCGGACGTCGGTCAAAGCTGACCTCCGGTCACAACTCCAAGCTGTCGTTGACGGTCGCACGTCCGCCACTGTTCAAACGCTCAACCGTCAACAGGCGCCTGAACTGCACGACTTGCTGTTGATCCACCTCCGTCGCACGGACGTGCCAGGACTGGTGCACTGCCCGCTCCTCACGCCGAGCGGCGCGCTGGCCGTCACCCCACGATCTGCCATGCAGACAGTATTCTCTTCCGCGATTGATGCTCTCGTCATCGGCCGCTTCCTCTTGATGAAGGACTACTGGCTTCTTCGGAGTGCCGGCGACTGAGCCCGGCCCTGGGACCCGAGCCGCTTCCTTCTGGCTGTTGAGGCTCGACCGCATGACTTCTCGCTCGCTTGCCGTACTGCTCGGACTCGGTGCTCTTGGAGCGGGCTACATCGTGACCGTCCTTGCGCCTGCGCCCCCGAGTCTCATCGAGCGCATTCTTCGCCGGACACGCGGAATGGGCACCGCGTCGTCATCGAGCACCCAGATGGGCCGCACGCCGCAGAATGCGCCCCATCAGAAGCCGGCGTTTGCCGGGCAGTTTCGCGCACCGGAGCGGAGGGCCAACGTCGCGTTCGACGTCGTGCCGGTCGCCGGGGGACTGCAGAATCCCTGGGGCATGACGTTCATGCCCGACGGACGCCTGCTGGTCACCGAGAGGCCGGGCCGGCTGCGCATCGTGACGCGTGATGGCCGGTTGTCCGAGCCGGTCGCCGGACTGCCGCCCCTCGTCGCCGGCCGGCAGGGAGGCCTGCTCGACATCACGCTCGACCCCGCGTTTCGGTCGAATCAGCTGATCTACTGGAGTTACTCCGAGCCCCAGTCGGACGGCGCGAACAACACAGCCGTTGCGCGCGGCCGGCTCGTCGATGGAGCCATGCCGCGGGTCGACGACGTGCAGGCGATCTTCCATCAGGCGCCGTCGCTCAACTCGAATCTGCACTTCGGCAGCCGCCTGGTCTGGCATCGCGACGGCACGCTCTTCGTCACGATGGGCGATCGATCGATCACCGAGGGCCGGATGCAGGCGCAGAGGATGGACAGTCTGATCGGCAAGATTGCGCGGATCAATGCCGATGGTTCCATTCCGAAGGACAACCCGTTCGTCGGCAAGATGGGCGTGCGCCCCGAGATCTGGTCGTTCGGTCATCGCAACGTGCAGGCGGCCGTGTTGCACCCGGCGACCGGCGAGCTGTGGGAAGTGGAGCACGGCACGCGCGGCGGCGACGAGGTGAACGTGGCGCAGAAGGGCAAGGATTACGGCTGGCCGACGATCGCGTACGGCATCGAGTATCCCGGTGAACCAATCACCGGTGGGATCCAGGTCAAGGAGGGGATGGAGCAGCCGCGCTACTACTGGGATCCGAACATCGCGCCGAGCGGCATGACCTTCTACACCGGCGCGCTCTTCCCCGAGTGGAAGGGGAGCCTCTTCATCGGCGGGCTGGCAAGCCGGGCCCTCGTACGGCTGACCGTCGAGGGCGACCGGATCGTCGGCGAGGAACGTCTGCTCACGGATCTCAAGGAGCGTTTCCGCGACGTGCGCACCGGCCCCGACGGCGCGCTCTACGTGCTGACCGACAACGCGAAGGGGCGGCTGCTGAAGCTGGTGCCCAGGCGCCGGACGGCCGTTGGTCGTTGGTCGATGGATGGTTGGTCGCAATTCTCGACGTGGCTGGCCGGATCGTGGCGGCAGCCTGGCCGCTGATATGCCGTCGCGACGACAGGCGCTCGCGCGCGCGGCCGCCGTTCTCGGCACCCTTGCGGTGGCGCCCGCGTGCCGATCCGCTCGCCCGACACGTGAAGGTGTGTGTCCGTCGCTGGCGGGCCGCCGTCTCCGGTGGATCGTACCCAACGCCGCCGGCGGCGGCTACGACACCGAATCGCGGATGCTGCAACCGCTCCTCGCGCGACGGCTCGGCGCAGATATTGCATCGATAACCAGGCTGGTGCAGGTGGGCTGGTGGGGGCGCGGCGATTGCAGGCGCGCGGCCAGATGGCTCCACGCTGGGCATCCTGGGCGTCGCCGGGTCTGCTGGTCGCCTCGCTGATGGGCACCGCATCAGCTTCGGCGTCGATCGGTGTCGGAGGGTGCCGGTACCCCGCGGCCGCGATGCGTGGCGATGTCGACTTCGTGTTTCAACTTCGAGTCTATCGTTGACCTGTTCGAGGCCGGCGATCCGCGGCCTGTTGCTGCAGGTGAGCGTCAACCGAATCGCCAACGACCGTGAGCTCGAACGTGCTGCGGTCGGTGCCGCCGAGAGGTTGGCGACGATGGGCGCGGTCTCGTCGCCGGCGGGGCTCCCTCGATCGGCGGTCCTGCCGGAGGCCGACGTGCTGTCCAGCCCGGAGCTGAAGGCCTCTGCCAGTCGCACGCTCGACACCGCGTCGGCCGAAGCGGCCCGGGCGATGTGCTGTTGGCCACACAGCATGCGCCACGCCCCGCTGCCGGTGGTGTTGACGTTTGGCGGGCTGGTCGGCGGGGCGACCTTGGGTCGATCACGGCAATCCTTTAACGTGCCCGGCCGACCCAGCGCCGCGACGTATCGACGGCTTCTCGTCGGCGCTGGGTTCGACCTTCGGCGTTCTCGTGCTCATCGCGCTCGTGCCGCTCATGACCCGTGCAATCCTCGCGTTCGGTCCGCCAGAGCTGCTCCTCTTGCTCGTCTGGGCTCTGTCGACGATCGTCGTCATCACGCGCGGCCAGGTCATGCGCGCCTCGATTGCCACCGGCCTGGGTCTGCTGCTGGCACTGGTCGGCCGCGATTCCCTGACCGGGGAGCTGCGCTTCACCTTCGGCTCGCTATTCCTGTGGGACGGGATCGCCTTGGTGCCGATGATGCTCGGGCTGTTCTCGATCGGCGAGATGATCGATCTCAGCGTTTCGGGCCGGGCGACGATCTCGAAAGTGCAGCGCGCTGATGCGGTGAAGGGCAGCCTCCTTGACGGAGCTCGCGCGGTATTCGCCAACTTCGGCCTCTTCATCCGCAGCGCGCTGATTGGCACCGTCGTGGGCATCGTCCCCGGTGTGGGTGGTACTGTGGCGAGCTTCATGGTGTACGGGCATGCCGTGCAGACGGCGAAAGACCGCGAGCGCTTCGGCCGCGGCGACATCCGCGGCGTGCTGGCACCCGAAGCGGCGCACGACGCCAAGGACGGTGGCGCTCTGGTCCCCGTGCTGGCATTCGGCATTCCCGGCAGCGACGCAACGGCTGTGCTGATGGTGGCGTTGCTGCTGCATGGCCTGGCGCCGGGCCGTGAGCTGATGACAGACCAGCTGCCGCTGGTCTTCGTCCTCATCTGGTCCCTGTTTCTGTCGAACTGGATTACCTCGCTCGTCGGCGTCCTGTTCGTGGGACCTCTGGCGAGGTTGACGACCGTGCGCGTCCGTGTGGTGGCGCCGCTCGTGTTCACGTTGGCGGCGGTGGGAGCGTTCGTGGACCAGCAGCGGATCGGCGACGTCGTGCTCGCCCTGGGTTTCGGCGCAGCGGGCTACTATCTGAAGAAACACGGCTGGCCGCGCATTCCGTTGGTCGTGGCTCTGCTGCTGGGCGCGGACCTCGAGCGAAACCTGCACATCACCTCGCGCCTGTATGCGTTGGGCCGCCTCGACCTGGCCGCAAGGCCCATGGTCCTTGGACTCGTGGCGCTCATCGCACTTAACCTGGTCGTCGCGTACGCGCGCGCGGGCCGCAGAGAACGCAGAGAAGAGGTCAGGCCGTGACCGCAGCCCGCGAGCGGTTCGCGGTCACGGCGGGGCTAACAGCGCTCGTGGCGTTGGCAGCTCTGTCAGCGACGACCTTGGGAGCCGCCGCGCGCCGCATGCCGCTGGTCGTCGCTCTACCGACGCTCGTGCTCCTGATCGTCGAGCTGACCCGGCAGATGCGCGCGCCACATCCCCAGGACGAGGACCAACCGGAACGTCGTGCGGAGATTGCGACGTTAGCCTGGCTCGGCGTACTTGTTGTGGAGGTATGGCTCCTGGGCATGCTGGCTGGGCTGCCGCTTTTCCTGGTGACGTATCTGCGCCTGCGCTCGCGCGAGCCATGGACGGTGGCAGTGGGTATGGCCCTCGGCGTCTGGGCAATTCTGTTCGGAGTTCTAAATGTCGCGCTCGGTATTCAGATGCACGACGGCCTGCTCGTGCCACTGCTTGGGCACACCTGAGGACCGCGCCGGCGCTAGTAGAGCACCTGACTCTGGCCGCGCTCGACGATGAGCCGGTCGAAGTGCGCCACGAGCGCGTCGCGCCGGGCCATGAGCGCGGCAATGTCCCGACGCTCGAGGTGAGGGCCGACCACGCGGACCACATCCGACTCGGTCAGCCGGCGCAGCGCCTCGAGCACGGCGCGGTCGCATCGCGACAGATCCTGCGGATACTGGATGTCGCGGTTCGGCCGGAACGCCCGCGTGAAGTCGATCATCCAGAGCTGCCACGCCGGATCGATCAGGACGTTGCCCAGGTTCCGGTCGGTGTCGGCCACGAGCCGCGCGAACACGCGCAGGCGGAACATCTGGGCGTTCCATCGCACGAGGTTCGGCGGATCGATCTTCTTCCGCCGCCGCTCGCCTTCCTCCATGGCGTTGTCGACCCACCAGGTGAGCGATCCGTCACGTCCGTTCCATGTGCGCTCGACGGTCACCGGCATCATCTCGCCTAGCGCGACCATCTCGGCAAGCCGAAATGCGGCGATGTTGAAGTGATACGAGTCTACGAACTGGAGCTCCGTGCGGCCGTCGCTCAGCTCGCGGTTCGTCGCGCGCTCGTCGACCGACTGGAAGGCCGCATCGTGCGTGAGGCGGCCGTCACTGAGGGTGAGCCGCCAGGGAAGTGTGGTGCCGCGATCCAACCGGCGGCTTCGTATGACCCTGGCACTGCGAAGGAATTCCGCCATCGCTTCGCGGGTGAGGGCTGCGGGTTCGATCTGAACCTGCGCCTGGACATGGGCTTGTGGGTCGGACGACGCGGCGACGATGCCGTAGAAGATGAGCGGAAGGAGCGGCGTGAGGCGCGCCATCGATGCCTGGCGACGGTGGCCGACAGCCTGCCACCGCAGCCCCGAAGCGTCAACAGCTGATTAGGACGGACTGGCGGAATAGGCCGAATAGGCGAATGAGCTCAATAGGCGGAATGGGCGATCGCGAGACGCAGAACGATGGTCCTCGAACCGGGGAGTCGTCCCGACGGAAGCACAGCTCGCCGCTGCTGCTGGCTGCGCCGGCGTGCGGCTAGAATGGAGCACCAGCTTTGCTCTGGCTGCCCCATGACCTCATCCGACGCCGATCCGACCACGCCTGACCCTGGCAGACCGGACGGCGTCATCGCCTGTGCTGCCTATTCGAACGGGGTCCGCACGGCCGACGTCGCGATCGAAGATATCAGCGAGGCCATCACACAGGAGAATCAATTCGTCTGGATCGGTCTGTACGAGCCGAGCCTCGAGCTGCTGCGCGAAGTTCAGCGGGAGTTCGGGCTCCACGATCTGGCCATCGAAGACGCGCTGACCGCGCACCAGCGTCCGAAGCTCGAACAGTATAGAGAGTCGCTCTTCGTCGTCCTCCGAACGGCGCAGCTCGTCGGCGAGCCTCGCCACATCGAGTTCGGCGAAACACACATCTTCATCGGACGACGATATGTGGTGTCGGTCCGGCACGGATCGCTCGTGTCGCACGTCGGGCTACGGGCGCGCTGTGAGGCTACACCCCAACTGCTCACGAAGGGTCCGGGATTCGTTCTCTACGCGCTGATGGATTTCATCGTCGATCAGTACATGCCGATTGTCCAGGCGCTCGAGGAAGAGCTCGAGCAGCTGGAGGAACAGATCTTCGGCGAGGAGTTCAGCCGGGACACGACCGGGCGGATCTACCGGCTCAAGCGCGACCTGCTCAGCATCAAGCGTGCCGTGTCGCCGCTCGTCGATGTGTGCAACCGCCTGATGAGATTCGATCTGGATCTCATTCCAGAGGATACGCGACCATACTTTCGTGACGTCTACGATCACGTCGTCCGGCTCAACGAGATCATCGACAACACTCGCGATCTGTTGTCGACCGCTCTCGACGCCAACCTCTCGCTGATCTCCGTGTCACAGAACGAGGACACGAAGCGGCTCGCCGCCTGGGCGGCCATCATCGCTGTGCCGACGATGGTGGCCGGGATCTACGGCATGAACTTTAACGTGATGCCCGAACTGACGTGGCGATACGGCTACCCGGTGAGCCTCGGTTTGATGGCATCCGCTTGCGCGGCGCTCTACATCGGATTCAAGCGATCCGGGTGGCTCTGAATCGGGTCCTCACCCCAGCTGATTGCTGCAGCCGCGTCCTGCTGTCGTGCTGTGCGCTGAGCAGGGAAGAACAGGCCCTAGGACGAGGGCGCGCTTTTCGCAGCCGGAGTCACCGGAGCCATGTTGCGCGGGTAGACTCCAGGTCGACCCGGATCACGTGACCGGCAGCCCCTCGGCCAACCGGGCCAGACCTTCTTCGCGGACCCGGCACATCCTCCACTGGTCGAGAACCTCTGCACCGAGCCCTTTGTAGAACCGGATGGCGGTTTCGTTCCAGTCGAGCACCGCCCACTCGAATCGACCGCAGCCCTCCTCGCGCGCGATGCGCGCCAGATGGACCATGAGGGCGCGCCCGATGCCCTTGCCACGAAATGCCGGATCGATGAACAGGTCCTCGAGCCACAGGCCGCGCCTGCCCTCGAACGTCGAAAACGAAAAGAAATAGACGATGTAGGCGATGGGCCGGCCCTCGACGAATGCCAAGAGCGTCCTTGCCGCCGGTGAGGGGCCGAAGAGCGATTCCCTCAACACGTCTTCCGTGGCCGACGCCGCAAGCTTCTCGAACGTCGCCATGGCGCGTATGAAGGACAGCAGCGTGGGCACGTCATCAACCGTGCCTGCGCGCACCTCGACGTCAAGACCATTGACTGCCAGGATCATCGCGCCCTCCTGTTTTCGCTGTGGACGGTTTTAGGCTCCCTGGACGTTGATCCGCGATTTTCGCTGCGCCACGTCCGCCCCTTGACGATATCAACGCGGATCCTGGCGCCAATCGGCGCTGTACAGAGGGGAGGGCTGAGAACGGGCGTCATGTTACCGCCAGACGGCCCTGATGTTTCCTCCCGCTCGGCGAGTCCTCGACTGTGGCACAATCGCCGTCGCAACCGGCATCTTCTCGATGCGGCTGACTCCAGCGGAGCACTCATGAAACGCCTGGCCTTGTTTGCCTTTTGCATGGTCGCAATCGTTTCGTGCACGACCGAGGCCCCCTCGCCGGCGGTGTCGCCCGAAGAGGCGGCCTGGCGCGCCCGCGCCGATGGCGTGACCATCGTGCGGGACGACTGGGGCATCCCGCACATTTCGGCCAAGACCGACGCTGATGCCGTGTTCGGCCTCATGTACGCCCAGGCCGAAGACGACTTCAACCGCGTGGAGACGAACTTCATCAACGGGATGGGCCGGCTCGCCGAATCGGAGGGCGAAAGGGAGATCTACCGCGACCTCAGGATGAAACTCTTCATCGACCCCGCCGAGCTGCGCGCGCAGTACGCGGCGGCGCCCGACTGGCTCAAGGCGCTCATGAACGGCTGGGCCGACGGCCTCAACTTCTACCTGCACACGCATCCAGACGTGAAGCCGCGCGTGATCACGAAGTTCGAGCCGTGGATGGCGCTCAGTTTCAGCGAGGGCAGCATCGGCGGCGACATCGAGAGCGTGTCGATTCCGCAGCTCGAGGCGTTCTACGGCAGCAAGTCCGCGGCGCAGGCGCGGTTCGAAGAGGATTCCGCCTACGCGGACGTGCCGCCGGAACCCCTTGGTTCCAACGGCTTCGCGGTGGCGCCTTCCAACACCGTCGCCGGGAAGGCGTTGCTCTTCATCAACCCGCACACATCGTTCTTCTTCCGCGAGGAGGCGCAAGTCACGAGTCAAGAGGGGCTGAACGCCTACGGAGCGCTCACCTGGGGTCAGTTCTTCATTTACCAGGGCTTCAACGAGCGGGCCGGCTGGATGCACACGTCCAGCGGCGTAGACAATATCGACGAGTTCGCGCTGACGACCTCAACCGCGGACGGCAAGGTGTTCTACACGTTCGGAAACGAAAAACGGGCGGTCACGACCAAGACCATCAGCGTGCCGTACAAGACCGCAACGGGTATGGCGGAGAAGACCTTCACCGTGTACCGCACGCATCACGGCCCCGTGGTCCGCGAACAGGACGGCAAGTGGATCGCGGTACGGCTGATGGAAGAACCGCTGAAGGCCCTGCAGCAGTCCTATCGGCGTACGAAAGCGAGGAACCTCGCCGAGTACAAGGAGGTGATGTCGCTCTACACCAACTCCTCGAACAACACGGTGTACGCCGATGCCGATGGCACCATCGCGTACTTCCACTCGAACTTCGTGCCCAGGCGCAATCCGAAGCTCGATTGGTCCGCACCCGTCGACGGTAGCGTGCCGGCGAACGACTGGCAGGGCATCCACACCTTCGACGAGAGCCCCAACGTCGTCAATCCGCCCAACGGCTGGATCCAGAACACCAACAACTGGCCGTTTTCGGCCGCTGGCGCCTACAGCCCCAAGGTGTCGGCCTATCCCGCCTACTTCGATCGCAGTGGCGAGAACCCGCGTGGCATTCACGCCATCCGCGTGTTCGACGGGAAGAAGGACTTCACGATCGACACCATCCGCGACGCGGCGTTCGACAGCCTGCTCGTGGAATTCGAGCGGCAGCTCCCGCTGCTCATCCGCGCCTGGGACCAGGCGCCGGCCTCGAATCCGCTCAAGGCGAAGCTGGCCGATCAGATCGCGATGCTGCGGAAGTGGAACTACCGCTTCGGTGTCGACTCGGTGGAGACCGCGCTGGCCGTCTTCTGGGGTGACGAGCTCTGGCGGCAGGTCGCCGAACGTGCCCGCGCGGCGCGCATGACGATGTACGAATACATGCGGACGCGGGCGACAGGACAAGAGCGGCTCGACGCCCTCGCGGCGTCCTCCGACAAGCTGGCCACCGATTTTGGCAAATGGGCAACGCCGTGGGGCGAGATCAATCGCTTTCAGCGCGTCTCACCAGCCATCGTGCATCCCTTCAGCGACGATGCCCCGAGCATTCCTGTGAGCTTCACCTCCGGACGCTGGGGATCGCTGGCGTCGTTCGGCGCCCGTTCCCACAACGGCAGCAAGCGGATCTACGGCACGAGTGGCAACAGCTTCGTGGCCGCGGTGGAGTTCGGCAAAGACCGCGTGCGCGCCAGGGCGGTGACCGCTGGAGGCCTCAGCAGCGACGTCAAGTCGAAGCACTTCAACGACCAGGCGGAGCGCTACGCCACGGGCAACCTGCGTGATGTGTACTTCTATCCGAACCAGCTCGAAGGCCACACCGAGCGGACCTACAAGCCGGGGCAGTAAGAGCACCGATCCCTCGGTCCCACTGGACGCGGATCCACCGCGCCGGCGGGAGGCTTCCATGAGTTCGCCGGGCCCTCGTGCGCGCCGTCGAGCAGGCCGCCCGGATAGGGCATCGTGCTCCCGCCGCTCGAGCTGTGGACAACGCCCGCTGTCGGGCAGCCAAGCGAAGACCGTCAATCATGCTGTTCTCGCGCGTCACTTGGCGCCGCTCGCCGTTCCGGAACGGCACGGCGAAGACGTCGAAGCGGATGCTCTCTCCGCGCTGAACGAGCTCGACTGACTGCTGGCCCGTCTGGAAGAACGCATCGCTTTCACGAGCTCAGATGAGCGCCGCTGCCCACGGATAATCGTGGCCGGCGGTCTGCGATCCACGGAACTGCGTAGTCGATCTCGAACCAACAATCAAAAGGTCAGCATTTCATTGGCCGGACTGTGCTTCAGCTTTGCACACCGTCACTGGCATGTATGGTGCAGCGTCACCGCGTGTCGGCCGGCGTTCAGTGACGTCACCGCTAGGCCGGCTCATCAACGTTCAGCCGCACAACGGCTGGCTCGCGCCAGCTCAGCGACAAGTTCGCGGAGGGCGCTGACATGGAGACGACCGTGTTGAAACAGCATCGCACCGCATTAGTCGCCGTCGCGTACCTGGCGTTCTCAACAACCCTGGCGAGCGCCCAGACGCAGCAAGTCGTCGTCAACCAGATCACGGTGCGGGGGACGGTAGAGGCGGTGGACCACGCTGCGCGAACCGTCAGAATCCGCGGGGACCAGGGCAACGTCATCACGGTCGACGTCCCGAAGTCGGTGACGCGCTTTGACCAGGTCAAGGTCGGCGACATCGTCACCACGAGCTACTTCGACACCGTCAGCGTGCGTCCGAAACCAGCCGGCGAGCCGCCCGTGGATCGGACCGTCCCGCCAACGACGACCCCGATCGCCGGCGCGCTGCCTGGCGCCACCGTCGCATCACAGCGCGTGACGACGGTCACACTCACGGCGTGGGATCCGGCGACGCGTACGGTGAGCTTTACGGATCCGGCGGGGACGAGCTACACGCGCCGGCTGTTGGCCACGACCGACGCCAGCATTCTGGCGGGCCTCAAGGTGGGCGACCGCGTCGACGTCACGCGGAGCGAGGCGACCACAATCGAGGTGCAGGCGGGGACCGCCACCGAATCGTTGAGAGATCGCCTCACGATCTCGGTGCTCTTCGGCATCGACAATCAGTTCAGCGGCAAGTTGATCCAGGAGGCCTCCGGGCAGACGGTAGACGGCCGGGCAATCGAACTGGAAGAGACGACCTACGACGAGGTGTACGGCCGCATGGGTCTCTTCAAGGTGGGCATCGGATATCGGCTCAGTCCACGGAGCGAAGGGGTGTTCAACTTCGTCATCTCGCGGAGCTCGGCCGAGGAAGTGACCGTCGGCACCATCGAGGAGAGCGACGGGGAAGGCACGGAGAACCTGGTGGTGGGGTTCGACGATTTGGACTACTGGGGCATTGAAGGCGGCCAGCGGTTCTTCTTCACGCGCGTCCGCTTGACCCCCTTCGTGGGGTATCTCGTCGGCCTCAACCGCTACGGCGACATCCGGGGCAATTTCGTCGGCGTGCCTGAAGAGGATACGCCCGGCCTCGCGGAACAGGACGGCAAGTTCTTCGAGAAGTCCTGGGCGTTCAGCTTTGGTCCCACCTTCGGCGTCCTGATCGGCCTGGGTCCTTTCGAGCTGATGGCCGAGACCCAGCTGCGCTTCATGGGCGGACTGTCCGATGTGGACTGGCTCGTCGAAGAAGGCCTGCGCGACATCAATGAGGAAAGCTCGCGCTGGTCGCTTCCGATCCTGGTTGGCGGGCGGATTCGGTTCTGATTCGGTCTGAGCGCCAGGCGCGGCGCCGGCCTTCCGCCGGTGCCGCGCCTGGTGCACTTCGTTAGCGCCTTCTCCCGCCCCCTCCGCGCCGCGCTCCACCTCCGCCTCCGCGGTAGCTGCCGGCGGTGCCGGTGCCGCCGCGGTAGGCCCCATAATCGCCCGTCCGCTGCGTGCCTTCGCGGCGCGCGGCCGAATCGCGATTCAATTGATTGGTGGTGCTCGGCTGGCGGTCGGTGTTCGACCAGTTGCCGCCGTCGTACTGCTGCCACGTCCCATCCTGGCGCCGATACACGTTGCCGTCATTCCCTGCGTACAGATCGCCGCTGTCGGTCCTCACCGTGCGTGTCGTGTTGCCAGTCTGCCTGTTCGTGTAACGGTTGGTCGTGGCCCAGTCGTCTCCGCGCTGCACGGCGGTCGAGCCCCAGCTGCCGTACACGTTCGAGCCCTGTCGCGTCGCCGCGTACGTGCCGGTGCGCGGGTTGTAGGCCTGTGCCACACCGCGCGCCCCGCCTGGGCCGTATGCGGCTGCGCCGCGTGAGTAGGTTCCGGTGCGCGGGTTGTAACGAGCGCCGACGCCAGCCCCGCCGTAGGGACCATAGACGCTCGCGCCGCGCCCGTACGCGCCCGTATACGGGTTGTACCAGGCTGAGTACCCATACGAGGAAAAGTTGCCATAGTAGTACGGATAGTAGCCGCCGCCATACCCCCAGTACGGTGGGTAGTACCAACCACTACCCCACACTGTGCAGCCCCAGGCGATCATCATGCCGGTATAGCCGGCAGCCGCGGCGTACACCACCCAGTCGTCGTCATCGTCTTCAACCGTCACGTAGGTGACGTGGTGGGATGGAGAGCTGACGGGGATCTGGTAAATCTCTTTCGGTATCGAGCTTGCGACTTCCCACGGTCCGGTGGCGGTCTTTCCCACGAACCACACGCCCTGGTAGCACAAGTAGTACTGCTCGCCGAGCTTGAACACGTCTTTGTCGGTGTTCGCGGCGCGCGTCACGGTGGTTGGTGTGATCGGCACGAACTGTGGGTCGCCCTGGTATGCAACCTCGGGGGCCTTCGTTTCCTTCTTGCTGACGCGCGCGGTCTGGGGAATCTGCGCGAGCATCACGGCTTCGGCGGCCTCATCGGTGCCCGGTACGGACGCCAGGACCCGTGACCGCTCGTGCTCCAATGGGATCTTCTTGAAGTCTGGCGGTAGCGACGGCGTGGCAAATGTCCACGGTCCCTCGAAGTCGGGCGCCGAGAACCACCGGCCTGCGACGAGGTAGTAGACCGATCCAGCCTTTCCCATGCGAAACACGTCGCTCTCCGTATTCCTCACCCACAAAAGGCCGGTGCCCTCGACCAACAGGTAGCTGGGTTCCCCCGTGAGGAGGATGAGCTCGGCCGGCGTGAGAGTCACGAACACTTTGGGCACCGCCGAGTCCTTGATCGACTTGCCGGGGAGGTTGGCCTTGACATCCTTCCAGTTCTCGTCGGCCGGGAGTTTCATGAAGCTCTCGGGCAGCTTGCCGGCCGGCGCCCAGGGTCCCATGACGTCAGTCGCCTTCAGCCAGGTGTCGTTGTGGCGGAGATAGTACGTTTTGGTCAGTTCATGCCGGAGCAGGTCCCAGTTCGTGTTGACCGCAAACGTCAGGTCGTTGTCCTTGATGGGACTCCAGATAGGTTCGCCGTCGAGATTCACGATCACGGCGGGCGTCTTGCTGAAGAAGATGGTGGGCGGGTCGGCCTTGACGTCCACGGCGGCCTTTGGCGCTATCTGACTCTTGTCGACGTTGGCGAGCACTCGATCGAGCGCGATCACACGCTCGTCGACTGGCATCGCCTTCTCGACCGTCGCCACGATCTGCTGCACTTGCGGTCTCGGCATGGCTTGGAAGTTGGCTTCGACGATCTTCATGTTCTGGAAACTGACCAGCCGCTCTGTCAGGGAAACCTTCGTGTCCGCTTCCATCTTGATCGTGCCGAGCGCCGGCTTGTCACCAGCTGCGCCGCGGTGGGTCACCACGCTGAACGCCGTGAGATGTGTCTGGTTCTCCCAGCTGGCGACCTGCGGCTGCGAGACGACGATGCTGCCTCCGCCGGCCACGGCGTAGGTGCGAGGCCAACCGCCATCGACTGGAGCCACTGTTGTGGCGGCGCCAGACGCAGGCTGGGGCTTGGCCCCAGGCTGGCTCGTCGCCGGGGAAGGTGTCGGCACGGGTGCTGGCGCCGGCTTCGCTGTCGGCTGGCCCTGACTGGCCGCAAGGTGCACGGAGGGTTCTACCAGCATGCTGAGCAGCGCGACAGCGGCAACCGCTCGTCGGCTACGTGTCCTGAGATTCCTCACCGTTGTGTCCTTTCTTGCAGGTCTTCCGATTATAGCCGCGTTTGACGGCCGGCAGTCGCTCGCGCTCTACCGGACCAGGTGGAGTGACGACTGCTGTCCGGACGCGTGTACATGCGATGACCGACGATGACGCCCGCTCCATGGATCCAACAAACAGAAGGCGATTGAAGACAGAGGTCGTCACAGAATGGTTCCTTCTTGCGGTATCCTGAGTACTTCGCGACGATGCGCGGCGACGCGGCCGATGAGTATCGGATTCATCCCATAGACACGAGTCCCGATATGCTGCTGGCGTGGTCGACATCACGTCGCGGCAGGGAGGTCGAACTGGCGAACGCAAAATTGGTCGAGGGACACATCTCGCTCGAGGAGCAGTCCCCGTCGGTTGCACCAACCGATTCTGTCAGGCGAGCTGCCACGAACTTCAGAAATGGACATCACGAAGCGCCGCAGGCTGTGGGCAGCGGTCGGCTTCGGGCTCGTTCTCCTTCTCGACTGGCTCAGGGTACGCGCAGGATGCGCCGCCACCGCAGAGTGGCACCGTGCCGTCCACAGCGGATCAAAGCGCCGCACAGACGCCGCGCGCCAGGTTGATCGCTTGTGCATCGAAAGTCGGTCAGCGCCAGGAGTGTCCGGCCGACACGTCGAGAGGTGTGGTGCTCGCACGGTCCTACGGCGATTCGGCGTGCCTGCTCGGGAAGACGTGGGGCTACGACGACAAGGGCGTGTGGGTCTCCGACGGCTGTACCGCCGACTTCCTCGTCGGGCCCGAGGCCGCCGTGGCAGCGACGCCGGAGCCGACCAAGGAAGCGCCGCGTTACGTACCCAACGCGGGGTTCCTGCTCGTCGAGCACGAGAAGGGCGAGGTGTACATGCGGCTCTTCAGCTATGCGCGCTACTTGAATCAGAAGGGCCTCGATGAGACCTACACAGATGCGTTCGGGAACGTGCACACGGTCCAGCGGCGCGAGGACGCGCAACTGAACAAGTTCTTCCTGCCGTTCTCAGGCTGGTTCCTCACGCCGAAGTTCCGTTACTACCTGTATGTCTGGTCGGCCAACACCGCGCAAGGGGATCCTGCGCAGGTCGTGGGCGCCGGGAACATCAGCTACGTGTTCAACCGCTACGTCACGTTCGGGGCGGGCATCACCGAGTTTGCCCAGCGTTCGCAGCACCGAGGGCCAGTTCCCCTATTGGCTCACCGTGGACACTCGCCTCATCAGCGACGAATTCTTCCGCGGGTCCTACACGACCGGCTTCTGGTTGAGGGGCGAGATTCGCCACGAAGTTCAAATACATGGCCATGATCGCGAACAACCTGAGCACGCTGGGCGTCAGCGCGGCGCAACTCGACAACACATTCGACACGACGTCGGTCATGCTGCAGTGGCTGCCAACGACCGGCGAGTTTGGCCTGTACGGGACCTTCGGCGACTTCGACTACCACGAGAACCTGGCCACACGCCTCGCCGTGCACTACACGAGCAGCACTGAGGACAAACAGAGTCAGCCGGGGTCCGACAGCATCGAGAACACCCAGATCCGGCTGACGGACGGCAGCAGCATCTTCACGCCGAACCTCTTTGGCCAGGGCATCACCGTCGAGCGCGCCAAGTATCAGATGTCCAGCGTGGACGCCGGCCTGAAATACAAGGGCCTGTCTCTCGAGGCGGAGTGGTACTGGCGCTGGCTGAGCGACTATACCGGCAGCAACACCTCTGTCATCCCCGACATCAACGACCACGGATACCAGCTGCAAGCCTCGGCGATGCTCGTGAAGAACGTCTTCCAGGTCTACGTGGGCAACGCGGGAATCTACGGCGATTACGGCGACCCCTCGGAGCTCAGATTGGGCGCCAACTGGTATCCCGTCAAGCAGCGTGGCTTCCGAGTGAACACCGAGTGGATCCACGTGAACCACTCCCCGGTCGGGTATACGGCGTATCCCCTGGCCGTGGGCAGCAACGGCGACGTGTTCCACGCGAACCTGGAGTTGAATTTCTGAGGCCAACGAGCCGCCTTGATGTCTGGAGCAGGACGTGAACATGAAACATTCCGCGACGGCTCATCATCGTGCTCGCACTTGTCCTCGCGACAGTCGGCGTCGGCGACGGTCAGACGCCGGCGCCCGCAGGCGCCTCGGGTAACGACTTCAACGATTCGCACTTCCACCTGACGAACTACATCCAGCAGGGCATCGACGTTCGCCAGTTCCTGGAGATCATGGGCACGCGCGTCTCCCGGTCGACGCTGTTCGGCATCCCGCTGCAGCAGCATTGGTCGTACGCCAACTCCGGGGATTTCGCACCCACGTATTACCTGCAGAGCGATGCGCCGCTGTACTACTACTCGTTCACGGACGCGCACATCGCGAGCGCGTACCGTCGGCTGGCGCCCGAGCAGCAGGCGCGCTTCGACCCGATGATCACGGGGTTCCATCCGGCCGACATGTATGGGGTCGATCACATCCGCCGCGTGCTCTCGACGTTCCCCGGCGTGTTCACCGGCATCGGCGAGTTCAGCGTCCACAAGGAGTTCGTCAGCGCCAAGATTCCCGGCGAAACCGCCAGTTTGACCAACCCGGCGCTCGATCGCGTCCTCAACTTTGCCGCCGAGGCCGGCCTTGTCGTGATTCTGCACAACGACATCGACATGCCGTTCGCGAAGCAGGACGCGGAACCGGTGTACCTGACGCAGATGAAAGCCCTGCTCAAACGCCATCCAAAGACTACGATCATCTGGGCACACGTCGGGCTCGGTCGCATCGTGCACCCCGTGCGTGTCTCGGCTGAAGCCGCGGAGCGCAATCCAGCCCATGTCGCGATTGTCGAGGCCATGCTGACGGATCCAGCGCTTGCGCACGTGAGCTTCGATATCTCGTGGGACGAGGTCGCCAAGTACGCCGTCGCCACGCCGGAGTCCATCGCACGTGTGGCGGGCATGCTCAACAAGTACCCGGATCGGTTCCTGTTCGGGACCGACACCGTGGCGCCCGCCGGCCCGTCGCCGTACTACGCGGTCTTCGACATGTGGGCGCCAGTCTGGCGCCTGCTCACGCCGGAAGCGAGCCTCAAGGTGCGCAAGGGCAACTACGAGCGGATCTTCGACGAAGGACGGCGAAAGGTCCGGGCCTGGGAAAAAGCGAATGTGCGATGACGCCGTCATACGCGGTCATCAAGACTCGGAGGAGAGCGATGGGTGAACGTGTGTGGAGTGTCGTGGTCCGGGTGGGGCTGCTGGGGCTGGTGGCGTTCGGGTTGATGGCGACGCTGGCGCGGGCGCAGGCGCCGGCCGAGATCCAGCAGGCGGTGGACGCGGCGTATGCGAAGTTCCGGACGCTCAAGGAAGGCAAGAACGCCGACTACATTCCGGCGCTGGCGAAGGTCAATCCGGATCTGTTTGGCATTGCGGTGGTGACGACCGACGGGACGGTCTACACGGCGGGGGACGTGAAGACGGAGGTGTCGATCCAGTCGATCTCGAAGGTCTTCACGATGGCGCAGGTGATCCAGGAGCAGGGGCCGGCGTCGGTCGAGAACCGGATCGGCGTGGATGCGACGGGGGCCGCTTCAACTCGATTATCGCGGTGGAAGCCGTGCGGACGGTGGTCGGGACGGGCGCCGGAGATGAACCCGCTGGTGAATCCGGGGGCCATTTCGGCGACGAGCATGGTGACGGGGACGACGGCGGATGCGGTGTGGCAGAAGATCATCGGCTTCCACAACGCGGCCGCGGGCCGGCCGCTGACGGTGCTGCAGGACGTCTACAAGTCGGAGTCCGACACCAACCAGCGGAACCAGGCGATCGGGGCGTTGATGCTGGCCTACGGCTACATCAAGACGGACTGGCAGCAGGCGGTGGATCTCTACACGCGGCAGTGCTCGATCGGGGTCAACGCGCAGGATCTGGCGACGATGGCGGCCACGCTGGCGGCGGGGGGCACCAATCCGGTGACTCACGCGCCGGTGCTGACGGCGGCGAACGTCCCGAGCGTGCTGGCGGTGATGTCGACGGCCGGGTTGTATGACGATTCGGGGAAGTGGCTGTATCACACGGGGCTGCCGGCGAAGAGCGGGGTGGGCGGGGGCATTCTCGCCGTCTCGCCCGGGAAGTTCGGCATCGCGGTGGTGTCGCCGCCGCTCGATGAGGCGGGCAACAGCGTGCGGGCGCAGCGGGCCATTGCCGACATTTCGGCGGCGCTGGGGGGGAACCCGTATGCGGCGCAGGCGGCCCAGGCGGCCGCGTCGAAATCGACCTTCGAGGTGTATGGGTTTGCCATGCTCGACATGGGGCACGACTTCAAGCAGATCGACCCGAACTGGTTCGACACGATGCGGGTGACGAAGCTGCCGTCGGTCGCCGATGAGTTCGGCCGCGACGACAACACGTTTGCCGGCGTGCGCCAGAGCCGGCTCGGCGTGCGGTCGTCGACGCCGACGGCGGTGGGCGACTTGAAGACCACGTTCGAGTTCGAGTTGTTCGGCACCGGCGTGGACGAGGGGCAGACGACGTTCCGGCTGCGGCATGCCTACGGGGAGCTGGGACAGTTCGGCGCGGGGCAGACGTGGAGTCCGTTCATGGATCCGGACGTGTTCCCGAACTCGCTCGAGTATTGGGGTCCGACCGGGATGGTGTTCTTCCGCAACGTCCAGGTGCGCTGGATGCCGCTGCAGGGCGAGCATGCGCTGACGGTGGCGCTCGAGCGCCCCGGCGCGAGCGGCGACCAGGGGGTCTTCGCGGATCGGATCGAGTTGGACGGCATCCGGGGGCGCTTCCCGCTGCCGGACCTGTCGGGCTCCTACAAGTGGACGAAAGGGTGGGGCTACCTCCGGCGGCCGGCATGGTGCGCCAGATCAAGTGGGACGACACGCTCGCCGACGCGTTCGAGCTCTCGGGCGACGCGACGGGGTGGGGCATCAACCTGAGTACGAACCTGAAGCCCACCGGGGGGGACGTGATCCGGCTGCAGCTCGTCGTCGGCGAAGGCATTCAGAACTACATGAACGACTCGCCGGTGGACATCGGCGTGGTGACGAACCCCGGGAACCTGGTCACCCCGCTGCTGGGCGAACCCATTCCCTTGGTCGGCGTGGTGGCGTTTCTCGACCACACGTGGAGCGACAAGTTCAGCAGCACGATCGGCTACTCGTGGCAGGAGAACGACAACACGGCGGCGCAGGCCGCCGATGCGTTCCGGGTGGGCCACTATGCGCTGGGCAACCTGCTCCACTATCCGGCGCCGAACGTGATGGTGGGGTCGAGTATCCAGTGGGGCCAGCGCGAGAACTTCTCGGACGGGTTCGAGAGCGACGGCCAGAAGATCCAGTTCTCGTTCCGATACAACTTCTCGTGGAAGCTGGGAGGCTAGCGATTTCGCGCGATCGCACACGACCGCCACGTCGTCCATGGTCATAGCACGGCAGAGCCTCGGGCACGTCATCATCGCGCTGCTCCGGTCGATCGCGCATATGAGGGGCTTCTCACGCGCGATGCTTGCCATCACGCTGACGCTCTTTCTGAGCGTGTCAACTCACGCTCAGGGCAAGACCGACGTCGTGACACTCGCCAACGGGGATCGGATTACCGGCGAAATCGTTCGGCTCAACCGCGGCAGACTGGAGTTCACCACCGACGACGCCGGCACGCTGTATCTGGAGTGGGACAAGCTCTCCAGCCTCGTGGCCACGCGACGGGTTGAAGTGCTGACGACCGACGGCAGCCGGTATCTGGGCAGCCTTGGCCGGACCGCGAACCGATCGATCGCCGTCGTGACGCCCGATGGGGAGGTACCGCTCCAGATGTCGGACGTGACGTTGATCACCCCGATCGAAAGGAACTTCTGGCGACAGCTCGATGGGTCCATCGATGCCGGGTTCAGCTATACGCGATCCAGCGGGGTTGCGCAGTTCAATCTGAACTCGGACACCGTCTATCGCAAGCTCGCTTCCCGGACGCGGCTGACCGCATCGCTGACCCTGACCCAGGAAGAAGACGAACCGGATCCGGAAGGTCGAGGGTCGGTGGAGCTGTCCTTTCTGAAATATCCGTGGCAGCGCTGGTTCTATATTGGTGTGGGCCGGTTCGAGTCGAATGAAAGCCTCGGGCTCGCTCTCCGGTCCCAGATCGGTGCCGCCGTCGGGCCACGTCTGGTCAACAGCAATCGCGCGCAACTGGTGCTCGGCGCCGGGCTGGCCTTCAACGACGAGCGGGGCGTCGATGTCGAACCGACGCAGAACATCGAGGCGCTCTTCCTGTTTGGGGGGTCGTATTACACCTACGATCGCCCGAAGACCAACCTCGACATCAACCTGCAATACTACCCAAGTCTGAGCGATACGGGCCGTCAGCGCGTGCAGCTCGACGCCGGCGTGAAGCGCGAAATCTGGAAAGATTTGTTCGTCGCCCTGACTCTGTACAACAGCTACGACAATCGCCCTCCGAATCCGGACGCGAACACCAATGACGTCGGTGTGGTCGTATCGGTTGGCTGGACCTACTGACCCTCGCCCTGTCGCCACCTCTGCTCATGGCGGGCCGCCGCCCGCCGATAGCCGTCCTTCGTCAGGAACGTGAGCCACAACACGGGCATGGCCCAGCCGTAGCCGGTACGCCACCACGAGTCGACCACCGCGGCCCACTCCGCGGAGAACAGCCTCACCGGTAATACCATCAGCCAGCCCGTCGCGCGAATCAACAGCCAGAAGAATGCGCCGGTCAGCGCCGCGCCGAGCACCACCAGCACCACAGTTGCCACAGGCACGACGATATCCACGAGACGCCGGATCAGCCACGACGGCCCGCTGTTGCCCAGTCGTCCACTCGTCGTGAGCCCGAGCCCCTCGGCGAGCGGTCCCATCACGCGGCCATCGCGGAAGTAGCCGACGTGCGCCTCTCCGTGCCGCCCACGCCCCACAACCGGCGGTTCTGGACGCCCGCCGCTGCGTGACGTGACTTCTACCCGCACGAGCTCGAAGGCCACACCGAGCGGACCGACAAGCCGGGGCAGTAGGAGCACCGATTCCTCGGGTCCACTGAACGTGGATCAACGCGCCGTTTCGGAGGAGGTGGACGGCCTACGTACCGTCTGCTATCCCGTGCCCTGTCGGACTTGTCCGCGCCCCATTGCTGATCGCGAAAGGCAGCGCGACGAGTCACTGAGGTCAGGCGGAAGGCTGCCGGAGCGCCCGAATCCTCTTTCGGATCGGGCCGACCATGCGAGCGACTCGATCCAGCAGCTCGGTTCGCTCGAGGGCCGGCGCCAGCCGATGGTAGGACCATGCGGCAAGACCAAGGGGCCGAACCCGGTACTCAGCCAGGAACTGGTCCACCGACACGAGATTGAGAATCGCTTTCTGGTTGGCCATATAGACCGACCAGTCGCGATAGTCGAGCCCAGTCACCCGGGGACGGACCGGTGCGGACGACGTCTTCGCCTCTCGTCCTTCCCGCCGGAGAATGCCGCAGCCGGTGTCCAGGTCGACGACGCAGTACTCCAACTCAGGTCGCTCGGCCACGAGATCCAGAAACGCCAGGTAGGTGACGCCCAGCCACGACCCCTCCTTGAACCCCGGCGTGGCCACGTCCTGGTTGGGCGGCCGGCAGTCGTGGACGACGATCGTCCCGTGCGGGTTGAGGCGGCCCAACGCCAACTCCAGATCGCGCCGGGCATTCTCGTAGGTATGCCAGCCGTCCACGAAGATCAGATCGAACATCCGGCCCGCGAGCGCGCGGAAGCACTCGGTGCTGTCGGTTGCCTCGGTCCGATGCAGGATCGGCAGGCCGTCTTCGTATTCCGCCGGCACGGAGTACATGATGCGATCGACCGTGGTGAACACGTCGCGTGAGATCAGGTCGAACATAAAGCCTGTCGTTGCCGTTGCAACTTCCAGATAGCTGGCATAGCCAGCCTGCCAGCCCAGCCAATTGATGAGGTCGGTCTTCCATCGGATTCGGTCGAGCTCGAAGTCACGAAGCATGTCATGCCTCCGTTGCCGACGTTGTCGAGGACTTCGCAATGGCCGGCGACCGTGGCGATCATTCGACCGATGATAGTGCGAGGATGTGCGTCTTGGTAGCTCCGAAAACGACCGCGGCATCGACTAGATCGAGACGAACGTCGCCGACAGTGCCATGTGCCGGACACGACTTCATAGCGTCGAGCTGCTGGCGCACCGGGCGTCGCGCATCATCGGCGCCTCGGGGCTACTCGATCCGCTCCCAGAACCTCCGCCGGTCCGGCACGTTCGGAAACACCAGCTGACCCTCGAAGAACGTGTAGGCCTGCGACCACTCGGTGCCGTCCTCCCAGTTCACCTTCAGCGTCGCGCCGTCACCGGCCCAGCGTCCGGCCTTCACATCGGTTCGATCCACCGCCGTGACGACCCAGTTCTCGGCCGTGCCGTCGGGCCTGAGCACCACATGCTCGTCGCGGGGACTCCCGAAGACGATCGTCGTGCTGCGCCAGTGGCCGATGAGCTCCGGCGCGCCGCCGGGTTCCGGCGGAGTGACCGTTCCGCTCGACGCTTCAGCCATCTTCGTGGCAGCGGCCAGGGCGCCCAGTTCCGGCCAGTCGCGCGCGAGCTGCTCCATGAGCGGAAGGAGGCCCTTCGGCCAGGTAATGCCGGGTGTGTCGAGAGCCTCTCGCACCAGCGTGCTGCTGATTTCAGGGGCCAGCGGGGAAAAGCGCTCCAGGACACCCGCGAATTGCTGCGGTGTGCCCGCCCTCATTGCAGCGCTGGCAATCATCCTCACGCCGAGCCGTTGGGCGGCGGCGTTCGCTCCCTGGGCGCGACAATCGAGCGACAGCTGCCGCACGAGGGTCAACATGACCCGCTCCTTGGCATCCGCCGCGCTCTGAAGCCGCGCGTCGGTCAGGGCGACAACACGTGTGCTGGCAATGATGTCCTCGTGCTGCCGAAACGCGTCCAGGAGCGCTTGATAGCCAGGTGCGGCGTTGATTGCGGTAAGCGCTTGTCCGATCTCCTCATCCGTCGCATCGTCACGTGGCGCGACGCCGGACCCGCGTCCCTGCAGGAGGTCCTCGCTGCCCGAGCCCGGTGGTGGAGCGACGACAAAGACAGGGTGCGCGAGGATGTTGGTCGAAAGTGAGAAGGCGAGCGAGAGCAGCAGAAGCAGAAGCGGTGCGCGCGCGTCAGGCCACTTCATTTCATCCCTCCGCAGGCAGAACCTGGTGGCCGCAAGGCGCCTCGACGCGCGCGGGGCCTAGCCGATCATCACCTTGCGCGGGAACTGTGCATTGTCCTCGAGGAACGTCTTCTTGATCTCCAATTCTTCTGCCGTGGGCTGCACCTTCCCACTGGCATCCGTGACACGCGAGACAAGTGTGTGCTCGCCGGCGGCTGCGCCAGTCCAGCGATAGGTAAACCACTTCCACGAAAACCTGGTGTTCCGCGAATCGAGGGTGGCCGCCTGCCACGGTCCATCGTCCACCTGCACTTCCACGGATTTGATTGGCGTGCCGTCGTTCAAGACGATGCCGAACACGTTGTGGGCGCTGCCGTCGCGAGTGACACGCGCGATGAAGGACTTGAGCTGCATGTGCGTCACAGCGGCCTCGAGCCATTTCGATTCGCCATCGATCGTCTGCTCCCTGAGCGTGCGGTACCACCGGACCTGGTACCTGCCGACGTACGGATCCTCCTGGGCGTGGATCTGCGAGAGCCACTTGACGTTCGCCACGCCGTACCATCCGGGAACAATCAGGCGGAGCGGCGAGCCCTGGTGGAGGGTGAGCGGCGCACCGTTCATCGCCCAGGCCAGAAACGGTTCGGGTGACAGCGCCTTGTCGCGCTGCAGACTGCGGCCGTACTGCTGCGGCACGGTGTACTTCTGCCCCCGAAAGTCGAGCTCTTCTTCTCCACGATCGGCGCCGAAGAAGATGATCTCGCGCGCGGACGGATTGAGCCCGGATCGTTCGAGCACGGCACGGAGCGGCACGCCGGTCCAGCGCCCGTTGCTGCACAACCCCTGAACGGGACGGCGGTTGCCCGAGCACTCGAACCCGGCGACGAGCTCGGTGGCGCCGATACGCTGCAGGTCCTCGAGCGACAGCGACTGCGGGCGGTCGACGAGCCCGGTCACCTTCAAACGAAATGTCGCCGAATCCACCACCGGATGGCCATAGTGCTGCGTCGTGAAGAACTGATCCGGTGGCGTGAGCCACGAGTCGATGCGACGGACATCGATGATCCGGCGATCCGCGCCGATAATCGTCGGAAAGTTCTCGGGGAAATCGACGAACGGGGCGAGCGTTTCGCCCTGTGCCAGAGCAGGCAGCATCCAGTCGGGAATCCCGAGGACGCTCAAGCCGGCTGTGGCCAGAACGCCGCGAAGGATGTCGCGGCGTGAATGTTCGGTGATCATGTGGCTGTCATCCGATCCGGAGAATAGTTCCGACACGTGTTACGCCCTGCGGACCATCGCGGGCGTCAGATGCTTGAGCGTGGGCGCGCCCAACTGCTGCATGATCGCATACAACTCGATGCGCAGAAGCTCGAGCACACGCTCCACGCCGGCCTGGCCGAACGCGCCGAGGCCCCACACATACGGTCGGCCGATGCAGACGGCCCTGGCGCCCATGGCCAGCGCCATGGCGATGTCTGTGCCCCGGCGGAAGCCGCTGTCCACCAGAATCGGCATCCGGCCGCCGACCGCATCGAGAATCTCCGGCAGCGCGTCGATCGTCGAGCGCCCGCTGTCTTCGCTGCGCGCCCCGTGGTTCGAGACGATTACGGCGTCGATCCCGGAGTCGGCGGCGATCTTTGCGTCCTCGTGCGCGAGGATGCCCTTGATGACGATTTTCATCTGCGTCGTGTCTCGGAGCCGCTTCAGAAAATCCCACGTCATGTTCGACGACTGGGTGTGCGTCAGCCCGGTGACGTCCACGCCTTCGTACATGGACCGCCGCTTCATGTTCGCGCTCAGGCTGCTGCGATCGTGGCACACGGTGCAGTCGCGCGCGTCCGTCCGCTGCAACCGGAACAACGTCTCCTGGTTGCGCCCGCCCAGCCGGTCAACCGTGACGGCGACGGCCGTGCAGCCCGCCTTCTCCGCGCGCTTCACAAAGGCCTTCGCCACCTCCCAGCTGTTGGTGGCGTAGAGCTGGTACCAGATGGGTGCCCCACGCGCGGCGATGACCGCCTCGACAGGGCTCGTCGTCACCGTGGACAGAATCATCAAATGGTTGCCAGCCTTCGCGGCTTTCGCGACGGCGATCTCGCCGTCAGGATGGAAGGCCTTCTGGCCGCCGACCGGAGCGATGATGATCGGCGTGTCGTAGCGGACGCCCAGAATCTCGGTGCTCATGTCGACTTTGCTGACATCGACGAGCCGGCGGGGTCTCAGCTGAAACTTCAGAAACCCCTCTCGATTTGCTCTGAGCGTCAGCTCATCGTCGATGCCCGACGCCACGTAGCCGAAGTGAGCCGGCGGCACGGTCTGCCTCATCACCGGCTCGAAATCGAAGACGTTGATCGCGTCCTTCGGATCCTTGATGAGGAACTCAGGATCGAACGGCGCCCACATGGCCGGATCCGGCAGTTTGGGCCGGGGCAGCAGGATTTCCTGGGCCAGCGCAGACCGGGCGCCCGCGGCCAGGAGCGGACTTGCCGCAAGGAACTGGAGGAATCTTCGACGGCTTGTGGATTGGGCAACTCGGCGCGGCACGGTCGACCTCCTCAGAGAGATGGGTATTTATAGCACCGTCCCAGCCAGCTGTCGTCGCACCGCTCGGGAGGCGCGGCAGGCCCGCGTCCGAGCGCTACAATCACGGGACATCGCCCGGCGGCAGCAGTTGGGCGCCGCTCGGAGAACGGTTGAGTACTCCAATGAATCCACATGCGATCTTTGGTGTTGCCCGTCTGGCAGTCCTGATTCTTCTTGCTCTCTCGAGAACTGGCAGCTCGCAGACGACGCCGATCACTCCTGACGCGGCCGAGTCGGTACCACCAACCGACGACGTCCTACGACTACGTCAAACGCACGGTCATGGTGCCGATGCGCGACGGTGTGAAGCTGTACACGGTGATCGTCATACCGAAAGGCGCGAAGAACGCGCCGCTCATCCTGACGCGGACGCCGTATGACGCGGCGACACGAACGACCAGGAACGAGTCGCCGAGCATGCTGGCGACGCTGCCGCAGGGCGACGAAGTGTTCGTCGCCGACGGCTACATCCGTGTCTTTCAGGACGTGCGTGGCAAGTACGGGTCGGAGGGCGACTATGTGATGACCCGTCCGTTGAAAGGGCCGCTCAACCCGACGGCGGTGGATCACTCGACCGACGCCTACGACACGATCGATTGGCTCGTGAAGCACGTCCCGGAATCCAACGGCCGGATCGGGATGCTTGGCAGCTCCTACGAGGGGTTCACGGTAGTGATGGCGCTCGTCGATCCGCATCCGGCGTTGAAAGTCGCCGCGCCCATGAGTCCCATGATCGATGGATGGATGGGAGACGACTGGTTTCACTTTGGCGCGTTCAGACAGGTGAACCTGGATTACTTCACACAGCAGACGACGGTGCGAGGGTCGGGCAGTCGGATCGTGCGCAAGGGCTATGACGACTACGACAACTTCCTGCGGGCGGGCTCCGCGGGCGACTATGCCGCCGCGGCTGCGCTCGATCAGCTGCCGTGGTGGCGCAAGCTCGTCGAGCATCCCGCGTACGACTCGTTCTGGCAGGAGCAGGCGCTGGATCGCACGATGAGTTCGCAGGCGTTGAAGGTGCCGACGATGTGGATTCAGGGCCTCTGGGATCAGGAAGACATGTGGGGCGCGATTCATGCGTACCTGGTCGGCGAGCCCAAGGACGCCGCAAACGACTTGAACTACCTGGTGATGGGTCCTTGGCGCCACAGCGGCGTCAACTACGAGGGAGCCTCGCTCGGACCGCTCAAGCTCGATGGCGACACGGCGCTGCAGTTTCGCCGCGACGTGCTGAAGCCCTTCTTCGATCAGTACCTCAAGGACGGTGCTCCGAAAGCCGACACGCCACCGGTCTTCATCTACAACACCGGCGAGAACCGGTGGGATCGATTGAAGAAATGGCCCTTGTCCTGCGGCAGCGGCTGCGCAGACAACGTCCAGGGCGCTGTATCTGACCGCGGGCTCTGGTCTCTCATTCACGGCACCTCCAGACAACAGCGCTGCCGGCGACGCCGGATACGACGAATACCTCTCCGATCCGGCGAAACCGGTGCCGTACCTCCCGCGTCCGATCCGCTTTGCCGACAGCGATCGTTGGAGGAGCTGGCTGCTCACCGACCAGCGTGCCGTCGTCGATCGTCTCGACGTCCTGAGCTATGCCACGCCCGTCCTCACCGAGGCGGTGCGCGTCAGCGGCGCTCCGGTTGCCAACCTCGTGGCGTCGACGAGCGGCTCCGACAGCGACTGGGTCGTGAAACTCATTGACGTCTATCCCGACGAAGTGCCCAGTCAGCCCGAGATGGGCGGCTATCAGCTCGCCGTCGCGATGGACATCTTTCGCGGCCGGTATCGCGAGAGCTTCGAGTCGCCGAAGGCTCTCGTGTCGAATACACCACTGGCGTTCAAGTTCATCCTGCCTACTGTGAATCACGTGTTTCTGCCCGGCCACCGGATCATGGTGCAGGTGCAATCGAGCTGGTTTCCGCTCTACGACCGCAATCCTCAGACCTTCGTGCCGAATATCTTTCTGGCAAAGCCGGGCGACTACGTGAAAGCCACTCAGCGAATCTACCGGAAGTCCGGCGCTGCCAGCTTCATCGAGCTGCCGATCGTTCCGGCGAACGAACGACTCCCGTCGCCTTAGGAGACGCCGCCCATCAGCTTCTTGATGGGCGGCACCAGCGCGAAGAGCACGAGCGCCGAGAGCAACATCACGCCGGCGACGGTGCCGAACAGCGTCGTCAGCGGCATCGTGGCGAAGAAGCTGGCCGCCCAGCCCGCGAGCTTGTTGCCCACAGCGTTCGAGAGAAACCAGACCCCCATCATCAAGCCGACGATGCGGGTCGGGGAGAGCTTGGTGACGGCGCTCAACCCGACCGGACTCAGACAAAGCTCTCCGAGCTCCGTGAGAAAATACGCTCCGACGAGCCACCAGGGGCTTACCCGGACGCCCTCGCCGCTTTGCGCCACCGCGCCGGCCGGCACCAGTAGCAGAAACGCGGCACCCGCAAAGAGCAGCCCCAACGCAAACTTCGTCACGCTCGACGGCTGGCGATTGCCCATGGTGGCCCACAGCCACGCGAACACCGGCGCGAGCAGGATGACGAAGACGGGCTGGACCGACTGAAACCACGAGGATGGAAACTCGAAACCGAGTATCGACAGCCGGGTGTACTGATCGGCAAACAAATTGAGCGTGGACCCGGCCTGTTCGTACGAGCTCCAGAACAGGGACGCGAAGAGGAACAGCACGACAATGGCGGCGATGCGTCCCCATTCGGTGGAGGTGAACGATTGGGGAGGCGGCGCAACGCTTCCGCCCGCGGTTCGGGGGGCGATCGCTAGCCGGTCGAGGGCCGGCTGAAGGCGGTGTTTGCCCATCACATACTGCACGAGGCCCAGCGTCATCCCCACTCCGGCTGCGGCGAAGCCTGCGTGCCAGTCGACACGCTGTGCCAGATAGCCCGCGATGAGCGGTCCCATGAACCCGCCCAGGTTGATCCCCATGTAGAAGATTGAAAAACCCGCGTCGCGCCGTTGGTCGCCTTCTTCATAGAGCGAGCCAACGAGTGTGCTGACGTTTGGCTTCAGGAGCCCGGTGCCGACGACGATCAGGGCGAGTCCGGCGTAGAAAAAGGCCAGATCGCGGAATGCCAGGGTGAAGTGTCCGAGGGCGATGATGATGCCGCCGATGAGGACGCTTCGGTACTGGCCGAGCCAGCGGTCTGCTGCGATGCCTCCCAGTATTGCTGCTGCCCAGACGCTGCCCGTGTAGGTCCCATAGATCGATGCCGCGTCGGCCACCGGAAAGCCCAGTCCGCCAGCCGCCACAGGGGCGACCATGTAAAGGATGAGGAACGCGCGCATGCCGTAGTAGCTGAAGCGCTCCCACATCTCCGTGAAGAACAGCGTCGAAAGCCCCGCGGGGTGTCTGTTTGTCGGCATGTTTCGTCGGCCCGGGCCGAATCGTAGCGCGAGACGTTCGGCGTCCGGACGGCAAAGTTGGCCGGCCGATGACATCTCGTGACATCTGGCCGTCGAACGCGGCTAAAATCTAGCTGATCGGCGTGGACCGGTCATCAGCCACCCGCGCCTCGGCCCGCTCGCCGGTCTATCGAAACTCGAGAGGTCACCGCCATGGCAGACGACGAACTCGTCGACGCCCGCGACGAAGCGAGAGGCTCGGTCTCGAGGCGAAACTTCATCAAGGGGATTATCGCGGCGGGTGCCGCCGTCTCATCGGCGAGCTATCTGTTTCGCGATGCCGTGCTGGGGCAGCCGTCGCTCCCCGGCTCGGTCGAGCGTCTCGTGTCGCTCAACGTCAACGGCCAGGTGCGGCGCGTGGACGTGATGAAACAGGAAACGCTGGCCACGACGCTCCGCTACAAGCTCGGCCTCACGGGCACGAAGCTGGGGTGCGATCGCGCCGAGTGCGGCGCCTGCACCGTGCTCATCGACGACATCCCGCACTACTCCTGCTCGATTCTGACGCACAGCGTGCGTGGCCGGAAGGTGGCCACGATCGAAGGACTGGCGGCGGCCGATGGCACGCTCCATCCGGTGCAGCAGGGTGTGATCGACGAGCAGGGCTTCCAGTGCGCCTTCTGCATGCCGGGGTTCGTGATGGCCACGGTGGGCTTCCTCAAGGTCAACCCGAATCCGACGCGTGCGGAGCTGGCTCACGGCATCTCGGGCAACCTCTGTCGCTGCCAGGACTACGACAAGATTCTCGACGGCCATGATGCGGGGCGCGGAGCTGATGCGGAGGGCCTGAAATGGCTGACTACAAGCTGATCGGCCATGACTACACCACGCCCGACCTCGTGGCCAAGGTGACCGGCAAGGCGAAGTACGCGGAGGACTATCGCGCGGACGGGATGCTGTTCTGCAAGCTGCTCCTGAGCCCGATGCCGCACGCACGCGTGCGCCGCATCGATGCCAGCGCGGCGCTGGCGATGGACGGCGTGCACGCCGTTCTGACCGCTGACGATTTTCCCCCCGTGAAGCCCAACGAGACAGGGATCGCGCCCGAGGTTGCGCTCACCAACGAGCCCCTGTATCAGGGCGAACCGATTCTCGCCGTGGCCGCTACCGACGAGACCATCGCCGCGGAAGCGATTGAGCGGATTGTGCTCGATCTCGAGGCGCTGCCCTTTGTGGTGGATCCGCTGCACAGCCTTCGTCCGGATGGCCCGAACGCCCGCACCGAGGGCAACGTCTACGTCAATCGCGTGCTGTCGACGTTCAAGTGGACGACAGACGACTTCGCGCACGCCGCCGATGGGCAGCTTCCGATGGGCAAGGCCGCGGATGAGTGGCTCTACGGCGATCTCGACGCCGAGTTCAAGGAAGCGGCGCTCGTGCTCGACGAGACCATTCACACGCAGTCCACGAGTCATCAGCCGCTCGAAACCCGCACGGCCATGGCGTACTGGCAGAACGGCAAGCTTTACCTGCACGGCTCGACGCAGAGTCGTCGTGCGCACGGTGCCGGCCGTGGCGGGCTGGGTGGGCATCGACCCGGCCGATGTCGTCATCATCAGCGAGTACACCGGAGGCGGATTCGGCAGCAAGATCCCCGGCTCGCAGAGCATGGCGATTCCGGCGCTGCTCTCGAAGAAGACGGGCCGGCCCGTGATGATGCGCATCTCGCGCGAAGAAGAGCACTACATCGGCCGCGCGCGGGCGGGTCTGCTCGGCCGTGCCCGCGTAGGCTTCCGCAAGGATGGGCGCATCGGCGCGCTCGATCTCTTCGTCGTGATGGACAACGGGCCCTACAATCCGCAGGGCGACGCCGCGTCGTGCGGCAGCATGTGCTCGCTGGCATATCAGCCCGTCGCCATGCGCTATCGCTGGGTGTCGGTGCTCACCAACACGCCGCCTCGCACGTCGCAGCGGTCGCCGGGCGGCATGCAGGCCAACGGCATTCTCGAGCCCGTGCTGAGCAAGGCGGCCCGGCAGCTCGGCATCGATCAGGTGGCGATCCGGCGCATCAACGCGCCGGAGGGCAAGGCCGACTACGGCGCGCCGAACAAGGACGGCACACGGACTCACGTGACCAGCGCGTTCGTGAAGCAGGCGCTCGACCGGGGAGCCGAGCTCTTTCGATGGGACGAACGGAAGCAGGCGCCCAAGCGACGCGGATCAAAAGCGCGTGGCATCGGCCTGGCGGTCGGCCCGTATGTCGGCGGATCGATTGGCTTTGACGCGCTGTTCACGCTTCGACCCGACGGCAAGCTGTACATCCAGTCGGGCATCGGAAACCTCGGCACGCATTCGGTGATCGACGTGATGCGTGTCACGGCCGAGATGCTCGATATGCCCTGGGAGAAGTGTGACGTCACCTGGGGCAGCACCGCCAAGCATCTGCCGTGGAGCTGTGTCTCGGCGGGCAGTCAGACCGTGCACGCCATGACCCGCGCCGGTCATGCCGCGGCCATGGACGCGCGAGGGAAGCTGCAGGAGATTGCGGCGCGCGACCTGGGCGGCGCGCCTGGCGACTACGAGATCGGCCGCGAGCGCGTGTATCGGCGGGGAAGTCCCGGGCGCGGGCTGAGCTTCGCGCAGGCCGCCCAACGGGCGATCGATCTGGGTGGCAAGTACGATGGGCACGAGCTGCCCGCCGACATCAATGACGTGACGAAGAAATCTGCCGCCGCCCTCGTCGGGCTCGGTCTCATGGGGGTGGCGAAGGACAACTATCCCCGCGACGGCAACACCCACTCCTTCGTCATCGGCTTCGCGGAGGTCGAGGTGGACGTCGAGACACGGCGTCTACCGCGTTATCGACTACACGGCCGTCGCCGACGTCGGCACGGTGCTCCATCCGCGCAGCCTCGGCGGGCAGATCTTCGGCGGTTCGATGCTCGGCATCGGGCACGCGCTCGCCCAGAAATGGGTGTACGACCCGCAGTACGGCGTGGCGCTGGCCAGGCGTTTCCACCACAACAAGCCGCCGACCATCCTCGACGCCCCGCTGCACTATCAGTGGGACGCGGTGAACATTCCCGATCCGGAGACCCCGGTTGGCGCGCGCGGCGTGGGTGAACCGCCTGTCGGCGCTGGCTTCGGCGCCGTCCTGACGGCGCTCGCCGACGCGCTCGGCGACGATTTGTTCCGCCGGGCGCCCGTGACGGCCGACATGGTTCTGACGTCGCTCGAAAGCGGCAAGCGCGCGCACGACCCGCTGGCGGCGCACGTTTGACAGGAGGGTACCCGTGGCCGTGATTCATGATGTGATGCCGGCATTCGAGTTGTTCCAGCCGACGACCGTCGACGCGGCGCTGGACCTTCTTGCGCGCCATCAAAGTGACGCCTGGGTGATGGCCGGCGGCCTCGACAGCTTCGACTGGCTCAAAGACCGCATTCGCAAGCCTCCCATCGTGGTCGATCTCACGGCGATCGAGAGCCTGAAGGGCATTCGGGAAACTGCCGAGGGCCTCGAGATCGGCGCATTGACGACGCTCACCGAAATCACGCGGCACGCCGTGGTTCGTGAAAAGTACGGCTTGCTCGCCGAGGCCGCGTTGCTCGTCGCCTCGCCTCAGATCCGCAACCAGGGGACGCTCGGGGGCAATGTCTCGCAGGACACGCGGTGCTGGTACTACCGGGCCGGGTGGCCCTGCTACCGCGCCGGCGGCAACATCTGCTACGCCGATACGCCAACCGCCATCAATCGCGAGCACGCGATTCTCGACGCGGACCGGTGCGTCGCCGTCAACCCGTCCGACACGGCTCCCGCACTGCTCGCGCTCGAGGCGCAGATGGTGATCAGAAACGGTGCTGAAGAGCGCATCGTCGAAGCCGAGGATTTCTTCGTCGGCCCGGGCGTGGACATCACGCGGATGACGGTGCTCGCGCCCGGCGACCTGCTGACGGCGATTCGAATTCCGGCCGCATCAGCCGGCCAGCAGTTCTATTTCGAAAAGGTGCGCGACCGACAGGTCTGGGATTTCGCGCTGGTCAACGTGGCGTCGGCGCTGAGCGGTACGCCGCAAGCCATCGATCGGCTTCGTCTGGTGGTCAACGGTGTCGCCGCCAGGCCGTGGCGACTGCGCGCCGTCGAGGATGCCGTGCGCGGCAAGCCGCGCAACGAGGAGACCGCCACGATGGCTGGCGAGCTGGCCGTCGTCGGCGCCGTGCCGCTCGCCCACAACGCGTACAAGATTCCCCTGATGCGGAACCTGGTGAAGCGGGCGATCCGAGGCGTGGAGGGATCATGGACTTCCTGACGTGGGGCCGCAACCCGTGGGGTCAGTGGGTCCTGACGCACATCTCGTGGGACCTGTTCTGGGCCTCGCTGTTTGCCGGGATCCTCTTCTTTCTTGCCCACGCGAGCTACATGGTGTTCTCCGCCCATCGCAAGCGCGACCCGGTCGAAACCGATGCGCTCGAGGCCGCGCGTGCGGACCTGCCGGCCCGCATTCCCCGCCACTCGCTCGTGGCCCGATTGTTCCACTGGGTGATGGCCGTCGCGATGTTCGTGCTGCTGTTCACCGCGTTTCTGCCGGTGGTGGGAGTGCAGTTTGCTTGGGTGACCTGGCATTGGATGGCCGGGCTGGTCCTCACGGCGTCGATCCTCTTTCACATCGTCCACGCGACGTTCTGGCTCGATTTCTGGTCCATCTGGGTCGGCCCGAAGGACGTCCCCGAGTTCAAGGCCGAGCTTCTGCGCGAAATGGGCCACGAGGTTCCCGGTCCCAAGCCGGGCAAGTACCCCTTGGGGAATCGTCTGTATCATCTCGCCATTGTTTTGGCCGGCATCGCCGTCGTCGTGAGCGGGCTGGTGATGATGGTCCGCGTCCGCACGCCCCTGTTCACGCGCAATCCGTACCTGTTCTCCGACACGACCTGGGGCTTCACCTACGTCGCACACGGCATTGCCGGAGTCGGGCTGGTGGGGCTCGTCATCGCGCACGTGTACTTCGCCGTGCGGCCCGAGAAGTGGTGGATCACGAAGTCGATGATCCTCGGCTGGATCACCAGGCGCCAATACCTCGAGCATCACGACCCGCAGCGTTGGACCGTCGGCAGCGAGCCGGCGCGTCGCGGGTAGTCATCGCATGCAGCACTCGCCGGACGGTCTCGCTGCGGTGGATCCGCGCGCCGAACTGCAGCGACGCTCGGACGTCATCGAGGAAACCTACGAGTTTCTGCTGGCGTACGCCGCGCAAGGCCTGGCCGGGGATCAGGGCTCGCAGACAGGCGGTCAGCTTCGTGAATTCCTGCGCCGATCGGTGGCAGCGCTCACCGGTCTCACCGAGGTGTTCTCGTCCATCGTCGATCGGCAGCAGCTCGAGCCCGCCGAGCGCTATCATGCCGTCATCGAGGTCGTCGATCGGGACGCGCGCGACAGTCTCGCGCTGCTGCAGCTGGTGCTGGCGCAGCCTTCCATCAGCTCTCAGTTGATCGACAATCTCAACGCGTCGATTCACCTGCGCGCTCTGCTCACCGACTTGTTCGTGGTGGACGAGATCCTCAAGGCGCACCGTCCCGTCAGCCCCTCGAGCTCGTAGCGCCCTCTCGAAGGTGCCGCACCTCACAGCGTATCGCCGCCTCCTTGCCGCGGCCCTGGCGCTCACCGCAGCCTCGTTGATGGTCGGCCGCGCGCAGACGGGGCCGGGCATCACCGACTCGACGATTCTCATCGGCGTCGAAGGCTCGACACAGGCCTTCGCCAGCGACGAAGAAAACCTCGGCATGCACCTCGTGGCCCGCGACGTCAACAGCCGCGGCGGCGTGCACGGGCGCCTGCTCGACATTCGCAGCTATCCACGCCCCTCATCAGCGACGCCGGACGACGTGCTGGCGAATGTGAAGAAGCTGGTGGAGCAGGACGGCGTCTTCCTGATTTTCAACCACGGCGGTCCTTCGGCGATGTCGATCGCGCCGTACGCGATGCGGCTGAAGGTGCCGTACATGTTTCCTCACACCGCCCTCGTGACGGCCGACGCCGATCGCTATGTGTTCACGTCCTACCCGCGGTATCTGGGCGAGAGCCAGGTCATGCTGCGCTACCTCTCCGGAACGCGAGGGTTCAAGCGCATCGGCATCGTGCACGACGCAAATGTCTACGGCCGGTATTTTCTCGATCGTTTGCTGGAGTACGCTCCACGCTTCGGCTACGCCGTCGCCGGAACGCTGGCGCTCACCGAGCGCAAGCCTGGAGATCTGAGAGAGGCGCTTGCGACCGTGCGGCGGGCCTCGCCCGAAGCTGTCGTCCTCGCGCTCTATCCCGAGCAGGCGCAAGCCGTGATGGACGCCAGGTCTCGACTCGAATGGTCGGGCGTCAGGATGGTATCGTCGGGCCCGCTCACCGACGAGCAGTATCTGAACGTGCCGCGTGGCTTCGCCGAGGGCACGCTGGGCTTCTGTTACTACCCGGATCCAAATGTGGCGCGCGAACCCGGCGTCGAACGGTACCGGCAATTGATGGCCCGGTACTACCCGGATCATCCGCTGAACCGGTATTCATTGTACGGGTATGTCTATGGCCGTCTCGTCGTCGAGGGCCTTCAACGCGCCGGGCGTCAGTTGACCAGAGAAGGCTTCATCGACGCGATGGAGTCTGTTCGCGGTTGGGATAGTGGCGGCATCATGCCGCCGGTCAGCTTCTCAACGGGCAACCACCACGCCCAGCGAGCCGGGTTCATGTGCGAGCTCCGAAACGGGCGCTTCGAATCGCTCGGCGACTGGATTGAGCCGTAGCACGTCGCGTCTGGCCGCGGCTCCGTGGCCCTGCGCGCCAGAGGAGCACGAGTGTTCGGGCGGGGCCGTCGCGTTAGATCATCAATCCGGCCGAAGCGCGGACAGCTGTCGAGTTCGGGAAGACCCGCTCGAGCTGTGCGTTCGTCAGATCGAACGTGCCCGCCAGCGCGGCTTTCAAAATGGAACGTGTGTCGAGCGTCGGCTTCAGATCTCGCGCTTCATAGAGCGCGCTCTGCCCGAGACCAGGCCAGTCCGACACCACCTGTGATCGCGAGAGGCGTGGCCCCAGGACGAATCCGGCACCGGCGGTCCCGTGGTCGGTTCCTCTCGTGCCATTCGGACGAACCGTGCGTCCAAACTCCGTCATGACGACCACCGTTGTGGTTTGCCAGGCTGGGCCCATCTCCGTACGGAAGGCGAGCAACCCTTGCGCGAGCTCCCCGAGCAGACGGTCCAGCGCGCCGCCGGCCGTTCCCTGGTTCGCGTGCGTGTCCCATCCGCTGAATTCCATGGCGGCGATGTTCGGACCCTCCTCCTGCCGAAGGATTCGGGCTGCAGCCTGCATGAGTGGAGTCGTGCCCCCGCGCCGCGCATTCCCTCGGGCCATCGGCTCTTCGCCCACCAGTTCGGACTGCTGCAACGCGGCCTCGAAGCGGCCGTGCAAAGCGGCATCTGTGCGATAGAGCACTACCAGTCTCTCGAGGAATCCATCGTCGACGACGCCCAGCCGTGTGGGTGACCAACTCTCGACTTCATAGGAACCGGTCAACGAGAGCGGCATGCCGGCCGCGATGGCGATTCCGGAACGCCGGCCGGACATCACTTGCAGCAGGCGGTTCAGCCATCCGTCCGACGATCCCGCAGGGCGATCGAGTCCTGTCTCCAGGATGGCCTGTCCATCGAAGTGGCTGCGGGTCCGGTGCGGGATTGCCATTGCATGCAACACGGCGAGCTCGTTGCTGTCCCACAGCGCGCGGAGCGGCGCCAGGCCAGGCGCCAGGCCGAAGGTGTCATCGAATGGGGTCAGCTCCGATTGGTCGAACGCAAACGCGCCGCGAACGGTGCGATAGTCCGGGTCGCCGTACGGCACGACGGCGGCGACGCCATCGAACCCGCCGCGCAGCAGCACGAAGACGAGCCTGCCAGTCTGTTTGACCTGCGCGAAGCTGACGCTCGGGAGGGCGCACGTGGCAATCCCGCCGTAGCACATGTGGCGCACGAATTCGCGGCGATTCATCGTCACCTCCACTGAAACACCGGACCGGCGATGGCGAGAGCAATCCGCTCGGTGCGAGGGATCGAGACGTCTCGGATGACGGTGTGCGCGGAGTTGTTCGCCGGCACGTCGACCACGTCCAGCAACGAGCTGGGATCGAGCGCGGCCACCGATGGAAGTCGCGAGACTGTGCGAGCCAGCTCTCCGCGGTTCAAGAGAGCGTCCGGGTCGGCCCAGTCCTGCATCCCATCGCCGAATCCCTTCGGCGAGGGCGGTGACCAGAGCGGTTGGCGGAGCTGTCGCAGCACGAACGGCGCATTCCGACTGACTTCAGTGGCACCAAACGCACGAAGCACGGCAACGAACCAGTCCTGGGGTGTGCGGAATTTTCGCGACGTCTCCGACCACGCCTCGGGCTCGTCGACCAGGGCCCGTGCCACGACCTTCAGATTGCCGTCGCTTGTAAGAAATGCGCGCGCAATGCGATCGACCGCCCCTGCCGGAGGAGCGTCGCTGACGAAATGCGCCGCGAGTTTGGTGGCGAGGAACCGAGCCGTCGATGGATGGCGACACAAGGCGCGAATCGCGCGCTCACCCTCGGCGACACCATCTTCCTTGTACCGTTCGTTCAGGACGGTTTTCGTCCCCGGCTCGTGCAGGACGGCCTGGAACGCGAAGCCGATAGGGCTGCCTGGCTCGGGTCGTTCACGACGAACCGTGCCGCGCCCGGGCATCGCGGTCCGCGCTCCCAGCCCCTCGATCGTCCACCCCGTGAGGATGCGCGCGAGCTCCTGGACGTCCGACTGGGTATAGCCGCCATTGACGCCAAGGGTGTGCAGCTCGAGGAGCTCGCGTGCGTAATTTTCATTCAGGCCGCGCTGTGCTCCGTGCCGCTGACCTCTGCGCGCCGCTGGCGACGAGGGTCCGATCGATTGGAAATTGTCCAGATAGACGAGCATCGCCGGATGCTTCGCCGATGCGAGCACCATGTCTTCGAATCGTCCCAGGACGTGTGAACGAATGACGTCGCGCTCGTACGCGCCTGCAAGCGGCGCGACCAGGATTTTCGAGCCTGCGGAGACGCACAAATGGTTCGACCAGAAGGCAACGAGACGTTCGACGAACGGACGATCGCTCGAGACGCGCGCTTCGAGCGCGGCGCGGGCTTCGCCGGCCGCCAGCTCGACGAGACGACGTCGCGCCTCCCGTCGCTCCGGCTCGTCTCGCGGGCCCGGCATCCGAAGCGCCCGAAGAGCATCCCCAATGGCTGCGGGGGAGGCTCCCACGAAGCTGGGCGCTGAGTCCCGAGTTCCTGTGGCAGTGTCGCTGCCGTCGAGCTGCGTCTTCAGCCAACCCCTGGGGTCCGAGATCCTCCGGCGGTCGTCCCTGCGTGCGCCCAGTCCGAATCGATTGAGTGCTCGAAGCGTGAGATCCATGACACGCACCTCAACGACGCAGCAGGATTCCTCAGCCGGATGGGAGACACCGAGCAAGTTATGCACCACAGTTTCGGATGTTGAGCGACTGCAGCTAAGTGACTGATAGCCAGCGTGTTGGCTGAAGCCTCCGGCGCGATACTCGAGTGGTCGGACGAGGATCTGGCCACTCCTGGCCACAGAAGAAGCGCAGGCCAGGTGACAGACATGCCGCAGCTTGACGCTCACCGCGCCGCGTCTGGATGCTCCGGGGGACGGCGCAGGTCAATCGCCGGCTGAGTATGATGCACGGGACCTCAGCAAGAGGATGGGACGAGGCGTGCTCCTGGGCATCGATATCGGCACCGGCGGCAGTCGCGCCGTGCTCGTCGACGAGCGCGGCGTAGTCGTTGCCGCGGCATCGGTGGAACACGTGCCGTTTGCTTCACCCCAGATCGGATGGGCCGAGCAGGACCCGCGCGACTGGTGGCGTGCTGCCGTGACGGCGACACGACGAGCGCTCGAGGCCAGCGGCGCCGCGGATCGCGTTTGCGCTGTCGGGCTGACGGGTCAGATGCATGGAGCCGTCCTCCTGGACCAGCGCGATGAGGTGATTCGTCCGGCGATCCTCTGGTGCGATCAACGGACCGAGGCGCAGTGCCGCGCCTTGACGGAGACCGTCGGGGCACGACGGCTCATCGAGCTCACCTGCAATCCGGCCGTGACCGGCTTCACGCTTCCCAAGCTGTTGTGGATTCGCGAACACGAGCGGCAGACGTGGTCGGATATCCGGTCGGTCCTCCTGCCGAAGGACTACGTCAGGCTGAAGCTGACCGGGGAGCGCGCCACCGATGTTGCGGACGCGTCGGGCACGTTGCTTTTCGATGTGGCCGAGCGCGCGTGGTCTTCGGAAATGATTCAACGCTCCGGGGTAGACGCGCGATGGTTGCCGCGCGCGTACGAAGGGATTGACGTGACGGGCGTCGTTTCTGCCGCGGCCGCGAAGGACACCGGGCTTCCGCCTGGGATCCCAGTCGTTGCTGGAGGAGGCGACCAGGCAGCCGGCGCCGTGGGGATGGGCGTCGTCGCGCCAGGAGCGGTGAGCGCCACGATTGGCACCTCGGGGGTCGTGTTTGCCACGACCGACAACCCGGCGCTGGATCCCCTGGGCCGTGTTCACACCTTCTGTCACGCGGTACCGGGTCGATGGCACGTCATGGGAGTGACGCAGGCTGCCGGACTATCGCTTCGCTGGTTTCGCGACAGCTTCGGCACGGGTCCGGCCGATGGGAGAGACCCGTACGAGCGGCTGTGCGATGAGGCAGCCCGATTGCCGGTGGGCGCCAACGGTGCGATTTGGGCGCCGTACCTGATGGGCGAGCGCACACCGCACCTCGATGCGCACGCTCGTGCCGCGCTGGTCGGTCTCTCGGCGTCACACTCGCGAGCCGATGTCGTGCGTGCCATCCTCGAGGGCGTGGCCTTCAGCTTGCGTGACACCCTCAGCATCTTCGACGAGATGAAGGTGCCGATTCTGAGCGTGAGGCTCGGCGGCGGCGGCGCCCGGTCGAGGCTGTGGCGTCAGATCCAGGCCGACGTCTACGGCCGCCGTGTCGAAGTCTTGCGTGCCGAAGAAGGCGCCTCATACGGTGCGGCCCTCCTGGCCGGTGTTGGCTTCGGAATGTGGCCGTCGGTGGAGAGTGCGTGCCATGAAGCCGTCAGTGTCGCCGACCGTGTGGAACCCAATCCGGCCAGTATGGCGACGCTCGCTGCGCAGTACGCGCGGTTCAGAAGGATCTATCCGGCGCTCAGAGATATATTCGCCGCGCAGGACTGACATCCTGCGCCAGCCAGGAGAGATGACGTGCCTGAAGAGGCCTATTCGCCCCGGCCCGAGCACAAGTTTTCGTTCGGACTCTGGACGGTCGGCAATCGTGGACGCGATCCATTTGGTGATGTCGTTCGCGCCGTGCTCGATCCGCTGTCCATCGTCGAGCTCCTCGCCGAGGTGGGCGCCTGGGGTGTGAACCTGCACGACAACGACCTCGTGCCAATCGACGCGTCGCCGGTCGGAACGGGATCGGATCGTCTCGACCTTCCGCCGGGCGTGCGAGACCAACGGAGTGGTCGTCCCGATGGTGACGGCGAATCTCTTCTTCGACCCGGTCTTTCGCGACGGCGCGTTCACGTCGAACGATCCCGGCGTCCGGGCCTACGCGGTCCAGAAGACGATGAGGGCGATGGACCTGGGGGCGGAGCTGGGCGCAAGAATCTTCGTGCTCTGGGGCGGCCGCGAAGGCACCGAGACCGACGCATGCCGGCGCGCAGACGAGGCGGTCAAGCGGCTCCGCCACGCTGTCGATTTCCTGTGCGAGTATTCGCTGTCACAAGGGTACGGCTATCGGTTCGCGCTCGAAGCCAAGCCGAACGAGCCGCGGGCCGACATCTACCTGCCCACGACGGGCGCCTATCTGGGGTTCATTGCCACGCTGGCGCACCCCGATCTGGTTGGCGTCAATCCAGAAGTGGCGCACGAGCACATGGCTGGCCTGAACTTCATGCACGCGGTTGCGCAGGCCTGGGAGGCCGGCAAGCTGTTTCATATCGATTTGAACGACCAGCTGCCTGGCCGCTACGACCAGGACTTCCGGTTCGGGTCGGCGAACCCGAAGGCGGCGTTCTGGCTGGTCAAGTTCCTGGAAGATGTCGGCTACGACGGGCCACGCCATTTCGACGCCCATGCCTACCGCACCGAGAACGCGGATGGCGTCAGAGAGTTCGCCCGGGGTTGCATGCGGACCTATCTGATTCTCAAGGAGAAGGCAGCCAGGTGGAACGCCGACCGCGAGATTCAGTCGCTGCTCACCGAGATGTCGGCCGAGCGGCCCGGGCGTGCCCACGATCGATCGGTATAGCGACGCGGCCGGACGCGCTCTGCTGGCGTACGGCTTCGATCGTGAAGAGATTGGCCGGCGCCCGCTTTCCTACGAGCGGCTCGATCAGTTGACCATCGACCTGCTGCTCGGCGTCCGATAGGCCCGCTGGCATGCTGGATTCCGCCATCATCGCCGGCTACTTCGCGCTGACCTTCGCGGTTGGATTCTGGCATTCGAGACGGGAGCGCACGGCCCGGGACTACTTTCTGGCAGGCCAGCACGTCGGCTGGTTCGCCATCGGCGCATCGGTCTTTGCCACCAACATCTCGAGCGAGCATTTCATCGGCCTTGCCGGGTCCGGAGCATCCACCGGCCTGGCGGTCGGGGCCTATGAGTGGTCGGCCGCGTTCTGTCTCTTTCTCCTCGGCTGGCTGTTCGTGCCGCACTACCTGCGCAGCCGCGTATTCACGATGCCCGAATTTCTCGAGCGTCGCTTCAGCCCCGTGTGCCGCACCTACCTGACATGGGTGTCGGTCTTCGCGTATGTCTTCACGAAGATTTCGGTCTCGCTGTTCGCCGGCGGCATCTTCATTCGAGAAGTGTTCGGGTGGGACTACCTGACCTCCGCCGTCCTGCTGGTGCTGGCCACCGGCGCCTACACGATTGCCGGTGGACTGGCGGCGGTCATCTACACGGACCTCGTCCAGGCCTTCATTCTGATCGGCGGCGCCTTCGTGCTCACGATCATCGGGCTGGGGGAAATCGGTGGTTTTTCGGAACTGAGGGCCGCTCTTCCTGCCGATTTCTTCCACATGATCAAGCCGGCGGACCACCCGGTGTATCCATGGCCCGGGACCATTTTTGGCACGATCATCCTGGGAATCTGGTACTGGTGCACCGATCAGGTCATCGTGCAGAAGACGCTCAGTGCGCGGGGCATCGAGGACGCGCGGCGCGGCACGCTGTTCTGCGCCGCCCTGAAGATTCTGCCCGTCTTCATCCTGGTGCTTCCCGGCCTGATCGCGAAAGCGCTCTGGCCGGCGGATGTCACCGGCGACAATGCCTATCCGTTGCTGGTCGTCCGCCTGCTGCCCGAAGGATTGCGCGGGGTCATGGTGGCGGCCGTTCTTGCCGCGCTCATGTCGTCGTTGAGCTCCGTGTTCAACTCGTGCTCGACGCTCATTACGATGGACGTGTACAAGAGGCGCCGCGCCGATGCCACCGAGCGGCAGCTGGTGTTCGTCGGCCGCACGACGACGGCGGCCCTCGTGGTCGTCAGCATCCTCTGGATTCCGTTCATCAGGTACCTGAACAGCGAGATCTACCAGTACCTGCAGAGCGTGCAGGCCGCCCTGGCGGCGCCGATTACCGCCACCTTTCTCGCGGGCATTCTCTGGCGCGGCACGACGGCGCGCGCGGCGATCGTCACGTTGATCGGCGGCGGAGTGCTCGGCGGCATCAGGTTCACGCTCGATGTGCTGCACAACGGATTCGGATACGATCTGGGTGCGTTGAACGGCCTGGTCGAGTACAGCTTCCTCAATTTCTGCGTGTGGGTCTTTTTGGCGAGCGTGGTGACTCTCGTTGTCGTCAGCCGGGCGGGAAAGCCGCCTACCGTCGAACACATTCGAGACCTGACCGTCGATTGGAGCGCGCCCGCGCGAGTGAACCGCACGGACCTCGTCCTCACGCTGATCGTTGGTGTGGCGATTGTGGGGCTATGGGTCTACTTCGCGTGAGACCCGCTCACCGGAAGGAATGCGCGCATGCTGTTTGAATGCTGTGTGGACTCGGTGGACGGCGCTGTCGCCGCCGAGCAGGGCGGCGCGGACCGTGTGGAGCTCTGTGCCGCGCTCATCGAAGGCGGCCTGACGCCGAGCGCCGGCTCGATCGCCTTCGCCCGCGAGCGCCTGAAGATTCCAATCCACGTGATGATTCGCCCGCGGGGCGGCGACTTCCTGTACAGCACCTCCGAGCTGGAGGTCATGCGGCGCGACATCGACACGGCCAAGCGTTTGAAGGCTGACGGTGTCGTCCTTGGCGTTCTCGATGCCGATGGGCGGATTGCCGGCGAGCGGACCCGCGAGCTCACCGAGCGCGCAAGACCGCTGTCCGTGACGTTTCACAGAGCGTTCGACATGGCGAGTGACCCGCGACTGGCGCTCGAAGAGCTCATCGCCGTCGGCGTCGATCGGGTGCTGACCTCTGGGCAGGAAACGTCACGGCGTATGAAGGGATGGAGACCATTGCGGGCCTCGTTCAGCAGGCGGCGGGTCGCATCATTGTCCTTCCCGGCGGCGGCATTCACGAGCGGACGATCGAGACGATCATCAGCCGCACGGGCGTGCGGGAAGTGCATGTCGCGGCGCTCAGTCAGGTCGACAGTGGAATGAGCTTCCGCAACCCGCGCTGCTACATGGGTGGCGAGCTCAGACCGCCAGAGTTTGCCGTGACGGTCACCGAAGCCGATACGGTGCGGGCGCTGGTCAGCCGGGCGCGCGCGGCAGGCCGGTCGTGAGAGACGCTGGCGTGCCGCGGTGTCGCCATTCGGAGGTCGAGTCGTGCGGGTTGAGCTGAGCGCGGTCAGGCTTCCGGAGTTCGGCACGGAGCCGGTCCTTCCGGAGTTGCCGATCTCGGAATATCGGGCACGGCTCGAGCAAGTGACCGAACGCGCCGTCGAAGAGGGCCTCGACGTGCTCGTCGTCTACGCCGATCGCGAGCACGCGGCGAATCTCTGCTACCTCACCGGCTTTGATCCCCGTTTCGAAGAAGCGCTGCTGCTCGTCGACGCCCGCGGCGCACTCCGGCTGCTGGTCGGCAACGAGTGCCTCGGATATCTCCCGGACCCGGCGCTCGGCTGTCAGGTGGAGCTCTTCCAGGAGTTCAGTTTGATGGGGCAGGCGCGCGACGAGTCGCGGCCCTTGCGACGGATTCTCTCCGACTTCGGCATCGGAACTGGCGTGCGGGTGGGATGCATCGGCTGGAAAGCTTTCGGGCCGGGGCTCGTGGACAATCCCGGCCAGGCCATAGAGATTCCCGCCTTCATCGTCGATCTGTTGCGGAGCTTGACCGGTGCCACCGGTCTGGTTCGAAACGCCACCGGGTTGCTGATGGATCCCCGTTCGGGGCTTCGCATCGTGAGCGGCGTGGATCAGCTCGCACGGTTCGAGTTTGCGTCGATTCAGACGTCGGAGAGCATCAAGGCGCTCATCGCCGCCATCCGGGAAGGCGTGTCGGAAGTGGAGCTCGAACGCTGCTATCGACGGAGCCGGCCTGCCGCAGTCGTGTCATCCCATGGTCAGTGTCGGCGAGAAGGCACGTCGTGGGCTGTCCAGCCCTTCCGAGCCGCCGCGCCAGGCGCGGTGAACCCTTTACGGCGGCTTACGGGATTCAGGGAGCGATGACGTGCCGGGCCGGCATGATCGCGTCAGGACCAGAGGATCTCACTGGCGAGCTCGAGGCGTTCTACCCGGCGTTCGTCCGCAACTACTTTGCCACCGTCGCGACGTGGTATCAGCACGTGGCAGTGGGGAAGTTGGCCGGCGACGTGGTATCGGCCGTCGAGGCCGTTAGAGATGATCGCCTGTTCGGTCTGCTCGTGAATCCTGGACATTCGATCCATCTGGACGAGTGGGTGAGCTCACCGTTCCAGCCGGGGAGTGATGTCGCGTTGCGCTCCGGCATGGCTCTCCAGATGGACATCATTCCGGTGTCGCATGGGCCCATTCTGCTGCAGCAACGCCGAGGACGGCGTGCTTCTGGCCGACGATTCGCTCAGGGAGCGCCTGCGTGCGAAGTATCCGTCCGCATGGCAACGAATCTCGGCACGCGCGAGCGTTCATGCGCGAGGGGCTCGGTATCCCGCTCCATGAGAGCGTGCTTCCGGTGTCGAATCTTGCTGCCTGGCTCCCACCATATGCGCTGAGCCCAGACCTCGCGTGTCACGTCGCGGGAGTCTGACGATGGTGATGCTATAATTTCAGACTATGTGGACCAAGATGATGGGTGGGCCGCGGAAGAAGGCGCCCAAGACAATCGCCGTGATCGATCCGGACAAGTGCTTTGGGGCGTTTGCGTGCTCGATCTGTCAGGCGGCGTGTCCCGTCGCCGGCTGTATCGTCGAAGTGCCGGACACCGACGGACGCATGGTCTGTGCCGTGCGTGCCGATTTGTGCATCGGCTGCGGTCTTTGCGTGACGCTCGGCAATCCAACGGCGCCGCAGCAGCGCGAGTTCGGCTGTCCCGCCGATTACGACGCCATCGACATGATGCCGTTCGAGGCCGTCGTGAAGGCCCTCGAGGCGGCCGAAGCCGACCAGCCTCAGGCCTGAAGACTCGCGGTTCCCTTTACCGCCTGCACGTATTTCGACGGCAAGGGATGCCCGATGCGCGTCTCGATGAACTGAGACGCCTCCAGCAGTCCCCCCAGGCGCACGCCTGTTTCGATTCCCAATCCATTGAGCATGTAGACGAGATCCTCTGTCGCGAGATTGCCCGCCGCGCCCGGCGCGAAGGGACAGCCTCCCAGGCCGCCCGCCGAAGCGTCGAAGATGGCCACGCCGAGATCGAGCGCTGCCAGCACATTGACCAGCGCGGTGCCGCGCGTGTCGTGAAAGTGCAGGGCGACGTGCTCCAGATCGATGTGACGCGCGAGGGCTTCGACGACCGCGGACACTTGTCCAGGGTGCGCGACCCCGATGGTGTCGCCCACAGATACTTCGAAGGCTCCGAGGTCGATCAGACGGCCCGCGAGCTCGCCGACCCGTGCGGGAGCCACCTCGCCTTCGTAGGGGCAGCCGAAGGCGGTGGACAGGTAGGCCCGCACCCGCATGCCGCCGGCCAGCGCCGCGGCACAGACCTTCCCGTAGCCTTCGAGCGACTCCGCAATGCCTTGATTGATGTTGCGCCGGCTGAAGGTTTCTGACGCAGCGGCGAAAATGGCGATCTCGCGTACGCCGGCGTCCTTTGCGCGTTCGAATCCAACCAGGTTGGGCACCAGCGCCGTGTACCGGACACCGGGCGCCCGTTGGATGCCGGCGAGCACGGCCGCGGCGTCGGCCATCTGGGGCACCCACCTGGGACTGACGAACGCCGTGACCTCGATGACAGCGACACCCGAGGCGCTCAGCAGATCGACAAAGCGGATCTTGTCGGCCGTGCTGACCGAGGCATGTTCGTTCTGCAGGCCGTCGCGCGGTCCGACCTCGACGATTTCGACGCGTCCGGGAAGAGGATTCATTCGAGCTCGACCAATGCGACGTCCGGTTGCACCAGCTGGCCTTCGCGGCACGACACCGTGCGGACCACGCCCGACAGCCGGCGCCCGGATCGGCAATTCCATCTTCATGGCCTCGAGCGTCACGAGCAATTCTCCTGCCGCGACCGTCTGTCCCGGTGACACATGTACGCGCACGACCGTGGCAGGCATCGGCGACGCCAGACGGGCGTCAGTGCGATCAATCCCGCGGCGTGGCCGGGTTGGCGTTGGAAAACGTGAGCCGGTGAGCGCCGCCTTCGCACCCGATCCATACATCGCCTCCGCTCTGCACCGCGTAGACGAGCCAGTGCCGATCGCCCAGGGTCACCTGGAATGTGCCCGGGCCGAGAGAGGCCACCGAAAAAGGGCCTTCCGTTCCTACGCGGACGCCGCCGTCGGAATCGACCGCGATGGAATACTCCGTTCGGGGAGTCCAGTACGACAGCGACCAGCGATTCGGGGAGCGCCATCCCTAACGCCAGTTGTTGAGGGAGACCCAGGGGTCCCGTGCCGCCGTGGCAGCCGTTCCCGCCGGCTCCCTCGGCCTGTTGGAGGTGGGCCCAGGCTCCCGCCGCCACCGCCGCCAGGGCCGGGGCCGGAGGCGACGCCATCTCCGCGGCGAGCTGATCGAGGAGTCCGGTATCCACCGGACCGTCGGCAAAGCGCGGGTCGCCGAGGACGCTCAGGAGAAATGGCGCGTTGGTCTTGATACCAAGGATCACGAGCGCTCGCAGACCCTCGATGGCGCGGGCAATTGCGCGATCGCGCGAGTCGGCATGAGCGATGAGCTTCCCGAGCAGCGGATCGTAGTGGACCGGGACCTCAGTGCCCTCGGCAATACCGGCGTCGAACCGAATCCCCGGGCCGAGCGGCGGGCGATAGAGCAGGATGCGCCCTGCCTGGGGGAGAAACCGATCGAACGGGTCTTCTGCATAGATGCGGCATTCGATGGCGTGACCGCGCCTGTTCAAGGTCTCCTGGCGCCACGGTAAGCGGCCCTCGGCTGCCACGATGATCTGCGCCTGCACCAGATCGACTCCGAGCGTCATCTCCGTAATGGGATGCTCGACCTGCAGGCGCGTGTTCATCTCCAGGAAATAGAACGCGGCATTCGGACCGTCGCCTTCCAGCAGGAACTCCACGGTGCCCGCGCCGCGATAGTCCACAGCCTTCGCCGCCCGCACCGCGGCTTCGCACATTCGGCCGCGCAGGCCGTCGTCGAGCCCGGACGCAGGGGTTTCCTCGATGACCTTCTGGTGCCGGCGCTGCATCGAGCATTCACGCTCGAAGAGATGAACCACGTGCCCGCGGCCATCGCCGAAGATCTGAACCTCGACGTGCCGCGGCCGCACGATCAGACGCTCGACATAGAGCGTGCCGTCGTCGAATGCGGCCAGCGCCTCGCGCCGGGCCGACCGAATCGCTTCCAGGATCTCGTCTTCCGCCCGGACGGTGCGCATGCCCTTGCCGCCGCCGCCTGCCGACGCCTTCACCAGCAGGGGCAAGCCGATGCGGCGCGCAGCCGCAGCCACGCCATCGTCGCTCTGATCGGTCGGGGTGGCGCCGGGCACCACGGCAATACCGGCGCCTTCCATCAGCCGACGCGCCTCGATCTTCGAACCCATTTGCGCCATGACAGCGGCCGGCGGACCGATGAACATCAGGCCGGCCTGGTCGCACGCATCCGCGAACGCCGCGTTCTCGGCGAGAAACCCGTAGCCGGGATGAACGGCGTCGCACTTCAAGCTGCGTGCGGCACCCAGGATCGAAGGAATGTCGAGGTAGCTCTCGGCGGCAGGCGCCGCGCCGATTGAGGTTGCCAGATCCGCCGCTGCCACATGAGGTGCGCCGCGATCCGCCTCGGAGTAGACCGCCGCGGCTTCGAGACCCATTTCATGACACGCGCGTATGACGCGCAGCGCAATTTCGCCACGATTGGCCACGAGCACACGACGCATCACGAGTCGCGCGCCCCGCCGTCCGACGTCCACGACGGCTTCCGTTTCTCGAGGAAGGCTCGCAACCCCTCCTGGCCTTCGGCCGACACACGGCGTTCCGCGATGGCTTCGGTGGTGATGGTCAGTGCGTCGGCGGGCGAGAGGCCCGCGATCCGGCGGATGAGTGCCTTGGCGGCGGTGACCGCATCTGGTCCGGCGGCCAGAATGTCTCTGAGGTAGCTCTCGACCGTCGACGCGACGGCGTCCGCCTTCACGGCGGCCTGGATCAGCCCGATTTCACGAGCGCGGTCGGCCGAGAACGTCGCACCGGTCAGAAACAGCTCGCGCGCCGCGGCCTGCCCGATTTTGGCGATCGCATAGGGCGCGATGATGGCTGGAAGGATGCCCAACTTGACCTCGGTGAAGCCAAAAACGGTCTGCTCGTCGGCCACGACAATGTCGCAGACCGAGGCGAGACCGGCGCCGCCGCCGAGAGCGGCCCCGTGCAGGCGTCCGATCAGCGGGATCGGCAACGAGTCGAGCGCGAGGAACATGCGTGCCGCCTCTGCCGCGTCGCGCAGGTTCTCGTCATGCGAATACTTGATCTGGCGTGACATCCACGCGACGTCCGCGCCCGCGCAAAAGACCTTGCCGTTTCCTGACAGCACGGCTGCACGGGGCCGATCGCCCGCATGAATGCGTCCGGGCCCACCGCGCGAGATCGGCAATGACCTCTTCGTTGAAGGCGTTACGGACCTCGGGCCGATTGAGCTCCACGTGTTCAACAGAGCCCACCCGTCGGACGACGAGATGCTTGTAGGGCATCGTCACATTCTGAAGACGCCGAATTTTGGCGCAGGAACCGGGGCGTTGCAGGCGGCCGACAGGCCGAGCGCAAGGGCCCCGCGCGTCGACGCCGGATCGATGATGCCGTCGTCCCACAGTCGAGCGGTGGAGAAGTAGGGGGAGCCCTCGCGCTCGTACTTCTCCAGAATCGGCTGCCGGATGGCGTGCTCCTCGTCTGCGGACAACGTGCCACCGTTACGTGCGAGCTGTTCCCGCTTGACGGTCGTCAGCACGCCAGCCGCCTGCTCGCCTCCCATCACCGAGATGCGCGCGTTGGGCCACATCCACAGAAACCGGGGCTCGTACGCGCGCCCGCACATGCCGTAGTTGCCGGCGCCGAAGGAGCCTCCGATCACGACCGTGAACTTGGGGACCACCGAATTGGCCACGGCATGAACCATCTTCGCGCCGTCCTTGGCAATACCCGCGCGCTCATACTGGCGTCCGACCATGAAGCCACTGATGTTCTGAAAAAAGATCAACGGTATCTGCCGCAGGTTGCAGATCTCCATGAAATGCGTCGCCTTCAACGCGGATTCGGAAAAGAGCACGCCGTTGTTCGCGACGAAACCCACCAGCATGCCGTGGATCCGCGCGAACGCCGTGACGAGCGTTGTGGCATATCGCTCTTTGAACTCCTCCAGACGCGACCCATCGACGATTCGGGCAAGCACCTCGCGAACGTCATACGACCTCCGGAGGTCGCGGCTGACGATGCCGTAGATCTCCGTGGGGTCGTACACCGGCTCCTCGGGCGTGGCGAGGTCGACCGGCAGCGTCTTCCTTCCGCCCACCGTCGACACGATCGTCCGCACGATCTTCAGCGCGTGCCGGTCGTCGTCGGCGAGATAGTCGGCCACGCCAGAGTAACGCGTATGGACCTCGGCGCCGCCGAGCTCTTCGGCCGTGACTTCCTCGCCCGTCGCAGCCTTCACGAGCGGCGGCCCGGCCAGAAAGATCGTTCCGGTGCCCTTGACGATGATGGTTTCGTCCGACATCGCGGGTACGTAGGCGCCACCTGCCGTACAGGACCCCATGACGGCCGCGATTTGAGCGATGCCTTCGGCCGACATCCGCGCTTGATTGAAGAAGATCCGCCCGAAGTGATCGCGATCCGGAAACACCTCGGCCTGCAGCGGCAGAAACGCCCCGCCGGAATCGACCAGGTACACGCAGGGGAGGCGGTTGTCGAGGGCGATCTGTTGCGCGCGTACGTGCTTCTTGACGGTCAGTGGAAAGTAGGTGCCGCCCTTCACCGTGGCGTCGTTCGCCACGATCATCACTTCCCGTCCCGACACGCGGCCTATTCCGGCAACCAGACCGGCGCCGGGGACAGCGTCCGCGTAGACCTCCCAGGCGGTCAGCGGAGAGAGTTCCAAAAAGGGCGATCCCGGGTCGAGGAGCAGATCGATGCGCTCGCGGACCGGCAGCTTGCCCTGCTCGCGATGGCGCTGCAGGTATTTTGGGCCACCCCCCTGACGAACCAGGGCCTGACGTTCACGGAGCTCGGCGACGAGCCCTGAAAGGTAGTCGAAGTTTTCGCGGTATTCCGGGGTGTCGGTTCGAACGCGGGTCTCGAAGATCTCCATCTACCAGCCGCAGCAGTCGGTCTTGAATCCGCAGGCCGGGCAACGCCAGACCGCGTGCATGCGATACATCTCCGCGCCGCACCGCTCGCACAGCACTTTGTCGACGGCCGGAGGCGGTTCGGGGGGAACGGGCGCTTGCGCGGGCGCCGGTTTGGGCCGCTCGGACACGGTTGGCATTATATGAGGAAGGGTTTGACCCTGTGGATGGTCAATGGACCTTCTTGCAGAGGTTCGACTGTAGGGATTTTGCGCGGCGTTGTAAATTGTGTATGGTGGCGATGCACCTTGAACCGGAAGATTGGATCGAGCCCTGACGGGATTGTGGACTGGGAGGTCGAGTTGAGCGCCGGACGTCTCAGTCAGGGCGTCAACCTTGAATCGGGGATGCCGGATAGATGACAACGAAGCGGCGAAAGCGAGTGCTCGTCGTCTCGGAGCAACTGGAGACGGCTCTCTGTCTCGAGCGCGGCTCGAGCCTGTCAGGTGTGGATGTCCGTCGCGTGCCCGACGCCGTGGCGGCGGAAGAATCCTCACGCGCCTGGGCGCCGGACATTGTCGTGATCGACCCGTCCTCGGGCGGGCTGGCGGATCTGTCTCTCGTCAGGCATCTCAAGGCGCATGATCCGGAAACCGAAGTGATCGTGGTCGGCGGCTGTGATGACGCGATGCCGGCCAGCGAGGTCCTGAAGGCCGGCGCGTCCGTCGTCGCCGATGGCGTCGAAGAAGACGACGGGCTCGTGACGCTCGTCGAGCGGGCCATCGAGAAGTGCCGGCTCCGCGATGAGAACCTCGCACTCCGGGAAGAGCTGCACGGCCGCGAGCACTTCGATCACATCATCGGGAAGAGCCGCCCGATGCAGGATCTGTTCGACCTGGTCCAGAGCGTTGCGGCAAGCGATGCGAACATCCTGATTCAAGGCGAACATGGCACGGGCAAGGAGCTCATCGCCAACGCCATTCACCAGACCAGCCGCCGCGGCGATGGGCCCTTCATCAAGATCAATTGCGCGGCGCTGCCGAAAGACCTGATTGAATCGGAATTGTTCGGCCACAAGCGCGGCGCCTTCACCGGCGCGTCGGCCGACCGCGAGGGGTTGCTCAGCGAGGCGAACGGCGGATCGCTGCTCCTCGACGAGATCGGGGAGATGCCGTCGTATCTCCAGACGAAGCTGCTGCGCGTGCTCCAGGAGCGCGAGTATCGGCCCATTGGCAGCGATCGTCTCGTGCGGGTGGACTTTCGGCTCATCTGCGCGACCAACGTGGACGTCGAAGCGGCGCGCCGGGAAGGGCGTGTGCGCGAGGATCTGTACTTCCGCATCAATACCATCGCGCTGAAAGTGCCGTCGCTGCGCGAGCGGCCCGAGGACATTCCGCTCCTGTGCGATCACTTTCTGGAGAAGTTCCGTCACCGCTACCAGAAGAACGTGCGCACACTGGCGCCGGCGGTGTATCACCTGTTGATCAAGAATCGATGGCCCGGGAACGTGAGAGAACTGGAGAACGTGATCGAACGCGCCGTGCTCGTCAGCACCGATTCCGAAATCAACGTGGCCGACCTGCCCGATCCGATCCGTCACGACTACGAGCCATCGGCCGAGTTCGCGATTCCGCCGAACCGCACGCTGGCCGAGATCGAGAAGATGGCGATTCTTCAGACGCTCCAGCGCACGAATTGGAACAAACAGGAGGCCGCCTCCATTCTCGGTCTGTATCGCCCCACGCTCTACAGCAAGATGCGCAAGCACGACATTCGAGATCCGGGCAAACGAGGCCGCTGACGTGCGCGGGCCCGCGCGACTGGCACGCATGACGGCGGTGGCAGCCTGGCGAGGCCTTGTCGGCTTCTATCGCGACGACGATCTGACGTTCGCGGCTTCGGTGGCGTATTACGCGCTGCTCTCGCTGTTTCCGTTTCTGCTGCTGGCGCTGTCCATCCTCGGCGCCACGGCGGTGGATGAAGGCGATCGCCGCGCCGTGCTCGAGTTCGTGCTCCGGTACTTCCCCGCGCAGTTCGACTTCGTGAGAGAGCAGCTCGACGCGTTTCGTGAAAAAGGATTGCCGCTCGGCGTCTTCAGCGCCATCGCCCTCGCTTGGGCGGCGCGGGGGGTGTTCGGCGCGGTCAGCACCGGCGTCAACCACGCGTGGGGCGTCGAGCGGCAGCGCAGCTACCTGGGCCACCAGCTGTTCACATTTCTCATGCTCAGCGCCGCAGGGGCGCTGGTGCTCGTCGCGCTCATGATGGTGAGCGCCAGGGAGATCGTCGAGGCGTCCTGGTTTTCCGGTGTGCTCGCGCGATTTCCGGCTCTGCGCATGCTGGAGGCGTTCGCCGTGAGACAAGTCCCCTCGGTGCTGCTGATCGTGGTCACCGCCCTTATCTACTATTTCGTGCCGAATACCCGTGTCAGGTTTTCGGACGTCTGGGTCGGCGCGATCATTACCGGGCTGCTGCTCCGCGGGTCAACGACGGCGTTTTCCTGGTCGATGCGCGACCTGACGGGCTTGACCATGATCCACGGATCGATTACCGCGACCGTCATCTTCCTGATCTGGGTCCACCTGCTGGCGTGCATCCTGCTGTACGGTGCCGAGTTCACCGTATCGTTCGCGGCGCTTCGGCGGGAAGGCGAAGTCGGGCGGCCGTAGTGCGCATCGGTGTCGATCTCGGCGGCACGAAGATCGAGGCGATCGCGCTCGATGGCCGTCACCTCGTGCTCGCGCGCGAGCGGATACCCGCGCCGCGCGACAGCTACGAGCAGACGATTGCCGCGCTCGGGAATCTGGTCGATGGTCTCGAGCGGCGGGTGGGTCGCCGGGGCAGCGTCGGCATCGGCGTGCCGGGAGCGATTTCGCCCGCGACCGGACGGATCAAGAACGCCAACTCGGTCTGGCTCAACGGTCGTCCGCTCGCCGACGATCTCGAGGCCAGATTGGAGCGTCCGGTGCGCCTGGCGAATGACGCGAACTGTTTCGCGCTGTCGGAAGCGATCGACGGCGCCGCGGCAGGGGCGCGCGTCGTGTTTGGCGTGATCGTCGGCACCGGCACGGGCGGCGGCATCGTCGTGGATGGGTCGGCGTGGGCCGGGCCGAATGCCATTGCGGGCGAGTGGGGACACAATCCGCTGCCGTGGCCGGACGCGGACGAATGGCCGGGACCGCGGTGTTATTGCGGCCGGACAGGCTGTATCGAGACGTTCCTCTCGGGACCGGGTCTGGCGATGGCGTATCGGGCGGCATCAGGGCGCGAGGCGACGGCCCCCGAGATCGTCCGTCGGGCGAGCGAGGGCGATCCGCTCGCATCGTCCACACTCGATCGGTACGAGTCGCGCATGGCGCGGGCGCTCGCGCATGTGATCAACATCCTGGACCCCGCCGTCATCGTACTCGGCGGCGGAATGTCGAATCTGGATCGACTCTACAGTGCAGTCCCGCGTCGGTGGACGGATTACGTGTTTTCCGATCGGGTCGATACGCCACTGGTGAAAGCGAAGCACGGCGACTCGAGCGGCGTCCGCGGTGCGGCCTGGCTGTGGCCCGTTGCCTGACCGCTGGTCAGACGAGCACCCATTTCCGGGAATCCGCGGCCCGCTCGATGCCGCTCAGCACGCGCTGGATGGCCAGGCCGTCCTCGAAATTCGGCGTCGGCAACGTCTCGTCCGCGACGGCCTCGAGCAAATCGAACACGGTGTGTGTGAAGGTGTGCTCGTAGCCGATGAGGTGACCTCGGGGCCACCAGGCTTTCATATACGGATGCAAGCGATCGGTCGCCAGAATGGTGCGAAACCCCTTCAACGCGGGCTCGTCCGTCTCGAGTTGCACCTCGAGCTCGTTCATGCGCTCGAGGTTGAACGCCAGGCTTCCCGCGGCGCCGTTGACTTCAAAATGGTTGTAGTTCTGGCGCCCGGGCGCCAGTCTCGTCGCCTCAATCGTTCCAATGGCCCCGTTGTCGAAGCGCACCAGAGCGGCGGCGGCGTCGTCCACGGTGACCTTCCCCTTCTTACGCGGCTGGCCGGGTAGCGGGCGCTCCTTCACGAACGTGGCTTTCATGCCAGCGACCTCGGTGACGTCGCCCACCAGGAAGCGCGCCAGATCGACGACGTGCGATCCGATATCGCCCAGCGCGCCGCTCGCGGCCTTCGACTTCTCGAGCCGCCAGAGTAGAGGGAACGACGGATCGACGAGCCAATCCTGCAGGTATGTACCCCGAAAATGCCTGATGGTCCCGAGACGGCCTTCGGCAATGAGCGTCTTCGCCAGCATGACGGCCGGAGCACGCCGGTAGTTGTGGCACACCATGTGGACGACGCGCGCCTTCCTGACAGCGGCGAGCATCGATTCGGCTTCCTTTACCGAGTTGCCGAGCGGCTTTTCGCAGAACACCACCTTGCCAGCCTGCGCCGCCGCCACCGCGATTTCCGCGTGGCTGTCCCCCGGCGTGCAGATGTCGATGAGATCGACGTCCTTTCTGGAGACGACAGTTCGCCAGTCGGTGGCCACCTCCTCAAAGCCGAGCCTGGCGGCGGCCAGTTCAACGTTGTTGCGCGTGCGACCGCAAAGCACCTTCAGGCGCGGGGTCACGCGTGGTGCGAAAAACGGGACGACTTGTCGATAGGCGTTGCTGTGAGCGCGACCCATGAAGCCGTAGCCGATCAGGGCGACGTTGATGATGCGCATGAGAGGGGCGTGCCTACTTCAGCTTCGGGTCGAACGAGCGCACGTAGCGCGCGAGGTCGTCGATGGCAGTTCCCGTTAGCCTGTCCTTGAAGCCCTCCATCGGTGTGCCGCGCACACCGTCGGCGATGTTCTTCGTCACCTCCTTGAGCGTGCTGCCGTACCGCCAGTCGCCGTCAGCGAAGTTCATGAGCGCCTGCGGGGCGTTGCCATCGAGATGGCACGGCTGGCAATGTGTCTTGTAGTTGGCCAGCGTCGCGGCCGACGGTGCCTTCGTGTTCGCCGATGGCTTGGCCTTGGCGGATTGGCTCCCGGCGACTACGGGGGCGAGCGCGAGCGTTCCGACGAGCGACAGCAGCAGAAAACGGATTGGCATGTGCGATCGCGAAGCTAACGTTGCCGCGGCGCTGCTGTCAAGACGCGCACGGCGCGCGCCGTGCTTGACCTGGGCGACTCGACGCCGTACAAGTAGGGCTGGATCCCGCCGAAGTGATTGAACAACGCGCCGGAGGAAGCGGAGCCCCCTGGATTCTCGCCGGCTTCGCGGCACTGTTGATTAACACCGCGTACCTGACCGCGTACGCGACGCCCACGCTCTTCTATTTCGTGGCCATTGGCGTGCACGTGGTGCTTGGCCTCGTGCTGGCCGCAGGCTTCGCGCGGTGGCTGGTCGGCGGGCGACCGAGAAACCCATGGCTGCTGGCGTCGGCAGGCCTGCTGTTTCTCGGCCTGATCTTCGGCCTCACGATTCTTCATTGGGGCGCGACTCGTCCCTACCGGTGGCTGCTGCACGCGCACATCGGGCTGTCGTCTGCAGGCGCGGCGCTGCTCATCGGATACCTGACCGGCGTCGCCGCCCGTCTCAGTCAGCCGCGGGCTCGCCGATGGGCCTTCGTGTCGCTCGCGCTCATCGGCGGGGTCCTGGTCGCCGCTGCCGGCGCGCGACTCCGGTACGACACGACACGGGCTTCGGCGTACCGTATCGAGAACCCGGCAGTCGTGCCGGCGAGTATGGAACACGAGGGCGGCGGTCCTGCCAGCCCGTTCTTCCCCTCGGCTGCCGAAACCGACGTCGGGACGATCATCCCGGCCAATTTCTTCTTGACCAGCGAGGGGTGCGGGCGCTGTCACTCCGACATCTATCAGCAGTGGCAGTCGTCGGCACACCGTTTCTCGTCGTTCAACAATCAGTGGTATCGCAAGTCCATCGAGTACATGCAGGACGTGGTCGGGACCAAACCGTCCAAATGGTGCGCGGGCTGCCACGATCACGCGGTGTTCTTCAACGGTCGCTTCGATCGGCCCATCCGCGAACAGATCGAGACGCCTGAAGCGCAAGCCGGGCTGGGATGCACCTCGTGTCACGCCGTCACGGCCGTCAAGAGCACGATGGGCCAGGGCGATTTCGTCATCGAGTATCCGCCGCTGCACGACCTGGCCACGAGCGAACAGCCGGCGCTTCGCTATCTCCACGACAAGCTGCTCGCGATCGACCCGCAACCGCATCGAGAAACGTTCCTCAAGCCGTTCCATCGCGAGCAGACGGCCGAGTTCTGTTCGAGCTGTCACAAGGTGCATCTCGACGTGCCCGTGAACGGGTACCGCTGGTTCCGGGGATTCAACGACTACGACAACTGGCAGGCCTCCGGCGTGTCGGGGCAAGGTGCGCGGTCGTTTTACTATCCGGAGACGCCGCAGAAGTGCGCCGACTGCCACATGCCGCTCGTGCCGTCCGACGACCCTGCCGCTCGCGCCGGCCGGGTGCGCTCACACCGTTTTCCGGCGGCAAACACGGCGTTGCCGTTCGTCAATCGTGATGCGGTGCAGCTGAAGGCCGTGCAGGATTTCCTCCGCGATGGGCAGATCTCGGTCGATATCTTCGGACTCGTGCGTGGGGAGGCTTCGGAGGTGCACGGCGGTCAACGGTCGGCCACCGGAGAGCCTGTGGCGGCCAGCACGTTCGCCGTGGGCGAGGAGTCGCTCAATTTCGGAGCTGCGCAAGCCATTCTCACCCCACCCTCCGACGTGCTGGCTCCGCTGGATCGCGTGGCATGCGGCAGTGCGGCGGGGCGAGTCAGTCCGGCTCGAGGTCGTCGTGCGCACGAGAAAGGTCGGGCATTTCTTTCCCGGCGGGACCGTCGATGCCTTCGACGTGTGGGTCGAGCTCGAGGCGTTGGACGACCGGGGACGGGTCATTTTCCACAGCGGCAGCGTCGAAGACGAGGGACGAGGTCCGGTGGAGCCTGGCGCCCACTTCTACCGTAGCCTCTTGCTGGACGAGCATGGAAATCCCATCAACAAGCGCAATGCCTGGGCGGCGCGCTCGGTCGCCTATGTACGGCTGATTCCGCCCGGAGCCGCCGACACGATTCACTACAGGCTGCAGATTCCCGCCGACGCCGGCGATCGCATCGTCATCCGCGCCAAGGTGAATTATCGAAAGTTCGCCTGGTGGAATACGCAGTGGGCGTACGCGGGCATTCGCGATCCAGACCAGCCGACTTTTGCACTCGCTCACGGACACGACGACGGCCGGTGGGTGTTTCGCGGCGATACCTCGACGGTATCCGGCGGCATCAAAGCCATTCCCGACATTCCCATCACTGTGATGGCCGACGCCGAAACGACGCTGCACGTCGTGCCGCAGGGCGCACCGCTGCCGCCCGACCGTCCATACCTCGATCGATCCGTGCGTGAGCGCTGGAACGACTACGGAATCGGTCTGCTCTTGCAAGGCGACATCAAGGCGGCCGAGGCAGCCTTCCTGAAGGTGACAGAAATGGATCCGACCTACGCCGACGGTTGGGTCAACGTGGGTCGCGCACGCGTCCAGGAAGGCAACATGACCGCTGCCGAGGAGATTCTTCGCAAAGCCCTCGCCGTGAACCCGCGGCTGGCCAGCGCCCATTTTTTTCTCGGTCTCGCCCTCAAGAGCCTCGGTCGATACGATGACGCGCTCGAGCATTTCGGGGCAGCGGCGGTGCAGTACCCGCGAGATCGAGTTGTCCGTAATCAGCTTGGCCGGACGCTCTTCTTGAAGCGCCAGTTTCGCGAGGCGGTCGCCGAGTTCAAGAGGGTGCTCGAAGTCGACGCCGAGGATCTGCAGGCCCATTACAACCTGATGCTGGCGTATCAGGGCCTTGGCGAAACGACGCTGGCGGCCGCCGAACGTGTGCTGTACGAGCGGTTCAAGGCGGACGAATCGGCACAGGCCATCACCGGTCCGTACCGTCAGCTGCATCCTGACGACAACAATGAGCGCCAGCAGATTCACGAGCATCGATCGGCGAGCGGGCGCGGGGCGTCGCCAGCACCTGCTTACACTGTCCCGGACTCGATCGATTCCGGGGCGGCGTCACAGCCGTAGCGCTTCATAGGAGAAGGAGCTCCATCTGTCGCCGATGTCGTGTCGTACGCGTGCGTCGCTCGTCATCGGCCTGCTCCTGGCGCCGGTCTGGACTTCTGGTTCCTGGTCCAGCCTCGCACAGGAGACGATCTCGCCCGCATTTGTCGAGGTCACGGCACCGGCTGGCATCCGGTTCCGCCACAACAGCGGGGCGTTCGGCGCGAAATACCTGCCTGAGACCATGGGATCCGGCTGCGCGTTCCTCGACGCCGACGGCGACGGCTGGCAGGACGTGCTGCTCGTCAACGGCCGGAACTGGCCGGGGCGTCCCGGATCGCGATCGCATCCCGCGCTCTATCGTAACAACCGCAACGGCACGTTCACCGACGTCACGCGGGAAGCCGGACTCGGGATCGAGATCTATGGCTTCGGCGTGGCGGCGGCTGATTTCGACAACGATGGCGACACCGACATCTATCTCACCGCGCTGGGTCCGAACGTACTGTTTCGTAATCGAGGCAACGGCACATTCGAGGACGTGACCGCCAGAAGCGGCGTGGGCGACGCGGGATTCTCGACAAGCGCGGCGTGGCTCGACTTCGATCGGGACGGACAGCTGGACCTGTTCGTCGCCAACTACGTGGAGTGGAGCGTCGACAAGGATTTGTTCTGCACGCTCGACGGCAAGACCAAGTCGTATTGCACGCCGGAATCCTACACGGGTCAGAGCTCGACGCTCTATCGCAACACGGGAGACGGGACGTTCGAAGACGTGACGCGGCGCGCCGGCCTGTGGGATCCGAAATCGAAGGCGCTGGGCGTGGCGCTCATCGACCACAACAACGACGGCTGGATCGACGTCGTCGTCGCCAACGACACTCAGCCCAACCGGCTGTGGGAGAACCGCCGGGACGGCACATTCGTGGACGTGGGCACGACTTCGGGAGTGGCGTTCAACGAAGCGGGCGTCGCCCGCGCGGGCATGGGGATTGACGCGGCCGACTACGACGGGTCGGGTCGCCAGAGCATCGTCATCGGCAATTTTTCGAACGAGATGATGGCTCTCTACACAAACGAAGGGAACGGCCTGTATGTCGACGAGGCGCCCGCCTCAACCATCGGCCGGAGCTCGCTGCTCACCCTGACGTTCGCGTGCTTCTTTTTCGACTACGATCTCGATGGCCTGCTCGACATCTTCGCCGCCAACGGCCACGTGGCCGACGACATCAATCGAGTGCAGCCGAAGGTGACCTACGCGCAGCCACCGCACCTGTTCCGGAACGTGGGAAAGAGGCGCATGGAGGCCATGATCGGCCAGCTCGGGCCGGATCTTGCAGAAGCCGATGGTGGCTCGCGGGGCGGCCTATGGCGACTATGACCATGACGGGGATCTCGACCTTCTCGTCAGCACGAACAACGGTCCCGCGCATCTCTTCGAGAACCGGCTGAGCCGGTCGAATCACCGTCTTCGCGTGCGCCTGCGCGGCACGTCGTCGAATCGCGACGCCATAGGCGCCCAGCTGAAAGTGACCATGGATGATGGCTCCAGACGCTGGGCGATGGTTCGAAGCGGATCCAGCTACTGCTCGCAGAGTGAGCTTCCCGTCACGCTCGGGCTCGGCTCGCGCAGCCAAATCGCGCGCTTCGAAATCTGGTGGCCCAATGGTCGCACAGAGACCGTGAGCGGGGCTCGGCCGGACGAATCGATTGTGGTCGAGGAAGGCAAAGGCATCGTCACCAGGCTCGAGCTGGGCGCTCCGGCGGTCGACGGCTCGACCGCGAAGCCGCGCTGAGCAATCGGACCATTGCAGCGGGTCGAATCGACGGTGAGGCGTCTTCTCCCGAACGTTGCAGTCGGCGCGGCTCTAATGGTTGGAGTCGCCCTGTTCTCGAGTCCCTGGGCCCGAGGCCAGGGTCCCGCGGTTGTCGATCGCGAACTGGCGTATCAGGCCAACAATCTCGGCGTTGCACACCTCGAGCAGTATCGCTATGCGGACGCGGCAGCAAGCTTTCGCCGTGCGCTCGAGATCCTTCCCTCGCTCGGCACGGCTCGTCTGAACCTCGCCATCGCGCTGTTCTACGACAATCAAATCGACAGCGCTGTTCGCGAGATCGTGCTGGCAATCGAGGCGCTGCCCGAGTCGCCTCGACCGCGCTATGTCTCTGGACTCATTGCGCGACAACAGAGCCGGCTCGACGAGGCGGCGTCGGCATTCGCGCGTGTGCTGGAGATCGACGGAGACGACGTTGGCAGCCTCGTGTATCTGGGGCAATTGCGGATGCAGGAGCGGCGCTTCGACGAGGCCATCAGGAATTTTCGACGGGCCCTGGACGTGGAGCCGCACAATGCCACGGCAGCGTACAACCTGGCGGTCGCCCTGACCCGATCGGGGGCGCGCGACGAAGGTCAACGCGTCATGCAGCGGTTTCAACAGCTGCGCGACAGTGCTTATGCCACCACCTTTTCTCAGGTGTATCTGGAGCAGGGGCGATACGGTGAGGCGCTGGCCTCCACCGGAGCCGAGGCCGATCTCGTCGATACAGCGACGCCTGAGGTGAAGTTCGTCGATGTGACAGCTCAGTGGCTGCCTGGTGTGACGGCCTGGGAGCCTTTGCCGGATGCGAGCGCAATCCGGCCTGCGGGTGCAACCGGTGGAAATCCCGACAGCGGTGAAACGCCGCCGGCCTCGCTGAGCGGTGGCGTGTCGCTGGTGGACGTGGATCGTGATGGCGATCTCGACCTGCTGACCGTCGAGCCGCGTGGCCTGCAGGTGTTCGAGAACGACGGACGCGGGCGTTTCCGCGACGTCACCTCTCGCATGGGTCTCGCCAGCAGACAGTCGTGGTCGGTGACTGCCGCTGTGGCCGGCGACCTCGACAACGACACCCGACTGGATCTGTTCGTGTTGACATCCCGGGGCCATCGCGTGCTCAGCCAGGACGGCTCCGGTCGATTTGTCGATATCACGGACGCTGCCTCCGTCCCGGTCTATCGACATCTGGCGCGAACGGCGGCGCTCGTGGACGTCGATCACGATGGCGACCTCGACGTGTTCGTCGTGGGTCTGGACCATCCAAGCGCGCAATTGCTCCGTAACAACGGTAACCGAACATTCTCCGACGCGACGGCAGAGGCCGGTCTGACGGCTGCCGGCCGCGCCCTCGGTATCGTTCCTACCGACTTCGACAACCGACGCGATATCGACTTGCTGGTCGTGCCATCGAACGGCCCCCCCGCTCTGTTTCAGAATCTGCGAGACGGCTCGTTCAAGGACGTGGCGTCCACGCTTGGTTTGCCATCGAGCGGCGACTACACGACCGTTGCGGCGGGTGATGTCAACAAGGACGGGTTCGTCGACTTCTTCTTCGGGCGCTCGAGTATGGCAGGGGCTCTGATCTCGAGCGAAGGCGCGGCCCGCTTTGTGACGAGCAGTCTGGGCCCGTCGACGGCGCGCGCAATGGCCGCACAGTTCGTGGACTACGACAACGACGGTCTGCTCGATCTGCTCGCGCTCGACGCCGAGCGTGCCACGTTGTTGCGCAATCTTGGCACGAGTTGGGCGGATGTGACGCCGTCGGCGCTGGGCGAGATCGCGCCGATGACCGGATCCCGATGGCGCGCGCTGGCAACCGGGGATCTTGACGCCGATGGGGACGAGGACGTGGTCGTCCGTGGCGCCACGAGCGTGCGCATGTGGCGCAACGAGGGGGCGGAAAGACGCCATTCGATCGTCGTTCACCTGAACGCGCGCGTGAGTAACCGCAGCGCGGCGGGCGCCAAGGTGGAGATGCGGGCGGGCAGCCTTCGCCAGCGCGTCGAAACGTCTGCTGTCACCCCGCAGGTCGCCCCGGGCGACATCGTGTTTGGACTCGGCAGTCGCTCCCGGGCGGACGTGGTACGCGTGTTGTGGCCCGCAGGAATCCTTCAGGCGGAGACGGTCCTCCCCGACCTCACGTCGTCGACCACAGCAGACCGACAGGTTCAAATCACGGAGCTCGATCGCAAGCCTTCGTCCTGTCCCTATCTATTCACGTGGAACGGCCAGCGGTTCGAGTTCATCACCGATTTCCTGGGCGGCGGCGAGATGGGCGCGTGGATAGCGCCAGGCGTGCGAAACGTTCCGGATTCCGACGAATACGTGCGGATTGCCGGCGATCGGCTGCGTCCCAGGGGCAACCGCTTCGAGCTCAGGATCACGAACGAGCTCGAGGAAGCATTGTTTCTCGATCGCGTGCAGCTCGTGGCCGTCGATCACCCTGCCTCGATGGAAATCTTTCCCAACGAAGGGCTGACGCCGCCTCCGTTCCAACCTCCGACACTGTATGGGTTGAGCCACGTCAGACCCCTTCGGATGGCGCGGGACGATGATGGACGAAGCGTGCTGGATCGGCTGGAGCACGTGGATCGGATCACGGTCGACGGCTTCGAACGGTTGAGCGTTCGGGGCTATGCGGCGGAGCACCGCCTCACCTTCGATCCGGGACCGCGCACGGACGCGCCGGAGGTCCTGCTGCTGACCGGCTGGACCGACTATGCGTTCTCGAGCGATAACGTGGCGGCCTCGCAGTCGGGCCTTCGCCTGATGCTGCCGCGGCTCGAAGGGCTGGACCCGAACGGCGGTTGGCGCACCCTTGTCGAGCCGATCGGTTTTCCGGTCGGCCGCCCTCAAACACTGGTCGTGCCGTTGCCACCTGCATCGCGCCAGATGCGCGAGCTGCGTCTGGTGACCAGCATGCGGATCCACTGGGATCGAATACGGGTGGCGTCCAGCGTCGGTACGGAAGAGGTGACGGCAACCCGAATGGAAGCCGCGACTGCGGACCTGCGCTGGCGCGGGTACTCGGCTGAAGTGTCACCGGACGGCCGTGAGCCCTTCGCCTACGACTATCAACGAGTCGCGGTCACGTCGCCGTGGAAGGTGCTGCCGGGACTGTACACGCGCGAAGGCGATGTCAGGGCGCTCGTGAGGTCCACGGACGACATGTTCGTGGTGTCGAGAACGGGCGACGAGCTGGCGGTGTCGTTCGATGCCGCCGCGGCGCCGGCACTCGCGCCCGGCCGGACACGGACGTTCCTGCTCTTCGCCGACGGGTTCAGCAAGGAGATGGATATCAACTCGTCGGATCCGGATCGCGTTGGACCGTTGCCGTTTCATGGGATGAGCGCCTATCCGTATCCGGCGGGGGAGTCCTACCCGACGTCGGCAGCCCACCGCGCGTACCTGGAGCACTACAACACGCGGCGGGTGTCTCGCGCCATTCCATCTCTCGACATCACGGCGGCGCAGGGAAACAGAGGTCCCTCACGATGACCCCGATTCGCTACGCGGCCGCTGCGTGCCAGACGGATCTCTCCAATCCGCGCGACCGAGCCGAGATGAGGGCCAATACCGACCGCATGATCGAGATGATCGATCATGCGGTGGCCGGCAGCGCTCCGTTCCTGCCGGTGCGCCTCATCGTCTTTCCGGAGTTCGCTCATGCGGCGCCCATCTACCCGACCGTGGCGGAGCTCACGGCCAGGCTGGCCGTCCCGGTTCCCAACGAGCACACGGAACGCATCGCCAGGAAGGCTTGTCAGCACGAGGTCTACGTACAGACGGCATCGATGATCGAGGCGGATCCGCGATGGCCTGGCGTGCTGTTCAACACGACGTGTCTCATCGGTCCCGCGGGCGTGCTCTACAGATACCGAAAGGTGAATCCCTGGATCCCGTACGAGGTGCATACGAGCCCGCACGACCTGCCCGGCTATGACGAGCCGCTGTTTCCAGTCGCGGACACGCCCATCGGCCGCCTCGGTTGCGCGATCTGTTACGACTGGTTGTTTCCAGAGGCCATCAGGCAGCTCGCGGCGAACGGGGCAGAGGTGTTGATGCGGGTCTCGGCCTATATGGACCCGTGGGGCGCCACGGAGCCGATGAACTGGTGGACGTTGGTGAACCGCTGCCGTGCGCTCGAGAACATGGCGTTCGTGGTGGCGGCGAACCAGGGCGCCAGCTTGCGCCACTATCCTCCGTACTCGTGGCCGGGCGGCAGCCAGGTGATCGACTTCGACGGCCGCATCCTGGCGGAGGCGTCGCCGGGGCCTGGCGAGCGCATTGTCGTGGCGCCGATTGACCTCACCGCCCTTCGACACGAGAGGACGACGCGGAGCGGTCATCACATGCTCGCGCACCTGAGGACCGAAGCCTATCCGGTGTACGGGGAACCCGTGTATTCGTCGGCCAAATCCTGGCACGAGGCTGGTTACGACCGTAATCGCGAGCTCATCGCCCGGAGCAAGGCTGCCCTCGAAATACTGTGGAAACGAGGGTGTGGGTCGCCAGACGCGCGCCGGCCCATTCCCGACGACGAGTGACGTCCCTCGTCAGGCCACTTCGTGCGAGAGCGGGGTGGGTGTGCCTGCCAGCGCCCGAATGATCGCCTCGCTGAACATCGGGACGTCGTCGGGTTTTCGTGAGGTGATGAGATTGCCGTCTTCGACCACGGGCTTGTCCACGTACAAACCGCCGGCGTTCTTCACGTCGATGGCGATGGACGGCCAGCAGGTGAGCGTGCGGCCCTTGAGCGCATTGGCCGAGATCAGCACCTGCGGTCCATGACAGATTGCCGCGACCGGCTTGCCGCTCTGCATCGCATCGCGCACCAGATCCACCATAGCGTGGCGCAGGCGCATGCGGTCGGGCGCGTGCCCTCCGGGAATGACGAGGGCGTCGAAGTCCTGCATGCGGGCAGCGCCGGCGGCCATGTCCGAGATGACGGTGGCGCCTCGCTTGCCGCGGAAAGCCACACCGGCTCTCGGGCCGATCACGCTGACATCCACGCCAGCCGCGCGGAGGGCATCGATGGGCTCGATGAGCTCGCGGTCCTCGAACTCGTCTTCCACGAGCACCGCCACCCGCTTTCCCCTGAGCTCAGGCGCCTCGTCGGTCATGCCGCCTCCGGGCCAGATTCTACACCACCCGACTCACACCTATAATTCGGGCGATGCCCAACCGTCTTGCGCTGGAAACCAGCCCGTATCTCCTGCAGCACGCCAACAACCCGGTGGACTGGTATCCGTGGAGTCCTGAGGCCACTCGCGCGCGCACGCGAGGAAGACCGCCCGATCTTTCTGTCGGTCGGCTATTCGACCTGTCACTGGTGCCATGTGATGGAGCACGAGTCGTTCGAGAGCGACGAGATCGCGGCGCTTCTCAACCAGCACTTCGTGCCAATCAAGGTCGATCGCGAGGAGCGCCCTGACATCGATCGCGTCTACATGTTGTTCGTGCAGTCGACGACAGGGGCGGGCGGGTGGCCGATGAGCGTCTGGCTCACTCCCGACCTGCAGCCGTTCTTCGGAGGCACCTACTATCCGCCGACGTCGCGGTGGGGCCGGCCCGGGTTCGCCGAGGTCCTGCAACAGATTGCCCGCGCGTGGCGCGAGGAGCGGCCCAAGATTCTGCAGTCGGCCGCGGCACTCACCGAGCGCCTGCAAAAGGTCTCGTCGACGTCGGTCGCAGGGGAGATGGCGGGGCCCGACGCGCTCGATGCGGGTGTTCGCGGGTTCGAGCAGGCGTTCGACAGACGACGCGGCGGCTTCGGAGACGCGCCGAAATTTCCGCGGCCGAGCGAGATTCTGTTCCTGCTTCGAGAGTTCGCCCGTACGGGGAACCAGATGGCTCGCGAGATGGCGCTCACGACCCTTCGGGCCATGGCGCTCGGCGGGATGCGCGACCAGATCGGTGGCGGGTTTCATCGCTACTCGGTGGACGCGGACTGGCGCGTGCCGCATTTCGAGAAGATGCTCTACGACCAGGCTCAGCTGGTGCTCGCGTATCTCGAAGCGGGTCAAGCGAGCGGCGAGTCGTTTTACGCGGCGGTCGCTGAGGACACGTTGCAGTATGTCCGCCGTGAGATGACGTCGCCGGGCGGCGGATTCTACTCGGCCGAGGACGCAGACAGCGTGCCCCCACGATCGAGCGGCCGAGGAAGGCGCAGTCAGGCGCGAGGGCGCGTTCTACGCCTGGGCCGACGACGAGATCGCCGCGCTGCTCGGCGCTGATGCCGACGTGTTCCGGTTGCGCTACGGCATCGATCGCCAGGGTAACGTGCCAAGCGATCCGCACGGCGACTTCATTGGCAAGAACCTGCTCTTCGTGGCCCGGACGATTGAGCAGGTGGCCGAGCGCGTCGGCGACTCGCCGTCCGCTGTCGCCAGCCGTCTCGACCGTGCACGGCTCGTCCTCTTCGAGACAAGGCTGCGCCGGCCCCGTCCGCCTCTGGACGACAAGGTGATTGCCGCCTGGAATGGATTGATGATTGGCGCGTTTGCACGCGCCGCGCGTGTGCTCGGCGTCAGCGCGGCGGGCGACTCGGTGGAGGTGGCCCGTCGAGCGGCCGAGACGCACCTGGCGACAGCCAGGGCTGCCGCGTTGTTCGTCAAGGATCAGATGTGGGATGCCGCGGACAACGTGCTCTATCGCCGGCACGACGGCGGACGCAAGCGCCATACCGGCCTATGCCGAGGACTATGCGTGTCTGGTCTTCGGATTGCTCGAGCTGTTTCAGGCCGACGCGAATCCCGCGTGGCTCGAATGGGCGCTCGCGCTTCAGGAGCAGCTGGACCTCCGATTCTGGGATGACGAGCACGGAGGCTGGTTCAGCACGACGGGGCTCGACGCCAGCGTGATCCTGAGGTTGAAGGACGACTACGACGGTGCCGAGCCTTCAGCCACGTCGATGGCGACACTCAATCTGCTGACGCTCGCCCATCTCACCGGATCGCCTGGCCAGTTCGATCGCATCGAGCGGGCGCTCAGACTCTTCGGCCCGCGGCTCGGCGGCTTTGCGCGGGCCGTCCCGATGATGATGTGCGCGCTGTCGGCGCGTCATGCAGGCATCCGCCAGATTGTCATCGTCGGCGATCGCGAGGGGACGGCGACGTTGTCTCTCGCGAATGTCGTATCCCGCCGGTACCTGCCGTTCAGCGTCGTCGTGACGGCAGAGCCGGGCGCGCATCAGGACGAGCTGGCGCGTCATCTGCCTTTCGTGGGTGCCATGCACGAGATCGAGGGACGGCCGGCGGCGTACGTCTGTCGCGGGTTTACGTGCGAGCATCCGGTCACCCGCGAGGCCGAGCTCGATGCGCTTCTTTAGTGGCCTGGGTCGAACTCGCTGCGCGTGTCGCGCGGACCATCCATGAGCGAAGTACGCGGCTCGCGTGCGCCCGACGGTTCCCGCGTTCGGCTGGTCATCGATCGGCCGCGCGGCAATATCCTGACGACCGACGTCATTGCGGCATTGCGCGCGATGGTTGCCGATATTCGCGATGAAGGGCCCCTGAAGCTCCTGACCGTCGAAGGCGCGGGCGACGACTTCAGTTTCGGGGCAAGCATCGAAGAGCACGCTCCCGAACGCATCCGGACGGCGCTCCCCGCCGCGCATGAACTGCTGCGGGAGCTTTTGCGAGTGCCGGTGGCGACCGCGGCGATCGTCCGGGGCCGGTGTCTGGGCGCCGGCTTCGAGCTGGCGCTTGCGTGCGATTTCATCTTCGCCGCCGAGGATGCCACGTTTGGCTTGCCGGAGATCGGCCTGGGTGTGTTCCCTCCGGCGGCCGCGGCTCTGCTGCCAGCCCGCGTTGGCGCCTCGCGGGCCGTGGATGCCATACTGAGTGGCCAGGCGCGCAATGCGAAGCACTGGGCTGATGCCGGCTTGATTGTCCTGCTGGCTCGCGCCGATCAGCTTGAAGCCGCGGTGCGGCGCTGGAGTGACGAGTATCTGCGCCCTCGATCGGCCGAGGCGCTCCGGAGCGCGGTGATGGCTTCACGCATGATGCTGCGCTCGGGGGTGGAGCCTGTGCTGGCTGAAGCCGAGCGGCTCTACCTGGATCGGGTCGCTGTTACGCACGACGCGCGCGAGGGTGTGGCGGCGTTTCTCGCAAAACGTCCGGCGAAATGGACCGATGCCTGAGGCCGGAGATCGCAGTGGCGAGGTGACATGGAGTTTCAAGTCGACGTTCTGCTCAGAGGCGAGAACCAGGCGACGACACACGTGATTCGGGACGTGACGAGTGAGCCCGGAGCCTGGAGCGACGCGGACGTTGTCGTGGTCCTGAAGGAAATGCTGCGCGCCGTCGACCGGTGCAAGAATCCTGGGGCGGCCGACCGGGAAATCCATCTTCGCGGCGTGAGCTGGATCGTCGATCCCTCGGACGACGGTGGAGTGGTGATTGCGCTCGAAATCCCCACCGGCGCGGCGGTTGCCGGGCCATTCGCGGTCGACCAGCGTGAGCTCGAATCCATGATTGCCCGCGTGATGGGCAGCCGCGGTCATGACATTCCGCCGGGAACGGTTCACTGATCCCGGCGCGCTAGCCAACCAACGATCTCGCCTGGTCGATCGAACTCAGCGTCTGCGCGACGGATCCGCGAGATCGTTCTTGAAGAGGTCCGCCACCGCCGGCGCGGATACCTCCCATTCGCTTCCACAATGCGTGCAGCGATAGATCGCGGCAATCAGGTTCTCACGCGCCTCGACGCTGATCGGCGTGCCCATATGCTGACAGTGACGACACAATGGCGTCTTGTTACTCATTTCCCTCCTGACCGCCAGTGTAATCCTGATGCGCGAGGACGCCAAGTAAACTCGGTGCGGCAGAGGTTTTTTTCCACGAAAGCGCCATTCGTTCTGGATGACGACGCTCAAGCGGACGGATTGAAGGTCGGCCGAATCAAGAATGACAATCAGTCACGCGCCACTGAGCCAGAAACGGTCGCCGACGCACGCTGGGATGGGGCGTCAGACGGCGGCGAAGATCGATCACGGCGCGGGCACAATTCCGGGCACAATACACACACGGCGGGGCATTCTGGCGCGAAGGCAGACGGCCTGACGTGCAAGAATGTTTGAAAATCCACCAATGCCGGGGTGGCGGAATCGGTAGACGCGCAGGACTTAAAATCCTGTGGGCCCAAAGAACGAACTGCCGAAGGGTTTCTGATCGCCCGCCTCGGAGCGGTTGACGTGCGCGAGCAGATGCGACCCGACGCCGATCTGCCGCACGGCGCGAAAGTAGGCGAGCGCGTGCTCGGCGCTTTCCGGCGGGCCGGCCGTGCCAAAGCCGGCGGAATCGAAGACGACATAGTCGAGGCCCAGTCGCCGCACCTCACGACCGATGCGATCGACTTCATCAATGAGCGGCCGGTCGCAATGGAAGTAGTGGATCAGCGGCAGCGCTTCGCCGAATAAGCGCTCGAGCCGGTCACGATGTTCACAACCGGAGAGCTCCCAGTCGGCGTACCCGACCTGAAGTCCGCGTTGACTGAGCAGGCCGACGCCATACAGCGCGAGATAGCTTTTCAACCCGCCGCCATCGGCGAACGTGGTCATCGGGTGGTCCCGCAACCAGGGCCAGCCGTTGATGTCGAGCAGCGCGTCAGTCTCCCGCGGCATGCGTTCGAACGAATGCAGCGGGCGAGACGGCGTGCCCTGGCGTTCCGAGCTCGTGTGGGTTCGATGCCCACCCCCGGCACCATTATTTCCGACACATCTACGAGTTAGGCCCTTTGACCAGGCGAGCCATCCGCGCTTGCTTGGTAGTGTCTCTGGCGATGGGAGGGCAACTCTATGCCAACCGACTTGAAGATCAACAGAGTGATTAAAGTGATGCTCAAGCAGCACCCAACGCCACACACGCTTTCACGTTAATCGTTCCGAACAACCTCCCATAGCTCAAAGCCTCAATGGCGCGGACTCCCGGGCAACCGGGCGCGGAGTGCGGCCACGTCGGCGCGTTCGGCGAGCTTGGGGTTGATTCGGAGCGCGGCGTCGAGCTCATTCCTGGCCGCCGTGAGGTCACCGGCCGCCTCGAGGGCCGCGGCGAGGTGAAACCGCACCTCTGCATCGTCGGGCACGCCCGCGGCGGCCTCTTTCAAGAGTGTCGTGGCCGTGCCATGGCTGCCTAGCAGGTGCTGAATCCATCCGAGCGTATCGGCGACGCGCGGGTCTTTCTTCGACAACGTGTACGCACGCTCCGCGAGCGGCAACGCGTCTCGCGCCTGCCCCTTGACGGGCCAGTATGTACGCCAGGTTATTCAAGGCCGTCGGGCTGTTTGGTGCTGCGACCAGCACGCGCTGATACCGCTCCATAGCCTTATCAACTGCACCGGATTCCTCGTAGAGCGCTGCCAACGCCAGCTGCAAGGCAGCTGCGTCGCCGTTGGCAGCGGTCGCGGCTTCGAGCGCTTGTTGCGCACCAGCCCTGTCGCCGCGCGCCAGTCGGGATTCGGCCTGAAGGACAGCCTTGGCGGCCTGAGAACCGCCCATCGTCTTGTTGACGGCTTCCAACCTGCGCGCTGAAAAGAAGAAGGGAAGCTCGGTCTCGCGGTCGGTTCCCGGATCCAGATCGGATGCCGCAACCCCGTTCTGGCGAAACGGCGCGCACAGGGGATCGCCGATGACCACGGTCTGCCAACTCAGATACGGCATGGCCAGATAGTACGCTTCTGCCAGGTTGAATCCCGCCATGTAGGCCGGAAACAACACTTGCGGACGGATTGTGGCGTCCAGATAGGGCTCGGCCACGTGGCCGGCGCCGCCGGTGGCTCCCGCGCGAATCAAGTCGCCGATGAGCGACTGAGGCGACCCCGCGAAAAACGTCGAGCGATCGTCCCCTGAACCGATTGTCCACGTCGCGGGTGGTTCCTCGAACGTGCGGGCGTCGGAGCTCACGAACGTCGCCACGAGGGCGCCGGGAACGAATCCAAGTTTCGGAGCGCGCACCTTGCTGGCGGGATCGTTTGATCCCCAGGAGTAGTAGCCCAGGACGTCGTCCACGTCCGTGACGACCGACCTCGTGGTATCGAGCAAAACGCGATCGCCGGCTCCGCCTGCCTGAAGTCGGCTCGCGGTGGCGGCAAGCCACCGGTCGCCGCCACGGTCGATGATCGTGGCCTTCTGATCCAGCACGATTCGCCCGCGCGTGACCGGCGCGGCCCCCCGAACGATGAGCCCGCTCACATCGGTGTCGGAGAAACCGTCGAGGCGGGTGACCAGGTAGATGTCCTGGCTTCTGTGCGAGAAGGGCACAGCCTCCTTAATCGATCGATCGTCAAGAAAGTACGGGTTGGCGATCTGCCCGTCTGCAGTGACCGCTTGACCGCTCATCCTCCGGTAAAGAAGCGTCAGCTCCGAATCGACGCTGCTAAGCGTACCTTCGGGCGGCGGCGTTCCCGCGATGCGCAAGGGCACGCCCTTGATGAGGACGATGTACAAGATGCGATCGTGCAAGCCGCCCTTTGCCAGGGCTCGCGCGATCGGAGCTTCAATCTGACGTTCGTACGTCGCTCGCGAGATTTCGACCCCTGCATCAGTCTCGATCGCCAGCAGGTTCAAAGGCGGCACCTGTCGGCGCTGCAGATACTCATCGGCGAGTTGCCGCGCAATCGGCACGCGAGCATTGAAGACGACCAGGACGTTTGCACCGGTTTGCGCGGTGGAGGGTGCGGCTCCGCCCGCGAGACAAAGAACAGCGAGAAGCAGACGTCGCCACGAGATCGGGAACGAGGGTCCCCGGTGAGGCGTTCGTGACGGTGCCCGACGCATCGGTGGGAACAAGACGCGTGTGCTGATGGACGCGCCCTCCAGTGGTCTCAATCGTGATCGTGTAGGCCAGCGGGCAAACGCTCCAGCATGGACTCCACTGCGCTCCAGAAGAGGGCGTCAATGACGAGGTTGGCCGCGCTGACTCCCGGTGCCCGCGCAATCCACATTCCGAGGTTACATCAGTCACAATTCCGATGACAGATCCGTCATTTCATGAAGAGCGGGACTCGTCTCTCTCTGATCGGGTTAGACTCGGTGTGCTTGCTATGACTCGGTCAACGTTCGGGTGGGTTCGATGCCCACCTCCGGCACAAAATTCGAGCTTGGATATTCTGATGGTGACGTGACCAAGACGCACCGAGCCCTGTCGGCCGCCTTTATCGTTGGATACTTGCTCTTCCAGGTGATCTACCCGAGCCTTGCCTGGTTTCGCCCGACGGCGGGGCGGTTCACGTGGAGCATGTTCTCGGGCAGCTCAGGACACCCGACGATCACGGCGGTCTTTCCCGACGGATCCACTCGGACGCTCGACGATCTCCTGGTTCCGAGCAGTCCCGTGCGCGTGCTGAGTGCCGCAGTCGACCGCTGGCGGGTCGTGCCCCCCTATCTCTGCGCCCGTTGGGGTGTCCGCGAGGTGCGCGCGTCGAATGCCGCGACCGGACGAGCTGAGGTGACCGAGTGTCGTTCGGTCGTGCCTTGATACGACTGCTGGCGGCCGAACGCCCGGCGCGCGCCGTGGCGATCTGCCGGATCGGGATCGGCCTCGCCGCCTTCATCATCGGCCTCAAGACCGCCCACGACCTGTTCCTCCTCAGGCGTCCGGAATTTGTCCGGGCTCCGCCGTTTGACTGGATGCCCGCCTTCGAGTCGACCGGTGCGATTCTCGCCTTCGCGGGCGTCTGGATTGCGGCGTCTTTCGGCCTCATCATCGGCTATCGCGCCCGGTGGTGTGCACTGGGGCTCGTCGCAGGCACTGTGCTGCGTTTCCTGATCGACCAGAACATGTGGTCGAACCACACGTATTTCGTCGGACTGGCGCTCCTGCTCCTGTCGTTGACCGAGAGCGATGCAAGCCTGTCGGTGCGATGGGTGCGCGAGGGGCGACCCGAACGGCAGGTCACCGCGTGGCCGCTGGTGTTGCTCCAACTCCAGTTGTCCATCGTCTACTTCTATTCGGCGATTGCGAAGATGAACCCGACGTTCCTGGGTGGTGAGATCCTGAGCGCGCGGCTATCGGTGCCGGGTGTGGTCGACAACCCCGTCGTGATCAAGCTCGCATCGGTGGCCACGATTGGCCTGGAGCTCTTCCTGAGCTTCGCGCTCTGGATCCCGTCCCTGCGATACTGGGGCTTCCTCGCGGGCGCGGTGTTTCACGCGCTGATTCCGTTGAGTATCCATCTCTACGCGGGGCTCGTGGCCTTCAGCATTGCGACGCTCAGCCCGTACATTCTGTTTCTCGATGATCGACCCGGGTCGCGGGTCGTGATCTGGGACGACCACTGTGGCTTCTGCCGATCGTGGGTGCGGCTGTTCAGACGGTTCGACTGGCTGCGGATCCATCGCTTCGAAGGAGCCTCCTCGGACGTGCTGGCTGCAGGCAGGCATCACGCGCGAACAGGCAGACGAAGAGGTCAAAGTCTGGGACGGCGCTCGCGTCTACGGCGGAATCGATGCCGTCCGAGAGATTTTGAAATACGTGCCGATCGGGTTCCTGTGGGCGCAGGCGCTGGCGCTGCCGGGGGTCCGGTGGATCGGGAGACAGGCCTACCGTGCCGTGGCTCGTCGGCGGATGTGTCTGACAGTGGGCACACAGTCTCGAGCGTGACGTCTGATCAGCGAAACCCCTCGCCTTCCTGATCGGTCGGCCGGAAGCTGCGCAAGAATGCCGCTACTCGGCCGGATGACCCACCACCAGACGATCCCGGCCCTCGGCCTTCGCCTGATAGAGCGCCTGGTCAGCGGCCCTCAACAGCGCCGCACCCGTCGTCCCATGGTCGGGAAAGACCGCGACGCCGAGTGAGATGGATACCGGCTCCAGGTCACGGCCGCGATGCTGCACGCGCAGGCTCTTCACTTCCTCGCGCAGGAGCTCGGCACGCTGGCTGGTGACTTCGAGGGAAGCTTCGGGCAGGACGAATACGAACTCTTCGCCGCCGTAGCGGCACGCCAGATCCTCTTCGCGCATACGCCCCTGCAGGAACTGCCCCACGGCCTTCAGAAGCCGGTCGCCGGCCTCGTGCCCATGTGTATCGTTCACGAGCTTGAAGTGATCGATGTCGACGAGCACGAGACCGATCGACCGATTGGTTCGCGCGGCACGCCTGAGCTCGCGTTCGAGCGATTCCTCCATGTAACGCCGATTGTAGAGACCCGTGAGCTGATCGCGAATCGATTGGGTGCGAAGCGTCTCCCTCAACTTCAGATTCGCCAGCGCGAGCGCGATATGCTCCGCCACTGTGTGGCGGCCAGGTGTACCCGCGACTCGGCGCGGAGCTCGGGCAGCTCGTGCCCCGATGCTGGCAGCGTGGCCGACTCGCGGATGTGCAGAAGGCCGAGCGCCTCGCCCTGCGCCATCATCGGCACGCAGAGATACGCCGGGGGGAGCGGGCGCGAGACGTGCGCGCACGCCAGACTGGATTCAGGGTCGGTGATGCGGTGGAGGCGTCCCCGTCTGAGCGACCAGCATTCGTTGGGCGTGAACAGCGCGTCCTTGCCGGGGAAGTCGCCCCAGACCGCGGCCGGCTCGAGCAGGTCGCCGGTCCTGTTCAGCATGCACAGGGCACCGGACTCATCGGGAAAGAGCTGGCGCGCATACTGGCTGACGATGGCGTACGCCTCATCGGCCGTGACACATGACTGCAGGAGGTCGCCCATCTCGGTCAGGAGCGACATCTCCCGGGCCCGCGACTCGAGCTCGTTCACCGAGCTCGCCAGCTGATTGTGCGCGTCTTCCATCTCGCGCTGCGCGCGCTTGCCCTCGGAAATGTCCCGCACGACGGTGAGGAGCACGCACTGCTCGCCGGAAAGCGTGATGGCCTCGGCCGATATCGAGGCGAAGCGCGTTTCGGCGGCTTTCGTGCGGAAGCTCGTTTCCCAGTTGCTCACCGTGCCGTGCTCGAGCGCGTCTCGGCCGATGCGCACCCACGTGTCTGGCTCCGTCCAGAAAGTCAGCTCGTCCGCCGTGCGCCCTTCCACTTCGTCGGCGTTGTACCCGGTGATTCGAAGGAAGCTCTCGTTGACGTCGATGAAGCGCCCGTCGGTCAGCGTGCTGACGATCATCGAGTCCGGGCACGAGCGAAACGCGCTGGCGAACTTTTCCTCTGAGGAGCGGAGCGCCTCGTCGGCGCGCTGTCGATCGTCGGCCGTGGCAAGGACGGCCGCCATGGTCTGGAGGAAGAGGATGTCGTCCTTGCTGAACTGACGTTGCGTCTGGGAATACGCCGCGAGGACGCCGGACGGTCCGGTGCGACCATGAACGATGACGCTCAGGGCGCTCACGACGGTCGCCAGCCGCGTGGGCAGCGGCTCGCTGAATCGCGAGTCTGTCTTCAGGTCGTCGACAATCACGGGTTGTCGGCCCGCAAAAGTGTAGCCGGGCATCGCATGTTGGCTCGTCGTCGAAGCCGCCTCCCCGATGCTCGCGTCCCAGCCCGCCTCGGCCGCGCGGAGCAGCTGGCGGCCATCGGCCGAGAGTTCGAGCAGCTCGCTGAAGTCCACGCCCAGCGTGTCCACGACCACGGCCACCGCGTCCTTCTTGAGCGTCGCCAGATTCCATCCCTGACAAGGCCCGCTGACTCAGGTCGGCCACGGCCGCCTGCTGCAGCGCGCGAACCCGCAGCTCTTTCTCGGCGACGTTCCGGTGCCGATCGGCCCGGTCGAGCGACGATGCCGTCCAGCGGACGAGGATGGAAAAGAACACCGTGGTGAGGATGACGAAGACCGAAATCCCGAATTCCAGTGAATAGAACCCGGCCCGTAGCCCGGCCATGGTGAGCCATCCGAACAGCAGGGGCACGCCGAAGACCGCGGCCGGCACCCAGCGGTCCAGGAATCCTTCCGAGGTCTCGCCGGAGACGAACCGCATCAGTCCGCGGTCCGGTTGCGCGCTCAGGATGGCGGCCGACAACGTCAAGAAGCAAATCGCCGCCGCCAGCGACATGGGCGGAGTCGAGCCAACCCGGTAGAAGGGCTCGAAGCGGTAGAAATGGCCAACCAGCGCCAGCAGCGCGATGAGGGCTGCGCCGACCGTGAGCGTACTCTGCCAGGCGGTGCCGCAGCCCCGACTCGGTTTCGAGCGAGATCAGCGCGACTCCGAGGAACAACGCGCTGGCCAGCGCGTTTGGCGCGGCTCGATGCAGTTGCGCCACGATCCAGCCCATCGACCGTGTGTCGATCGCTCCGACCGGCACGTTCAGGAAGGCGCGAGCGAGCTGGTCGCCCAACCCGATGCTCGCGAGGATGATGACTGCGAGCGCCAGAGCACGAGCAACCACCGGATATCGCGGGTACCCACCGTCCATCATGAGCCACACCGCCACGGCGAGAAACACCAGCAGCACGGAAACACCGGGCTGTGTCGTTGAAGCGGGATTGGCGGTGCCGGAAAAGATGCCCAGGCCTCTCGCGATCCAGAGGCTCACCTGCAGAAGCACCACAAGAGCGGCTGCGGTGCGCGCCATCGACCGCAAGCTTGATGTGGGCGTCGTGGCAGCAGACATCTTGGTGGTTCGGCCGCCTGGAGGAGGTGCCGTCGGCGAAAGGCGAACCACTCCTGAGCGCAGCTTCGCAAATCGAATGCCACGATAGCCGGCGGCAGTGTGCTCCGAAACAGCGGGCGGGCCCGAGGGTCCCCGTATCAGGAATCGACAGGACTGTCGGCGGTGCGCACAAATCTGAACATGTCTACACGCGCATTCATCGCGTTTCCCAAGTGCCTGGCCGCGCGGCCGTCCATGATCCCCCGGCCGTCCGTGTTCCCCCCGACCCTCCGTGTTCAGATGAATGGGCAGCCCTCGCGCTGGGATCGGCGCATCACAGAAGAACCTGCGCACGACCCAGACCGAACGAGCAGTCAGGAACACACTGCGATGGGTTCAGAGAAGGCCGATCCCGGCGGACTCGGCAATGGAGCGCGAAACATGACAGGCGGCCTGCCGCTCAGCGCGCTGATTTTGGTGCGGGAGGCCCCAGGGTTCCCAGGAAGGACTGACCTCGGTGGGACAACCGCTCCTCGAGGCGTCTCGGTGCAATCGCAGCTGCCACAGGCCCAGGGTTCGCTCCCATCGAGGTCGCGGCACCGGGATCGCGCGTGGGCGTCGCGCACGTCGGTCAAGTCGAAGAACACCTCCCAATACGGACGTTCCTCTTCGAGCGGCGTTTCGCAGAAACAGACTTCCACCCACTTGACCTCGCCCGATTCAAGGAGCCGGGCAGCGGCCATATCGCGGAAGTACTCACGGCCCGCAACCGAGCCGCGGCCAAGCGACCGATCCTGAATCGCCTGGCAAAGAGCCGCCTCGCGTCCGGCCTTGACCCGTGCGGTGACGAGATATCTCATTTCACAGCGATCTTAGCCGATAATCTAACAGGCCGCGCGTCACTCCCGGTCGATGCGGCGCTTTCGATGACACACCCGGATCAGCCCTCCAGCATCAGCCGCTACAAGGTCATCAGCCGGTTGGATGGCTGGTCGATCGGTGAAACCTACAAAGCGTTCGATCCACTTCTCGAGCGGCACGTGATCGTGGAGCTGTACTCGCTTGCGGGTGTGCCGGAGGAGCAGGCCACAGAAGTCAAGCGCCTCTTCTATCGCGAGATGCAGCGGGTGGGTGCGCTCACGCATCCGAATGCGGCCCGTCTCTTTGACGCCGGAGAAACGGCGGACGGCCTTTTTGTGACCTGGGAGCACGTCGAGGGAACCAATCTCGAGGGATTCGTTCACGGCGGCTCGGACGAGGAGCCTGCTATCTGGCTCAAGTGGTTGCGCCAGACAGCCGGCGCCTTGGAGAGCGCGCACCTGCAAGGGAATGACCCACCTGAATCTGACGCCCGCCAGCGTGCTGCTCGACCTGTCGGGAAACGCCAAGGTGATCGGGTTCGGGATCGCACCTGTCGTGGACCTGCTGAGCAGGACGCAGGGGTATCAGTGGACGCCGTCGTCCTATGAGGCCCCAGAGCGGGCCGCGGGCGCCGTTGCCGACGCGCGCGCCGACTGGTATTCGTTTGCGGCAGTCGTTCGGGAGGTCGTTCGGCGCGGCCTCGGACACGAACCGTCAACGATTCGCGACCAGTTCCAGCGCGCACTCGTCGACGAGCCAGCGACCAGGTTCCTCGAATCCACTCGGCCTGCTCTCGGTCATCGAGACAGAGCTCGGCGCTCTCGGCCTGCTGGCGCCCGGTGACGATGGGGAACCGGCGTCGAGTGATTCCGTGACGGAGGTGTTCAACCGCATCATTGACGCCGATCGCCCCGGTCCGGCCGAACAGAGTCCCGCGGTCCCGGCTGGTTCGTCCACCGTGCCCACGCCGGCCGCGGCTACCGCGCCGGCGACGCCAGTGGCCCGCACCCGCTCCGGCGCGAGCGTGTGGATTCTTCTGGCCGCGACGGCGCTGGTCTGTGCCGTGGCGGCGGCGCTGTCGATCATCTGGCTGCGATCGCCGATGTGGAGCGACGTCTGGTACGCCATGGGCCGCGGCTCCGACGACCCGCCGGCGAGTGCCCCACTGGTTCCCGCCGTTCCGCGATTGAAACGCCGGCCGCGAACGCCGTGACGCCCCAGACGCCAGCGGTGGCAAGCGTGCCGGCCACCGTCGAGAGCAATTCAGAAGCCTCGGTCCCCGTGGCGAGCGGCATGCTCAGGATTGTCACGCAGCCTGAAGGCGCCACCGTGACCGTGGACGGCGAATCGCGGGGAGTGAGTCCGGTCCGTGTCGATCGTCTGTCGTTGGGCGCTCACTCCGTCAGCGCGTCGCTCGCCGGATATTCGGTTGCGCGCCAGAGCGTTCAGCTGACGCGCGAAAGCCCCGGCACGAACCATCGGGCTCACGCTGGCTCCTGCGACACCGGTGACGGGCAGTTCTCCTGGTCTCGACTGTTCCAGCCGGGGCGACCCTCCTTCTCGACGAGCGGCGCCTCGGGACGACCCCCGTCCAATTGGACGTGACCGTCGGCCGACACACGCTTCGCGTCGAACAGGACGGGCCACACGCCGGTGTCGAGGGACATCGAGATCGTGGCAGGGCAGCCGGTGGTGGTGGCTCTGACTCTCGAATCAGCGCCGGGCCCGATGCCGGCGCCGCGCGCCCTCGACTTCGAGCGCGTGACGGTGAAGCCGCGACAGGTCTCAGGCGCGACGAATCCGCCTTACCCGCCGGTGGCACGGCTGGCGAGATCCAGTGGGATGGTCGTCCTCAGCTGGGTCGTCGACGAGCAGGGCCGCGTCACCGACGTCGAGGTCGTCGAAGCTTCCGCCAAGGTCTTCGAAACCGCGGTCCTGGGCTGGATTCGCGATGTCCGATTCGAGCCCGGCGAGCAGGACGGCCGGGCCGTTCCGGTCAAGATCGTCAGGCGCTTTCGATTCGAATTCTCGCGCTGACGGGCAATTTTCGGACTCCAGCCCATCCGGACGACCGGCTTCGCTATACTAGTGAGCCACTAGGCCTCCGTCTCTCAGTGACCACGCATGCTGACCGCTTACGGCCACAGCCATCCGGGCACGGTTCGGAAGATCAACGAGGATTGCTGGCTCTCGGAGCCGGAGATCGGCCTGTTCATCGTGGCCGATGGCATGGGCGGGCACAACGCCGGCGAGGTGGCGTCACGCCTGGCTGTTGACGCCATCAAGGGCTTTCTCGTGAGGTCGCGCGAAGGCGACGACTTCACCTGGCCTTACGGAATCGATCCGCACCTCTCGTACGACGCGAACCGCTTGATGACCGCCCTGAAGCTGGCCAACCGGCGTGTCTTCAAAGCTGGCGAGAGCCGCGACGACTACACCGGGATGGGTACGACGGTGGTGGCGGGCCTCGTCGAGGGCGGCCGCCTGATTTTTGCGGGAGTGGGGGACAGCCGGATCTATTCATGGACCGGCGCCGGCCTTTCGCAGCTGACCGAAGACGATTCCTGGGTGGCGACGGTGCTGGGACGCGAGCGCGGGCTCGACAAGTCGACACTGGCCGAGCATCCCATGCGCCATGTGTTGACGAACGTCATCGGGGCGCGCGATCAAACCGAGATGGACGTCAGTGAGCGTGATTTCCAGGACGGCGAGACCTTGCTCTTTTGCACCGACGGCCTTCACGGCGCGCTCGACGACGAGACGATTGGAGAAATCCTGAGTACACCCGGAGCCGTGAAAGACGTGGCTGAGCGTCTCGTGGCGACGGCGCTTGAGCGTAACGGCAGCGACAACATCACGGCACTCGTCGTGCGTGTCAATCGATGACACCAGGCGCCCGGCGCTGGTCTCCGCAGAATGATCCCTTCTCGTCCCGGCCGGGCTTGCAGTTCTGAGGTTCATGGCATTCGACGAGATTCCTGACCAGCAGTCGCCGGGCGAGCCCCCGCGTCAGATCGGGCGTTACGAGTTGCTCGAGCCCATTGGCCGCGGGGGCATGAGCGAGGTATTTCGCGCCCGCGACACCGTCCTCGGTCGGTTCGTCGCGATCAAGATGATCGCCACCGATCTGGAGCTGGCCGAGGAAACACGCGAGCGTTTCTTTCGCGAAGCCAGGTCCGCAGGCCAGCTCGCTCATCGCAACATCATCACGATCTACGATTTCGGCGAAGACAACGGTCGCGCCTATATCGTGATGGAGCTGCTCGAGGGCGAGAGCCTGACCCGGCTCATGGCCCGCGAGCCCGACATGCCGATCGAGCGCCGGATCGACATGATGATGCGGGTCTGCGAGGGGCTCGCCTACGCGCACGCGCACGGCATCGTCCACCGTGACGTGAAGCCGGCCAATCTCTTCGTCACGAGCGACGGTCAACTCAAGATCCTCGACTTCGGCGTGGCTCGCATAGCCCAGTCCACACTGACCGCCGCGGGCATTCTCGTCGGCACGCCCGACTACATGTCGCCCGAGCAGGTGGAAGGGCGGCCGGTCGACCAGCGATCGGACGTGTTCTCGTCAGGGGCTGTTTTCTATCAGCTGCTGAGTGGACGGAAGCCGTTCGAGGCCCGCCGCCTGCCGGAACTGTTGCAGAAGGTGGCGACCGAAGATCCGCCGCGCCTGACCGAGTTGCAGAGCCCAGCGGAGCTGAGCGTCATCGTCATGCGCGCGCTCGAGAAGGATGCCGCCCGGCGATATCAGCGCATTCAGGACATGCTGGCCGATCTGGCCCGCGTGCAGCAGGCGTTCGATCGGCAGACGCGGGCACTGGCGACGCGGGCGTGCGATCGCTATCGCGAGATCGAGCAGATGCTCGAGGACGGAGCGGCGCTTGCTTCGCAGCTTGCCGTCTCGGTCGAGCCTGAGCAAGTCGCCGTCGCAGCCAATGCTTCGCGAGCTGCCGTTGTTCCAGGATCACGGTGCGGACGTGCTTCGCCTCGTCCCGATGCGTCGTGCGCGTGTCGCCGAGATTACGCGGCTGCTCCAGCGTCAATACGAGGCGCTGGCCACCCGCAACGCCGCGTGGCGCAATGCGCTGACGCTCGTCTCGACCGCCGAGGCGCAGATCCGTGAGCGCGATTTCGCCGCCGCCCGCCGGACGCTGGGGGAGGCGCTCGGGGCGGCGCCGGATTCACCGCGCGTGCAGGGACTGCTCGAGCAGTGTCGCTTCGAATTGAACCAGCCGACACCAGAGCGCGCCGCCGGCGAGCGCAGTTCAAGCAGCGCGCCGACCGACCCCTTGCCCGTTCAGGGGACGATGGCGCGCGAGCCGGCTGCGCCGGGATTGTCGCGAAGTAACCGCCGGAAGCTTGCCGTGACCGCGGCCATCGACACGGGTCTCTGCGAAGCCCACGGAGCATTCGGCTCGTGACATCGATGTGGACATCCGCCATGGATCCAAGCGCGTTCGACTCCAGCCGGGGCGATACTTCGAGGGACGCGACGTCCGAACCCGCTACAGCCGTCGCCCGCCTCGCGGCGCTGGGTTCTCATTGCCGGAGCTTTCGCCCTGGCGCTCGTCGGGGTATTGATCGCGCAAAGTTTCAGGAGCACGCCAGAATCGCACGAGGCGACCTCCGCCCATGTCAGGTGATCGGCCGACTGCGGCCATCGAAGTGCCAGCGGTCCTTGCCCGAGCCGCAAGTGGCTCCAGTGTCTCCGCCGGGTGCCGAGCCGTCGCCAGCGGCGGTCAGCGAAGGCAAGAGCGACGAACTCGTGTTGCCCTCGCCCGAAGGCACGGCGTCAGGTTCTGCACCCGCCGCGGTCGTTTCGACGGGCGGCAGTGGCGAGGGCAGCTTCATGGCGGCCGGCAAGCGATCCGGCGAGTCCATAGAGGCATGGCGAGAACGATCGCGGCTGCTGACAGCACGATACCGTCGAGGGCGCGAGGCGCTCGATCGCGGACAGTTCACGGAAGCGCTCTCGATATTCAGCGCGCTCGATCGCGACGAGCCCGGGTTCGGGGACACGCCGCAACTCCTGCGTACCGCACGCGCCGGAGTTCGAGGTCAGGTGCAGGCGTTGCTCGATCAGGGGGCGCGTCAGGCCGCGAGCGGTGAATACAGTGCCGCGCAGGCGAGCTACGCCGAGGCTGAGCGCGTCGCGCCCGGACTGGAGGCTGTCACCGCCGCGCGGACCGCGCTTCGCGAGACGATTCGTAAGGCAGCGGACGAACTGCTTCGGCGGGCCGCGGCGGAAGAGGGGGCAGGTCGGACGGCCAATGCCGTCGGCCTCTATCGTCGTGCCGTCGAGCTGTTGCCCGCTGGAGACCCGTCGCGCGTTCGAGCCGAGAGCCGTGTGCTCGCGCTTCAGTCGCCGCGGTAACGGCGTGCAGGGCGCGGTGGCGCGAGAGAGCCGTACGGCGGGAGATCGGGCGGGAATCGCATAGTCAGCTGGTAGGGGTCGTTGTAGACTCCGCGGGCAGCACCGGGACGTTCATGCTGGGACATCCGCAAACCATCGGGCGGTATCGAATCGTCGAGTGCATCGGGCGCGGCGGGATGGGTGTGCTCTATCGTGCCCATGATCCGCTGCTCGAACGCGACGTGGCGATCAAGCTGATGCTCGTGGACTTCAAGGCGGACCCGGCCGCTCGCGAGCGGTTCCACCGGGAAGCCCGGGCGGTCGCACGGCTGCAGCATCGAAATGTCGTCACGATTCACGAGCTTGGCGAATCGGAAGGCACGCCCTACATCGTGATGGAGTTCCTGACGGGACGCGATCTCGAAGCGCTCCTGAAGCGCGACCCGCCACTCGGACTCGACGAGAAGCTGGATGTCACGATTCAGCTCTGCGTGGGACTCTCGTACGCCCACGAGCAGGGCATCGTGCATCGCGATATCAAACCGAGCAACGTCCGCGTGCTCGAGGACGGAACCGTCAAGATCCTGGATTTCGGAATCGCCAAGTTTGCGATGAGCGCCATGACACAGTCGGGAAGTGTCATGGGCACGGCCCAGTACATGGCGCCAGAACAGATCATGGGGCAGCCCGTTGACGGGCGTGCCGACCTGTTCTCGACGGGTGTGTTGCTCTACGAAATCATTGCCGGGCAGAAGCCGTTCAGCGGAGACACGCCAACGGCGATCGTCTACCAGATTCTCCACGCCGAACCCACGCCGATTCGGAGCATCGTGCCCGACGTCCCGGAACAGCTGGCCGACATCATCAGGCGTGCGCTCAAGAAGGATCCCGACCACCGCTACAGCCGGGCGAATGAGATGGCCGCTGAGCTCCAGCTCGTGCGGTCGCTGTTGGCTGGAGCGAGCTACAGCGCGCTGCCCCCCGGCACGATCGTCGGAGGCGCGGCGCTGGGCGGCGCGCTCAGAACTCCATCGGGACACCTGGTTTCCTCCCCCGGCGCGCCCGCGAGCGGGCAGGTTGGCCGTGCCCGATAGCGTCACACGCGACGACAGTCCGGCAACGAGCGCCCCGATGCCGGGATTCGACGTGCCCGATTCGGCCCACGAGCGACACCAGCGCCGGTGCCGCAGCCGCGGACGTAGACGCGCGCCGGGGAAGCCGCCGATTGCCCATTGCCGGGCTGGCCGGAGCCGCCGCGTTCGTCGCGGTGCTCGCCGTGGTCGTCATGACACTTCGCAACGGCGGCGGTACCGCCCCGCCGGCGGGGGCCGCGCCCGTCGGCGACTCGTCGACGGCCACCGCCGGACCAGGCGGCTGGACCGTCGACGACGGGAGACGCCGTGTCGGCCTCGCTGCCGGCCACGTTCAGCATCGTGTCCAATCCTCCTGGCGCACGAATCAGTCTCGACGGCCGCGAAACCGGTCAGGTGACGCCCGCGGCCGTCGCGATCGGCGCGCCGTTTCCCAAGCAACTACAACTCACGCTCGAGGGTTACGAGCCGCTCACCGTCAGTCTGCAGGAAGCTGACGTGCGAACCGGCGGCGGCGAATTCGCGATGGCATCGCGCCCCTCGCCCGTTCGCGTGCTGCTCACCGGACCGTATCCGTTCGAAGTGATCCAGGGCTCACGCGTGCTGTCGAACAGCGCCTCCCGCCACGAGCTGACGCTGAATCCCGATCAGCTGAATCTTCGCCTGAGAAGTCGGCCACATTTCCTGAACTCGAGCATCGAGGTTCGCCCGCGTGGTTCCGAGCGGGTGCAGATTCAGGCGCCCGCATTGGGAACGCTGGCCATCTTTTCCTCCGTTGAAACCTGTGTGGTTGCGGTCGGTGGGCAGGAAATTGGGTTTCCTCCCGTGCCCCGGCTGGAAGTGGCCGCGGGCAATCACGCGGTCGCGATCAAATGTCCGAGCGGCCATACGGAGACGCGCACGGCAAATGTCGGTGCCGGCCAGCGCACGGCCGTGACCTTCGATCCCCCGAAGGGCTGACGAGATCCATGGCACGACACGCGATGATTCTGACAGTCGTATTCACGGCACTCGTGTCGGCCGCCAGCCAGGCGCCGCAGGAGGAGGAGGTCGCCCGTCGCCAGTACGAGTCGGGCCTGGCGCTGGCCGCACAGGGGAATCACCTCGAGGCCGTCAAGGACTTTCAGACCGTTGTGCAGGCTTTCCCCAAGAGCTCGGTCGCGGACAAGGCGCTCCTCGAGATCGGTCGCTATCAGCTCGACGTTGCCGACACCCCGGATCAGGCGCTGGCCACTGCAGATCAGATCATCAAGAGCTATCCGACCTCAGATTCCGCGGCCTACGCGCACATTCTGAGCGGGCGCGTCTCGCTGGCGCGAGGTCACGCGCCCGCCGACCTGGAGACGGCGCTTGCCAGCTTCGACCGCGTGCCCCGGCTCTTTCCCGATTCCGACGCGGTGCCGCACGCCATGGTCCTCGGCGCCGAAGTGCTTCGCCTCCAGCGGCGCACGGACGAGGCGCTCGAGCGATTCCGCGGCGTCACGAGCGGTTACGCATCGAGCCCGGCAGCGGCCCTTGGCGCATCTCGGCTCAGGGCTCACGCTCGCGTCGCGCGGCGATGTGACGGCGGCGATGGAGGAGTTTCAGCGGGTGCGCGACCGGTGGCCTGGCACACCCGAAGCGGCCGTCGCGCTCGCCAGAACGAGCGTGCTCTATCGGCTTCACGTCCGGGGGCGTTCTGGCGCGGCCTACGTCGCGGACACCGAGTTCAAGGGGCCTGCCCGACTCGAGAATGTCGACTCGCTCGTGACCGCAGCCGACGGCAGCATCTATTTTTCGAACGGCGCCGGCGTCGGCACGATCAGGAGTACCCCGACGGCCCGTCCACCGTCGGCCGTGCGGCCGCGAGGGCTCACGCTCGACTCGATGGGGCAACTCGTCGTCGTGGAGGTCGGCCAGCTTCGCCCGCAGACCGGGAACGTCATTTCGCTCGCCGCACCAAGGGCAGGCGGCGCGCCCCAAGCCCTGGAAAAGATGGACGGGGTCGTCGCGATGGCCGGGGGCGACTGGGTGGTCTCCGACGAGGACGAGCGCGGGCTGCTGCGGTTCGACCGCGCCGGTAAGTCCAAGGGTCTCTTTGCGCAGGGGCGCATGCTTCGGCTGGCGGTGAATGCCTTCAACGAGACGGCGGGCATCGATCGGGACACGAAGGCCATCGTGGTGCTCGATGCCGCCGGCAAGGTGCTGACCCGCGTCCCGGCGAAGGGGCAGGGGTACCTGCTCGAGAATCCAGTCGATGTCCGCTTCGACGAATTCGGTCACCTCTACGTGCTGGATCGCGATGCGCTCCTGGTGTTCGATCTCTCGCAGGCCACGGGCGCCGCGGGCACGCCGCCGAAGTTGGTGACCCGCTTCAGCGAGCCCGAACGCAGTCCGACGGCGTTCAGCCGGGCGACGGCGTTTACGATAGATGCGTCTGGCAGGCTCTACATTGCGGACGAGCGCGCGCAGCGCGTGTTGGCCTTCCGGTAGGAGAAGGGAGATCGATGACCCGAGTGGCCGCGCGTTTCGTGAGGGCAATGCTGGTCGTCTGCGCGGTGCCCGCGCTCGCGTCCCAACAGGCAGCCCCGTCCGCGCCCGTTTCACCGCAAGCACCAGCCACCCCGTCCAGCCAGGCGTCGGCCGCACCCGAGGCGCTGTTACAGGAAGGGCGCCGGCTGTTCGACACGTTTCAGTACGAGCAGGCTGTGCCGCTGTTCGATCGCGCCATCTCGCTGCTTCCGACATCGAGCACGGATCTGCTCGTACAGGCCTATGAGCTTCGGGCCCGGGCGAAGTTTGCGCTCGGTGACAGCGAGGGTGCCGAGCGCGACTTCGGTTCGCTGCTCGCATTGCGGCCCGCCTTCACACTCGATCACGCCATCTCGCCGCGTGTCGTTGCGATCTTCGAGTCGGTCAAGCGGCAAACCGTGGGGCAAGTCGCCGTGTCGATGACCCCCGTGGCCGAGGTCGCCATCGACGGGACGCCGTACGCGGACGAGCAACTCACACAGGCCATCGAACTGGTGGCGGGCGAGCACGTTCTGACGGCATCGCGCCCGGGCTATCGCTCGGCGTCCGAGCGCTTCACCATCAAGGCCGGCGAGCGAATCGACCTTCGCGTCGCCATGGAACGTGTGTCGGCGACGCTCTCGGTCGCGACGGTCCCGGACGGTGTCGAAGTCATGATCAACGGCATCACCCGGGGCGTCACGCCCCCGGGCGATGGGCTCGCGGGAACGTCCGGGCTGCTCACCATCGAGGATCTGCCTACTGGCGTGCACCGCCTTCAGTTCCGTCGCGACTGCTACGCGACGCTCGAGCGCCAGATCACGGTTCAGGAACCGGACGATCTCAGCACCGATCCCATCAGGCTGGCGCCTGCCACGGCCAAGGCGATCATCGAGAGCAACGACCCGGACACCACCGTCTATGTCGATGGTAAACCTCGAGGGCCCGCGCCGGCGGAACTGACGGACGTCTGCGCCGGCAGCCACGTCATCGAAGTGCGCTCATCGGACGGCCGTTTTGTGGACAGACGAGACTGGCGCACCGGCGACTCGGCCACGATCAAGGCTCACCTGCGGCCCGCGTTTGCGCTCGTGGCGGCGCCCGCCCTGGCGCGTCCGCAACGGACCTCGCAGGCGAGGTGGAGCGCGCGTTGGGCGCCGCGGGCGGCGTATTGATCTTCGCTCCGGCGAAGGGCGACCTCGAGGCGGCCCTCACGAAGTCAAACCTCCGGCTGACTGGCTCGGTGTGGACTCGGACGCCGGTGCGGCTGCCGTGCGCGCGCGACGCGATGCGCGGCGGGAGATCGGGCGCAACCTGTCGGCGCGCCTCGAGGTCCAGGGTGTCGCGGGGATTGGCGCCGGCAAGTCGCCCGATGAGGTGACCGTGACGCTGCTCGCCGCGGGCAGTGCCGAACCAGAAGTGCTGCGCTTTTCCCTGACCGATCAAGCCTCGAAGGATCGGGCGGTTGCCGCGCTCGGTGTCAAGCTGCCGCCGGTCGTACGGCCGTCTCTGGAGGCCTCGATCGTCGATGTGAGCGAGCAGCCCGGTGCCGCAATCGTCCGGAGCGAAGGTGTCGCCGCAACGGCCGGTTTGGCGGTTGGCGACGTGATTGTCAGCGCGGCGGGCGCCCCGGTCGCAACCGTGGCCGAGCTTCGAGGGAAGGTCGCCGCTCAGGCTCCAGGGGGGAGTCTGGCCCTCGACGTGCGGAACCCTGCAGGGGCAGTACGACCCGTGAAGTTGTCGCTCGCGAGCGCGGCCGATACGATTCCTCTCCGCGACCCCGGGCTCGTTTACAACCAGCTGTTAGCCGATTTGCAGCGACTCGCCCGGGTCACTCGCGAGCCGTTCGCACTATGCTGCCACTCGATTGAACCTTGCCATCGTTCACTTACGGCTCGGAAATCCCGAGGACGCCCTGCGCGAGCTACAAGCGGTCAAGCTGCCGGACGGCCCGGGCGTCTCCCAGGCGACCGTCACCTACCTCACAGGCGTGGCTCTCGAGTCGCTCGGCCGCACTGCCGATGCGCGTGCGGCGTTCACGCGCGCCGCCGAAAGCACGCAGGGTCGCTTGTCCGCCGACGGCCCGGCGATCGCATCGTTGGCGGCCACCCGCCTGAAGACCGCGAAACCCTGAGCCTCGAGCATTCCGGTCGATTCCCGTACGGACAAGGCTGCCGTCTGCACTGTCGGTGATCGTTCAAGGCGGCTGTCGACTGATGTCGTCGCACTCGGCGGTAGCGGAACAATGGCGAGGGCCGTGGGCTTCGGACGACTGGCGGGTATGATATTCCTGATGGTGACGCGTCGAACACGCAAGGCTCGGCCCGGCGATCGCTCCATGCGTGTTTTCACGCTGGTGAGCGTGCCTCGCGGCCGTCCTGGCCTGCGGAACGTCCAATGCTCCGATCCAATCGAGCACGGGCACGCCGAGCACGGCCAAGACCCCGACGAACGAGAAGGCGGGGCGGCCGCGCATCGTGGTGCTCGGCGACAGTCTGACCGCCGGACTCGGCCTGTCGGTCGACCAGGCGTACCCGGCGGTTCTGCAGCGCTACCTGGATGAGCACGGATATCTCATGGAAGTCGTCAACGCCGGTGTGTCGGGCGACACCTCGGCCGGTGGGCGGCGACGGCTTGCGTGGGCCCTCGATGGGGATGTGCGAATCCTGATTGTGGCGCTGGGCGCGAACGATGGGCTCCGAGGGGTGCCAGTGGAGGAGATGACGCGCAATCTGGAGTCCATCATCGCGCAGGCCGAATCGCGCGATATTGTCGTGGTCCTGGCTGGCATGGAGGCGCCGCCGAACTTCGGCCCCACCTATACGGCGTCTTTCCGGCAGGCCTTTCAGACACTCGGCCAACGCGACCACATCACGTTCGTGCCGTTTCTTCTCGCGGGCGTGGCGGGTATGCCTCGGCTCAACCAGGCAGACGGGATCCATCCCACGGCCGCCGGCGCGCGCATCATTGCCGATCTGCTCTGGCCGGCGCTGAAGCCCCTGGTGGAGCAGGCCGTTTCGCATGATTGACATACGCGGCGTCTCGAAGACCGTCACGAGCGGAGGGCGCCCGCTCACCATTCTGCACCCGCTCGATCTGATGGTTCCCTCGCGGCAGTGCCTGGCTGTGGTCGGACCATCCGGCAGCGGCAAATCCACGCTGCTCGGGCTGATTGCCGGACTCGACGCGCCGAGCTCTGGCCAGATCCTGCTCGACGGCATCGACATCACGGCGCTCGACGAGGACGCGCTGGCTCGGTTGCGAGGCGAGCGCATCGGTGTCATCTTCCAGTTTTTTCATCTGATTCCCTCGTTGACGGCCTTCGAGAACGTGCTGGTCCCGATGGAGATCGCGGGTGCCCAGGGTGCTCGCGAACGTGCCGGCCTGCTGTTGATGGAAGTGGGGCTCGAGGGCCGCGGCCATCACTATCCGTCACAGCTGTCGGGCGGCGAGCAACAGCGCGTGGCGATTGCGCGCGCCTTGTCGAACAACCCGTCAATCGTGCTGGCCGACGAGCCCACCGGCAATCTGGACAGCGAGAACGGCCGCCACATCATCGATCTGCTCCTCGACATCAATCACCGGCGTGGCGCAACGGTCGTCATCGTGACTCACGATCGGGAGCTGGCCGCGCGGGCCAATGCGCGCATCGCGCTGTCAGACGGCCGCGTCGTCGAGCGCCACAGCGCGGGGACGCAACCGGTGATGGCGACCGAGCGCGGCTGATTGACATCGATGCTCTCGACCAGCGTGCGATTCGTGCTCGCCATGGCGGCGCGCGAGACTCGCGCCGCATGGCGGCGTCTGCTCTTCTTTTTCGTGTGCGTGGCGATTGGTGTCGCCTCGATTGTCGCGTTGCGGTCCGTCATCCAGAGCGTTCGCGTGGTACTAGCCACCGAGGCCCGAACGCTGCTGGCGGCGGATCTCCTGGTGACGAGCAATCGGCCATGGTCGCCCACCGTATTCGATGTGCTGCGTCGCCGCCTTGGCGAGGCGGCCGTCTTCGAGCGTGTCGATTCGGTGGAAACGACCACGATGGTACGGCCGGCGGATCCCGCCCGGACGATGGCGAAAACGGTGGAGCTGCGCGCCGTCGGCCCAGGATTCCCCATCTACGGCCAGGTCGTGCTCGAGGACGGCCGACCGTACACGCACGCGCTCGTACAGAACCGTGGCGCCGTCGTTCGGCCCGAACTGCTGACGCAGCTCGAGCTGCGCGTCGGTGATCGCATCGTCATCGGGCGGGAGGAATTCACAATCCGCGCGGTGGTGACGAGCGAGCCTGGTCGCCGGATGGGCAACTTCACGCTCGGACCGCGCGTGTTCATTGACTATGCAGATTTGATGCGCGCGGGCCTGCTGACGACTGGCAGCCGGGCCCAGTATCAGATCCTGCTCGGCGTACCGGAAGAAAACGTCGAAGCGCTTCGCAGCCGGCTGCGTCAGGACCTCGCCGAGCAGTTCGTGAACGTCCGATCGTACCGAAGCACCGAAGAGAACGTGGGCGAGGATTTGGTGCGCGCCGAGAACTACCTGAGCCTGGTCGGGCTGGTCATCGTGGTGCTGGGCGGCATCGCCGTGTCGAGCGTGACGCAGGTCTTCGTCCAACAGAAGGTCAAGAGCATTGCGATCCTCAAGTGCCTGGGCGCAGGGTCACGGCGGATTGTGGCCGTCTATCTTCTTCAGGTCATGGTGCTGGCGCTCGCCGGCAGTGTGCTGGGCGTGGGGCTCGCCGCGCTCGCCATTGCCGCGATACCCGAGGGACTCCTCACCGGTAACACCTCGATGACTGTTACCTACGGGCTGACCGGTCCGGCGGTGGCCCAGGGTCTCGGGATCGGCCTGTTGGTCTCGCTGCTGTTCGCCATCGTGCCGCTGCTCGAGATCCGCCACGTCAAGCCTTCGCTGCTCCTGCGTCGGGAGGTGATCGTGGGCCCGCGACGCGACTGGCTGCGCTGGGGCGTGGCAGGCGCTGTGACGGCCGCGCTCGTGGGGCTGGCCAGTTGGCAGGCAGCGTCGCTCAAAATCGGCCTCTCTGTCTCGGCCGGGTTCGTGGGGTTGGCTGTTCTTCTTCACGCCGCCGGACGCGGCGTGATTCGGCTGATGAGGCCGCTGGCCACGTCGCGCTGGTTTGCGCTCCGGCAGGCCTCGCTCCGCCTAACCCGGCCAGGGAACCAGACGCGAGTCATTCTGTTCGCCGTCGGGCTGGGGAGCTTCTTTATCATCGGCGTTCAATCGCTTCAGCGGAACCTGCTCCAGGAATTCGCAGCGGACGTCCGCGCCGACGGCCCGGACATGTTCATCATCGATATCCAGAGCGACCAATTGCCCTCGGTGGCGGCACTGCTCGCACGCGAAGCCCAGCCGGGCACGCTGCGCCTGATTCCGGTGCTGCGGGCGCGGGTGACGGCGGTGACCGGCGCAGCCGTCACGCTTGACAGCTACGAGGATGTCCGGGGTCGGGGATCTCTGGCGCGGGAGTATGTCATCACCTATCGGGATCGCCTGCAGCCGAACGAGCGTATTCTGCGCGGCCAGTTCTGGGGCCAGAATGCCCGCCCTGCCAATCCGGAAGTCTCCATCGAGGCAAGCATTCACGAGCGGTTCGGCATCGAGCTCGGCGATCTGATGCGCTTCGACGTTCTGGGACGGGTGATCACGGCTCGTGTCACGAGCATTCGGACTCTGGACTGGAGAGACTCGCGAAACGGCGGGTTCATGTTCGTCTTCAGCCCCGGCGTCTTCGAGCAGGCGCCTCACATGCACATCGCGATTTTCAAGGGCCCCGCAAACCTCCAGGCGCGGGCCTCGCTGCAGCACGAGCTGGCCCTCGGATTTCCCAACATCTCGGTGATCGACGTCAGGGAAGTGCTCCAGACGGTGGAGAGGCTGCTCGCGAATGTGACGCTCGCCGTGTCGGTCGTTGGCGCGCTCGTGCTTCTGAGCGGTTGCCTCATTCTGATCGGCGCCGTGGCGATGACGAAGTTTCAGCGCGTGTACGAAGCGGCAATCTTCAAGACGCTGGGCGCCACGACCCGCACCCTGGCGAGCATGCTCGTGCTCGAATACGGACTGCTGGGCCTGGTCGCCGGCACGGTGGGATCGCTCGGCGCCGTTGTCTTGAGCTGGGGCATCAGTCGCTACGCCCTCGAGATCGCCTGGCGGCCGACGCCGCTGGTCAACGTGCTCGGCGTACGTCTTGACCGGTGCGCTGGTGGCGGGGATCGGCGCCGGCGCCAGCCTCGACGTGCTGCGAAAAAAGCCGCTCGCGGCGCTCCGATCCGAGTGACCGGTGCGTTGCCTGATGGCTCGCCTGGCAAGAGCGGTCCAGGGCGCCGTGCTATGATGTGATGTTGAGGGCACCACGAAAGTTCGCGCATCCTGGAGGGAGGCGGACATGGACATGGACGTCACTACCTACAAGGACGCGTTGTTGCGCAAGCGCGGCGACATTTTGACGGCAGGAGGCATCAAACCGCTGCAGACCTCCATGGAAAACAACAGCCGTCAAGGCGACATGGCGGATCAGGCCAGCGGCAACAACGAAGTCCACATACAACTGAAGCTCAAGCAGACCGACGCAAAAATATTGCAGGCCATTGAAGAGGCGCTCTGGCGCATCGAAAAGGGGACCTACGGCATTTGTCGTGACTGCGGACTGCCGATCGCCGAGGCCCGCTTGAACGCGATTCCCTGGACCCGCGTCTGCATCAGCTGCAAGGAAAAGCAGGCGACGTGAAGCCACGCGAGCTGGTCGCGCTGTTGGGCGAACTCTATCAGGAGCGTCTTGCGGCGCTTGATCGACACGTGGCCGCAGCCCGTCAAATCGCCGATTACGACGTCAACAATACCTATCAATACGTCATCGCGCGCGAGGAGACGCACCTGGCCTGGCTGGCCGATGCCATACGCGACCTGGGCGGGAGACGTATCGGCGCTCGGGGCGACGGCCCCCTCGCCGAGCCTGGCGCTCGAATCCGAGCGGGCGCTCGCGACGGCCGATGCCCGGCTGGTGGAGGAGAGCCTGAACCGCTGGCGCCCGCGGATCTCTGCGATTTCACACGCCCGCCACGGCCGCATGCTCGGGGTCCTGGTGGGAGAGATGCTCGAGCACAAGCGTTTCTTCGAGCAGTCCGCCGCCGGGCGCGACGATCTGCTCGGCCGTCACCCTGCAGATGCTGGACAGGGGCGGGTCCTGGCCAATCGCTGGCTCGAATAGTCGGTCCGCCGCTCCGGTCGAGACTGAAGAGAGCGGCCGGCGTGCATGAAAATCGCTCGGACTGCGGCAATCGCTCTGGGCAGTAACCTGGGGGATCGCCGTGCCCATCTCGATTTCGCCGTCGAGAATCTTCGCTCCCGCCTCGTCGGCATTCGAATATCCCGCTACTACGAAACCAAGCCGGTGGGTGTCGAACGGCAACCGCTGTTCCTGAACGCCGCCGTCGTCGGTTCGTTCGACGATGATGCGCGAGCTCTGCTTCGAGTGCTGCTGGAGGTCGAGCAGGCGCGCGGACGTACACGGCCGAGGCCGGGCGCTGCCCGAACGCTGGATCTGGACCTGATCCTCCTTGGAGATCTGGTCGAGAACGCACCGGACCTCTGTGTGCCGCATCCCCGGTTTCGCGAGCGGCGGTTCGTCCTCGATCCGCTCGCGGAGATCGCTCCCGAGCTCGAGGATCCGGAAACGGGCCTGACGGTGGCCGAATTGCGGGCCAGGTTACTGGCGAGATAGAGCCGCCGCCACCCTAGGGCGTCTTGGTGCCCATCTGGCCCGGCGAGATGATTCGGATGGTGCCACCGAAGGATTCCAGTTCGATTCGCGCTGTGCCCGACCCAAGCGTGAAATCGAAGCGCTTGTTGCGCTGCGTGCCCTCTTCGAGCTTCACGGGAAATCCTGTCTCGAGCTCGCCATTGAAGGTTCGCACCGAGATCCGGGCGTTGGCTTTGTCCGGCACGGTGATGGCGATGTCCCCGTTGTGAGTCGTCATCCGGTACTGGCCATCGTCGCGGATGACGCCGTCGTAGGAAAGGTCGCCGTTGACCGTCGCCGCGTCGACGCTGCTTCCCTGCATCCGTGACATCTCGATGTCGCCGTTGACGGTTTCCGCAGAGATGTCGCCGGAGACCGCGGTGGCCACGATCCCGTCGTTGACCGATCGCAGCGTGATCCGTCCACTCGATCCCGTCAGGATGACGGAGCCTTCCACGGACTTGAGCGACACGAAGCGGGACCCGCCCGAGACGGTCACGTCACCACGCACAGTTTCGACATTGAGCTCGGCTTCGACCCCCGTGATCGTGACGTCCGCATAGGTTCCCGACACGTCGACGCGCATCCAGCGGGGCACCGTCAAGTGGAGGTCCACCGATCGCGGACCGCCGTCGCGCGAGGTGGGCCGTACCGTCACTATCATGCTCGAGGCTTCGATGTCGATGCGCTCGCGCGATGAGTGCTCGGCCTGTACACGCACCGAGTCCCTGTCCCAGGCATCGACGATGACGTCTCCCGAGAAGGTGTGGACTTCGAGCCGAGCCCCGCGTGTGACGGCGACCGTCTGATCGGTGTCTGACTGGGCGCCGGCGGTCAGAGACAGCGCAGCGACCGCGCTTGCGGTGAGTAGCAGGAACATTCGCGTTCGTCCTCCGTCAACCGGCCAGATCGGCGAGCCCCGTCGCCTGGCGCAGCAGCGCCAGCTTGCGGCGTCTCGCGTCGGCGAGATAGGCGTTCAAGTACGTGTTTGCCGGATCCGCCCGAAGCGCCTCCCGTGCCTGGGCGATCGCTCCGTCGATGATGGCCAGATTCCGTTCGAGCACCGCCACCGTCTGCGGGTCGAGCTGATCGCGGCCGGCCTCGAGCGCACGCTTCAGGTCGGCCACGGCCGCGTCGTACTGCGGGTCGGCGAAATTGGCCAGGCGGACCGCCGGAGTGGCTTCTGTGCCGGCGGGGGACACCTCGACGCCTGCATCGCGCGACAACACGACGACAGCGGCTGTGGCGGCAACGAGGGTGGCCGCAAGAGCGGCGAGCTGGGGCACCGTCAGCGAGATGCGAGCGCGCCCGACGAGCTTGTCCGCCAGCGTGCTCCACCCACGTCCAGTCCCCCTCGGCGCCTGCTGCACGCGTTCGGCGATGCCGGGCCACAGGTCTCGCTCGGGTGTCAGTTCACCAAGCCGTTGTGCCTGTTGGACGACCGCCCGCAGTTCGAGGAGCACGGCCGCACACTCCCCGCAGCGTTCGAGGTGCGATTCGAGCGCCTCCCGTTCGAGCGGCGACATGTCGTCGTCGAGATACTCCGACAGGCGGTCAGTCCACTGATCGTGCATGATGTGCGCCCTCCGAACCGCCCAGATGCCGACGCAGCAGCATCCGTGCCCGATGCAGCTGTGTCTTCGAGGTTCCGGATGAGATCTCCAGCAGCTCTGCGATCTCGCGATGCTTGTACCCCTCGATATCGTGCAGCACGAAGACTTCGCGCGCCCCGGGTGGGAGCTTGCCGATCGCGCGCTCGAAATCCATCGACAGATCCTGTGACCCCGGGCCAACCGCTGCATGTTCGATGGCCAGCGGGTCGTCGGCGAACCGGCCGAGCTGAACGGCCATCGTGCGGCGACGCTCCAGAATCACGTTCACAGCGACGCGATGAAGCCACGTCCCGAACGCGGCTTCTCCCCGGAACGTCGAGAGCTTCTGCCAGGCGCGCACGAACACATCCTGAATCAGCTCGTCTGCGCCCCCGCTGCCGGCCATGCGCCGGACCAGGGCCGTCACGCGCCCGACATGGGCACGATACAGGCGTTCGAACGCCCGCGTGTCGCCCTTCGCGGCCAGCGCGGCATCCGACGGGACGGCGTGCGCGTACGGGCGCTCGACTTCTCCGCTCAGAACTACTGCTCCCGGGCCCATCGTTCTAGCTGGAGATTGGACGGGCTGAGGCCCCTGGAAGGTTGACTCTACTCGTAGCGAAGCGCGTCGATAGGGTCCAGCGACGAGGCCTTGCGGGCCGGGTAGAAGCCGAAGAACACCCCGGTCGCGGCGGCAAACCCGAAGGCCAGCGACACCGCGTCCGTCGACACGGCCGTAGGCCACCCCAGCGGCGACTGGGCAATGGCGCGCGAGGCCGCGTAACCGAGGAGGATGCCGACAAAGCCGCCGATCAGGCTGAGAACGATGGCCTCGACCAGGAACTGGAGGAGCACGTCGCGCCGGCGGGCGCCGACCGCGAGACGAATCCCGATTTCGCGCGTTCGTTCGGTCACCGAAACCAGCATGATGTTCATGATGCCAATGCCGCCGACGAGCAGCGACACACCGGCAATGCTGGCGAGGAGCGCGGTCATCGTTCGGGCCGTCTCCGAGCGGACGCTCGCCATCTCTTCGAGCGTGCGAACCATGAAATCGTCGTCCTCGCCCGGTGGAATCTCGTGCCGGATGCGCAGCAGGGTGGTGATGTCTCTCGCCACCGTTGCCGTCTGCTCGGCGGACGCGGCGGACACCGTCAGGTTGTTGACGTGAGTGATGCCGAGCATCTTCTTCTGGACGGTCGTGAACGGCACGAAGATCGTGTCGTCCTGATCCTCGCCCATGGCCGCCTGGCCCTTGCTGGCCATGACGCCGGCAACCCGGAACGGCTGGCTGCGGAGCCGAATGAACTGGCCCGTCGGGTCGATTCCCTCGCCGAAGAGATTGTCGGCGACGATCGAGCCGAGCACGGCCACCTTGGCGGCCGACCGGACATCCTGCGGCGAAAAAAAGGCTCCGTAGCGGACCGGCCACGAGCGGAGGAGCGGGAGATCGACGTCGGTGCCCTGGATGCGCGTCGACCAGTTCTGATTCCCGGCCACGACCTGCGACCGGGTGTTCACGCCGGGCGCGAGATACTGAATGCCCGCCACCTCATTCCGTATGGCGTCGGCATCTTCGACGGTCAGCGTCGCGGAGGCTCCCTGTCCCTGGCGGACGCCGCCCACGGTCCAGTTGCCGGCGTTCACGATGATCAGATTCGTGCCGGCGGAGGAGATTTGCTGTTCGATCGACTGCTGCGCGCCGCTGCCGAGCGCCACCATCGTGATGACCGCTGCGACACCGATGATCATGCCGAGCATCGTCAGGGCCGTACGCATCTTGTTGCGGCCAAGGGCCTTCAACGCGACGCGCAACGTCATCAGCAGCGACATGAACGTTCCCGATCTACGCGGAAGTCGGAAGCGCGGCCAGCTCGTCACGGGCCGTGCGCCGTCTCGTCGTGGCGCGATCGCTCACGATGCGACCGTCGCGGAAGCCGATGATCCGGGTGCCGTACTCGGCAATGTCGTGTTCGTGCGTGACGACCAGCACCGTGATGTGCCGCTCGGCGTTCAAACGCTGAAAGATGTCCATGACCTCGACGCTGGTGCGGGAGTCGAGATTGCCCGTGGGCTCGTCGGCCAGAAGGATTGTGGGATTGTTGATGAGCGCGCGTGCGATGGCCACGCGCTGCTGCTGTCCGCCTGAGAGCTGGTTCGGGTGATGGGCGGCGCGGTCCTCGAGGCCGACAGCCGCCAGCGCGGCACGCGCCCGCCGATGCCGCTCGGCCGTCGATCGAGCCGCGGCGTCGTAGAGCAGCGGCAGCTCGACGTTGTCGAGCGCAGAGGTTCGCGCCAGCAGGTTGAATCCCTGGAAGACGAAACCGATTTTCTTGTTGCGGACAGCCGCGAGGGCGTCACCGCCGAGGCGCGCCACGTCCTGCCCGTCGAGCACGTATTGGCCCGATGTCGGACGATCCAGACACCCGAGAATGTGCATGAACGTGGACTTGCCGGACCCCGAGGGTCCGGTGAGCGACACGAACTCGCCGGCCTCGATGTCGAGGCTGACACCTCGGAGCGCATGCACGCTGACCTCCCCGAGCGTGAAGGTCCGCACGAGATCGCGAAGCGAGATGAGCGCCAACCTAGCGCCCCCGGCCTTGCGCCGGGCGACCGCCCGGCCGCTGTGGAATGAGCGGCGACTGACCGCCGGCGGTGGATGGCGTGGCCGTGACCAGTGTGACCGCGGTGACCAGCTCGGTCCCCGGCGGCAGCTCGTTGCCGAGGAGCTCCGTGTAGGTGCCGTCGGTGATGCCAAGGCGGACCGCCACCGGCTTGAGTTGGCCGGCCGCGAACAGCCAGACGCGGCCGGTCGTTTCGATTGGCGGGAGCGGGCCAAACAGAGAATCGATCGTCTTGGCCCCGCCCGTGACGTCACCGCCAGAAGCTGACGGAGTGGGCGACTGGTGCTGCCGCGGGCTCACCGCGGGACAGCCTGGCCATTGCGCGCGCCCGCCGTTCGGGTGGCATCGACGCGAGGCGTTCCGCGAGCTGTTCCCGATTGATGGCGCCGCCGCCGGCCGCTCCGCGCTTGGAAGACGCGGTCGACGTCTGGCCTGGAGTCGTTCCGGGCGCCGGGTCTGTTCCACCCGTCTTCCGGGCATCCGGCGAGACGCTTGGTCGACGATCGGCCGTGTCAACCGACTGGTTAAGCGCCCCAAAGATCTCGGGGGTTGGTCGGAACCTCAACGCGGCGTTCGGGACGCGCAGGACGTCCTGTCGCCGGGCGATCTCGATCGTCACGTTCGCCGTCATGCCTGGTTTGAGCAGAAGCTCAGGGTTCGGAACGTCGATGACCGTCTGATAGGTCACCACGTTCTGCACGACGACCGGCTGGAGACGAACCTGTGCGACGGAGCCCGTGAATTCGCGCGTGGGATGTGCGTCGACGCGGAAGCCGACGCGTTGAGCGGGCCGGATGCGCCCGACGTCGGCTTCATCGATGCTGGCCAGGACCTGCATGCGCGTCAGGTCGGCCGCAATCACGAACAGTGTCGGCGCCTGCATGCTGGCGGCGACCGTCTGGCCCACATCGACGTTGCGGGAGATGACGATGCCGTCGATGGGCGCTTCGATGACGGTGTGCCGCAGATTGACCTGATTCTGGTTGAGCGCCGCGCGCGATTGCGTCACCTGCGCCTGCGACGATCGGATCTGAGCCTCGGCGGAGCGGTGAGCCACTTCGGCGGTGTCCAGCTCGCTCTGCGGAATCAGCTTTCGCCCGGCGAGCTCCCGCGCGCGATCGCGTTTCACGCGCGTATCATCGAGCTCCACCCGCAGACGCTCGACGTCGGCTTCGGCGCGCGCCAGGTTGGCGCGGCCCTGTTCGACCTGCGTCTGGAACAGCGAGGTGTCGAGCCGGGCGATGACCTGCCCCTTGCGGACGATCGAATTGAAGTCCGCGTACAGGTCGCTGATCGTGCCGGAGACCTGGGTTCCGACCTGAACCGTCGTGACCGCCTGCAAGGCCCCGGTGGCCCCGACGCTGTCGATGATGTCGCCACGACCGACAGCGGCCTCGCTAATCTGCGGCTCTCGCTGATGCCCTCGCGTTGCGTAGTAGACGCCGGCGCTCCCGCCGACGATCGCCAACGCGATCAGCGCGCCCCAGAGACTCTTCTTCATGAAGCCGTTTCACCTCCGGCAGGAATCTCGCTCTTGCGGGCACCGCGGAAGCCTTCCTCGAAAATCGTGTACATCGTCGGGACGAACACCAGCGTGATGAGCGTGGAGGTCAGCAGGCCGCCGATGACCACCCGCGCGAGAGGCGCCTGCAGCTCGCTGCCTTCGCCGATGGCCAGCGACATCGGCACGAGACCGAGAATCGTGGTCAACGTGGTCATGATGATGGGCCGCAGCCGGGTGCGCCCGGCCGTTTCCACCGCCTCGCGAAGGCGCCATGCCATCCCGCTGCCTCAGAACGTTGGTGTAGTCCACGAGCAGGATGGCGTTGCTGACCACGATGCCCGCCAGCATGATGACGCCGATGTAGGCCTGCAGGCTGAAAGGTGTGCCCGTCAGCTTGAGTGAGAGGACCACGCCGATGGCTGCCAGCGGAATCGAGAACATGATGATGAACGGATCGCGCAGCGATTCGTACTGCGACGCCATCACGGCGTACACCAGGACGATCGCGAGGATGAGCATGAGGCGGAGCTGTGCGAAGCTCTTGGCCGTCTCCTCGACCTCCGTGCCGAATCCGGCGCTGAAATCCGGAGGCACACCCAGCTCGGGCAGTTTGTTCTGCACCGCGTTGACGGCCTCGCTGAGGGTGACCTCGTTTTCGGCCTCGATCTGGGTGATGCGCTCCTGGTTCTTGCGCTGAATCTGCACGGGCCCCGACTGCGACCGCACGTCCATCAGGTTCTTTGCCGGCAGCACCTGTCCGCCCGTTGTGCCAATGAGCACGTCGTTGACGTCGGCAATCCGGCCGCGGTCCTCGATGCGCAACCGCACGATGATCGGATACTCGTTGCCGCGCTCGCGGTAGAACGCCGCCTGTGTGCCGCCGATATTGGTGCGAATCGTGTTCGCCACCTCGGTCACCGTCAGGCCCAGCAGCGCCGCCTTCGGTCGATCGACGTGCACGGCCAGCTCGGGCCGGCCCTCTTCGCGGGCAATCCGCACGTCGGCGATGCCGGGTGTGCCTTCCATCAGCGTCTTGGCTCGCTCGGACAACTGGCGGGCATCGTCCAGATCGTAGCCACGGATTTCGAGCGCGAGCCGCGAGTTGGCCGTGCCGCCGAACAGTCGGTTCAGCATGCCGTTGCCTCCGGCGGGACGAGCGCGAATGATCACGCCGGGCAAGCCGGACAGACGTCGCCTCAGGTCCTGGGCAATCTCATCGTTCGACCGCTCCCGCTCGGACCGGCCGACCAGCAGGATCTGCATCTGGCCGCGATGCGTGTTGCCCCCCCATCCACCGCCGCCTCCGGCGCTCGTGATCACCGTGTCAACTTCCGGGACGCCGGCCTTCACGAGCTCCTCGAGGCGAATCATGACGGCCTCGGTCCGTTCAATCCGGGTGCCGACGGCCAGCTCGGCGTCGACGCGTACCTCGCCCTCGTCGGTCTGCGGCATCAGCTCGACGCCGACGGTCGGCAGGATGAGAATCGCGGCCACGAACAGTCCGACGCCGACCCCAAGCACGGTGGGGCGGTGCATCAGCGCCCTGTGCAGCAGGCGACGGTAGCCGTTGTCGAGCCCCTCGAGCGCCCGCTCGCTGGCATTGAAGAGACGGCCACTCAATCCTCGGCGGGCTTCGGCTGGTTGTGGCGGCTGGAGCAATTTCGAGCACAGCACGGGCACCAGCGTCACGGCCACGAACAGCGCCATCGTGAGCGAAAAGATGATGACCACCGACAACTGGCGGAAGACGATGCTCGAGACGCCCGTGAGAAACAGCAGCGGAATGAATACCGCCACATGAGTGAGCGTCGACGCGAGAATCGCGGCCCAGACCTCTTCGCTTCCGTCGATCGCGGCCTGTTCTCGCGACTTGCCCATCTCCAGATGCCTCTGCGTGTTCTCGAGCACGACGATGGCCGCATCCACGATCATGCCGACGCCCAGCGCCAGTCCGCCGAAGGTCATCGTGTTCAGCGTATACCCGCCGAAGTAGAGCAGCGCGAAGGTGCCGATGATCGAGATCGGGATCGACGTGCAGATGATGAGCGTCGAGCGCCAGCTCCTCAGGAAGACGAAGATGATGATGACGACCAGCACCGAGCCCAGGAGCGCGGCTTCCTGCACGGAAGCAATCGATCGCTCGATGAAGACGGAGGTGTCGTCGCGCACCGCAAGGCGCACGCCGGGCACTTCGCGGTTCGTGCGCTCGACCTCGGCGCGAATCTCCTCGGCGACCCGGATGGTGTTCTCGCCCGATTGCTTCGTCACGCGCATCCGGATGCCGGGCTGGCCGTTGATTCGCATGAAGCTGCGGAAATCCTCCGTAGAGTCCTTGACCTCGGCGACGTCGCGCATGTACACGGGCACGCCCGCCTTGGTCTCGATGACCAGATCACGGATCTGGCTGATGTCGTCGAACTGGCCCTGGCTGCGCAGCAGGAAGGTGCTGTCGCCCTCAGTGATCTCGCCCAACGGGATGTTCTGGTTTTCCGTCCGCAAGAGGTTCACGACGCGATCGACCGAAAGGTCGAGCGCCGTGATTTTCTCTCTCGACAACTCGACATGAATCTGGCGGCGCAGCCCGCCGTCCACGGTGACGGCGGCGACACCCGGCACGCGCTCGAGCCGTCGCGCCAGGTCGTTCTCGGCCAGCTCCCGGAGCGCCACGGCATCCAGGTCGGGTCTGAGGCTTTCCACGCTCACGCCGATGATCGGCGTCGCGGTCGAGTCGAATTTCAGGATGACGGGCGAGTCGGCATCCTGCGGCAATCGTCCACGGATTCGATCGACACGACTGCGAACGTCGTCCGCGGCGGCGTTCAGGTTCGTGCCCCAGGTAAAGTTCAGGCGCACGACGCTCGAGCCCTCGCTCGACGTGGAATTGATCTGATCGAGCCCGGCGACCGCCGCAACCGACTGCTCGAGCGGCCGCGTCACCAGCTCCTCCATCTCGAGAGGTCCGACGCCGGAGTAGTTCACGCGGACCGTGATGCTCGGCAAGTCGAGGTCCGGCAGCAGATCGACGGGCAGACGCGTCAGCGCAATCGATCCGAGCAGGACGATGACGCCCGACAGCATGTACATCGTGATCGGGCGTCGTATGGCAGTGGCTGGAATGCTCATCGTCGGTCCTCGCGTGAGAGGAAGCGTTGAAAACTGGTCTGTCTAGTTTCGTGCCGGCGGACGACCCTTGTGCGTCGGCGGCGGCGTCGAACCGCCCTGCTTCGAGCCGGCCTGCTTCGATCCGTCTTTACCCTCGCCTCGGGCGCCGGCCAGGAGCACCCGATCGCCGTTGCGCAGCGCACCCGCGCCGGTCGTGACGATCTGGGTGCCCTCGGACACGCCGCCAACGATCTCGACGAGGTCCTCTTCTTCGAGTCCTGTCGTGACGGCCTGAAATTTCACGCTGTTGTCTGGTTGCGTCAGGAACACGCCGCGTTGGCCGTCGAGGTCCACGAGCGCGTTACGCGGCACGACCACGGCATCCTTCCGGTGATCCACGACGAATCTGACCCGCGCGTACATGCCCGGCTTCAGGCGGTAGCCGGGATTCGGAATCTCGACTTCCATCTCCGCCGTCCGCGTGGCCGGGTCCAGTACCGGCGCGATGCGCGCCACGCGACCGTGAAAGATCTCCTTCGGGAAAGCATCCACCTCGACCTCGGCCAGGAGTCCGGGCGAGATGCGCCGAAGATCACGCTCGACGACATTGGCCACCATGCGAACCAGGTGGATGTCCACGACCGAGAGCACCGGCGAGCTTTGCCCGACGAAGGCGCCCGGGTCGACCATGCGCTTCCCGACGAACCCGTCCACTGGCGACAGGATGCTGGTGTTGCTCAAGACAATTCGCAGCTCCTCGAGCCGGGAGCGCGCCACCGCGAATTGGGCGCGGGCGAGATCGAGCTGGGCCGCCGATGCCTGATGGCGTGCCTCGGCATCATCGAGCGTTTGCCTCGGCAGGAGCTGGCGGTTGTACAAGCTGCGCGAGCGTTCCAGGTTGGTCTCGGCGAACTTCAGGTCCGCCTCGCGCTCGCGGACGGTCGCGGTCGAGACGGCGAACGACGCTTCCGCCTGCTTCACCTGCTCGCGCACCTCTTCGTCTTCGACGCGCGCGAGCACCTGACCGCGTTTGACAGGGTCGCCCAGCCGGACGGCAATCGTCTGGATGCGGCCGGACACTTTCGGCGCGATCTCGACCGTGGCCGCGCCAATGAGATTGCCGACGATCGTCACGCGCTGGGTGAGATTGGCGCGACTGACGGCCATGAGGTCCACGGTCATGGGCGGGCGCGCGAAGGCGCCGCCACCGCCCGGAGCCCCGCCGGATTGACCGCCGCCGCCCTTCGCTTTCGACGTCGAAGGCGACGAGCCCTCGCCGCTCCCGCGGTAGACCGCAATGCCGGCCACCGCGAGCACGACCAGAGCCGCCAAGATGAAGAGCCTTTTCATGAAGGGGCCTTATCCTCTACTGGCCGCCGCCGGCCGCACCGCCGCCACCGCCACCGCACCGGCAGCGCCGCCACCACCGCCGCCGCCACTTCCGGCCTCCTGGACACGCTCGAATTCCACGAGCGACTTGCGGTAGTCGGCCAGCGCCCGCAACTCGACATTCTGTGCGTCGGACAGATCGCGTTGTGCCTGCACGACGAAGAAGTTCGTCGAAATCCCGACCTCGAACTTGCTCTGCTCGGCCTCGAGTCGCTTGTTGGCCAGCTCGCGCGCGGCCATGGCGGCGTCGAGACGCTTGACGTTGCTTTCGAGTTGCAGGGCCGCGTTGGTCACCTCGGTGGCCACCTGCAGTTCGAGGGCACGAATCTCGGCCAGCCGCTGATTCCGCTGCACGCGGGACCGGGCGTAGTTCGCGTCCGCCGCACTGGTCCCGATCGGGTAGCTCAGCGTGAGCTGCAGATTCCACTGCGGGAAATCACGGTTTGTGATGGCGCTGAGCGCATTGTTATAGCCGCCCGGAATCGTCTGCAGGATGGGGCTGCCCAGTCCGCTGTCGCGAATGAATCGTGTGCCGCCGATTCCCTGAAGACCGTAGCTCGCCAGCACATCGGCACCCGGCAGGCTCTGATTACGCAGGAAGCGGATGTTCGTATCGGCGACGTCCAGCTCTCTCCGGCTCTGCACGAGATCGGTCCGCTGACCGAGCGCCCGCCGGACGGCCGCCTCGATATCCACGGGGGATGCGTTGAAACTGGGTCGATCGGTCGGATCGAGTCGCGCCTGCCACAGGGGATCCTCGGTGCCGCTCACGATCATGCGCTTGAGCGCGAGCTCGGCGGTGCGCCACGTGGCCTCTGTCTGCGCCACCGTCTGACGCCGGGTCGCGGCTTCAGCCTCGGCCTGCACCACGTCGATTTCGGCCATGGTTCCGACCTCGACACGCACCCGGTTGTCGTCCACGAGCTTCTCGGCCAGCTGTAGCGACTCGCGCGCGACATCGGTGGCCTGAAGGGCATACACGAGATCCCAGTACGCATTTCTGACGTCAGCCAGCGTGTTGGTGACCGTGTTGCGCAACTGGACGTCGGCGATGTCGCGGTTGATGCGCGACAGCAGCAGCTGTGTGCGGTTGGCATCGGTGGATCGGCCACGGAGCAGCGGCTGAATGAAGATGCCCGACAGCGTGCTCGAATACTGCGGATTGAACGTGTTGAAGCTGCTGGACGAATCCAGCTTCCTGTTGTTCCACGTGACGTTGAAGGAGCCTCCACCCCACGGCGACGTTCTGCGAGAGACCCAGGTTGTAGGTGAGCGTGTCGTTCACGACACGCTGGCCGCCGATCAGCTGGCTCGTCGGCAACGCCACCTGGTTGTTCTGTCCCAGGGTAGAGCTGAACAGTGGCCGATAACTCGCCCGCGCAGCGGCAATCGACAGGTCGAAGGTCTGCGGATTCAGCCGTTCGACGGCGATGTCCAGGTTCTTTTCGAGCGCGAGACTCACGGCGTCGTCGAGCGTGAGCGACCGGGTCACCTCTCCGGTCTGCGCAGGAAGGATGACGGGCGGCCCGGCGTCGGCTGTGATCGCAACTCGATAGCGCTCGGCGGCCTCTTTGGCGATCTGCTCGAAGCGTGCTTGATCGGCCTCCTGCGCGACGGCGGTCGAGCCGACGAAGACTGCAAGGGCTGCGGCCGTCACAATGGGCCGGAACCGAAAGGTCACACGTGATTCGTACATGGTCATGACGTCCTGCCTACTGGAAGCGTTGATTTCGTTCCCCGCCGCGGCGATCCCGGTCGTGCAGGGCCTTGAGCTTGATGCGTTGTTCAGGAGTGAGGACCCGGTGCATGCGGAACAGCATGAGCGTGCGCAACTTGCTGAGCTCGCTGCGTGCGCTCTCGACCCGATCCACCTCGCGAGCCACAATCGACTCGCTGGTCGTCTGGTCTGCCAAGCAACCGCGACAGCTCGTTTTGCAGCTCGTCCAGGCGATCCCTGGCCGCCCGAAGTTCTGGTGCGGTTGCCTGGAAAATCTGCTCCAGACTCTGCGATTGTTCGACGGTCAAACCCAGCTCGCGGCGAACATCCTCAGCCTGCCACCACTTGCCCCGGCGTCGGGACTCCTGCGCATCCAGGGACGACACCAGCGCGACGCAGCTGAGCACCGTGCCGGCCACCAGGAACCATCGGCGCATCACGGTCATGACACACGTCCTCCTGTTCCTATTACGACGCAGGCGCCTCGGCCGTTTACCTCTGAAATACAGCGATTTCCGGGCGCTCGAATGGCACCGGAAGGCGCTCAGTCCGTGCCAGGCCAGAGTGGGCGGCAGCCCCGCCCAGCAGGATGGCGTTGAAGAGCACCTTGAAGGTCTGGTCGGTCTGCCCCCGGTGCTGAGCCCTGAAGCCGATCAGCACGACCCGTCCGCGCCCGACTGGGGCCTCGATCAGCGCCGGCCGGCCAGCCAGGACATCGGCGCCCAGCAGCCATCCGCTGGCCGTGAGGTCCTGCCGCGCGAATCGAGCCGCAACCCTGACCCCCTCCGCGCTCTCGGCCTGCTCCCTCACTTCGAAGACCGGTCCGCGGGCAAAGAAACCGATGACGTCCGGCGGAAGGCCGAAGCCGAGCGCGTGCGACGGGTCGATCGTCAGCCGGACCAACGTGCCAGGAGCGAAAAAACGGGACTCGTCATAGCGTCGAGCGACATTCTCGACGCCGAGCCCGAAGGCCGCCGCGGGAAGGTCGGAGGCCGAATCGAACGCGACGAGCGTGCCTCCGTCGTTCACGAACCGATGGAGGTTGGATACACCGATTGCGGTCATGCCGCCGGTGTATTCGGGCGGCATCGACCCAGCGGAGAGACCAGACCGCATGCGTTCCGAGGTGTCCTGCGGCAGGAGAATCACGTCGAACCGGTCGCGGAGGTTTCCGGCGCGAATTTCCGCGTCGTGAAGGCTGTCGAAGCCAAACTCGTACTGTTCGAGCAGCCAGCGCGTCCAGCCCTCGTCGATGTTGCCGCCCCAGGCCTGGTACAGGCCGACCCTGGGCCGATTGATGCGCACGACCTTGTCTGGCGGCATGTCGTCGATAACGCTCATGGAAACGCCCAGCTCGCCTGCGCCCCGAGCGAGCAGCTCCGCCGGACCGGGCCCGTTTTGGACGACGAAGGTCCCGGCTGGCCACACCCCGTCCCGGCTCTGAACCGGCACTGTGCTGCGCAAGATCTCGATCCCGCGCTCGAGTAGACGGTTGACCACGGTATAGGTGCTGTTGAGCCGCGGATCGAGGGCCACCCAGTCTCCCGGCCCGGCGTGTAGCGTGCGTGGTTCAATCCGGGCGCGCTCGACCGGCTCGAGATCGGCCTCGAAACGGCCCTGGATCCTGTCGACCGCCACCCCCATCTGCATCGGAAGCGTCCATCCGGTCATGTCGTAGGGCTGTTCAGGCCGGCCGCCCGGGTGCGGCCGTCGATCCGGGTACATCTGCGGACCAAGCAGATCGCGCACGTGGGCGATGAAGGGCTGCGCGCCGTCGATCACAAAACTTCCTGACGGAAAGGTGGCGCCGCCGGCGTTGAACGGCGCTCGCGCCCGAGACACCTCGACGCCGGCTGTCCGCAACGCGTTCACCATTCGGACGGCTGCTGACCCGTCCCATTGATCCGCGGACACGACATAGGCCTCGCCGGTCCCCGAGGCGATGGCGTCGCGGCCCATCCGGTAGATATCGAAGAGCCATTGGCGTCGCCTCCTCGCGCCGATGTCGAGCACCGCCATGGATGAAGACAGCATGAGCTCGCAGCTGTCGCGCATGCGCCAGGTGCCCCCTCGGTATGGCCTGGGGTAGTCCGCGCTCGGTTCCAGCGTCGGCGTACCGTTGTCGAAGGCTCGCGGGAAGGTGGCCGGATCATAGTGAGCCGGTGACGCGGAGGCATGAGCGGTTTCCGTGAGAATGCCAATCATGTTGTGGAAATAGGGCGTCGTCCGCATGCCACCGTTCCACCAGGTGTCGAAGACCATGCGCGAGACGACGCCCGAAGCGTCCGTCGCGCTCGAGCCGGGTCTGAATGGCCTCGCCGACCAGGTCGATGCCGCGCATCACGAGGGCGGGAATGTGCGGATTCGTCGGGTCAGCGAACGGCGGCACGAAGATGCGGGACGGAAACGGCCCGGCCTGATGGTGGTTGTAGACAATCTGGGGAAACCACTCGTGATAGAGCTGCTGCGCGACATTCCGCGATTCGGGCATGTTGAACATGAAGTAGTCGCGATTGTTATCGTGGCCCACATACTTGTGATAGAGGACCGGTGGCGACGAATCTTCGAAGGGTGTTCCCACGTGTTCCGTGTACCACCTCGGCCACGAGCGTCGTCCCGTCGGGATTCATGTCCGGCATGAGGAGCAGGATGACGTTGTCGCGAATGAACCGGGCTTCTTCCGATTCCGCGGTCGCCAGGCGATAGGCCAGCCACGAAGCTGCCTGGCTGTGGGCCACCTCGGTCGAGTGCAGGCCGAAGTCGATCCAAATCACCGCGCGGCCTTCGGCGGCCAGCGCTTGCGCCTCCGCGACTGAAAGACCGCGAGCCAGCGCGAGCCGCCTGGCAATGTCCTGAAAGCGGCCACGACGCTCGAGATTTCGTTCCGATGAGATGAGCGCCAGCAGCTGTGGCCGGCCTTCGACCGTCCGCCCGATCTCTTCGAGGGTCACCCGCTCGCTGGCTCGATCCAGGCTGTGAAGGTAGGCGGCAATCTGCTCGGACGTAGCGAGCCGGTAGTCGGCACACGGCGCGAAGCCAATCACCGACTCGGGTGATGGCACCTGAGGGGGCGGCATCGAGAGCCCTGCCGAACCCACGATCGGGACGACGAGAGCCATCGCCAGGCCGCGACACGAGCCGACGAGCCGCGCGCTTCATGTCCGTCCGCTTCGGTCGTCGGCGGTTCAGGCTGATTCCGTTGAGAGAGCCTCGAGCCGGTGGATCACCGCTTCGACGAGGTTGTCCGGTGTCGAAGCCCCCGACGTGAGCCCGATGGATATCGGGCCGGCAGCGGGAAGCCAGTTGGATGCGGTCGCTTCGTCCTTGGCCCTGAAGGGACGATGGCGAATCTCGGTGCGCGATGCGAGGCAGGACGGGTCGGCAATGTGATAGGTCGGCAGCTGCTCAGCGCAAATGCGGGCGAGGTTGGCGGTGTTGCTGCTGTTGTAGCCGCCGATCACGACGACAAGATCCAACGAGGTGTTCTTCAAGAGCTCGATCACGGCGTCCTGACGATCCTGCGTCGCGCTGCAGATAGTGTCGAACGCCCGGAACCGTGCGGCAAGCCCTTCAACGCCGTACCGCTGCGCCATGGCCCGGCGGAACTGTTCCCCAATCTCGATCGATTCCGAGCTGAGCATCGTCGTCTGATTGGCCAGGCCGACATGGGCGAGATCGCGGTCTGGATCGAAGCCGGCCGACACGGCGTCCTTGAAGCGGCTGAGGAACGCGCCGCGATCGCCACCGTGACGAATGTAGTCGCACGCGATATCCGCCTCGGCGCGTCCAGCACGATGAGATAGCGTCCCGCCGGATACTTCAGGGTCTGCGACGCGGTCGCCCGTGTTTCTTCGTGCCAGAACTTGCCGTGAATGACCGCGGTGAACCCATCCTCGGCATAGCGCTTCACGTTCTTCCAGACGTTCAGGACCGATCCGCAGGTCGTGTCGACCATCGTGCAGCCCTGCCCGTCCAGATGCGCCATCTCACCGATGGTGACGCCGAATGCGGGCAGGATCACGACATCCGACGGTCCAAGTGCGCTCGACTGTTCGCCGGGGTCGGTGAGAAAGCGGATGCCCCTGGAGCGCAGTTGCTCGTTGACGTGGGGGTTGTGAATGATTTCGCCGGTCAGGAACACATTTCTGTCGGGAAAACGCTCACGCGCCTGGTAGGCGTAGTCGACGGCCCGATCCACGCCGTAACAGAATCCGAACTCGCGGGCGAGATGGATCGTGAGCCGGCCTGACTGATAGCGGAAATCCGTGCCCTTGATGGCCGCGATCAGGTCGCTCTGATAGCTGGCCGCGAGCACGCCGGCCACCGCGTCTTTGAGATCGAGGCCTTTTCGAAAGATGAGCGACGGCATCAGCGCGAGGTGAGCACGACCTCGTGAATCGCTGGCGTCATGGCGTCGAGTGCACTGAGCTCGGGAGTGGACACGTCGCCCAGCGCCTGGTCAATGTCGCCGAGCAAATCGTCGTCGCTTGCCAGAGTCGGCGAGGCGACGAAGCGGGCTTCGGTGCTCCGGTGCTCGACCTGGCGCCAGTCCACCAAGACGCCGGCGCCCAGGCCGGCCACCAGGCCAATCACGGCGGCCGCCGCAACCCATCGTGTCGTGGCATGAACGTGCCGGCGGTCGTTGGCATGCGAGGTGCGATCGGGGAATTCCAGAACACGGGCCACGCGGCCGATGCCGTCCAGACGTTTCATGATCCGTGCGCGCTGTGCCGCCAGCCGCGTCGGCGTGAACACGGCGGCGACCTCGGCCGCTGCCTCGCGCCGATCGACATCCAGATCGCGAACGAGCGCCCGCAGCCGGGCGTCGCAGTCGCTGCACTGCGTCAGATGCTCCAGCGCCAGCGCATCGGAGGTTCGCCCCCCGGTCAGGCCGATGCCGATGAGCAGATCGTCGTCGAGGTGAGAGTGACGTAGCCTCATTTGAGGTCCTGCAACAATCCTCGCAGCTTGCGAACGGCTCGAAACAGGTGCACGCGAACCGTGGCTTCGTTCAGTCCGGTTGCTTCGGCCACGTCACGCACCGAGAGATCTCCGTAATGGCGAAGCACCAGAACCGTCCGCTGACGCTCGGGCAGGCGCTTGACCGCGCGTGCGATTCGCTTCCGGCGTTCGCCGGCAAGCATAGCCGCCTCGGGCGTTGGGGCGTCATCGCTGACGTATTCGGCTGGTCCTGATGCCCACGGGGTGAGAGGCAGCTGCCAGCGCTCGCGCCGGGATCGGATCTTCTGTCGGTCCAGGCACCCGTTGATCAGGATTCGCGTAAACCATCCCTCAAACGACTGCCGGGAGTCGAAGGACCCGATTTTTGTGAACGCCTTGACAAATGCGTCCTGCACGGCCTCGTCTGCCTCTGCGCCGTCCCTTAGATAGTGATAGGCAATAGCGCTCGCGCGACCCTGTTGCCGAATCACGATCTTCTCGAAGGCCTCTCGGGCCCGGCCTCCCTCGCCCTGCTCGACCAGCGCCTGAACTTCCGCCGCACTGGCCGTATCGACAGAGCGGCTGCCCCGTGGGTCGGGTGCGACGGGTCCGAAAGGCTGATCCCCGAAGGGACCCCGATTACGTCCTGCCATTGATTACGATGCCCGCTCGAAAACGTTTACACGAATTGTACTCCAGGCGGTCCGTCAGGGAGCACGGATGGTGTCGTCGGCACCCACCCGGTGTGGCCGGAAAGCGCCGCAACGGTTTGACTTGCGCGATCGCCCGCCACTACCATGGACCGCTGGTTGCGCTCGAAATCAGGTATCGGATGAGCACCGAGACTGGAACCCCGGCTCACTCTTGAAGGGCAGGGCATTCGCGCGGCGAGCGTTCGCTGGAACCTCTCCGTTCCCGAACTCTACGAGGAGTCCATCCGCAGGGGCGAGGGCGTGATTGCCGAGCACGGCCCCGCGGTCTACTTCACCGGGGCGCACACGGGGCGTTCGCCCAACGACAAGTTCATTGTGCGCGAGCCCTCGAGTGAGGCCCGTATCTGGTGGGGCAAGTTCAATCGTCCGATCGAGCCATCCGCGTTCGACGCGCTTCACCAGGAGATGCTGGTCCATTTGAAGGACCGGGAGCTGTTCGTCCGGGACGCCGTCGCCGGCGCCGATCCCGAGATACCAGCTCCGCATTCGAATCATCACCGAGCAGGCGTGGCACAACCTGTTCTCCCGCCACATGTTCATCGGCTCCGACGACGCTGAGCGTCCGGCGGCGCAGGAACCGGAGTTCACGGTCATTGACGCCCCGAGCTTTCGGGCCGACCCTGCCAGGCACGGGACCAATTCCGAGGTCTTCATCCTGGTGCACTTCGGCCATCGGCTGGTGCTCATCGGAGGCACGGCCTACGCGGGCGAGATCAAAAAGTCCATTTTCACCGCCCTCAACTACCTGTTGCCCCAGCGCGATGTTCTTCCGATGCACTGCTCAGCCAACGTGGGCCAGAGTGGGAACGACCCGGCGTTGTTTTTCGGGCTGTCCGGCACCGGAAAGACGACCTTGTCGAGCGATCCCGCTCGCCGCTTGATCGGCGACGACGAGCACGGATGGAGCGATGAGGGGGTGTTCAACTTCGAAGGCGGCTGCTACGCGAAGATGATTCGGCTCTCGGCCGAGGCCGAGCCCCAGATTTTTTCGACGACACGCCGTTTCGGCACCGTTCTCGAAAACGTGACGATCGATCCCGTCACGCGGCGGCTGGACCTCGAGGACGCCTCGATCACGGAAAACACACGCGGGGCTTATCCGTTGTCGTTCATCGACAATATCGTGTCATCGGGCAGGAGCGGCCATCCGCGAACCATCATCATGCTCACCGCGGACGCCTTCGGCGTCATGCCGCCGATTGCGCGGCTCCTCCCCGAGGGCGCCATGTATCACTTCCTCTCCGGATATACGGCGAGGCTCGCCGGCACCGAGAGGGGGGTGAACGAGCCACGGGCCACGTTCAGCACCTGCTTTGGCGCCCCGTTCCTGCCGCTTCCTCCCAGCCTCTATGCGAAGCTTCTCGGTCAGCGGATTGCGCGGCACAAGACCAGCGTCTGGCTCGTCAACACAGGGTGGAGCGGGGGAGCCTACGGCGTCGGCAAGCGCATCAGCATTCCGCACACGCGCGCCCTGATTTCGGCTGCCCTCAACGGATCGCTGGACGAACAAGCGACGGAGCGCGATCCCATCTTCAATATTGATGTGCCGCTGGCCTGTCCCGGCGTGCCGTCAGAGATTCTGCGGCCGCGGCCGACCTGGAGCGACCCGGCGGCGTACGATGAACAGGCGCGCCGGCTCGCGCGGATGTTCGCGGACAACTTCGCAGAATTTGCCGGCGAGGTCACCGCGGAGATCACCGCGGCCGGACCACGCGTCTGACTTCCAGCGATTCCTCTCTCCTCGATGAATTACGAACCCGTCATCGGACTTGAAATCCACGCGCAGCTCCTCACGGACAGCAAGATCTTCTGCGGCTGCAGCACCCGCTTTGGCGCTCCACCCAACACGCACGTCTGTCCGGTGTGCCTGGGCCTGCCGGGTGCTCTCCCTGTGCTCAATCAGCGCGTGGTGCAGTACGCCGTGAGAGCGGCTCTTGCGCTGGGATGCGGAGTGCATCCGTTGTCCGTGTTCGCCCGCAAGAACTACTTCTACCCCGATCTGCCGAAGGGCTATCAGATCTCACAGGTACGACCAGCCGCTTGCCACCGACGGCCATCTCACCTTCGTGCGGAACGGGACGGCCGTCGCAGTCGGCATCGTGCGGGTGCACCTGGAAGAAGATGCCGGCAAATCGCTGCACGAGGGCTTCGCCGATTCTGATCGGCGTACCTATCTCGATTTCAATCGCAGCGGTGTTCCACTCATCGAGATCGTCACCCGGCCGGATCTGCGGTCCGCACAGGACGCGGCAGAGTTCTTCGCGCGCTTGCGCGCCATTCTGGTCTGGCTTGGCGTCAACGACGGCAACATGGAAGAGGGGAGCCTTCGGTGCGATGCCAACGTGTCGATTCGGCCGGCGGGCGAACACACCCTCGGGACGAAGGCTGAGGTGAAGAACATCAACTCGTTCCGGTTTCTGCAGAAGGCGCTGGAGTTCGAGATCGATCGCCAGATCGAGATCGTGCGGGCGGGCGGAGCGGTCCGACAAGAAACGCGTCTCTGGGACCAGGTCGAGACATTGCACCTACGCCATGCGCAGCAAGGAAGAAGCGCACGATTACCGCTATTTTCCGGAGCCGGATCTGCCCCCTCTCGCCGTCGATCCGGGATGGATCGAGGCCGAGCGGAAGAGTTTGCCCGAGCTTCCGGATGCGCGCCGCGCGCGCTTCGTGCGCGAACATGGATTGGCGGAGGCGGACGCGGTGCAGCTGACGCAGATCGCGCGCGCTGGCCGAGTATTTCGAGCGCACGGCGCGCACGGCAGGAAACGCCAGAGCAGCCGGTCACTGGATCGTCGGAGAAGTAGCCCGCAAGATGAAGGACCTGGGTATCGATATCGACGCGTTCCGCATCGAGCCGGATCGGCTCGGTGGCCTCATTGCCCTGATCGGCGAGGGCACCGTCAGCGGCTCGGTCGGCAAGGAGATCTTCGAGAAGATGTACGGCTCCGGCCAGACGGCCGAGCAGATTGTCGACGCGGAGGGGCTCATCCAAATCCATGACGAGACGGTGCTGAGCGAGGCGGTTCGCGCGGTCCTTGCCGCGAATCCCGACCCCGTCGCGCAGTATCGCGCCGGCAGGACGGCGGCGCTCGGTTTCCTGGTCGGGCAGGTGATGAAGGCGACCGGTGGGAAGGCCAATCCAAGGAAGGTGAACGAGCTTCTCCGCGACGAACTAGATCGGTCGAGGTAGACCCCCCTTGGCAAGGATTCTCCGGCGTCAAAACGTCCCGTTGACAGCGGGCCTGGTGATATCTACACTGGATTGATCCCACGGTGACGATTCGAGCCCGCCTGTCACGCGTCCCGACCGAGCAGCGGTTACACCCAGCGGTGTACGCGCCAACCACACGGACCGATTTCTACCGCGAAGAGTTCCTCAAGCATCAACAGTGTCTCCAGCATCATCGCGAGTACTACTCTGAAACCGCCATCAAGGACGCCGAGGCTGCACTGAGCCGCATTCTCGGTCAGCTGGAACGGCTCACGTCAAAGTCGGACGCCGACGAAGTCGTCAGCCGGTTGCTCCGCCAGTTCGACGTCCTCACGAATCTGTCGTCCTGGGCCGGCCCGACACAGGTCCACTAATCCAGACGCTCGACAGGCTTCACCGCGATCTCGAGGCCATCATCCATGCGGCCCTTGCGGCTGCGGACGGCGGTCGCCTTGTCGATCGCGCGCTCCGCGACCCCGCGATTCGCCGCAACGCTCGGCGATGGTCCGCTGACGGTCCTCTCGGCCGGTAAGGCCGCCGCGCAGATGGCGCGGCGGGTCGTACGGGCTGTGCCCGGCCGCGTGACCAGGGGCCTTGTGACGACACTCGGACCAGCGGATCACGCCCTGCCGATGACCTTCCTTCAGACCGAACATCCGTCACCGGGATCGGGCAGTCTGGCGGCGGGACGCCTGGCGCTGGATCTTGCCCATGACGTTCAGCCAGACCGGTGCCTGCTGGTGCTCTTGTCCGGCGGCGCGTCGAGCATGATGAGCCTGCCGCTCGACGGCGTGACGGTCGAGGACAAGGCTGAAACGGCCGGACGCCTGATGCGTGCCGGCGCCGACATCAGGGCCCTGAACGTCGTACGCAAGCACCTGTCTCGCATAAAGGGGGGACGTCTCGCGGCGGCGTGCAGAGGCCGGGTTCTTTGTCTGGCTGTCTCCGACGTGGTCGGCGATGATGTGTCCGTGATCGGATCGGGGCCCACATCGGCCGATGCCTCGTCATTCGCCGATGCGCTGCACACGCTCGACCGTTACGGTGTCACCCGGGCGGTCGGGTTCTCGGTCAGGAACACGCTCGAGCGTGGAGCGCGGGGCCAGCTGGCCGAAACACCCAAGCCGGGGACGCGCGATTCTCGAGCGAACGACCACTCGGCTGATCGGCTCGATGGCTGACGCCATGGAAGGCGCCACAGACGAGGCGACACGCCGTGGATTCAGTGTGGCGCACGTGGAGCACCCGGTGACCGGCGAGGCGCGGGTGGCTGGCGCGCGATTCATGGCGACGGTGGCTCCGCTCATCGCGAGCCTGCCGCGGCCGTCATGCATTCTCTCAGGCGGTGAGACGACGGTTCACGTTCGCGGCACGGGGCGCGGCGGAAGAAATCAGGAGCTCGTGCTGGCGGCGATCCGCGACCTCGAGCGGCTCGGCGTGGCCCTCATGGCGAGCATTGGCACCGATGGTGTGGACGGTCCGACCGACGCGGCAGGAGCGCGGGCCGATGGCACCTCGCTCAGACGCGCGCGGCGATTGGGCCTGGAATCGCCTGAGGCTTTTCTGGATCGCAACAACGCCTACGAGTACTTCAAGTCACTGGGCGATCTCATCGTCACCGGGGCGACGAGTTCGAACGTTGGCGATCTTCAGGTGGTGCTCGTCACCGAATGACGAGACAATGGGAGAGGCGGGGAGGTGGCTGGTGACGCAACTGAAGCTCGGACTGGGCGTGGTGCTGGGCATCCTGCTGGCCTTTATGGTGGGCTGGTTCTGGGGCAGGTCCGGGCAGCGGGATCTGGAGCGTCAAATCGAAGCGGCTCAGTTGCGGATGTCGCTGGCCGACGCGCGAGCGAACGTTCTGCAGGCCCGCGTCGACGTGTTCAGCGTGAATTTCGGCAATGCCAGCCGCAACCTGGAAGCCGCGAAGACGCCAATTCAAGCATCGGTCAGCGGCCTCGAGCGGGCCGGCAGCCGGGATCTCGCTCAGATGGCCACAGAGGCCCTGACGCGTATCGACGAGGCGCAGCGCCAGGCCGGAGCGCTCGACCAGGGCGCGAACACGACGGCCGAACGGGCGGCGACGACTCTCAGCGAGATTGTCGCCAGGCTCCCGGAATGAGGCCGGCGCCACTCAGTGCGCCGGCCGCCGACGCGCGCAGACACACATTGGGCTGAATGATCACCAGAGAAGAACTCCTCGAGCAGGTGCGCCGACGCCTGCACCATCCCTTCACCGTGCGCGATCTCATGCGCACACTTGCGATCCCGAGACAGGCGAAGGCCACGCTGACGCGGCATCTGGAGGGACTCGTCAAGGACGGCGAGCTCGTGCAGGTGCGCGGCAACCGTTACGGCGTGGCCGAGCAGATGGACTTGATTGCCGGGCGGCTGCAAACCAACCCGTCAGGGTTCGGCTTCGTGATCCCGGAGCGGCCGTTGGAGAAAGGCAGCGGCGACATCTTCGTTGCGGGCACGAATCTGCTCGAGGCCATGCACGGCGACCGGGTGCTCGTTCGCATCGAACGCCTTCGCGACGATCGACGCCCCGAGGGCCGCATCGTCCGGATCCTCGAGCGGAGGAGCGCCACGGTGGTCGGTCGATACGAGACCGACGAGGCGGGTCTGGGCGCCGTCGTGCCCTTCGATCGTCGAGTGCTGATGGATATCCAGATCCTTCCCGGCGACCTGCGCGGGAGCCACCTCGGGTGAGATGGTGGTCGTCGAGATCATCAGGTGGCCCACCCCGGCGCGCCCGGCACGTGGCCGGGTCGTCGAAGTCCTCGGACCGATCGACGCGCCCGGCGTGGACATCAAGATTGTCCTCCGCAAGCACGGGATTCCGGACGAGCACGAACCCGAAGCCTCAGAAGAAGCCAGGCGCCTCGCCCTGGCGAGCCGGCTCGACCCGCAGGGCGGCATCACGCTCGCCGATCGCGATCGGACGGGTCGCACCGACTTCCGGAATCTGGTCACCGTGACGATCGACGGCGAGCACGCGCGAGACTTCGACGACGCCGTGTCCATCGAGCGGCTGAGCACGGGAGGCTATCGTCTCGGCGTGCACATTGCCGATGTTTCACACTACGTCCGCGAGGACAGCCCGCTCGATCGAGACGCGTTCGAGCGAGCCACGTCGGTGTATTTCCCCGACCGCGCCGTGCACATGTTTCCCGAAGAGCTCGCGACAGGGATCTGCAGCCTTCGCCCAAGGGTCGACCGCCTGGTGCAATCGTGCCTGATGGACATTGACAAGCACGGCACCGTGGTGAAGAGCGCGCATCACGACGGCATCATTCGCACCGCGGAACGCATGACCTACACGGACGTCAATGCGATTCTCGAGCTTGGCGATGCCGACGTCGCCCGACGCTACGAGCCGCTGGTGCCGATGTTTCAGCTCATGAAAGAACTCTTCGTCATCCTCAATGCCAGGCGGCGCCAGCGTGGCTCCATCGATTTCGATCTCAGCGAGACCGAAGTCGTGCTGGACGCCGGCGGGCTGGTCGAGGCCATCCTGCCTGCCCAGCGAAACATTGCGCACCGGATTATCGAGGAGTTCATGCTCGTGGCCAACGAAACGGTCGCGAGCTATTTCGAGGAGCAGGGCGGTCCGGGCATGTACCGCATTCACGAGCCGCCGGATCCTCTCAAGGTCGCCGAGTTCGAGGAATTCGTCACCGGATTTGGCTACAGCCTGGGTGCTTCGGACGCGAGCCTCTCGCCGCGGCACTTTCAGCGGCTGCTGCAACGCATCGCTGGAAAGCCCGAAGAGAAGCCCGTGGCCTTCCTGATGCTGCGAACGATGCAGAAGGCGCGATATGCGGCGGACAATCTCGGTCACTTCGGCTTGGCTGCTTCGGCATATACGCACTTCACCTCACCGATACGCCGCTATCCGGACCTCGTGGTCCACCGGCTCCTTCGGGAACTGCGCCATCAGCGTCTCCCTGTCGCGCGACGGGAAGAACTGGACGAGGAGCTGCCGGAAGCCGCGCGACACTGTTCGGAGCGCGAACGGCGCGCCAGCGATGCCGAGCGCGAGGTGTTGCAGTGGAAGAAGGTTCGATTCATGGCCGACAAGGTCGGTGACGAGTTCGACGGGTATGTCACCGGCGTCGCGCCCTTTGGACTCTTCGTCGAGCTCACCGAGCACTTCGTGGAGGGCCGCGTGCACGTGTCGACGATGGCCGACGACTACTATCGATTTCTCGATCGGACCCATTCGCTCAGGGGCGAGAACACCAAGAAGATCTATCGACTCGGCGATCGGGTACGCGTGCAGGTCACGCGCGTCGATCTGGAGCAGCGCCAGATCGAGCTGGGCCTCGTCGAGATTCTCGAGGCCGTCCGTCTAGAGGAAGACAGACGCCGGCGTCGACCCAGCCGCCCTCCCAAGCTCCGCGCGCGCCAGGCTCATACTGGCCGGCGCGAGCGTCAGCAACGGAAGACCCGCCGTCGACGCTAGCGTCTCCGGGGTGGCGGGTACCTGGCTTTCACTGCCATGCGCGATTCTGCGGCACGGCCAAGCGTCGTCGTCGGCACCGCCGGTCATATCGATCACGGGAAGAGTGCGCTGGTCAAGGCGCTGACCGGCACGGACCCTGATCGCCTCAAGGAAGAGCAGGAGCGCGGAATCACGATTGATTTGGGATTTGCGCACGCTGAAATCGCCGGCGTGAACGTGGCATTCGTGGACGTGCCAGGCCACGAGCGTTTCGTCAGAAACATGCTGGCCGGGGTCGGCGGCATCGATGGCGCCATGCTCGTCGTCGCATGCGACGAATCGGTGATGCCCCAGACCCGGGAACACTTTGCGATTTGCCGCTTGTTGCGGGTGCCGATCGGCCTGGTCGCGCTGAGCAAAGCCGACCTCGTGGACGATCAGATGCTGGAACTCGTGCGGGCTGACGTGCGCGAGCTCGTCAAGGGGTCGTTTCTCGAGGACGCGCCCATGGTGCCGGTCTCGGTGGTGACCGGCCGCGGATTTGGCCAGCTTCGGGAGGCGCTCGCCGGGATGGCGCACGCAGCGGCGCCCCGGCCAATCGATGGCGCGGTGCGCCTGCCGATCGATCGCGTGTTCTCGATGCGAGGTTTCGGCACGGTGGTGACCGGTACGCTCGTGTCCGGGACGTTGCGCGCCGACGACGAGCTGGCGATCGCGCCAGGCGCGAGGCGGGTCAAGTCGCGTGGGGTCCAGGTACACGGCGAACGGCGGCTGACCGCGGTCGCCGGCGAACGAGTCGCGGTGAACGTCGGAGGCATCGAGGTGAACGAGATCGTCCGCGGCGACTCTCTCATTACACCCGGCTCATTCGAGCCGACCTCACGTCCTGGACGCCGTCGTCGAGATGCTGACCGATGCGCGACCCCTGTCTCACGGGGCTCGCATCCGGTTTCATCAGGGGACGCGCGAACTCATGGGCCGCGTGCTGGTGGCCCGCGTTGTCGCGCCGGCCCGGAACGGCCCCCCGCACGAGATCGGCGGTGGTGCCTCTGGGCTCGTCCGGCTGCGGCTCGAGGGGGCGGCGGTCGTGACGCGTGGCGATCGATTCATTTTGCGGGCTTACTCACCTCCGGTGACGATTGCCGGTGGACAGGTGCTCGACCCTAACCCGCCCCGTGGTGGCACGAGAACGCCAGCCGCGGGCCGCCGATGGGACGCGATTACCTGGTTTGGAACCGGCGACAACATGGATCCAGGGCTGATTCACATGATCGAGGAGAGTGGACCCGCTGGCTGCACGCGGACAGAACTGGCAAGCCGCGGCGGACTTACCCCTGCCGCGCTGACGCGCTTTGTCGAGCAAGCCATAGACGGCGGTCACTGTGTGCGGATGGGCGAGCTGCTCGTTTCGCCTGCCGCCCTCGACCACTTGGAGCGGCGGTTGCTCGAAACGCTTGGCGACTATCACCGCGCAAACCCACTGTCCGAAGGCATGCCGCGCGAGGAAGCGCGCGAGCGCGTCTTCCACAGAATCTCCCCGGCGGTGTTCGAGCGAACCCTGGGGCGCCTGGCGGAGCGAGGCCTCGCCGGCGGGCGGGATCGAATCGCCCTTGCCACCCACCGCGTGGCGCTCGAGCCAGACCAGGCAGTTGCCCTGGCTATCGTCGAGCGAGCATTCAAGGATGGAGGTCTGTCGCCACCTGATGCGTCAGTGGTCGGAATCGCCGCACAGATCGATCGTGCCGCGACCGATCGAATCCTCACTCTGCTACTGAGGCAGAGGGCTCTCGTCAAGATTGCGGACCTGCTGTTCCATCATGAGGCGTTGGACCGGCTCAGAGAGGACGTCGCCAGCCTGAAGGCGCAAGGCGTGTCCCATCTCGACGTGGGCGCCTTCAAGGAGCGCTACGCCGTGACACGCAAGCACGCAATTCCGTTGCTGGAGTACCTGGACCGGGAGCGAATCACGCGCCGGCAGGGCGCCACGCGCGTGATCGTGTAGCCGTCAAAACTTGCGGGAGCCTAGTCGCCCTTTGTGTCGGAGTCGCGGGTGGCGTCCTTGAAGTTCTTGATGCCTTTGCCGATGCCACGCCCGATCTCCGGCAGGCGACTGGCCCCGAAGATGAGCACGATAATGACCAGAATGATGAGTAGCTCAGGCACGCCGATGCGTCCCATGTTGGCGCCCCTCCTGCGCGCGCGCTCGAAGCCAGACGATCTCGGTGCGCGCGGCAATCGTGATTGTATCACCAAACGAATCAGGGGTTTCGGGTGGGCCCTCGGCGCTCTTCTGGCGGTATTCGGGGCAGAGCTTTCGAGCCGGACGTCACCTCAGTTCTCAGCCGGCGTTCAGGTGGTCGAAGTGTACGCCACCGTGACCGACGAGAAAGGGCAGCCCGTCCCGGGACTCCAGGCAGCCGATTTCCTGGTGCGGGAAGACGGCCAGCCCCAGCAAATCTCGGTCTTCGCCGCAGGCGAGTTTCCACTCTCGGTTGCCGTGGCCGTGGACCGCAGCTTCAGCATGACCCCCGAGCAGCTCGCGCTGGCCAAGCTGGGCGCTCGCAACTTTGTGACGGCGCTCCGTCAGGACGATCAGGCCATGATCATCGCCGTTGGCAGCCGCGTTGAAGTGATGGCGCCGCTGTCCACGGATCGTGCGGTACTGTTCAGCGCCGTGCAGCGTCTCGATCGTTGGGGGACCACGGCGCTCCACGATGCGATCGTCGAAGCCGTGGACCAGGTGCAGCCGGCCAAGGGACGCCGTGCGCTCGTTCTGCTGTCCGACGGCACCGATCGCTACAGCCAGAAATCGGCGAGCGAGACGCTCGAGCACGTTCGCCGAACCGACGTTCTGGTTTATCCGATAGCTCTCGGGAGCGAGAGGCCGACGCTCTTTTCCGAGCTGGCTGTCTTGACGGGCGGCCGGTCGTTCCACGAGCGCGATCCTCGCCGGCTCGGCGACGCGCTGACTGACCTCGCGCGAGAGTTGCGCCATCAGTATCTGCTGGGGTACAGCCCCTCTCGCCAGATGAATCCCGGGCAGCCGGAGTGGCGTGCGCTCTCGGTCTCGGTGTCGAGGCCCAACGTCCGTGTCCGCGCGCGCGACGGTTACCTGGCGAAGTGAGTGCCGCCGGCTTTTCCCCACTTCAAGTGAAGCACGCTCGCGGCGAGTCCCAACTCTCCGGTCGCCAGCAGTCGCCAGCCGAGACCACGATAAGGCTGGCGGCCGGCAATCAGGTCGCGCATGACCGCGCGAATACGCGCGCTCTCCTCGAGTGCGCGAAGCAGCAGCCTCATGAACCCAGGCTGAAAGAATCCCCGGGCCATCAGCGCCGCACGCCGGAGCTCCGGGTGCAGCTCGTCGCGGATCCTGGCCTCGTAGGTGCGTTCGGGCGCGGAACCTTCGAGCGCCGCCAACGCCGCGAGCTCCGCCGACTTCAGGGCGAAGAAGATCCCCTCGCGGGTGAGGGGATCGACGAGGCCGGCCGCGTCGCCGACCAGCATCCAGCGCGAGCCCGCCACCGGCTCGCGGGACAGATCGCCTGGTGAAAGGGTGGGGATCGGCCAGGAGTAGCTCGTCCAGCCGGCACCAGCGCGCCAGACCGTTCACCCCACGACCGCGTCAGCTCTCGCAGCGAGGCAGGGGACACGCCCTCGTCTGCCCGCGCGCAAACCCCTATCGCCACGTGGTCCGTGCGCGGAAACGACCAGATGTAACCGGCCGGACGCGACACCGAATGGATGGCGATTTCCTGCGATGTCACGCCGGCGACGAAAAACCCGGTGGCGACGGAGAGCTGCGAGCGGGTGAAGGGTCGATGTACACGGCGCCGGACCAGGCTGTTGGCGCCATCGGCGCCCAGGATCAGCCCCGCTCGATAGGTGGCCCCACCCGCCTGGATGGTCACGCCCTGCTGGTCGCAGCGGACGTCGACGACCCGCTCGGCAACGTGGCGGGCGCCGCGTGCGATCGACGCGCGGAGCAAGGCGAGGTCGAAATCCCGACGGCTCGCGATGGCGAGCGCGCGCTCAGAATCGAGCGGACCACCGGGAAGGCTCACCGTTGCTTCGCGGCGCGTCGTGTCGGCCGTGAAGCGCGCCGTGCTGGCCACGACAAGCGGAAGATCCGCCGAAGCGAGAGCATCGGCGACGACCTCCAGCGCACGAGCGGTCAGGCCACCACCGCACGGCTTTTCCCTGGGATGGCTGTGGTCGAACAGCACGACGCTGGCGCCAGCCGACGCAAGCTGGTGTGCGGCCCACGCTCCCGCGGGTCCGGCCGCCGACAATCGCAATGTCGGGAGTCATGCGGATGCCGCACCACGGGGTGTCGGTACGCCCGCCCGCTGGTGATGGCGCGATGATGACGAGAGGGCTCGGATTTCACCCGGGCTGCTTCCTGAATTACAGTAGGGCATGTCCCATCCGCTGGTGCTCGCGCTGTTTGCCGATACATCGGCCGCCGAGCGTGCCGCGCGCGCCCTGAGGGCTCGTGGTGTCGAGGCTCGCGACCTTTCGATCATAGCGCGCGACCATGCCGCCGAGGGTGTCATGGCGCGCGAGGTCGGCGCGACACCGGGCGTGGAGATCGAGGACTCCTGGGCGGTTGCACGCCTGGGCGAGCTGGGCGCCCACATTCTGGCCGCGATCGCGATCGTGATGCCGGGCATCGGGCCGATCATCTCCGCCGGACCGCTTGGTGCTGAGCTCAGCGAAGTCGCGGGTCATGCCGCCGGAAGGCTGGGCGACGTGTTGCGGGAGGCCGGGCTGGCAGACACCCGGGCCGAGGAGTGGGAACGCAGCATCGAAGCAGGCGCGATTCTCCTGGGAGTGCACGTCCGCGAAGGGAATCAAGGCGAGCTGACCCAGCTACTCGCGGAGCACCGCGCCAGCGAGGTGATTGCAACGACCTGGGACGATGACCAGTAAGAGCCTTCCTTGGGAGTGACCGTGATGGCAACCGACGTGCACGCCGGCCTCTTTACCGTGGCCGTGTTCCTGGATGTGAACTGGGCCGGTCGAGGCCTCGACGCACTCAAGCGTCAGGGGTTTCCTCCCGAGGCGCTCACGATTATCGGCAAGGAGACGCCCGAGCTGGCCGGGCTCATCGAACTGGCTCTCGGTGCGCAGCCAGACCGGATCGAGGTGGCGAACCTCGGCTCATCATACGCGCGAGGGTCTCTTGTCGCCGCGCTTCAGGGCGCCGATCAGGAGCTCACACGCAAGGGCGTGGCCGCGACGATAAGGCGTGTCGGGCTTCCAGCCTCACGATGGACGTATCTTCGAGACGCTGACGGCTCGCGGCGGCATCCTGGTGGGAATCCAGAGCGAGCCGCGCGCCTCGGATGCGCTCGCGACGCTCCATTCCTATGGCGGGGGGAATGCGGCGATTGGCGCGTGGGGTGGCCGGGTCTGAATTGCCGTAAGTGTCCGCGACGAACTGCGGCGTCAGTCGACGGGTCGAGCGAACTTCAGCGAACTATCGAAGAAAAAGCCCGGTCTGCGGCAGGTATCCTTTTTGCAGTTGCAGGGCTTGGATCGCTAGTCCACAATGAGTTCAAGTGGAATGACAAGCCCGACGCGAGCCACCGCAATCCTCCCCGATCAACCACATCACGATGGGTGTGGCTCGGCCCGCCCAGGAGGATCTGTTCCGTTTTGCTCAGCCGAAGCGCATGGGGAGCGCCTTTGGCGTCTCGGCCATGGTGCACGCGGCCGTGTTTCTGTCGGCGATTTTCGTCGCGCGGTACGCGCCGGTGAGCGACGCGCTCACCTTTGCGGAGAAGGCGCACAAACAGATCATCTGGCTCGCAGTTCCCGGTGCGGGGGGCGGTGGCGGTGGCGGCGGCAACAAGTCGGTCGAGCCGCCGCGTAAGGCCGAGCTCCCTGGCAAGGACAAGATCACGGTTCCGGTGGCATCCTCGCCCAAGCCGACTCCAGAGCCCAAGGACAAACCGATCGAAGATCAGCAGTTGACGATCCCCGCGATGACGCTCGCGGCCGGCGAGCAGATGGTGCCCGGCATGATCGAGGGGCTTCCCAACACCACGTCGCAGGGCTCGGGTGAGGGGGGCGGTGCCGGTACCGGCACGGGCACAGGGATGGGGCCCGGCGAAGGCTCAGGCCTTGGCCCCGGGTCCGGCGGTGGCACAGGTGGCGGGGTCTATCGGCCCGGAAACGGGGTGCTGCCGCCCCGCGTGCTGCGAGAAGTCAAGCCCCAGTACACCGCCGAGGCGATGCGCGCGAAGGTGCAAGGGTCGGTCTGGCTCCAGGCCGTTGTCCTTCAGGATGGCTCGGTCGGCGATGTTCGGGTTGTGCGATCGCTCGATCCCACCTTCGGGCTCGATCAGGAAGCCATCAAAGCCGCCAGGCAATGGCGCTTCATTCCCGGAACGCGCTTTGGCGAGACGGTGCCGGTGCTGGTGGTCATCGAGCTCACCTTCAATCTGCGCTAGATCGCACTCACGACTCCGTACACAAAACGAGCCCGGCAGGCAGAACCCGCCGGGCTCGTCGGACTTTCAACAGGGTGGTGTTAGTACATGCCGCCCATGCCGCCCGGACCGCCGCCGGGCATGGGAGCCTCTTTCTTCTCCTCGGGAATCTCCGAGACCAGGGCCTCCGTCGTCAACAGCAACGACGCAATCGATGCCGCGTTCTGGAGAGCGCTTCGAACGACCTTGACTGGATCAATGACACCGGCCTTGACGAGGTTTTCGTACTTCTCGGTCTGCGCATTGAACCCGAATTCCGGATCGTTCGACTCTTTCACCTTGGCGATGACGATGGATCCCTCGAGCCCGGCGTTCTGCGCGATCCATCGCAGCGGCTCTTCAACCGCGCGCGCGATGATGGTGACACCGATCTTCTGATCGCCGACCAGCTTGAGCGAGTCGAGCGCGTCGAGTGAGCGGAGCAGGGCCACGCCGCCGCCCGGGACGATGCCCTCTTCGACGGCTGCCTTGGTGGCGTGCATCGCGTCCTCGACGCGGGCCTTCTTCTCCTTCATCTCGGTCTCGGTGGCAGCACCGACCTTGATGACGGCCACGCCGCCCACCAGCTTCGCCAGACGCTCCTGCAGCTTCTCGCGGTCGTAGTCGGACGTGGTTTCCTCGACCTGCGCACGGATCTGCCTGACGCGGCCTTCGATGGCCGACGACGCCCCGCCGCCTTCGACGATCGTCGTGTTGTCCTTGTCGATCGTCACCTTCTTGGCTTTGCCGAGATCCTCCATGCGGATGTTCTCGAGCTTGATGCCGAGATCCTCGGTGATCGCCCGGCCGCCGGTCAGCGTCGCGATGTCTTCCAGCATCGCCTTCCGGCGATCGCCGAAGCCCGGGGCCTTGACGGCCGACGCCTGCAGCGTGCCCCGCAGCTTGTTGACCACGAGTGTGGCGAGCGCCTCGCCCTCCACGTCTTCCGCGATGATGAGGAGCGGGCGGCCCAGGCGGGCGACCTGCTCGAGCACCGGCAGCAGGTCCTTCATCGAGCTGATCTTCTTTTCGTGAATCAGGATCACGGGATTCTCGAGCACGACTTCCATGCGCTCGGGATCGGTCACGAAGTAGGGCGACAGATAGCCGCGGTCGAACTGCATGCCCTCGACGACCTCGAGCGAGGTTTCGAGCGTGCGCGCCTCTTCGACCGTGATCACGCCGTCCTTGCCGACCTTGTCCATGGCCTCGGCGATGATGCGGCCGATCGTGTCGTCACTGTTGGCCGAGATCGTGCCGACCTGCGCGATCATGTTGCCTTTGACCTGCTTGGCCTGCTTCTTGAGGGCTTCGACCATCGCCTCGACGGCGCGCTCGATTCCACGCTTGATCTCCATCGGGTTCGCGCCAGCCACCACATTGCGCGCCCCCTCACGGTAGATCGCCTGCGCGAGCACGGTCGCCGTGGTGGTGCCATCGCCGGCCACGTCCGAGGTCTTGCTCGCGACCTCGCGCACCATCTGCGCGCCCATGTTCTCGAGCGGATCCTTCAGGTCGATTTCCTTCGCGACCGTCACTCCGTCCTTCGTGATGGTCGGCGATCCGAACTTCTTGTCCAGTACGACGTTGCGACCCTTGGGGCCGAGCGTCACTTTCACTGCGTCGGCCAACTGATTCACGCCGCGAAGAATCGCCTGGCGCGAAGCCTCGCCGTAAACAATCTGCTTTGCCATCGTGAGCTCCGTCTCTTGAAACTACTTTTTCTTGCCGCCCTCGATGACGGCGAGAACTTCATCTTCACGCATGATCAGGTATTCCTGTCCGTCGATCTTGATCTCCTGGCCCGAGTACTTGCCGAAGAGGATGGTGTCACCGGTCTTGACATCGAGAGGAATGCGCTTGCCGTCATCTTTGGCCTTGCCGGCGCCGGCCGCGATGACCTTGCCCTGCTGGGGTTTCTCCTTGGCCGTGTCGGGGATGATGATCCCCCCGACTTTCTGCTCCTGCTCGTCGATGCGTTCAACGATGATCCGGTCGTGTAGCGGTCTGACATTCATGGGCGTCAACTCCAGGCTGACGTAAGGATGACGTGGATGTTTCTCAAACGATCTGGGACTGCCAGGCGGTTTAGCACTCGCCGTGTGCGACTGCCAAGTTCTAGCGGTCGGGGACGCGCAGTGTCAAGGTTCGTCGGCGCGACGCGTGTTAGGTCGACGGCGGATGCGATATTGGATGAGCTTGCGACTCAGCGTATTCCGGTGCATGCCCAGAATCTTTGCCGCGTGGCCCATGTTGCCCTTCGACCGGTCGAGCGCACAGGCGATGAAGCGATGCTCGAATTCTCGATGGGCTTCGGGGTAGCGGATGCCCTTCTGCACCATCTCGTCGATCAGGCGCTCGAGCTGCTCGCGCACGAGACCTACTCCAGCTCCCGTCCGGCCAGCAGCCGAAAGGCCTCGACATACTTTTCACGGGTCCGCTCCACCACGTCGACGGGCAGCGTGGGCACCGGCGGCTGCTTGTTCCAGCCGATCGTTTCGAGATAGTCCCGGACGTACTGCTTGTCGAAGCTCGGAGGAGCGCCGCCGGGCTGATACTTCGCCTGGGGCCAGAAGCGCGACGAGTCGGGCGTCAGGACCTCGTCGATGAGAATGACGCGGTCACCAATCACACCGAACTCGAATTTCGTGTCCGCGACGATGATGCCCTTCGATTCGGCATGCGCAGACCCTCGCTCGGTACAGGGCCAGTGTCAAAGCCTTGAGTGTTCGAACCAGTCCTTCGCCGACGATCCCCGCGGCTTCCGACTCCGAGATATTGATGTCGTGCCCGCTTTCAGCTTTGGTCGCAGGTGTAAAAATGGGATGCGGCAGACGATCCGACTCGCGCAAGCCGGTGGGGAGCGCGATGCCGCAGACCTTGCCGCTCTTGACGTATTCCTTCCAGCCCGATCCCGACAGATAGCCGCGCGCCACACACTCGATGGGCACTGGGGTCGTACGACGGACCAGCATCGAGCGGCCGCACAGGACATCTGCGTACCGGCGAGCCTCGGCCGGATAGTCGTCGGTTCGTGTCGAGATCAGGTGATTGTCGACGATGTCCGGCGTCTCGGAGAACCAGAAGGCCGAGAGCTGTGTCAAGACCTTGCCCTTGTCGGGAATCGGCGTCCCGAGCACGTAGTCGAACGCCGAGATCCGATCGGTCGCCACCATCAGGAGGTCGTCGCCGACTTCGTAAATGTCACGAACCTTACCCTGCCGATGTTTCGTGAGATCGGGGAAGGCCGTTTCAGTCAGGGTGTGTGTCGAGAAGGGCACCAGCGAACCTCGTGATGTGGAAGGGCCGTGATCTTAGCGGGGGACCCCGTGAGAGGCAAGCGAGATCCGCGCGCCGACGTTCTGTCGAGTCGCAGAGTCGACCGTGAAGACTGGCGATCGGTGCTGGGGCCCGGCGTTGACGAGGGCTTTCATGGCGGACGGCCAGGCGCGCCCACCTCCGTTCGGGTGGGCGCGGGAGCGACACCGGAACGACTGGGATGCCCCACTAATACGGTTGTGGTGTTTGGTGTGCCCAATATCTTATAGTAGGGGCGCTTGCGCGACCCGGGCGCACTCCCTGGCTTCCCAGCCCCATGCGACTGCAGATCCGTACGGTGTTCATCGTCCTGCTTGCCGCAGGGCTGTTGTTCTGGTTCGTGCGGAGTGCGGATCTATCGCAGGTGTGGAGCGAGATTCGCCATGCGCGGGCTGATCTGTTGCTGCTGGTGCTCGTGACCATGGTCATCAACATGATGATTCGCGCGCTCCGGTGGCAGTATCTCCTCGCGCCGCTCGGTCCGACCCATTTCTGGAACGCCTTTCGGACAACCACGATTGGCTTCGCCGCGACGTTTCTGCTGCCGGCCCGCGCCGGCGAGTTCGTGCGTCCCTTTCTGATGGCGCGGCGCGAGAATCTGAGCGCGACAGGCGCCTTCGCGACCATCGTGCTGGAGCGCCTGCTCGATCTCGTCACCGTCCTCGTGCTCTTCGGCTCCTTCGTCGTGTTCTTCGATCCCGGTGTCGAGACCATGAGCCCGGCGACCTATCGATCGCTCAAACTGGGTGGGGCCTTCGTCGCGATGATCGCGATCGTGGGCCTGGCCGCGCTTTTCATATTTGCCGGCAACCCGGAAGGTCTCGGCCGCGTCGCCATGAGGATCACGCACGTTCTCCCCGTCCGCGCCGCGCATTTCGTGGCGCGACTGGTTCAACTCTTCGGCGAGGGTCTCGCGGTGGCCCGCCAGCCGAGACGACTGCTGGTGTCGCTGGCCCTGTCGTTCCCCTTGTGGCTGTCGGTGGCGTTCGGCGTCTGGGCCGTGTCGCATGCGTTCCAGATCGACGTGCCTTTCACCGGCACGTTCCTGCTGGTCGCGCTGCTCGTCGTGGGCGTCGCGGTTCCCACGCCCGGGGCCATCGGCGGTTTTCATGAGGCGTTCCGAATCGGGGCGACGGCGTTCTTCGACGCTCCCAACGACAGGGCGGTCGGCGCAGGAATTGTCCTCCATGCGCTCTCCTTCGTGCCGGTGACGATTCTGGGTATTTTCTTCACCACGCAGGAAGGGCTCAGCTTGGGGCGGATGGGCAGCCTGGCTGGGCTGGCGGCCGAGGGGAAGCAGGATTGAAGTGTCCTTATTGCGGGCATCTGGGTGATAAAGTAGTCGACTCGCGGGAAAGCAAGGAAGGCGAGGTTATTCGCCGCCGCCGCGAGTGCCTCGAGTGCAGCCGGCGGTTCACCAGCTATGAGCGGATCGACGAGATCCCGTACATGGTGGTGAAGAAGGATGGGAGCCGCGAACGATTCGAGCGCCAGAAGCTCATTGCCGGTTTGCTCAAGGCGTGTGAGAAACGGCCGGTGAGTGTCGCCGCACTCGAAGCCGTCGCAGATCGCGTCGAAGCCACGCTTCAGGAGCGGCAAGAGAAGGAAATCGCCACGGCGGAAATCGGCGCCTCGGTCATGCAGGAGTTGAAGAAGCTCGATAAGGTAGCGTATGTGCGGTTTGCCTCGGTCTACCGACATTTTCGCGACATTGGTGAGTTCATGACCGAGCTCAAGGACCTGCTGAACGCCAAGGACTAGGATGCGACGTCGCTTCGCCCTTCTCATCGTTGTGCTCTCACTGGCCGCGGTGCCTCTCAGGGCGGACATCCGCGTGCTGCCGCTGGCGCGGGGCGGGGCGGTGCTGGTGACGTTCGAGCTGACCGATGCCTTCACCGAAGAGCTGCAGCAAGCCATCCACAGCGGCCTCGCCGTGTCGTTCCTCTATGATGTGGAGCTCCGGCGCGGCGTGCCGTTCTGGCTTGATCGGACCGTGGCCACCTCGGCCGTCGGTGCGAGCGTGCAATTCGACAACCTGACGCGTCGTCATCAGCTCTCACGCACCATCGACGGGCGCTCGGAGCCCGATGCCGTGGTCACCGAAAACGAAGAGATGGTGAGGCGCTGGTTGACCACCTTCGAGCGCCTTCCGTTGTTCAATACGGCCACGCTGGAGCCCAACGGCGAGTACCTACGTACGGGTGCGGGCGCGGACCCGGCCACGAACTGCCGGGATCTGGCCCTGGGCGGCCGGTGTGTCCGGTGACGCCAAGTTCACCTTCATCCCCTAGCCAACGCGGGTCATGCCGGCTGGAGCTCGGCCCATCGCCCGGCCGCCGGAGCCGGTCCGGCAGGAAGCTCCTCGAACCGGTAGTCCCTCCGGCCGGCCGTTCTGGGACAACCCGGGCGCGATCATCTTCAGTATCGTCCTGCTGCTGGCGACGCTCGCCGGCTTCCTGAGTCTCGCCAACCGGTCGGCAACGCTCGCCCCGGATTTCCTCGCCGAAGTCGTCCTGTACGCGCTGCTCGTCGTCGACGTGACGATGCTGGTCGGGCTGCTGTTCGTGCTGGCGCGCAGCATCATCAAGCTGTTTGTCGAGCGCCGCCGCGGTCTCCCGTTCGCCAGGTTCCGCGCGAAGCTCGTGGCCGTGCTGCTTGGCATGACGCTGGTGCCGGCGGTGCTCGTCCTGATTGTGGGGAGCGAGCTCATTCGCAACAGCATCGCCCTCTGGTTCAACGCGCCGATCGAAGACGTGTTGACGTCTGCGAATCAGATTGCCAGCGACTACTACCACGATCGGGAAACCCAGGTGAAGGAAGGCGCCGAGCGAATCGCCCGTCAATTGGCGTCGAGGAACCTGTACGCCGCAGACGTGGGCGGCGTGCGCGATCTCATCGCGGCCGAGGTTCGACAGGGCAACTTGCAGATGGTGGAGATCTATCGGGTGGCGCCGGGTGACACGCCGTCTCCGCAGGTCGAGCCTGTGGTCGATGTGGCGGCACCTTCGCTGCCTCAGGGTTATGACCGTGCGGCCGCCGATCGACTGGCGGCTCAGACCCTGGCGAAACAAACCGAGCCGCGCGCCATACCGGTCGGCGGTGGCGGCGAGTTGATTCAGTCGGCAGCGGTCGTTCGGTCGAACGGAGGGCGAGTCGTGGGCGTGGTGGTGGCCACCGACTCGCTGACTGGAGAGTTCGCGGCGCGCGCGAGACGGATGACCCGTGCCTACGAGCGCTACAACCAGCTTCGCGTGCTCAGGCAGCCGCTGGCGGGCGTGTATCTGTCCGCATTTCTCATGCTGACCTTGTTCATCCTGGTGGGTGCCACCTGGATGGGTCTCTATCTGGCCAAACGCATCACACGACCGGTGCAGCGGCTGGCCGCGGCGGCCCGCGAGGTTGGCGCCGGACATCTCGATCAACACATCGAGCCCGAGTCCATGGACGAATTCGGGTCGCTCGTCGAGGCGTTCAACGCCATGACTGGCGAGTTGGCAACCAGCCGCGGCAAGCTCGAACGGTCGGCGCTGAACCTGGAGCGCAAGAATCTCGAGATCGAGGATCGACGTCGCTACATGGAGACGATTCTCGAGCGGATTGCCGCGGGTGTCATCTCGCTCGATCCCGACGGCCGCATCAGCACCCTGAACGGCGCGGCAGCCCGCCTGCTCGCGCTCGACCCCGACGACGTGGGACGGCCGGCGGGCGACGTGTTCGACCGGGACGACCTCCAGCCCCTCGGCGAGCTCCTGCGGGTAGGTGCCGGAAATGGCGCGGAGTCACATGCCCAGGAAGTGACGCTCAATCGGGATGGCAGGGAGATTCAACTCGCGGTCGTCGTCACGGCGCTTCCCAGTGAGACGTCTGGGGGTGGAGCGGTCATGGTGCTCGACGATGTCACGCCGCTGATTCGAGCGCAGAAGGTGGCCGCCTGGCGCGAGGTGGCGAGGCGGCTGGCGCACGAGATCAAGAATCCCTTGACTCCGATTCAGTTGTCGGCCGACCGCTTGCGGCGCCATTTTTCCGGGGCGCCCGCGCACAGCCGCGCATTGGTGGAGGAGTGCACCGCCACGATCGCTGGTGAAGTGGAATCGCTCAAGTCGCTCGTCGACGAGTTTTCGCAGTTCGCCCGCATGCCTCCGGCACGGACCGTGGCGACCGACCTGCACGGCCTGCTCAACGAGATCCTGTCGCTCTACAACGGCCTGTTCCTCCAGGTGTCCTTCGATCGCCGTTATGCCGAGCGGCTTCCCCCGGTTCGGGTCGACCCCGAGCAGATCCGGCGCGTGATGATCAACCTGGTGGACAACGCGCTCGAGGCCATGGAGCGGCGGGGGCACGTGGTCATCGAGACCCGCTATGATGCCGAACGGCATCTGGCGTGTGTGATCGTGGCTGATGACGGTCCCGGCGTGCCGCCGGAGGATCGAGACAAGCTCTTCATGCCCTATTACTCGACCAAGCGGCGCGGCAGCGGCCTTGGCCTGGCGATCGTTCGGCGCATCGTCGCCGAGCACGACGGGCGGATCGAGGTCAGCGACAATACTCCGCGCGGCGCGCGCTTCACCATCGAGCTCCCTTGCGCGTAATGGCAGCGCACCACCCGTGACTCCGCGAATTCTCGTCGTCGACGACGAGCCCGGTGTGCGGTCGGCGCTCACCGGCATCCTGCGTGACGAGGGGTTCTTGGTCGACGCTGTCGACAGCGGCGAGGCCTGCCTCGAGCGCGTCGGGCGCACGCCCGTGGACGTGATCGTGCTCGATGTCTGGCTGCCGGGTATTGACGGCCTCGTCACGCTCGCGAAGCTTCGCGAGCGACAGGTGGATGCGCAGGTCGTGATCATCTCCGGGCACGGCAACATCGAATCGGCCGTCAGGGCGATCAAGATGGGGGCGTTTGACTTCGTCGAGAAGCCGCTGTCGCTCGAGAAGACCGTCCTCGTCGTCAACAACGCGTTGCGGCAGCGCCGCCTCGAGGCGGAGAACCGCGCGCTCCGCGCGCGCGTCGACCGGCGTCTCATTATGGTCGGTGAAAGCCAGTCGATGCAGCAGCTGCGCGAACAGGTGGCGATGGCTGCGCCAACCAACGGGCGCGTCCTGATCTATGGCGAGAACGGCACGGGCAAGGAGCTCGTCGCCCGCTCGATTCACGCCTTGAGCCGCCGCCGCACGAATACGTTCGTGGAGGTCAACTGTGCGGCCATTCCCGAGGAGCTCATCGAGAGCGAGTTGTTCGGACATGTGCGGGGCGCCTTCACGGGAGCGGTGTCCGATCGCCGGGGCAAGTTCGAGGCGGCCGACGGCGGCACGCTGTTCATGGACGAGATTGGCGACATGAGCCTGAAGACGCAGGCCAAGGTGCTGCGCGTGCTTCAGGAGCAGGTGATGGAGGCCGTTGGCGGGGCCTCGAAGATTCGTGTGGACGTTCGTGTGCTCGCCGCCACGAACAAGGATCTCCCGTCGGAAATCCGGGGCGGCCGCTTTCGTGAGGACCTGTACTTCCGCCTGAACGTCATTCCCATCTTCGTGCCGCCGCTGCGCGACCGCCAGGAAGACATTCCGCTGCTGGCCGAGCACTTCATGGCGACGCTCGCCGAGGAGTACGGCCGTCGGGTGAAAATGCTCGATGTGTCGGCGGTTGCGCGGCTCCAGGCCTATACGTGGCCCGGCAACGTGCGAGAGCTGCGGAACGTGATCGAGCGGCTGATCATCATGGTGCCGGGCGACACGATTGCCGCCAGCGACCTGGCGTTTCTCGCAGCCGACGGGCCAGGGGCCGCCGAGGCGACCGAATGGCCGATTGACGGCCTCACGCTGTTCGAGGCCCGCGATCAGTTCGAGCGCGCTTTCATCATGCGTGGGTTGGCTGCGCACCAGGGCAACATCTCGAGGGCGGCTGAGGCTCTCGGGGTCGAGCGAAGCAATCTTTACCGCAAGATGCGCGCCTTCGGCATCGTAGCGCTTCGCAAGCTCGAGGGCGAAGAAGAGCCGCTCTAGCCGAGCGCCTGGCGGAGCCGTGCCTCGAGCAGCTGATCGCGGGTGAAGGATTCGAGCTGCAGATAGTAAGCGGCCGAATCGACGAGCGCCGCGCCGGGAACCAGACCGACGATTTCGCTCTCGAGCACCGAGACGCCGTACCGCGCGGCCTCGCGTTTGACGGCCTCGAACACCCTGAAGATCGGCGTTTTCTCGTAGTTGGTCAGATTGATCGACACCTGCACGATGCCGCGGTCCTCGAGCCGCACGCCCATTGCCTTCACGAAGCGAAATCCGCCGCTGCTGAACCTGATGCCCGCCGCAATCCTGCGCGCCACGTCGAGCCGGTCGGTGGCCAGATTGATGTTGTAGGCGATGAGGGGCATACGGGCCCCGATCACGGTGGCTCCAGCCGTCGGATGCGGCGCGGCGGGGCCAAAGTCCGGACGCCATTCAGGCCTGGCCATCTTCTCCGCAAGACCCTCGAACTCGCCGCGTCGAATGTCTTCGAGATTCCTTCGCGCCGGGAGGGTCGCCGCCTCCTCGTAGAGAAAGACGGGCAGGCTGTGGCGGGCCGCGACCTCTGCGGCCGTCGATCGTGCCAGCTCCACGCACTGGACCATCGTCACATCCTCAATCGGCACGAAAGGGACGACGTCAACGGCGCCGAGCCGCGGATGCTCACCTCGATGGTCGCGCAGGTCGATGAGCGTGACGGCGCGTTCGAAGAGCGCGAGCGTTGCCTCTCGTATGGCGCCGATATCGCCGGCCAACGTCAGAACCGAGCGGTTGTGCGAGGCATCGGAGGAGAAATCGAGCACGTGGATGCCGGCCACGCGGCGCACGTGATCGACGATGTCGGCAACGATATCGGGCCGACGCCCTTCGCTGATGTTGGGCACGCATTCGACAATGGCCATGGCCCGTGAGTTGTATCACAGAAGGGCCAGGGCGTCCTGAGGTCAGCGGCGCGACTCTGCGAGCTTCGCCAGAAGCGTACGCGCCGCATCGCGCTCGCGCTCGAAGCCCGCCGGCGCGTCCAGTACGGCGCGGTAGGCGGCCTCCGCCTGGCCCGTCTGTCCAGCCTCCTGATACGCGATGCCGAGGTTCAAACGCGCCTCGTAGAATCCGGGCTCCGCGGCCACGGCGCGTTCGAACCACGGAATCGCATCGGCCGACCGTCCCGTGACCACGAGCACCGCACCCAGGCCGTTGGCGGCATCGATCGCGTTCGGGTCGATCTCGAGTGCCCGCCGGTATGCCGTCTCGGCACCTGCCCAATCAGAGGTCTCACGTCTGGCGTTCCCGAGATTGATGTGGAACGGCGCATGGTCGGGATCGAGACGTGCGGCTTCCACGAACGCCGGCAGCGCCAGAGCCGGCGCGCGCTGGTCGATGAGCGCCAGCCCGAGGCCATTGTGCGCGGCTGCAAAGTCGGGCCGGATCGCCACGGCGGCGCGCTCGGCGCGGACAGCCTCGTCCGTCTCGCCGGCCGCGCGAGCGGCGACAGCGAGATCGTGCAGCAGCGCGGCGTCGTTCGTGACGCGAGACGCGGTCTGTCTGTACACGCGCAATGCCTCTCGTGGCCGGCCGGTGTCCTGGAGCGCGCGAGCGTAGGCAACCTGAAACTGCGGCCCGTCGGGGAACTGCTCGGCGAGCGCTCGAGCCTCGGGGAGCGCCTCGGCTGCCCGACCCGCGAGCAGCAGGTCCAGGACCTCTTCGAAGCGCACCCACCTGGTAATCACGGACGCCGGATTCAGGAGCGCGTTCGAGCTTTGCGCCGGAACGCCTGCCGACGTCACGTACCCGAGCGCGCGGAGTCGGTCAGCGGCTTCGGGTGTGATCGGGCGCGTCGGGGTCGCGACGGCAGGTTTGTCGGCAAGCGTTCTCAGTCGTCCACTCAGAGCGACCACCAGCGGCTGACGCGACGGGGCCAGATTCTGTTGCTCGCCGGAATCCCGTTCGAGATCGTAGAGCTCGAGGTCGTTGGACTGAATCAGTTTCCAGCGGTCTGTCACAAGCGCGGCAAGCGGGCTCCAGCCTGCGGCCCGTGGGTATCTGGTCTCGCTGTACACGGCTCGATCCTTCGCCGGTCCTTCGGCGAAGAGGTCGGTGCCATCGAGCCCCGGTGGCACATCAAGCCCCGCGAGCCGGAGCACGGTCGGGAACAGATCGACGAGGCTGACGGGCTCGTCGCGGACGGCCGGCGCGATGTTCGGCGAGCGCACGATGAGGGGCACGCGAAGGGCAGCCTCGTAGAGCAGCATGCCGTGCGTCCGTTCGCCGTGCTCGCCAAGACTCTCACCATGATCGCCGGCCACGACGATGATTGACCGATCGAAATCGCCGCGTCCGGTCAGTCTGTCGATGAGCCGCCCGACCTGCACATCGACGTACGCGATTTCGCCATCATAGGGCGCGAGTCCTGCGGGCACGTGTCCGGGTGGAGGACGATACGGCGCGTGTGGATCGTAGAGGTGAATCCAGAGAAAGTGCGGTCGCGCGGCGGTCGGTGGTCGCTCGTCGAGCCAGCTCAGGGCGGCATTGACGACCTCTCCCGCAGGCCGCTCGGCTTCGAAGCGATCCGGGGTCTTGGTGTCGCGGTCAATCCGATCATCGTACCGATCGAACCCCTCGTGAAGGCCAAACCGCCCGTCGAGGACGAACGCGCCGACGAATGCGCCGGTGTCGTAGCCCGCGTCGCGCAGACGAACCGCCAGACGCGGGACGTCGGGTGAAAGCACATCGCCGTTTTCGCGGACGCCGTGCGCAGGTGGCAGCAACCCGCTCATCAGCGAGACATGCGAGGGCAGCGTGAGAGGGACAGGGGACCGCGCGGCACGGAAGCGCACACCGTGCTCGGCCAGGCTGAACAGGGTTGGGGTGAGCTCCTCCTGAAGCCTGTCCGCGCGCATCGTATCGATTGTGATCAACACGATGGAGGGCGACTGGGGCGGGCTCGTCGGGTTCGCGGAATCCTCGAGCAGCCACCATCCCACCACTCCGCCGACAGCGGCGATCAGCAGGAGGGCGATGAGCGGCCGCGGAGCCACCAGCGAATTCTACGACGACGACTCGCATTTCAGTGGCTCGCTGAGTTTGACTGCGACGGACCTTTCTTCCATAATCGCGGCCAGACATTCCGAGACACCCTAGCTTCATGTCGGACCCGCTTCGAACCGACCCATCCATCAACGCCCCGGACTCTTCCGGCGCCGAGCGGGACGCAAGAGTCGAGGAGCTCCTGCTCGACGGTCTCGATCATTACTTCGCGGCGCGCTACGAGCAGGCCATCCACGTCTGGACCCGTGTGATGTTTCTGGATCGCTCCCATGCGCGCGCCAGAGCCTATATCGAGCGCGCGCGTAGCGCCCTCGCCGAAAGGCAGCGCGAGTCGGAGGAGCTGCTGTATCGCGGAGTTCACGCATTCAATCGAGGAGACACCGACGTTGCGCGCGACCTGCTGACGAGTGCGATTGATCGCGGCGGACCGAACGAAGTGGCGCTGGCCCTGCTGGCGCGCCTAACCCGCCTCCAGACTGCCGGAGGCGTCGAACCGGTACCGCCGGACCGGGCTCCCATGGCACGACGAGGAGAGGCGGGGCCGCCGCTGCAACCTGTGCCGCGTTCGTGGATGGCCCGCATCCTGGGAACGGCGGCAATCATCCTGATTGTGGCGCTGGTTGCGACCCTCGTCGTGGGTCCAGAGGAGCTGGCACGTCGAGCGGGCATCGAGAATGCCCTGCCGGGCCCGTCCGCAAGGGTCGTGGCCGCAGCACCGCGCGAGACCCTCCCGGTGCCGCGCGGATCGGAGGCGCTCCTGGAGCGCGGCCGCGTCCTCGCGGCGGCCGGTCACCTCAACGAGGCACTGCAGGCGCTCGAGCGCGTCAGGTTGGGTGATCCGCTCCGCGCCGAGGCGGATCGCCTGCGTGCAGACGTTCAAAAGCAGCTGCTCGCGCTTGCCGAAATCGACCTTCGACCGCAGTCATCCCGGACCGAAAACCCCGTCGAGATCTCGCCCCGCGAATGAAGTGTCCCAAGTGCGGCTATCTCGGCTTCGAGACGGGCGACCGCTGTCGTAATTGTGGCTACGACTTTTCGTTCTCGGTCGAACCGCCAGATGCGCCAGATCTCTCGTTGCGTACAAGTTCGGAGCCGCTCGGACCGCTGACCGACCTGAAACTGTTTCCAGCAGCAGAGGCGCCGCCGCCCGAGGTCCGGCACACGCCGGGTGGCCTCGATCTGGATCGCCTTCTGGGCGCCAGTCCTGGTCCCACAACCGAGTTGCCGCTGTTCAACGGTGCCGCGGTCGATGAGCGCCCCCTCGTGACGCCGGCCGTGCCCCGCGCCCCCCTGGCCGTTCGGCGCGCGACGCCCGAGGCGCCGAAGCTCCGGACTCGTCCGGACCGGGTCGACGCCCCAACGCTCGATCTCGAAGCGCCGCGCCCCGTGTCGGTTCCAGCCACCAGACAGGCTTCTGTTGCCGTCGAGCGCGCGCCCGCTCTGCCTGGCGGTGCGGTGCGCCGGCTCGCGGCCGCCGCGATCGACGCGGCAATTCTGGGGGCGATTCACGCCGCGGTGCTGTATTTCACGCTTCGGTTGAGTCAAGTACCGGCTGCCGCCATTTCGACGTTGCCCTGGGCGCCGCTCGGTGCATTCCTCCTCCTGCTGACTGCCGGGTACCTGATCGTCTTTACCGCGGTCGGCGGGCAGACCATCGGAAAGATGGCCGTGGGCCTCAGAGTGGCCGTGAACGAGGGCCCGGTGGATGTGTCGCACGCCGTGGTCCGCTTTCTGGCCACGGGCGTGACACTACTGACGCTGGGGATTGGATTCCTGCCTGCGCTCTTCGGCAAGAACCACCGCGCGCTGCACGACCGGATCGCGGGCACCGATGTCGTGCGTGGCTGATCGGCCGACCAGACCTCGATGACCGCCCTGGCCGTCTTCATCAGCTCATTTGGTTACATCGGCTATTTTCCTTTTGCCCGCGGCACGGTCGGTGCGGCTGCTGGCGTCGTTCTTCAACTGGCACTCGATCGCTCGCCCTGGCCGTATGCGCACGCCGTGACAATCGTCGTGCTGTTTGCGCTGGGGGTGTGGAGCGGTTCCGCCGCCGAACGCCATTTTGGGACGACCGACCCGGGCCAGGGCGTCATCGACGAAGTGGTCGGCATGCTCATCACGTTCTATGCGATCCCGCTTGGATGGATCGCATTGCTGGCCGGGTTTGTCCTGTTCCGAATCTTCGACATCATCAAGCCCTATCCGGCCGCGCGCTTCGAGTATCTCCCCGGCGGGCTCGGCATGATGGCCGACGATGCGGTCGCCGCGCTCTATGCGCACGTGTGTCTGCGCGCCGGGTTGTGGATGATGGGGTAGATCGACACATCCGCCCGTGCGTGCCCACATCATTGCCGTCGGCAGCGAACTACTGACGCCGACGCGGCTCGACACCAATTCGCTGTACCTCACTGAGCGTCTCAACGAGATCGGCATCGACGTTCGCGAAAAAATGGTGGTGGGAGACAACTCCGAGGACCTGGCGGCCGCGTTCGTTCGTTCCCTGGAGCGGGCCGATCTGGTGATACTCACCGGCGGCCTCGGCCCGACGTCGGACGACCTCACGCGCGAAACTGTCGCTGCGGCGCTCGATAGGCCGCTCGCGGAAGATCCGGGCGGTCGTGGCGGCCATCGAGCGCCGGTTCGCGCGACGCGGGCTCCGCATGCCGGCCATCAATCGGCGCCAGGCGATGGTGCCGCAGGGCGCTCGCGTGCTCGACAACCCCAATGGGACGGCTCCCGGGTTGTGGATCGACCACGGCTCGAAGCTGGTCGTTCTGCTGCCGGGGCCTCCGCGCGAGCTCAAACCCATCTGCGAGACCCTGATCTGGCCCTCGCTCGCGGAGCGCACGGAGGGGATGCGGCTCTTTCGGCGCGTCCTTCGAATAGCGGGCCGCCCCGAATCACTCGTCGAAGAGGCAACCGTGGCTGTCTACTCGAAATGGGCAGACGGCCCGCTGCCGATCGCAACCACGATTCTCGCCGCGCCGGGTCAGGTGGAGCTGTACCTGTCGGTGCAGAGCCGCGACGCGCACGCGGCCGAGGCCAGGCTCGGCGCGGCCGTCGCCGAGCTCGAAGCCGCGCTCGAAGGCGATGTGTTCAGCACCGATGGACGCTCGCTCGAAGAGGTGCTGGGTGAGATGCTCCGCACCGACCGGCTGACGATCGCGCTCGCCGAGTCCTGCACTGGCGGCCTCGTGACCGCGCGGCTGACGGACGTGCCGGGCAGCTCCGACTATCTGGAGCAGACCGTTGTGGCGTACAGCAATCGGGTAAAGGTGGAAGTCGTGGGTGTGCCGGCGATGTTGATCGAGCAGTTTGGCGCCGTGAGTGAGCCCGTGGCTGGCGCGATGGCCGAAGGGATCCGGGCGAGAGCGCGCACGGCCATTGGCGTGGGCGTGACCGGAATAGCCGGGCCCGGGGGCGGAACCGAAGAAAAGCCCGTCGGAACGGTCGCTATCGCCGTGTCGATGGGGAGTGAAACCACCGCACGGACCTTCCGTTTCCCTGGTTCGAGAGACATGGTCAGGAGTCAGGCCGCACAAGCAGCGCTCGACATGGTGCGCCGCCGACTGCTGGCCCTCCGGTGAAGCGGCTCTTCCTCGCGGCTGATCTCAATCCGGCCGCTCGCGACCGCATTCGGGAGGTCGTCCAGGCTCTCCAGGACCGGATGGGCACGAGCCGCGGTGATCGCAGTCCGAAGCTCGCCTGGGTATCCCCGGCCAATTGGCACGTCACCATGCACTTCCTTGGAGGGGTCGACGACCAACGGGTCTCGCCCTTACTTGATGTGCTCGCCCAGTCTCTGCCGCTGGCGCCGTTTGACATGAAGCTCGGCCGGCTTGGCGTATTCCCCCCGACGGGTCTGCCACGTGTTCTCTGGGTCGGTATCGCGGAAGGCGCTGAGTCGCTCGGGATCGTGCACCACCTGCTGGCCGAGCGACTGGGCGTGGGGGACAGCGGCGCGGACCGTCCGTTTCACGCACACGTGACCCTGGCACGCGTGCGCAGCCGTATTGCGTCGCTTGGTGCTGTCCTGCGGGAGGTTGACAACCCGGTCGGCGCACCAACGCGCATCGACCACATCACCCTCTATGAAAGTCACCTCTCGCCCGGTGGCCCAAAATACGAGCCGCTTGTGCGTACGCGGCTGGACGCGTCGCTGGGTGCCTCCGCGCGACGTTTCCCCGAAGAAGATCGGTGACGATATAGAATTTCCGAGTGCAGCCGGGTTGGGTAATGGACATGTTGCCAATTCTCGTCGGCTATCTGATCGGCTCGATTCCGTTTGCGTTGCTGCTGGCGCGCCGACTGGGTGGTATCGATCTCCGCGCGTCGGGATCGGGCAACGTCGGCGCGGCCAACGTTCTCCGGACGGCTGGTGTCGGTGGGGCGCTGGCGGCGGTGGCACTCGATGTCGGCAAGGGATCGGCCGCCGTCGTCATCGCACGCGGGATGACGTCTGATCAGGTTGCTGTCGCCGCAGCCGGAGTCGCGGCGATAGTCGGCCATATCTATCCGGCCTGGATCAGGTTTCGCGGCGGGAAAGGGGTTGCCACGTCGTGCGGGGTCTTTGCCGTGCTGGCACCCGAGGCGACGCTGGTATCGCTCGCCCTCTTCGTGCTGACGGTGTGGTACAGCCGTTACGTCTCACTCGGTTCGCTGGCCGCATCGGTCGCCTTGCCACTCGCGGCGTATTTCACGCGTGTGCCGATGGCGTCGATTGCGGCGGCCGCTGCGGCAGCGGTGCTGGTCATCGAGCGCCATCGCTCAAATGTGGCCCGCCTACAGGCCGGCACCGAATGGCGCCTCGGGCAGCGCCTCTGAAGGGTCGATGGAGTTGGCTCAATGAAAACAGTCGCCGTGCTGGGCGCCGGGGCATGGGGCAGTGCCCTCGGCGTGCACCTCGGGACCATCGGACACGACGTGCGGTTATGGGCGCGTGATCCCGGGCTCGCCGACGAGATGCGTGCGCGGCGCGCGAATGCGATCTATCTCCCGGATGTCGAGCTGCCGCCTTCGGTGGCACCAGAGGCCTCGCTCGAACAGGCCGTCACCGGATCGGATTTGATTGTCGCGGCAGTCCCGTCGCATGGCCTGCGGGCCGTGCTCCGGATCGCGGCGCCCTTCGTCTCGCGCCGAGCCACCATCGTCAGTGCGGTGAAAGGCCTCGAGACGGGCTCGCTGCTGCGCATGACGGAAGTCATCGAGGAGGAGCTCGACGGCACGCGCTCGATTGCCGCTCTGTCCGGTCCGAGCTTCGCGGCCGAGGTTGCGCGCCAGCTTCCGACGGCAGTATCGGTGGCGGCTTGTGATCCCGATGTCGCCGAACTGGTGCAGGAGGAGTTCCGGGGCCGGTACTTTCGCCTCTATGCGACGACCGACGTCATTGGCGTCGAAATCGGCGGCGCGCTCAAGAATGTCATCGCCATCGCGGCCGGAGTGGTGCAGGGGCTCGGTCTTGGCCAGAACGCGCAGGCCGCCCTCATGACGCGGGGCCTCGTCGAGATTACCCGGCTCGCGTGTGCGCTTGGCGGGCGACGTGAGACGTTGTCTGGTCTGTCAGGCCTCGGTGATCTGGTGCTGACCTGCACGGGCGCTCTCAGTCGGAATCGTCATGTCGGCATCGAGCTCGCGTCGGGTCGGAGCCTTCCGGCCATTCTCGCGGGCATGAAGACCGTCGCCGAAGGCGTCAACACCACGACGGCCGCCCTGGCGCTGGGCGAGCGGCACGGTGTGGAGCTTCCCATCGCGACACAGATGGCCGGAGTCCTTCGAGGTGAAAAGACACCGGAGGCCGCGCTCGAAGATCTGATGCTGCGACCACAGCGAGCCGAGATCTGACCCGATGATAAGATCGCCGCATGCGTCTGCTCGACCGCCTGCGTGAGAGTCTCGCCCGTACCAGCAGGCAGTTTGCCGTTCGCTTCGATGAGATCGTTCGCCAGGTCGACGCGCCCGATCGGCGCGGGCGTCCGGTGGATGTCGACTCCGTCGAGGCACTCGAGGAGCTGCTCATCTCGGCCGACATTGGTGTGGCCGCCGCCTCTCGCATTCTGGATTCCGTGCGGCGTCCTTCGAACGGCGAAGGCCTCCGCGAACTCGTCAAGCGAGAGATTCTCGATATCTTCGATCACACCTCGCGAGTCACCGTCGAAGCCCAGCGTCCTCATATCATTGTGATGGTCGGCGTCAACGGCACCGGCAAGACCACGACGGCCGGTAAGCTGGCAAGCCTCTACCGGAAGGCCGGCGATCGTCCACTCATCTGTGCGGCCGACACGTTTCGCGCGGCAGCCGTCGAGCAAATCGAGATCTGGGCGGCTCGTGCCGGCGTCGACATCGTCCGCGCGCACGCTGGCGCGGATCCAGCCTCGGTGGTGTTCGACGCCATCAAGTCCGCGCAGGCCCGCGGGAACAGTCCCGTGATCGTGGATACGGCGGGCCGCCTTCACACGCGAGCGAATCTGATGAACGAGCTCGAGAAAGTGCGCCGGGTCGCGGCGCGTGAGGTGGAAGGAGCGCCGCACGAGGTGCTGCTCGTGCTCGACGCGACGGTTGGCCAGAACGGCTTGACGCAGGCCCGGGAGTTCATGAGCGTCGCCGGCGTGAACGGCATCGTGTTGACGAAGCTCGATGGGACGGCGAAGGGCGGCATTGCCGTGGCCATCGCACACGAACTGAAGGTTCCGATTCGTTACGTCGGTGTCGGCGAGGGCATGGACGACTTGATTCCGTTCTCACCCGCCGAATACGTCGACGCGTTGTTCCACGAAAAATGGTAGTGGACGCATCCATGTTGTCTGATGCCGACTACATGGAGCGGGCCTTGCGGCTGGCTGAACGTGGAATCGGTCGCACGGCACCTAATCCGGTGGTGGGCGCCGTCATCGTGGATCGAGACGGCGTGATCGTTGGTCAGGGTCATCACGAGCGCGCTGGCGAACCGCATGCCGAGGCGCGTGCGCTCGAGGCCGCAGGGCCGCGGGCCCAGGGAGCCACGATCTACTGCACGCTCGAGCCGTGCAGTCATCATGGCCGCACACCCCCGTGCGTGGCGGCCATCGTCCGGAGCGGGACGCGCCGGGTCGTCGCGGCCATCGAAGACCCGAATCCGCTCGTGTCCGGCGCGGGACTTCGGTTCTTGCAGGCGCACGGTCTCGATGTCACGGTCGGTGTCGGTCGGGCGGCTGCGGCGAGCTTGAATGCGCCGTTCTTCTCGCGCATGCGCCAGCACCGGCCCCTGGTGGTGATGAAGATCGCGACGAGCAGCGACGGACGGATTGCGAGTCGACCAGGGGCGAGAACGAGGCTCACGTCCTCCGCCGCGATTCGTCACGTGCATCAGATGCGCGCCGCGGCCGATGCGATCGGAGTCGGTTCGGGGACGATTCTCGCCGACGATCCTCTGCTGACGGTCCGGGAGGTCTATCGGGACCGGCCGCTCGTTCGGGTGATTTTCGATCGGCGACTCAGGACGCCCCCGCAGGCTCGCATTTTCACGACCGTGGCCGAAGGACCGGTGCTGGTCATGACCTCGCGTCAAGCTGTTCGGGAGTGCCCGGCGGCCGCAGACAGCCTGACACGTGCGGGAGCCGTCGTTGAAACCACCGGCGGCGAGACGCTCGCCGAGGCCCTGCGCGGCCTGCTGGGGCGCGGTGTGAATTGTGTGATTCTCGAGGGCGGAAGTGCCATCCATCAGTCTGCGTGGCACGAAGGTCTCGTCGATCGCGTGCAGATTTATCTGGCCCCGACTACGCTTGGAGCAGACGGCGTGCCGTGGCTGCCGCATGTCCCGCTGTCGACGGCTTCTTTAGAGAATGTGCGGGTGCGCGCGATCGGCCCCGATACGTTGATTGAGGGCGATGTTCACCGGATTGATTGAAGCCGTCGGCAAGGTCCTGGAGCTCAAGCCAACGCCTGCCGGCGCGCGATTGCGGCTGGAGGCCACGCTCGCAGGCGAGATGTCGGAAGGCGATAGCCTGGCGGTCAACGGTGTCTGCCTCACGCTCATTGCCGTCAGCAAGGGCGAGGTCTACGCAGAGTTGGGTCCCGAGACCCTTCGAGTAAGCACCCTTGGCAGCGTCCAGCCTGGTGCCCTGGTGAATCTCGAAAGGCCGCTCAGGGCTGACAGCCGCCTGGGAGGGCACTTCGTCCAGGGGCACGTGGACGACATGGGGTCGATTGAGGACATCCGGTCGGATGGGGCGTTTTTCTGGATCACCGTGTCGTTCTCCGAGCTGTTGAGGCCCTATATCATCCACCGTGGCTCCATCGCCGTCGACGGCGTGAGCCTCACGGTCGCCGGCCTGGGGCATAATCAGTTCGATGTCCAGGTGGTGCCCTACACCTGGGAACACACGAATCTCCGAAGCCGTCAAAAGTCGGATCGCGTGAATCTGGAGTGCGACATTCTCGGAAAATACGTCGTGCGGGCGGCGGAGATCATGAGCTTCAGTAGAGACTCCGGCGCGGGCCGCGCGCATTGAGAGTCTGAGCAGCACCAGGACCGGTATGACACCACGTTTGAAAATCGCGAAGACCTCAGCGCGCCGGCCGGGCTCCTTTGCCTCCATCGACGTTGCAGTCGAGGCGATTCGGGCGGGCCAGATGGTTATCGTCGTCGACGACGAAGACCGCGAGAACGAAGGCGATCTCACGATCGCCGCCGAGAAGGTCACGCCCCAGGCGATCAACTTCATGGCGCGGTATGGCCGTGGTCTCATCTGCATGCCCATGACCGCGGAGCGGCTCGACGAGCTCGAGGTTCCGCTCATGGTGAGTCAGAACACGGCTCGCTTCAGCACGGCGTTCTGCGTATCGGTCGAGGCCAAGGCCACGACGAGCACCGGGATCTCGGCAGGCGATCGTGCGGCCACCGTGCTGGCGGCGATCGACCCTCGCACGGGTCCACAGGACCTGGCGCGCCCCGGGCACATGTTTCCCTTGAGGGCACGGGCCGGCGGCGTGCTCGTGCGGGCGGGGCAGACCGAGGCGGCGGTCGACCTGGCGCGCATCGCGGGTCTCTATCCCGCCGGCGTGATCTGCGAAATCATGAATGACGACGGCACCATGGCCCGCGTGCCAGAGCTCCGCACATTTGCGAAACGTCACAAGCTGCCGATCATCACGATCGCCGATCTCATCAAGTACCGGATGCGGACCGAGCGGCTCGTCCGCCGTGTCGCATCCGCCGTGCTGCCCACCGACACCGGCGCCTTCCAGGTCTACGCGTTCGAGAGCCTCATCGACCGCGAGACTCACATCGCGCTGGTAAAGGGCGAGATCGGCGATGGGTACGACCTCATGGTGCGCGTGCACTCCCGCTGCCTCACCGGCGACGTCTTTCATTCAGCCCGGTGCGACTGCGGCGCCCAGCTCGAAGCGGCGATGGCGCGCATCGAGCAGGAAGGCCGCGGTGTGCTGCTCTATCTGAACCAGGAAGGGCGAGGCATCGGGCTGAGCAACAAGATTCGCGCCTACGAGCTGCAAGACCAGGGTTACGACACCGTCGAGGCCAACGAGCGCCTCGGCTTCAAGGCCGACCAGCGCGACTACGGAATCGGCGCGCAGATTCTGGGCGATCTCGGCGTCAAGACGATGCGTCTCCTGACCAACAACCCGCGAAAATTCATCGGCCTCGAAGGGTACGGGCTTTCGGTCGTCGAATCGCTGGCGCTCGAGATTCCGCCCTCCGACTCGACGCGCCGGTATCTTCTGACCAAGAAGCACAAACTCGGACACAAGCTCTCGTCTGTCTGAGGAGGCGCCCCCGGCCCGCCCTCGTCCGTTGACAGGTGTTTCCCGCCTGGTCTACGATAAGTGTTTGCGCTTCTGACGCTTAGCGTCACATTGCACGAGACGGCATGTTCGAGTCCCTCAGTAACCGCCTCTCCGAGGTCTTCCGCTCGCTTCGCGGCGAAACGCGGCTGACCGAGCCGCTCGTCGAGGGCGTCCTGCGCGAGATCCGGCTTGCGCTGCTCGAGGCCGACGTCAACTTCAAGGTCGTCAAGGCATTCGTGGATCGCGTGCGCGATCGGGCCATGGACCAGGAAGTGATGCAGAGCCTCACGCCCGGTCAGCAGGTCATCAAGATCGTACGCGACGAGATGCTGGCCTTGTTTGGAGACGCCGCCGGAGGTCTGCAGCCGGGCGTCCCCGCACCGCGGGTCATCGTGCTGCTGGGCCTGCAGGGATCCGGGAAGACCACGACTGCCGCCAAGCTCGGGACATGGCTTGCGCGCCAGGGGCGTCACCCGCTGCTGATCTCCACCGACGTTCGGCGTCCGGCGGCCATCGAACAGTTGAGCGTCCTTGGCCAGAAGGCGGGACTGCGGGTTCACAACCCGCCTTCCGACCTCGACCCGGTGTCGCGGGCGAAGAGCGCGCTTGGCGACGCGCGGAATCTCGGCTTCGACGTCGTGATCGTCGACACGGCGGGTCGGCTTCACATCGACGACGAGCTCATGGCGGAGCTCGAAGCGATCAAGGCGGCGGTCGGGCCCTCCGACTTGCTGTATGTGGCCGACGCCATGACTGGACAGGACGCTGTCAAGAGCGCCGGCGAGTTCAACCGTCGAATCGGAATCACCGGGGTCGTGCTCAGCAAGCTCGACGGCGATGCCCGCGGCGGCGCGGCACTGTCGGTGGTGTCGGTTGTCGGCGTACCGATCGCTTTCGTCGGCAGTGGCGAGCGACTGGAGGATCTCGAACCGTTCAGGCCGGATCGCGTAGTCTCGCGCATCCTCGGCATGGGTGACGTGCTGTCGCTCATCGAGAAGGCGGAGCAGGCGATCGATCGAGATCAGGCCGCTGAGCTCGAGGCCAAGATTCGGCGCGATGACTTTACGCTCGAGGATTTCCGGGAGCAGCTTCGCACGCTGCGCCGGATGGGCCCAATCGAGCAGGTCATCGGCATGCTGCCGGGTATGGGCAATCTGAAGCAGCTCGCACAGAATCAGCCGGACGAGAAGCAGCTTTCGCGCGTGGAGGCGATCATTTCGTCCATGACGCCACTCGAGCGCCGGCATCAGCATCTCATCAACGGCAGCCGCCGGAAGCGCATTGCGAAGGGCAGTGGGACCTCGGTCGAGGACGTGAACCGTCTGCTGAAGCAGTTCGTGCAGATGAAGAAGATGCTGAAGACGCTCGGCGGCGCGGCAGGTCTGGGCGGAGGCAAGAAAAATCGGCGGGAAGCCATGAGGATGCTGAGAGGCATCGGCTAGGAAACGACAAGGAGCATCGTTGTGTTAGCCATTCGTTTACGGCGGGCAGGATCGAAGCGGCGTCCGTTCTATCGTGTCGTGGTGGCCGATTCGCGGGCGGCCCGAGACAGCAGCTTCGTGGAGATTCTGGGGCACTACAATCCCCGGACGCGTCCGGCGGCCGTCACGATCGATCGCGATCGTGTGAGCTACTGGCTCGAAAAGGGCGCGCAGGCGTCTGACACGGTACGAACGCTGCTGGCCCGCCATGCCGGTCCGGTGGCGAGCGCCGAGACCAGTCAACGGGGCGCGTCGAACCAGTGAGCCGGGTGGGCGAGTTCGTCGAGCTGGCGGTGAAGGCGCTTGTCGATGCACCCGACGCGGTTCGGGTCGTCGAGAGCGAGCAGCGGGGCTCGACGCTGATCGAGGTGTTCGCAGCGCCCAGCGACGTGGGAAAGCTGATTGGACGTCAGGGACGGACCATTGCGGCGCTCCGGACGCTGATGGCGTTGGCGGGGGAGCAGCATGGCGTCAAGGCCACGCTCGAGATTCGCGACTGACAGAGCCCCCGGAGATTGGCTGTGACCGCGGCACAGGACGATCTCGACTGGGACACGATGGCTGTGGTCGGCCGCGTCGCGCGCGCCCACGGCAATCGTGGCGAAGTGATTGTCAATCCCGAGACCGACTTCGTCGCGGAGCGGTTTCGGGCCGGCGCTGTGATGTATGCGCGGCGGTCGGGGACAGTCGAGGCCATTGAGCTCGGTCAGGCGCGCGTCCACCAGGGACGGCCGGTGATTCGGATACTCGGCGTCGACACCATGAATGACGCCGAGGCGATGGCCGGAGTCGAGCTCAGAGTCCCGATCGAGAACTTGCGGGCGCTGCCCGCAGGTCACTACTACCGGCACGAACTGCGCGGCTGCCGCGTCGAGACGATCGAGGGAGACTTCGTCGGCGAGGTCGACCGCGTGGAAGGCGCCAGCCGCCAGCAGCTACCTCGTGGTGGTCGGGACGTGGCCGGGAAGTGCTGATTCCGCTGGCCGAAGAGATTTGTGTGGTCGTCGATGTGCAGGTTCGACGCGTTGTCGTGAAGCCGATCGAAGGGCTGCTCGACCTGAACGAGCCGGGAGGCCGCCGGCGGCGATTCGCGCCGTGAAGCTCGACGTCATTACGATCTTTCCGCAGATGGTCCGGGCGCTCGTGGCGGAAGGCATTATCGGGCGCGCGATCGCCGAAGGCATCTTGAACGTCGCGGTGCACGACCTCCGGGATTACACGGACGATCGCCATCGCGTGGTCGACGATACGCCGTACGGCGGTGGCCCGGGGATGGTCCTGAAGCCGGAGCCGATTTTTCGGGCCGTGGAAGCGATCCGGGCCGGACGCGGCGCGCTGGATTCGCTGATCGTGACCTCGCCGCAGGGCCGGGTGTTCACGCAAGTCGAGGCGGCGCGGCTGGCCGGGCTGTCGCATGTCGCCATCGTCTGCGGCCGGTACGAGGGCGTCGACGAGCGGGTCTCGGAGGGCTTGGGCGCAGAAGAGCTGTCGATCGGCGACTATGTGCTGTCGGGTGGCGAACCGGCCGCCCTCGTCATTGTCGACGCCGTGGCGCGTCTCGTGCCCGGGGTGGTCGGCGATCCGGCGTCGATTGAAGATGAGTCGTTCACGCGCGGCTTGCTGCATTTTCCGCAGGTACACGCGCCCGGCCGTGTTTCGCGACCGCAAGGTGCCCGAAGTGCTCATGTCGGGTCACCACGGCGACATTCGGGCCTGGCGCCGGCGGGAGGCATTGAGGCGCACGCTCGAACGGCGGCCGGACTTGTTGAAAGATGCCCAGCTGGACGGCGAGCAACGCGCCGTGCTCGGTGCGTTGAGGGCGGAGCGGATGAAGGGAGCCGAAGATGACGGCGATTGACATAGTCGAAAAGGGTCAGTTGACGACACGGCCGCCAATCAAGTCTGGCGACACCGTGCGGGTGCATGTGAAAGTGCGCGAAGGCGACAAAGAGCGCATTCAAATCTTCGAAGGCATCGTGATCGGGATGCACCGCGGAGGCTTGCGGGCCTCGTTCACGGTGCGGAAAGTCTCGTTCGGGCAGGGCGTCGAGCGGATTTTTCCACTGCATTCGCCCGTCATCCAGAAGCTCGAGATCGTGCGCTCGGCGCGCGTCCGCCGCGCGAAGCTCTACTTCCTGCGAGAGCTCAAGGGCAAAGCCGCCCGGATGCGCGAGACCAAGAAAGTCATGTAGACTCGGCCAGACCGTTCGAGGCCCGATCTGCCATGACGCGCGCCCGTGCGATGCGAACCTTGGAGAACGCGTTGCGCAAACTCGGGTTTGGCCGAGTGGCGGGCGTGGACGAGGTGGGACGCGGATGTCTGGCCGGCCCGGTCGTCGCCGCCGCCGTGGTGCTCGATCCGAATCGCCACATTCCACGCGTCTGCGACTCCAAGCTCGTGAAGCGCTCGTGAGCGTGAGCGACTGTTCGATTTGATCTGCGCACGGGCGCTCGCCTGGTCGGTCGCCTCAGTCCCGGTCGAAGAGATCGATCGGGTCAACATTCATCAAGCATCGCTGCAGGCCATGCGCCGCGCTCTGCTGTCGCTCGATCCCCTTCCCGATATGGTGCTGGTCGATGCTTTTCGCATTCCGGATCTGCACCTGCCGCAGCGTGGCGTGCCCCACGGCGATCGGCGATGCTCGACGATCGCGGCCGCCTCGATTGTGGCGAAGGTCCTCCGGGATCGACAGATGGACGAGCTGCACCAGAGGGATCCCCGTTACGGCTTCGATCAGCACAAGGGTTACGCCACAGGTGCGCACCTGGCGCGGTCGCCCGATTCGGCTATTCGGAGGTACATCGGCGCTCGTTCCGGCCCCCGTCACTCTTTGATAGGATCGATTTCGTCGACTGAATCCGGTCCGGCTCCCTCCGCTGCACTGTGGGCATTGATTGAGACACTGCCATTCGCCGGGCCGAGAGCCTGATCCCCGAAGGCCGACTCGATGCGGCCATCGCGGAGTATCTGGGCGATCGTCTCGTCCCGGTTGGTCAGGTGTCGATAAGGCGGTCATGCAGTACTCCCGGACGCCGATCGCCTCGCCCGCGAAGGATTTCAATCGACGACGCTCGAGCGGAGACGGCGAGCCAGCAAGGGCGCGGGCCGTGCATCTGGAGCTCAGAGCGAACGCTGCAGAATACCGCGACGTGACCGTGCGAATCGCACCGCTCGCCGAACGTCGGACTCAGGGATAGGAGAACGACCTGGCGCGGCGTCTGCTCGCAGCGTCGTATTTTCTCGAGGTGGGGTTGCTGCTGCTGCTCCTGCCGTGGTCCGCTTTCTGGGAACGCAACTACTTCGCCGAAGCCTCGCCGGCCATTCGCGCCGCCCTGATGAACAACTTCATGCGCGGCGCGGTCTCAGGCCTTGGTGTGATCAACGTCATGGCCGGCGTAACCGAATTGCTTTCGGCTATCGTCGCCCGCCGCTCCGGCTATACCCGTCTCGGCGAAGAGCATTGAGCGCGACTCTCGAGCGCGTCGCGCGCCGCCTGACGTCTCTCATGAGGCTCCTTTCAAGGCGTCCCGTACTCTGCTACGTGACCGATCGGCGCCAGTTGGCGGTGACCGAGGTCGAGCGGCGGCAGCGGCTCCTGGCGATGGTTCGGGCAGCGGCCCTCGGCGGCGTCGACCTGATTCAGGTGCGGGAGCGCGACCTCGACGCGCGGTCGCTTCTTCGCGTGGTCGTGGAGTGCCTGAGGCCGTCCACGACACGGACACCGCCCTGGTTGTGAACGACCGTATCGATGTCGCGCTGGCGGCGCGGGCCGCCGGCGTTCACTTGCGTGCCGATTCTGTTGCCCCCGAGCGGGCCCGTGCCCTGATGGGACCAGCGATGCTGATCGGACGCTCGGTGCATAGCGTTGCCGAGGCCCGGCTGGTGGCCGAGGCCGGCGGAGTCGACTACCTGGTGTTCGGCACGGTGTTTCCATCTGCCTCGAAGGGCCCGCAACACGAGGCGCTCGGCATCGATCGACTTCTTCGCGGTGGTGCAGGCGGTCACGTTGCCGGTGCTGGCGATCGGTGGAGTTGGCCTCGAGCAGGTGGCCGACATCGGCGCGACCGGGGCGGCCGGCGTTGCCGGTATCGGATACTTCCAGACAGGTGCCCCTGCAGAGCTGGTGTCTCGGATGGCCGCCTTACGCCAGTCGTTTGACACGGCACGACCGCGCTCCCTACCATGAGACGATTCTGTCATTGCTGGTGGGCGCGGATGCCCAACCCGTTCTGACCGACGGACGGAGGGCACGCGCTGGGCAGCACCGAGCCATGAAATTTGGGGCACGCCTGCGGGCCGCGCGCGAAGCGCGGGGCATGACGCTCCGCGAAATCTCGGCGCGCACGCGGATCTCTCTGGCACATTTCGAGGCCCTCGAGCGCGATGAGATCTCCAGGCTTCCTGGAGGGATTTTCTCTCGCGCGTTCGTCCGGGCCTATGCTACTGAGGTCGGCCTCGATCCCGAGGCTACCGTCCAGGAGTTCCTCGAGGCCTTTTCCGAGGACGGGCTGACCGCCGGCCGGGCGCAGATCGAAATCGAAGACAACCAGGCGATCGAAAGCCAGCGCCGTGCGGCCCGGACAGTGGTGAAGTTGCTGATCGTCAGCATCCCACTCGTCATGACTCTGATGTATTTCACGCTCGCTGGGGACGAGCCTGTCTCGTCACCTCCACCAAGTACCGCAAGCGCCACACGTGATCTGAAACCGCCGCCCGATGCGCCGCCGCTTCCGGTGCAGTCCGCCGTGGGCGCGGCGGTTCGAGACGAGGCCATCGACGCGCGCATGGAGAATCTCGAGGTCGTGCTGAGATCCTCCCGCGAATGCTGGGTCTCGGCCGCCGCCGACGGATCCGTGCTGTTCGCCACGACGATGATTGCCGGCGAGGAGCGAACGGTTCGGGCCGAGCGGAATCTGGCGCTGAGGATCGGCGATGCGGGAGCCATGACGCTGTTCATCAACGGCGAACGGGCGACGCCGATCGGCGGAAATGGCCAGGTCGTGACGATCCGTGTGACCCCCGAAAACTATCGACGTCTGCTCAACGGGCGATAGGTCTCACGATCACTACGTCCCCCGCGAGGGCGGTTCCCACCGCGTCCGCACAAAAGCGGTCTCTTCAGCGTCGGGAGCGACGCGTGTGGGGCTGCGCGCGGTGGCCGCTTCGTTGTGCCCACTCGGAGCGAAGCATCGACAGACCGTCCATGTAGACGGCAGCGCGTTCGCGTTCCTCCTCCGTCGGCATCGATTTGAGGATGGCGATGGCCCGCACGAAATCCTGCCGGATGGTGGCTCGGGTTGCCCCGAGATAAAGCGCTTTGATTTGTGCGACCTTGTTCGTCAAGGGTGTTCCGTGACGCGCAGACCGTCCATGTCCACTCGATAGTCGAGCACGCGAGCGCCCGCGCGATCGAGCGCGTCGCGAACGGCCGGGATGCTGGCAGGTTCGGCAAAGAACACCACACAGCCGCCGCCGCCGGCCCCGCACACTTTTGCTGACAGCGCACCCGCGTTCATGGCGCGAGCCATCAGATTCGTCGATGGCCGGCGTGGTGACACCCGGGGCCAGGCGCTTGCGGTGTTCCCATTCAGCCGCCAAACAGCGCGCCACTTCCGTCCAGTCGCGGGCGATCGAGCGCGTCCCGCATCGCCCGTGCCGCCTCCAGGATGCGCGCGAATAAGGCGTGCACCTCGCGATCGCCGTCGATATGGCGTTTCACGATGTCCCAGTTGTTGGTGCCCGACGCGCGGGGCTCACCCGTATACGCGAGCACCATGCGCTGCTGCAGCTCGTCGGCCGAAACCTGGAGTGCCACCCGCCGGGGCTCGCCGACCCCGAACTCCAGCGCCGCGACGCCGCCGTAGAGGGCAGGCGGGTAGTCCTGCCAGCCCGTCGGCACACCAATCGCCTGCGCCTCGACGTCTCTCGCGATTCCCAAGAGCTGGTCGTTGCTGTAACGACGGCCGGTCCAGCGCGACAACGCTCCGCATACGGCGATGTTCAATGCCGAAGACCCGCCGATTCCGGCTCCAGCCGGCGACTCGGCCCGCGTGGTCAGCGTGACGTTCTCCGCGTCGAAGAACGCCATCAGCCGCGCCAGGAGGCTGGAAGGGTCCTGCTCGACCAGGTTGCGTGCGGTCCGACCCTCGAGCCGGCGGCCGGTATCGATCGAGTCCACCGCAACCGCGCCATCGCTCCGTGATTCCAGCGAAGCCCGCGCCAGCAGACTGATGGCGACATTGATGGTCTCGACCCGATCGTGAAAGAGGTAGAGCGGCCAGATGTCGATGGTGCCGCCGGCCAGATCGATGCGCGTGGGCGCCGAAGCGTCGAGTCTCACCGCGGGATGTCGGAGAAGATCGACGATCACTCGCCGAGCCGAATCGGCAGGTCGGCGATCACGTAAGCCATGACGCCAAGCGCCGCAACCGCACGCGACAGGTCGAGCGGATCGATCTTGTCGATGGTATCGGCGGCCGTGTGATGAATAAGGAAGAACTCGGATGTGTCGACGTCGAGCGACATGGCCGGGATGCCAGCGGCGTGCACACTGGGTCCGATGTCCGCGCCTCCGCCATTGGGGCCGATGCGATCGACGCCGATGCCGCGCAGCAGTCGGCCGACCTCGGTGACCGTGGCCCGGGCCCGGCTCGTGCCGGTGAACCCGAACCCGAAGGGGCGAAAGACGCCGGTGTCGGATTCGATCATCACCACGTGGTCCTTCAGCTCGGGCAGATGCTGGTCGCGATAGGCGAGACCACCTCGCGTGCCGTTCTCTTCGTTCGTCCAGAGCACCACGCGGATGGTGCGGCGCGGCCGGAGGTTCAGCTTCTTGAGAATCCTCAAGGCCTCCCACGTCGCCACACACCCCCCGCCATCGTCCGACGCCCCGGTTCCGACGTCCCAGGAATCGAGGTGTCCGCCCATCACGACGACTTCGTCCGGCTTCTCGCTGCCCACCAGCTCGGCGATGACGTTGGCAGAAGGCACGTCCGGCTCGGTGCGGGCCTCCATCTTGAGACGAACGACGGGGCGGTGCCCGCCGTCGTAAAGGCGTTGTAACCGCTCGGCGTCCTCGACGGTGATTGCCGCCGCAGGAATCTGAGGCGCCTCGCTTGCGTATCGCATCGAGCCGGTGTGGGGTGTCCGAAACCCCCGCGGGCCATCGATCGGACCAACGCCGCCACGGCTCCGTGCCGCGCTGCCCTCACCGCGCCCCACGATCGGTATTCCACCGTCTGAGGGTAGTTCGTGAACGGCGCATTGAAGACGACGATGCGGCCCGGCGCGTCCATGCGCCGCGCCTCCAGGTCATCGAAGCTGGAGACCATCAGCACCTCGGCCTCGATGCCTGCGCGCGGCGTCCCGATGCTGCCACCGAGACCGAGCATGACGAGGGCATGGCGTCCGGGCCGGACGATTTCGGCGCTCTCGGCGCCACGCACCCATCGGGGAACCATCACAGGTTCGGTGCGAACGCGTTCGAGTCCGTCCTGCCTCATTTCCGCGATTGCCCAATTGATGGCTTCGTCGAGCGCAGGCGATCCGCTCAGACGGTGTCCGATGGTGTCGGTCAGAACGCTCAGCCGCTGCCACGCCGCACGTGTGCCCAGCGCTTCTCCGATGATGCGGCTGGCCGGTCTCAGTGTACCGGGTGGCGATGTCCTCGGCGCGAACCGCCGGCTGGACGACGGAAACGAATGCACCGAGTGCCGCGGTTACTACCCAGAGCGAGCCAAATCGCCGCACCTCGCGCGAGCCTCCTGTGAGCGTAGCCAGCTGTTGGTGTTCGGGAGCTGGGGGAGCGACTCAGGATATCGCAACTCTCGCGTCGACCGGGAGTGTCAGCGTCGCGCGACAGCCCGGTCCGTCGGGCCGATTTCCGAGCGTCAGCGATCCGCCGTGGGCTTCGGCGATTTGGCGGCTCAGCACGAGGCCGATGCCGGACCCGGCCGGTTTGGTGGTGAAGAACGGCACGAAGAGATTGGCCGTGTTCGACAGCCCAGGCCCCTCATCCTCGACCCAGATCTCGAGGGAGGCGCGCTGGCGGCTCCATCCGACCCGTACGCCACCGCCCGTCTCGAGCGCGGCGTCGACGGCGTTGCGAAGGAGATTGATGAGCAGTTGTTCGAGCTGATCGGGGTCGGCATGCAGGGTCGTGTCGGGGCCGTCGACGAGATCGATGCTGAGCCGCGTCTCGAGCCGCAGCACGCGGTGCAGCAGCGCAGCAAGCTGGATCGGTTGGACGACGGGCCGTGGCAGGCGCGCCAGCCGCGCGTAGGCGCTCGTGAAACGGCCCAGCGAGTCCGCACGGGCGCCGATCACACCCAGCCCGCGCCGCATGTCATCACGCCAGTCGTCGGGAGGCTCCGCGCGTTCCAGCAGGCTCTCGAGGCTTCCGGCGACCGATTTGATGGGCGCCAGCGAGTTGTTCAGCTCGTGGCCGATGACACGAATCAGCCGCTGCCACGCCTGGCGCTCTTCGTCTCGCAGTGGACGGCTCAGATCCGAGAGCACCAGAAGCTGGTGCGGCAGGCCGTCCTGCCGGAAGGTCGTGCGTCGCACTTCCCATTTGCCCGCACCGCCCGGAAAGGTCACATCGAGGATGCGCGGCACGTCACCGGTGAGACACGAGGTCAGCCCCAGCTTGCCGGCCGTCTGGCCGAGCAGATGTTGTTCGGGCTGGGCCAGCACACGCTCGCCCGCGCGATTCACCAGCCTGAGCCGCTGATCGCCGTCGAAGGCGAAAACCGCCACGTCGATTTCGGCCATGACCGTTCTGAGCAGCGCCGTCGCCTCCAGCGCTCCGAGCCGCTGCGAGCGAAGGGTCTCGGCCAGCGCATTGACCTCGCTCATGACGTCGCCCAATGGATCGTGGCTGTCGGGCAGCAGGCCTGAAGCGTATCGAGAAATCCTCCTCTCGGAGCGCGGCCAGGAGGTTCGACAGGGTCTGGAGGGGCACGACGACGCGCGAGCGAAGAGACAACGCCAGGCTGATCCAGCAGCCGACGATCACCGCGGTCAGCGCTATCTGAACGATGAGCGTGTAGTCGCCGGTCCAGAGGAAATACAGCGCCAGCGCGGATCCGGGAAGGCCGGCGGCCAGGGCCATGAAGAGAACGCGCCGATCGTGCGAGAGGCGAGGCTCTGGCGGCGCAGACAACATGCAGGTCGGACTCGCCGGTGGATGGCGGAGCCCCGAGTCCGTCGGCGTCGGGTGCGACCTCGGGCATTGTCGATCAGAGACCGTAGCGTTGCAGGCGCCGATAGAGGGCGCTGCGGCTGAGGCCGAGCGCCTTGGCGGCATGGCTCACATTGCCGTCATGGCGCGCCATGGCCTTCTTGATGAGAAAACACTCGACCTCTTCGAGGCTCATGTCTTCGATGCGCGGCGAGGAATCCCGACCCGGCTTGAGGCCCAGTTCCGGAGTCTTGATGGACGGCCCCTGCGCCATCAGCACGGCTCGCTCGACCGCGTGATCGAGCTCGCGGATGTTGCCCGGCCAGGAGTGTTCGAGCAGGACCTGAAGGGCAGATGGCTCGAACCCGGAGAGCGTCTTTCGATAGCGTGTGGCGTGCTGCGTCAGAAAGTGCGTGGCGAGCAGCGGAATGTCCTCGCGGCGCGCCCTGAGAGGTGGCAGGTGGATCTCGATGGTGTTGAGCCTGAAGAGCAGATCCTGCCGAAATCGCGCGGCAGCGACATCCTCGGCGAGATCGGCATTGGTGGCCGAAAGAATTCGCACATCCACCTGCCTCGTGCGCGAAGAGCCGACGCGTTCGAACTCTCCGGATTCCACGACCCGAAGCAGTTTGGTCTGCAGGGGCAGCGAAATATTGGCAATCTCATCGAGGAACAGAGTGCCGCCGTCGGCCAGTTCGAAGCGTCCAACGCGGTCGGTCTTGGCGTCGGTGAACGCCCCCCGCACGTGGCCGAACAGCTCGCTCTCGAAGACGCCCTCGGACAGCCCTCCGGCGTTCACGGTCACGAGCGGTCTCGCCGAGCGGGTGGAGACGGCGTGCAAGCGCCTGTGCGACAGCGCCCTTGCCGGTGCCGTTCTCGCCGGTGATGAGCACGTTCGCCTCGGATGGCCCGACGCGCGCGATCAGCTGCAAGACCGGCTGCATCGCCGCCGACTGCGCAATAATCTGCGGCCCGCGTTCCGTTCTGAGCAGCCGGTTCTCGGCTTCGAGTCGCTGCCCCTGCCGCAAGGCGCGGCTGAGATCGACCTGCGTGCGCAAGATCGCCAGGACACGCGCGTTGTCCCACGGCTTGCGCACGAAATCGCGCGCGCCCCGGCGCATGGCTTCCACGGCGATGTCCACCGTGCCCCACGCGGTCATCACGACAATCGGGAGCGTGGCATCGGCCGCCTGGACCTTCGAAAGCAGGTCGAGACCCTCTTTGCCCGAGGTCGTGTCCCGGGCGTAGTTGAGGTCCATCAAGACAGCGTCGTACTCGCGATCTTCGACGGCCCGCAGTACGGCTGCGGGAGAGGCCACGGTGTCGCTCTGGTAGCCTTCCGTCTTGAGCAGCAGCCTGAGCGCCTCGAGGACGTCCGGCTGATCGTCGGCAACGAGAATGCGAGGAGGCACGATGCTCAGCAACCAGCCCGGCGCGTCAGGCGCGGACCTCGGCGTCCGCGTTCACCACCCAGCCGTCTGCCAGCTGGACGACCCGGTCTCCGTATGAGGCATTGGTCTCGGAATGGGTGACTTGCACGATCGTCGTCCCGTCCTGATTCAGACGCTTGAAGAGCTCCATGATTTCGCGGCCCTGTGCCGAATGCAGGTTACCGGTAGGCTCGTCGGCGAGAATCACCTTCGGGCTCGCAATGACGGCGCGAGCCACCGCGACGAGCTGCTGCTGGCCGCCTGAGAGCTGCGTGGGATAGAGATCCTTCTTCCCGACGATCTGAAACCGGTCGAGCACATCGGCCACAAGACTCTGCCGCTCCCTGCGTGGAACGTTCCTGTACGAGAGCGGCATCTCGAGATTCTCGTAGACGGTCAGATGATCGAGCAGGTGATAGCTCTGAAAGACGAATCCGATGTACTGCTTGTGCAGCGCGGCGCGCGCCTTGGCAGTGAGCGCGTGCACGGCCTCGTTCATGAAGAAGTACTCGCCGTTCCAGCTCGCATCGTGCATGCCGATGATGTGGAGCAGGGTGGACTTGCCCGCGCCTGAGGGTCCCATGATCGAGATGAACTCGCCTTCGCGGACCTCTACGCTGACACGGCGGAGCACATACGTGCGCTGGACCCCGTGCTCGTAGTACTTCTCGATGCTGCGCAGCTGGATGAGCGGTTCCATGAGGGACGATTCTATGTCGACCGACTCCACCGCTAGACGGTCGCCACTGTTTCCTCGACGATCCGTCCGTCGAACAGATGAATCGTGCGCTCGGCATGCCGGGCGTACCGTGGATCGTGGGTCACCATACAGATGGTTGCGCCCGAACGGTGCAACTCGCGCAGCAGATCCATCACGGCTTCACCGCTGCGAGAATCGAGGTTGCCGGTGGGCTCGTCTGCCAGCAGGATGGACGGCTCGCCGGCCACCGCGCGGGCGACGGCGACGCGCTGCTGCTGACCGCCCGACAACTGGCTGGGCAGGTGTTTGGCTCGATGGGCCATACCGACGCGCTCGAGCGCCTTGTTGGCCCGCTCGCGCGCGCTCGGCGGACTTCATGCCGCGATAGGTGAGCGGCAACTCGACGTTCTCAAAAACCGTGAGATCGCCGATGAGATTGAAGCTCTGAAAGATGAACCCGATCTCACGGTTCCGCACACGAGCCCGCTCGGACATGGCCAGATCCGCCACCGGGCGGGTATTCAGCCAGTAGTTGCCGTCGGTCGGCGTGTCGAGCAGGCCGAGGATGGAGAGCAGCGTGGACTTCCCGCAGCCAGACGGTCCGGCGATGGCAACATATTCACCCTTGCCGATTTCCATGTGAATGCCGGCGAGGGCGTGAGTCTCGACCTCGTCGGTGAGAAACACCTTCTTGACGCTCTCGAGCTTGATCAGTGTCTGCGGCGATCCCTCCATAGTGTCTCCTCTGTTCCGCAACCACGAGCCGTGAGACGCTATCACCGCAGCTGAACGCGGTCGTAGGCGTCCCACGCCGACATATCGGACAAGATCACCTGGTCGCTCGGATTCAGACCCTGGACGACCTCAATGGTGTTGACGGAGCTTCGGCCCAGCTTCACTTGAACGCGGCTGGCCTCGCCCGCCTCGTTGATTCGGAACAGGCCAACCGCACTGTGTCTCCTGCCCGAAGGCGGGCCGCCCGACATACAGGACGTCGGTGAGCCGCTCGAGTTCGATGGTGCCGTCCACGCTCAAATCCGGGCGTGCGCCCTTGGGTAGCGCGCCGGTCAGTTCTACATCAACCGTTACGGTGCCATTCTGTACCGCGGGATCGATGCGCATGACGCGGCCGGCGACGATGCCGTTACGAGTATCGACGGTGGCCGGCTGATCGAGCTGGATATCCTTGGCTTGCGTCTCCGCGATGCGGAGCTCGGCCTTGAGGCGGGCGGGGTTGGCCACGCGTGCCACATTGGCGCCCGCGGTCACGCGCTGGCCCTCTTCAACAGGCACGAGCTGCAGAACACCCGTCATGCCGGCGCGCACGGTCAGGGCGGCGCGCTCGTTCCGGCGAAGCTCCGCCAGCGCGCGAAGCTGATCGACCTGGGCCTGCTGCACGGCGAGCCGCGCTTCCGACGATTCCGTGGTGCTCGCCAGGCGCTTCTCCTCGAGCGAGTTCCGCATGGCGAGCGAGTCGGCCAGTACCTGCGACTGCTTCAGCACCAGGTTCGACACCAGCTCCTGGCGGGCCAGCTCTTCATTCACTTCAGCCTGGAGCTTGGCCTGGAGATAGTCCGCGCGGACGGCCGCGGCAGCCGACTCCTGCGCCAGCCGCTCCTGCTGGAGCTGGACCCGGAGGTTCGCGAGTCCTGCCTCCGCGGCTCTGACTTGCAGCGCCGCGTCGAGGGCCTCCTGCTGCACGGTGGGATTGCTCAATTCGAGAACGACGGAGTCCGGCGTGACCGGCTTTCCCGGGCGAATGACAATCCGCTCGACGCGGCCTTCGGTGAGAGCCGGAATCCAGCGAACATCCTCGGGCACGAGCGTGCCGGGTCCGCGTACCTGTCGCAGCATCGATCCCTTCTTGACCGTGTCAACCCAGACCGTTCCGCGCTCGACGGTGGGCGCGGCGGGCTTCAAGCGCGAGAGGCCCCACGTGACACCGAGAACGGTCAGCAGAGCCGCACCGCCATAGAGAGCCCGCCGAATCTGCTTCTTCCGAACGACGGACTTGGGACGGGCGATGTCCATTGGCTTTAGACGATTTGGGCAGGCAAAAAGTGCAACGACACGACAACTATCTCCAAACCGGGTGCCAGAGCCCTCAAGTGCCCTAACCTGTTCGCACAGCACCCATTAGCTTCATTTCAAGAATCGTCTTACGCTCGCCGGATGTCCGGACGTGGGACGAGGCTTCCCATTGATGGGCAGCGGAGTCTAAGGGCCTTCGGTCACGATGACCATCGCCGTCGACTTGGCGTCCGAGGCCCACATCCTGTCGGAACTCGGCCAGGCTGTCGTCCGTCATGAGCGCGATGAGGGCTGCGAGACCACACGCTCCGGAGGGCCCGGCCCTCACTTCAGGCTCACCCGGGCGAGGATGCGCCAATCGCTCCATCGCCTCCCGCGCCTCATCGTCCGACACGAGGACGAAGGCGTCCATGGCCGAGGCGATCACGGGCCACGCGATCGTCGAGGCCTCGGCGCAGCGAAGTCCTTCCATGATGGTGTCGAGTCGGCCGGTGAGCGACACCCGGCGGCGCGGCGCGAGCCGATTCGAACAAACACGCAGCACCCGTGGGCTCGGCACAAATCAGCGTCGGCCGTTTGAAGGCTGTGTGGTCGTTCCACCAGCTGGCCGCCGCCGCTGCCAGCCCGCCCACGCCGGCCTGCACGACCACGACGTCAGGCGGGCGTGGCCACCGAGCCTTGGCCTCGTCGAACATGCGGGTGTATCCGAGCATGATCCAGCGGGGAATTTCGTCGTAGCCAGGCCAGGCGGTGTCCGACACGATTTGCCAACCGTGCGCGGCCGCCTGGGATGCGACTTCCTTCACGGCCTCGTCGTACGAGCCGCTATAGACGACGACGCGCCCACCCTCGCGCGCCACCGCGTGAATGCGTTCGGTGCGCGTACCCGCCGGCACATAGACGATCGATCTGAGTCCGCGGCGGGCGGCGGCATGTGCCACGGCGCGGCCGTGGTTTCCGGCCGTCGCGCACGCCAGGACGGTGTTCGCGCCCAGCCGGCCCGACGCGTCGAGCTTCGCCAGGGCGAGCTCGACGCCCGCGATCTTGAACGCGGGAAGACCATAGCGGTCGGACTCGTCCTTTACCAGGAGGTCGGCGAGACCAATCGAGGCCGCGAGCGCCCCCAGCCGGTGAAGGCGGGTCGGCAACGAGCTCGGGCCGCTCCGCGTGGAAGGCGGACACGAAGGCGTAGTCGTCGGGGCCGAAGAGACTCGACGCCGAATGCCCACGAGGCGCGGCACGGTTGACGAACAGGCGCATTGGCAGGCTCGTGTCGGTTCGTATGATAATGTCGAGGAGCCGGCCGCTTTCCGGTCTTTTCTCGAGAGGTCGAACCAACGATGGGATATCCAGAATTTCTGATCGCGCCGATGCGCGAGGAGCTCACTGCACTGGGCGTGAAGGAGCTGAGGACTGTCGCCGACGTGGACGCAGCCGTGACGCGTCCGGGCACCGTCATGATTGTCGTGAACTCGGTGTGCGGTTGCGCGGCGGGGAAGGCGCGCCCCGGGCATCGCGATCGCGATGCAGAACGCCGTGACGCCCGATTTCACCGGCAGTGTCTTTGCCGGCGCCGACATCGAGGCGACCAACCGCGCCCGCGGTTACTTTACCGGGTATGCCCCGTCCTCGCCTTCGGTGGCGTTGCTGAGGGACGGCAAGCTCGTGTACATGCTCGAGCGGCAGCGGATCGAGAATCGAGATGCCGCATCCATCGCGCAAGAGCTTCGTGCGGCGTTCGACCAATACTGCGGGAGAGAAGTGGAGCAGCCAGTCAAGGTGTCCTAGGCCGGCCGGTGTGGAGACCCCTATCCGCCGCGTGTGTGCATCTCGAGGTGCGGATCGCGTTTGAGCTCGCTGACTGGAATGAGCGGCTCACGGTCGCGCGTCGCCAGCCGCACTTCGGCGCCGCGTTCATCTCGACTCATCCAGTTCGACTGCAGGAGTTGGCGTAACTCTGCGTTCGAGGCGCCTCCTCGCAGCGGGCCTCTCAAATCGAGTCCCTGCACGGCATAGAGGCACAGGAACCACAATCCGTCCGCCGTCAGCCGGCTGCGGTCGCAGGTCCGGCAGAACGGCTCGGTTGTGGATGCGATGATGCCGAACGTCGAGCCATCGGGAAGCACGTACCGATCGGCTGGCGCGGCCGCTTCCTTCTCGCTCGGTTCGATGCGCCCATAGCGTTTCGAGAGCACGTCGAGCATTTCCACGCGAGACACCACCTGATCGCGAGACCACATCGTGGCGCCGCCCACGTCCATGTACTCGATGAACCGCACCTCTGCGCTGACGGTCTTTCCGAACTCGATCAAATCCACCAACTCGTCGTCGTTGACGCCGCGCACCACGACAGTGTCGATCTTCAAGGTGCCGAAGACCCGATGGGCGGCGCGGATGCCCTCGAGCACTTCATCGCGGGCGTTCAGGCGTGTGATGAGGCGAAAGCGGTCGGCCCTGAGCGTGTCGAGACTGACCGTCACTCGATGCAGTCCGGCGGCCTTGAGCGCGTCGGCTTGTGCGGACAGAAGAATGCCGTTCGTCGTGAGCGCCAGGTCCTTGATCGCTGGCTGTTCCGCCAGCAAGCCCACCAAGGTGTCCAGTTTCTGGCGGAGCAGAGGTTCGCCGCCCGTCAGCCGCACCTTGTCGACGCCGAGCGACGTGAAGACGCCGACCAGACGATCGATCTCCTCGAAGCCGAGAATGTCCTGCTTGGCGAGCCACACGTATTCCGCCTGCGGCATGCAATAGCTGCAGCGCATGTTGCAGCGGTCGGTGACGGAGAGCCGCAGGTTGCGGAGCGGCCGGCCGAGGCGATCGGCGAGCGTCATCGATGCATTATGACATCGGGTGCCGTCACGTCTCGATCCGACGACCTGGCGCGCCGCCGAGTGCCGTTTCCGGGGATCGGACCGTGGGACGTTACGACAGGGGAAGGACGGAGAGTCGGTTCCCCGGCAGGAACGGCCGCGACGTGATCTGCCCGTCGAACCCGGCGGCCCACCGGCCAGGCATCCGGCGTTCCGCATCGCGGGCACTCGCCCTTTGGCGTCAGGCGGTAGTTGCGGATGTGATAGCCGAATCGCTCGATCAGCGTGACGCCGCAGCCTGGGCACATCGTGTCTTCGAGCGCGCCGACCTGGCCTGGCAGGTTGCCCGCGTAGATGAAGCGCAGCCCGGCTCGGCGGCCGATGTCGGCCGCGCGCATCAGCATCTCGGGCGTGGTGTCGGCAGGATCCGTCATCCGGTAGTCTTTGTGAAACGCCGTGACGTGCCAGGGAATGTCGGGAGACACCTCTGCCAGAAACTCCGTGAGGCGCGCGAGCTCGTCGGCGCTGTCGTTGAAACCGGGGATGAGGAGCGTGACGATCTCGAGCCAGATGCCCATCGCCGTGCAGACGACGGATCGTGTCGAGGATCGGCTGGATCCGGCCGCCAAGCTGCCGATAGTGCCGGTCGTCAAAGCTCTTGAGATCGACTTTGTAGAGATCGACCCACGGCCTGAGATACTCGAGCACGCGCGGCGTGCCGTTCCCGTTGGACACGAACGCCGTCGTGAGACCGGCGGCCTTCGCTTCCTTGAAGATGGCGACGGCCCATTCGCTGGTGATCAGCGGCTCGTTGTAGGTGCTGACGAGGACCTTGGCGCCGAGACGGACGGCGTCATCGACCATCGTCCGAGGGCTCGTCTCGATGGGAGGCGAGACGGCGTCGGGATCGCGAAGCGCCTGCGAGGTGACCCAGTTCTGGCAGTAGGAGCAATGCAGATCGCAGCCCAGCATGCCGAAGCTGTACGCGAGCGCCCCGGGGTAGGCGTGAAAGAACGGCTTCTTCTCGATCGGATCGCACTGCACGCCACCGACGTAGCCCCAGGGCACCATGAGGCGTCCGCCCCGGTTGAAGCGCACTTTGCACACACCGGCCGCGCCGTCAGGAATCTTGCAGTCATGCCCGCAGGCGTAGCAGTGCACCCAGCCGTTGTCGCGCTTATCGTAGAGCTCGCCGTTCTGCACACGGCGCTCGAGCGCCTCAGCTAGCGTGGCCATAGACCCTGAATTCATTGTGGGACCGGGCGTGGGCGATTGCAACCGACGCGCGCCGCCGTCAGTCAGGCTCGAGCCATTCTGCCGCGACCTTCCCACGGGAAGGAGACTGAACCAGTGGGAGCGCAGCATCCTTCACGCTCGTCTATAATCGATGGTTCCCATGAAGCGCATTCTGATCACCAACGACGACGGCGTGTATTCGGAGGGCATCCGGGCACTGGCGGACGCCCTGGCAGGCACTGGGGGAGGTCATCATTGTCGCGCCCACCGAGGAGGCGAGCGCGATCGGGCATGCCCTGACGCTCAAGCGTCCGCTGCGCCTCGAGAAGCTTGCGCCAGCTATCTATGCCGTGGACGGGACGCCGACCGACTGCGTGAACCTTGCGGTCACGAAGGTGTTCAACGGGCTGCCCGACTTCGTGGCGTCTGGCATCAACAAGGGCTGGAACATCGGCGACGACATTACCTACTCCGGCACGGTGGCCGGCGCGCTCGAGGGCGCGCTCCTTGGCGTCCCGGGGCTGGCCGTGTCGCTCCGGCATTCGCGCGACAACGTCTACGACTTCACGCACGCCGCCAGGGCTGCAGCGTTGGTGAGCGAGTGGGTGCTCGAGCACGGGCTACCTGCGCGGACGTTTCTGAACGTCAACGTTCCCAGAAACGAACCGCGTGGGAGCCGAGTGACGGTCCAGGCCATGCGCAATCACGTGACGTCAGTGGGCGAGCGGCACGATCCCAAGGGACGGCCGTATTACTGGATCGAAGAAGGGCAGAGCGAGTGGGTGGCGGACGAACGTTCCGATTATCAGGCGGTGCGGGACGGGTATGTGTCGATCACGCCGCTTCAGCCCGACCTGACGGCGCACGGGGCGCTGGCGCACCTCTCGGCCCTAACGCTCACGGGGGCAGGTGAGCTAAGATAGGCGGACGTCGGGGCGTGGCTCAGCCTGGTAGAGCACTCGGTTCGGGACCGAGGGGTCGGTGGTTCAAATCCACTCGCCCCGACCAACTTCCTTCCAATCGTTAGGAAATCCTTACATCGCAAATCGGCATGACCGGCGATGGTCGGTCATGATCGGCGGTTTCCGGTCAGATCGACCTCAACGCCCTTCAACTGACTCAGCTTCACCGCTTTGAGCTTGCACTCCAGGCTGTACCGCTGAACTTTCCGCGGGCCTGCTCGGGGCATCGGACACCTCCGTGAGGCGGAAGTTCTACTCTATCGAGGAAGGATCTCCGACGGCTGCAAGCGCTTGTTACGCGGCCGGTTACATATTTCACGGCCAGAATCCAACTCAAACGCTGAGTGCCTCCCCAGTATTTGCGACGAAAGTGTCAACCGTTCGCGGTGGGTCGACGAATTACTGGACCGGCACCGCAGTGGATTCCGCAATGGGGTTCGCAATCGGACTCGTGCTTTGAAAGATGATGCCGCGCGCATCAGTTGCAAAATACCTGGTGCCGGTACCGCCAGGCGTCAGGGGTTCGGCGCTCGCGAAGTACGAGCTCGCCGGCGTATTCCTCGAAGCGTTACAAGTGCCGGCCGCCGTGCCGGCGTCGACTACGCCAGCTGCCGCGTCCTTCGCGAGCCTCACGCGATAGCCATTTCTCGTGACGCCGTTTGTCCCGAGGTCCGGACTGATGAACCCCACTGGGCTCCCGCTCGGCGGCTTGGCAAGGTCGTCGAGCGCGACGGCATAGCCGCCTGCGGCGCAGTTCGCCGCGTAGCTCGCTTCGCCGCTGTTGATCGCTCGAAGCGATCCAATCGCTGAAGCCTCGTTGCCAGACATTCGAGCCCTCAGTAACCCTGGGACTGCAATAGCTGCGACGATCCACACCATGGGGACCACCAAGAGTACGACAAGAGCCACTACCAGCACGGTCGCGGCTCCCGAACCGCCAGTGACAGCTGCGATCTGTGCCAATTCGTCGGCGCTAAAATCTGAGACTTGCTTTCCCGAGAACAACGCCTTGATCCCAGGCTTGTACAAGTAGACCAAGATCAGAACCGAGATGATCGTTCCAATCGGAATCGCGATGAGCCCGATCCAGGCAAACACCAGCTGCAGAGTGCGGCCGTGAGGTTTGAGCTTCAACAGTCCAATGCCACACAGCAACTGCGCCACGCCAAGCGCTACAAGGAGCAGCCCAACGAGGACGCTGAGAGCCTCGGTTTGACCCGAGCCCATGATGCCCGCAGCCATCATCCCGAGCGCGCCAAGCAGCCAGAGCGCGGCACCAATGAGCTGCAGAACGGCGAGGACCGTTACGATCCCGGGCCGCTTTACGATCCCTGGTCCGGCGACCGCACCGGAGGCCGGTGCGCCACACGCGCCACAGCACGCGGTGTTTTCGGCTAGCTGGCCACCACATCGTGAGCAGTACCATCTTGTCCCCTCGTCAGCTGGCGTGGGACCGGGCAGGAAGAAAGAGCCGGCTCGCGCTGAACCGCGGCGGGCGCCAATCACACGCGCCGTCGGTTCCAGCGCGTGTTAGAGCGTCCACAGTGAACGGCATCGAGCCGTGTGCAGAAAGGTAGCAGATTGGGCCGGTGAGACCGACGTTCCACCCGATCCGGCAAACCACCCGACCGGAGCGTGTTCACGCGGGTTCGTTACTCCAATCGAAGGCGTTGAACTGCGCATAGCTGTCGCGGTGTTCAAAGGCGATCGGGCCTGCCGCCACCTTCAGCCATGTGGTGTTGCCCATTTCCGCCTCGCGGTATTCAAACCCGTTCGGCAGACGAATCTGAGCCCGGTGCTCTTCTCCAGTCACCGGATTCTTGATGGGCTCCGCCCGATACTCAACCACGCCGGGGAGCGACAACCTGGCCGTCCTACGTTCACGATCGGCTTCAATCTCGATCGGTGACACAAGAGGTGTGGGGCGGTGTGGCGCCACGGCCGCAAAAATCTCGAAAAACGTCCCGCCATGCCCGCCGCCGCTTATCGCGATGATGGCGTCGCGTTGCTCAGGAGTCGCGCGTTCATCAAGAATCACTTGGAACGTGCCGTTGCCTTCGTGAATCGCACCCGGGAAGGAAAAGACCGCCGCAAACGGGACTCCGTCGAGTCGGACGGTTCCGAAGTGCCCTTCGGTGACGCGAAGCGTCATCACCCCTTCGCAACGCCCGTGCGTTGGCAGGGCATTGAACTGGCAGGGACATCCCCAGGCGCAATTGCAGCCACTAGCTTCTTCGCCTTTGAGGTGCCATGTCACCGTTGCCACGTGATGCCTCCTTTGGAAGTTGGTAGAGCGGTCTAACACCGCGGATCAGCTGCGAGGGCCGCGACGGCCGTTGCCATCGCGGACCTCGTCAGCTGCATCCGCTTGTTGGACGGCGCCAAGGTTGCTCACTAAGGCACGAGCACCTATGGCTGGTAACGCCGGACCGTGATGGTATCGCCGATCTCGAATGACATGAGGTCCTCGCCGGCTACCAAGACTCCAGTATAGGTCTGGCGTGTTTCGGCGATCACCTCGTCGATGGTCGGTTCGGGAAAGGTTCCCCGGCCTTGAAGACTAATGTGCGAGTAGACTGCCATTTTCGGCTTGGCTTGCGAGAACACCATGCCTGCTTCCCGTGGTGTGGTGTGGTGAGCGATGATCCGCTGGACGGGAACGCTTGCTGCCAACAGCTCCGGCCTTGCGCTTGCGACCTCGTGAATCAGCACATCAGCGCCGGTGCCATACTTGATGACACTCTGGCTGTAGCGGGTGTCGCCCGAGATCAGGACCGAGCGGCCCTTGTATTCGATCCGGAATCCGTACGCGGGCTTAATCGCCGGGCCGTGGTCGACCTCGAACGCGATCACCTTCACGCCATTCTTCTCGTAGACAAGACCATCCTTATCGAACTCCTCTGCCACGATCGCGATACCCTCCGGCGGGAGCTTCGTATCCTCGATACGGATTTTGATATCAGCCGCATAGGCCTTTTCGAGGTTGGACATCAGTGCTTTTGCTCCGACCGGACCAATGACGCGGAATGGTGTGCTTTGTCGCCCTGAAGACCCGAGCCAACCGGTCAGCCATACGTCCGGAATCCCCACCGTATGGTCCGAGTGATAATGGGTGATAAAAAGAACATCGACTTTGCTAAGCGGCACATTGAGCTGCCGCAGGCGAATGGGAACGCCGCGTCCTGCGTCAAAAAGCAGCTTTTGATCGCCAGCCTCGATCATCGTGCTTGGTCCAAATCGGTCTGCCCTTGGTACCGTTGAAGACGTACCAAGCAGCGTCACTTTGAAATCGCTCTCGGCGCGGCTCGCGGAGCCGCTCATTAAACCGATAAGCAGACAAGATATGGCCACGAGATGCGGAGGCGTCCTTTGCATAGTTCCCTCCGATTTCTGATGAATGTCCAGAACCGCAATCCCTTCTAACGCGCTATGTCCGTCCAACGCCTGCGCTCACCAGCGGCCGCCCAGCCGCTCTTGACCATCGCGGCCGTCTGGTGCAGCGCACGGTTAGACGGCGATCGAGTCAGCGACTGCTCGGCTTCTTCGTCGGATCATCGGCCGGGTTCACCCAAATGACCTGAAATGGCCCAATGCCATGCACCTGGATAATCACATCCCCTTTCGCGTAAGCGAAATGCGGCATCTGCTTGGGGACCAACATGTAGGAACCGACCGTTAGCTCCTGACCTGCGGCGGGATCAAGGGTGCGGCCCATTCCGACGACAAACGTGCCTGCCAGCACGGTGATGTGTTCGTCCCCCGGGTGCCAGTGGGGGGGAATCTTCGCGCCGTTGGGGTTCCTGATGCGAATGACGAACGGCGCCCCGGCTTCGTCCGGGTTGCCAGACAAGACAGCTATCTCGGAGCCTGGCGGTACAAACGGCTTCCACGGGACGCTGCCGGGCGTCGTTACCGTGTGGGTCGCCTGCGGCCCACTGGCGCGGGAGCCTTGTGCCTCCGTGTTACCAGCTTGAACGAGGCATATGGACGCCACCAAGAGTTGATAGCCGATGAGCAGCGTACGACGCGTCATGGATTCGCTCCTTCACGGTAGCTGATACTCTTGACGTGATGGATTCCTGTTTTACGAGTTCCTTTGTCGTGTTCTGGGAGCCGTCTAACGCTGGCGCTCACCCGCGCCGACTGCGGCGCGAGCGACGCGGGCGGCGGCGGGTGCAGCCCTTGTTATGCCGCTCAATACGATCGTTGCTCCCCGAGTAATCACCAACGTTTGCTCGTAATGGGCCGACAGACTGCCGTCCCGCGTCCGCAACGTCACCGTCCGCGTCCTGAACCACGTGGGCCGAGCCGGCGCTGATCAGTGGGCTCGATGGTCAACATCAAGTCTTCCGTCAACACGTCCCGCTGAAACCGGTCGTACCGATTAGAACGCTCTTCCAAGGCGAGAGATCACACAACGCCCGGACCTTACCCTCGCCCCGAGATAGTGATCTGGGCTGCGCCTCAGACGTGCATCAGCATGGGGTGGCGGGCGAGGAACGGCGCCATCGCGTCGGCGACGCCGCGTGGGTCTCTCTCCTCGAGCGCGTGGTTCGCGCCCGCGACCACGAAGGGCTCCGTCTGCGGCAGCCACTCACGCAGCCGCTCCTGAACCTCGTTCCAGCCGGGCCAAATCGAGGCACTCTCGGCGCCGAGCACACCGAGGACAGGCTGAGTGATCCGCCGGGCGTCCTCCCGTGTGAAACGCCACTCCTGCACCGACGGAAGCTCGACGACGAAGAAGGTGTCAGCGTCGGCGACCAACTGCTCGAACGCGCCCGGGATCAGCCGATCGAGCCAGGCTCGGTACTCTTGCCCGATCGCCCAGCGAAGGAAGCTATCGGCCGCGCTCTCCTTATCGCCGGCACCGTACTGCGCCAGCACCGGCTCGAACACTTGAGGGAGCAGAGCTCCGCTCGGGACGTCGAGCAGCCCTGGCTCGAGCAAGATGAGCGAGTGAACGACCTGCGGCGCGTCGAGCGCCAGCTGCAGGGCGATGGCGCCGCCGGAGGAGTGGCCGACGACGTGGGCACGCTCGATGCCAAGGTGCTCCAGCAGGGCGCGGCAGTCGGCGACTTGCTGGCCAATACTGAACGGCGCTTTGACCGGGCTGCTGCCGGCGTAGCCTCGCCGGTGGTAGCGCACCAGACGGTAGCCGCTGAGCGCCGGCTCGCCGCATAGCGCCGCGTACGCCTCGGCGATGAAAGCACCGTGGATCAGCAGCACCGGTTCGCCGGTGCCCGTGACTTCGAACTCGAGCTCCGCTCTGTCGATGCGCGCCCGCTGCATTTTGCTGCTCATCGCTCCCGTCCTTTCTGGGTGAATAAGACAGATGTTCTTATTCGACGTCGCGGAAGGCGCCAACGGGCTCCGTCATATCCTGCACGGACTGACCTCGAATGCCTACGTCGGCGCTCACCCGCGCCGGCTGCGCCGCGAGAGCGAGCGGCGTCGAGTGCAGCACGACCGCTGCGTATTTTGCACACGTCGCGACGATTTGTGCGCCCGCAAGTCAATCGACATCGCCTTTTGTTGATTCCGATTCAAGCGGCATAAGATTTGGCGCTCACCCGCGAGCCGCGCGATTCCGCCGATACTGTCAATGCTACGCCTAGGGCGCGGCTCGTCGGGTGCAGCGCCCGGTTGGACGGCTTTTTTGGTGACCGGCCGTCAGCGTCCCCTTGCCAGTCAGGCGATAAAGGCGCGGACCGCGCGCGCATATTCGACAGGCTTCTCGTTCATGGTGCAGTGCGAGCAACCCTCGAAAATCAAGATCTGTGAACCCGGTACGGCCTCCATGATCGCCTGGTGGCAATCGAGCGTGACTTCATCGTGTTGACCGGTCGTGATCAGGGTTGGCACCTGGATGGCGTTGAGATTTGCCCGCCTGTCCAGGTTTTTGAGATTTCCAAGCGCCGTGAATTCGCTCGGCCCCCACATAATCCGATAGGCCGGCGACTTCGACATGATCTCCATCGTCGCCGTAAGGTCGGGCGGCCACGGCAGCACGCGGCACAAGTGCCTTTCGTAGAACGCCTGCGCGATCGACTGATACTCCTGCGATTGGAATTGCCCGGCGGCCTCAAGGGCGCGAACACGCGCGCCTGCACCGTTCGGCATGGCATCGAGCAGCTGCTTCATTCCGGCAACTATCTGCGGCGAGCTCGCATAGGCTCCGCCGAGGACAAGACTCTCCACGTCCCGGCCACCGCGCGTAACGAAGTATTCGATCGCGAGCTGACTGCCCCAGGAATGCCCGAACAGGACGATCCGGTCGAGGTCGAGTGCCTTGCGCAGGGCGTCGATCTCCTCGACGAAGCGTCCGATCGTGTAGAGAGCAGGATCCTGAGGAATATCGGAGCGGCCGCAGCCGAGCTGGTCGTAGAAGATGACGGGCCGTTCATCGGCCAGCACTTTGAGCGGCAGCAGATAATTGTGCGCGGCGCCCGGCCCGCCGTGGAGCAGGAGCAGAGGCGTTTTCGGGCCAGAACCCACGCGCATCCACCACACCTTGCCCCCGGGCACATCGGCATAGCCGGTGTCTTCGGGCGGAGTGGCGGTGGCCACCGGCGCAGACGCCTTGCCACGACATGCCGAGATGGCCGCGCCAGCGCTCACTGCCAATTGCAGAACGCGGCGGCGGCTTAAATTGGAGCCGATATTCCTCGTCATCGCCCCCTTCCCGTCAAGCCCGCATGATTGCGCCATCACCTTCCACCATGCCGAATCGAAGGCCACTTGCCAACGACACGTACGGGCCCGTGTCCGTCTAACGGCCGGACTGACCCGCGGCGCGCGATGCTCACCGGCGCCGTCGGATCCAGTCGGTGTTAGGCGGCTCCGTCTAGCGGGACGTCGTTCGAGTCGAGGAGAGGAACTCGCGAACGGCGGCTATGAACTCGGGCCTGCGCATTGCGCCCCGCTCTCCACCATGCGTCGCGCCATCGATGACGACGAGTGTCAGGGCCGGACACAGCTTCTACCATGAACTAATACGACTGCGTCTCCACGTCCCTGTTCGACATATCGAATGCGCACCCCGTTGGAATCAAAGAACCTGTCCTCTGCGAACCCAGTCACGGGCATGAACACCAGACACAGGATCGCTACCATTGCGAGCCGAATAAGCGATGTCACTTGTCTGCTCCTTCTCGTAAGCAACCCGAGCCTTCCACGAAAGCCGCCTAACGGCGACATTTCAGCCGCGGCGGCTCATTGTTTTCGCCAGCCGCCGACGGCTGCAAATGTTTGTTGGGCGGCGCCTACCTGATGATCTTCACTTCCGTAGCCTGCGCGACCGGCGATACGTACGCGCTAATCAAGCTCTCGTGACCATCCGACCCAATCGCCGCGATTCCAAAGACGAAATCATCTATCGAGACATTCGGCAGCACGAACTGTGTCACATTGCCAACCGTCTGTTGCCGCTGCCAGTCGTTCGTCCAGGTGTCCCGCCAGTAAATTCGGTAGGCGACGGCACCGGGCGATGCGTTCCACCGTAGGCTCGCATCGTAGCCTGATGGATCCCTCGAGATCAGGTTTTGGCCGCGGTCCCCAGTCACCTTGGGCGCTGGCGGGGCAAGCGCGACCGCCGCAACGCTTGCCGCGTTGACCCGTGCGTTCTGCGTTAGGTACTTGAAGTCGACACCGTCAACCGTGTCGTCCGCCGAATGTTGCCTGGCGAAATCTTCGTTGGCCTCGCGAAACACGATCGCTGGATAGCCGACCTGCGTGAAGGCCGAATGGTCGCTCCCGCGGCCGAACCGGTCTTCGCGCGCCATGAGACGAATCCGATGCGCAGGCACGTAGATCCCCGCCGTGCGTTCGACATAGCGAGCCAACGACCGGGACATCGAATCCTCGGGCCCCACCGAATACACGCGGACGCTTTCTGCGTCGACGACGCCGTTGCCGCCGCGCGAGTTGCCGACGATGTCGTTGTTGAACATGGCCTCGACGACAGCCTTCTCCGTCTGGAGCCCCTGGGCGTGGGCCCTGGCGCCAAAGCTGCCCTGCTCTTCGCCCGCCCAGCAGATGAAGGCCAATGTCGCGTCGAAGTCGATTCCGCTGTCCGCAAGCGCTCGGGCCAGCTCCATCGTCAACACCGTACCGCTTCCGTCGTCATTCGCACCTGGGGCTTCGGCGTTATGGTCGAAGTCAGGCTGCAGCTGTGGGTTCGGAACAACCGGACCGCCCGCCGGCCGCGTCGTGGCCGACATCTGAACGCCAGGTCCCAGGTTGAGCGAATCGAAGTGGCCACTGACGTACACGCGGCGAGGCGACCTGCCCGGGAGGATCGCCATCACATTCCGAACTTCGACCTCGTGGGTGATGCGGCCCTGTGGGGGCAATTTGTAGGTGTCAAAGGAGACCTGGAGTCTCGGGCTCGATCGCTTCAGCTCGTCATGGATCCACTGGCGCGCGACACCTATCCCTCGTGTCGCTGACGTCGGATCCGAAAGCGTTTCCCGGGTACCGAAGGCCGCCAGCGTCTTATCGAGTTGCTGAAGCCTCTGCTCGGAGACGGAGGCAACGAGGCTCTGGATTCGCGGGTCCGCATCGGGCATTGGCGAAATCTGCGCACCGACCGCCGACGGCCACGCGACGAGTACGCCCACAAGTAATCGAAACAGGAACCTCATCAATAGCCTCCCTGCGACCCTTCGTCTGCCCAATGTGCCAAATGAGCCGCGCGCCGAAACGACATCATGGCACCAGACAGCCGGCGTGTCGGCTCCATTTGGATGATCCTCATACAGCCCTCCCCCTGCTCCTACTCGCGTGAGTAGGCTGTCGCAGGGCTAATGCGCATGTCGCGCAGGAGGAGGACCGATGCGATTCTACAACCGACAGCACACGTATTACTGCGGGATCGATTTGCACGTGAAGACGATGTACGTCTGCATCCTCGACGGCGCCGGTCAGGTGCTCGTGCACCGCAACGTGCCGTCGACGCCGGCGGCGTTCCTGGAGACGATCGCGCCGTATCGTGAGGGTCTGGTCGTGGCGGCCGAGTGCATGTTCACGTGGTACTGGCTCGCCGACGTCTGCGCGGCGGAGGGCATCACGTTCGTGCTCGGCCACGCGCTGGCGATGAAAGCCATTCACGGCGGCAAGGCCAAGAACGACCGGATTGATTCCCACAAGATTGCCGTCTTGCTGCGGGGCGGCATGCTGCCGCAGGCCTATGTCTACCCGGCGGCCATGCGGTCCACGCGCGATCTGATCCGTCGGCGCTTGCATCTCGTGCGCAAGCGCGGCCAGCTCCTGGCCCACATCCAGAACACGCGCGCGCAATACAACCTGCCGGTCTTTGGGCGAAAACTCGCCTATCGCACCAATCGCGACGGGGTGGTGGAGCACTTTCCCGATCCGAGTGTGCAAAAGAGCATCGCGGTCGACCTCGCCCTGATCGACCAGTACGATGCGCTCGTCATCGACCTCGAGCTGACCATCGTCCGCGAGGCGAAACGGCACAACGCCGACGCGTTTCATCGGCTCCGCTCGGTGCCGGGCATCGGCAAGGTCCTCGCGTTGACGATCCTCTACGAGATCCACGACATCACGCGCTTTGATCGCGTGCAGGAGTTCGCCTCCTACGCGCGGCTGGTCAAATGCAAGAAGCAGTCGGGCGGGAAGACGCTCGGCACCGGCGGGGCGAAGATGGGGAACGTCCATTTGAAGTGGGCGTTCTCCGAAGCGGCCGTGCTGTTCCTGCGCCATACCGAGGGGAAGAAGCTGATCGCGAGGATTGAGAAGCAGCACGGCAAAGGGAAGGCGCTCTCCATCTTGGCGCACAAGATCGGACGGGCGGTGTTCTACATGCTGTCGCGAGAAACAGTCTTCTCGATGGAGAAGTTCCTCGCGGCGTAGCGGGGAAGGGAGCGGGCGAGCCAGACGCCTAACTCGAGCCACGTCAGGACCGAGCTCGTCACCGATCGGGACGACGCGTGCGCCGTCGAGCGCCACGAGCCACCGATCAGGAGCCAAGGGTTTCGGCAGCGAGCCGCGGATGATGGGACGCCCGCTCTCTCCCTCGCCACGCACCCGCGTTCCCGGGATGGGCTACCCCTCCCCCGAGCCTGGCGACAACGGACGCGCCTTGCGGCGACGTCGCTCGTCATGAGGAGGCCGGTATGAGGGCCCGAATGAGTTTCTAGGCCGCGAGCGTCTCACGACGCTCGCGCTTCGCTCCGCGAAGCTTGAGCCTCAATAGGTGTTGGGTGCCACCTCCGCATCGAGGTCAGCGCCAGCGCTGGAAACGAAGACGGCACTGAAGGGGACCGCGTTGATTCGAGCGCTATTTCTTACGGTCGCGCGTCTTCTTAACTCGACGACCGGACGGAGAAGATCTGCGCTCTTGACCGGGGGAGGGCTGATAGGTGTTAGCCAGCCCGCCACGAGCGAGGATTCCGTTTGGGTGTGTCACTTCACCTGAGTGCCGGTTAGATGGCCGGATGTTTCGAGTGCCACTGGGTCGCCTGCTCGAACGCGTGACCTGTGCGGCACAGCACGGATTCGCTCAACCGGCGACCAACGAACTGCACGCTCAGCGGCAGGCCGTCCTTCGAGAAACCGCACGGCACAGACAAGGTTGGGCTGCCGCTGAAGTTGAACGGCTGGGTGTGAATGTCATTCCTGACTTGACGGCTCCACGATGCTTCGGTCTCTTCGTCGAACGGATCCGTCTCCTTTACGCGTGCCGTGTTCGCCATCGACGGACACACCAGACAGTCGACGGTGTTCAGCATGCGCTCGAGTGACGCGGTGACTTCTGATCGAACCTTCGTGGCCACCGCCAGCGCCGCGGGAGTGACTCGCTGCCCAGACTCGAGCGCAGCGCGAAACCCCGGCCCGTATTCGCTGGCCCGGCTCGGGAACGTCTTCGCGTTGGCGGCAAGCGCCTCCACCGCACACAGGTCGAGCCAGGCGCTGGCGACTTTGCTGACGTCCGGCATGTTGACGGTCACGACGGTGGCGCCCAATCGGGTCAACTCCGCGAGCACGTCATCCATCGCCGTGGCGACTTCAGGGTCCACGTTGTCGGTGGCATAGCGACGGTCGAACCCGACGCGCAGGCCCGCGATGCCTCGACCCAGTTCGGCACCGACCGAGGGTACCGGGTCCGGCAGCGACGTGGGGTCGTGAGGATCGAGACCGGCCATCGCTTCGAACATGATGGCGGCGTCTTCCACCGTGCGAGTCATCGGCCCGACGTGATCCATGGAGGCGGCCAGGGCGAACACGCCGTAGCGGCTCACCCGGCCATACGTGGGCTTGAGCCCCACGCAGCCGTTCGCGGCCGATGGGTACCTGATCGACCCCCCCGTGTCGGTACCAACCGACGCAAAGCACAGGCCGGCTGCCGTTGCCACGCCGGAGCCACTCGATGACACGCCGCTCCACCGTGTGGCGTCCCACGGGTTCACCGGCACCTGGAGGCCGGGAAAGTACGGACTGAACGCGCCTTCGCACAGCGCGAGCTTGCCCAGGATGACCGCACCCGCGGCTTCCAGCCGAGCAACGACGGTCGCGTCGAAGTCGGGTACGAAGTCCGCCATGACCTTCGTGCCCGCCATGGTGCGGACGCCACGCGTATTGCAAAGGTCTTTCACCCCGATGGGCACGCCATGGAGAGGCCCGCGGTACCCGCCGGCGCGAATCTCGGCGTCCGCGCGCCCGGCACTCGCGATCGCTCGGTCGGTCATGACCGTGACGTAGCTCTGGAGGCGCCCGTCCACCGCCGCAATTCGGTCGAGCAGTTGTTGGGTGAGGTCTCTCGACAGGAGCTCCCGCGCCGCGATGAGCTTGGCCACGTCCGCGAGACTCGAGTAGTGCCGTGGGCTCTTGATTGTCGAGACCGAAGAACCCGCCGGGCCTCGCCCGCACGAGACCGCGGCGACCGGCAGTACCGCGGCACCGGCTAAGAGTGACAGGAGATCGCGGCGCGTCAACCCGGGTTCAACCATTGTGCGGTAACAGTAGCCGAGGTCCATGTCTGGCTAGACAGTATGGCTGGCTAAGAGACCTGCCTCACGTTGTACTCGTGGGTTACGCGATACCAATGAGGGTGCCGCGCCGTGCCACACACAACGGAGGCAGGCCATGGCGAAACGTAGCATGTTCGTAGGGATGGATGTCCACAAGGAATCGATCGACGTCTCGCTCGCCGAGGAGGGACGTGACGGTGAGATTCGCCGCTATGGGGTCATCAGCGGCGATGTGGAGGCCGTCGCCAAGTTGGTGCGGGCGTTGCGGGCGCCGCATCGGCGGTTGCGCTTCGTGTACGAAGCGGGCCCGTGCGGGTTCGGGATCCACCGGTATCTGACCGCCCAGGGAGAAGACTGCGTCGTGGTGAATCCCTCGAGCATGCCAAAACGCAGTGGCGATCGGATCAAGACTGACCGGCGCGATGGCGACGCGCTCGCCCGCTTGCATCGCGCAGGGGAGTTGACGGCGATCTATGTCCCGACCGCCGACGATGAAGCCCTGCGCGATCTCGTCCGGGCGCGCGAAGATGCCGTCGGCTTGAGCACGCAGGCAAAACATCGCTTGAAAGCGTTTCTGCTCCGGCAAGGCCGGCGCTATCCGGGCCGCGCCGGCTGGACCCGACCGTATCGGCGGTGGCTGGCGGATCTCAGCTTTCCTCTCACCCCGCAGCACATCGCGCTGCAGGAGTACCGCGACACGATCGACGAAACGGAACGTCGCGTCGAGCGGCTCACCGAGCAACTGCGGCAGCTCACGCCGGCGTGGCGATGGGCGCCGGTCGTGGACGCCCTGCAAGCGTTGCGGGGTGTCTCGTTCGTCACCGCGGTCGGTTTGATCGTCGAAGTGGGTGACATCCGACGCTTCACCCATCCACGGCAGCTGATGGCGTTCCTGGGCCTCGTGCCGTCGGAGTACTCGAGCGGGCCGACTGTGCGCCGCGGCGGGATCACCAAGGCGGGCAATCCGCACGCCCGGCGCTTACTCGCCGAAGCGGCGTGGGCGTATCAGGGCGTGCCCCGCATCGGCCGACAGATGCTCTATCGCCAAGAAACCTTGGCACCGACCGTGCGGGCCATTGCGTGGAAGGCCCAACTCCGCTTGACGGCCCGCTTCCGCCGTCTCGTCGCGCGCGGGAAGGCGAAACCGAAAGTGGCCACCGCCATCGCACGCGAGCTCACGGGATTCATCTGGGCGATTGCTCGGGAGGTGCCGCCGCCACCGGCGTAAAGCACGCAGCGATTCAGGTCCGTCAGGCCGGCGGCACCGCGGCCAGGTGGAGAACCCTCGGAAGCGTTATGGACATCAGCACGATCGAGACGTCCGTGGCTAGGGCGAGGCAGCTCCGCGACGAACCTCAGTCTGGGCGGTACCCAACCCGCGGATATCAGCAACGTCAACCGTCGCTAAAACGCGCTGCCGCCGACCAGACGGATCTGAAGAACGAAGAGCACGGAACGAGCGTGCTGGGAAAGAGAGCTCACAACCGTGAGGCAGGGAGCGATCTGCCCGCTTGACAGAATCCAGCCATATC
>CAWFOC010000006.1:0-481342 GCA_963817395.1 uncultured Acidobacteriota bacterium | reverse complement strand
GGCTATGTTGACGTTTAACAGGTACCGTATTGCTGACGGTCGCCATGCTCGGGAAGCCCTTGGAGACGAATGGCGTGTAGCGTGCTCCGGGGAGGAATCACCGGAAGCGTCCAAATCGGAACAGCAGGTGATCGGACGACTGAACGCCCTGCCATTGTTCCAGCAGCATCCGCGCCGCCAGAAAGCTGAACGTCATGCCGTTCCCCCCGTACCCGAGCGCGAACAGATGCCCCGGGTAGAGTCGGTGTGGGCCCACGTACGGAAGGCTGTCGGGCGTCATGGCGAACAAGCCTTCCCAGGCGCCTGACATCTCGATGCGCGCGAGAGCGGGGAGCAGAGCCTCGAAGTCACCGCGCAACTGCCCTGTGGCCAGCGTGAACTCGCTCCCGGGACGTAGGCCGGGGCGGAGCGGCCGGTCGGCGCCACCCAACAGCAGCCGGTGATCCGCCGTCCAGCGAGCGTAGTGATAGGGCCGGGCTGTATCCCGAATCATCACCGGCCCCAGACCGAGTTCGCGGCGGTCGGCGATGCTCAGCGGACGTGTGGCCAGCACATAGGTGCGATAGAGGCGGAAGCGCCCGGCCAGAGGCCGAAAGTGCGTTGTCGCGTACCCTGTCGCGACGACAACTCGACGAGCATCCACACTGCCATGTGCGGTGTGCAGCCGGACGCGATCACTGCCGCGATCGATGCGTCTGACGGCTGAACGCTCGAACAGACGCGCGCCTGCGGACGTGGCTGCGCGAGCGAGCCCGACGCAAGCCTTGTACGGGTCGAATTGCGCACTGCCTGCGGTGCGGATTGCGCCACGGGCGGCAAGCCCCGTCAGACGGCGGAGCGCACCGGGGGTCAGCCACTCAGCTTCGAAGCCCGCTTTGCTTCTGCGCTGGAACTCCGCAAAGAGTGTCGCTGTCGCGTCGGCGTTCGAGGCGAAGTACACCGCATCGCGCTCGACCAGATCGCAGCCGATGCGCAAGCGCTTCAGCGTGGCGACGAAATCGCGAACGGCACAGGAACTCAGCTCCCAGATGCGTGTGCTCCGCGCGAGACCGTATCGTCTCGCCAGCTGGTCCATCGCCTGATCCGGCTCCTGAAGCAGGAGCGCAGAACTGGCAGCCGTGCTGCCACAACCAATTCGCGCGGCTTCCAGCAATGTGGTAGAAACGCCGGCATTCGCAAATGCACGCGCAACGAGAATTCCGGTCATCCCGCCGCCAACGATGGCGACATCCGCATCGTCACGGCCCTTGAGAACCGGGTTAGCGTGGAGGCGACCTGCTGAGCTGCGACTTCAGCCACAGCGGCTTTCCGCGCCGCAGAATCACCTTCGAACGGCTCATCGTGGCAGGTCCTTTGCTTCGAGTAACACCATGGCGCAACCGTCTGGCTTGCATGCCGAAACCTTGCCGTACTGGACCGAGTCGGCCTCGCTCCCGAGCTTCGCGAAACTCGGGCGTGACCTCGATGTTGACGTCGTCGTCATAGGCGGCGGCATCACCGGATTGACGACGGCCTATGAACTGGTCACCGCCGGCAGGACCGTTGCCGTGCTCGAGCGAGCCAGGTGTGCCGCAAATCGATACCGGACACACCAGCGCACACTTGACGATGGTGACTGACGTCCGGCTGGAAGAGCTGATACGGCAATTCGGCCGGACACATGCCCAGGCGTCATGGGATGCGGGGCTGGCCGCGATCGCGCGGATTGAGGCCATCGTGGGTGACCACGAGATCGACTGCGCGTTCGAGCGAGTGGACGGCTACCTGCACGCGCCGCATGGCGAGGCGAGCCCGAAGGACGCCGATGCGTTCAGGAACGAAGCGGGCGTGGCGAGCGAGCTCGGTTTCGATGCCACGTTCGCGTCCGACGTGCCGTTCATCGGCGGCCCTGGCATCCGCTTCGACAACCAGGCGCGCTTTCACCCACGCAAGTATGCCGCCGGACTCCTGGCGGCCATTCATGCGAAGGGCGGTCGAGATCTATGAACACACCGCTGCGGATGAGTTCTTCGACGATCCGCTCGCGGTGAAGGCGAACGGCCACCTCGTGCGCTGCCGGGATATCGTGATCGCGACGCACAACCCGCTGGTCGGTATCGCCAGCATGGCGAGCGCCACGCTCTTTCAGACCAAACTCGCGCTCTATACCAGCTACGTCGTGGCTGGACGCGCCCCCAGCGGGGCCGTACCGGACGCGCTGTTCTGGGACACCGCGACGGCCTATCAGTACCTGAGGGTGGAGAAGCGTTCCGACCACGATCTGGTCATCCTCGGCGGCGAAGACCACAAGACGGGGCAGGTCACGGATACGAACGCCTGCTACGAGCGACTGGAGCACGCACTCACCGGGCGCGTGCCAGAGATTTCACTGAGTTACCGCTGGTCGGGTCAGGTCATCGAAACGCCAGACGGTCTGCCCTATATCGGGCCCGTCACGGACCATCAGTACGCGGCAACCGGCTTCGCCGGGAACGGTCTCACGTTCGGCACGCTGGCGGGCATCATGATCGCAGACGCCATCATGGGCCGGGAAAATCCGTGGGCCGAGCTGTTCCATCCCGGTCGCACCGCGCTTCGGCGTGGCTTGTGGGACTACATCAAGGAAAACGCCGACTATCCGTACTACATGATTCGCGATCGCTTTGCGGGAGCCGAAAGTCGACCGTTGCGGTCGGTGAAGCGGGGCGAAGCCGAAATCGTCGAGCGGGACGGTGCAAAGCTGGCAGCCTATCGAGATCCGCAAGGCAGGTTGATGGTTCGCTCGGCAGTCTGCACGCATATGGGTTGCCTGGTGGCGTGGAACGCGGCGGAGCATACCTGGGATTGCCCCTGCCATGGCTCGAGGTTCACGCCAGGCGGCGATGTCATCTCAGGGCCGGCCGAGGCTCCATTAGCGGACGCGTAGCACCACAAGACCGGTCGCCGGCTGGCCCATTCGCGCTATTCCCGCCAAGCGCCATCTTCGCCAATTCTGAATCCGGCAGCTTGAGTTACAGGCGCTGTCCTGTTCCCCGGTCTGCCGCATAGCCGAGAAGGCAGGCTTGGCCGGTCGGACACGACGCGTGAAAGCGCGGCCGGCTGGAGGCGCCTAGGCGAGACCGTAGATGCGATCCAGCGGTTGCAGCGCCATGCGATAGTCGTAGGCTCGCTCGACGAGCAGGCGGGCCTCGCGCGCCAGATTCTTGGCAAGAACCCTATCGAGCATCACGCGGAGCACGGCATCGGCGAACGCCTCGGGGGTGTCTGCGACCAACACATGCTGACCTGAGACGACCTGGATCCCCTCGCATCCCACCGACGTCGTCACCACGGGAACACCATGTGTCATCGCGGTCAGGATCTTGACCCGCATGCCGCTGCCCGTGCGCAGAGGGACTATGAACACGCCAGCGCGGGCGAGGAGCGCCGCCGGATCGGGGAGGTAGCCGCGCACGTCGATACCCGCCTCGCGGGTGGACAGGTCGCGGATGATGCGAGGCGGCCTTGCGCCCGCAATCACGAAGCGGGCCGCTCGGCGTTTCGCGCGAATCCTGGGCCAGATCTCGTCTGCGAACCATCGGACGCCGTCGACGTTGGGAGGCCAGAACATGGTGCCGAGATGGAGGACCAGCGACTCGTCGCGCTCGCCCCCGGATGGCGACACGGCCTGCGCATCGATGGTGCACGGCACGACCTCGATGGATCGGGGGGTGCCGGCGGCTTCGAGGAGCGCCGCGCGATCTTCATCGGACACGGCCGTCACCGCCTCGAACCGCCGGCAAATCTCGCCTTCATACGCCTTGAGCAATGGCCACTCGCGCGACATCAGCCACCGCCGGGGCCCCGCGGGAAGCGTGGCCTCGAGACGCCGACACAGGAGCCATGTGGCGTTGTGCGCGTCGAACAGCCGGGTGCGCACGGGAGCGGCAGCGGCGTACTGGCACATCGAGAGCTGGTCCGCGTGAATCACATCGAACGTCTCACGCGCGACCAGGCCGCGGACGGTCTCGTGCATGCGTCGCAGATCGTCCCGCACGATGAGCCACGGCTCGGCGCGGGACAGGCTGCGACCGAGCGCCGTGGCGTCCCGTGTGAGGCTCCGGCGAATGGGCACGGTGTGGACGGCCCCGCAATAAGGTCGGAGTGCCTGGAGATCGCGCCGATGGTCGTCGCGCACGAACGAGACCAGCGTGACGTCGACCGGTCGCTCGCGCTCGCGCAGGTATTTCAGTACGTGCCAGGTCTTGATCGCTGCTCCGATGTCGGGAGGGTAGGGAAGGATTTGGGTCAGGAGCAGGACGCGCACAGGAGTCAAGAATCTAGTCCCTTCGTGGCACGGTCGGCAACCGTTCAAGGAACCGGGTGCCGCGGCACGACCCGCCACACTGCCGCGAGTCGGGAACGTGCCAGCGTTCCTCCGCGACAAGCTCTGGTTCCTTTCGCGTTGCGCGGAACAGTATGGGGAGTTGTGAGGCGCGAGATCGCAGGCGGTGAAGCTTTCCGCCGCGCCGGCGACAATGGCCATGCCGCGCAGGGCCGCCCTTGCGGCTACGCGTTGACACGATTGCTGAGCTACTGCGCTTGTTGTGGAGGTCTCCAGTTCAAGACCACGGTAAACCGGCCCTGGTCTTGCTCCTGCGCGGGCGCGGCAAAGACAACCAAAGCCATTGGGTTCGGCTGAGCGGGTCGATTCTATACCGCGAGTTTAGGACAGTAACTCTCCGCATCCTGAGCGCCATCTCGGCAACCTGCCCTCGAATGTCGTACCATCTCGAGGGACGGCCACGCCTGCCCTGGTCGGCGTCTCGGTAGAACCCATGAGAACACTCACAGCGTTATCGGTCTTGATCGTTTTCGCAGCCGCGCCTCCGGTCTGGGCGCAGGTGGACGAACCCCGATTCCAGGTCGCTGGACACGTGGCCGGCGCGGTGTCGAGCGAGTTCGACGGCACCGACGTCGGGTTTGGCGGACGATTGTCGTGGAGTCCGACGGCGCTCATCGGCGCTGACGCGGAGATCACGTTCTATCCGGAAGACTTTTCCGGGGACCTTGCCGACGGCGTTGCCAACGAGCAACCGTTCAGCGGCAGCCGGATCGAAGGTCTCTTCGGTGTCACCGTCGGGCCACGACTCGGTGCCGTGAGGCCCTTCGCGAAGCTGCGCCCGGGTTTCCTGACCTTCAACGAAGCGCCGGAGCCGATTGCCTGCATTCTCATCTTTCCCCCAACGCTGCGGTGCACGCTTGCGGGCGGTGAGACCGTCTTTGCGCTCGACTACGGAGGCGGTGTCGACTTCTTTCCGACCGATCGCACTGTGCTCCGCTTCGAGATTGGGGATCGGGCCGTGCGGTATCCAGGTCCCGTCGTGGACAGCGACCTCAGGATTCGCGAGGACGCGTTCTTCAGCCATGATTTCCGGTTCGCGATTGGCGGCGGCGTTCGATTCTAGGAAGTAGACAGCGGCGGCGACTGCGCCGGACGAGTCTCCGTTCTCCGATGAACGCGTCACCCCGCCCCCGACAGATCACTGTAGACTGACGCCGTGGTCGGGACCACGGTCTCGCATTACCGCATCCTCGAGCCCCTCGGTCAGGGTGGCATGGGCGTTGTCTATCTGGCCGAAGACGAGCGTCTTCAGCGCAAGGTCGCCCTCAAGTTCCTGTCTCCCACGATCGCGCAGGACGACGTGGCACGCGCCCGTCTCCTTCGTGAGGCGCAGGCCGCCAGCTCTCTCGATCATCCCAATGTGGCGACGGTGTATGAGGTCGGCGAGTGGAACGGGCAGCTCTTCATCGCGATGCCGTTCTATGACGGAGAGACCCTGCAGCAGCGCATCGAGCGCGGGACGCTGACGATCGACGAGGTGACGGACATCGCCGGACAAATCGCCGCCGGGCTCGCCGCGGCGCACCGCGCGGGCATCGTGCATCGCGATCTGAAGCCCGGTAATGTCGTACTGACCCGCGACGGCCACGTGAAGATCGTGGATTTCGGCGTGGCGAAGGTGTTTTCGGAGAGCCGCCGAACCGCCACTCGAATGACGGTGGCTGGCACGACGGTGGGAACCGTCGCCTACATGTCGCCTGAGCAGGCGATGGGCACAGAAGTCGATACACGCGCCGACATCTGGGCCTTTGGCGTGACGCTCTACGAGATGCTGACCGGGCAGCTCCCGTTTGCCGGAGAGACGACCCCGGCCATGCTCCTGGCCGTCGCATCGCAAACGCCGCGACCGATCGGCGACCTGCGACCGGATGTTCCAAAAGTATTGGCCCGCATCGTCTCGCGCGCCCTCGAAAAGGATCCAGCTCGGCGGACCGTCTCGGCTGATGACATCGCTGCGGACATCGCGCGGTGGCAGGCGACCGCGTCTGCAGATGCGATCGGGGCGCGGTCTGGAGTCCGAACGCCGACGCGGTGGTGGGTCGGAGCTGCTGTCGTGGCGTTGCTCGCAGCTGCCGTGCCGGCCGTATGGTTCGCCCGCCAAAACGCCAGGACACGTTGGGCGCGCGAGCAGGCGCTGCCGGAAATCGAGCAACTGGCTGAACGCGAGCAGTACGCGACGGCATTTGCGATGGCAGAACAGGCGAAGCAATACATCCCGAACGATCCGGTCTGGAAGCGAATTGATTCGGTAATCTCTCGGGGCGTCACCGTTCGGACGACACCGCCGGGCGCGAGGGTGTCGTACCGGCTGATGGGGTCGTCTGGCGACTGGATTCCGCTTGGGACATCGCCCCTCGCGGACCGCATCGTACCCAACGCGTACCTCGAATGGCGCTTCGAGAAGGACGGGTTCGTTACCGCCACCGACGCTGCAGACTTCGGCCTCCGTTCCAATCGAACTGTCCTTGCGAGTCTCCATCCCCCCGAAGAGACGCCCGCTGGAATGGTGCGCATCAGTGCTGGCGACGAGCCTCAAGTCGCGTTGATCGCGGGCCTCGATCATTTGCCTCCGCACCGACTCCGCGATTTCTGGATCGATCGTTACGAGGTGACCAACGCCGAGTTCAAGCGCTTCGTCGACGCGGGCGGCTACCGCGAGCGCAAGTATTGGCAGAGCCCGTTCATGGACGGCAATCGCACCCTCACCTTCGAACAGGCGATGGCGCGCTTCCGCGACTCGACCGGCCGGCAAGGTCCAGCCACGTGGGAGTCCGGGAATTTTGTCGAGGGACAGGAAGATCTTCCGGTCACGGGGGTGAGCTGGTACGAAGCGGCAGCCTTTGCGGCCTGGTCCGGCAAGTCGGTGCCCACGATATTCCACTGGAGCCGCGTGGCCGACCAGCGGATGAGCGGCGTCGTGGTCCCGCGGAGCAACTTCCAGGGCCGGGGCCCCATGAAGGTTGGCACGAGCGGGGGAGTGAACCGCTACGGTGCGGTCGACCTGGCTGGCAATGTCAAGGAATGGTGCTGGAACCGCGCGAACAGTTCTCACCGCTACATTCTGGGCGGCGGCTGGGACGAGCCGGCTTACATGTTCAACGATGCTGACGCGCGACCGCCGCTGGATCGCGCCGCCAATTTCGGGTTCCGTTGCGTCAAGTACAGCGACGACGATGTGGTGGCGAAGAGCGAGGAGCTGGTGGCGTATGCCGCGCGGGACTTTTCCCGTGAGCGACCAGTCACCGACGATGTGTTCGCCGCATACCGCACGCTGTACGAATACGACAAGTCGGATCTAGCGGTGAGCGTTGAGAGCGTCGATCAGTCGAGCCCCGACTGGCGAGTCGAGAAAGTGTCATTCGCGGCCGCCTACGGCGGCGAGCGGGTGCCGGCGCTCGTGTACATGCCCAAGGCGGGCGCGGCTCCGTATCAGACCGTGGTGTATTTCCCGGGTTCGAATGTCATTTCCCTGCGCTCGAGCGCCGATATCAACACACGACCCTTCGACTGGGTGATCAAGAGCGGTCGAACCCTGATCTATCCGATCTACAAGAGCACCTTCGAGCGAGCCAGCGAGGTCACGACCGACTCTCCAAACCTGTCCAACACGTATCGGGAACACGTCATCGCCTGGGCCAAAGATGTGCGGCGAACGGTGGACTATCTGGAGACGCGCTCAGACATCGATCGTGAACGCATCGCATTCATGGGTTCGAGCTGGGGCGGGGCCATGGCTCCCGTCTTCCTGGCGGTTGAGCCTCGATTCAAGGCGGCCGTCCTGATTGTCGGCGGCTTTTATGTGCAGCGCGCAATGCCCGAGGCGGAGGCGATCAATTTCGCGCCGCGCGTGAAACTGCCGGTTCTGATGCTCAACGGTCGATTCGATTTCTTTCTGCCCGAAGACACGACCCAGATCCCGATGTTTCGTCTCCTTGGGACACCAGAAGCCCAGAAGCGCCGGGTCGTGTACGACACGGGACACAACATCCCGCGGCCGGACCTGATCCGTGAGTCGCTCGACTGGCTCGATACCCACCTAGGTCCCGTTTCTTCTAAGTAATGTCGCACGGAGAGGTGGGCGATTGTCCCCGAACGGATCAAGCCCCACTCGTATCGCTAACCTCCTGGCCCGAGGGAGGGAACCGCCACTCCTCGTATACCGGCGAGCACTCGTGATGGATGCTGCGTCAGTGTCATTGACCGCGCCTAACCCCTGAGGTAGCCTCCACGCCTCACTTGCACTCCCACGTCCATTCATTCTTCCCCTTGTCGGGAGGCTGACCGTGGCTCGTGTTGGACTGACGGTCGTGGTTGTCCTGGTCTCGCTCGTCGCGCGAGACGCCTGAGTAGACAGAGGCCGGAGGATTCGACCAGCTCGCCAGGTGAGGGGGCTCGGCAGGCCAGAGATCGTCCTGCGGGACGGCTCGGAGGAGACGCGCTTCCCAGCCCGCGTCACGGGGATCCGCAAGACCGCGTCCCACTCGATGACGAACGATTAGCCACCTTGAGTTTGATCGGCCACCTCAAAATGGCAGACATGGTGGCTGAAGGCGACATAAGTCTGCGAGAAGGGGGACTATTGGAGCCGTTTTTTGCTCCTGGTCTTGGCATTGCATGAATATAGTCTTGGCATTGCATGAATATATATGGCACGCCGTTGGCTTGGCGCGCTCCGTATCTCCCAGAGCCATCGTACGAAAGTTGAGTCCTGATGCCCGAGCAAACCGTGCCGAGCCAGGTGGATTTGCCTCCGACCCCCGAGTCGCCCCCCGCGCTCGTCGAAGAGCGTCCTCAAGGAGCCAAAGTCCTCTCCTGGGCTGGGCGCGTGCTGGGGCCTTTGAGCTCACGAGCATCCAGTCGACCGGCGGTCGAAGCCGATCCCTTGCTCGCTTTCGCCTTGGAAGACGAGGCGGAGCCCCATGCCGCCGCTTCGGTGGCGGAGGCGCAGCCGCAGCCGACCCAGACGGTAGGGCGCCACGTGTGGTTGATCGCGGCCGCAGTCGCGTTGACTGTCGTGGCGCTCGCTTTCACGTGGATCAAGTGGGTGCCGGGTAACGTGGCCGGGCCGCAACCCGCGAAACTGACGATTACGACCCGACCCGAAGGCGCGCAGGTGACCATCGACGGTGAGCCCCGCGGCGTCACGCCGCTGACGCTCTCAGTCAACTCGGGCGCCCATACGCTCAGCGTACGCAGTGGAACCCACGAGCGCGTGATTCCCATTACCGTCGCCCCCGGCGCCGACATCGTGCGAGACCTCGAGATGACGATCGCCGCACCCGCCGCTGCGAGCGGGCTGCTGTCGATCGTGACCGAGCCTCCGGGCGCGCGCGTCACCATCGACGGACAACCGTCCGGCACGTCGCCGGTCACGGTGGACGCGTTGACGGCTGGACAGCACACGATCGCGGTCGCGAGTGCGACCGGATCTGCCAGGCGGACGGTGACCGTTGTGGCTGGTCAGGCGGCCTCGGTCGTCTTCTCGCTTCCGAAGGTGTCGGGCCCCGTCGGCGGGTGGCTGTCCGTGTCGGCCCCGTTCGATGTTCAGATCATCGAGCGCGATGAGCTCATCGGCGCGAGCGGAGCCGCGAGAATCATGCTCGAGGCCGGCAGTCACGACATCGTGCTCGTCAACCAGACCCTCGACTATCGGGAAACCCGGCGCGTCGACGTCGTCGCCGGACAAACGACGTTCGTTCGCATCGATCCCCCGACGGTCAACCTGAATGTCAACGCGAGGCCGTGGGCGGAGGTCACGCTCGACGGCAAAGATCTCGGGCAAACACCGATTTCCAACGCCAGCGTGACCGTGGGCACGCATGAGCTCGTGTTCCGCCATCCGCAGCTCGGCGAGCGACGGCAGACCGTCGTCGTGACCAGCAATGGGCCGCAGCGAGTTGCTGTCGATTTGACCAAGTGAACCCACGTCGAGGCATCGGATGAGAGTAATTCTTCTCGTCGGATTGATGGTCGCGGCCGCCGCGAGCGCGAATGCGGAACAGGACTCGCTCGACGCGGCCAAGGATCTGTACGCGTCGGCCGCGTACGAAGAAGCGCTCTCCACGTTGTCGCGCGTGAGCGAGGGCGGCGTGAGCGCTCCGGCCATAGCCCGGCAGATCGACGAGTATCGCGCTTTCTGTCTGTACGCGTTGGGCCGAACCACCGAGGCCGAATCGATGGCGGAATCACTCATCCGCCGCGAACCGCTGGCGGCACTGGATGCCTCCGACGCGTCGCCCCGGATCGAGGCGATGTTCATCGCCGTGCGGAAGCGCATTTTGCCGGGTCTCATTCGCGACCAGTACCCGGACCGCTCGAGCACTGCTCGATCAAAAGCAATATGCCGCAGCCGAACCCCGTCTCGCCGAGACACGGCACATGCTGAGCGAAGCGGAGCGCCTCGGCGTGTGGGACGACGGCCTGGCGGACCTGAGCGTGCTCGTCGACGGATTCCTGGCGCTGTCACGCGCGACCATGGAGCCGGGCATCCCCGCGCCGCCGCAGTCCACTCCGGCGATCCCGAGCGAGACGACCGGCGGATTGCCCACCGACAGAATCGCCGCTGAAGACGTGGCGCCGTCGCAGTCCACTCCGGCGAGCCCGAACGAGGCGACCAGCGAACTGCGCACCTACAGGATCGAAGATGGAAACGTGGCGCCGCCGGTGGCGATCTATCAGGTTACGCCGAGCGTCCCGGCCGAGCTCCTGGCGTTCCTCCGGACGCCGCGCAGGCCGATAATCCTCGACCTCACGATTGACGAAACAGGCAGTGTTCAGAAGGCAGAAATTCGCGTCCCGACCAACACGATCTACGACCACCTGCTGGTCCGCGCGGCGGCCAGCTGGAAGTACCAGCCGGCGATGAGAGACGGTGTACCGGTCAGGTACGAAAAGTCGGTTGTCCTCGAGGTCAAGTAGCCGCATCAACCGAACGGGTAGCACGCCTCTTCGCCCCAGCGAGCCTTGCGTAGAAACATCGTGGGATTGTGGCCCATTTTCGCCGCCAGTATGGGACACGAGTCCCGCGGCGAGTGCTGCACAAGGGTGAGAACGGCTCGGCTGGATGGCGGCGGCTATGAGCTGGTGTGACGAGCCCCCTCCGCCGCTGCTCCTCGAAGGCGTCGCCCAGTTCAATCGCGGCGAATATTTCGAGCAGCACGAAACGCTGGAAATCCTGTGGCGGTCAGAGCGTCGCCCGGTTCGGCGACTCTATCAGGGGATTCTGCAGATTGGCGTCGCGTTTCATCATCTGCGGCGCCTCAACCATCACGGCGTCGTGTACATGCTGACGCGGGGGCAGACCTATCTCGGCCCCTTCGCGCCGACATGTCAAAGAGTGGATGTGAGCGGCCTGCTGGCCGACGCCAGCCGCGCTCTGAACGCCGTGAACGCCCTGGGCTCGAATCGACTCCACGAGTTCGACTGGTCGCTCGCGCCCCGCGTGACGTTCGTCGACATGCCCTGATGCGGGCGAGCGGTCCTCGCCGCTCGGTGCGGCGAGGACCCCGGCCTCCCGCTCGGGCTATCGTCGTCGTCGCGCAGCCGTCCGCGCTACGGTTCTCCGGGCGCGTTTCACATTTCTCTTCGCGCGTTTCACATTTCTCTTCACGCGCCTTACCGATCTCTTCACGCGCCTCACCGACCTGCGAACCTTGCCGCACCGACCTGCGAACCTTTCGCTTGGTTCTCCTGACGGCCCTGGCTGTCTTCCGGCGGGTCCTGGACGTTGCTTTTGCCACGGTTCTCCCTTTCCCGCGCCACACGGCGCACTGCCTTGACAGTGACGACTGCGATCATGGCGGCAGAGGCCGCCTTCTTCCGCGCTTGCCGAGCCTTCTTCGCGACCACGGCCGTGGTTGCGCCGGCCGCAGCTGCCAATGCCGCGGCTCTCTCGCGACCAGCAGCCAGTGCCTCGCGCGCTTCGTCAACCGGATGCGGGTGCTGCGCCTGCAGCGAATCAAACGTGCCGGCGATGCTGCCTAGCGCGCGGCCGACGGTTTCGGCGACCGTGTCGATCGCGGGCTGGGATGTGTCCCGGGGTTTGGCCATGCCTCCTCCAGAAGTGTGCAAGCCCGGAGTATAGCTGCGCCCGCCAGCGCCACACCAGTGGCGCGTGCTAGACAGTGCTGTCGCGCGCCAGCTCGAGACGGAGATCTCGATACGACTCCCGCAGCAACCGGCCGATGGCGTCCCAGTCAGGCTGGTTCGCTTCGGCATCCCGCAGGGCTGCCGCCTGCGCCCTGAGGAGCGCGGCTCGCACGACCCGCGCGCGAGGCGCCTCGTACATCAGGGTGTACGCTTCAGCCATCAGGGCCCCAACGTGCTCCGGGCTGTTCTCGCCGGGCGTCCGTCGCGCAACCCACCAGGCCAGCTCGGCCCCGGCCAGCGTCCGGGGATTGAAGCCCGCGCGCAACGACTCCCTTGCGATGCGATACGCGTGCTCCAGGTCGGGCAGAACCGTTTCGTAGTTCGCGCGCGCGTCGCCGAATGTCGCCGCGGCGCGCGCGAGATAGAAGCCGGCGCGGGTGGCATTCGCCCATGAGTAGTGGTTTTGCTCGTGCAGCTGGGTGACGAGAAGCGCGAACAGGCGAATACGGTCCTTCCCGTAGTAGGCCTGCCACATGCGGAGCTCGAGCTCTGCCATGCGATTCGGATCGAACTGGCGCAGCGTTGGCGACCCGGCAGGCGCCGTGATGAACCAGTAAGCCAGGATGGCCGACGCCAGCAGCGTGAGCGCGACTGAAATTGGTCGCGCACGTGGCATGAATCGGGTTCCCTTAGAGCGGATTGTCCGGATAGATCAGCGTCCGCCACATGTGTGCCGTGGGACTTCCGTCGGCGCCCAGTCCTTCTTTCGGTTGCTTGAAATGACGGCCGATGATGTCGATGAACGGATCGAGCGAAACCACGGCCTTCGGATCGAACGCATAGAGATCGTTCACCGTGATGAGCCGCGCTTCCATATACCACTTGTGATTGCGGGCTAATTCATACGCCGCCTTGATGTGCGGCTGCGGCACGTAATCCTTGCCGAAGATCCGGTTGTACAGCTCCGGGTACTCGTAACCCACGCTCGGATCCGGATAGAAGCGGAGCGCCTGATGGTAGCGGATGGCCCAGCTGACTTTTTCCGAGACATAGGGCTCGAGCATCTGGGCGCCCCACCACCCGTGATCCACCTTCACGAGATTGAGCACGACGTCGTGGAGCAGGCAGGCCAGCACGGTTTCCTCGCTCATGCCGGTCTGGAGCGCCCGTGTCGCGCTCTGCAGGACGTGGTTGGCGGGGGCGAAGCGAAGGTTGAAGAAATCGATCAGGGTCGGCTGCGCGGGCATGGGCTCCAACTGCGGCATGCGTCCCTGCGAGAAGACATTGCCCGCGCCCCGGCGAATGGTGGGGTCGGGAGGTGGAGCAACCTGACCACCGCCAGCCGACGCGTCCAGCGCTTCCATCATGTAGTGCTCGAGGGCTTCGGCCTTCGCTTCCGAATCGAGCGACTCGACCAGCGCGACACCGCCGAGCGACGCCAGGAAGGCTCTCCGATCGACGTCCATATCGTCCTCCTCAGGAACACCGCGCCTTCCGAAGGAAGGCTGACGACGCCTGAACCCGTGACAGCGGGCCGACTTACAGGGAGCGACCAGATCCGACCGTGTCGATTATGAGCCTGCGACAGGCAAAGTCAAGGCGGACGACCGCTCACCAGTCGCGCGGAATGGACACGTACGAGGGATTCAGTTCGGACGCCGACCCGCAGCCCAGCAGCTTCAGCGTGCGGACCAGGTCGCTCCGCAGGATCTCGATGGCTCGCGTCACACCGGGTTCTCCGCCGGCCGCCAGGCCGTACGCGTAGGCACGCCCAGCCAGCACCGCGCGAGCGCCCAGACAGAGTGCCCGCACGATGTCACTGCCTCGGCGGACGCCGCCGTCGAGAAACACCTCGATCCTGCCGTTCACTGCGCGCGATGACTTCAGGCAGCACCCGCAACGTCGCCGCGACGCCGTCCAATTGGCGGCCACCGTGATTCGACACGACGACTGCCGCCGCCCCGTGATCGACCGCGCGTCTCGCGTCGTCTCCCGTGTGCACGCCCTTGACGACAATGGGTCCCTTCCAGGCCTCACGGATCCACGCGAGATCCTGCCAGCACACGGTGGACTGCTCGAGGGCCGCACCGACATCGGCGTAGGGCAGGGGGCCCTGGCCGGGGATGACGACGTTGGGAAATTTCATGAGTCCGCCGTCCCGAAAAAAATCGACGAGCCACCGGGGGCGTGAAAGAAACTGGGGGACGTAGGGAAGCATCGACCAGGGATTTCGACTGAGGAGCTCGACGACGCCGTTCCGCACGTCGCGTTCACGCAGCCCGGCGACCGGAGTGTCAATCGTGACAACGAGTGCCGAGAAACCGGCTGCCCGCGCACGTTCGATCGTGGCCCTCGCCACATCGCGACCGCCGAGCAGATAGAGCTGGTACCACACGGGCCCACCCGACGCCGCCTTGACGTCCTCGAGCCGGCAGCCGGACAAGGTCGACAAGACGTACGGGAATGCCGGCGCGGCCGGCCGCGCGTGCAGCGACGACCTCACCGCGCGGATAGAACATGCGACTGCTGCCGACGGGCGCCAGGATCAGCGGCAGCGTGATCGGAGTGCCCAGCACGCTCGTGCCGGGCTCCGAGCGCGCTGTTTCGACCGCGCAGCGCGGACGAAACGTGACGGCGTCGAACGCCAGGCAGTTGTCGCGCAGGGTCACTTCTGCGCCGGCGCCGCCATCGATATAGTCGAAGACGACGCGCGGGAGGCGGCGTTGGGCCAGACGCCGCAGATCGGCGATGTTGACGACACGGGGCGCGCTGACGCTCGCCATTGTCAACCGATCTCCGCTAGACGCTTCTCGAGAAACCTGCGCTCCGGCTCCTGTCTCGCCTTGATGGCATTGCTCTCTTCATCGAGAATCAGACACAGATACCGCATGATTTCCTCCCGGCGGGCTCACAGGCCCTGCGCGCCACATAGTCGTTCCGAGGGGCCAGGAATCGAGATGCGGCATTTCCGGAATTTCGGAGTGGGAACAGGACTCCGGCGCGGCGAATGCGGGTCCACCGGCGTCCGAAGGCGGAGGGACGGGAAACGACCACGCACATCGAGGTCAGGAGACGCCTTCGTCTCCTGACCTCATCGATGCCTACGCACCAGGTTCGGGCACGATCCGGATATAAGGCCTCGGCGCGTTCCATCCTTCCGGATACTTCTTCCTCGCGTCTTCATCCGACACGGACCCCGCGATGATCACGTCGTCGCCGCGCTGCCAGTTGACCGGCGTGGCCACCTTGTGTTTCGCGGTCAGCTGCAATGAATCGATGACGCGCAAGACCTCATCGAAATTGCGTCCGGTCGTCATCGGATAGACGATGATGAGCTTGACCTTCTTGTCCGGTCCGATCACGAAGACGTTGCGGACGGTCTGGTTGTCGGCTGGCGTCCGGCCTTCGCACGATCCTTCGAGGTCGGCGGGCAGCATGCCATAGAGCTTCGACACGCTGAGATCGGTGTCGCCGATCATCGGATAGTTCGGCGCGTACCCTTGCGTCTCCTTGATATCGTTCGCCCAGCGCTCGTGCTGAGACACCGGGTCCACGCTCAGACCGATTACCTTCGTGTGCCGCTGGTCGAACTCTGGCTTGAGCCTGGCCATGTAACCGAGCTCAGTCGTGCAGACCGGCGTAAAGTCTTTCGGATGCGAAAAGAGCACGGCCCACGAGTCGCCGATCCAGTCGTGAAACTTGATGCGCCCTTGGGTCGTCTCGGCCTCGAAATCCGGAGCCACGTCACCTAACTTGAGAGCCACACAACACCTCCTGGAAAACAGCCTATTGTGCGTGCAGCCGGCAGTCGCCGTCCAGCCGAGTGTGTCTCTCGCCTCCGCGGGGTGGTGATCGGGGCCGGACAGGCGTTGTGCACGGATTCTTGCCCTGCCGGCGCCTAGGTCACGGTCATTCTGCCCAGACTGTCGCAAAACCCGGCACTCTGGCCCGAATCGCGGGCGGCACGTGTACACGCTTGCGACAACCGTTCTCTGTTCCGGAGCCTCCCATGCCCACTGTGGACCGTCCCGTTCCGCCAGTATCCCCGCCGGCCTCACCCCAGACCTCGGTACAGCTCCGCGAGCTCTTGAGCGCCCTGCAGGCTGTCCGGGAGGGCGATTTCTCGGTCCGCCTGCCCGGCGATTGGGTCGGGCTCGAGGGCAAGATTGCCGACACGTTCAACCAGATCGTCTCGTCGAACGCCAGGATGGCGAGCGAACTGGAGCGGGTCGGGACGGTCGTCGGGAAACAGGGGAAGACGCGGCAGAGGGTCAGGTTCGCGCGGTCGAGCGGGGCGTGGGGCGGGATGGAGGTCTCGGTCAACGTGCTCATCGACGATCTCCTCTGGCCAACCACGGAGGTGACGCGTGTCCTGGCGGCGGTGGCGAAAGGTGACCTGGTGCAGACGGTCCGGATGGATGTCGATGGCCGTCCGCTCGAGGGCGAGTTCCGGCGCTCGGCCGCCATCGTCAACACAATGATTGAGCAGCTGAGCGTGTTCACATCCGAAGTGACGCGCGTGGCGCGCGAGGTGGGCACCGACGGCAAACTGGGCGGGCAGGCGCAGGTGCGGGGCGTCAGTGGTGTGTGGAAGGACCTGACCGACAGCGTCAACTCGATGGCCAGCAACTTGACGGCCCAGGTTCGGAACATCTCGGAGGTCACGATCGCGGTCGCCAGCGGCGATCTCTCCAAGAAGATCACCGTCGATGTGCGCGGCGAGATCCTGCTCCTGAAGGACGCCATCAACACGATGGTGGATCAGCTGCGCTCGTTTGCCTCGGAAGTGACGCGTGTGGCGCGCGAGGTCGGTACCGAGGGCCGCCTCGGCGGGCAGGCCGTCGTGCCCGGGGTCGCCGGCACGTGGAAGGACCTGACCGACTCGGTCAACGCGATGGCCCGCAACCTCACCGACCAGGTGCGCAATATCGCGGAAGTCACCACCGCCGTGGCACGCGGCGATCTGTCGCGCAAGATCACGGTAGACGTGCGTGGCGAGATTCTCGAGCTGAAGGACACGATCAACACCATGGTCGATCAGCTCAACGCGTTCGCGTCGGAAGTGACGCGCGTGGCACGCGAGGTCGGCACCGACGGCAAGCTCGGCGGGCAGGCCGAGGTGCCCGGCGTGGCCGGCACCTGGAAGGACCTCACCGACAACGTGAATTTCATGGCCAGCAATCTGACCGCGCAGGTCCGGAATATTGCGGACGTGGCGACGGCGATTGCCAGCGGTGACCTTTCCAAGAAAATCACCGTGAACGTGAGCGGTGAGATCCTCTTGCTCAAGGAAACCATCAACACGATGGTCGACCAGCTCAACGCGTTTGCCGGAGAAGTCACACGCGTGGCGCGCGAGGTGGGCACCGAGGGGCGGCTGGGCGGCCAGGCCAAGGTGCTGGGCGTCGCGGGCACCTGGAAGGACCTGACCGACAGCGTCAACTGGATGGCGAACAATCTGACGGCGCAGGTCCGCAACATCGCCGAGGTCGCCACGGCCATCGCGAGCGGCGATCTGTCCAAGAAGATCACGGTCGATGTCAGCGGCGAGATTCTCTCGCTCAAAGAGACCATCAACACAATGGTCGACCAGCTCAACGCGTTTGCCGGAGAAGTCACGCGCGTGGCGCGCGAGGTCGGCACCGAGGGGAAACTCGGTGGCCAGGCCCGCGTGCCCGGTGTGGCCGGCACGTGGAAGGACCTCACCGACAACGTGAACCTGCTCGCCGCCAACCTCACCACACAGGTGCGGAACATCGCCGAGGTGACGACGGCGGTCGCCCGCGGCGATCTGTCGCGCAAGATCACGGTGGATGTGAAGGGCGAGATTCTCGAGCTGAAGAACACGATCAACACGATGGTCGATCAGTTGAACGCATTTGCCGCCGAGGTGACGCGCGTCGCGCGCGAGGTCGGCACCGACGGCAAGCTCGGTGGCCAGGCCCGTGTGCCAGGCGTCGACGGGACGTGGAAGGACCTGACGGACTCCGTCAACGCGATGGCGGGAAACCTCACCGTGCAGCTCCGCGACGTGTCGAAGGTGGCCACCGCGATTGCCAACGGCGACCTCAGCCAGAAGATCACGGTGGACGTGAGCGGAGAAATCCTCCAGATCAAGGACACCATCAACACGATGGTCGATCAGCTCAATGCGTTTGCCGGCGAGGTGACCCGCGTGGCGCGTGAAGTCGGCACAGACGGCCGGCTCGGTGGTCAGGCGAATGTCGTCGGCGTGGCCGGCACCTGGAAGGATCTGACCGACAGCGTCAACTCGATGGGCAACAACCTCACCGCCCAGGTGCGCAACATCGCCGACGTGGCGACCGCCATCGCACGCGGCGATCTGTCGCGCAAGATCACGGTGGACGTGAAGGGCGAGATTCTCGAGTTGAAGAACACGATCAATACGATGGTCGATCAGCTGAACGCGTTCGCGGCCGAAGTGACCCGCGTGGCGCGCGAGGTGGGCACCGAAGGCAAGCTGGGTGGCCAGGCGCAGGTGCCGGGCGTGGCCGGCACCTGGAAGGATCTCACCGACAACGTCAACTTCATGGCGAGCAACCTGACGGCGCAGGTGCGCAACATCGCTGAGGTGGCGACGGCCATCGCCAGCGGTGACCTCTCCAAAAAAATCACGGTGGACGTTCGCGGCGAAATCCTGCAGCTCAAGGAGACCCTCAATACGATGGTCGAGCAGCTGCGCTCGTTCGCGGCCGAGGTGACCCGTGTGGCGCGCGAGGTCGGCACCGACGGCCGGCTCGGTGGGCAGGCTGTCGTACCGGGCGTGGCCGGCACCTGGAAAGACCTCACCGACAACGTCAACCTCCTCGCGGCGAACCTGACGACGCAGGTGCGCAACATCGCTGAGGTGACCACGGCGGTCGCGCGCGGCGATCTGTCCCGCAAGATCACGGTCGACGTCAAAGGGGAGATTCTCGAGCTCAAGAACACCATCAATACGATGGTGGATCAGCTCAACGCGTTTGCCGCGGAGGTCACACGCGTGGCCCGCGAGGTCGGCACCGACGGCCGGCTCGGCGGGCAGGCCGTCGTGCCCGGTGTGGCCGGCACCTGGAAGGACCTCACCGACAACGTGAACGTCATGGCGGCCAACCTCACCGAGCAGGTGCGCGGCATCGTCAAGGTCGTGACGGCGGTTGCCAACGGGGATCTGAAGCAGGCGCTCACGGTGAAGGCCAAAGGCGAAGTGGCGGCCCTGGCTGAAACCATCAACAACATGACGGACACGCTCGCCATCTTCGCCGACCAGGTCACGTCGGTCGCGCGTGAAGTGGGCGTGGACGGCCGTTTGGGCGGACAGGCGAACGTGCCGGGAGCCGCAGGCACGTGGAAGGACCTGACCGGCAACGTGAACCTGCTGGCCGCCAATCTGACGACGCAGGTCCGGGCGATCGCCGAAGTGGCCACCGCCGTGACCAAGGGCGACCTGACACGGTCCATTCAGGTCGGCGCGCTGGGCGAGGTGGCCGAGCTCAAGGACAACATCAACACGATGATCGACAACCTGCGGCTGACCACACAGCGCAACACCGAAGAGGACTGGCTCAAGACCAACCTCGCGCGCTTTACCGGCATGTTGCAGGGCCAGCGCGATCTGGCGACGGTCGGCAAGATGCTGCTCACCGAGCTCGTCCCGCTCGTGAACGCGCATCAGGGCGTGATCTACCGGATGGATTCGGATCAGACACGGACGCTGCGAATGCTGGCCAGCTATGCCGAGATGCTCGACCGTCCGTTCCCTGCCGAGCTGCGAGTGGGTGAGGGCTTCGTCGGGCAGTGCGCGCGCGACATGCGCCGCATCCTCGTGTCGGACGTTCCTTCGGACGCGGTGCCCGTGGGCTCGGTATTCTTTCAGGCCCTGCCGCGCAATCTCGTCGTGATTCCCGTGATTTTCGAGGGGCAGCTCAAGGCCGTGATCGGGCTGGCCTCGCTCCGCGATTTTTCGCAGACGCACCTGGGGTTCGTCGAGCAGCTCACGGCGAGCATCGGCATCGTGCTGAACAGCATCGAAGCGACGATGCAGACGGAGGCGCTGCTGCAAGCAGTCGCAGCAGCTGGCCGGCGAGCTGCAGACGCAGCAGAAGGAGCTGCAGCAGACCAACGAGCAGCTTGCGCAGAAGGCACAGCAGCTCGCGGAGCAGAACGCCGAGGTCGAGCGCAAGAATCAGGAGATCGAGCAGGCGCGGCTCGCGCTGGAGGCCAAGGCGGCCGAACTCGCCCTCACCTCCAAGTACAAGTCTGAGTTCCTCGCCAACATGTCGCACGAGCTGAGAACGCCGCTGAACAGCATTCTCATCCTGGGGCAGCAGCTCGCCGACAACCCCGAAGCCAACCTGACGGGCAAGCAAGTGGAGTTCGCGCGCACGATTCACGGCGCCGGAACGGATCTGCTGAACCTCATCACCGACATCCTGGATCTCTCGAAGATCGAGTCGGGCACGGTGACGGTGGAGGCCGAAGAGGTTTCCTTTACACACCTGCTCGAGATGGTGCGCCGCACCTTCGTCCATGAGGCGGAGCGGCGTGGACTGTCGTTCGAGGTACAGGTGGACCCGCGCCTCGGCCGCAGCATCGTCACCGACTCGAAGCGGTTGCAGCAGGTGCTCAAGAACCTGCTGTCGAACGCGTTCAAGTTCACGGCGCAGGGCGGCGTCGGGCTGAGCGTGTCGGCGGCGACGTCAGGCTGGAGTCCCGGCCATGCGGTGCTCGGTCAGGCTCCGGACGTGGTGGCGTTCGCGGTGGCCGACACGGGCATCGGCATTCACTCCGAAAAGCAACGGATCGTGTTCGAGGCGTTTCAACAGGCCGATGCCAGCACGAGCCGCAAGTACGGCGGCACGGGTCTGGGGCTCGCCATCAGTCGCGAGCTGGCCAATCTGCTCGGCGGGGAGATCCAGCTGCAGAGCACACCCGGCGTGGGCAGCACGTTCACGCTGTATCTGCCGCTTCGATATGCGGGCCCCTTGGGGAGAACGGTCGAGGAACCGCGTACCGCCTTACGCACGTCGGTGTCATCGACATTCCCGTCCGTGCGGGTGTCGGATCGACGGGTCGAGCCGATCGAGGACGATCGAGACGACCTTGGACCGGACGATTCCACGCTGCTGATTGTGGAGGACGATCCGCACTACGCGCGCATCCTGATGGATCTGGCACACGATCAGGGGTTGAAGGCGATTGTGTCGACGCGGGGCGGCGACGTGCTGTCGCTGGCGCGGCAGTTCCGTCCGACGGCCATCTCGCTCGACGTGTTCCTCCCCGACGTGCTCGGGTGGACGGTGCTCAGCCAGCTGAAGCAGGATTCCGAGACCCGGCATATTCCTGTGCAGATGGTCACGCTGGACGAAGACGGCAGCTCGCGCTGGCGCGCGGCGCGTTTGCCTTCATCACGAAGCCGACCACGGCGGAGGGCCTCGAGGCGGCGTTCTCGCGGATCAAGGAGTACACGACGCCCCGGCGGAAGCGCCTGCTGGTGGTGGAGGACAGTCCGGCAGAACAGTTGAGCATCAAAGCGCTGTTGAATCACGATGACATCGACATCGTGATGGCGGATAGCGGCGAGGCGGCAATGGCGGCGCTCGCGGATCAGCCGTGCGATTGTGTCGTGCTCGATTTGCGGTTGCCGGACATGTCCGGCTTCGACGTGCTCGAACGAATGCGGAAGAACGAGTCGCTCGCGAACTTGCCGGTGGTGGTCTTCAGCGGTCGCGTCTTGTCGGCCGAGGAGGACGCACGGCTACGCATGCTCGCGCGCAGCGTCGTCGTCAAAGGGGTCGAATCGCCAGACAGGCTGCTCGACGAGACGGCCCTCTTCCTGCACCGTGTTGTCGCCGATCTGCCGGCGGAAAAGCGGCGACTCCTGAACGGCTCCATGACTCCGACGAGGATCTCATCGGCAAGTCGGTGCTCGTCGTCGACGACGACGTGCGAAATATCTTCGCGTTGAGCAGCGTCCTCGAGCGCCGCGGCATGCGAGTGCTCACCGCGAGCACGGGCAGCGAAGCCGTGCGCCTGCTCGACGCCAGCCCGGGGCTGGCAATCGTGCTCATGGACATCATGATGCCGGATATGGACGGCTATCAGACCATGCGGGCGATCCGGGAGAAGCCGGAGCTCAGGAAGCTGCCCATCATCGCGTTGACCGCCAAAGCCATGAAAGGCGACCGCGAGAAATGTCTGGAAGCTGGTGCGTCCGACTACCTGGCAAAGCCAGTCAACACCGAGCAGCTGCTCTCCTCGCTGCGAATGTGGCTGCATCGGTAGCGGGGGAGGGCAAGCGGTGAGGACCGACTCCGTCAACATCTTGCTCGTGGATGACCAGCCGGCCAAGCTGGTGATGTACGACGCCGTTCTGCAGGATCTCGGCGAGAACCTGCTGAAGGCTGGCTCGGCACGGGAGGCTCTCGACTGTCTGCTCAAGAACGACATCGCCGTCATCCTCGTGGATGTCTGCATGCCCGACCTCGACGGGTTCGAACTTGCCGGGATGATTCGGCAGCACCCCCGATTCCAGAAGACGGCCATCATTTTCGTCTCGGCGATGTTGATCAACGATCTCGACCGGCTGCGTGGCTACGAGTGCGGCGGTGTCGACTTCGTGCCGGTACCCGTCGTCCCGGAGATTCTCCGGGCCAAGGTCAGCGTGTTCGCCGAGCTCTACCGGAAGACTCGCGAGCTCGAGGCACTGAACAAGGAGTTGGAGGTTCGAGTGACCGAGCGGACCTCGGCGCTCGAAGCGACGACGAGCGCCCTTCAGGAGTCGAACCACCGGAAAGACGAGTTCCTGGCGATGCTCGCCCACGAGCTCCGCAATCCCCTCGCTCCCATCCGGACTGCGGCGCACCTCATGAAGCTGAACGGGCTTTCCGAGAGCCAGCGCGAGCGCTCCCGGCAGGTCATCGAGCGTCAGGTCGACCATCTGGTGCGTTTGATCGACGACCTGCTCGACGTGTCGCGCATCAATCGCGGCATGATCACGCTCCGGCAGGAAGAAATCGACATCGCCGATCCGGTGGCGAGAGCGATCGAAACCACGCGGCCGATCATCGACCACCGGGCCATCGAGTTCACGGTTGACATGCCCGATGAGAGGCTGACCGTCTACGGCGATGCGACCCGCCTGGCCCAGGCGCTGAGCAACCTGCTCAACAACTCGGCCAAGTTCACCGAGCAAGGCGGAAAGATCCACCTGCTGATCGAGCGCGACGGTGGTGACACGGTCATTCGCGTGCGAGACACCGGCATTGGCATTCCGCGCGACATGCTCCCGAAGATTTTTGATCTCTTCGTGCAGGTGGATCGCGGCGTCGGCCTGGCCCAGGGGGGGTTGGGGCTCGGCCTGGCGCTCGTACGACGACTGATTGAAATGCACGGCGGATCGGTGGAGGCGTCCAGCGACGGTCCCGGCTCTGGAACGGAAATGGTCGTGCGTCTGCCGCTTTGCCAGCCATCGCGTGTCGAGTTGCCGCCGGCCAGTCCTGGACCATCAGCGGAGCAGGAGTCGCTCAAACCGAGACGCATCCTGATCGTCGACGACAACAAGGATGCCGCTGAAACAATCGGGATGCTGCTCCGGAGCGAGGGGCATGAGATCAGAATCGCGTACGACGGTCTCGACGCGCTCAGCGTGGGGGCGACATTCGCTCCCGAGGTGGTGCTGATGGATCTCGGCATGCCGAACCTCAACGGGCACGCCGCGGCGCGACGGCTTCGGGACCAGCCGTGGGGGAAGGGCACGCTTCTGGTGGCGCTGACGGGGTGGGGCCAGCCGAGCGACCGTCAGCGCTCGGCCGAGTCGGGCTTCGATCTGCACATCGTCAAACCGGTCGACGTGCAGGGGTTGTACAGCATCTTGTCGCGGCTCTCCAAGGCGAACGCCGAGTCGTGAAACGCCGGGTCACCACGCCAGGCGCTTCGGGGGGCCGACCAGAAAAGCCGGATTCGCACCGGGTCGCGGCCTGAACTTCTGCACGCCGCCGTTGCCGACCTCGGCCACGTAGAAGTTTCCCAGCTGATCGACGCTCATGCCGTGAACGCCCCACATACCTCCGGGAAAGTCGCCGAACGTGCCCCAGGAGTACAGGAAGCGCCCGTCGAGAGTCCACTTGAGGATCTTGTTCGTGCCGCGATCGGCCGCCCAGAGATAGCCGTCGCCCATGATGTGGATGACGTGAATGTCGGAAGCCGCGCTGCCGGTCCTCCATTCATCCAGAAACCGGCCACGATCGTCGAACACCTGGATCCGCTGATTGGCGCGGTCGTTCACGAACACCCGCCCTGTCTGCCGGTCGATGGCGATGCCGTGGACGTTGTTGAAATGGCCAGGCGCCCGATCGTCGCGTGACACGCTCTTCTCGCCCCACGACATCACGTATCGCCCGTCCTTGTCGAACTTGACCACACGCGTGCCGTAGTAGCCGTCGGCGACGACAAAGCTGCCGTCGGGGAACCAGTCGAGGAAGGTGGGCCGGTTGAAATGACGCTCGTCCGACCCAGACTCGCCGTAGGTGCCGAGGGTCATCACTTTCGTCTTCCCGTCGTTGGTGAACTTGTGGATCACGTGCTTATGGTCGTCGACAATCCACACGTGCTTCTCAGCGTCGTAGGGGTTGATGGCGACGTAGTGGGGGAGTTGCAGCAGCGAGTCCCACTGAGTCCACGAGTCGGTCACCTCACCCTGGCCGTTCAGCACGAGGATGCAATGCTCCCAGCGCGCGTCAACGCCCAGTTGGTAGCCGCGCGCCTGCCATGTCTTCAGCGCATCGGCCACCACGACACCCGTCGCGCCATTGGTAGGCAGGCTCGCGACAGTCGTGTCGCGAACCGGGAGCCGTCCGATCGGGAACGTGATGCTCGGCGCAAGCCGTCGCATCTCTGGCCGATCGACCTCGGGCAGCTCGCCACGCTGCAGCACGAAGATCCGGTCGGGACTCTCGGCAAAAATGCTCTGTCCCGCTCCATAGGTCCAGCCCGCATGGCCCGGGAGGGTCGCGAGCGGCTTCGGCCAGTCGGCGACCACATCGTAGGCGCCGAAGAGATCCTGGCCGCCCTTCTCGCCCGTAACCGCAGCAATCCCGACCGCCGTCGGTGCGGTCTGCTGGCTCGAGCTCTGCGCGACGCCAGCCAGACAGGCCACGACGAGACTCGCGACGAACGACGCGACGATGGTCGTTGTTTTCGAATGAAGCGGCGTGTCAATCGCGGCTCCTGATCACGTTTGCTAGTATTGCACGGCGTGGCCGCGTGCTTGACCGGGCTGTCGAGCGCCGGCATCGCCCGGAGGCACGACGTTGAACAGGTTCATCGCCGCAGCGGTTCTGCTCGGGACGGGCACGGCCGCCATGCACGCCGTCGCTCGTCCCCAGTCGGCCGAGTCTCCATGGAGCGCCGACATTGCAGAAATTCGCACCGTGGCGCGAACCATCCCGGGCCGGCGGCCTGTGCGTCTCAACGTGCTCAAATTCGCCGAGAGCCGACGCACCAAGAATTTTTCGAGTCAAGGGTGCGCCTGCCGATCCCAGCGTCCAGGCGCGTACCGTGTTCCAGGCGGTCTATCCAGATGGCACCGTGATGATCGACGCAGGGCATGGACCTTCAGGTTCACCGGTTCTTCGGGCGCGGCAGCGAGGAGCCCTACGATCCCGTGGCCGCTGGGCAGATCGCGCGCGCCCTCGAGGCCGCCAGACTGATCGTCGTCACTCACGAGCATGGCGACCACGTGGCTGGCGTGATTCACGGTCGGTCAGCGAGTGCTCTTGCGCCCAAGACCATCCTGACCAGAACGCAGGTGGAGACACTCATCAGCAAGCCCCAGATGAAGGAAATCCAGCTCACCGAGGAATCTTCCCGACGTTATCTGGTCGTGGACTACGCGAAATATCTTCCAGTGGCGCCTGGGATGACGCTGATTCGCGCGGCCGGCCACACTCCAGGCTCGCAGATGGTGTACATCGTGCTGGAGTCCGGGCGGGAATACCTCTTGATCGGCGACGCGGCGTGGCACATGGACGGCGTGCGGACCGTCACGGGCAAGGATGCGCCCTGGGTGAGCGAAGACCAACCCGCGGTACTGGCTCAGCTCGCGTGGCTCAACGGTCTGTCGCGTACCGATCCGGCGCTCCTCATCGTGGCCAGCCATGACGACGAGCTGCTGAACGAGCTCACGGCCAGAACCGCCCTGGGCAGTTTGGAATAGTGCGGCATGTCCCGACCGTCGCGCGTCGAGCCGATCCAGCGGGCGCCGACATCGCACGTCTCTTGAGACCCTGCCCCACAAACGACCCTGCTGAACGTGACGAACCGCCCGCCGGCTCTTGCTATAATCCCGCCCGAATCGCAGCCGGCATGATTGAGGCTCGACGGTATCTGATCTCGGGACGCGTGCAGGGTGTCGGGTTTCGTTTTTTCGCCCTTGACGCGGCAGAGATCGAGGGGATTGCGGGCTTCGTCAGGAACCTGCCAGACCGGCAGGTTGAGATTCTCGCTGAAGGCGACGGCGAAGCCCTCATCCGATTCGAACGGGCGATTCGCCGGGGACCCGCCGGAGCACGGGTCGACGCGGTTCAAACAGAGCTCGTTGCACCGACCGGACGAACCGGCGGTTTCACCGTGCGTTGAGACACACTGCCGTGACCAAACTGGCTACCGTCACTCCACAGATTGCCGAGGCGCTGAAATCGAAGATTCGTCACGTCCCGGACTTTCCCAAGCCTGGCATCCTCTTCTACGACATCACGACCCTGCTCCGCGACCCCGACGGCTTCAACCTGACCCTCGACTCGCTGACGGGCCCCTTCGAGCGGGAGGCCATCGATCTCGTCATCGGCATCGAGAGCCGAGGCTTCATCCTGGGTGGGGCCGTGGCCGATCGGCTGAGAGCGGGGTTCGCCCCTGTGCGCAAGCCCGGGCGGCTGCCCTCGAAGAGCCGGCGCGAGACCTACTCGCTCGAGTACGGTACCGACTCGCTCGAGCTTCACGAGGACGCGGTCGCACCGGGTCAGCGGGTGCTGATTGTGGACGATGTGATGGCGACGGGTGGCACTGCCAGGGCCACCGCGAACTTGGTCCGAGGCGCTCGGAGGCGAGCTTTGCGGCCTGGCGTTTCTCATCGAGCTCACGTTTCTCGATGGGCGCGCGCGATTGGATGGCGAGCGCGTCTTCAGCGTCCTGCAGTATTAGCGCGTGGATGCGGCTGTGATGGTCGGCGTCTTGATCGGTGTTCCGCTGCTGGTCATCGTGGCGATCGGTATCGCGCTCGTCGTCGAGTTCCGGGCTTTCGCGCGGGGCCGGACGCTTCAGGGTCTACTGGCGACCTTCGCGCCTGGAATTGCCGCGGTTCACCAGGAACCTCGCGCACTGCTCGTCTGGTATCCGCTCGCCGAAACGGCCCGCCGGTTGCTGCCGGCCGCGTTCGCCGAGCTCGATCGCGCCGCCGGCTCCAGGTTTCCGTTCACGAAGGCGCAACTCCAGGCCGCCCACGCGCAGTGGACGACCGAATGGCTCGCCTGGGAGCGGACGCATGATGCCGAGTACAGGCTGAAGGCCGGGGCACTCGAACTGGAGGCCGCGACCACTGGTGCGCCGCCAGGGTCCGTCCTGCGCGCCCGCATCGAAGGCATCGAGCGTGAGAAGCTCGAACGATATCAGCAGCGATATGCCGAGTATGTGAGGGTGGCCAAGGCGCTCGCGGCGCTCGATCCCGAAGTCTGAGACATCGATTCGCTAATAATGAGGTTTGAGCGCCCGTAGCTCAGCAGGATAGAGCACCGGTTTCCTAAACCGGGGGTCGGGGGTTCGAGACCCTCCGGGCGCACCAGTTGGCGCAAGGTTTTGCAACGGAATTTGCCACGAATACGAGGCCGGGATCCTGCGGGATTCCGGCCTTTGCTTTTGACATGTGGTTTTGCATCACGAGGCGTGGCGGGTCGTCGTCCTTTATTGGTCCTGCCGATTTGGCGATAATCGGCTTCCAAACGACGGCCTTCTCCGCGCTGTCGTGAGGGAGGGCCCTCGATCCGCCATGATGCTGCAACATTTCGTTCTCACACGGTTCAGCTATCGTCGGAATCCAGAGCCGAGCGCCTTGAGCGACGCCGAGGGCTGGTTCAAGTTCATCGATCCGCTCGATCCCAAGCGGCTCGAAGCCCGGTTCAAGCTCTTTGCCACGTTCTGCCTGCCGAGTATCCTCGGGCAGCGCGAACGAGACTTCTGCTGGGTGATCATCGTCGACCCGGCGCTAGGAGATGAACATCGAGCACGCTTGGCAGAGCTAACCCGCCGGCACGCGACAACGCGGATCGTCGACTACGATCACCTGACGGGAGTAACAGGGACGAAATGGCTCTCTGGGTACATCTCGCCGAATACGACGCATCTCATTACGACCAATATCGATGATGACGATCTCGTCTCGGTCGACGTCGTCCACGGCATCCAAAGCCACCTACGGGCGTTACTCGCCACTGGCGAGTTGCCATCTTGCAAGATCATCGGATGTCGGAACTATGCTCAGTGGGACTTCATGCCGACCCGACGAGCCCCGCTCGGCTACAAGAAGGGTTGGCACCGAGGAAACTGGTTCACGAACACGACTCTCACCTTCTGTGCGCGGTATCCCGAGTTCGACCTTTCCGTCCTCGGCCTCGTGCACGTTCGCGCCCACGGGTACTTCGATCCGGGGGAGCGCATCAGCGATGGGGCGCACGGGGCGATTCGAGCTACCGCGGAGCGACTCGGGGAGGACTGGCGCGCGTGGTCTCCGGAGCAACGGGTTCACACGATGCAGGGTCCCCATCCCGAAGTCATCGTGCTCAACCACCTGGCGAATACGCAGTACACGAGGTTGTTCGAAGCCTGGTCGACACGGGAGCCCGTGACTGGACCGGAAGCCTTTCCGGGAATGGTCTTCGACCCAGAAACCGTGCGCACCATCGCTCCCTTCTTCAAACGGTCGCTTTCGTCGCTCGCCCGATGGATGCTCACGCATGTACGGGGCGCGTGGCAAGGAGGGGGGAGCTGGTCGTCGAGAAAAGTTCCGCTCTCCAAGGTGCTGTTGTTGCCGCTGTGGTACATGGTCGGACTTCCGGAGCGTACCTCGGCGCGCCAATCCTGACCCCGAGTCGCGCGCCGCGCTCAGCACAATCGACCGGCATTTCCACGATCTCAGAAGGGAATGCGGATGGACACGCGAACATCTCGCAGACTTCGACCTACTTGGCGGGCACCCAAGTCAAGAAGTCTCGAGAAATCACGGAACGCACCGAAGCGAGTATCATGTAGAAACTTTTCCTAACCCGCGGAGCGCGGTTCGAGACCTCCCGGGCGCACCAGTTGGCGGCGGCCGCCGATTTACCAACGTCTCACGTCCGGCGCCGCGACGAGCGATTCATGAAACGCACCGAACGACATCACCTGAAGGAAAACGAGCTGGCCGTGTCGCTCAGGCGCGCACAGACCACCGCGCAGCAGTATCGCCAGCAGATCACGTGGGCGACCATCGCCGCCCTCGTCCTTGTGGCAGGCGGTGTCGGGTATGGTGTCTGGCGGGCTCGTGTGAACGAGCAGGCGCGCGAACAGTTGGCGGCGGCCGTGACCATTGCGCGTGCGCCGGTGACGCCGGCCCCGGACGCGGCGAGCGGAAAGACGCCGTCTCCGGTCCCAGGAAGCTACCAATCAGAACGCGCGAAACTCGAGACGGCCCTGCCGAAGTTTTTGGAGGCGGCGGATCGCTATCCGTCGACACCCGCGGGCATTACGGCGCGATATCACGCAGCGAGCATCCTGGCAGCGCTCGGCAAGCCGGCCGAGGCGATCGGACAGTACCGGCAGGTGCAGCAGCGAGATCCACGTGGCCTCTACGGTCGCGTGGCGCGACTGGGAGAAGCTGACGCCCACATGGTTGCGCGGGAATACGATCAGGCGATCGCGATCTACAAGGAGCTGGCCGATCGAAACGACGGCAACCTGCCGCTCGACGGCGTGCTCGTGCAGCTCGGCCGCGCATATGCCGGCGCGGGCAAACGCACAGAAGCGCGGCAGACCTTCACGCGTGTCGTGGACCAGTTTCCCAACTCGCCCTACCTCTCGGACGCCAGACGTGAGCTCGAACGGCTGGATGAAGCGGTCACGGGTTGACCCGTCAGCCGCGTTCCTCGAAGCGGTGACTCGGCACCGCCACCCCGTCAACCCGCATCATTCCTGACAGCTCGAACTCGGGGCGAGTGCGTGCACCCAGCCGCGGACCGGCAGTCGCCGCGAGAGCGCTCGCCAGAATCGGCAACGCGATCGTCGCGTCGGCGTGTACGGTGACACGATCGGCGTCGGCGGCGAGCTTTCCCCAGCTCTGCGCTTCCTCGAGGGTCGATCCCGACGCACCGCCGTAGTGCGGCACATCGGTGACGATTTGCAGCGCATAGCGGTGCCCGCTCACCTGCGAACTGTAGAACTCGGCCTGCACGGTGGCCTGGTTGATGAAGTTCTTCGGCGTCCCTCCGCCGAGCACCACCGATGCGGTTCGCGGGCGCTGGATGATCAGGTTTGCCGATTCGACGACATCGCCGATGACGTCGATCCAGGCGCCGTCCGCCTGGCGGTGTCGCGCCTGCGAGATGCCCATCCCGATCGACGAATCGGCAATGGCCGGACAGAAAATCGGCACATTCGCTCGGAACGCGGCAGTGAGGATACCCTCGCGGCCGGTCTCCTTCGCCAGAGTGGCCTCCCAGCCGATACAGGAACTCGCGCGTCGTGTAGCCTCTGGGTTCGAGACCGAGCGTGAAGTCAGCCACCCAGTTGTCGTTGTCGACGAACTCTTCCTCGCTCGCATACGTATCGTAGACACGGTCGATGCGATCCGCCTGAAGCTCGGCGTCGTTGGCGAGGGGCGAGCCGACGTAGTGATGGCGGCCGCGGCACTCGTGCAAGTCGTGATAGAGGTTGGCGCCGGTGGAGACGACACAATCGACGTAGCGGGCAGCGATGAGCTGGGCGATCACCATTCGCAAGCCGCCGGCGCTCAACGCTCCTGCCACCCCCAGAAAGATGGTCACGTCGTCGTCCAGCATCTTTCGCCAGACGCGGTGCGCGGTGGCCAGTGTGCGCCCTTGGAACGAGATGCGTTCCATGCGCGCCAGCAGCTGGTCGGCCGCGAGTCCGGCTTCGGCAAGAAACGGCTCGATGGGGGTCTGAAGGAATCGCGATTTCTTCGCCATGCGGGCCAATTCTATTGCAGCACACCCGCTCAGGCCGAGCAGGGGCCTCTGGTCGTGGCCGATCAGCGCGCGGTGCGGAGCTCGTGGCGGCTGACGTTGCGGAGAAAGGAAAAATCGGCGGAGGGCAGCAGCTTCACACCCGACAAGGCTGCCTGTCTCACAGCCACGTTCGTCTTGTACCAGAGGCTGATGTACGGCGCCTCTTCGGCGACGATTCCTTGCACCCGGGAATAGAGCTGCAGACGCTCCTGCAGATCGAGAGAGACGGTGGCCAGGTCGATCAGCCGATCGACCTCGGCGTTGGCGAAGAAACCCCGGTTGAAGCCGACGGGCGGCATCTGCCCCGAGTGGAAGACCCGCCGGAGCATGTCTGGATCGGAAACGCCCACCCATTGCAGCGTGAACATTTGAAAGCTGCCTTTCAGGACGTCGGCATACAGTGTTGCGAACTCGTAGGTACGCACGTCGAGCTCGATGCCGACGCGCTGCAGATCCTGTTGAATGACCGCTGACTGCAGCCGGTTGAACTCGACACTCGACACTTTGAGCGAAAGGCGCAGACGCGGTGCGGGGCCCGACCCGTCTGGATCCGTGTAGCCCGCTTCGTCGAGCAGCCGCATCGCGCGAGCGGGATCGTGTGAAAAGCGGAAGACATCGCGCTCGAACGCATAGGAGACCGGAGGCAGGATGCCAACAGCCGGTTCGGCCAGGCCCCTCCGCAGATACTTGACGATGGCTTCGCGGTTGATGGCGTACCCCAGTGCGTGGCGGACGCGGCGATCTCTCAGCACGGGATCCTTCAGATTGAGCCCCACATACGCGTAGTCGGTGCCAGGCGCCTGTTCGACGCGCAGTCGGGGATCGGCCGCCAGCTGATGCACCACGTCTGGCGCGAGATCGTTGACGACGAGATCCACCGTGCCCTTGCGCAGCTCGAGCCCGCGCATGATGTCGTCGGGCACGATCTTCAACACGATCCCGGCATTGGCGGCTGCGCCTCCGTGGTAGAGGGGAAAGGTCTTCAGCACCAGTTGGTCATCCGGGGCGTGGTTGACGAACTGATACGGCCCGGTACCGATCGGTCGATCGCGCAGCGTCGCCCCTGCTCCTGCGGGCACGACTGGCATGACGAGATTGATCGGGAAGGATCCAAACGGCTCCTTCAGGACGAAGCGCACCGTGTAGCGGTCGACGGCCGACACACTGGCGAGCATCCGATAGGCGCCCTTCCGCGGGGACACGAACGACGGGTCCAGGAAGCTGGAGAAGGTATGCACCACGTCCTCGGCCGTCAGCTCGCGGCCATCGTGGAAACGCACACCCTGCCGCAACGCCACCACGTAGGTTCGCTCGTCGGGCGTCGCCCAGCGTTCGGCCAGTCCGGGAACGACCTGCAGTTGCGCGTCCAGGTTCAGCAGGTTGTCGAAGAGCAACTGATGAGCGCGTTGGGACACTTCGTCGGTGCCAACACGCGGATCGAGGTTGTTGGGGGAGCTGGGAACCGCGAGTGTGATGAAGCCGGATGGCTGCGGCGGCGGCCCCCCGCAGGCCAGCAGCGTGCAGGATGCGGCCGCGATCCAGCACACGACCGGCCGCATCATTCCTCGAGGTTCCTCTTGAGGTCAGCCAGCAGGTTCAGCGCGTCGATCGGCGTCAGCTTGTTCAGGTCGGTCTCACGAAGCTGCCGTGCCAGTCTGTCGTCCACGGGCGGGCCCGCATGGAAGAGCCCGAGCTGGCTTTGCGGCTCGATCGGCACGCTGCTCAAGGCCGGGCGGCCAGCGTGCGCGAGCTCGTCTCGCTCCAATGCAATGAGGATGGCACGCGCGCGGTCGACGACGGTCGCGGGCAGACCGGCGAGCCGGGCCACCTGAATACCGTAGCTCCGGTCCGACCGGCCCCTCACCACTTTTCTGAGGAACACCACGTCATCTCTCACTTCGCGCGCGGCGACGTGGTAGTTGACGACGCCCGGGAGGGCGTCCGCCATGTCGGTCAACTCGTGGTAGTGCGTGGCAAAGAGCGTACGCGGCCGCGCGCGCGTACTCGACGCGAGGTGCTCGGCAACCGCCCAGGCAATGCTGAGGCCATCGAACGTCGAGGTCCCGCGGCCGATTTCGTCGAGGATCACGAGGCTTCGCGCCGTCGCATGGTGCAGGATGTGCGCGGTCTCCTGCATTTCCACCATGAAGGTCGAACGTCCGCGGGCGATGTCGTCGGAGGCCCCGACGCGAGCGAAGATGCGGTCGACAAGTCCGATCCTGGCCTCGCGTGCCGGTACGAACGAGCCGGCCTGGGCCATCAACGTCACGACAGCCGTCTGCCGTAGATACGTGGACTTGCCTCCCATGTTCGGACCCGTGAGGATCATCAGCTGGTCGGTCGTACCGTTCAGCATCACATCGTTCGGCACGAACGCCTGGGTACTCGACCGTTCGACGACCGGATGGCGGGCGTCCACCAGCACGAGCGCGTCGCCCTCCTCGACCTGTGGCTTGGTGTAGTTGCAGATGGCCGCCGTTTCGGCCAGCGCGGCGAGCACGTCCAGTGTCGCAAGGGCTCTGGCGGTCTCCTGAATCCTAGGCGCTTCGGCAGATACCTCCGCGCGCAGCATCTCGAACAGTGCGAGCTCACGCTCGAGAATCCGCTCGTCCGCGCCGAGGACTCTTTCCTCGTGATCCTTGAGTGCGGGAGTAATGAAGCGCTCACCGCCCGCGATCGTCTGTTTTCGGTGGTAGTCAGGGGGAACGGCGCCCAGATTCGATTTCGACACCTCGATGTAGTAGCCGAACACCCTGTTGTATCTGATCTTGAGCGATGCGATCCCGGTGCGTTGACGCTCCTGGTCCTCCATCCCGGCGATGACGCGGCGTCCGGACCGGCTGACGGCGCGGACTTCATCGAGCTCGGGATCGAAGCCGTCCTTGATGAAACCGCCGTCGCGCGTCAGTGCCGGCAGCTCGTCGCCCAACGCGAGGTCGAGCCGCGTCCGGATGTCCGCGAGATCGTCGAGTGCGGCGAGAAGCGCGCCGACCAGAGGAGCCTGAAACTCATCGAGCTGGGCTCGCAGACGTGGGACGATGGCCAGCGACTGACGCAGCCCACCCAGGTCGCGGGGACCAGCCGTACCGAGAACGATGCGGGCCAGAAGGCGCTCGAGATCGAGCACGCTCTTCAAATCGTCCCGAAACTTGCCACGGTCCCTCGTCCGAAACGCGAACTCTTCGACGGCGTCGAGGCGATCGCGAATCGGCTCGAGCATCCGAAGCGGGCGGAGCAGCCAACCGCGCAGCATCCGGCCCGCCATCGGGGTCACCGTCCGATCGAGCTCGTGGAGCAGCGACGCCTGTCGGCCGCCGCCAGCGCCTTCCACGATCTCGAGATGCTTCAGGGTCGTGGGATCGAGGATCAGGTGATCGGATGTGGTCTGGAGCCGGACGCTTCGGACATGTGCGAGGTCCACCATTTGCGTGGCACGCAGGTGGGCGATGAGCCCGCCGGCGGCTGACGTCGCCGCCAGGTGCCCATCGAGTCCGAATCCGGTCAGACCGTGTGCGCGAAGCTGGTCGAGCAGGCTCGCGCGCGCGCTTTCGACATCGAAGGCCCACGCGGGCGCCGCCGTCACGGGAATGCCGTGGCGGGCGATATCGGCGAGGAGCGCGTCCGGAAGGCCGCCTTCGGGCACGACGATCTCTTTGGGTCTCAGCACCGCAATCTCGTCAGCCAGGGTGCGGTGGCCGTCCGCGCCTTCATACTCGGCGGCGGTGAACTCACCGGTCGACAAGTCGAGAAGCGCCGCGCCGATGATCGGACTGGTCGTCCGCTGGAGCACGATCGCCAGGAGATACGCCGGCTCCCGCGATTCGAGATACCCGGCGTCGGTGAGCGTGCCGGGAGACACCACGCGCACGACCTCACGCTTGACGACGCCACGGGCTTTCCGGGGGTCTTCGACCTGCTCGCAGATCGCGACGCGAAATCCCTTGCGAACCAGCCGCGCCAGGTAGCCGTCGATGGCGTGATAGGGAACACCGCACATTGGAATCGGCGTGCCGTTGCCATCCTTCGCGCGCGAGGTCAGCGTGATGTCGAGCGCGCGCGCCGCTACCAGGGCGTCCTCGAAGAACATCTCGTAGAAATCCCCCATGCGAAAGAGCAGGATGGCGTCGCGGTGCTGCCGCTTGGCCTCGAAGTACTGGCGCATGGCGGGTGTCACCGGATCCGAGCTCTTCGACTTGAAAGCGGACGGCATGAAGCGACCGGGCTCGACGGCGCGCACTTGGCGGTAGCGTGAGGATCTCGTGCGAGTATAGGAGTCCCAGGGAAGAGACGTCAAGGCGCTGAGCGGATTGACTTTGTTCCCCCCGGACACTGAAATACGCGTATGCGGGTACTGGGTGTCGACACCACGACGCCAGGCGGCAGCGTGGCCCTCTGCGACGAAGACCAGATGGTCGGGGTGGTCGCAGGCGATCCGGAGAGAACCCACGGCGAACGTCTCCTCCGCGATATCGACAGCCTGCTCGTGCGGTATGGGTGGCGCGCCCAGGATATCGACCTCTATGGGGTAGCGGCCGGGCCCGGCTCGTTTACCGGCCTGCGCATCGGCATCGCGACGGTGCAGGGGTTGGCGATGGTGCACCGACGGGCCGTGGTCGGTGTGTCTGCCCTCGATGCTCTTGCGCTGACTGCGAGCGACCGCGTACTGGCGAGCACCACAGGACAGCGCGGACCGCTCGTCGCGGCGTGGCTCGACGCGCATCGTGGCGAAGTGTTCTCCTCGCTGCATACGATGTCGGCGTCGGAGGCCGGTCTCGTGATGTCACGCGTCGAAGGTCCGTCGGTCGAAGCACCCGACTCGCTGCTCGAGCGCTGGAGCCGCGAACATCCCGACAGTTCTCTGGTGTTCGTGGGTGACGGAGCCCTTCGCTATCGCGACCAAATCGGCCAGATGATGCAAAGCCGTGCGACGGTGGTGCCAACCGTTCCACCGACAGCGCCTGCCGTGGCCTCGCTGGCGCTCCGGGCGGCGCAAGGCGGAGAGGCTGGCTTGCCCCACGCGGTCGGTCCGCTCTATGTCCGTCGGCCCGACGCGGAGCTGGCGCGTGAGGAACGAGCCCGGCGGTCCGACGCGGGAGTAACCGTCGATTCGTGGACCTGAGGTGGAGCGCGTGTGAGCCTGATGCCAATCTGGACGATCGAGCCCGTCATCGACGAGCGCGAACTCGACGACGTGCTCGAAGTCGAGGTCGCATCATTCAGCAACCCCTGGACGCGAGAGATGTATCTCTGGGAGCTGCGCAATCCAGAGGTGTCGCATCTGCACGTGTTGCGTACCGGCGACCGCCTTGTCGTCGGTTTCGTCGGGTTCTGGATTGTCTTCGACGAGCTGCACCTCAACAACCTGGCGGTGCGGCCGGAGTATCGCGGCCGGGGGTTTGGCGCGGCCCTGCTGACGCACGTCCTTACCGAAGGCGCGCGTCTCGGCGCGCGCCAGGCCGCGCTCGAGGTGCGACGGTCGAACGAGGCCGCGCGACGTCTGTACGAACGCTTCGGGTTCGAGCTGGTGGGGCTCCGGCCCAAGTACTACGCGCAGCCCGAGGAGGACGCTCTTGTGCTCATGAAGCGCCACTTGTTCCAGGCCGACGATTCGAGTGCGGACCGAGCTTGAAACGCCGCTGGGCTTATGGTAGCGTGCGGCCAGAAATGCCGGCCGACGCCTCTCCAATGCAGCTACTCCCACCACCGTCCACGCGAGCGCCACGCGGTTTTCACAAGGAGGCGGAGCATGTCTGTCGATTCGCAGGCCCTGAAGGACGTCTTGCTTCAGCGCGATGAAGAGTTTCGCCAACTCGCTCAGAAGCACCGGGAGATGGAATCCCGCCTGACAGAGCTTTCCGCAAAAGCCTACCTGACCCCCGAAGAACAGTTCGAAGAAGTCACTCTCAAGAAGCGCAAGCTCCAGATCAAAGATCACATGGCTGACATCCTCCGCCGCTCGCGCGCGGCGTCGAGTTCGATGTCGCACACGGCGTCGGCACCTCCGCAAGGCTGAAGACGCGGCGGCGCCCGGGCCGTCAACCGCCTTCTCGTTCGCGCGGGCCATGGCTGCGCCCCGATCCTCGTCTCGCAGGATAGAATGAGGCGTGGATCGGGCGGGCGTGCCCTTCGTTCTCGGCAGTCTCACTCTCGTCGTCGCGGCTGCTCTGTGGCTCGGTGCAGTCTGGGCGGTGCCGTTCGCGATTCTGACGCTCGCGTTCGCGCTCTTTTTTCGCGATCCCGAACGAACCTCACCCTCGCCGGCCGACGCGGCGGTGCTCTCGCCGGCCGACGGGCGGGTGCTGGTGGCAGGCGATGCGGTTCCGGATGCTGCGCCGCCGGGTCAGTGGCGACAGGTCAGCATCTTTCTCTCGCCGTTGGACGTGCACGTCAACCGTGTACCCGCGTCGGGGGAAGTGATGCGCATCGAACAGCACCGCGGCCGCCATCTGCCCGCCTATCGGCGCGATGCCGCCGCGGCCAATGAGCGCACCGAGGTGTGGCTTGGCAGCGCCAATGGCGTCATCGTTTTCCGGCAAGTGGTCGGAGTGCTGGCGCGCCGTATCGTCTGCCGGCTCACGCCTGGGCAGCGGGTGCAGGCGGGAGAACGTTTCGGCATCATGAAATTCGGTTCGCGGATGGACGTGTTCCTCCCGCTCGACGCGACACTCCGCGTTCGGGTGGGCGATCGCGTTCGCGGCGGAGAATCGATACTCGCGTCGTTTTGACCGCAGGCCGAGCGTGCCGGCAATGCCCGGCAGGCTGGAGGTCGATGGTGGACAAGGACGAGTCTTTGACAGGCCGGCCCAGGGCACAGCGCGAACTGTTCGCCTTCCGCTCGGCCCAGGTGGACCACCATCCGGAGCGATTCCGGCGCGGCGTCTATCTGCTGCCGAGCCTGCTCACGCTCGCCAACATGTTCTGCGGGTACGCCTGCGTGGTGTACACGATGCGGGGCGATTACGAAACCGCCGCACCCTTCATCGGCTTCGCCATCGTCCTCGACATGCTTGACGGCCGTATCGCGAGGCTCACGGGCACGACGAGCGAATTCGGCCTGGAGTTCGATTCGCTGGCCGACATCATCTCGTTCGGCATGGCCCCCGCGATGCTGGTCTTTTCGTGGGGTCTCCATCCGCTCGGCCGCTGGGGCTGGGCGGTCGGCTTCGTGTTCGTCACCGCTGCGGCCCTGCGGCTGGCGCGCTTCAACATTCAGAGCGCGAAAGAGGACAAGCGGTATTTCGTCGGCATGCCGAGTCCGGCGGCCGCAGCCGTACTGGCGTCCACCGTGTTCCTTTATCCGGGAGGTCTTCAACAACCGCACGAAGCCGTGCCGGCGCTCGCAGTGGTGCTCGTGCCCGCGTTCCTGATGGTGAGCACCATCCGCTTCCGCAGCTTCAAGGCGATCGATCTGCAGTCTCGGCGGTCGTATACGGTCCTCTTTCTGTTGGCCCTGGGCATCGCCGCGATCGTGGCCCACCCGCATGTCATGCTGGTGGTGATGGCCTACAGCTATCTGGCTTCCGGCCTGGTGTCGTACGTCTATGGCCGCCTGCGCCGCCGGCCGATCGAACCCGCGCCGGAACATCCCGCCCCCGACACGACAATCGCGTCCTCACCGGTCAGCAGCGACCGGTAACGCAAGCCGCACGGTCGTTCCGCGCCCTTTCTCGCTCTCGACATCAATCCGGCCGCCGCTCAGCTCCACATTCCGCCTGGCGATTGTCAGGCCCAGGCCCGTTCCGGTCGCCCTGGTGGAGAAGTAGGGCTCAAAGATGTGCGCGAGGTCCTCGTCGTTCATGCCGACACCCGTGTCGGAGACCGACAGCAGCACCAGGCTCCGATCGGGATCCAGTTCGGCGCCGATGGTGAGAGAGCCGCGACCGGGCATCGCGTGCAGGGCGTTTTCGATCACGTTGGTCAGCGCCCGTCCGACCAGGGTTCGATCCACGAACACCGGCGGCAGCGCAGCAGGAATCTGAATCGTGATCGCAATGCGGTCCCGGACGCCCACCCGGTAGGGTTCGATCACGTCAGCCAGGAGATCGCTCACTGTGTGGAGCGCAGGCCGCGAGATGGGCGATGACGCGAAGCTCGAGAATTCACCTGCAATCTGGCGAAGCAGGCGCACCTGGGCCAGGATGGTCGCCATGCAGTCTTCCACGACTGGTGCGAGAGGGCGTCCCTGATCCACGTGCACGCGCAACAAGTGCTCGGCGGAGAGCTGAATCGGCGTCAACGGGTTCTTGATCTCGTGAGCGACCTGCCGCGCCATTTCCGCCCATGCCTCCAGTCGGTGGGTGCGTTCGAGCTGCCCGCGTTGACTGGCCAAATCGGCCGCCATCGTGTTGAAGGCGTCAACCAGGCGCGACAGCTCGTCGGATGAGGTCGCCGCAATGCGCGCGTCGAGATCGCCCCGCGCGATCCGGCGGGTGGCGCGCGTCAGCCGGTTCACGGGATCGGCGATGCGCTCGGCCATGGAATACCCGATGACGGCACCGAGGAAAATGAAGACGAGCGCCGCCAGCAGCACGCGCCGGTCGAGATCATCGATCTCGCTCTCGATTTCCTGCTGGCGCAACGTCATCGGCACGGTGAGAATGCCGTCGCGGTTTCCGCTACGAACCGGAGCGGCGGCAAGAAGATATTGTGTGGCGCCAACGCGTTCGTCGCCGACGAAACTGGGTAGACGCTCGAGGGCAATCGCGCGGTACACGCTGGCGGGCGTTCTGGTCGGCACCAGACCCGATGCGTACAAGTCGCGCACGCTGGTCGCCTGAAGTCTCGATCCTTCGAAAATGTTGACGTCCTGCTCGATCACCCGGCTGATCCACACCAACACGTCGTCGGCCACCACGGTGAGGCTGCCGCGCTCCTGCTGCGTGGCGTAGTCTTCGACTACGCGGCGGGCAACGGCGACGGTCCGGACGGCCTCCGACTCGATGCTGGCGCGGAGTTGTCCCGCCACATAGGTGCGCGTTAGAAGCGCGAGCGTGAGAACCGGGACGACCGATGCCAGGACGAATGCGATAAACAGCTTGCGGTAGAAGCTTGCACGAATTTCGCGCAGGAGGGCCCGCCCGGATGTGGTCTGGCGTCCTGCCAACCAGGCAAACAGCCACGCGCCGAGCGCGATCAGGACGCCGCCAAGAACGGCGAGGGCGACAAGCTCGGCCAGATTGACAAGGTGGCCGAAGAGTGTGACGGACGGATAGCCGAAGGCGTAGATGCCGGCGCGTTCGTTCAGAAAGTACACGTCGTAGGACACGCCGCTGTGCTGGAGCGTCGTCCAGAACGGGCGACGCGAGGACGCGATGGTCGAAAAGACTCGATCGTCGAGCGTCCAGGCCGTGCCTGCCGACGTGTACAACGGCATGCGACTCCAGCCGTAGGCCACGAATTCCAGATCGCGGCCCGGGAGCCCTTCGGGAGTCGACGGCCAGCCAGTACGAAAGACGTCGAAATAGGGACCCTGTGACGAAATGACCGGCAAGGCGTTGAAGTCGGGCATCGCATGCACGACGATCGCCCCCAGGTCAGGACTGCGAGCGCCGGGGGAGCAGAGCCCGCGGCCGGCGTGCAGGACGCGACGCTCCTCGGCGCCGAACGGCGACACTTCGCCGTACATCTCCCACCGGCAGCTCGGCGGTCGCCAGTGTTCGAGCGACGTCTCTTCGGGCAGATTCAGCGCGAAGCGGCTCACGAGCCGTCCATCGGGGCCGTAGAGCTCGACTGCCGACGTCAGGCGGAACCGTGCCAGGTCGGTCAGCGACCAGACGGCAAAGGCCGCGTCGGTCGTCACCTCGTTCCCTGTCCGGACCGTCGCCACCTTTACCAGGTCGGCGAGCTGCGAAACGCCGTCGATTTGCGCAAGGCCTTGACTGAGGTGCTGTCGTAGCTCGGTGCCCAGCCGCAGGGCTTGCGGAGCGAAGTTGGTTTCGATCAGGCGGCGCTTGGCCTCCTCGGCGAAATGGAACAGCGCCGGATACACGAACAGCGCCGGCAGAGCGAGCAACATGAGACGGCCAACCAGGCGCACGGCCTGGGTCGCCCGACGAAAGCGGGCAAGTGCCCGCTGGGCGCACAGTGCGACGACGAGGCACGAGACGACCGTGAAGAGCGTGGGCCAGGCCGGAACGTGGAACCCGCCGAGGACCGCGATGGCGAGGAGGCCTCCCAAGGTTCCCACGCGCACCATCGTCGGCCAGAGCGCGCGCGCCAGTCTGACCGGCGCCGAGTATCGAAGCAGCAGAACCGACAGCCAGACAATCACCGCACCGCTCAGAATGACACCGAGGTTGATGGCCAGCCGTGCGCTGTCCCACGGGTGCAGCGAGAAATGCAGAATATCGAGGCTGCTGTGCGCGACGGTGTCCTCGAGCAGCCGTTCGAGTCCGACAATCAGGCCGAACACAATCGCCGTCACGATGACCTGCCGGCTCACGTTCGCGAGCGTCGGGTTGGAGGCGCCGCGCGTGAATTGAAATCGGCTGCGCGCCCTTCGCACGCGCTCGAGCGCATCGGCGAACATGGCCACAAGCGCGCCCGCCAGAAGCGCCGTGCACAGCAGGTCGATCGGCGAAGCCAGAAGCGGAGACAGCAGGTTCGACGAGTACGTCTCCGAAGAGAAAATGGGCCGCGCCCCGGTCGCCCGGGGAACAACGATCCAGAAGATCCAGCGCGCGACGATGAGCGCAGCGCAAACCGCCAGGGCCGCGCGCATATAGCCGCCGGCAGTTCGTGCACGCGCGCGAACATCCAACAGCGGGCCCGCCAGAAGCAATAGCGTGACGGCGAGCACGACGAGCGTCCACCGGTTGACGTTACGTTCCCACGCGCGACGGGCCGCGGCGAAATCGTTGCGCGAGACTCGGGCTTCGAGGAGCGTTTCGCCTGTCGGTGAGGGAATGACGAACGAGGTGCCGTCGACGACGTCGCCTGCGCCCTCATAGCGAGTGCGGAGGGACACCGGCACCACCGACGTCTCGATCAGGAATTCCTCGCTCCGAATGGCAGTGGATTGTTCGAGGGGCGCCAGCACACGCTCTGCAACAAGCGTCGCCAGGCGCCGACCGGAAGCATCGTCCTCGACCGGCGCCACGTAGACCAGGCGCGGTCCGAGCGGACCCGGCGCGACGAACACGGCTTCCGGGCCTGCGATGCGCTCCAGGGGCAGTTCGGCCGCGCGGCCGCCCCACGCCAGCGCCGAACCGTTGGCGTCGTAGACGGTGAGCGCGAGGCTGGCGCCGTCGCGGGATCCCAGAGCGATCTGAGCGGCATCGAACAGAGCCTTGGCGGCACGAGGATCGGTCGAAGCTGAGACCAGCCGATCCGTGGGCGATGCGAGTCCAGCGACCAGCAGCCGCAATTCGCTGGAGTAGCCGTTGAAACGGGTAACAACTTCGCGCTCGACACGCGCCAGCGTGGCCTCGTCGGTGGCCCCCAGCCGAGCGCGGCCAGTGAACATGCCGGCAGCCCAGACGAAGGCCGCCAGCAGAGCGCCGGCGGCGAGCACGTTGCGGACGCCGCGTGTGCGGGCGCGGCTGGATTGATCGGCTACCACGAGGCAGACACCGGCATGGTGTGGCGGCAGCGGCTGCGGGGATCCTCCATCGGGAGCATACAGGTCGTCCACCGAAGCGGACAACCCGAGCGCATTGATGGAACAAATGCGCTGGGTTGCAAGGGCTGTGCCTCGAGAGATTCGTCCCTGGTGCTATAGTCAATGACACAACCCATGACCGTCCGCCGGGTGCTCAAGGCCGCCCTGAAACGTGGCGCGCTCGTCACCGCGGCGAACTATCAGGTCGTCCTGATTCAGTTCGTCGCCGAGTCGCTGTTCAAGCTGCTTCTGGCTGTTCCTGTGATAGGCGGAGCCTTGCTCGTGCTGACGCTGGCGGAGGGCCAGACTGCGGATGTCTTCACAGGCGATCTCCGTCACGGGGTGGCGACCATCGCCACGACACTGCAGGCGCGGCCAGCCGCTCTGCTCGCCTTCGTCGTCTCGCTCGTGACAGCGGTCGTTGGCGGATCGACGTTGATGTTCTTCGTGAAGGGTGGAACGGTCAGCGTCCTCATCGAGGGCGAGCTCAAGGCCGGGGCCATCGAGCGTTTTCCGGTGACCGCTTCGAGCGTACGTCACGCCGCCGCGTTCTCAATCGACACGCTGATCGCAGGGTCGGGACGGTTGTTCGGACGCTATCTGCGGGCCGGCCTCAGCCTGCTGGCCATTTACGCGGTGTCGGGAGTCATTTATCTGACCGTCGTGCTCGGTGGATATCGCCTGGTCGATGGCACGGTGCTGTTGGTGGGGTGGACGCTCATCACCGCGGTCGCATCGGCCGCGATGACGCTCTGGATCACCGTCATCAACCTGCTCTACCTCCTGACTCAGATCGTGGTTGCGGTCGACGACGTTCCGGTGATGACCGCGATCGGGCGCGTCGACGCGCTTCGTCCGCAGCGAACCCCGTGAGTTGGGCGGGATCTTCCTGATCATTCTGGCCCTGGTCGTGATGGCCCTGGCGGCGTCCGTGCTGGCGACGGCGGGGCTTGGGTTGATCGGGTTCGTTCCAATCTTCTGGCCTATCGCCCTTCCGCTTCAGGCGCTCGCCTGGCTCGTCCGGGGTCTCGTGTTTCAGTACTTCGGTCTGACCGCACTCGGCGCGTATCTCACGCTGTACCGGACGACAGGAATGGCTCCAGACCCTGTTCCGGCCGGTTCCCACCCGCTCATTCAGAGCGCATGATCGATTACGACGGCTACCTGTCACGCTCGGCCGTCAATCTGCAGGAGTCAGCCATCCGCAAGATGGGCACCATGGGCGCCCGCGTGCCAGATTTGGTGTCGTTCGCGGCTGGATTCCCCGCGCCTGACTTGTTCCCGTGGGACGAGCTGCGCGAGATTGCCGCCGATCTGCTGTCGAGCCGTGACGGTGTCGTGCTGCAGTACGGCGGCACGCGCGGCTATCGGCCGCTCATCGAGTCGCTCACCGGACTCTTGAGCGAGCGGGAGATTCGGGCCAGCGCCGACGAGATCGTCGTCACGACCGGCTCGCAACAGGGGATTGATCTGCTGGGTCGCGTGCTCATCGATCCGGGCGATGTTCTGCTCGTCGAGTTGCCAGCCTACGCCGGAGCCATCACGGCTTTTCGCAATCTCCAGGCGCGGCTCGTCGGTGTCCGTCAGGAGCACGACGGGGTCGATCTCGCTCACCTCGACGAGGTCCTGACTCGCGAGAGACAGCAGGGGAATCGCGTCGCCGGTCTCTATCTGACACCAAACTTCCAGAATCCCACCGGCCTCCTCCTGTCGCGATCGAAGCGTCAGTATCTGCTCGAGTGGGCGGCTCGTCGTGAGGTCCTTCTCATCGAAGACGACCCGTACGGCTCGATCTCGTTCGACGAGTCTGGCCGATCGTCGGACACACGGCCGATCAAGGCAGACGACAAGGACGGGCGTGTGGTGTACATGAGCACCTTCTCGAAGACGCTCGCGCCTGGTCTTCGTGTGGCATGGGTGGTGGCCCCGGCACCCATTGCCGCGAAGATCGAGACCGTGAAGCAAGCCACCGATCTGTGCACGGGCGCGCTCGATCAACGAATCGTGCACGAAGCGCTGCGCCGAGGCATTGTGGCCGCGCGGCTGCCCGAGCTCTGTCGCGGGTACAAGCTCAGACGCGACACGTTGGAGTCCGGGCTTCGTCGCGAGTTCGGCGATCTCCTCACATGGCCCTCGCCGCGAGGCGGGTTCTTTCTCTGGGTAAGCCTTCCCGAAGGCATGGACGCGGATCGGCTGCTTCCACGGGCACTGGCGGCGCGAGTCAGCTACGTTGCCGGCAGCGCTTTCTTTGTCGAAAAGCCCGACCCGCGGTTGGTCCGTCTCTCCTTTGCCGCGCCAAGCGTCGACCGAATCCGGGAGGGCGTCGGCCGGCTTGGAATCGCCGTTCGTGGTGAGCGGGATGCTCTCGCCGGCCGCTCGAGCGACGGTCCGAGGACCGTCAGGGACTAGGGATCCAGAACCTGCGGGGGTGATGCGGGAGCATCCGGATCGGTCGGCGGCGCCCCGGCACCCCCTGGCGGCAGCGGCTTACCAGGAACGCCGGGACGGGGCACGCCGGCGCGAGCGACTGGCGCCCGGACGAGTGCCTCGAGGCCACCTTCGCGCGTAATCACGATGATCTGCCGGACGGGCTCTTGGGCGGCCTTCACGGAGCCCGAGGGTTTGGCATTTGCTGCGTCTGGGGGCTTCACATAGAGATGCGGCGGCGCCGCCAAGTCGGCCTTGACCCGGAACGTGGCCATCGGCAGGCCGGTTTTCACCGAGAAGGCGCTGAACTCCGCGGCGACCCCCGGCACGACCAATACGTCCCCCAGGAGCATCGGTCCGCCCGACGATCTCATCTCCAGCCCGCGTTGCCACCGAAGGCCGCCACGATTGCGATCGAGCGCGCGCAGCACGTTGTCGAGCGAGATGAAATAGACGTTCGACTCGTCCACGATCGGCGCGCCTATCACGTCGGCCCCCGTGCGCCATCGCCAGCGGATCCTGCCGGTTCGCGTGTCGAGACAGTAGAAGAAGTTGTCTTTCGAGCCGACGAAGAGGCGATCGTCCAGCGCCAGAATATCGGCGGGCGTGCCGCCGAGGGCGCGTTCCCAGACGGTGTCGCCTGTATGAATGTCCAACGCCGCCACCCGGCCGTCCTCGAGCGACACGTAAACGCGATCGGAAGAGGGCACGGCGCGTGCGCGTAACGGGGTGCCGAGTCCCCGTCGCCACTGCAGCTCGCCATCGCTCGCGCGCACGGCAAAGAGCTCCGCGTTCCCCGTCGCGGCAAAGAGCCAACCCTGTTCCCAGACCAGTGGCGCCGACGGGCGCCCGCCGAGCGCAATGCTCCACACAATTGAGCCGTCGACCGGGGAAACCGCGCACAGCCGCTCGTCGCTCATCAGATAGACCAGGCCTCCGCCCGCGACCGGGGTGTCGGGCAAAGGGAGCTCGATGGTCCAGAGCAGCTTGCCGTCGGCCAGCGAAGCCGCGACGAGCTTATCGCGCAGCGGCACGAACGTGCGCGATTCGTCGAAGGCTGGCAGTCGCCACCGGTGGGGCGGGCAGCTGGTTCGTCCAGACCACTCTAAACAGCGGCGCAGAACCGGCCGGCGGTTGGGCGGACGCCGCACCTGGGTCTTGACTCGGCGTGCCGGTGCCTGTCCCGGGCTGCTGCTCTCCGGAGGGTGCCGGTTGCTGTTCCTGGGCCGAGGGCGAGGTCGGCAGGGCGGGGGAACTCGTCGGGCCGGACTGCGCCTGCCGGGCACCGACAGCTGTCTGGGCGAGCATCCAGACTGCTGACAGGACGACAATCCTGAGGGTTGCTCGCGGGCAGAGCCCACAACATATAGTGCACCGCGAGGTCACACCGTTATAATAGCGTGAATCTCGCGGCGGCTTCGGGGCCCGCAGTTCCTTCCCGTGACTCATCAAGCCATCATCGTTCTGGATTTCGGGTCGCAATACACCCAGCTCATCGCGCGACGCTTGCGTGAGCTGTCCGTCTACTCCGAAGTGGTCCCCTTTGATACCTCGGCCCGGACAATCGCCGATTGAAAACCTGCCGGCGTCATCTTGTCGGGAGGCCCGCGCAGCGTGTCGGAAGCGGGAGCCCCCCGGTGCGATTCTGGCGTCTTCGAACTGGGCGTCCCTGTGCTGGGTATCTGTTACGGCATGCAGGTGATGACGACCGAGCTCGGAGGCCGTGTGGCACGCGCCCCGCAACGCGAGTACGGCCATGCCAGCGTCACCGTTGGTGCCGGCTCCGCGGGCACGCGGTTGCTCGCGGCCGTGCCGGATGAGCTCAGAGTCTGGGCCAGCCACGGGGATTTCGTCGCCGAGGCGCCCGCCGGATTTTCTGTCGTCGCCACGAGTGCCAACGCGCCTGTCGCCGCCATGGAGGACCACCGGCGGGGACTCTATGCGCTCCTGTTTCATCCCGAGGTCGCACACACCGAGCACGGCCTCGACATCCTGAGGACCTTCGCGTTCGATGTCTGCGGATGTCGGGGCGATTGGACCATTGCTTCTTTCATCGAGGAAGCCACCGACCGCATCCGTCAGAAGGTCGGATCTGGCCGGGTGGTCTGCGCGTTGAGCGGTGGCGTCGATTCGACGGTCGCCGCGATGCTCGTCAATCGTGCGATCGGCGATCGCCTCACGTGTATCTTCGTCGACAATGGCCTGCTGCGGCTGGACGAAGCCGGTCAGGTGCAGCGGCGGTTCCGCGACAAGCTGCGCTTGCCGCTCGACTTCGTCGACGCGTCCGCGTTGTTTCTCGAACGGCTGACTTCCGTGACCGATCCGGAGCGGAAACGGAAAATCATTGGCGCGACGTTCATCGACGTCTTCGAGAAGCGGGCCGCCGAGCTCGGGGGCTTTGATTTTCTCGCGCAAGGCACGCTCTACCCTGACGTGATCGAATCGGTGGCCGTCGTTGGCCCGTCCTCGGCGATCAAGAGTCACCACAATGTCGGCGGACTCCCCGAGCGCATGGCCTTCACGCTGGTGGAGCCGCTCAGAGAGCTGTTCAAGGACGAAGTAAGGGCCGTAGGCCGTGACCTCGGTCTCGATGACGAGCTCGTGTCGCGGCAGCCCTTTCCCGGTCCTGGCCTCGCCGTGCGGATCGTGGGCGAGATCACGGCTGAGCGGCTGGAGATTCTCAGGCGCGCCGACGCGGTCGTCGTCGACGAGATCCGTCGCGCGGGGTGGTATACGCGGCTCTGGCAGAGTTTTGCCGTGCTTCTGCCCGTGCAAAGCGTGGGCGTGATGGGTGACGAGCGCACATATCAGTACACGATTGCCGTTCGTGCCGTCGAGAGTCGAGACGGCATGACGGCCGATTGGGCGCGGCTGCCTCACGATCTGCTCGGCCGGATTGCGTCACGCGTCGTCAACGATGTCAACGGCGTCAATCGCGTCGTCTACGACATCAGCTCGAAGCCGCCGTCCACGATCGAATGGGAGTAGCGCCGAGACGCAGCCATGGCCGAGTTCGTCCACCTTCATCTGCACACCGAGTATTCGCTGCTCGACGGCGCCTGCCGCATCGACGAGGTGCTCGACCGCGCCGCGGCGCTCAAGATGCCGGCTGTGGCGGTGACCGAGCACGGGAACATGTTCTCGTCGATCATTTTCCATGACCATGCCCGGCAGCGCGGCCTCAAACCCATCCTGGGCTGTGAGGTCTATGTCGCGCCAGGCAGCCGGCTGAACAAGAGTGGGGCGATTGGTGAGACCGCCAATCATCTGGTGCTGCTGGCGGAGACGCTGGAGGGCTACCACAACCTGATCAAGCTCGTGTCGTCTGGCTACACCGACGGCTTCTACTATCGTCCGCGCATCGACAAGTCGCTCCTGGCCGAGCACGCGGCCGGTCTCATTGGCTTGAGCAGCTGCCTCAAGGGAGAGGTGGCGACGGATCTGCGAAGTGGCGAGGAAGAACGCGCTCTGGCGACGGCCGCGACATTCCGCGACATCCTCGGCCCGGGCAATTTTTTCCTGGAGATGCAGTATCAGGGGATCAACGAGCAGCTCATCGTCAATCGCGGGTTGCTGCCGATTTCCCGCGCACTCGGCCTGCCGCTCGTCTGCACGAACGACGTCCACTATCTCAAGCAAGACGATGCACGCGCGCATGACATTCTGCTGTGCATCGGCACCGGAAAGAGTGTCGAGGACCGGGATCGGCTGCGTTATCACGGCGATCAGTTCTTCCTGAAGACCGCCGAGGAGATGGCCGAGGTGTTTGGCGAGGTGCCGGAGGCCCTGGCGAACACCCTGAGGATCGCCGAGCGGTGTGACGTGCGGCTTGACGCATCCGACAATCATCTTCCGGATTTCGACGTCCCGCCGGGCTTTACCGCCGATTCGTACTTCGCGCATGTCGTGCGCGAGGGTTTCAACGAACGGTTGAAGCGGCTCAGGGCCCTGGCCGACGAGGCCGTGCTCCGGCACTCCATCTCGGACTACGAGACCCGGCTCGCGTACGAGATCGAGATGATCCAGCGGATGCGGTATCCAGGATATTTCCTCATCGTCTGGGACTTCATTCGCTACGCGCGCGAGCGGCACATTCCCGTCGGACCCGGGCGCGGGTCCGCGGCCGGCAGCCTGGTCGCCTATTGCCTGGGAATTACGGACATCGATCCTCTCGAGTTCGATCTGATCTTCGAGCGGTTTCTCAACCCCGAGCGCGTCTCGCTGCCCGACATCGACATCGACTTCTGCGAGCGGCGGCGCGGCGAAGTGATCGAGTATGTGACCCAGAAGTACGGCCGGCAGAACGTGGCACAGATCATCACGTTCGGCACGATGAAGGCGCGCGCCGTCGTGCGCGACGTCGGCCGGGCCTACGATATCCCCTACGCCGACGTCGATCGCGTGGCCAAGCAGATTCCGCCCACGCTCGACATGACGCTGGCCAAGGCGCTCGAGGAGAGCCCGCAGCTCAAGGAGATGCAGACGACCGACGATCGTCTACGCGAGCTGCTCGAAGTGGCTCAACGGCTCGAGGGCATGACGCGCCATGCCTCGGTGCACGCGGCCGGGGTCGTGATCGCCCCGCGTCCCATTACGGAGTATGCGCCGCTCTACAAGGGTCAGCGCAACGAAATCACGACGCAGTGGGCGATGAAGGAAATCGAGCGGATGGGCCTTCTGAAGATGGACTTCCTGGGGCTCAGTACGCTCACGCTGCTCGAAGACGCGGTCAACGAGATTCAGCGGACGACCGGTCAGACGATTGATCTCGCCGCGATCCCTCTGGACGATGCGGCAGCGTACCAGTTGTTCGCCGAAGGCCAGACCTTCGGCATCTTCCAGTTCGAGAGCTCCGGCATGCGCGAGATTCTCCGCAAGGCCAAGCCTCAGCGGTTCGGCGATCTCATCGCGCTCAATGCCCTCTACCGGCCGGGGCCGCTTCGCAGCGGGATGATCGACGATTTCATCGGGCGCAAGCACGGCCGCGTCGAGATCAAATACGAAGTACCGCAGCTCGCGCCCATTCTCTCGGACACCTACGGTGTCATCGCGTACCAGGAACAGGTCATGCGGATCGCCAGCGATCTCGCCGGCTTCACGCTGGGCGAGGCCGACCTGCTTCGCAAGGCCATGGGCAAGAAGGACGCCGAAGTCATGCAGGCGCAGCGCCAGAAGTTCATCGACGGCGCCGTCGCCCGGAACATCAGCGAGAAGAAGGCCCGGCGGCTCTTCGATTTGATCGAACACTTCGCCGGCTACGGATTCAACAAATCGCATTCGACGGCCTACGCGCTGCTCGCATATCAGACGGCCTACCTGAAGGCGAATTACCCCTGGCACTTTGCCGCCGCGCTTCTCACCATCGAAGCCGACAGCCCCGAAAAGCTGGCGATGTACCTCGCCGAGTGTCGCGACCGCGATATTCCGATCTTGCCTCCAGACGTCAACGAGAGCCGTCATGGCTTCGCCGTGACACCACAGGGCGTACGGTTCGGGCTTGGCGCGGTCAGGAACGTGGGCGACGGCGCCATTTCGGAGATCCTGGCGGCGCGGGAGCAGCACGGCCGCATCGAGTCAATCTATGCGCTCTGTGAAGCGCTCGATCTCCGGGTGGTGAACAAGCGCGTGCTGGAAAGCCTCATCAAAGCCGGCGCGTTCGATTCGCTGGCAGACGGTCGCTCCAGCCCGGAGCCGCTGAACGCAGCCGCGCTCAGGCCCAGATTGCTGGCGGCCGTCGACTCGGCGTACGAACACGGCAACCGACGTCAGCGCGATCGTGGTCTCGGCCAGGAGGATCTGTTCGGCGGCGCGCCTCAGGCGACCGACGGCGGCCTGGTATCCGCGCTCGGGCCGCAGGTGGCGGCGTGGTCGCAAATGGAGCAGCTGGCGGGCGAAAAAGACTCGCTCGGACTGTACTGGTCCGGTCATCCGATCGACCGGTACGCCGATGAGCTCAGGTCGCTCGGCGCGTGGTCCACCGCCGATCTCGGCTCGGTCCAGGCTTCCTCGTCGGGACCGCGCTCGGGTGAGGAAGCGAGCGCCGGGGGCATCGTGTCGAACTGCCGGCTGATGAAGACCCGCAAGGGTGAGCGGATGGCGGTGTTCAACCTCGAGGACCGTGGCGGTGGCGTCGAGGTCGTGGTCTATCCGGAGACGTTTTCTCGATCGACCAGCCTGCTGGAGAACGGCACCATGGTGCTCGTGCGCGGCAAGGTGGAGCGCGACGAGGAGTCGGGCCGGCTGTTTGCCGCGGAAATTCGACCGCTCGACACGATGAGAGAACGGCTCGTGCGCGAGATTGGTATTCGCTTGAGTCTGCCCCCGCATGGCCGCCCGACCTTCCAGGCCTTGCTCGACGTGTTCACCCGACACCGGGGAGACCGCCGCGTGTTCTTCGAGCTCGAGCTGCGCGGGCATCAGCCGGCGCTCCGCGTTCGCGCGGACATTGCCTCGCAGGTGCGCGTCAAGCCCTCGAACCAGCTGGTGGCCGACCTCGAACAGATTTGCGGGACGGGGTCTGTATCCTTGCGGTAGAGTCCGGAAGCCGGCTCGAAGCGTTCAACCGCCCTTGCATCGACATGCCTGCTGAGATTCTCGAGTTCGAAGAACCGATCGCCGCGCTGTTGAAGGAGAACGAGACGCTTCTGGCACTTCCCGCCACGCCAGCGCGCGACCTGGCGTTGGAGCGCCTCCAGCGTCGGATCGAGGCGCTGCGGGCCGACATCTATTCGAAGCTGACGCCCTGGCAGCGCGTGCAGGTGGCGCGTCATCCCAACCGCCCGAGCCTGCTCGACTACGTCGAGACGCTCTTCACCGACTTCATCGAGCTGCACGGCGATCGCCGCTTTGCCGACGATCATGCGCTGATCGCTGGGTTCGCAAACTATCACGGGGTCCCTGTGCTCCTCGTTGGACACCACAAGGGCAGCGACACCAAACAGAAGATCTATCGCAACTTCGGCTATGCCAAGCCCGAGGGCTACCGCAAGGCGTTGCGCGCCATGCGGCTGGCGAGCAAGTTCGGGCGGCCGATCCTGGCGTTCGTCGATACGCCGGCGGCTTACCCGGGAATCGAGTCCGAAGAGCGAGGCATCGCCGAGGCAATTGCGCTCAATCTCCGCGAAATGTCGACGATGCCCGTGCCGATCGTCGTGTGCGTGACCGGGGAAGGCGGCAGCGGGGGAGCGCTGGGCATCGCGATCGGCGATCGGATTCTGATGCAGGAGCACGCCATCTACAGCGTGATTCCGCCCGAGGGCTGTGCGGCCATTCTCTGGCGCGATGCGGGCCGCAAGGTCGAGGCCGCGGAGGCGCTCAAGCTGACCGCGCCCGATCTGCTCGAACGCGGCATTATCGACGTCATCGTGCCGGAGCCCACCGGCGGCGCGCACACCGATCCGGCACGCACCGCAACGCTGCTCGACGCTCGGCTGCGAACGGCCCTCGACGAGGTGTCTCAGTGGTCCGACGACGAACGGGTCGCGCGGCGCTACGAGAAATTCCGGCGGATGGGCCGGCTCGGCACCGATTTCGTGGACGAGACTGAATGATCCCGTTCATCTGGGAACCGGCGGCCTGCGACGAGGCTCGCGCGGCGGACCTCTCGCGCCAGCTCGGCGTCGATCCGATGCTCGGACGGTTGTTAGCGATTCGGGGTATCACTGATCCGGCTGTGGCCTCGCGGTTTCTGAATCCCTCGCTCAGCGATCTGCACGACCCGATGCTGCTTACCGACATGGCGGCGGCTACGGAGCGGCTGCTCGGGGCCATCGCGCGAAAGGAGCGGATCGCGATCCACGGGGACTACGATGTCGACGGCATCACCTCGACCGTGATCCTGCGTCGCGCGCTGGAAATGCTCGGCGCGGACGTCGTGCATTTCATACCGCACCGCCTCCGGGACGGGTATGGCCTGCACCGCGAGTCCGTCGAGCGGCTGCACGCCGAGGCGGTCCGGGTGATCGTGTCCGTGGATTGCGGCATCCGGGGTCTCGAGGCGGCGCGGCGCGCAACTGAGCTCGGCGTGGACCTCATCGTCACTGACCACCACGAGCCGGATGCCGTGCTGCCATCGGCACTGGCCGTGATCAATCCCAAACGGGCCGACTGTTGGTACCCTGACAAGAATCTGGCCGGTGTAGGTGTCGCGCTGAAGTTGGTGCAGGCACTGTGTACGCGGCTCGGACGAGAGAAATGGCTACCCGCCTTCGTCAAGATTGCGGCCATCGGCACCCTCGCCGATGTCGTGCCGCTCGTCGGCGAGAACCGCATCATCGCCAAGCTCGGGCTGGAGATGCTCTCGAAGGGGCCGCATAAAGTCGGCTTGCGGGCGCTCATCCAGGCGTCCGGCCTCGCCGGGAAGACCATCGATGGCTACCACATCGCTTTTATGATTGCGCCGCGCGTAAACGCCGCTGGCCGCATGAGCACGCCGGACATCGCGGCGCGCCTGCTGCTGGCCGCCGACGAATCGCTGGAGGACGAGACGCGCGCGCTTGCCGAACAACTGAACGTCGAGAACCTCCGCCGGCGCGAGGAAGAAGCCGATGTCGTCGTCGAAGCGCGGCGTCGGGTCGAGACCGATCCCGACGTCGGCGCGCATGCCGTACTCGTGGTCGCCGGAAGCGGCTGGCACCGCGGCGTGATTGGAATCGTGGCGTCCAAGCTCGTCGAGCTGTTCCACCGCCCGGCGATCGTCATCTCGATCGACGGCGACGTCGCGCACGGGTCGTGCCGGAGCATCCCGGCCTTCGACATGCTGGCGGCGCTCGAGTCGTGCGGCGATGTGTTCGAGCGGTTCGGCGGACACCGCGTCGCCGCCGGTTTCACGATGGAAGCCTCCCGCGTGGACGAACTGCGGCTCAGGCTCAACCAGTACGCCGACGCGATACTCGGTCCCGACGATTTGCGACCTCGGCTGCGCATCGACGGCCCCATGACGTTCAGGGGGTTGGGAGGGGATCTGGTCGGACAACTGAGCCGGCTGGCCCCTTTTGGCGCGGGCAACCCGCGCCCGTCCTTCCAGGCGTCGGGCGTCGAGGTGGTGGATGGACCGCGCCGCCTCAAAGACCGACATCTCAAGATGGCCCTGAAACAGGGTGGGCGGGTGTTCCGAGCCATCGCCTGGCGCGGCGCCGAGCACGAGGACATGCTCACCGCCAATCGGACGGCAGTGGACCTGGTCTTCGGTCTCGACCAGAATGACTATAACGGTGAAACCTACCTCGAGCTGTCCGTCCTTGACGCGCGGCCGTCACACAGCTGACCGAGCGGAATCGGCCGTCCGAGGCGCGCGCGCGGTGGGCCGACGCCATGGCGCCGGGCCTGTCGAAGCGGTGAACCCATGACGCGCTGGCAGCGTCGGGCGCGGCTGGCCATGGCCGTGCTCGGTCTGGTCGTGACCGCGGCCGTGGTCCTGGCGATTCGCCGAGGAGAGCGCCCCTCCGGTTCGGTGACGGTCGAGCGCGCCGACCCCGAGGCGGTTGTGGAAAGCACCAAGGGCGTGCTGACCCAGACCAAAGGCGCGGCTGAGAACTTCAACGTCGAGTTCCAGCGCCAGCTCACCTACGCCGGCGGAAAAAGCCGGTTGGAAGGCGTGCGCATCCGCGTCAACCAGCGCGGCGGACGCGATTTCATCATGACGAGTCAGAAAGGGCAGGTCGGGGACGATCAGTCAAGCGTCGTGCTCGAAGGTCGCGTCAAGATGGTCTCGGACGACGGCTTGACGGCCAACGCCGACAAGGCCACCTACAACGACAACGAAGGCATCGTTCGCGCGCCGGGACCCGTCACGTTCGTGCGCGAGCGTCTCTCGGGATCCGGCACGGGCATGACCTACGACAAGACGCTCGACGAGATAAGTCTGCTGGCCGACTCGCACGTGCGTGTCAAACCGGACGAGACGGGGAGTGGAGGGCTCGAGATTCGCTCGGCGACCGGCGCTCTGAACCGGGCCGAGCGCTACATGCTGTTCGAAGGCGGCGTCACGATCCTACGGGATACGCAGACCGCGGAAGCCGTGGAAGCCACGGCGTATCTTGCGGAGGATACGGACCGCATTACGGCCATCGAGTTGCGAGGGAAGGCGCGCATTCGGACCGACAAGCCAGCGGCCGGCGCGTTTCGTGAGCTGAGCGCGCAGGACATCAATCTGGTGTACGCGGAAGACGGACAACTTCTCGAGCATGTCACCCTGGGAGGCGGCGCGGCGGTCGAGATGGCGGGTGTGGCAGACGCGCGCGGCACGCGGGTTGGCGGCGACGCCATGGAAATCGACTTTGGGCCGGATGGCACCACGGTCGTCGAATTGAACGCGCGCGACCGGGTCGCGACCGACTTCGCCGTTGCGCGGGGCGCCCCCTCGCGCACGGTCCGCTCGACCGTCCTCGAATCGTTCGGCGATCCGGGCGAGGGCCTGAAGACCGCCAAGTTCTCGCGAAACGTCGAGTTCGTCGAGATCGTGCCCGGCCGTCCACCCGTCAAGCGGATCGTCAGAGCCCAGGTGCTCGAAGCGGCGATGAAGCCCGGCATGGCTGAAATCGACGACGCCCGGTTTGCGGAGAGCGTGAAATTCGAGGAGGGAGAGCTGACCGGTACCGGGCACACCGCACGCTATCAGGTGAACGCTGGCACCATTCATCTCGCGAGCATCGCCGGCAAGCCTCGTCCCCGCGTCATCGACGACCAGATTACGGTCGAGGCCGATACCATCGATATGGTGCTCGAGACTCGCCGGATGAATGCCGTGACCGACGTACGCAGCGTCCTCAAGAACTCGGAGGACCGCACAGCGAAAGGCGGGCGTGCCAGCCGGCTGCCGGGCATGCTCGAACCAGGGCAGCCCGTGAATGTGACCTCGGTCACGCTTGTCTACGACGAGTCGAAGGGACACGCGCTGTACACGGGCAACGCGAGGCTCTGGCAGAGCGATACGACGATTCTCGGCGACACGATTACGATCGACGACGTCAAGGGGGACCTGACAGCGGTCGGGTCTGTGCGTTCGTCATGGACTGTCGAGCAGGTCAATGAGGACACGAACGAGATCGAAACGGTTCCCACGATTGCCAGTTCGGCCGAGATGCTCTACGAGGATGCGCTCCGGCGCGCGACCTACACGACGAACGCGCACGTCAACGGTGAACAGGGCGATCTGACCGGGAGGAAGATCGAGCTGTACCTGAAGGAGGCGAGCAAAGAGCTCGAAAAGGTAGAAGCCTACGACGATGTCGTCGTCCGACTCGAGACGAGGACGGGCACGGGACGCCGTCTCACGTATTTCACTGCCGATGAGCGGTATCTGATGACGGGCGTCCCCGTACGCGTCGTCGAAGAATGCCGCGTAACTACCGGCAAGACTTTGACTTTCTTCAGATCGACAGATAGGATTCTGGTCGACGGAAACGAGGAGATCCGCACGCAGACGCTGAGTGGCGGAAACTGTTCGCAGCCGCCGCCCAAGTGATGGCTACGCTTCGGACGCACGATCTCACCAAGTCGTACGGCGGCCGGACGGTGGTCAAGGGGATCAGCCTCGAAGTGGGATCCGGTGAGATAGTGGGCCTGCTGGGGCCCAACGGCGCCGGCAAGACGACGACCTTCTACATGACCGTCGGGCTCACGGCGCCCGATTCCGGTCAGGTCAAGCTCGATGGCCAGGATCTCACCGACGACCCGATGTATGTGCGGGCGCGGAAAGGGATCGGATACCTGCCGCAGGAGCCCTCGATCTTCCGTGGGCTGACGGTCGAGCAGAACATCCTCGCGATCCTCGAAACGATCGATCTGGACGGGCCCGCGCGCCGCGCGCGGCTCCGCGAGCTGCTCGCCGAGCTCGGACTCACGGCGCTCGCGAGCGCGCCGGCGCACACCTTGTCAGGTGGCGAACGCCGGCGGGTGGAAATCACGCGGGCGCTCGTCATTTCGCCCAGGTTTATCCTGCTCGACGAGCCGTTTGCGGGGATCGATCCCATCGCGGTGACCGATATCCAGAAGATTATTTTTCACCTGCGGGAGCGCGGAATCGGCGTACTGGTCACCGATCATAACGTCCGTGAAACGTTACGCATCACCGACCGGGCGTATATTGTGACCGACGGCGTGATCTTCCGCAGCGGAACGCCGGATTTTCTGGCCGCAGACGAAGAGGTGCGGCGGATTTATCTCGGCACCGATTTCCGCTTGGACTAAGATACGAGCGATGGCGATCCAGCAGAAACTCCACACGAAGCTGGTTCAGAAGCTGATTCTGACGCCGTCGTTGCAGCAGGCGATCAAGCTGCTGCCGATGTCGACGCTCGAGTTGGCCGATCTGCTCAACCAGGAGATGGTGGAGAACCCACTGCTCGAGGAAGTGCCGACCGAAGAGTTGCTGCCGGCCGATCCGGCGACCCAACCCGAGAAGACGGACGCAGAGGCCAGCACTCAGAAGAGCGAAACCTGGGACGATCAGGACTTCGAGTATTTCTTCGGCGACTATCTCGACGACGGCTATCAGCCGCGCACACCCCAGGAAGTCAAAGAGCTGCCGCCGATCGAAAACACGCTGTCGACCGCCAGCTCGCTCTCCGATCATCTCCTCTGGCAATTGTCACTGCAAACCGACGACGAGCTGCTCAAGGAGATCGGCAGCGCCATCATTGGCAATCTCGACGACGACGGGTATCTCGTGGCCTCGTTCGATGAGCTCGCGGCGATGGGACCATGGCCGATTGCCGACGTCGAGCGCGCGCTCCGCCTGGTCCAGAGCTTCGATCCGATTGGGGTCGCGGCACGAGACCTTCAGGAATCCCTGGCGCTCCAGTTGCGGCACCTCGGGCTCGAGGGGACGCCCACGGAGAAGATCGTGATCGATCATCTTCGGCTGTTGCAGAACCACCAGGTGCCGGAGATTGCCAAGAAGCTCGGTTTGTCGATCGACGAGGTCAAGGAATACGTCGAGATCATCCGCCATCTCGATCCCAAGCCGGGCAGCCGCTACAACCCGCAACCGTCGCATTACGTCATTCCCGACGTCTACGTCGTCAAAATGGAAGATCAGTATGTCGCGCTGCTCAACGAGGAAGGTCTGCCGCAGCTCAGGATCAGCCCGACCTACCGCCGGTTGCTGGACAAGAATTCCGAGAACACCACGGAGACGCGCGCGTATGTGAAGGACAAGTTTCGCTCGGCGCTGTGGTTGATCAAATCGGTCGAGCAGCGCCAGAAGACGATTCACAAGGTTGCGAGCAGCATCATCAACTTCCAGCGCGATTTTCTGGATCACGGGATCGAGCACCTGCGGCCACTGGTCCTTCGCGACGTTGCCAACGACATCGGCATGCACGAATCCACCGTGAGCCGTGTCGTCACCAACAAATACATGCACACCCCGCAGGGGGTGTTCGAGATGAAGTTCTTCTTCCACAGTGGGATCAACAGCTCGTACGGCGAGAGCGTGTCCTCCGTCACCATCAAGCAGCGCATTCGGAAGATCATCGAGCAGGAGGATCCGCGCAAGCCCCTGAGCGATTCCAAGATTGTGGGGATCCTGCAGCGCGAGGGGCTGTTGCTCGCCCGCCGAACCATCGCGAAGTATCGAGAAGAGCTCAAGATTCCCACGTCGAATCAGCGCAAAGTACTCTACTAGCTTGAGACGTCCCGCCAACGTTTGACCAGCCCGTGAATCGAAGGACGAGAGGCATCTCGGTGCGCGCGATGCTCGACGATCGGGCTGATGACCTCGCTCTGTCGCTGACCGTCCTCGCAGGACAACAGGGACTCGATCGGCTGATCACGAGCCCCTATCCGCAGAAGACCGGACTGGCTCTGGCGGGATTCCACGAATATCTCCGCCCGGGCCGGGTGCTCGTGTTCGGGCTGAGCGAAATCCGGTATCTCGAGAGCATTTCGGCCGCAGAGCGCCGGGAGACACTGCAGAAGACGCTGGAGTTCGAGTTGCCCTGCGTGCTGGTCACGGCCGGGTGTCACGCGTCGGCCGAACTGATCGACGAAGCCAATCGCGCAGCCGTGCCGCTGATGCTCACGAACACCGCGACTCCCATCGCCATCGCCAAGATGACGGCGCGCCTCGAAGAACACCTCGTGGAGCGCGAGCTGGTCCACGCCGTGCTGATGGACATTCTGGGGCTGGGCGTGCTGATCGTTGGCGACAGCGGCATCGGAAAGAGCGAATGCGCTCTGGACCTGGTCGTGCGCGGGCATCGCCTCGTCGCCGACGATACCGTCGAGCTGCATCGACAGGGCGAGACCGTCCTGGTCGGCTCATGCCCGGAGCTCACTCGCCATCACATGGAGGTGCGTGGCCTCGGTGTCATCAATATCCAGGATCTCTTTGGGATTGCGGCCACGCGCGCGACGAAACATGTGGAGCTGGTGGTACAGCTCGAGCGATGGGATCCCAACCACGAGCACGACCGACTGGGACTCGACGATGCGACCTATGCGCTGCTCGGGCTGGAAGTACCGCTCATCCGCATGCCTGTCGCACCAGGGCGTAACCTGGCCATTCTCGTCGAGGTGGCTGCGCGCAACCAGCTACTGCGCGCAAGGGGACACCATGCCGCCAGACGACTCGCCGAGCGTCTCGACGCACAGCTGCGGGAGGAAGGTGCCATGGCCGATCGGCTCGACCCACGGGAAGGCGAGGGGAGCGGAAGCGAATGACGCGCACGGCCAGAGGGGCGGCGCCGGTGCCTGCGCGATTCGTGATCCTCACCGGCCTTTCTGGCGCGGGGAAGTCGCAGGCGATTCGCGCGCTCGAGGATCTCGGGTACTTCTGCGTCGACAATCTGCCGATTGCACTGATCCCGACGCTCGCCGAGCTCACCAGGCGGGAAGGAATCCAGCAGGTGGCCATCGTCGTGGACGTGCGCGAGCGGAGCTTCCTTTCGGACTTTCCGAAAGTGTTCCGCAAGCTGCGGGCGATGCGTGATCTCGATGCCGCGCTGATCTTTCTGGAGGCCAGCAACGAAGCCCTGGTACGGCGCTTCAGCGAAACGCGGCGGCCACATCCACTCGCGCCGAATCGGCCCGTGGCTGAAGGGATCCGGCAGGAGCGCGCGAGGCTGGTCGCGATCCGCAAGCTGGCGGACCAGATCGTGGATACGTCTCAGCTGACGGTGCACGAACTGCGCGAAGCCTTCATGAGCTTTTCGCGGGCGCGCGGGCGACGCGCCCGGCTCGTCGTCACGATCGTCAGCTTCGGCTACAAGTTCGGCATTCCCGTCGATGCGGACCTGCTGCTCGACGTGCGCTTCCTGCCGAATCCCTACTTCGTCAAAGGACTGAAAGAGCGAAGCGGGCGGGATCGAGCCGTCGTGGAATACATGCTCCGTCATCGTCTCACCCGTGAGCTGCTCGACAAGACGCTCGACTTTCTCCGGTTTCTCGTGCCGAACTATGTGGCCGAAGGAAAGAGCTACCTGACGCTGGGCATCGGCTGCACGGGCGGACGCCATCGCTCGGTGATGATTGCCGAGGCCCTCAAGCGCGGCCTGAACGATCTCGGCGAGAGCGTCGCGGTCAGAGTGCGCCACCGGGATATGTCGCAGCCCGCCGGACCCGAGCGCGAGCGGCTGCCGCGGCGCGCGAAAGGAGCGGCGGCATGATTGGCGTGGTCGTCGTCACCCACGGGCAGCTCGCCACGGAGCTTCTCAACGCCGCCGAGATGATCGTGGGCGATTTGCCGCAGTTCGCGGCCGTGTCCATCGGATGGCACGACGACGTGAACAGCGCACGGGAGGAGCTCGCCCAAGCCGTCGAGCGCGTTCGCGGGCCGGCCGGCGTGCTCATCTTGACCGACATGTTCGGCGGCACGCCTTCCAACATCGGCATCACGCTCCTCGAGCCAGATCGCGTCGAGGTGATTACGGGCGTCAACCTGCCGATGCTCATCAAGCTCGCGAGCTTGAAGGGTTCCTCGGACCTGCTGGATGCCGCCAGGCAGATGCGTGAGCACGGACGTCACGCCATCTGGGTGGCGTCGGATCTGATGCGATCAGAGTCCAAGGCGTGATGGCAGTCTTGTGCTAAGCCGCGAGGTGACCGTCGTCAACCCGCTGGGCATGCATGCGCGTGCGGCGGCACGATTCGTCCGGGCGGCGATGACGTTCGAGTCGCAAGTCAAGGTGGGCAAAGACGGGCGGGTGATGGACGGCAAGAGCATCATGGGCGTTCTGCTGCTCGCTGCGCCGCGAGGCGCGCGGCTGACGATCACCACTGAGGGTTCGGACGAGGCCGACGCCCTCGAGGCGCTTTGCCAGCTGATCGAGACGGGGTTCGAAGAGGCGCCGTGCAAGGCTTGACCGGCATCGGTCTGTCGACCGGTCTCGCCAGTGGCCCGGCAGTCGTGCTCGTGCTCGACGCGCGACTCGTCCGCTTTGCCCTTCCGGGCGCCCTCGTGCCCGAGGAACTGATTCGACTCGAGCAGGCGCGCGACCGTTCACGGACCCAGCTCGAGAGCATCCGGGCGCACGTGGCCGGCACCGCCGGCGCCGAAATGGGATCGCTGTTCGACGCGCAGCTGCTAATGCTGGACGACCCCATGTTCTTCGCACGCGCGTCGAGCTTCATCCGGGAACGGCGCATCAACGCGGAGTGGGCGCTGCAGCAGGTCTTCGACGACCTCTCGTCGGTGCTCGAGGAAGTTCACGATCCCTATCTTCGAGAGCGTCAGGGCGACGTGGCCGACGTGCTCGGCCGGTTGCGCATGAACCTGCGTCGCGCGAATGGCCCTCCCACGTTGTTCCGTGGGCTCGAGACGCCGTCCATCCTGGTCGCTGACGAGTTGACCCCGTCGATCGTCGCCCAGCTCGACTGGAGCCGCATTCGCGCGTTCGCCACCGATGCCGGCAGCCGGACGTCGCACACGGCCATCCTCGCGCGATCGCTGAACATACCGGCAGTTGTCGGCCTGCACGACGCGAGCACACGCGTGACACCCGGGTCCCTCGTGATCGTGGATGCCAACGCCGGCGTCCTGATCCTGGACCCGACGGCGGAGATGCTGGAGACCGTTGCCCGCTATTCGCCGGCCGGGCGTTCGCAGTCGCCGCGGGTGTCATCGCGTGGGCCCAGCGTGACGCACGACGGCGTACGGGTCCGGCTCGAGGCCAACGTGGAGATGCTCGACGACCTCACCGCGGCGCGCGAGCAGGGTGCTGAAGGCATCGGACTCTATCGCACGGAGTTCCTGCTGGCCAGCAGCTCACTCGAATCGCTGACCGAGGATGTGCAGTGACGAAACGTACCGCCGCCTGATAGAGGGCATGGCGCCACACCCGGTCACGATCCGGACCTTCGACGTTGACGAGGATCAACTCGACGGGATCGCGCCTGAAGACCTGACCCGGCCGGCCATTCTTCCCGAGCACGGTCGGAGCCGTTTCGGACTTCGAGGGGTGCGACTGAGCGTGCGTCGACGTGAGCTCATGAAGACCCAGCTCCGGGCGCTCCTGAGGTCCGGCCGGCACGGCAGTCTTCGCATCGTGTTTCCGTTCGTGTCTGGCATCGAAGAGCTGCGCGAGGCCAGGGGCCTGATGGCTGAGGCCGCCACCGAGCTCGGCGCGCGCGGCCAAACGGTTCTGTCGATTCCTGTGGGGGCCATGATCGAAGTGCCCTCGGCGGCGCTCACGGCGGACCTGCTGGCGCGCGAGGCCGACTTCTTCACCATCGGCACGAACGATCTCATTCAGTGCTGTCTGGCCGTCGATCGTACCGACGAGCGAGTCTCACACCTCTACGAGCCCCTGCACCCGGCGATCCTCAGGCTGATCCGGCAAGTGCGACGCGCGGCGAGTCGGCAGCGAATCCCTGTGGCCGTTTGCGGCGAGATGGCGTCGGACCCGGCGGTACTGCCGCTGCTCGTGGGGTTGGGTCTCACGGAATTCAGCATGACGCCGGCTGCGCTCCCGGCGGCGCGTCAAGTCATCTCGGAAATGCGCGCTGGCGATCTGCGGCGCATCGCTCTCAACGCGCTCAAGCTGACAACCGCCGCCGAGATTGAGCGCTATCTGGCGACGGAACTCGCTGCCCGATCGGTCGAACGAGTGGGCGCAGGCGATCGGAGAGGAGGAGAGGCGTGAGCGAAGCCGTGACCAAGGTCGACAAGCCCTGGGGCTACGAGCTGCACTGGGCAAAGACGGACCGGTATGTCGGTAAGGTCATCCACGTGAATGCCGGCCATGCGCTGAGCCTGCAGTACCACACTGTGAAGGATGAGACGATCTTCCTGTGGTCAGGCCGACTGTTGTTCGAGATTCAGGAAGGCGACCGGCTGACAAAACGCGAGATGCAACCAGGCGACCGCGTCCACATTCGTCCGGGCACCGTGCATCGGATGACAGCCATCGAAGACAGCGACATCCTCGAAGCCTCGACGCCAGAACTCGATGATGTCGTCCGTCTGGAAGACCGATACGGCCGGGCGGGATCCGGAACTTAGCCTAGAACGGGATATCGTCGTCGGTGAGCTCGTGCGGCGCGTCCGGCGTGGCGGGCCCTTCCGATTGGTCCATCGCGTCACCGCGGCTGGACGCCCGCGATCCCTGGCCGCCGCCTCCGCCGAGCAGCACGACTTTGTCGCCGCGGATTTCCGTGGTGTATTTGTCGTTGCCCTCTTTGTCCTTCCACTTGCGTGTCTGCAGGCGGCCTTCCACGTAGATCTGCTTTCCCTTGGTCAGATAGTCCTGGAGCGATTCGGCCGTCTTACCCCAGAGGACCACGCGGTGCCACTGTGTGTCCTCCTGTTTCTGGCCCTCGCGATCCTTGTAGACCTCAGTCGTCGCCATGTTGAGCGTGGCGACCGCGGCGCCGCCAGGCGTGTAGCGCGAACTCGGCGTCTCGCCCGAGGTTGCCGACCAGAATGACTTTGTTGACGCTGCCCATAGACGGTGTCGCTCCGTGCGCTTCGGGCGTCAGTGCCCAGGTCGGTTCAATCGTTGACGGGCGAGGGCACCGGCTGGTGTTTCCGGGTAGTTCTTGAGAACGAACTCGTAGGATTCGCGAGCGCGGTCGGTCTGCCCGAGACGCTCGAGCACGACGCCGCGCTTGTAATACGCGTTCGGCAGCTTGTCCGCGCCCGGATAATTCTTGATCACCTGTTCGTAGCCGTCCAGCGCTTCGCGGAACTTGTTGTCGAGCAGATACGATTCGCCAATCAGGTACTGCGCGTCGTCTGCGAGCTCGGACTTGGGGAACGCGCGCATGAACGACTGGAATCCCTGAATGGCCAGCGTCCACTGGCCGGCCGCATAGTCGGCCCACGCCATGTCGTATAAGCGCTGCGGCGAGGTTCCTGGCGGCACGATGCTCCCCGGCGCGACCGGTACCGACGGAGGCACCACGTCGGTTCCGCCGGCCGTCGCCGACGACGCATCCGGCGGAAGCGACGGGTCGTAGGCGGGTGACGGCATCGGCATGCGCGGAATCGCCTGCCGTACGGCTTCGAGCTCCTGCGAGAGCGACGTGATGCGCACGTTGGTTTCATCGAGCTTCTCGCGCACGACACGCAGATCGGTTCCCGCGGTGTCGACGAGCAGCTTCTGATCCGCGAAGGCCTTGCGTGTGCTGTTTCCCTGCTCGTCGATTTTCGCCGTGACGCCTTTGAGCGCATCGGCCAGCGTGCCGAGCATCAGCTGCAATTGCTGCGCCTGTTCCTGCAGCATGCGGATGTCGGCCATGATTTGAAGGTGCTCTTTGTCGGCCGCGGCGACGGCCGGTACGTTGACGAGAGAGGCGATGAGGAGGACCGTCGCGGAGGTGCGCATGCTCATATTCAACTCTCTCAGATCCGATGCGGCACTTGGCTCGCTCAGCGGCACTCGTGTTACTTGGCCGTAATGACGAAATGCGCCCGTCGATTCTTGCTCCAGGCCGCCTCGTCGTGGCCCGGATCGAACGGAAACTCCTTGCCGTAGCTGACTACACGGAGCCGGTCCGGTGAGATGCCGAGCGACACGAGGTAGGTCCGCGCCGCGACGGCCCGTCGTTCGCCCAGCGCTAGATTGTACTCGGGCGTGCCCCGTTCATCGCAGTGTCCCTCGATCGTCACGGCCCAGGTGGCATAGCGTTTCAGCAGCTGAGCGTTCGTGTCGAGCGCCGCCTGACCTTTCGGTGAAATTTCTGCGCTGTCGAACTCGTAGAACAGCGGCTGAAGCGGCGACTCCCGATTGAGCTCGTCGAGCGAGCGCGATCCGATGTTGTCCCCTTCGATACCGGGCTCCGGCGGAATGATGGTGGATTCCGCAATGGGCTCAGGCGGCGCCGGCAGGGCAGGGTCGCCTGGCTCAGCGGCCGGCGGCGGCGGCATCGGCCTGGCGACCGGCGGCGGCTTCTTCCCGCAACCGGCCAGGAGCACGGCGAGTAACACGGTCAGGTAGAGTGCCGTGGCGTAGCGGACGGATCGAATCGGCATGTCGTCTCCTTGTGGAGCGGCTCGTCCTCGGTCAGCGCGACCAGCTGGGCGTGAAGTTGTTTCCGGTCTGCGTAATCTGTCTCAGGTTCTTGCCATCGCGTGCCATCGTGAAAATCTGCGTCCGTCCCGCACGGCTGGAGCTGAATGCCACGTGGCGCCCATTGGGTGAGTAACTCGGACTCTCGTTGCTGCCTTCACCAAAGGTGAGCCGCCGCCGCTCGCCGGTGGCCAGATCGAGCGACATGATGTCGTAACCGGGTCCCGTCCGCGAGGCGTAGGCAATCTCGTTGTATGGCGCCGGCGACCACGTCGGGCGATCACAGTACGACTCGGATGTCAGCTTCCGCAGATTCAAGCCGTCGGCACCGATGATGTAAATCTGGGGGCTGCCGGATCGATCCGATGTGAACGCGATTTGCGTGCCGCTGGGCGACCAGGTCGCTGTCACATCGATCGCGGGGTGAGTCGTGAGCCGCCGCACACCCGACCCGTCCCGGTTCATGACGTACAGCTCCGGGTTGCCGTCGCGATTCGACATGAAGCAGAGCCGCGTGCCGTCAGGGGAGAACGCCGGGAGGAAGTTGTCACCTCGTCCGGCCGTGGGGTTCTCGAACGTCCCCTGATAGATGAGTGAAATGAAGATGTCTGGCGAGCCGCGACGATAGGACGTATAGGCGATGCCGCGGCCGTCGGGCGTCCACATCGGCGTGATATTCAGCCCGCGGTTGACGGTGACCCGTCGCTGGTTCGCTGCGTCGTAATCGGAGATGTAGATCTCCTTGACCCCGCGATTCTGGACCGTCCCGGCAATGCGTTCGTTGTCGCGGTCCGAGGCGAACGCCAGTTTGGTGCGTGCCACGCCGCTCAACGCGCGCTGCTGCTGGTGAAGCTCGTCGGATATCGTGTGCGCATAGAGCCGGGGATTGGCTGCCGATCCGCTGGTACTCCTTGCCAAAGACCGATCGCCGATCCCGGATGCTGTAGAGCCGAACGGCGACTCGAATGCCGGTCCCCGCGCGTTCAACCGTGCCGACGATGAGGCCGTCCGCGCCGAGCTCGCGCCACCGGTCGAAGGCCACGTCCTCGAGATTGCGTCCCGTGCCAATCGACGTGTAGGTATCGCGAGGGATCATGTAGAACTCGCGCTCGAAGTCGAGGTCGTTCCACAGCACCTCGCCGATGGTCTTGGCAGCCGCCGTCACCTCGGCGTCGTTCGACAGCGCGACGAAATCGGGCACCGCATACCGCGGCGGGGCTCCGGGCTCGCCGGTGATGTCGGTCAACACCTCGCTGGGCTGCTGCGCAGGTGCAGTCTGCGGCGAAGGCGCCTGGGCCGGCGCCTGGGCAGACGCGAGTGGCGACACCGCGTGCGCCGCTGACAGGACGATGGAGGCCATCAGGCCGCTGAACACGAAAATCGCAGGTTTTACAGTCATCACGGTTGATATTGGAAACGCAGGTGAACCGTCAGGTGCTCGTTGGGAAACGCCCCCGGCAGCGGCGGGAGCTGGCGGGTCAGAATCAAGGCCCGCTGTGAGGCGAGATCGAGCGCGGCGTAGCCGCTGGATTGTTCGAGCTCCACACCGCTCAGCGTCCCGTCGCGCTGGATCGTGAACTTGACCATGTTCATGGCGCCGACCTGCTGTTTCGAGTTCCAGTTCCGCTGAATCAACTGGATCATCGTGGTCAGGTACTCAGGGCAGCAGAAGTTGCCCACGTCCAGATACCCCCCGGCGCCCCCGCCCCCGGTCGTCAACCCAAAACCGACGCCGCGTGCGCCGGTCTCCGCGACGGCGCTGCCCGCCTGAGGCGGTTCCGGGCGCGCGGGCGCGGGCGAGGGTGTCCGGCTCTTGGCATCCGGAGTAGAAGCGGTGGGCGAGCGCGGCGGCGGTTTCACACGCTCGCGCGGGCTCGGCATCGTCATCGCCGGCGGTTTTGCCGCCGGCGGCCGAACGGGCTCTGGGCGCCTTGGCGGAGGCGCCTCCTTCGGCGGTGGAGGAGTAGCCGGCACCGGCCGTCCGCCCATGGGCGTCATCCCGCCGGATCGCGGCCCGGGCGCGCCACCCAGGCTGATCGTCATCACATCGCGCAGATCGTTCTGACGCAGCTGCGGCGCCAGCCGGGCCGAGGTGAGGATCAACACCCCGCCTCCGACGACGTGTGCCGCGAGCGACACCGTGAGCATCTTCCTCATGCCGCCCGAATCGCGGGCGCGCTCGAGCAGCACGCGTGTCACCGGTTCAACGATGCCGGTCGCTGTCATCTTCGATCCTGATCCCGAACCTTGGTGGCCACCGCCTCAGCGTTCTCCCGGTAGCCTGGCGACAATCCCGACCTTCTCGACGCCGGCTTCCTTGAGCCGATCCATCACTTCGAGGAGCTCCTGCAGCTGAACGCCGCCGTCGCCGCGCAAGAAGACTTCTTTCTCGGTCCGCATGAGCATCGCTTGACGCATGCGCTCGCTCAGGATCTCCACGCGGATCGGCTCGGTTCCAATATAGATGATGCGGTTCTTGCGATAGGCGAGTGGAACGTTGACGAACACTCGTTCCTCGGCTATCTGCGTCGTGCGTTGCGCGACCGGGAGATTGATGTCCACGCCGCGCTGGATCAGCGGTGCGGTCACCATGAAGATGATGAGCAACACCAGCATGACGTCGACGAGCGGCACCACATTGATCTCGGAGAGCGATGTGCCGACGCGCCGCGTGCGGCGTGAGCGGCGATCACCCGCGTCTTCGGCCTGATGGACTTTCATGCTTGACGGTCGTCGATCCTGGCTACGTGAAATTTCGCTCGGCGATGTTCAGGAACTCGAGCGAGAAGTCGTCCATCTCGGACGCGGACAGCTTCACGCGGTTCGTGATGTCGTTATAGAAGTACACGGCGGGAATCGCGGCGAACAAGCCTGCCGCCGTGGCAATCAGCGCCTCGGCGATGCCCGGCGCCACCACGCTCAGATTGGTCGAGCCCGTACCGGCGATTCCCTGAAACGCGCCCATGATTCCCCAGACGGTGCCAAACAACCCGATGAACGGCGTGATGCTCGCGGTCGTGGCGAGAAACGACACCCGCCGCTCGAGTTTGTTCACTTCGACGCCGGCCGCTCTGATGAGTGCACGATCCAGCGCAGCAAGGCTCTTGAGAGTAGGACGTCCGGCCATCGTTCCTGGATTGGTGCCGGGACTCGTGGCGTTGAGGTTCGTGGTCGTCGTTCCGGCCGCGGTCGTCGCTCGCAACTGGGTATTGAGCTCGGCGTAGCCCGCCTGAAAGATGCCGACGAGCGGGCTCTCTCCGAGCGAGCGGCACACGGCCTGGACCTCGGAGAACTTGTTGCTCTTGCGAAAAATTTCGAGGAAGCGCGCCGTCTGACGTTCGACACGCCAGAACGACCACAGCTTGTGAAGAATAATCGCCCAGGAGGCGATCGAGAACAGAATCAGAATGAGCAGAACGGCCTTGGAGACTGGTGTCGATCGTGCGACGAGACTGACAATGTCGCCCTGAAAGCCGCTCTCGGGCGGGGGCGTACCCTGCACTTGCAGTGCAAGGATGAAGCAGCCAAGCGTGCGCAAACGTTCCTCCACACCATGATGAGTGCGCCGCTGGGACAGCGCGAGGTGCGGTAAGCGTAGCATGCACCACGATCGCTGTCAAACGTATGATAGGATGGAAGTTCCGGCGGTCTGAAGGGTCCGCCGCGCCGCCGCATGCTTCGCTTCCTCAGCATCACGAATCTGGCCGTCATCGAGCACGCCGAGATCGAGTTCGGCCCCGGGCTGAACGTCATGACCGGCGAAACCGGTGCCGGCAAGTCGATGCTGGTCGAAGCGATTGCGCTTCTCCTCGGTGGGCGTGCGTCGGCGGACATCGTCAGAACCGGCGCTGATCAAATGCAGGTGCAAGCCGCGATCGACGGACTCGACGGCAGCGAGCTGCTCGTTCGACGTGAAGTGAGCGGTCAGGGTCGGAGCCGGGCGTTCATCAACGGTGTGCTGGTTTCCGCCGCGGCACTCAAGGAAGCGATCCTGCCGCTCGTCGAACTTCACGGACAGCACGAGCATCAGGCGCTGCTCGTTCCAGGCAGCCATGTGGATCTCCTCGATGCGTATGCGGAGCTGAACTCCGAGCGCGAGGCGGTTGCACGCGCGTTCGACGAGCTGCAGGCTCTCCGCGCCGCACTCGAAACCACAGAGCTCGACGAGCGGGAGCGCGCAGCCCGGATCGACCTGGTCGCATTCCAGCTGGGCGAGCTCGAGCGCGCCGGACTGAAAGCGGGCGAAGATGATGCGCTCACCGCCGAGCGCCGGGTCCTGGCCAACGCCGACAGAGTGGAGCGGCTGTGCCGCGAAGGGTACGGACTTGTGTACGAAAGCGACCAGGCCGCGCTGGGAACTCTGGCGCAGGCCTGGAAGCGAGTCGCCGAACTCGCGGAGTTGGATCCGGTCTTTCGCCCGCACCTGGAATCTCGCGACACGATCAAGGCTCACCTCGAGGAGCTCGCGCATCTCTTGAGGTCCTACGCGGGCGATGTCGCGGCATCACCGGCGCGGCTGCAGCAAGTTGACGAGCGCCTGGCAGTGATAGAGCGGTTGAAGCGTAAGTACGGCCCCCGCCTCGAGGAGGTGATCGCCCGGCAGCACGAGCTCGCTCAGGAGCTCGACGGTCTGCGACATTCGGGAGAACGGGCCGCGGCCCTCCAGGTTCGAGCGCAGGAAGCCCGAACCCGCTACACGGAGGCGTGCGAAAAGCTCGGGCGATCTCGCCGGGCCGCCGCGGATGGCTTCTCGCGCGGCCTCGAACAGAACCTCGCCGAGCTGGCAATGGAGCGGACCCGATTTGCGGTTCGATTCTCGGACCTGACGGACAGTCCGAGCGAGTGGAGCAGTCGGGGCACCGATGGCGTGGAGTTCTACGTCTCTCCGAATCCCGGTGAAGAGCTTCGGCCCTTGGCGCGCACCGCGTCAGGCGGTGAGCTGTCGCGCGTCATGCTGGCTCTCAAGACGCTCGTCGCCGCGAGGAAGGGCGGAACGACGATGATCTTCGACGAGGTCGATGCGGGCATCGGCGGCCGGGTTGCGGATGTCGTCGGCGCACGGCTGCGCCGTCTGGCCGGGGATTTCCAGGTGCTGTGTATCACCCACCTCCCTCAGCTTGCCGCGCACGCGACAACTCATTTCCACATCGACAAGCGAGTCGCGGACGGCCGCACGCTGACATCAGTGGCACTCCTGTCCGAGGCCGCACGGATCGAAGAGCTCGCCCGCATGGCCGGCGTGACGGGGCGGTCGGATGCGGCGCGGACCAGCGCCCAGGAACTGATCGAGGCGGCACGAGCCCAACACGCGCGCCCAGCAAGCGAAGACAAATCGAAAGGCGAAAGGGCGAAAGCGAAAGAGCGAAAGCGACGCGCAGGGTAGGAAAATCGCGAGCATGGCCCAGAAATATCTCATCGAAACGTTCGGATGCCAGATGAACGTTCACGACTCGGAGCGTATGGCCGGTCTGCTCGAACAGGCAGGGTTCGAGCCGACCGACTGCGCCGCCGATGCCGACGTCGTCGTGGTCAACACATGCAGCGTGCGGGAACACGCCGACGGAGAAACTGTTTACCAGACTGGGGGAGCTGCGCCTGCTCACAAACTCTCGCGGGGAGCGGCCGCTTGTCGCCGTCGCCGGGTGCGTGGCGCAGCAGGAAGGCGCCGAGATTCTGAAGCGTGCGCCGGACGTGGCGGTCATCGTGGGGACGCAGCGAATCAAGGAACTCCCGGCGCTCATTGACCGCTCGCGCGAGGTTCACCGCCCCGCCATCGATCTCGCTCCTGCTCGACGACGTGTCGTTCCCGCTGGGCCTGGCGCGGAGGGCCGATCCCGTCAAGGCCCTGGTGACGATCATCGAAGGCTGTAACGAGTTCTGCTCGTTCTGCGTGGTGCCCTATACGCGAGGACACGAGCGCATGCGGCCAACGTCGGAGATTCTCGAGGAAGTGCGGCACGCGGTGGATTCAGGGCGAACTGAAATCCACTTGCTGGGGCAGATCGTGAACCGTTACCAGTCGCCCGACCACGCAGGGTGTGACTTCGCGGGCCTCCTCGCAGCGGTCGATGCGGTTCCGGGCGTGCGACGCATCCGGTTCGCCAGCCCGCACCCGCGCCACGTTCCGCAGGCCCTGATCGAGGCGATGCGCGATCTCCGCTCCGTGTGCAAGCACCTGCATCTCCCGGTTCAGTCCGGCTCCTCTGCGGTTCTGCAGAGAATGCGCAGGCGCTACTCGCGCGTGGAATATCTGACCCTTGTCGATCGCCTGCGACACTCAATACCCGGCCTGACGCTCTCAACCGACATGATTGTGGGCTTTCCAGGCGAGACCGCCGACGACTTCGAAGAGACCCTGTCGCTGACGCGTCGCGTCCGTTACGGCAGTATGTTCTCGTTCAAATACTCTCCGCGGCCCAGGACACTTGCCGACGGCCGCTTCCCGGACGACGTGCCCGAACAGGAGAAGACGCGGCGGATTGTGGCTCTTCAGGCGCTCCAGCGCGAGATTCAGCTCGAGCTTCACGAGGCCGCCGTCGGCTCTTCGGTCGAGGTGCTGGTGGATTCGGCCAGCCGGCGACGAGACGGTGAGGTCTCGGGACGAACCACCGGGAACACGGTCGTCAATTTTCCTGGCCGGGCAGACTGGATTGGCCGACTGCTTCAGGTGCATGTGCTAAGGGCCGGCCCTCACAGCCTGTCGGGCGAAGCCGTCGCCTGATCGCTTGACACCCGCCGCCGCCGCGCCCACGATGGAGCAGGGAAACGAGGTCGCGCGTCATGCAGATTGAGATGACGATCAAGGGGCTGATGGTCGATCCGGTGACGAACATGCCCATCATCATCCTGCGCGATAAGGACGGGCAGAAGATCCTCCCGATCTGGGTCGGCATCTTCGAAGCCAATGCCATTGCGCTGCAGATCGAGAACGTCGCGACTCCACGGCCGATGACGCACGATCTCCTGAAGAACGTCATCAACGACCTCCGGGGTGTCGTCCAGAAGATCGTCGTCTCCGACTTGAAGGAGAACACGTTCTACGCGCTCATCTACGTCACGCTCCAGGGGGACACCGTGGCCGTTGACGCCCGTCCGAGCGACGCCATCGCCCTGGCGTTGCGGGCTCGCGTGCCGATTTACGTCGAGGAGAGCGTCATCGAGAATGCGAAGACGATCGACTTCTCGGCGGAGAAACCGGACGCCGAACGCCTGCACAAGTGGCTGGAGAGCCTCGATCCTGACGAGCTTGGCAAATACAAGATGTAGTATTGCCGAGGTAAGCAGGGCCAAATAGTAGCGTTCCCTCCTTGACACACCGCGGGTCGATTCCTACAATACCCGCAACCTTCCGTTCGCGTTGTTCAGCCAGGTCAGATGATTGTAGCCATCGCCAACCAAAAAGGCGGAGTGGGAAAGACCACGACCGCCATCAATCTGGCGGCGGCCCTGGCCCTTCGCGGGCGGCGCACGCTCCTCATCGATCTGGATCCGCAGGCCAACAGCACGATCTCGTTTCTCGACATGAACCACGTGGTGCGGAGCATGTTCGACGCGCTCTCCGAGCCGAGCTGCGTGATGTCGGACGTCATCGTCCCGTCGACCGCGCCCAATCTCTGGATTGCCCCGGCGCGCATCGCCCTGGCCAAGCTCGAAGCGAAGCTGGTGGGGGAGATCGATGCGCACTTCAGGCTGAAGGATCGGATCGAGCAGATCCGGGCGGACTATCCCCAGATTGTGATCGACTGCCCGCCGACACTGGGCCTCCTGACCGTCAACGCCCTGGTGGCCGCGACCCACCTGCTGATTCCGATCCAGTCGTCATACTTCGCGCTCGAGGGCACGGACGATCTCCTGGAAACCATCGAGAAGGTTCGGGCCAGACCGAACCCCTCGCTGCAGATTCTCGGTGTGGTCATCACGATGCACGACAAGCGCACGTCGCTGGGTCGGGACATCCGCGAGCAGATTCACAAGGTGTTCGGGGGCAAGGTGTTCAAGACCGTGATTACCAAGAGCGTGCGCCTGGAGGAGAGCCCGGCCTACAAGGAGGCTATCTTCTCGTTCGCACCCGGACTCGACAGGCGCCAGTGAGTATTACAGTTTGTCCGAGGAGGTCATGGACCGTGTCTAGGCGAGGCCTGCCGGAAACGATTCGCATGCGTCACGACTCCCACTACGTGGAGGCACTTACCGCGGCGTCCGGCGCCCCGGTCGGGCGGATGGTGCCCATCGACCAAATCGACCCCAACCCCAACCAGCCTCGTCAGGTCATGGGCGACATGTCGGAGTTGATGGCATCCATCGCCGAGAAGGGCATCATCGAGCCGATCGTCGTCCGGCAGCGAGGCGCCCGGTATCAAATTGTGGCGGGGGAGCGGCGCTACCAGGCGTCGGTTCAGGTTGGGCTGCGAGAGCTCCCGGTGGTCGTCCGGGACCTCGACGACACCGAAGTCATCGAAGTCGCCCTGATCGAGAACCTGCAGCGCAAGGACTTGACCGCGTTCGAGGAGGCTGAGGCCCTTCACACGCTGGCAGACCGCAGTGCCTTCACGCACGAAATGCTGGCACAGCGCCTGGGACGCTCGCGTACGGCGATTACCGAATCGCTGTCCCTCAATCAGATGCCCGACGAGATCAAGAATCTATGTCGGCTGGCCGACATTTCCTCTAAATCACTGCTTTTGCAGATAGTTAGACAAGGAAGCCCGCAGAAAATGACGGCCCTGATCGAAAAGATTGCCCGTCAGGGTGGCGCCACGCGCGAAGAGATCCGCCGCGAAACCCAGAAACCGAAGCCGGGCCGACCCAAGGCCTTTACGTTTCGGTTTCGCCCCGAGAACAAGGCGTTCAGCCTCCGTATGAGTTTCACCAAGGGCAAAGTCGAGCGGAGCGAGATTATCGCGGCGCTCGAGAGAATCCTCGAAGAGCTCCGACACGCCTGAGACGCCGGCCCCCGGTGCCTTGCCGCGCACCCGCCGGGCTCCACGACTGTAGCGTCCGGCCCTCGTGGACCGGGCGCGAAACGGACGCCCGCGCGGGCACGGCCGACTAGGGCCATGTCAAGGCCCGAGCCAAGGCCGGTCTGCCGAGGCCGCCTGCGCGGCACGCGAGCAGCGGCCGCGGCATGCCAGAGCCACATGACTGGCGCGATGCCGGACCGGGCAAGGTCGGCGGCAGCGTCGAAACACGCCTCCGCCACGACAACACCGGGACGCCTCTCGGCCCGGTCGGGAAGGCAGTTCATCGTGGGCGACGGCTGGGCCCGAATCGTACAGCCAGTCGATCGTAGTCCCGGCGGTCTCGTGCGCCGGCCGGAAGGACCAGGTCACGGGTGAACCGCGTCGAGAGCAGGGGCAGCGCTGGGAGCTGGGACTCAGGGCGGAAATCCGGCTCAAAATGGGGCCTGGGCGCATCGCGTAGGTTAACATAACACTGATTATCAGACTCTAGCGCCGGACGCCCGAATTCGCGCGGTTACGCCGGTTCTCGCCCGGTTTGGCTTCGCGGTTGGGTTCGCCCCTTCAGGGCGTCCAGTGCAGGCTGTCGAACTCTTCCCCCGGAACTTCGAGCTCGATCGGGCGGAATGCGGGATGCTGCTCCAGAGTCGCCTCGACCCTCGTCGCTCAGGACGACGAAGAACGCCAGCGTCTGACCGTGCTGGAGACCCAGCAGCGAAAAGGGCACGGCGAGCTCGACAATGTCGTCAACAGCCACCCTCACACCGGCGCAGGCCGAGCTGTTCCGCCTGAATTCACGGCGAGTCGGGCGCTCGAGCTTTCCCCGGCCTTCGGACGAGGAGGCTGTGGCCGGCCGGCCTGAGCCACTTCACGACCACCGCGCGCCCACCGTCTAGCACGTCGCGGGCAGCCTGCCAGAAGTCGATGCGAAGGTAGAGGGTGGTCAGGTCGAATCCGTAATGCACGGCGCGCAGCATCGGCCGGGCACCCTCGGTCGCCTGGTGCATCGTTCCGGCCGTCAACACAGGCTCCAGGACGCCGGCGCCCAGCCACTCGAAGTAGCTCGTGTCCAGACCCTCGATGGTGGGAGCGATCAGGGCCGAGGGGGCGCTCCAGGACGGCGCGTGCGCCGGCGGTCGTGATGTTGGTCACGAAGAGCTCGTCGGGAACGGGTTGGTCCAGGGCGCGGTAGACGTTCCTCAAATGACGGCGGAACAAGTCGTCGAACATCAAGTCGTGCTCGGAGGAATGATCGTCGCCGTACCACCAGAACCAGTCGCTGCCCTCAGCGATCAATAGCTCTTCCGTGGCTTGCTGCCGTGACGCCTCCCCGCTCGAAACCGTGTCGAGAAGCGCCCGGGCCTCGGCCAGCTGTCCCCACGCCCGGTGATCGTCGGGATGGCCAATCCACACGTAGAAATTCCCGTCGATCCACGAGCCGGGAAACAAGCCGGGCACGGTGCTCTCGACACGGGCGCACGCCTCACTCATCGTGACCGTCTCGAGCTCGGGATCGTCCGAGAGCAACCTGTAGAGTGCCCGCAGAAACGGACGCCCACTCTCCGCATAGTGCTCCCAGGCGTTCTCACCGTCCAGGATGATTGGGACAATGGCTTCGCCGCCGTTGGTTCGCAGCGCGAAGCGTCGTCCGGCCTCGCGGAGCCGCTGGACGAAATCGCTCGCGGCCGCGTCGGGATCCCAGCCCGAGTATGTGAAGCCGATCAGATCGGAAAGGCTATGGTCCCGGAACAGGCACGCCACTTGCGCGTTGCCCACCTCCACCCGATAAGGCCGATACAACAGTTCAGGCCGGTCCAGGTGCCCGGCGACGTCGCGGGTCCACGTGCGTTTCGAGCGTTCGCGCCAGAATCAGCTCGTCCGTGGCCATCCACTGGAATCCGGTTGCCGAGACGAGGGCCACCGTCTCGTCGGAGACGGAGCCTTCCGAGGGCCACACGCCTCGAGGTGCGCTGGCCAAACAGTCGCTCGTGATAGGCAATTGCGCGGACAAGCTGCTCGCGTGCGTCGTCGGGTCGCCGAAAACGCTGGCGGGGCATCCGTGTATGCGGGTGCGTGCGCAGGTAAACGTCGGTGTCGCAGAGCAAGGGCAGGATCGGATGATAGAACGGCGATGTCGACAGTTCGACCTGCCCCCGAGTCCGCCGCCTCGCGGTAGGCGGGAATGACACGATTCAGAATCTCCAGCTCCACGCCGCGGAGCAGCGCCTTGTCCTCTTCGGTGAAGTCCTCGCCCCTCTCGATCAGAGCGCGGCAACGCGGATCGCTCGCGAGGTACGACGCGTCAATCCACGCGAGTTTCTGCCACACTTGCAGATCCCTCAGGTCCGCAACGGAGAACGCCTCCCCCTCGTCCCGCCGCGGGTTGCCACTCCCCCGCCGCTTCTCGAACAGGTCCCGATATCGCGGAAACGGGCCGATCATGCGGGTCGGGCTGCGCGTGAAAGAAGTTGTCGACGATGAAACCGCGCTCTTCGCTGGTCAGCTCGGCGGCCGGTTTGAGCCCGAGCTCCAGATGGCGATCCCACGCGCGGCCAGCCGCGAAGGCTTCCAGTTGAAGGAGCAGCGACGGAACCAGATTGAAGGTGAGTTTGACCCGTGGAAATTCGTCGAGGAGCGTCACCATCCCGTAGTAGTCCTTGAGGGCATGCAGGCGGACCCACGGCAAGACGTGCTCACCGGTCGCGAGATCCTCGTAGTAGGGCTGGTGCATGTGCCAGAGAATGGCGACTTTGGTCATTGTGCTATGTTCAGGTAAGGGCGCCCTCGCTTCCCATGCTGCGCATCATCGACCGCTACATCATCCGGGAGATCCTCCCCCCATTCATCATCGGGCTACTCGTGTTCACGTTCATCCTCGAGCTGCCCCCCATCATCTCTCAGGGCGAACGGCTGATTGCGAAGGGGATGTCCTGGGGAGTCGTCGGCCAGGTGCTGCTGACGCTGATTCCACAGGCGCTCGGCATCACGATTCCGATGGCGTTTCTGGTGGGGCTGCTGATTGCGCTGGGGAGGCTCTCGGCGGACCGAGAAGCCGTCGCTCTCCAGGCCTGCGGGGTCAGCCTGCGTCGCCTCCTGGTGCCGGTGGGGGTGCTCGCCATGGCGGCGACGGCCGCCACGCTCTACACCATGATCGTGCTGGTCCCCGCGGCGAATCAAGCCTTCCGGGAGATCGCCTTCAACATTGTCGGCACGCGAGCCGAGACCGAGATCAAGCCGCGCGTGTTCTTCGAAGATTTCCCGAACATTGTCCTGTATGTGCGCGAATCCGAGGGCACAGGTTGGCGCGATGTCTTCGTCGCCGACACGTCGGATCCCGAGAATCCCGTCACCTACATTGCGAAGCGCGGCAACGTCCTGCTGGATCGCACAAATCGGACCGTGCAACTCGCGCTCCAGGACGGCACCAGCCACAAGGTGGGCGTGAAGCAACCGGACAAATACGAGATCAGCCGGTTCGAGACTCTTTTGCTTTCGGTGAACCCTGACAGCGTTTTTCCGCGTGGCGGCCTGCTCAAGGGCGATCAGGAAATGACGATCGCCGAGCTCCGGGGCCGCATCATGGAGCTCGAGGCCCAGGGTGAACGCACGCACAATCAGGTCATCGCGATCCACCAGAAATTCTCCCTTCCGGTGGCGTGCCTGGTGTTCGGCCTGATCGGGCTCGCACTTGGCGTCAGCAATCGACGCGACGGGAAGCTGGCCAGCTTCGTACTCGGCATCGGCGTGATCTTCGTCTACTACATCATCATGTACACGGCGCGCGCGCTGGCAAAGGGCGCGATGATTCCCGGATGGTCCGCCATGTGGATCGCCGACGTGCTGCTGGGCATCGTCGGCGTGTGGATGATGGCTCGGGGCGGAATGGGCAACGACCGCTCACTGCGCATCCCGTTGCCGTTCTGGCGCCGACAACCACATCCAGCCAGCGCGGTCGAGGTGAGCGCGGCGCCGGCGAAGCGCGTGGTCCTGGTCATCCGCGTGCCGCATATCGCACTGCCCCGCCCCAGCATTCTGGATCGCTATGTGGCCGCACGCTCGGTCCGCATCATCACGTTGAGCGGTGTGGCGCTGCTGGGCCTCTTCTACATCTCATCGTTCATCGATCTGTCAGAGAAACTGTTCAAGGGACAGGCCAGCGTCACGTCGATCTTTTCGTTTCTCTGGTTCTCCACACCGCAGTTCGTCTACTACATCATTCCGATGGCGGTGCTGATTGGCGGGCTCGTCACCATCGGCGCGCTCACCAAAGACAGCGAACTCATCGTCATGAAGGCCTGCGGGATCAGCCTCTATCGAGTCGCGCTGCCGCTGATGCTGCTCGCGGCGATGGCCAGCGGGGTTCTTTTCTTTCTCGAGGAACAGGTGCTGGCCTACTCCAATCGGCGAGCCGAGGTGATCAATGCCGTCATCCGCGGCCGCCCGCCACGGACGTTCGACATGCTCAATCGCCGGTGGATCGTGGCGAAAAGCGGCGACATCTTTCATTACCTCTTCTACGACCGGCAGAAGAAGGAGCTGAACCACGTGTCCGTCTACGAGTTCGACGCCAAGTCGGGCGATCTGGCGCGACGCTCCTTTGCCAGCCGTGCCCGTGCCGTCATCGGACACGGAGCCGACGTGGCAGGGCGAACGAGGATGGACGTACACGATGGGTCGAACGAAGGACCCGGTTCGCGGGTTTCAGCAGTTCCGCCGACGCGCACTCGAGCTCGAGCCGCCGGAGTATTTCATCACGGAGCAGCCCGATGCCGACCGTATGAGCTACTCGCAGCTGAGCGGCTACGTCCAGGAACTCGAGGCCAGCGGCTTCAACGTCACACCTTACATGGTGGCACTGCAGCGCAAGCTGGCCTTCCCGTGTGTCACGCTGATCATGACGCTCATCGCCGTGCCGTTTGCCGTCACCACCGGGCGACGAGGCGCCATGTACGGTGTGGGGATCGGAATTGTCCTGGCGATCACCTACTGGACCACAATAAGCCTTTTTGCGGCGCTCGGTAGCGGCGGGCTGATGCCCGCGGCGCTCGCGGCGTGGGCTCCGAACGTGATTTTCGGAGCGGTGGCTGCCTACCTGCTGCTCACGGTCCGCACGTAACGGGTCAACCCTGCCATTCGCGCATCAGCGCACATAACGCAAATCCTCGATCGTCACGGTTCCCGAGGCGCCAGGCACGCTGTTCACGGTATCGAGCACGAACAGCAAGCGCTCGTATCTGATCCATCGGAGGCCGACCCGTTCTGGTCACGGTCGACGGTATGAACCAGCTGATCGTAGTCGACGGTGATGGCGCCGGCCGCTCGTGTCCAGATATACCGAATGCTGCCATCGCTCGCCCGTTTCGCCGCGAACCTGCACAGAGACCCGCTGAGGTCGATCGGCGCGGGCGGTGAACGAGAGACGATTGAAGCTCGCAATCCGCCGAACCGGTATGACGAGCGCCACGTACTGATTGCGGCGCACTCCACTGCCGAGCTGATACCGGATCGTGAGTCGCTCGGTGCCCTCTACGGTTTCGCGCGTAATCTCGACGATGACGATGGATCGTGTTCGCTCGTCGCAGCTCCCAGCCGCAACCGCCTGCTCGGCCTCTGCGTCCTGGTTTCCTCGCCTGCCGACGGTGCGAGTGCCTCGGTCGGTGACACGGCGTAGATCGGGTTCGACACGATCCAGGGCACCGGTGGCTCGCCGGGCGCGCCAGGGACGCGCGCCTCGACACGGAAGGTCGCCGGCCTGCTGGCTTCGTGAGCGAGGCTCCCCTGCCCGCTCGTCTTCACGATGCGCCCGTCCTGAAACAGCACGATCCGACCACCCGCCGGAACGTCTGTGCTGACCCTGAGACGGATCGGACCGTCAGCAATGAGTTGATCGCCCATGTCCGCGCGTTGGTCGCCGCTCTCGGCGCGAAAGTCAAACTGCCCGGACGGGGCGACGGCATCAATGACGCTATAGAGGTGCCCCTGGCGGATCGCCGTCAAGAGGAGGCGCGCGTCGTGCTGTGCGTCGCCGTTCGTGGCCGAAGCCAGTCGGACCCGTATCGAGAACGTGCGAAATGCCGCCTCGTAGGATGGCACGGCCAGCAGTCGGGAGCCGGTGCTCTCATGAGTGGCGCGATCGCCCAGCCAGCCGAGACTGGCGTGCGCATCGACCGCCGCCAGACCGACCACTCGCCGGCGCGCCGTCAATCTGTCCCATTCCTCGAAAACGGCCGTCGGACGATCGAGCACTGAGGCGATGGCTCCGGCGGCTCGAAACGGGTAGTGCCAGAGCGCCCACAAAATTGCGCGTCGGGGCTCGTCACGCCATTCGCTGTCGGCATTGAGCCACTCGAGGCCGTCGATGGGTGCATTCCACGCCTGCCACCGAAGTTCGTTCTTGAGCGACGCGGGGTGGGCGACGATGCCGAAGCCGCCGAGTCGGGCAACGTCTTCCGCAACGTCAAGGGGCGCGCCAGCTAGGCGGTAAGGCGCCGCGGGCATGTCGAGCGCCACGTAGTGCCCCCCGGCCGTGCTGACCTCCAAGGCGTCGATTAGCAGCACGCCGTGGCGGTACTGCGGCGCGTCGGGCGGGCGTATGCCGTCGCTGTGATCGGTCAGGATGACGAACTGAAGTCTAGCCGCCGCCGCTGCACGCGCAATCGCGTCGACCGCACCGGTTCCGTCGGATCGATTGGAGTGAACGTGGTAGGCGCCGGCAAAGCTCGTCGAGAGAGGGACCCCTCTCGACACCGCCAGCCGGCGAGGCGCGGGTGGCAGGGTCAAGATCGTGGCGGCAAGCAGCCCGCCGACTGCCAGCGCACCGATCGCTCCGACTACTGCGGCGCCGCGCATGGGCACGAATCGGCCCTGATGGACCCGTTGGGTGCGGTTACGACGAGAACGGTTGCGGCCCTCCGCTCGCCGTCACCGCTCAGAGGCCCGCGTCGGCGCGCAACGCGGCGGCCTTGTCGGTCCGCTCCCACGTGAACTCGGGCTCGGTTCGCCCGAAATGTCCGAAAGCAGCCGTCTTGCGATAGATCGGCCGGCGCAGGTCCAATTCCTTGATGATGCCGCGCGGTGTCATGTTGAAGTGCGCGCGAATCAGGTCGTCGATCGTCGATTCGGGAATACGGTTCGTGCCGTCGGTGTCGACCAGGACCGACACCGGATCGGCCACGCCGATGGCATAGGCCAGCTGCACGAGACAGCGCTCGGCGAGCCCGGCTGCCACGCAGTTCTTGGCGATGTACCTGGCCATATAACACGCCGACCGATCGACCTTCGTCGGATCTTTGCCCGAGAAAGCTCCCCCGCCATGCGGCGCCGCGCCGCCGTAGGTGTCCACGATAATCTTGCGGCCCGTCACGCCGGCATCACCGTGAGGCCCGCCGACCACGAAGCGGCCGGTCGGGTTGATGAAGATCTTCGTCTGTTCACTCAACATCTCGGCGGGCACGACGCGCTTGATGATCTTCTCGGTGAGATCGTGGTGCAGCGTCTCGGAACTCACGTCGGCACTATGCTGCGTGGACAGCACCACCGTGTCCACACGAACGGGCCTCCGCCCGTCGTACTCCACGGTGACCTGCGATTTGCCATCAGGCCGCAGGTAATCCAGCACACCATCGCGCCGCGCGCAGGACAGTCCGCGGCACAGCTTGTGGGCGAGCATGATCGGCAGCGGCATCAGCTCTTCGGTCTCGGTGCACGCGTAGCCGAACATCAAGCCCTGATCGCCGGCGCCCCCGGTGTCCACGCCCATGGCAATGTCACCGGACTGCTCGTGGATGGACGAGATGACCGCGCAGGTCTCGGAATCGAATCCGAACTTGGCGCGCGTGTAGCCCACGTCGCGAATCGTTTCGCGGATGACCTTCGGAAAATCAACGTAGCAGTTCGTCGTGATCTCGCCTGCCACGATGGCGAGTCCCGTGGTGACCAGCGTTTCACACGCCACGCGGCCCATCGGGTCTTGCGCCAGGATGGCGTCGAGAATGGAGTCGGAAATCTGGTCGGCGATCTTGTCGGGGTGGCCTTCCGTGACGGATTCTGATGTAAACAGATGCGGGCCGCTACGGCTCATTGCTCGGAAGCTCCTTGTCGGGATTCTCGCGTCCTGATCCGCACGGCGCGGACAATGCTGCCCGCAGGAACGGATATCGTCTTCAGCGCGATCCGCTAACTATAGCACAGCTTCAGCCGCCGATTCTCAGCGTCTCGGGTGGAAACGGTCGTAGACAGCGCGCATCCGGGCCTCGAGAATGTGCGTATAGATTTGGGTTGTCGACAGGTCGGCGTGCCCCAGCATGGTTTGAATCGCGCGCAGGTCAGCTCCCCGCTCCAGCAGATGCGTAGCGAAGGAGTGCCGCAGTACGTGAGGGCTCAGCCCGCGCCCGAGCCCGGCCGCGCGGCCGTGCGCCTTGAGAATTTTCCAGAATCCCACACGGCTCAATGACCCCCCGCGGGCGTTGACGAACAGCCGCTTCGACGTGCGACCGTGAAGCAACGCGGGACGCGACTGCCGCGTGTAGCGGGCAACCCATTCCGCAGCCGCATCGCCGATTGGCACGAGCCGCTCCTTTGATCCCTTGCCCGTGCACGTCAGATAACGTCCTTCGAGGTTCACGTCGGCCGGCCGGAGCGACAGCAACTCGGAGACGCGCATGCCGGTTGCATAGAGAAGCTCGATGAGCGCACGGTCGCGCACGCCCAGCGCCGTTGACGTGTCGGGTTGTGCGATGAGGCGATCGACCTCCTCGACGGACAGGCATTTCGGCAGCGGTGGCCAGGCACGCGGTCCCCGCAGCTGGTCGGCTGGGTTGTCTTCGACGCGGCGATCGAGAGCGAGAAAACGGTAGAGGCCACGAACGGCCGCCACGGTCCGGCTGACCGACCGGGGCGACAACCCCGACTGCATCAGGTGTCGCACGAAGGCGTCGAGATCGCTGCGGTCCAGCCGTTCGATCTGCGAGCCGCCGATCTCGGCAAATCGGGCAAGCTGGTTCAAGTCGCGGGCATAACTCTCGAGCGTATGCGCGGCCAGACGCCGTTCGACCCGTAGGTGATCCAGATAAAGGTCCACGAGCTCCACGCAACAATCCTATGCCACGCGGCCCGCCGGTCAACGGCCGGGGTGGGCGCGGCGCGACGTTCGCCGCGCCAATCTCAGCGTCGATTGACACACGCCGGACACGCGGGTAGCATCGGCGGTCGCTCGTTTCCCAAACGATCATGCCAGTCTCGAAATGGCAGTCGCTTCCGACCGAGGCCATCAATCCGGATAGCCTGGCCATCGATCGGGCCTCGACCGCGGACATCATCGACCTCATGATCAGCGAGGATCGCAAGGTCCTCGCCGCCGTGCAGCGCGAGAAGGTCCGCATCGCCCTGGCGGCCGATTTGCTCGCCCAGGCTCTGCGCAAGGGGGGTCGTGTCGTCTTCGTCGGGGCGGGTACCAGCGGACGCCTCGGCGTGCTCGAATCGGCCGAAATGCCACCGACGTTCGGCACGAGCGAAGACATGGTGCTCGCGGTCATCGCCGGCGGGCAGGAGGCGCTGCTGCACGCTCGCGAGGGGGTTGAGGACAACTACGAAGAGGGGGCTCGATCGATGGCCCGGGTTCGCCCCACCCGAAAAGACGTCGTGATTGGCGTCTCGGCCAGCGGCATGACACAGTTCGTCCGTGGTGGCCTCACGCGGGCGCGCAAGGGCGGGGCCAAGATCATCTTCGTCACCTGCGATCCGCACACAGAGCTGCAGACCTACGTCGATCTCACCATCGCCCTGTCAGTCGGACCGGAAATCATCGCCGGGTCGACCCGTCTCAAGGCCGGCACCGCAACAAAGATGGTGCTGAACATGCTGACCACAGGGGCCATGGTTCGTATCGGCAAGACCTACGGCAATCTGATGGTCGACGTACAAACCGGGTCCGAAAAATTGCGCGACCGTGCGCGCCGGATCATCATGATCGTCACGGGTCTGGACTACGACGATGCAGACAAGCTGTTGAAGAGGGCTCACTGGAACGTCAAGGTGGCGATCGTGATGGAGAAGACCGGTCTCACCTATGTCAGGGCGCTCGCGCGCATTCGCAAGGCGCAGGATTCTGTCCGCCAGGCTATCGGTGAAGACGCGGAGCCCCGCCTGCGGGAACTTCTGAAATTGAGCTGATCTCCTCCGCCCGGATGCCGGGCCTCCTCGGCGCCTACACGAGGTAGGTCGGGATGACGGCACGCCCGCTGGCATGCGCCAGCGCGAGGCGGACGGCCCCTACCGCTGGCTCTCGATCGAGGACGCTGACGCGCACGCTTGGAATGATCTCCCTCAGTCGATCTCCGACGCCGTCAGCGAGCCGCGGAACGTTCCGCATGATCCCGCCAGCGAGCACGACGTCGAAGTCGTGTGCCGTGAGATCGAGGCGCCGGGCGACCGAGACGCCCGAGGCGGCCAGTTCACGAGCGCCGCTGTCGAGAATGCCGAGCGCAATCTCATCTCCCTCGTCGGCCGCTCCTTGCACTTCGGCGGAGAGCGCCGCGATGGTTGACGGGTGCGGGCTCCGATAGTAGATCTCGTGCACGAGATCCTGGGCCTCTTGCAGCCGATATCGTTGCAGAAGCCGCGAGGTGAGCCGGGTCGGACGTCCCCGTCCTTCGGCCTGGCGCAATACCGCGCGCAGCGCCAGGCGGCCCACCCAGTATCCACTGCCCTCGTCGCCCAACACGTGACCCCAGCCCCCGGCGCGGGCCGATTCGTCGCCGCCGTTACGGCCGTAGGCAATCGAGCCGGTGCCGGCCACAATGACCACGCCCGGTGCATCACCGATCCCGGCCACGAGCGCAATCAAGGCATCGTTGACGATCAGCACGCGGGCTTTCGAGCCAATGCGCTGCATGATGCCGCGCACGACGTCGACATCCTGCGGTCGATCGACCCCGGCCATGCCCAGGCAGATCGCCGCCGGAAGCTGGCGTTCCTGGAGCGACTGCCGCATCACGGCATGCAGCACTTTTTCGACCTCGAGCTCGCCTGCCGCCTGCAGATTGGCAGGACCACCGACCGCTTCGGACAGAATCGTTCCTTGCTCGTCGGCCAGCAGACACACGGTGCGGGTGCCGCCCGCGTCTATGCCGAGCACGTGCATATCGGTTCCCTCTCCAATGCGCGTTGACACCCCGTCGTACCGGCTGCTACATTGCGGGATTCGTGTTTCGTAGCGCCGTCTTCCGATCGCGTGCCAGGGTTGCCTCGTTGCGTGCGGGTCTCGTCGCCGTACTCCTCGCTGGAGTCGCGGGGTTCGGCGCCTCCCTCCTTGCTGTCAGACCATTACAACTCGCTGCCGCGCCTCCTGAGGAGATTCGCGCGCTCTGGGTGCTTCGCGCCAGTCTCGACAGCCGCGTGCGCATCGCCGGCATGGTGGCGGCGGCGCGGGCGAGCGGCTTCAATACGCTGCTCGTGCAGGTGCGCGGGCGCGGCGACGCTTACTACCGCAGCACGCTCGAGCCGCGGGCGGCGTCGCTCCGCGCGCAGGCCCCGGACTTCGATCCGCTGCGCGACGTGGTCGCCATGGCTCACGACTCCGGGCTCCGTGTCCACGCCTGGGTGAACACGAATCTCGTGTCCAGTGCTGCGGAGCTGCCGGCGGCACGCGACCATCTGATTTATCGGCATCCCGATTGGTTGATGGTGCCGCGATCGCTCGCCGACGACTTCGCGACCATCCCCGCCGGGAGCCCGGAGTACGTCGGTCGACTCGCGCGCTGGACGCGCGCCCAGGCGTCGGAGATCGAAGGTCTCTACGCCTCGCCGATTCCTCCCGAGTCCTCGAATCACGTCGTCGCGATCATCTCGGAACTGCTGGCGAACTATCCGATCGACGGAATTCATCTCGACTACGCGCGCTACCCCAGCGCCGAGTTCGACTACAGCCCCGCCGCGCTGGCCGCGTTTCGTGAAGAGGTCGCCCCACAGCTCGAGGAGAGCGAGCGTCGGCGCCTGGACCGCGAGCTTCAACTGGATGCGACGACCTACGCAGACATGTTCCCGGCAAGGTGGCGCGACTTCCGGCTGTCGCGGCTGAACGCGATGGTCATGCGGATTCGAACGGCGGTCAAGCGCCAACGCCCTGACGCGATTCTGAGCGCGGCGCTGTGGCCCGACCCGGACGAGGCTGCCACGAGGCGGCTTCAGGACTGGCGGTCGTGGGCCGAGAATGGTTTGGTCGACGTCCTCTGCCCGATGGCGTACACACAGGATCAGACGACGTTCGCCGTCCAGCTCGAAGCGGTGCGGCGGCTGGCCGGACTGCGACCCGTGTGGGCTGGCATCGGGGCCTACCGTCTCTCGTCCGCCCAGACGGTCGAGAACATTCTGATGGCACGTCGCCTCGGTGTCGACGGCGTGATTCTCTTCTCCTACGACAGCCTGACGAGCCCGCCCAACGGCGCGCAGTATCTGACCGAGGTCGCGCGCGCCGCATTCGGCCAATGAGCCGCCATCACTACGACGCCGACCGAGGCGCCCTGCCGTGGCGCTCACCTGGTTCGACTACCTGATTCTCGCCGCGTATCTCGTCGCCATCACGGCGTTCGGCTCGTACTTCGCGCGATTTCAGAAGACCACCCGGGACTACTTCCTGACCGACCGCTCGATCCCCTGGTGGGCGGTATGTTTCACGATCGTGGCAACCGAGACGAGCACACTGACGTTCATCGGTGTGCCGGCCGCGTCGTTCGCGGGCGACATGCGTTTCCTCCAGCTCGTGCTGGGCTACATCGTCGGCCGCCTGCTGGTCGCCGTGCTGTTCGTGCCGGCGTATTTTGCCGGCGATCTCGTCACGTCGTACGAGCTTCTGCAGCGTCGTTTCGGCACCCGCGTGAAGACGCTGGCCGCAGGGCTCTTTCTGGTGACGCGGTCGCTGGCCGATGGCATCCGCCTCTTTGCGACGGCGCTCGTGATTGCCATCGTCACAGGTGTGCCGGACACGTGGGCGATTCTGATCCTCGGCAGCGCGATGGTGATCTACACGGTCCGTGGCGGCGTGTCTGCGGTGATCTGGACCGACGTCGTGCAGATGTTCGTCTACGCGGCGGGCGCCGCGCTGGTGTTCGTCTCATTGCTCGAGGCCATACCGGGAGGCTGGGCGGAAGTCGTGAGGGTCGGAGAGGCAGCGGACAAATTCCGTGTGTTCGACCCGTCGTTCGACCCCGCGGCAGTCTACACGTTGTGGACGGGGCTCATTGGTGGCGTGGCCCTGACACTGGCCACGCACGGAACCGACCAGTTCCTCGTTCAACGCTTCCTGGCGGCGAGATCGGCGCGTCAGGCGGCCGCCGGCGTGATATTGAGCGGCGTGCTGGTGTGCGCGCAGATGGTGTTGTTCCTGGTCATCGGCGTGATGCTGTTCGTCTACTATCAACACGTCCCGCCGCCGCGCGTGTGGGCACGCCCCGACGAAGTGCTGCCGACCTTCGTCGTGTCCTCGCTCAGTCACGGCAGCGCCGGCTTCATCGTGGCCGCCATCGTGGCGGCCGCGCTGTCACCATCGCTGAACGCCATGGCGGCGACCACGGTCAACGACTTCTATCGGCCGCGCATGGGAAGCCGCGCGGACGAGCGCAATCTACTCAAAGCCTCGCGCGTGGCCACGTTTGGTTGGGGCGTGGTGCAGATTGGCGTAGCGCTCGCCGCTCGGGGGATGGATCGCTCCGTGCTCGACGCCGGGCTCGCGGTGCTCTCTTTTGCCTCCGGATCGGTGTTGGGTGTGTTTCTGCTCGGCACGCTCGTCCCGTCGATCGATGAGCGATCTGCGTTTGCCGGAATGCTCACGGGGCTGGTGGTCATGGTTTTCGTGTGGGCTGGCACGTCGGTGGCCTGGACCTGGTATGTCGCGATCGGCGCCTCGACAACCTGCCTGGCCAGTGTGATGCTGTCACTGGCCAGCCCAACCCGCGCGCCGATCGGTCGAGCGCCGTAGCCATGCCGCGCTTCAACGAAACCCGCCGGCAACTGAGGGCCGCCGTGAGCGCGCGAGCCTTCCCCGGCGCAATTGTCGAAGTCGGGAGACACGACGGCGCGATCTGGCGCGAGCCGTTCGGGGCGCTCAGCTACGAGGCAGACGCTCCGGCGGTCGCCGAAGACACCATCTACGACCTCGCCTCACTCACGAAGGTGATCGCGACGGCCAGCCTGTTCATGCAACTCGTCGAGGCTGGTCGCATCGCACTCGACGACCGTGTCTCGCGTTGGCTCGAGGACTGGACCGGCCAGGACCGAGCGAGCGTGACATTCAGGGATCTTCTGTCGCACTCGGCCGGCATCACGAGCTGGCTGCCGCTTTTCCGGGACCATCGGGGGCGCCCCGACATCGAGCGGGCCATCTGCCAACTGCCTCTCGAGGCTCCGCCGCGCACCCGCGCCATCTACAGCGACCTCGGATTCATGCTTCTCGGGTTCGCGATCGAAGACTGCGGAGGGTCATCGCTCGCGGATCAGTTCGGCCCGCTGACTTCTCGTTTTCTCGGAGCGACGGATGTGCTCCTCTTCAAGCCGCCGACCGTTCTCGCCAATCGCCTCGCTCCCACCGAGGTGGATCGCTGGCGTGGCCGGCTCCTCGTCGGTGAAGTGCACGACGAGAACGCGTGGGCGCTGGGGGGAGCGGCAGGCCATGCCGGGCTCTTTGGAACGGCGTCAGCGGTTGGTCAGTTTGCGCGCGCCGTCCTGGGGGCGCTCGCGGGCACTGTTTCGATCGAACGTGGGCTGGCGCGGGCCGACACGCTCCGCGAGTTCACGACAAGGTCCGCCGTCCCGGGCAGCTCGCGGGCACTGGCATGGGACACGATGCGGCCGTCCTCGTCGTGCGGCACTCGCATGTCGTCCGCCGCCTTCGGTCATACGGGCTTTACGGGCACCTCGCTCTGGATTGATCCGCAGATGGACCTCTACGTCGTGCTGCTGACCAATCGGGTGCATCCGTCGCGAGCCAACGAAGCCATTCAGGATGTACGCCGCGCGATTCACGATTCGGTGATCGCGGAACTCTGAGGAGCCTTTCGTGTTCGTGCTGACGCCTCTCGACTGGATCATCTTGGTGGCCTACTTCGCGGCCTCGCTCGGGATTGGGATCTACTACACCCGTCGTGCCGGCGAGAACGTCGGCGAGTACTTCCTGTCAGGGCGCAATCTCCCCTGGTGGCTGGCCGGCACTTCCATGGTTGCTACCACCTTCGCGGCCGACACGCCACTGGCCGTCGCGGGGCTGGTCGCGCGAGATGGCATCGCCGGCAACTGGATCTGGTGGACGTCTGGCTTCGGCACGATGCTCACGGTGTTCTTCTTCGCGAGGCTGTGGCGACGAGCCGGCATCCTCACCGACGTCGAGTTCGCCGAAATCCGCTACAGCGGCCGGCCCGCAGCCCTCCTGCGCGGCTTTCGCGCGCTCTACCTGGGCATCCCGATCAACTGCTTGATCATCGGGTGGGTCAACCTCGCCATGGCCAAGATCCTCGCCGGCACACTGGGCTGGACACGCCTGTCGGCCGTGCTGGTGAGCCTGGCCGTCACCGGGGTCTATTCGGCGCTGTCCGGCCTCTGGGGGGTCGTCGTCACCGACTTCTTTCAGTTCGCGCTGGCCATGAGCGGAACCATTGCGCTGGCGTGGTTCGCCGTGCGCCTGCCGGAAATCGGCGGCATCGCGGGACTCCGGGAGCGCCTCCCCGCCAGCACCTTCGAGTTCGTCCCAACATTCTCCGATGCCGCGATCGGCACGGCCGTCTCGCTGCCGCTCTCCGCGTTCCTGGCCTACATCGGTGTGCAGTGGTGGGCCAGCTGGTACCCGGGTACCGAACCTGGCGGCGGCGGTTATGTCGCGCAGCGCATCATGTCGGCCAGAACCGAACGCGATTCCCTCCTGGCCACGCTCTGGTTCGCCATCGCGCACTACTGCCTGCGCCCGTGGCCCTGGATTCTCGTCGGTCTGGTGTCGATCGTGCTCTATCCGGATCTGGCGGACAAGGAAGCCGGGTACGTGCTGGTGATGAAGGACCACCTGCCCGAGGGCTGGCGCGGACTCCTGCTTGCGGCATTCTTTGCCGCCTACATGTCCACGATTTCGACGCAGCTCAATTGGGGCACGTCGTATCTCATCAACGACTTCTATCGCCGCTTCGTCGTGACGGCGGCCTCCGAGCGTCACTATGTGTGGGCCGCGCGCTCGGCAACCATCCTCGTGATGCTCGCCGCGGCGGCGTTGACCTTCTATCTCGAGAGCGTCCGTCAGGCGTGGGAGTTCGTGCTCGAGTCGGGTGCGGGAATTGGATCGGTGCTCATCCTTCGCTGGTACTGGTGGCGCATCAACGCCTGGTCGGAGATCGCGGCCCTCGTCGGCGCGGCTGCGGGGTTTGCGTTCATAAGACTCAATACGTCGCTCATGTTCCCGCAGTCGCTGTTCTATCTCGTGGCCTGGACGAGCGCGTGCTGGGTTGCCGCGACGTTCCTCACCGCCCCGGAATCAGACGAGACGCTCGCCCGGTTCTATCGCCGCGTCCGTCCCGGTGGCCCTGGTTGGACGCGAGTGGCGAAGGCGCTCGGAGAGCCCGCGCCCGAGCCCATCGGGTCGCTCGTCGTCGATTGGGTGGCGGGCTGCGTGATGATCTACGCCGTGCTGTTTGGCATTGGCACCGCGCTTCTGGATTCGATCGTCGAATCGGTTCCGTATTTCATTGGAGCCGGTTTGGCCTTTGGCGTGATCGTGCGCGATCTCACTCGACGAGGGTGGGAAACCGTGACGCGCTGAGCGATACCGCTCAACGATGCTTTTCAGGGGCGACCTGGTACCGGGGATCGAGGTTGGGGGACGGGACCTCCCGGTCGGCCCGGCGTCGGGACTCCAGGCTTGCCGGTCGCCGGGCCTGCGCCCGGCACCACGCCTGGCCGTTGGGTGGCCTCGGTTGCGAGGAACTGCCACTCGTTATAGCGGGATCGTCCGTTGTACACCCGAATCGATTTCTCCCGACTCTTGCTGGCCACGCCGATCACACCGCCCGCAACGCCGCCGCCTTGCCCTGCGCCAGGCGCCGGCTGCGGGGGCGCATCTCCCCCGACCTGTCCTGGTCTCGGCGTTTGTCCCTGCCCGCCCTGGCCAGGTGCGCCGGTCTGGGACGTCTGATACAGAATCTGAAAGGTCTTGTCTTCGCCCTTCGCCACCGGATCCGCGTACTTCCTGCGCAGGAATTTCTGATTGATCAAAACGTCGAGGTTCGGTGGAAAGGCGTTTGCGTACTTTCGCTGGAACAGCATGATGCCGCGCGCATACTGACGCCCGCGGAAGATCAATTCCTCTTCACGGTCGCGCTGCATGAGGTGTCGCCACGCGGGAACGGCCATGGTCCAGAGAATGGCCATGATGGCCAGCGTGACGAGCAACGCCGCCATCGCGTAGCCGCGCTCCTCCCGGGCTTGACCCGCTAAATCCATGCGGACTAAGATCCTTATCGTCCTGATGATACCATCACGAGGTTGGAGCCGAGGGTTCGGCACGACCCTCGCCATCGGAGCGTTTCTCGCTTCTTTTACTAGTGTCGGCTGCGACAAGTCCCCGCTGCTCGCACCTACCGACTCGGTCATTACGCTGAGCGCGGGGCGGACCTTCCTGCCGACCAATTCCGAGACCGAGATCGTCGCGACGATTATCGAACCGGCCGGCACCGCCGTGCAGAACGGTACGCTCATCAGCTTCGCGACGACGCTGGGATCGATCGATCCCCGTGACGCGCGCACCCGCAACGGCCAGGTGAGAGTGCGCTTTTTCTCAGGGAGCGTGTCGGGTCAGGCGACCATCACCGCCCTGTCAGGCAGCGCCGCGCTGCCCGAAGATGCCGAACCGCTCACGATTCGCGTGGGCGCAGTCGCCGCGGGGCGCGTTTCGGTGAGTGCGAACCCCGGCGTTCTGCCCTCCACCGGCGGCACCAGTGTGATCACCGCTCTGGTCTTCGACGTCGGCGGCAACCCGCTGGCGGGAGTCCCGGTGAGCTTCGCCATTCAGAGCGATGCGGGTGGCGGATCAGGATCCACGGGGTCGGGAACGCTCAGCCGCACGGTCGTCACGACGAATCAGCAGGGCTCGGCACAGACGAACCTGACGACGACCGTGGACACCACGGTGGTGGCTTCGGTTGGCGGCGAGACCGCCGAGGGCGAACCGAGCTCGGTATCGGCGACGGTGACGGTTCGCGTCAACATCGCGCCAAGCACGTCGATCACGTTCAGTCCAGCGGTCCCGATCGAGGATCAGGCCGTCACCTTCACGCTGACGCCTCCAGCCAACGTCACGCTCCGGAACGTTCGGATCAACTTCGGCGACGGCGACTCGGTGAGCCTGGGCACGATTTCCTCCGCCACAACGGTCGCGCACACCTACAGCTCTGATGGCACTTTCAGGGTTCGCGTGACAGGGACGAGCAACAGTGGCGAGTCGTTCTCGTCCGTCACCGAAGTGGTCGTTTCGGAGGCCGTGGCAGCGACACCCGCGCCGCCGCCCGCCACGATCGACGCCGAGCCGAACCCGACGGCTGTCTTGAGCCCCTGACTTGCACGGCCGGGTTGCCGCCGGGACCCAGGCCGAGCGTTGCGGCTGGCGGTTCGGCGACGGCGAATCCGCGACGACAGTCGGCCCCAGGCGACTCACATCTAAAAACAGCCCCGGTTGCAAGGGGTGACCGTGACCGTCGAGACGACGAACTCAGGCGCGGCCGCGGGCAGATCGAGATCCAGGTCGAATAACCGCGTGGTAACGGACGGCGGTGAGGCCGGCGAGACTACCAGTCTGCGTACGGAGATCCATCGAGCGCCGCACCCTCAGCGCCGCTTTTCACGTCGTAGACACCGGGTTCGGCAGTAGGGTTCGACGGGTCTGCCTCCGCCGGTACCTGCTGCCAGCTCTCGGCGCTGTTCGTGAACGGATCTTTCGGGATCTCTCTGAGATAGTCCTCGTCTGCGAGTGACTGGAGCGTCGCGGGGTACTTGCCCTTGTCGGCGTAGTACTGATCGATCGCATCGCGGAGCCGGAACAGGTCTTCCTTCAACACGGCTTCCTTCGATCGCGTCACACTCGTACCGTAGTTGGCGAGGCTGATGCCCGCCAGCACCACGATGATCGTGATCACGATGAGCAGCTCGATGAGCGTGAAGCCCCGGGCCGATCCCGCGAAGCCATGCTGCGCGCCGTGACGCCGACAGTCGATTCGCATGACGCGCGCTTCTACCACGACCGGTACTTGGTGCCGTCGATGCCCGTGCCGGAGCTGCGAGTGTACACGTCGTACGCGTTCTGTCCGCCCCAGCTCGTCGAATCGGGCTGATCCTGGTAGGAGCGCAGACCCCACTCGGTCTCGCCGGTCATCGGGTCGATCGGCACACGGCGAAGGAACTTCAGCTTGCGGCCACTGGCGTCGTTGACGACGGTCACGCCTTCCACGAGGGTTTCGAGATCCGGAGGGTATCCCTCGCCGCCGGCTCTGACGTCCGCGCCGCCGATGAGTCCCTGATCCACGGCATCCTTGTAGCGATCGATGGCCGTACGAAGCTCACGCAATGAGCGTCGGAGCTCGATCTCCTTCTGCCGCTGGACAGTGAGCTTCGCGAGGGGCAGCACGGCCGAGGCCAGCACCAGCAGGATGGCACTCACCACCAGCAGCTCGATGAACGAATAGCCACCCGCCTGCCTGATCCGTCTCATTACCGTACGACCATCGCAGCCGGCGCGAATTGGATCGCGACCGGGCTGCTGTCGGGCGCTGTGGCCACCCCGCTGATCGTCAGCGGTGAAGGACCCGAACCAATCGCATCGAAGAGAATCGCCGCGAGGAGTCCCGAACCGGACGCGCCGGTCGCATCACCCGTCCGTGCCGCCGTGATGTCGATCCGGCCGATGCTCCCGTCCACCTGCTGCGTGAAGGTCACGGCTATACCGCCCTGCCGCATGAAGCTGCCTTCCTGCACGCTGCGCACGCGCAGTGCCGCCTGATTGAAGGTCAGCGTCAGGCTGATCGTCGAGATGCGGGACGCCCCCGTAATGGAGATCGGCACGGTGTAAGGTCCGCCTGCCACGCGGAACTCGCTTCCCGGTGGCGTCACGAGAACCTGGGCCGGCAGGCCACCAGGTGGAGGAATTGATGCAGGGACGCCGGCAACATCAGGTCGAGCCGGATCGGCAGCGGGCGGTGCAGGCGCGGGCTCCGCGGGCACCGGCTGGGGCGCTGTGGCCGCCGGCGGGGGCGTGTTGATGGTCCCCGGCGTCGGCGACGACGGTGGAAATGTCGGCATCGCCGAGGGCGGCGTGGGCGCGGTCCCCGGGGCCGCAGTGGGCCCAGCCGCGGGTGGAACCGCCGCGTCCGGCGGAACAGGTTGCGGCTGCGGCGCCGCTTCTGGTGGCGCGGCGATGAGCGGCGGCGGACCGCTCAGTCCCAGATTCTGCTGCGTCCCGATGTAGATGGGATTCACATCACGTTGCGTCAGCTCGTGCGTCCTGACGATGCGCGGTGTCAGCAGCATGACGATGTCGGTCTGCGAAATGTTGGTGTCATTCCCGGAAAACAGCTGTTTCAGGACGGGGACGCGGATCGCACCGGGGAACCCACGGATCGATTTCCGCTCGTCTTCGCGCAAGAGACCGGCCAGGAGGTTCGATTCGCCATCACGCAGCCGGAGCCTCGTGGTCACTTTCCGCGAGCCGAAGGACGGTGCGGTGACGCCCGCTACCTGTATATCCTCGCCGAGCGTGCTGCTTTCGATCATGAGGTCGAGCAGAATGTCGCCCTCCACGGTGACACGCGGAGTCATTTCGATGTTCACGCCGACCGGCCGGTAGTTGAACGAGGTCAGCGGGTTGATGTTCGCTCCCCCGCCGGCGATCGGCGTGAACGCCGTGGTCGGCACCGGGATCTCGTCGCCGAGGTTCAGCGTCAGCTTCGAGCCTTCAGCACCGCGAAGCTGCGGCTTGGCAATCAGCTTCGTCTGGGCATCGCTCTCGAGAAATCGCACGATCGCAGCCGGCACGGCGAGGTAGAAGTCGGCGGGGCTGACGCCACGCGTAATGGAATTCAGATTGATGAGAGGCCCCGAATCCACTTGATCGGGTCGGACGTTCCTGCTGACGTTGGTGTCATCATCCGACGTCGTGGGGTTTGGTCTCGCCTCGGGCGAGAAAATCGTGCCGACGGCGTACTGCGTGAGGTTCAGGCCGAAGGACTTGGCACGCGTGCGGTTGACTTCGAGGATCTCGACATCGACGAGTATCTCGGCGCGCGGCTTGTCGTTGTTTTCGATGAGCCGCTCGATGATGGATGCCACCGGCGCCGTCGCGCGCACGGTAATCGTGTTGGCCGTCTTGTTCGGCGCAATCAGCGGCTGCACGGCCATGCCGGGTGACCGGATGACGGTGTTGACGATCTGCGCCAGCTCGGTTGCGTCCGCGTGCGAGAGAAAGAACGTGCGAATGACCTGTTCCTCGTACTTGGCCCGGTTCGCGGGGCTGTCAGGAATGACCATGATGGTGCGGTCGTTGAGCACCTTGTAGAAAAGCGTGTTGGCCGTGAGGATTTGCTGCAACGCCTGCTCGAGCGTGACGCCGTCCAGCTGTACCGTGTATGGCCGATCCTGAACGCCCGGATCGTAGGTCACGTTGATACCGCTGGCGCTCGCAATGAAATTCAGGATGTCGCGGAGGCTGGCGTTCGTGAAGCGAAGGTTCAGCGGCTCGCGCGAGGCCGGATTCAGGATCGGCTCGGCCGTCGCCTGCCGCGCACGCTCGCGCATCTCGACAATCGGGGGGCGTGGCCGCGCCGCTTCGATGCGATCCCGAATCATCCGCTCGAGCTCCACAGCTTTGGCCGCCGCCTGGCGATTGGACGGCGCGTACTCACTGGCCTTCTTGTACTCGAGGAGCGCCGCATCGAGCTGATCCTGCGACTCGAGCTCGCGGGCGCGAGAGAGATGGAGAATGGACGCGCTCTGCATGGCTCGCTCGAGCGCAATCTTGTACTCGGCGCGCTCGGGATCCGCCTGCACGGCCTTGGTGTAGTGCTCCACGGCCGCGTCCCAGTCGTCGACGCTGGCTGCGGCCGCGCCGCGACCGTAAGCGCCCTTGGCCGCGCAGCCTGCAGCACTGAGCGCGATCAGAGACAGACAAGCGAGGGCCACGAACCGACGACGCACCATTGCTCCTTCCAAGACGTTTCGAACCCTGCGAGATCGGTCAGCCGGCTCCAGAGAGGCGAATCGTCTGGCGACCCCCTCCGTCGAGATAGCTCATCTCGATGGACTCGACGCCAATCCGGACGATCCGGTAGCGCCCGTCGATAATATCGCCTTCCCGTCCGTGAAAGACATTTCTGCCGTCGCTGAGCACGGCCAGGCGCGCGGTCTGCGTCGAGCCTTCCACCATCCCGATGAACTTCAAGGGGATGGGCGGTGGACCGGGCGGTGGCAGCGGAGCGGCTTCAGGAAAAGCGTCCACCGGGTTTGGTGGGAGCTCCTGCATCGACGGGTCAGGGCGCGGCGCCGCGAATCTGAACGGATTGCGCCCGCTATCCACCGGGGCAGGCGGCGGGTCGGACAGTTGCACGAGACCCACGTCCGCTACCTGGCGATCGGGCTGGGAAGGTGCAGGACGAGCCGTGGCCGGACGCTCCGCCGGCACTCCCATCGCCTTGCCGGTCGGAGCTCGAGGCCATTCGAACCAGAGCACGCCTGCCAGCAGAACCAGCAGACTTCCCAGAAGCAGCACCTGCCGCCGGTTAGCTGCCACGGTGCCCGCTCGGAAAGTACGTGGACAACTGGAGGGTCAGAATGAGAGGTGAGGACTCCTCCGCGCCCTGGGTCAGCGACACGTCGTCGATCACGACGAACTCGGGCGCCGTTTCCAATTCGTGGATGAACCGCCTCACATCGTCATAGTCGCCTTCGAGAATCATCGTGATCTGCAGGCGCTCCAAGGTCCGGTCCGAGTCGGCCGCCGGCATCAGGCTGCGGCGATCCGCCTGAAGGCCAGCCCGCTCGGCGAGTTGAGCGAGCCGCAGGTACGTGATGCGTCGTGCGCCGGCCAGATCGGGAGGCAGCACCTGCGTGTAGAAACGATGCAGTTCCTCGGCGGCCCGACTCCGGCCTTGATCAACGGCGCGTACAGAGGCGAGCGCCTGTTCGGCCGTCGTGAGCGCCCGGTCGCCCTCGTCGGCACGCGCTTCCATGGTCCCGACTCGCAAGGCGAGCGGATAGACGGCGATGGCGTAGAGCGCGGCGTTCGCGAGCAGCAACCCGACGACCGGCAGGATCAATCGCCGCTTTTCCGTGAGGATTCGTCCGAGCGGCGTCTTCATGGTGTCGTCACCGCGGACGCCTGGGACGGCGTGGGAACATAGGAGCCTTCGAGTGATGCTTCGATCAGCCCGTCCTCGCCGGAGGTTTCCTCACGCGAAAGCACGTTGCTGAACGCGCCGGTCGCCTCGAGGTTCTCGATGAACCGATCGATGTCCTCGACGCTCTTCCCGACGGCCGTCATCGAGACGATCACCTCACCGGCTTGCCCGATTCTGGGCCGCACCGAGCTGATTCGAACATCGGCCGGCAGAGTGGTTTCGAAGCGATTGAACAGATCGGTCCACGAGAACGTGCGCCGTTCGATGAGGCCATTCGCTTCCCTGGCCGCTTTGATGACCTGGTCCAGCTCCTGGGGGTTGAGCTGCTGTTGAAGACGTGCGGCCTCGCGCCGCAGATCAGCCGCGCGTCGATCGGTCTGGTCGACGCGCATGCTCAACTCGGTATGGTGCCGGGACAACCCGACGAGGCGGGTGGCGTTCACGAGGGTCAGCGCGATACCGACGGCCGCCAACAGCCCCAACACCAGATGGATCAGCCGCTCGTTATAGAACGGACGGGTCGCAAGGTTCGTGGTGATCATGACGTCCGCAGCAGGAGACCGACGAGCGGCGCCAGGCCGTCGAGCAACCCCGGTTCCTGGACAATTCGATCGCTCAACGCGGCCGCCGGGCGCGGGTCGACCGTCTCAATCCGGGTACCCAGCCTGGCTGCGAGCTCGCTTTCGATCAGATGCGCCTCGTTCTCGCCCGTCGCGCTTCCGGCTCCCGAGAGGAGGATATGCCCAAACCCGGCGCCCGCAAGGCGATCTTCGTAATACATGACGGTCTGATGCACGAGATCGGCGAGACTCCCCTCTCCTTCCGGCCGGCTCCGAAAAAAGATGAGATGCCCGCCCCGGCTGATCGCCAGCGTCGTGTAGGTCGGAGCGATGGCCACCAGGAGCCAGTCACCCTCGCTGTGGCCGCTCGCCTGAACCGCGTTGACGATGTTGAAGGTGGCAAGATCGACGACGCCGGCATGCACGCCGGCCACCGCGCAGGCCGTCTCGTACTCCTCGATGACGCTTCGCCGGGCGAGCGCGACAACGAACTCGCTGCTGCCATCGCTCATCTGCGCGCCGCGGGAATACGACACCTGCGCCTCTTCGATCTGAAACGGCGCGGTCTTTCTGACCTGCCAGCGAACCAGTTGGTCCAGGTCGTCGGCGCGCGCGGGCACCTTCTCGAACTTCACGAGCGACACCTTGGCGACCGGATCGGGCACCACGAGTCCGACACGCGACGGACGTCCGCCCACCTGGTCGAGTACACGTCGGATGGCTGCGACCAGGACATCGCGGCTTCGCGATGTTACCGGCCGTCAGCGACGGCAAGACGACTCCCGGCGGCAACGGCGCGACCGCATGGGCCTGCACCATCGCACTGCCACCATGCTCGCCCAGCCTGACGGCCGACACCCGATGCGAGGCGATCTCGATCGCCGTGTCCAGGCTGGGCATGTCGAGAAAACCACGCTGGGTCATTCGACGAACGTCACCTTGTTGATTTCCTTGAGCGTCGTCAGCCCTGTGAGCACGCGCTCGACGGCGCATTCACGAAGGAACCGCATGCCCTCTTCGCGGGCCGCCTTCTTGATCTCGGACGTCGGCCGGCGCGCCAGGATCATTTCCCGGATGTGATCGGACAGATCCAGGAGCTCGCAGATGGCCGTGCGCCCCTTGTAGCCAGTGCCCGCGCACTCGATGCACCCTGCGCCCTCGTAGAACACCTGCGTGTGCTCGAGGGCGGGATCGAGCCCGGATTCCTCGAGGAGCGCGCGCGTCGCCCGCACCGGCCGTTTGCAGTCGGCGCAGATCACGCGCACGAGGCGCTGAGCGAGGACGCAGTTGAGAGCCGACACGAACTGATACGCCTCGACACCCATGTTCAGGAAGCGGCCCAGCACGTCGAGCACGTTGTTGGCGTGCACGGTGGTGAAGACCAGGTGCCCGGTGAGCGCCGACTGGATCGCGATCTGCGCGGTTTCCGGATCGCGAATCTCGCCCACCATGATCTTGTCGGGATCGTGGCGCAGGATCGAACGCAGGCCACGGGCAAACGTGAGCCCCTTCTTCTCGTTGATGGGAATCTGTGTGATGCCCCTCAGCTGGTACTCGACCGGGTCCTCGATGGTCACGATCTTGTCTTCGACGGATTTGATTTCGGACAGCGCCGCGTAGAGGGTCGTCGTCTTGCCGCTCCCCGTGGGCCCGGTGACGAGAACCATGCCGTACGGCTCGGCAATGTATTTCCGGAAGCGCTTGAGCTCGGCCTCGGGAAACCCCAGGATGTCCAGTCGCAGCTCGCTGAATTGCTCGCTGATCGATTCCTTGTCGAGGATGCGGATGACGGAATCTTCCCCGTGCACACTGGGCATGATCGAGACGCGAAAATCGATGGTCTTGCCCGGAAGCCGGAGCTTGAAACGTCCGTCCTGCGGGACCCGCTTCTCGGCGATGTCGAGCTCCGCCATGACTTTGATGCGGGAGATGATCGGGCTGGCGAACTGCCGGGCAATGGGTCGCATGGCCGGCTGCAGAACCCCGTCGATGCGGTACTTGACGTGAACCGCATCGTCCTGTGTCTCGATGTGAATGTCGCTGGCGCGGCGCTGAATGGCCGTGTAGATCGTCGAGTCGACGAGCTTGATGATGGGGCTGATGTCGCTCGTCAGCCGCTCGACGGTCAGCTGGTCTTCGCCAACTTCCTCCTCGCGCAAGAGCTGCAGCTGAAAGCCCTCGGTGGCGTCCTCGAGAACACGCTGCGAGCTCTCGCTCTTCTTGAGAATCGACTGAATGGTCGACCGCGCGCCCACCGTGACTCTCACGGGTGTGCCGAGCAGGAGCGACAGTTCGTCGATCATCGGCAGATCGCTCGGATCCGAGACGACGATCACCAGGGCCCGGCCGTCGCGGCGGTGCGGCACGAAGCCGTATCGCAGCATGAGATCAGCCGGAATGGCCCGGAAGAGCTCCTGGTCGATCCGGAATTCTTCCATATCGACGAACTCCAGGCGGTACCGCTCGGCCAGGCGGCGAGCGTGGGCCAGCTCGGTCGCCGGGTCTGATGGCGCGGGCTCGCCGGGCAGGTGAAGTTCGGACGGCTTCTCGGGGACGATGGGTTCGGTCTGACGAGTGGCCAAGCGCGTTCCTCCAGGCGCCGTCCGTTGACGCGGCGCCGCGTCAGCCGACCGCGGCGGTCAGCTGCAGAAGCGGCATGTACAAGGCGACGACGAGCCCGGCGATCACGATCCCCATCACCACCAGCAGGAGCGGTTCGATGACCGTCACGAACCGCGACACCCGGGTGTCGATTTCTTCGTCATAGAAATCGGCCAGACTCCCAAGCATTTCCTGCAACGATCCAGTCGCCTCGCCCACTTCAATCATCTTCACGGCCACGTCGGGCGTGATGCGCCGGGCTTCGAGCGCGGCAGCAAATGCGCCGCCCTCACGCACCCGCTGGGCCACGTGCCCGAGCTCCTGGGCCATGTATCGGTTCCCGATCGATCGGGCCGCAACCTCGAGCGCGTTCACCAGGGGAATGCCGCCTCCCAGAAGCGTGGACAGCGTCCTGGCAAGCTGCGCCGTGCAAAAAACCTGCACGGCGGATCCGACCACGGGGGTCGCGAACACCCAGCGATCGATGCGCAACCGCTGGCCCGGTTGCTTCATCCAGAAGACCAGGCCTCCAACGGCGGCGGCGAGCCCGGCAAGCAGCAGCCAGAACTGCGACCTGAGGACATCGGAAATCCGGACGATGATGCGCGTGACCAGAGGCAGTTCGGCGTTGAAGCTCGCGTAGAAGTCGGAGAACGCGGGAACGACCCGCAGCACGATGATCGCCACGAGGATCAGCGAGAGCGTGATGAGAATCAGGGGATAGACGAGCGCCGAGATCGTCTTCCGCCTGACCGCCCCGATGATCTTCTGGTACGCGACGAACCGGCGGATGACGATGTCGAGGCTGCCGCTCTTCTCACCTGCCAGCAACGACGCGATGTAGACCCCGGAAAAGGTCTCACCGTGTTGGGCAAAGGCATCTGACAGGGCTTCTCCCGCCTTGACCCGTTCGTACACGTCATTCAGCACACCCTTGAAGACCGGGTTCGTGACCTGCTGCCGCAGCAAGTCGAGCGACTGCACGAGCGGCATGCCCGCCTTGAGCAGCGTGGCGAGCTCCTGATTGAAGACCAGAAAATCGTGCTGAGGAATCCCGCGCCGGGGACGGAAGGGCAGCGAATCGAGCCAGCCCCACAGATGGGAGCGCCGCTGTAACGCGAGGACGTAGAGACCCTTGTCCTCCAGCTCGCGCCGCAGACGCGCCTCCGTCTCGGCGACGTAAACAGCCTCGATCACCTCACCGGAAGGCGTACCGAGCCTGCAGCGGAATTTCATCTGACAGAATTGTAATGCCTTCTGGTCCAGGCGCTGTTGCGGCTCTTGGCCTCTCTACTCGGACGACGGGATCCTCCGTTCGGCCGGGCCTTCGAACGCCGGTTGGTGCCGGTGTAACTCAGCGGCGGAGCTGCTGGAGCACGCGACGCACGTAGGCGCGCGTCTCCGCGTAGGGCGGAATCCCGCCGAAACGCCGGACGGCTCCCTCGCCGGCGTTGTAGGCGGCAAGCGCCAGCGGCAGATCGAGACGGCTCAGAAGCGACTTCAGATGGCGCGTTCCCGCGTCGAGGTTGGCTTGTGGATCGTACGGATCGTCAACGGCATACTGTCGGGCGGTTGCCGGCATCAGCTGCATCAGGCCCATGGCGCCCTTGGGTGACCGTGCGGTGGATGCATAGCCCGATTCGACCTCGACTACCGCACGCACGAGCCTGGAACTGACCCCGTGGGTTCGCGAAACGGTGTCAATCAGATCGCGATATCCCGGCGCGGATGGTGCTCGAGCCGGCGGCTGGTCCGCAGGCGTCGGCTCTGGGTACGGGACTTCGTCGGGGTCGATTCTGGCGATGAGAGTGCGCGCGCAGGAGATCTCACCGCCGCTTCGCAGAAACAGCACGATGTTGTCGCCCTCGACCCGGTAATTCCTGACAGACAGGCTGCGCCCGTTTGCGAGGAACACCAGCTCGGCCTGAGCCGGGGCCGCGGCGAGCGTGCTCCATAAGGCGACAGCCGCCAGCGAGCGATACGCGAGCGCACAGCAACGTCACGGGGCTAGAGAGGCTCGAAGAAGAGGTGAAAGACGCGCACACCCAGCTCCCGTGGGTCTCGGCTGCTGGCTGAGACGGAGGACGGCACAAACGTCTTATCGACCACGAGCCGGAGCTCCACCATATCCCCGGTCCCGAGGGCGCCCGCCGACAATCGCGTCCGGCGGATGGTCGACTCCCCAGGGGCCAGGCTGAACGCGTCCAGTACCTGGTCGCCCAGGCGGAGTTCGACGTTCTGGGTTTCCTTGAACTCGCCACCCGGGTGGTCCACGTGCAGGTAGAAAATGCCGTCCTTGCGCGGGTTGCGAAACGTGATGGTGGCTTCTTTCCTGGTCCACTGCCATTCGACCGTGGAGTTGTTCTCCGCCAGTTCCGCCGGGTGCCAGCCATCCTTGAGGATCAGGTACACATTGCCTGTCTGATCGAGGAGCTGCAGGCTGCCCACACGGTACGCCCGCTGTCCGTCGTCCTCGCCCGTCAGCTTGACGCGGCTATTGGTCCGCGGCGAGTAGAGACCCATCCGAACCGACGCTTCGCCTACGTAAGGGTAGACAGGCACGAACATCGTCCGCTTGTACTCGACGGTCTGCCCCGGCTTCCACTGCGAGGTCGGTACGGGCGGCGTGTGATCGTCCGTCCACATCAGCTCGTCGTCGGCGTCGAGAAAATGAACAAGGACTCGATAGTCCTCGGGAAACGGCGTGGCACTTGCCAGCCACCGTGAAGCGGTACGTGATCTCGAGAGGGCTGCCGAGCGCCGCCCGCTCATGGTTCGCGCTGAACGCCGGCGTAGCGAGCGCCGGCTCGTTGTCGTCACCGCCACCACAGGCCGCGGCGAAGGGTGACACCAGGAGCAGGCTGAGAACGAGTCGGCTGAGCACCGTCGAACGACGAAGCACGCCCGTTTCGGGCGCAGAGTGAAATGTCGGCCACATGTTTTTGGGTACCGTCGCGGATGGTAGCGCAGTTGCGGCATGTCAGGCAATCTGCTAGAGTTCCGGCCGACGTTCGGTACGCTGTCGCGGAAACGAAATCCGGGCGCGCAGAGGTCGCAGATGTCGCTCGAAGCGCTGGGCATGGTGGAGACGAAAGGTCTCATCGGATCCATCGAAGCCGCTGACGCGATGGTGAAGACGGCCAACGTCGTTCTCGTCGGAAAGGAATACATCGGCGCCGGTTATGTCACGGTGATGGTGCGTGGCGATGTCGGCGCCGTCAAGGCTGCGACCGATGCCGGCGCCGCGGCCGCCAGACGCGTCGGCGAACTGGTGTCGGTTCACATCATTCCGCGGCCGCATACCGAGGTCGAGAAGATCCTGCCCAAGGCCTCCTGACCCGGCCGCGCACCGAGCTCATGGCGTCCGATCAGGCGGCTTCCCCGCCCTCCGACCGGGACCTCACCTCGATTCACGAGGCGCGAACGCTCGCACGCCGCGCGCGACACGCCCAACGCGAGATCGCCGAATACACGCAGGAACGCATCGACGCGATCGTCGACGCGATGGCGGCGGCGGCGGCCTCACAGGCCGAAGCGCTGGCGCGGCTGGCCGTCGAGGAAACCGGATACGGCGTCGTGGCCGACAAGGTTCAGAAGAACCTCTTTTCCGCCGAGCGCGTGTACCAGTTCATCCGCCCCATGCGAACCGTCGGCGTCGTCGGACGCAACGATGAGCGCAAGGTCATCGAAATTGCCGAACCGTTCGGCGTGGTCGCTGCGATCGTCCCGTCGACGAACCCCACCTCGACGGCCATCTACAAGATTCTCATCGCCCTGAAAGCCCGTTGCGCCATCGTTCTCAGCCCTCATCCGGCGGCGGTCCGGTGCATCACGCGTGTCGCCGAGATCATGAACGAAGCCGCGCGTCACTGCGGGGCCCCGGAGGGATCCATCAACTGGATGTCCACCGTGACGCTCGAAGGAACCCAGGAGCTGATGAAGCACCGCGACGTGTCGGTGATTCTGGCGACTGGCGGGCTGGGCCTCGTGCGCGCGGCGTATAGCGCAGGCAAACCAGCTTACGGCGTGGGACCAGGCAATGCGCCGGCGTATGTGGAGAGCAGCGCCGACATCAGAAAAGCGGTGCGTGACATTGTTACCGGCAAGACCTTCGACAACGGCGTCCTTTGCTCGTCGGAGAACTCCGTGGTCGTGGACGAGTCCATCGCCGAAGAAGTGAAGCGAGAGTTCGTGGCGCTCGGAGGCTACTTCCTCGCGCCCGCCGAAGCCGAGGCGGTGGCCAAGGTGCTGGTCACGCCGCAGCGCCTGCCGAATCCCGCCCTGGTGGGCAAGGCGGCCACCCTGATCGCGGACAAGGCGGGCGTGAAGGTGCCGCCCGAAACGCGCGTCCTGATCGCACCGCTCGCCGGTGTCGGCCGCGACTATCCGCTCTCAATCGAAAAATTGTGCCCGGTGCTTTCCTTCTATATCGTCAAGGACTGGCGTGAGGCGTGCGAGCGGTGCAAGCAGATTCTCGGCTACGGCGGCATGGGCCACACCATGTCGATTCACTCCAGAAACGATGCGATCGTGCTCGAGTTCGGCCTGAAGAAACCCGCTTACCGCATCTGCGTGAACACACCCACGACGCACGGCTCCATCGGCCTGACGACGGGCCTTGATCCCGCGATGACGCTCGGGTGCGGCGGCTTCGGCGGCAACATCACATCCGACAACATTTCTCCGCGACACCTGCTGAACATCAAGCGCCTCGCCTACGAACTGACGCCGGCCGTCGTGCGGCGCGATGTCGCGTCCATGGCACCGGCTGCGGCGTCAGCGGCGGCACCTCCCTTGCCGCACCGGGCCCTTGGTGCGCCGGAACACGGGGTGGAAGCACAGGCCCTCGCCCAGCGAATCGACCGGTTTCTGTCTCAGCGCGGGTATGCCGATCTCCCCCAGCCCGGCCCGCCGCCAGGCCCAGACCCGCCCGACCAACCCGCCGAGTTCGTGTGCGAGGAGGATGTGAAGGACGCGATACGGTCTGGTCGAAAGATTCGGTTGGGAACGCGCTCAATCGTGACGCCGGCCGCGAGGGATCTCGGGCAAGCCAAGGACGTCTTCATCGAGAGCGGCCCGATCAGCTGAGGTTTTGCCGCTTCCTGCTGACTCCATTCGAGTTAGGGTTGACGCTCACCTGGGACCGTGCTAGCGTGGACCGTTCTTTAACGGGTGTGCGGAGCTATGGCGTGATGTCATTTTCACGGCGTCTGGCAGCCGCGGCCGTGCTATTTGGCGGCTTGGCTGCCGCAGCCTGCGGCGGTGCCAAAGAACCACCGCAGGTGGCACCGACTGTCTCGGCGGTTCCTCCCCCGCCTCCTGCTCCGCCGCCACCACCGGCCGTCGATCCCGTCGAGCGGCTGATCCGCGTTTCCCAAAGTCACTTCGAAACCGGGCAGCGCGAGTTGAATCTCGGGCATCTTGACCGCGCGAAGCAGGAGTTCGATCGGGCACTCGAGGTGCTGCTGGAATCTCCCGGCGGCGCGAGAACCGACGTCCGCTTGCGCGAGCACTTCGATCGACTCGTCGATCGCATCAGCGCCTACGAAATCTCGGCGCTCGCGGAAGGCGACGGATTCGCCGAGAAGCCGTCGGAACCCGCCTCTATCGACGAGCTGCTCTCGGAGTCCACGTTTGCGCCCGAAGCGAGCTCCGAGACCCGCGAGGCGGTCAGGAGCGACCTCGAAACGACCCTGCACGACTTTCCCATTCCCTTCAATGATCGAGTCGCGGCCTACGTCGGGTTGTTTCAGGGCCGGCTGCGGGAGTGGATTACCGAAGGGCTGCAGCGCGGCAGCCAGTATCTGCCGATGATCCAGGGCATCCTTCGAGCCGAGGGTCTCCCGCTCGACTTGGCGTATGTGCCGCTCATTGAAAGCGCCTTCAAACCCAACGCCCTGTCACGCGCGAAAGCCAGAGGCGTCTGGCAGTTCATGAGAGGTACGGCCATCGAGAACGGGTTGCGCCAGGACTGGTTTATCGACGAGCGCTCGGATCCCGAAAAGTCGACTGTGGCTGCCGCCAAGTATTTGAAGACGCTGCACGACACGTTCGATGGCGACTGGCACCTGGCGCTCGCCTCGTACAACGGCGGCCCGAATCGCGTGCAGCGTGCCATGGACCGGAACGGCCTCGATGATTTCTGGTCGCTGGCCCGTCGGCCTCGGGCGCTGCCCCGCGAAACGCGCGAGTATGTGCCCATGATTCTGGCGGCGATGATCATTGCCAGAAATCCGGCTCAATACGGATTCGAGTCTGACCCCCACACCTCCTCCGGCCGTCGAAACGGTGGCGTTGCCTGGCGCCGTCGACCTCCGCCGCGTTGCGGAGTGGACCGGCACGTCCATCAGCGAGATTCAGGGCCTCAATCCCGAATTGCGCCGCTGGACCACACCGCTTCGCAGCCCAGACTACGAGTTGCGTGTGCCGGCCGGTACAGGCGATCTGCTGCGTGAGCGGCTCGCCAGTGCCGACTCCGGGGAGTGGGCGTCGCTTTCGTGGCACACCGTGAAGCGCGGTGAAACGCTGCTGTCGATCTCCCGCAAGCTTCGGGTCAGCCGCGCCGATCTGGCCGAGGCCAACTATCTGTCGATCAGGGCGGGCGTGCAGTCCGGGCAGCGGCTTCTGATCCCCCGGGAACCGACGCTGTTGCTCGCTGCACGAACGGATCGTCCCGCGCCCGTCGCCGCCTCACGCCCGCTGGAGCCGACGGTGATGAGCGCGCGGGCGCCCTCGGTCTCAAGCTCCGAGCTCACCAAGGTGGTCTACCGCGTCAAGCGCGGCGACACCCTTTCGTCAATTGCCAGGCTCTTCGATACCTCGGTCGCGTCGCTTCGATCGTGGAACAGGTTGCGCAGCACGCAGATCAAGGCCGGCGATCGCCTCACGATCTTCGCGCGCAAGCGTTAGCCGACGCCCCCGTTCAGCTCCTTCTCCAGGTCTGCGACGAGAAGCTTCTGATCGCTCCCGTGTCCTAGCCGTACGCAGTTCTTGACACCTGCGTCACCCGAAAAACCTGACAGCGAGGCTGCGCCCACTCAATCCGTCAGGGACCGCGTGGCGACGACTCTTGCAGTCGTCGGTTGACGTGCTGGCAAGCTTGCGGACGGCTGCGGTGTTTGGCGTCGACGCACATCCCGTCCATGTGGAAGTGGACGTGAGCACCGGGCTGCCGCTCTTCAACATGGTCGGCTTGCCCGACGCCAGCGTGCGCGAGAGCCGCGACCGCGTCAAGAGCGCCATCCGCAATTCCGGGTTCGAATTTCCTGGGCATCGGGTCACGGTCAATCTGGCGCCGGCAGATCTCCGAAAGGCGGGCGCCGCGTTCGACCTGCCGATCGCGCTCGGCATTCTGGCGGCAACCGGCGTGATTTCGCGCCGGGAAATCGCGGATATCGTGCTGCTGGGCGAGCTCGCGCTCGATGGCTCCATTCATCCTGTGCGCGGGGCTCTCCCGGTTGCGGCGGCGGCGCGGCGTCAGGGCATGACTGCCATTCTGCTGCCGGCGGCCAATGCACGCGAAGCTGAGGTGGTGGGACGGCTGCGCGTGCTGTCGGTCACGTCGCTCGGCGCGGCAGTGGCCGCGCTCAATGGCGAAGGGACCTCTCACGCGATGTCTGATCCCCCGCGCTTCGTGCCGGACACGACGTCACATGCAGGCGACTTCAAAGACGTTCGCGGCCAGGCGTTGGTGAAGCGGGCGCTCGAAATTGCGGCCGCCGGCTGCCACAACGTGCTCCTGACAGGTCCGCCCGGAACTGGGAAGACCATGCTGGCGCGCCGCCTGACCACGATCCTGCCGCCGCTTTCGCTGGAAGAATCGCTCGAAGCCACCGCTATTCATTCCGTCGCCGGACTTCTCCGCGATGGCCAGGGTCTGCTGACCGTTCGCCCGTTTCGAGCACCACACCACACGATCTCGGATGCCGCGCTGGTCGGCGGCGGCGGCTCGCCACGACCCGGCGAGATCAGCCTGGCGCACTGCGGTGTGCTGTTTCTCGACGAGTTGCCCGAGTTCGAGCGTCGCGTGCTGGAGGCGCTCAGACAGCCGCTCGAAGAGGGGCGCATGACGATCGCGCGCTCGCTCCGGACGGTCGTGTTTCCGGCGCGATTCATCCTTGTGGCCGCGATGAATCCATGCCCCTGCGGGTTTCTCGGGCATCCGCGGCGCCCGTGCCGCTGCACGCCACTGCAAGTTGAGCGCTACGGCGGACGGGTGTCCGGGCCGCTACGCGATCGCATCGATCTCACGGTCGAAGTCGGTAGTGCGACGACGCTTCGTTTCCTGACGAAGGACGAGGGTGAATCCTCGGAGGTGATTCGCGCGAGGGTCTCAGCTGCCCGGCTGCGGCAATCGTCTAGGCTTGGCGGCCCTGGTACGAACGCAACACTTGAAGCCAGCGCGCTCGAGCGCGATTGTCGGCCCGACTCGCGCGGGCTGGCGCTTCTGGAAACGGCTTCCGAGCGCTTGAATTTGAGCGCGCGAAGCGTTGATAAGGTGTTGAGGGTCGCGCGCACGATTGCCGATCTGGGCAACTGTGCCCTTGTGCAGCAGAACCACGTCGCCGAGGCCCTGCAATACCGCGTGGGGAGCTGATGGGCGGGCAATTCCAGAATTTTCGCTCAATCTTCGCATTCTGATTGCGGGTTCTCCCCGTCCGCATCGATGTGGTAGAGTTTGGAGCCACACCGACCCGGCGTTTTCTTCGTTCACACCATATTGCTCTGTGGCGAGAGACGTCGCGGGCTGCGCGACCTTATTCGCATGCCTCCGAAGCGTTACACGTTCGTAGTCGCCGATCGTGATACCGGTGTCGTCCGCCGTTTTAGCATCAGGCTGCGCACCGGTCTCCTGGTCACGGGCGCCGTTTTGTCGCTGCCTGTCCTGATTGGGCTGGGCGCTCGCTGGAGCGCGATCGGCGAGATCGACTACCTGCGGCAGTCGGTGACCTCGCTCGAACAGGAAAACTCTAGTTATCGAGCTGCCACCGAGGCGTTGACCGGTCAGATTCAATCGCTGCAATCGGCCGTCAGCGAGTTGGGCGTCAAGGCGACGATTGACCCGGCCACGGCCAAGGCCATCGACAAACTCCCTGCCGTCCTCAAGAGCCGGGCGATCGGGGGCGCCACCGAGAGCGGTGCAAGCATGCCGCTTTTGTCCACCGGCGTGGGCTCCTTGGAAGATACGTTCGGTGTGCTCCGAGACCTTCTTCAGGGGCTCGAAACCCGCCTGAGCATCGTACGAAAGAACGTCGAGCGCAGACAGGCGCTCGCCGATGCCACCCCTTCACTCTGGCCCGTATTCGGCTGGTTGTCGGGTGGGTTCGGCCAGCGATCCGATCCCTTCACCGGCGACACGGGCTTTCATCGAGGTCTGGACATCTCAGCGGATCGAGGACAGCCTGTGTTCGCGACGGCCTCGGGCCGCGTGGCGACCGCCGGGTTCGTCAGCGACTACGGCAACCTCGTGGTCATCGACCACGGGTTTGGTCTCCTCACGCGTTACGGCCATCTGTCCACTTTCAAGGTCCGCGCTGGCACGCGAGTGAAGCGCGGCGATGTCATCGGGCTCGTCGGATCAACCGGTCGCGCCACTGGACCGCACCTCCACTACGAGGTCCTCGCCAACGGTCAGCTGCTCAATCCGCTGCGCCTGCTGACCTCACGCCCGCGCCGCTGATCGTCCAGAGTCCGGATCGAACACGCCTGCAAACCCCTGGTTTTCTTGACGATCCCGGAGCGGTCGTCTAAAATCGAGAGATACCCCCGTCGAAAGATTCTCACCTGATGCTCGGGACGCTCCTCGCAAAAGTCATCGGCACACAGAACGAGCGCGAGCTGAAACGGTTGCAGCCGGTCGTGCCGGCCATCAATGCGCTCGAGGCCGAGATCCAGCGGTTGAGCGACGAGGCGCTCCGCGCCAAGACGGACGAGTTCCGCACTCGTGTCGCGAACGGCGAGGCCATCGACGACCTGTTGACTGAAGCGTTCGCCGTGGTTCGTGAGGCCGGACGTCGTGCCGTGAACATGCGGCATTTTGACGTCCAGCTCATCGGCGGCGCCGTCCTTCATCAGGGCAAGATTGCCGAGATGAAGACGGGCGAGGGAAAGACACTCGTTGCGACGCTTCCGGCCTACCTGAACGCCCTCGAAGGCAAGGGCGTTCACATCGTCACGGTCAACGATTACCTGGCACGGCGCGACTCCGAGTGGATGGGCCGCATCTACCGGTTCCTCGGAATGAGCGTCGGCGTGATCCAGCACGATCTGAACGACGTGGAGCGCCAGCTCGCGTACGGGTGCGACATCACCTACGGCACGAACAACGAGTTCGGGTTCGATTACCTCCGTGACAACATGAAGTTCGAGCTCGCCCACTACGTGCAGCGCGGGCATCGGTTTGCGATCGTGGACGAGGTCGACAGCATCCTGATTGACGAAGCGCGCACGCCCCTCATCATTTCGGGTCCGGCCGAAGAGTCGACCGAGCTCTACTACGAGGTCGATCGCATCATTCCCCGCCTGCAGCGAGGCGCCATTACGCGCGGCGACACGAAGGCGGAGGACCGCGAGGCGCTCGAAGCCACCGGCGACTACCTCGTCGACGAGAAGCACAAGACAGTCACGCTGACAGAAAGCGGCATGGCCGCAGCCGAGCGCGCGCTGGCGTCCCGCCTCAAACCGGGTGGGTTGTACGACCCGGCCAACATGCCGCTGCTGCACCATATCAACCAGTCGCTACGCGCCCACGCGCTGTTCCGACGCGACGTGGACTACATGGTGAAGGACGGACAAGTCGTCATCGTGGACGAGTTCACCGGTCGGCTGATGCCGGGGCGCCGCTGGAGCGATGGCCTCCACCAGGCAGTCGAAGCCAAGGAGAAGGTCAAGATCGAGCGCGAGAACCAGACGCTCGCGACCATTACGTTCCAGAACTACTTTCGCAAGTACGGCAAGCTGTCGGGCATGACCGGCACGGCGGACACCGAAGCCCAGGAATTCGCGAAGATCTACAACCTCGACGTGGTGGTGATCCCGACCAACCGACCCTTGACACGGCTCGAGGAGCCGGATCTGGTCTACAGGACCGAGGCCGAGAAATTCGACGCGATCGTGGCGGAGATCACGGAAAAGAAGGCGTCTGGGCGTCCGGTGCTCGTGGGTACCGTGTCCATCGAAAAGTCCGAGCGTCTGTCCGGCATGCTCAAGCGCAGCGGCTTGAAGCACGTCGTGCTCAATGCCAAGTACCACGCTCAGGAGGCCGAGATCGTCGCTCAGGCTGGTCGTCGCGACGCGGTGACGATTGCCACCAACATGGCCGGCCGCGGCACCGACATCCTGCTGGGCGGAAATCCCGAGTTCATGGCGCGTCAGCAATGCCTGGCGGAGGAGGTCGCGGAGCGGCTGTCGAAGGGCGAGGAACGGTTCGTCGAGGATGAGCAGTACGTCTACTTCTTCCACCTCGACGGGTTCTACCGCGTCCCGCGGGCGGACTGGACGCGCATCTTCGCGCATTTCACGGATCAGACCGACGCCGAGCACGACGAGGTCGTCGCGCTCGGCGGCCTTCACATTCTCGGCACGGAGCGCCACGAAGCGCGGCGCATCGACAACCAGCTTCGCGGGCGTGCCGGACGCCAGGGCGATCCCGGATCGTCGCGCTTCTACCTGTCGCTCGAAGACGATCTGATGCGCATCTTCGGATCGGATCGGATTTCAGGGCTCATGCAGCGCCTGGGCATGGAAGAGGGCGTGCCGATCGAGCACAAGATGGTCACGCGCGCCATCGAGCGCGCCCAGAAGCAGGTAGAGGCGCAGAACTTCGCCGTCCGCAAGCATCTGCTCGAGTACGACGACGTGATGAACAAGCAGCGCGAGGGCGTGTATTCGCTGCGCCGCGAAGCGCTCGAGGGCCATATCACGCTGACCAGCGACGAGGCCGTGGATTCCCGACAGTACCTGATGATTCTGGCCGAGGAAGAGCTCGACCAGATGATCCAGACGTTCTGCGATCGCGAGGCGGACGTCGAGGCCTGGGACCTCGAAGGTCTTCGGGCCGAGGCCACGCGCATCTTCGCCCTCGACGCCGACGAGTTCGCGGCGGTGCCGTTCGACGGATCGTCCGACGAGATTCGCGAGGGTCTCCTCGCGCGCATCGTCAAACGTTACGAGGACAAAGAGCGCGTCGTCGGCGCGGATATCATGCGTCGCATCGAGCGCGACATCATGCTGCAGATCGTGGACGCGCAGTGGAAGGATCACCTCTACAGCCTCGACCACCTCAAGGAAGGCATCGGCCTGCGCGGCTACGGCCAGCGTGACCCTCTCATCGAATACAAGAAGGAGAGCTTTCAGCTCTTCCAGGACATGGAGGGACGGGTCGACGAGGAAATGGTTCGCTACCTCTGGTGGCTCAAGCCGGTGTTGACCGAGCGCGGGGACGAGCCGGCGCTCGCCCGGCGCGCACCAGCGCCACGACGATCGACTCCGATGCTTTTCAACGATCCGGCGGAGACCGTCCCGGCGTTTGCCGGAGCCGCCGCAGGCGGGGCCGAGCGGCGACCCGCACGCGTAGGCGGCGACGATGCTGCCGTCAAGACGATCCGGCGCGATGAACCGAAGGTGGGGCGCAACGATCCCTGCCCGTGTGGCAGCGGGAAAAAGTACAAGAAGTGTCACGGCGCCGCCGCCTAGCGCGGCGGCCGGGAGGATTTGATCGCATGGAGCTCAAGACGGCCGAGCCTGCTCTGCTCTCCTCCGCCTCCACCTTCGCCACTGTCCTCACCTTCGACGACGTCCTGCTGGTGCCGCAGTACTCCAAAGTGCTGCCGAGCGAGGTGGACGTCTCGACGCGCGTCACCCGAAGAATTCGCCTGTTTGTGCCGATCGTCAGCGCGGCCATGGACACGGTCACCGAATCGCGCCTGGCCATCGCCATGGCCCAGCACGGCGGTCTCGGCATCATCCACAAGAACCTTTCAATCGAAGATCAGGCCTCCGAGGTCGATCGCGTGAAGCGCTCGGAAAGCGGGATGATCGTGGATCCGATCACGCTCTCCCCCGCGCATCGCATTCACGAGGCGCTCGAGCTGATGAGGAAGTACCGCATCTCGGGCGTCCCAATCACCGAGGACGGGCAGAAAGAGGGGCGGCTCGTCGGCATCCTGACCAATCGCGACCTCCGGTTCGAGACCAATGTCCAGCGGCCGGTCGCCGACGTCATGACGAAGCAGAATCTCATCACCGTGCCGGTCGGCACCACGCTCGACGAGGCGCGCGAGATTCTCCATCGTCACAAGGTCGAGAAGCTGCTCGTCGTGAACCGCGACTTCATGCTCAAGGGGCTCATCACCGTCAAAGACATCCAGAAGCTCGTCAAGTATCCGGCCGCCTCCAAGGACGGACTTGGACGGCTGCGCGTCGGAGCGGCAGTAGGCGTTGCCAAAGACACGCAGGAACGCGCCGCAGCATTGGTGGCGGCGCAGGTCGACGTGCTCGTCGTCGACACCGCTCACGGTCATTCGCAGGGTGTGCTCGACATGGTGCGCTACCTGCGGCGCAGCTATCCGGACGTGGATCTGATTGCGGGCAACGTGGCGACCGGAGACGCCACCGAAGCTCTCATCGGTCTGGGCGTGGATGCCGTGAAAGTCGGCATTGGCGCCGGTTCGATCTGTACGACCCGGGTGGTGGCGGGGATTGGCGTCCCGATGATCTCGTCGATCATGGACTGCGCACGCGCGGCCGAGCGGCACGGCGTGCCGGTGATCGCCGACGGCGGCATCCGCTATTCCGGCGACATCGTCAAGGCCCTGGCCGTTGGCGCGAGCGCCGTGATGATCGGGAATCTGTTCGCCGGCACCGACGAGAGCCCGGGCGAAATGATTCTCTATCAGGGCCGAAGCTTCAAGGAATACCGGGGCATGGGATCGATGGGTGCGATGCGACGGGGCAGCCGCGATCGGTACTTCCAGGATCAGTTCGATCTGGAGAGCGGAATAGACAGTGACAAGCTCGTCCCCGAAGGGATCGAAGGGCGCGTCGCCTACAAGGGCACCGTGGCGGCGATGATTCACCAGCTGGTGGGAGGCCTGCGGGCAGGGATGGGATACTCCGGCTGCTCGACCGTGCCGACGCTGCAGAAGGAGGCCAGGCTCGTACGCGTGACGCCGGCAGGCGTGCGCGAAGGGCACGTGCACGATGTCGCCATCACCAAGGAGGCGCCAAACTATCGACTTGAATAGGTCGCTAGACCCCGTCGACGGTCAGCCGGCGCGTGTCATCATCGCCGGTCTCGATCGTGACGCGAATCGCACCCTCGGCCGGCCGCTCCAACCTCTCCGCCCATTCGACCGCGACAACCGCTTCCGGACCCGTTAGCTCCTCCAAACCCAAGTCGTCGGCCTCCTGAGGGGACACGCGATACAAATCCACGTGGTACAGGGTCAGACGTCCGCGATACTCCTGCACGAGCGTAAAGGTCGGACTCGAGACCTCAGCCGGATCGATGTCGAACGCGGTCGCGAGTCCCCGCACGAACGCCGTCTTTCCGGCCCCCAGCGGGCCATAGAGGAGCACCGTGGACCCGGCGTGGAGACGGGCACCCAGGGCGCGGCCGGCCTCGACGGTGTCGCGTTCGCAGCGCGTCAGGAATCTCTCAGCCACCGCGGCTGCCTTCACCGCGGTCAGTGTCGACCCGACGACGCGCCGTCAACTCGAGCAGCGCGTCTCCCAGATGGGACAGCACATCGCCCGCCACCATGGCGACTTCCCCTTCATCGGCTTCGGCCAGATCTCCTGCCGCGCCGTGGAGGAACACCGCCAGCTTGCAGGCGGCATCCGCGTCGAGCAGCTGCCCCAACCAGGCCGCGATCATTCCGGTGAGAACGTCGCCTGTGCCGCCCGTCGCCATGCCCGGGTTGCCGGTGGGATTGATAAAGAGCTCGCCGTCCGGAGTCGCAATCACGGTGCGGTGTCCCTTGAGCACGACGTACACATGATGCAGGGTCGCGAAGTGACGAGACACCTCGAGCCGGTTCCCCTGCACATCTTCGACCGTCGTCCCCAAGAGTCGGGCCATTTCTCCCGGATGCGGCGTAAGAACGATGGTGCGGCCCTGTCGGGACGACAACCTCCCGGCGTTGCCGGCGAAGGCGTTCAGGGCATCGGCGTCGAGAACGAGCGGGCTGCTCGTGCGATCGAGCAGAGCGTGCACGAACGCGACGGTCGACGGATCGCGACCGAGCCCCGGACCGGCGGCAATTACGTCCGGCTCGAGCTCGAGAATGCGATCCAGTGCGCTCTCCGCGATTGACCCTTCGGCCGTCTCGTCGAGCGGCTCGGTCATGTATTCGGCGGCCAGCGCCGCGATCGTCGGTTGGCATGAACGGGGCGCGGCAATCGTGACCAGCCCGGCGCCCGATCTGAGCGCCGCCGAGCCGGAAAGATGTGGCGCGCCGGTCTTGCCTCTCGAGCCACCCACGATCAGCACATGGCCGAAGTCGCCCTTATGGCCGTCCGGCTGGCGTGGCACGACAAGTTCGCGGACGTCATCCCGCGTGAGCAGATCAATCCGAGGCGGCGCCACGGACTCGATGACCTCGAAGGGAATGCCAATGTCAGCGATGACGATGTCGCCGGCCTTTGCTTCGGCGGGTGGCAGAATCAGCGGCAGCTTGGGCGCGCCGAGCGTGACGGTCATCGCGGCATCGATACAATCGCCCACCAGGTTGGACGTATCGGCTGACAGACCGGAAGGCAAATCGATGGCGACGACCGGGATGCCCGATCCATTGATATCGGCGACGAGCGTCTCCATCATTCCTGACAACGGCGCCTTCAGGCCCGTGCCGAACATCGCGTCGACGATCAACCCGGCGCGTGCGATCTCCGAGAAATGGAGCTCCCAAGTCTGCTCATCGGCCACTTCGACCACGCTGACACCGAGACGTCCCAGAATCTCGAGGTTCGACCTCGCGTCTCCCCTGATGTCGCCGATCGAGCCGATGACGAACACGGCGACGTCGCCACCCCGTTGATGGAGCGTCCGGGCGACAACGAACCCGTCTCCACCGTTGCTGCCGCGACCGCAGACCACCGCGATTGGACCGCTCATTCGATCCGCGAAGGCCGTCTCGATCGCGGCCACCACCTGGCGCCCGGCATTCTCCATCAGGACGATCGACGGAATACCGATCTCCTCGATGGTGCGGCGATCGGCTTCACGCATCTGCTCGCTGTTCAAAATTCGCATGAAGAATGCCCGGCGGCTCGGTGGTTGGAGAGCGAAGACAGTCGAACGCGGCTGGTTGCGCGAAGTCTAGCACAGGAGGTACGCTGCGGCGCTCGAGCCCGAGCGAGGAGTATCGAATGCCGACAGTGGCCGTGAACGTCAATGGGCGCGTCTCCGACGCCGGAGATGCGGTGATTCCGGTCTTCGATCATGGGTTCTTGTACGGCGAAGGTGTGTACCAGACCTTGCGCACCTACAACTCGCGGCCGTTTCTCTTCGGCCGTCACATGCTCCGGCTTCGCAAGTCAGCGGACATGATTCAGCTCGCCGTGCCGCTGACCGACGACGAGATGGCGGCCCGTATCGACGAGACCATGGCGGCCGCGGCGCCCGGCTGGCCGCCCGGCCGAGAGGCCTACATCCGCATCCTGCTGACACGCGGGGTGGGGGATCTCACTTACGATCCGGCCGCCTGCCCTACTCCGTCGGTCGTGATCATCGTCAGGCCGCTTCCCGAGATTCCTGCTGCGGCATCCGACGAGGGCGTCGGCGTGGCGCTCGTCGACATCATCCGGAATCATCCGTCGTCGGTCAACCCGCTCATCAAGTCGAACAACCTGTTGAACAATGCGCTGGCCGCGCAGGAAGCGCTGCGCCGGGGCGCCTATGAGGCGGTGATGCGCAACTATCGGGGCGAACTCACCGAGTGCACGCAGTCGAACCTCTTCATCGTTCGACAGGGTGTCGCGTTGACGCCCCCACTCCAGGCGGGATTGCTCGCTGGCATCACCCGGGAGTTTCTGTTCGAGGTGGGAGCCGAGATAGGCGTCAGCGTACGGGAGGCCGTGCTGCACGATGCCGATCTGACAGGGGCCGACGAAGCCTTCATGAGCGGCACGACTCGCGAAGTGCTGCCCATCGTCCGGGTGGACGATAGCGCAATTGGATCGGGAAGGCCCGGACCGGTTACTCGCCAGCTACGCGACGCCTTTCGACACAAGGCCCTGGTGCTCAGTACACCGTCGCCGAGCGGTCACTTGTCTGCGTAGACCTCGAGCGGCGGACAGATACACATCAGGTTTCGGTCGCCAAACGGGTTGTCGATGCGCCCGACCGGCGGCCAGTACTTCCGCTCCCGCACGAAGGGCAGCGGAAAGACAGCCTGGCTCCGCGAGTAGGCGTGACGCCACTCGTCGCTCGTGGCCGCCTGGGCAGTGTGCGGAGCGTGCTTCAGCACGTTGTCTCGCGGGTCGGCGCGTCCTTCGACAATGTCCTGCAGTTCGGCGCGAATGGCTATCATCGCATCGCAGAAGCGATCGAGCTCGGCTTTCGGTTCGCTCTCGGTGGGCTCCACCATCAGCGTGCCCGCCACCGGAAACGACACCGTGGGTGCGTGGAAGCCGTAGTCCATCAGGCGTTTCGCGACGTCCTGCTCGTCCACGCCGGCCGTCCTGAACTCCCGCACATCAAAGATCAGCTCGTGGCCGACTCGGCCAGTGGGGCCGGTATACAGCACGGGATAGTGGCGCTCGAGACGCGCCTTGATGTAGTTGGCATTCAGAATGGCCACACGCGTCGCGTCAGTCAGACCCTGAGCGCCAAGCAGACGAATGTACGCGTACGAGATCAGCAGGATGCTTGCACTGCCCCACGGCGCTTCGGACACAGCAGAGATCGCGCGATCGCCGCCCACGCTCACCAGGGTGTGACCCGGCAGGAAAGGCGCCAGGTGTGGCGCCACCGCAATAGGGCCCATCCCCGGCCCTCCCCCGCCGTGCGGAATGGCGAAGGTCTTGTGGAGGTTCAGGTGACACACGTCGGCGCCGATCGTCGCGGGACTGGTCAAGCCAACCTGCGCATTCATGTTGGCGCCGTCCATGTACACCTGGCCACCGTGCGCGTGAATCACATCGCAGATGTCTCGCACACGGTCTTCGAACACACCGTGCGTCGAGGGGTAGGTGATCATCAAGGCCGCCAGCCGCGCGGCGTGCTTTCCGGCTTTGGCCGTGAGGTCCTCGAGATCGATGTTGCCGCGAGTGTCGGTCGCGACGACGACCACCGTCATCCCCGCCATCACGGCGCTGGCCGGATTCGTCCCGTGCGCAGATGACGGGATGAGAACGACGTCGCGTTCGAAGTCGCCGCGATCGCGGTGGTAAGCACGAATCACCAGCAGTCCGGCGTACTCGCCCTGAGCACCGGAGTTCGGCTGCAGCGAGACCGCCGTAAACCCGGTGATCTCCGCCAGAGCCGCCTCGAGCTCGCTGAAGATTTGCGCGTACCCGCGCGCTTGATCGGGAGGCGCAAAGGGATGCAGGCGCGAAAACTCGGGCCAGGTGACGGGGAACATTTCCGTGGCAGCGTTCAGCTTCATCGTGCACGAGCCGAGTGGAATCATCGATGTATCGAGACCGATATCCTGGCGCTCGAGATGCCGGATGTAGCGCATCATCCCGCTCTCCGAGCGATGGCTGGCGAACACCGGATGGGTGAGAAACGTGCTGACGCGCGCGAGGGCTGGAGGGTACTCGATCGCGTCCTCGGAAACCGACAACTCGGCCTGGTCGCCGATCCGGTCCAGCGCCGATGCCAACACGGCGACGATGCTCCGCACATCGTCGAGTGTCGTGGTCTCGTCGAGCGAGATACCAACGTGGTCGGGTTCGCGAAAACGTAAGTTGATCCGCGCCCGGACCGCGTCGCGACGTATCGCCGCGAGCCTCGCTGGCGTATCCAGGCGCACCGTCACCGTATCGAAGAACACCGGGTTGGTCTGCGCGATCCCGAGCCGCTCGAGGTTCCGCGCCAGCACGACGGTCAGCCCATGCACCCGCCGGGCAATCTCCTTGAGGCCGTCTGGCCCGTGATAGACCGCATAGAACCCCGCGATATTGGCCAGGAGCGCCTGAGCCGTACAGATGTTCGAGGTGGCCTTCTCGCGGCGAATATGCTGTTCCCTCGTCTGGAGCGCCATGCGGTAGGCGCGCTGGCCGTGTGCGTCGACCGACACCCCGATGATACGCCCGGGCATCTGGCGTACGAACTCTTCCCGAGTCGCAAAAAATGCAGCGTGGGGTCCACCATAGCCCAGTGGGACGCCGAATCGCTGTGCGCTGCCGATGGCGACGTCGGCCCCCATTTCGCCGGGCGGTACGACCAGCGTGAGGCTGAGCAGATCGGTGGCGACGGCCACCCGGACACCGGCTCGTTGTGCGCGTTCGACGAAAGGACGAAGATCGTGCAACGCGCCGGACGCGTCGGGTGACTGCACCAACGCGCCGAACACATCGGCGGCCAGCGGCAGAGAGTCGAGGGCTCCCACCCGCAACGTGATTCCCAGCGGCTCGGCGCGCGTTCGTAGCACGTCGAGCGTCTGTGGAAACACGCCTTCAGACACCAGGAACACCGAGGCCGGGCTGCCTGCCGCGCCACTGCCGGGCCGGCGCGGATGGAGTCGCTGCAGCATGGCCATGGCTTCGGCCGCCGCGGTCGACTCGTCCAGGAGCGATGCCGTGGATACCGGCAAGCCGGTCAAGTCGGACACCACGGTCTGGAAGTTGAGCAGCGCCTCGAGCCGACCCTGGGCGATCTCGGCCTGATAGGGCGTGTAGGGCGTGTACCAGCCAGGATTCTCCAGCACGTTGCGCCGAATCACGGCGGGCATGATGCAGTCGTAGTAGCCCAGCCCGATGAACGACCGGAACACCTGGTTTTGCGCCGCAATCACCCGCAATCGTTCGAGAAACTGGTGTTCGCTCTCCGGTGGCGGGAGATTCAGGGGCCGTGATAGGCGGATACTCGCGGGCACGACCTCGGCGACCAGCTCGTCGAGTGAGGACACGCCTATCACGCCAAGCATGTCGTGGCGATCGGCAGGTCCGGGCCCGATGTGACGAGCTGGAAAGTGATCGGAAGGATCGAGTGTCATCGAGAGGGCCGGGGCGCTACTCGTTGGCCAGCGCGGCATAGCCTGCAGAGTCGAGCAGACCGTCGAGCTCGGCCGGATCGGCAATGCGCACGGCAATCATCCATGTCTCGTGCGGCTTTTCGTTGACGGTCTGCGGATGATCCGCGAGGGCCGCGTTCACACGCAGCACCTGGCCGGACACCGGCGCAAAGAGCTCCGAGACGGCCTTGACCGATTCGATCGTGCCGAACACTTCGCCCCGCCTGATGGTGCGGCCCGGCGCCGGCAGATCGACGAATACGACGTCGCCCAGCTGCTTCTGGGCGAAGTCGGTGATGCCCACTTCGCCCTCGGTGCCGGATACGCGAATCCACTCGTGGTCGGGGGTGTACTTCAGGTCTAGCGGATACATGTCAACTCCGTGAGCGTTTGTAGAACGGCATGTCCACCACGCGAGCCCGCGCACGACGTCCCCTGATGTCCACGTCGAATTCCGCACCCACCTGAGCGTGCTCCGCAGGCAAGTACGCCATGCCGATGGCTTTGTTCAGGAACGGCGTCAGGGTCCCGCTCGTGACGGATCCAACAGGATCGTTCGCGATCAGCACCGGGTATCCGTGGCGCGCGATGGCGCGATCGATCATCTCGAACCCGACCAGTCGACGTGTCGGGCCGTCGGCTCGCTGCCGACCAAGAGCGTCTCTTCCAATGAAGTCGCCCTTCTCCCACGACACGATCCACTCCAACCCCGCTTCGAGCACGGTCGTGGTCTCGTCGATGTCGTTCCCGTAAAGGCGCATGGCGGCCTCCAGGCGCAACGTATCACGGGCTCCCAGGCCCGCGGGCACGAGCCCGTGCGGCCGACCGGACTCCAGGAGGCCGGACCAGACCCGTTGGGCAAGCTGGGGCGGCACAAAAATCTCGAAGCCTGATTCACCGGTGTACCCGGTGCGAGAAATCGTGGCACGCGCTCCGCACACTTCGCCGGTCGTAAAGCGATAGTACTTGAGCTGGCCAAGGTCAACGCCCGTCGAACCTTCAAGAATCGCTGCCGCGGCCGGACCCTGCACTGCGATGAGCGCATACCGCGAGCTTGCGTCCACGGCAACCGCATCGCCCACCCCGCCGATGTGGTGGGCGATCCATGCATAGTCCTTCTCGATGTTCGACGCATTGACGACGAGGAGAAAGTGGGACGTCGCCAGACGATACACCAGCACATCGTCCACGAACGTGCCGGCCGGGGTGGTGAGCGCCGAATACTGTGCCTGGCCGACCGACAGACGCGAGGCATCGTTGGAGGTCACGAACTGCACGGCTGCGAGCGCATCGCGGCCAGCCACCTCGATTTCACCCATGTGGCTGACATCGAACAACCCGGCATGCGTGCGCACTGCGAGATGCTCGGCCGCAATACCGGAATACTCCACCGGCATGTCCCAACCACCGAAAGGCACCATACGGGCGCCAAGCGACTGGTGGACCGCGTGCAGCGGAGTCTTCTTGAGTGCAGAAACCGCAGGATGGCTCATCGGCGAGAGAACGAAACCGCCAAAGCGGTAACGGTACTATGCCGAATAGAGGCGGTCAAGGTTGCAGGCGTTTACCTCCCAACGACCGTCGCGCCGATCGTCTGTCGCGTCTCGCCTGCGGCGACATTGACGAACGCCGGCTCGAGTGCCACTTCGACGCCGGCGCACGTCAGCGCCAGCGACCAACGGCCGGCTTCCGGCAGCTCGAGCAAATGGATCCCCCTGCGCTGGCGCGAGGCCACCACGACTTGCAGACCCACGCGGCCGAGCGGGCCCACGGCGGCAAGCTCGCAGCCGTCGGCTCCGTCCAGGAGCACGTCGACGCGTCGTGGGCCGGGAAGCTCGACGTCACCGACATCGATGGCTGCCGTACCGCCGCCGGCCCCGAAGCTGCGCCGGACGATCCCGGTGGCATTCGATCCAACGCGAACCTCGCCTGTTTCGCCGCGCGAAACGGCGACACGGAATCGCCCCGTCGCGTCCGATCTGGTCTCCATGCCCATCTTCTCGAGCGGATCCGCGCCACTTGCCAAATCAACGAAATGCGGCACGACCATGACGGGAACGCCTTCGGCCGGTAACCCGTCTTGAAGGATCCGTCCAACGACGATCCGAGTGGCTGGAAGCGTGAGGACGAGTCCGGGAAGAGGCTGGCTGACGATGGCGACGCGCCCGTAGAGCGGGTGCACCACCAGCCACTCGTACTCGCGGTACTCGAGACCGGCAGCACCAAACCCTCCGTCATCGTCTGTTTCGAGTTCCTGGGCCCGACGTCGAAAGGCGGCCCCGTCGCGCGTCGGGTGAACGTTGCCGTCGGAGTCCAGAAACTCTGACACAACTATGAGTGCGCCCGGCACTGGACGTCCATCCCGGAATCGCACATGACCAAGCAAGCCCGACCCTGGATTCATCGAGACATGAACGGGCTGATCCGGAGGGTGTACTCGAAAAGCCGCCAATCCAAGGCGTTTCGTCGCGATTTCCGGACCTTCGAGCTGCAAGATCGCGTCGGCCTGTGGAGGTGGCCCTTCGAGCAAGAACGACGTGGGTGTCAGCCAGAGTACCGAGTAGCCGGGCAGCGCCTCCAGCACGATTCTCGACGAGCGTGAGACCCCAGAGGGATGCCGCGATCGCCATGTTGAAGCGTCAAGCAGAATCTGGTCTGAGCCGGAGGGCACCCTCACGTCGAAGAGCGTGGCCCATGGCGCCCGCCGAAAGATCAGTTCCTCGATCGTTCGGGGCGCGCTGGTCGACACCGAGGCAGCAAACCAGACGGCTCCCATGGAATCGCGGGCCAGCAACACCCCCGCATCCGTCAGACGAACGCCGATGCACTCGATGGCCGCGCTTCGGACACGACGGCAAGGTAGCGAGACATCCGGCTGAGCGGCTGCCGATACCCAGCGCACCTCTGTCGAATCCACGGACGTGGGCAGCGGCGCCCGGAGGGTGCGGGCTCGAGTGAGTGCGACCTGGAATGAGCCCGCAATCGATGGCCAGGCGAACGGTCCGTACAGTCCATATCCGACTGCCCGCGTTTCTCGAACAACCAACAGGCTGACTGTTCCAGATGTTCCTTCGAGCCGAACGACGGGGTTGGCGACACCAGCGACACGCCGTGCGACGAGCCGCCACGCGTCAGTCTTCGGTTCTGCTGAAAGCTGAAGGACTTCGAAGGATCCGCCAGGCACGAAGTCCGCGGGCATGATGAAAGTCGCGGCGATCGCTTCGATTCGTCCGTCAAGACGCTCGGGGGCCGAGACCATGATTGAAAATGGCAGCGTGGCATCGCCGGTCGTTTGGAGGCCAAGTCCGCCAAGTGCCAGCAAGAGCGTGAGCAGACAGCGCACAGGCTACGCCCCATTCAAGACGTCGTAGCAGGCCAGGGCGGGATCAGCTGTTGATCGGTCACCAAGCCGCATGGCCGGTTCGTAAAGGCGCCCGTTTGCGAGAATGCTCACGCGAGTGCAGACTTCCATGAGCTCGCGCAGCCGGTGGGACGTCACCACGATGGAGGCGCCGTCCTTTTGCCACTCAATCAATCGCTTGCACAACCACCGGGATGCGTCAGGATCGAGACTGTCCCACGGTTCGTCGAGGACGATGAGATCGAGCGGCGCCTGTTGCAGGACGGCCCTCAATCCTGCCTGTTGGCGTAGTCCAGGCGACGACTTGCCCAGCACTTTCGTTGACACGGCCAACGAGTTGTGAGCCTGGAACAACGCAGCCCAGCTCTGGGGGCTGACCGTCGGAGGCAGCGTGGCCCACCCTCCAAAGTACGCCACGCGAACTGTCCGAAGCCCGTGACTCACCGGCAGCCCACCGAGGAGCACCAATCCAGTGGTGGGCTCGAGCAGGCCCACCATCACCCGCAGCAATGTGGTTTTTCCGGAGCCATTTGGACCGACGATTCCAAGGGTGTCGCCCCGGCCCAGTACGAGGGACAGACCGCCAAACACCCGGTGACCGCTCAGTCGACGACTCACTCCGCGCAACTCGACGAGCGGGGATCGGGAAACGGGCGTCGTCATGACGACACCGTCAGCGGGAATTCCGAGCGCATCACGGAGTAGACGCCCACCATCAGGGCCGCAATGGCCACGAGCCCTGCAAGCCCTCGGACCCAGACGCTTTCACTGGCTGCCGGTGAGCCCAGGAGCAGAAAGGGGCACGCCACGAACGTCAGCGCGGTTGAAACGACTTCACCGAGACGACCTCCCTGGGGCTCGGTGACCACCATCCTCAGATGCACGAGTCCTGTCGGAGTCGTGGCAAGCGCCAGGATTGCTGTCACCCACACGACCCCGCTACCCATTCGCGGCAGCCACAGCCCTGCCGCCCAGGCGCAGGTCGAAACGAGGAACCACGCCAGCAGGTTGGCGGTCTCCAGTGGGACCCAGCCAACTGGTCCTGCCGTAATGCCGGCATACACCGCGAGGCTCGCCCAGGCCACTGCGCCAGGACGCACGGAGACACACCAATGAGCGATCGCGACGCGCCATCGTGGGGCGCCGCTGACCCACAGCGGGTCGTAGTACCCACGGCGCGCCGCCATCCTGAATCCAGTGGACACAGCGAACATCTGCCAGAACAACAGCGTGGCGAGGGGTGAGATGGGATCATCCGGGCTCAGGTACAACTGCCAGCATCCGACCGCCACCAGCACCGCGAAGCCGATTCGGACGTACCCAGGATTGATTGACACGGCACCGAAGTAGCGAAATGCCGACGGAGTCATGAACGAACAACTCTGGCGATGGCACCGTCGCTTCTGAGCAGGTAACAGACCGACGGCGATGCCCCGAGAATCAATCGGGCGCCGTCGCGCAGAACAACTGCTTCCTGCAATTGCCCCTCCGGCGTCGAGCGCGACAGTGCCCCACTACTCTCGCCGCCGGCTGGAATTCACGACGTCCCACAACACCCAGATGTGATGCGCCTGGTCGATGCTGGCGTCACGAATCGAGAGGCGCAACGACGTATTTCCGCCCAGGCGCGTGCGAATCCTGGCGGCCTCGAACGTCAGCACATCAATAGCGCTCGTCTCACGAACCAATCGGACCTGGCTGTCGTTCGACAGCCAACACGGAAGCACCGGCCACACGGTTGTGCCACACGCCAGCAGATTCCTGACCCGAGTGGTGGCCGCGTCGGTCGTGATCCGGCTGGCCGCAATGGGCAGGAGCTGTCGGTGAAGGTTCCCCGGCTCTCCGAGCGACACGCCGAGGCGCCGTGGGTCGGTCTCAAAGGCCTGATAGAGCAGCCTCGTGCCCAGGCCGTAGAGGCCGATATGCGGTCGCGCCAGCGGGTGCCGGCTGGTGATGCGGCCGTCGCGGCTGAAGAGGGCCAGAGTCCAGCGATCGAGCAGCGTCCAGCGAGTGCCATCCTCCAACAGCGCCGCACCCCAGGGACGATCGGTTGGGCGCATGCCGCTCAGGCCGATCGGTTCGGCGCGCGAGGACTGGAGGTCGATACGAATGAGCGTTCCTCCTTCCACGAGGAGCTCCGTACTGCGTCCGTCGAACATCTTGCCGACCACGAGATCGTTCAGCCCGATGACGCGCGTCGAACCGACCTCGATTCGCCATGGCGTTTCTTCGACGCGCGTCATTCGCGCAGACGCGGGCACGCTCGGTGGACCCAAAGCGCAGGCGGCCAGAACCGCCGCCATCTTCCAGCGGAGGGTGCCCATCCTGTTCGTCACCTTTCCATTCGATGCCGGTCCGCGGACGCCAATCTTTCAGCGCCCGAGGATTTTTCGCCGAGCGCACTCGACAAAATCGAGCTCGCAGTCGAGCCCTGCTATTGTCCGATCCGCCCAGCCGCGCATTTTTGCAGCCTTCACAAAGCAGTCCCTCAGCTTTCCGAAGCACCTCCCCTGGGCATGTACTTCTGCGGAAGTACCCAGCAGGACTGCCAGACCGAAGAGTCCGGCGAGAATCGTTCGAGTTACCGTGCAAGCCATGTGTCACCTCCGATGGACGAGCCTCAGGGCCTACCGGCCTCTGACTGACTCGAAGCAACGGCGCACGACCTGCAGTCGACGACTACCCCGCCTTCGCCGATACGTTCTTCGGTGGCGTTCCGAATTCAGTCCTGACGCTTACGGCCTCCAGTCGAGCCGCGCCGCGGCTCAGCCTGTCTCACGAACCCTCCGTGTCGTCCCCACTGCGCGCCACCTGGGCACGCGAACGCGGAGCTCTGTACCGCAGATAGGACTGCAGCGTGTGGTAGCTGATGCCGAGCGCGCGGCACGCCCGGCGCTTGTTGTCGCCCGAACGTTCGAGAACGAGCCGAGCGTAACGGCTCCCCCACGCGCGCATGGTGTCGTCTCTGGCGACCGAGGCCATGAGCACTTCCGAGTATCGACCCCGCAGGACAGGAGGCAGGTCGTCGAGCCCGATGCGGTCGGTAACGGCCAACGCGATCGTCGACTCCATCAACCGCTGCAATTCGCGCACATTGCCCGGCCAGTCGTATGTGAGCAACGCGTCGCTCGCCGCTTGCGACAACTCCAGGTGTCGTGCGTGGCGATGCTGCGACAGGAAATGACGCGACAGTTCCAAAATGTCCTCGCGACGATGGCGGAGCGGAGGGACCTGGAGCTCGACGCCACTCAACCGATAGAACAAATCGGATCGGAACAAGCCGCGATCGACCATTGCGCCAAGGCTTCGATTGGTGGCGGCCACGATTCGGATATTCACCCGGCGGGTGCCTTGGCCTCCCACGCGCTCCACTGCCAGATCCTGAATGGCCCGAAGCAACTTGGCCTGCGCCGAAACAGAGAGATCGGACACCTCATCCAGAAAGAGCGTGCCGCCGTCAGCGTGCTCGAACTTACCGCGCCGGCCCTTGACGCCAGTGGCCGTGCGTTCTTCGATGCCGAAGAGCTCCGCTTCGAGAAGCGTCTCGACGAGCGCGGCGCAGTTGATGGCTACGAAGGGCCCGTGGCGCCGTGCACTCAAGCCGTGAATCTGCCTCGCCACGAGTTCCTTGCCGGTGCCGCTCTCGCCTTCGATCAAGACGGTGAAATCGGTGGCCGCAATGCGCTCCATTCGCTCACGCAAAGCGCGCATGATGGGGCTCGATCCGATGAACGGTGCGGCGGCTTCCGCGTGGCGCACGAGCGCGAGTGACGGGCGGTTCCCAAGTCGGGCATGCTCGATCTCGAGAACGAGGGCCGCCACCGAAGCCGCCAGAGCAAACAGCTGCAGGTCCCACGGGTCCAGCCGCGCACCGGCATCGAGCGTCGCTTCGAGCAGTGCCTGCCGGCCGGCGTCGAGCCCGGGCACCTCGACGCCGACGTATTCCGCACGCTGCGCCACCGCGCTCGACCGCGCCGGTGGACCCACCACTTCTCGAACACGAACGTTGCGGGCCGGGAGAATGCGGCGCAGCTCGTCTTCGAACGCCGCACGCAGGTGTCCGGCGCCACGCGTGCGATCCAGTCCCCGGCTGACGGCGCCCAGAAGACTGCCAAACGCGCCCCGGCGATCTCTCGCCCGAGCACCGGTTCGCACGGCGTGCAGCGCGGCAGAGCCACGATCGTCGGTCGTCACTGTGGAGTTACCTGTCGGGTCTGAGCCACGTTCGTGCGAGGTCTTTACCAAGCTGGATGCCACAATGCGCACTCCCTGAATTGCGTGAGAATCCCGACATTTGTGATTCGCGTCGACCGAGTTCCCATCCTGGATGGGAAGCACATACCCGTCCCCTGCGCGATGCCGCAGAATCAAACGGTAGCAACTACCCGCGAGGGACCCATTGACTCTCGTCCATTTCGATCGGCGAACCGAAGGCGAGGGCCGCGCGGTACCTCATGGGACCACCGTGAATCAGGGCCGATACCCAGCAGCGCACAACTTGTGCGCGTAGGAGCTGCCTGGGGGCATCCGGTGCGCCCAGCTGGAGCTGCACGGGAGCCCCCGGTCTCAGGCGGGTGTCGCTTTCGACCAGAACCCCGCCACGGGAAATGTCGAGCAGCCGCACGGTCTTCCCCGGAAACAGCCTTGCCGAGATCTGGCCCGGTCGGTCGGGTCTTGCGCCGAATCGTCTCCACTCGCGCCGCTCTGCCGGGGGCAGTCTCATGGCGGGCTCCATCGGCGGTTGGCAGCATCAAACGACAAGGTACGAAGACGGCCGGTGCCTCCCAACACACGCACCGCCGTCTGTCGCCGGCGACCGCGGACATAGACCGTGCCGGACGTCCCCGATCCATTGGGTGAGAAGCTGAGTGTGTTGGCGGAGCCGACGCGCACCGGATCGTCGCCTTCCGAGAGCTGTTCGCCTGGCTCGATCGGCGACAGACCACGCATCACGCCGAACTGCACTCCGGAGAAGCGGTCGCTGAGCCGCTCGAGCGGCGTGAGGGGCAGATCGATGCCCGACTGAATGTCACGCGTCAGAACTCCATTCCGGTTGCCGTCCAGATATGTCGCGTACATGTAATCGGCGTTCCGCCGTTCGAAGCGGATGGCGACGCGAGCCGATCGCCTGGCGGCCTGGCCTCGGGCCAGAGCGAATCTCGCGGCCAGATATCTGGCCGCGGCTTCCGCCCGGGCGTCATCGAGACTGTCAGAGGTGAGAGGCACAGCCATGGCGGCCAGGGTCGCAACCAGCGTGCCCACGAGCAACAACTCGAGAGCCGTGTGACCGCGTTGCGATGTTGAGGGCGGGATCATGGACGTCATGGACCGGTCCGGGACCCGTCGCGACCGTTGGATCGCGACGGATCCCGGTCGGCCTTGCTTAGCGCGCAGGATCCGCCGCGCGCGTATCGCGATCGATGCGCTCCCCCTGAGGAGGAGCCACAGTGACGAGCGCTTTGATCTTCAGGAAGCTCTTCTCGCCGATGCCCTTGACGTTCATGAGCTCCTCGACCTTCTTGAAGCCGCCGTTTTTCTGGCGGTACTCGACAATGAGCGCCGCGGTTTTCGCGCCAATCCCAGGTAGCGATTCGAGCTGGGCCACCGACGCCGCGTTGAGGTTCACAGCCGCCGCTGCGGCCTTCGAGGCCGGAACGCCGGCCGGTGTCTGCTGCTGTGCCGAGAGCGGGCCGACAGAAAGCACTGTGACGAGCGTGACGACTCCTGAACAGATCTTGAGCATGTGCGTCCTCCGAAATGGGGTGATCCCGGGGCTCGTCGATGGCGAGCTCACCGGATGCCACCGTGGATCCCGGCAGAGCGCGCCGTCGTGAGGTCGGGCACGAACGCGGCGGCTCGCCGGGATGACCCTCCCGAGGCAAGGCGCCTGCCGCTTCGCACAGTTCGGGCGCGATCGGGAAAGCTATTGAAGCGGCGGGAATTACGCGGTGGCCTGTCTGGAGGGCGCCTGCGGCAGTGGAGACGGCAACCGCAATTGTCGCGATTGGTTGCTGATCTGGGCAGTTCGAAGCCCCAGTAACGCGGGGAACGTCGGTTGCGTCCGGCTGAGGGATGCAGCTATTTGAGCGCGGCTAACCTGTCGAAATCGATCTTGCCCGCCAGGTCGTGAAGCGCAGCCGTATCGGACACGTTTTCCCCCTCCAGGGTCAGCAGGAAACGGCTTCCGACGACGGCGTTCAGCTCGCCGCGGCTGTCTGCGCTGTCCCATTTTTCCCAGCCGGGGTGTGCGGCGACCTTCACCGACTTCTCGTACCCACGTTCTGTCTCTTTTTCATAGCCAGTGATCATGAACATCGCAAAAGGCGCCATCAGCATCTGGTTGAACCCCGAGTCCATGATCTTGAGTTCGATCGTGGAGCGGTCCTTGGTGTAGCGCACGGCGGCCTGTGAGAAAGACATCGGGCTAGTCATTCGTTCGCCGGTCGGCTTCCCTTTCTGCCAGCCTGCGAGGTCGGGGAGAAGCGCCTGCAGCTCCTTGAAACTGACGGGCTCGACCGGTACGTGAGTGCCCTTCTCGGTCAGCTCGGCCAGCCCCTTTCCTAACGCTTCGATTCCTCGCGCCATTTCCGTCGCGCCTTCCGCCAGTCCCTTCGCGCCCTCGGCGACCTGTTCGGCGGCCTTTTCTGCCTCGCGCGCGCCGCCGCCGCATGCCCACCCACCCAGAAGAAGAGCAACCGCGAGAGCAACCTGACAGCGTGGCAGCATGAAACCTCCCATTTGCGAACGCGCTCTGCTGGCTGCGGAGTGTACCACGTGTCCAGATGCCCGAACGTTCAGCGAAACGTCGCTCCCATTGTCGCGGGCGACCCGGACCGCCGGAAAAGTTGAGGTAGAATACCGCCGACTTCGGAACCTCACACTCTTCGCAGCGAAGGTGCCGCGTGTCCGAGTTGCACGGCGGACGACTCGACCTGGCGACGTCCGAGCGCGGGTGCCTGACCCTCGTTATTCCGGGAACCGTGTAGCCACAGCGGGAAGCGGGACGATCCTCGACGCTGGCGTGCTGGTCATGGACGAAGCTGATCACCGGACACTGCTCGACCTCGACCGCCTGTCAGCGGTCCAGCGGACTGCCCTCCTGGACTCCCCGGTCGAAGCCTCCTTCGACCGGATCGCGCGCCTCGCGCTGCGAGTGTTTCGCGTCCCAACCTCGCTCATCTCGGTCGTCGACGAACGTCGCCAGTTCCTGAAGAGCGGCTTCGGCTTCCCGGAGCCGTGGCTCTCGCGCCGCGAGATCCCGCTTTCGCACTCGATCTGCCAGCACGTCGTGACGTCTGGCCAGCCGCTTTTCGTCGAGAACGCCAGGCGGCATCCACTGTTCGCCGAGCACCCCGCCGTGAAGGACCTGGGCGTGGCGGCCTACGCCGGCCACCCCCTCACGAGCGACGGCGGACACGTGGTGGGCACCATTTGCGCCATCGACTCGAAACCACGCCAGTGGACCCCGGACGATCGCCTGCTGCTCGCCGATCTAGCGGCCTTCGTCATGAGCGAGATCCGGCTCCGTGAGCACCTGGCACGACCGAGCGAGCCGATCGCGCAGCGTGAATCGACGCCGGCGCCGCTCGCTGTCGCCGCCGCTGACGACGACGTCGCGCAGCACCTGATCAAGACGATTACCGAGCGTATCAGGCAGCACCCGAGCGTCGCGTCACAAACGGAGGCTCGTCAGTGCCCGCGCTGCAAGACCATCCGTCGGGTGGAGCAACTCGTGACCGGAGCGGAGTCGACGTGGTTCCGGTGTACGACCTGCGGCCACGCCTGGGAGCGCGAAGAGGGCTAGTCCCTCGTTCACGACGGCAGATTTTCCCGGTACCAGTCCACTGTCAGACGCAGGCCCTCTTCAAACTCTACGAGAGGCTTGTAGCCGAGGCGCTCGCCAGCCAGCGAGATGTCCGCCTGGGAATGACGCACATCCCCCTGGCGCGCGGGCGCGTAGACAGGCTCGAGGCTCGACCCGAGGATGTCTCGCACCGCCTTGAAGAGTTGATTGATCGAGACCCGGCCGCCGGTGGCCACGTTGATGGCCCGGCCACTGACATCCGCCGCCGTGCAGGCGCGCAGCACGCCGTCGACGACGTTGGCCACATAGGTGAAATCACGCGTCTGCTCGCCGTCGCCGTAGATGACGGGGCGATCGTTGGCGAGCAGCTTGCTGATAAAAAGGGAAATGACACCCGAGTAGGGCGAAGACGGATCCTGCCGCGGGCCGAACACGTTGAAGTAACGGATGGTCACCGTCTCGAGACCGTAGAGCGCAGTGAAAAGGCGCGCGTAATCCTCGCCCACTTTCTTCTGGAGCGCATAGGGAGACAGGGTGTCGCCGGTCATGTCTTCGCGCTTGGGAAGCTGCTGGGAGCTCCCGTACACCGAAGACGAGCCGGCATACACGACACGCTTGACGCCAGCCTCCCGCGCCGCGACCAGCACGTTCAGCGACGCGTTCACGTTTGCGCGATGTGACGTGATGGGATCCTGAACCGATCGCGGCACCGAGGGAATGGCGGCCTGATGAAGCACATAATCCACGTCGGCCACGGCGCGTCGCGCGACGTCGAAGTCCGCCAGATCGCCCTGAATGATCTCGACCGCCGCGAGATGCGACAAGTTCTCGCGGTGACCTGTCACGAAACTGTCGACGACCCGCACGGGCTCCCCACGGCGCTGCAGCGCCTCCGTCAGGTGCGATCCGATGAATCCTGCTCCGCCGGTGACGAGATAGGAACCCATACGCTCCTCAATCAGCGGCCGTCGTCACCGCTCGTAGTCCTCGAGGGTCAGTCGTTGTGGGGCCTGACGCTTAGGCCACCGTCCGAGCAGACGGCTGCGGCCCCGCCCTGGGAACTGGAGCTGGTTCTGTCCTGAGACCTGGAGTTTCGCCGTGCCGAACAAGGTTCCGCCGCAGCGCGCCGTAAGCCGAATTCTGTTCCCTTCGACTCGCCCTCGGCTCACGCCGAAGGCTCGCTCAGGGTGACGACCATTCCTCTAGTTCGGCCATCGCTGGCCGAATCAAGCGACCTACCCGGAGGCTTCGGACGGGCCGTCCTCGAGCGCCTCCCTATTTGGCCTTGCTCCGTGCGGGGTTTTGCCTGCCACCGGCCTTGCGGTCGGCGCGGTGCGCTCTTACCGCACCTTTTCACCCTTACTCGCCTTCGCGCTCCGCCCTTCGGTCGTCGCGCTTCGGCGCAGCAAGCTCCGATGACGGGGGCTTGCCACGCCGTAGCGCGAGCGTCGAAGAGCCGAGCGCGAAGGCGGGCGGTATGTTTTCTGTGCCACTGTCCTTCAGGTTGCCCTGACCGGGGGTTACCCGGCGCACTGCCCTCTGGAGTTCGGACTTTCCTCCCCCGCGCCGGCGTCCGCCTTGCGGCGCACGACGGCAGGCGGCGGTCGTCTGACTCACTGCGGCGGAATGTCAAAGAACCATGTCAGCCATCGGTTTCCTGGCTGATGCGATACTGCTCGAGCTTCTTGTAGAGATTGCTGCGCGGCGTCCCGATGACCTCCGCTGTCTTCGAGATGTTCCACCCGCTCTCGCGGAGCTTCTCCACCAGAAACGCTCGCTCGGCATTCTCCTTGAACTCCCGGAGCGTGCCGGGCTTCTGCCCTCCATTATCGGGCACTCGCGGAGTACGGTCAAACCTCACGCTGTCAGGCAGATCGGTAACATCGATGGCATCCCCGGCACTCATGATGAGCATGCGCTCGACGGTATTCCGGAGCTCGCGGATATTCCCCTTCCAGTGATGGCGCTGAAGCGCTTCCATGGCCGCCGGCGTGACACGCTTGGCCTTCAGATTGTTCTCGCGCGCCAGCTGGTCGATGAAATGAGGAACGAGGAGCTGGATGTCTTCATTGCGTTCCCGCAAGGGGGGGACGTCGATGGGAATGACGGCAAGACGAAAGTAGAGATCCTCGCGAAACGTGCCCTTCTCGATTTCCTCTTCCAGAGTCTTGTTCGTCGCCGAAATCACACGAACGTCCACCTTGATCGTTCGCGCCGAGCCGAGCCGCTCCACCTCGCCCTCCTGGAGCACTCGAAGCACCTTCGCCTGAGTCTTGAAACTCATGTCGCCGATTTCGTCGAGGAAGATCGTCCCCCGGTCGGCCTGCTCGAACTTGCCAATCTGCTTCTCGGTGGCGCCGGTGAACGACCCCTTTTCGTGGCCGAAGAGCTCCGATTCGATCAGCTCGTCGGGAATCGCCGCACAGTTGACCTGCACGAAGCGCTCGCGACTGCGCAGGCTGTTGCCGTGAATCGTTCTCGCCACGAGCTCCTTGCCGACACCGCTCTCGCCAAGGAGCAGCACGCTCGCGTTGGTGGGCGCCGCCCGTCTGACCGCCTCCATCACCCGTCGCAAAGCCGCGCTCTTGCCGACCATCTGATGCCGGAGCTCGATGACCTTCCGAAGCGATCGATTCTCGTCCGTCAGCCGCGCCTTTTCCAACACAAGCTTGACGGTCTGGAGGATACGTTCGCGCTCAAAGGGTTTGGGAATGAAATCCTCGGCACCGAGCTTGATCGCCTCGACGGTCGTTTCGGTCGTGCCATGTCCGGAGATCATCACGACGGGGAGGCGCTCGTCCACACCTCTGAGCAGCTTGAGCACCTCGATGCCGTCCATGCCAGGCATCTTGACGTCCAGGAAGACGAGGTCGGGTGCGTCTTTCTGAACAATCGCCACGCCTTCCTGCCCGGTCGCGGCCCGTACACACTCATACCCCTCGTACTCGAGAATCATCTTCATCGAGTCACGAATCGCCGGTTCGTCGTCGATCACCAGAATGCGCGGCTTCATGCCGAGGCCGGACGCGAGGGCTATTGCGCTTCGACGCGAACCGTTCGGAGGGTCCGCTGCTCCAGGTCGGGCACGTAGAGGAAGAGGGTCAGCACATCGCCGGGCCGGGCGTCGCGGACGAGATGCCAGAATTCCACCACTGAGCTCACGGGCGTGCGGTTGATCTCGAGCACGACCCAGCCTCGCTCGATGCCAGCATCGAAGGCGCCTCCCATGGCCTCGACCTTCGAGACGACGACGCCGCGCAAGCCGCTGGGGACGCCCAGGCGCCTGGCCATGTCGCGATCGAGCTCGCGTACGAGCAGCCCAAGGCCCGGTGTGGCCTCGGTGGGACCCGAGTTCTGCTTTTCCGGCTGTGGCTCGGCGTCAGCATCCGCGCCTTCCTGCGCCTCGCGACCGGGCCGCTCGGCCAGCTTGACGCCCACTTGCAGCTCGCGGCCATTGCGGATGACACGGAGACGGACGAGCGATCCGGGTTGGCGGGCGGAGATCTCCTGGATCAGCTGATCGTTGGAGGTCATCGGCTGGTCGTCGACGCTCACGATGAGATCGTAGGCCTGGAGCCCGGCCCGCTCGCCGGGCGACCCGGTGGTGACGTCCTGAACGAGAGCGCCCTCGGAGACGCTCAGCTTCAGCGACTCCTGCAGATCGGGGTCTACGTCCTTGAGCGCCACACCGATATAACCGCGTGAGACCCGACCCTTGGCCTTGAGCTGCGGGAGGATTGCGTTGGCCTGGTTGATCGGCACCGCAAATCCGATGCTGCTGGCCCGCGAGCTGATCGCCGCATTGATGCCGATCACTTCCCCGGCTGAATTGATGAGCGGCCCGCCGCTGTTGCCGAAGTTGATGGCCGCGTCGGTCTGAATGTAGTGATCGAGACTGTTGTCGAACAGCTTGCGTCCGATGAAGCTGACGACGCCGACCGTGACCGTGTGCTCGTACGCGAGAGGGTTGCCAATGGCGCATACCCATTCGCCAACGCGCAAGGTCGTCGAATCTCCCAAGGGCGCCACCGGGAGGGGCAGGGACGATTCAACTTTGAGCAGCGCGATATCCGTATCGGGATCGGTTCCGGCGACCTGCGCGCGAAGGTTACGGCCATCGGAGAGTTTGACGGTAATCCTGTCCGCGCCATCGACCACATGGTTGTTCGTCAGGATATAGCCCTCGCGATCGATGATGAAGCCACTGCCCGCGCCGCGCCGTGGCACCTCGCGCTGGCCGCGCGGAGATCCGAAATCGGAGGGCTCGTCGAAGAGATCGCGTCCAGACGGCGCGGAACGTCGCTGAATCGCATCACCGCGCGACGTCGCGTCGATGTTGACGACGGCCGGATTGATCCGCTCGGCGACGTCCGCGAAATTGACCAGCGCGGAGGTTGCCGACACCGGCGACGCGCGGCGGGCCGTCAAGGTCGCCGGGCGTGTCGATCCGGAAATGGCGGGCGTCGGCACCAGGGAGCCGGCGACAATGAGGCCCACCAGAAACGCCACGGTGGCCGTGAGACCCAGAGTCACCGCGGTAAACCGGCGCGTCATGAGGACTTGATTATAGCAAGGGCCTGAAGCAGACGCAGGAATGCCGCTTCGTCGAGCGTCTCGATGCCGAGGGTTCGAGCGCGCTCAAGCTTGCTGCCTGCGTCGGCGCCCGCCACGAGATAGGCCGTCTTGCGGCTGACGGATCCCGACACGCGTCCACCCAGCCGTGTAATAGCCTCGCCAGCCTCGTCCCGCGACATCGACGCCAGGGTGCCCGTGAGGACGAACATCTTGCCCGCCAGCGGCCCATCCGCGGGTGCAGGGCCCCCGCCCTCCATCTTGACGCCGGCGGTCCGAAGGCGCTCAATCAGGCGGCGGTTCCCCGGCTGGTCGAAATGGTGGCGAACTGCCCGGGCGACGATGGGTCCCACGTCTGGCACCTGCTGCAAAGCGGCTTCGGAAGCCTCCATCAGATCGGATATCGACGCGAACGCGCCCGCCAATACCTGCGCGGCACGCTCGCCGACGTGACGGATTCCCAAGGCGTAGACCACCCGCCAAAGCTCGGTCGACCTGCTTCGCTCGATCTGCTCGACGAGCTTGGCCGCCGACCGCTTACCCATGCGGTCAAGGCCGGCCAGCGTTTCGGCACGAAGACCATACAGGTCGGCATAGTCGGCGACCAGATCCTTCGACACAAGCTGGTCGATGAGCGCGTCCCCCAGTCCCTCGATGTTCATGGCCCGGCGCGAGGCAAAATGCTCCAACCCGCGGCGCAGCCTGGCCGGACATGATGCGTTCTCACAGCGCCAAACGACCTCTTCGGCGGGCCGTTCGAGCTCGCTATGACAAACCGGACACCGGGTGGGCATCGTCCAGGGCTCGAGATGGCCGTCGCGCTTGGAGAGCTCAGGTCGGACGATCTTGGGAATCACGTCTCCGCCCTTTTCGACGAGGACGATGTCGCCCTCCCGAATATCGCGCCGCGCAATCTCCTCGGCATTGTGGAGGGTGGCCATCTGGATGGTCGTGCCCCCCAGCCGGACGGGCTCCAGCACCGCGTAGGGCGTGACGGCACCGGTGCGCCCCACGTTGACACGAATGGCCACCAGCCGGGTCGTCGCCTGCTCGGCCGGAAACTTGAACGCGACCGCCCACCGGGGAAACTTGGTGGTGGCCCCGAGCCTCTGCCGATCCCCGAGGCGATCGACCTTGACGACGACCCCGTCGGTACCGAAGTCGAGCGTGGCGCGCCTTTCGGCCCAGTGCTGACAAACGTCCCAAACCGCGTCGAGCCCGTCGCACCGGGCCCAATGCGGTTCGACCGGCAAGCCCCAATCGGTGAGTGTCCGGAGGGTCTCGGCGTGAGCCGAAGGCGGGTCGTCTGTGAGCAGCTGATAGAAGAAGGCGCCGAGACCGCGCCGAGCCACGTGCCCGGGCTCCACATTGCGCATCGTCCCAGCTGCCGCGTTCCGAGGATTCGCGAACAGCGGCTCCCCCTGCTCTTCACGCTCACGATTGACTCGGTCGAAGGCGCTCCGAGGCAGATAGACCTCGCCACGCACCTCCAGGCGCTCGCGGCGGCGAGCCGCGCAGGCGCAACGGCACGCTGCGAATCGTCCGGACGTTCGCCGTCACGTCTTCCCCGCGAACGCCGTCCCCTCGTGTCGCCCCCCGCACGAGAACACCGTCCTCGTAGGTCAGCGCGATGCCAAGACCATCGATCTTGAGCTCCGTGACGTAGGCAACCGGCGTTTCGGGCATGCCCGGCTCGCTCAGCCCGCGGCGGACGCGGGCGTCGAATTCCTTCAGCTCGTCTTCGCTGTACGCGTTGTCCAGGCTCAGCATCGGCGCCGCATGGACGACGGTGGCAAAGGCCTCGGCGGGTCGGCCGCCGATTCGTTGCGTGGGGGAATCAGGCGTCACGAGATCGGGATGCGCCGCCTCGAGTGCGCTGAGTTCCCGCACGAGGGCATCGAACTCGGCGTCGGCGATTTCCGGATCGGCGAGCACGTAGTAACGCTCTTCGTGGCGACGAATCTCGTCGCGCAGCTGGCGAATGCGAGTGCGAGGGTCGGTCATGCGAACACCCGGCCACCGAAACGGGGCCGGCTCTGCCGGGCTCTACCTACCGATCGCGCGAAAGCAGATAGTCTGGCAGGGAAAGCAGCGCGTCACGCTGCTCGGATGGCGGAAAGACGTAGAGGTGATTCTTGGCGGCGGTCGCAAACTCGACGGCCTTCCGGTAGGCATACTCAGTTGCACGGCTCTCCCGCAACAGCCGGACGATTTCCTGCCACCGCTCCCGCGTGACGGTTCTCTCGCGCACGACGTCGCGGATCAAATCTGCCGCGTGATCACCGTTTCCGTTGTTGTCGCTCAGTAGATGGATGATCGGCAGGGTGATTTTTCCTTCACACAGATCGCCGCCGATCGGCTTGCCGAGCGCCTCGGCGTCGCCGGTGAAATCGAGCAAGTCATCGACGAGCTGAAACGCGACGCCGAGATTGAACCCGTACGCCTGGAGGGCGCGCTGCTCCTCGGCGCGCAGCCCGCCGAGCATCCCGCCGATCTGCGCGCAGCCGCCGAACAGATAAGCGGTCTTGCGGCGAATGATGTCGAAATGCTCCTCCTCGCTGATCTCGACATCGCCGTTTTTCGTCAGCTGATAGAGCTCGCCCTCGATCATCCGCAACGTCACGTCGCAGAGCAGGCGGATGACCTCCAGCGTGTCCTGACTGAGGGCGAGCGCCATCGACTTGATGTACAGGTAGTCCCCGAGCAGCACCGTAATGTCGTTGCCCCAGCGCGAATGCACCGCCAGGCGGCCGCGCCTCAGGTCCGAGTCATCGACGATGTCGTCGTGTACAAGCGTGGCCGTGTGGATGAACTCCACCACGGCGGCGTAGAGAATGGCGAGCTCGCCCTGGTATCCGCTGAGACGCGACGACATCAGGAGCACGGCGGGGCGGATCCGTTTGCCGCCGCTGCGCTGAATGTAGTCGCCAATCTTCGGAATCAGCTCGACCTGCGACTGAACATGGCGGCGAAACTCGAGCTCGACTCGTTCGAGATCGCCCTGAATCGGCTCCAGCAGGTGTCCCAGTTCCACGCTCGACGGCTTCTGGATGGTATCGCTCAAAGCCCGACCATGATACTTGCGCGTGGCCACGTTAGGCAATCGAGGGGTCGAACGCACCAAGGGCTGCACCCGGCGATCGATCGAAGAGCCGCTCGAAGTTCGCATCGGTCGCTCGCTCCAGCTCATCGACGGTGATACCGAGTGCACCGGCCAGCGCATCCGCGACGTGCGACACCCAAGCCGGCTCGTTCCGCTGACCACGACGCGGAACCGGCGCCAGAAACGGGCTGTCGGTCTCGATCAACAGGCGGTCGAGCGGGATGCTCCGCGCCGTGTTCCGGAGCGCGTCGGACCGCGGAAACGTCACGATGCCGGAAAACGAGAGCATGAACCCCAGATCGAGCGCCGCGCGCGCCAGACTGTCGTCGCCCGTAAAGCAATGGAAGACGCCGCGGACCTCACCCTTCCCTTCCCTGCGCAGCACGTCGAGGGTGTGCTCGTCGGCTTCGCGCGTATGAATGATCACTGGCAAATTGAGCTCGCAGGCCAGTGCGATCTGCGCCCCGAAGAGATCCCGCTGTACGTCCTTGGGCGCGAAATCGTAGTGGTAGTCGAGGCCAATCTCGCCGATTGCCACGAGCCCGCCTCTTCCATCCACGGCCTCTCGCACCACGCGGCACGCCTCGTCGGCGCGCCCCGCGAAATCTGCCGCCTGGTGCGGGTGCACTCCTGTGGCGAACCGAACGTCTGACCAGAGCGCCGTCAACCGATCGGCTTGCTCCGATTCACGGTCGCCTCCGGCGGCCAGGATGCAGAGAACCGTTCGAAGCCGGTGATCACGGCACCGCTCGACGACTGCGCCGAGATCGGAGCTGAACACCTCGTCGGCGAGATGACAGTGGGAGTCGATCAACGATGATTCAGGCCGGGGCCGGCTCCGAGCTGCATGGCGGTTATCGGACGCGGGTGCCAGGGGCGGGTTCGCCGTCAATCGCGACGAGCATCGGCTGTCCACCGTCGGGACTGGCAGCGAGGACCATCCCGTTCGACTCGATGCCCATGAGCTTGGCGGGCTTCAGATTGACCACCACCACCACGGTCTTCCCCACCAGCGACTCCGCCGTGTAGGTGTCGGCAATTCCAGCCACCACGGTCCGCTGTTCGGTTCCAACGTCGACGCTCAGCTTGATCAGCTTCTTCGATCCGGCAACGCGCTCGGCGGCCAGCACGCGCGCGACGCGGAGCTCCACCTTCATGAAGTCGTCGATAGAGAGTCGGGCATCCACCGGAGCTGGTGCTCCCGGTGGAGGATCGCCTTGTACGTCAGCCATGGTCTGCAGCTCCTCCACCGATTTGTCGACTCGGGGAAACAACGGGGTAATGGCGCCCAGGCGAGCGCCGGGCTTCAGGGTTCCTGGCTTCAAACCGAGCCAGCTTTCGCTCTCTACGCCCAGCATGCCGCGGATGCGCGACGAGGCATCAGGCATGACCGGCTCGATGAGCGCCGCAATCACACGCACGACGTCCGCGGTCTGATAGAGGGCAGCCTCGAGAGCCGGGCGATCGTCCGCCTGTGCAGCCAGCGTCCACGGCGCGCGCTCGACGATGAACTTGTTGGTGCGGGCAACGAGCTCCCAGATTTCCGCGAGCCCCCGATTGAACTGGAACGCCCGAGCATGCTCGACGCTCGCAGCGATCGTCTGCCGGCAGGCTTCCTGCAGCGCCAGCTCGAGCGCACCGGCGTGGCCAGCCGCGGGGACGACCCCGCTCAAATAGCGCTGGATCATCGTCATCGCACGGCTGACGAGATTGCCGAGGTCGTTGGCCAGGTCGGCGTTGTAGCGCGTCAGCACCGCTTCGTCGGTGAAGCTGGCATCCTGGCCAAGCGGCATTTCGCGCAACACGAAATACCGCAGAGCATCCACACCGAACACCTTGGTGTACACCTTCGGCCGGACGACGTTGCCAAGTGACTTGGACATCTTGGCGCCAGACATCATCCAGAGCCCATGGGCGAACACCTGCTTCGGCAACGGCAGTCCAGCGGACATCAGGAACGCAGGCCAGTAAACGGTGTGCTGCCGGAGGATCTCCTTGCCGATGAGATGCACGTCGGTCGGCCAGAACTTCTCGAAGCGCGCGCGGTCTCCCGGGTCGTCGCTGCCAAAGCCGACGGCCGTCATGTAGCTCGTGAGCGCATCGAACCACACGTACATCACGTGAGCGGGATCCCCTGGAACCGGAATGCCCCACTTGAAGGAGGTGCGGCTGACGCTCAGATCCTGGAGGCCGCTCTCGACGAAGGCCATCACCTCGTTGCGGCGGATCTCGGGCAGAATGAACTCGGGATGCCGCCGGTAGTGCTCGAGAAGCGGTCCCTGATACTTTTGCAAGCGAAAGTAGTAGCTCTCCTCGCTGAGGCGCTCGACCGGGCTCCCGCAGTTAGGACAGCGGCGTCCCTCCTGTAGCTGCACTTCCGGGACGAATATCTCGTCGACCGTGCAATACCAGCCTTCATAGGGAGCCTTGTAGAGGTCGCCGTTGTCGCCGACCCGCCGCCAGATGGCCTCGACGGCCCGGCGATGCCGAAGCTCGGTCGTCCGGATGAAATCGTCGTTCGAGATGTTCAGGTCGTGGAAGAGTGCCCTGAAAGAAGCCGAGATGCGGTCGACGAAGTCAATCGGTTCGACCCCGGCCTTTCTGGCCGCGCGTTCCACCTTTTGCCCGTGCTCGTCGGTGCCCGTCACGAACATGACGTCCTGCCCGAGCAGGCGTCGCGCCCTGACGACGGCATCGGCCAGCATGGTGGCATACGCGTGCCCGAGGTGGGGTTCCGCGTTGACGTAATAGATTGGGGTGGTGAGATAGAAACGCATATCCGGCGATCGGCGATCCCCCGATTCTGTCACAGGATCGTCACCCCCGCGAATCGAGGTACGCGCGTGTGGCGAGCGCCTGCACGTCCTTCAGCGGGACACCGTGCTGATTCGACAGACTGACGCAATCGTCAAATTCCGGCGACGCGTTGACGATTTCACCACCACGCCTGGCTATCTTGAACCGCACGACGCCCAGCGGCGTGGCCACCGGCCTGATTTCGCGCTCCAGGCACTCGCGTTCGATCTCCTGAACGCGTAAGCCAATGGTCGTGGTTTCGGCGAAGAGAATGTCGCTCAGCGGTCCGCGTCGCGCAAGCGGACCAATCACGGTCACCAGCGTCCCTGGCCGGTTCTTCTTCATCTGCACGGGAGAGAAAAACACCTCGAGCGCGCCGGCGGCATACAAGCGATCCATCAGCAGGCCAAAAATCTGCGGGTTCATGTCGTCGATTTCACAGGCGAGGCTCAATACGCGCTCGACCGGCGAGGTCGTGGCCGCGTCACCAACCATCAAGCGCAGAACGTTCGGCGTGTCCGCGGGATTGCGCTCGCCGGCGCCGTACCCGACCGCCGTGACGGTCATCGCCGGCATCACCCCGAACGCGGACGCGAACTCGGTGACGATCAGGGCGCCGGTCGGTGTGACGAGCTCGGCCTGAACGCCTGACGAATACACAGGCACGCCTTTCAACAGGCTCACGGTGGCGGGCGCCGGCACGGGAAACACGCCGTGCGCCGAGCGCACCATGCCGCCGCCCACGTTCAACGGCGACGAGACAATGCGACTGGCGCCGAGCCATTCCAGCCCGAACACGGCACCGACGATATCGACGATCGAGTCCAATGCGCCCACCTCGTGCAGGTGCACCTGATCCACCGGCATGCGATGAATCGCCGCTTCGGCTTCGGCAAGCCGATTGAACATCTGCTTGACCCGTTGCTTGCTCTCTTGCGCAAGGGCCGAGCGATCGACGATCGCCGCAATCTCGGGCAGGCTGTGGTGGCCGTGAGCCCCTTGGTGGTGTGCGTGGGCGACGTGTCCGGGAGTGTCGTGCACGTGACCATGCGACGGCCCGGACTGGTCGGCGGACTGGCGAGGCTCGCCGACGTGAAATTTCGTCGCCGCGACGCCCGCTCGCAGGACCTTTTCGGCCGACACTGCGTCCCCGTCGACTGTCAGGCTGCCGAGTGCCCGCCGCAGCTCGGCCATGGGGAGACCCGCGTCGAGCAGCGCGCCCAGTACCATGTCGCCCGAGATCCCCGAAAAGCAGTCGAAGTACAGAATTTTGCTCATGCCGCCGTTCACACGGATGAATTCACACCGGGTTTCATAGTTTACCCGCTTCCTTGAAGCTGTAGTACCGCGACTCCCCGAGGATGATGTGATCGAGCACGTCGATGCCCATCAGCCGGCCAGCATCCGCGAGGCGATTTGTCAGCTCCACATCATCGGAACTGGGCGCCGGGTCGCCGGAGGGGTGATTGTGAAACAACACAATCGCCGCGGCCGATCCGGCGGCGGCCTCTCGGAAAATCTCACGCGGGTGCGCGGGGCTCGAGTCGAGCGTGCCAACCGTCAGAACCGTGGTGCGCAGGACCCGGTGTTTCGTGTCGAGAAGGACGATGCCGAAGTGCTCGACGGGACGGGAGCCGTACTGCGGCATCAGGAATGCCGCCGCATCGCGGGGCGCCGAAAATTGCACGCGGGCGCCACCCGCCCTTACGAGAGTCCGCCGACCCAGTTCGATGGCAGCCACGATCCGGGAGGCTTTTGCGGCCCCCACCCCGTCGATCCGTTCCAGTCGGTCGCGGTGCAATCTCGCAAGACCGTGAAGCCCGCCCGCGGCGTTCAGTACGGCACCCGCGACGGCCAGCGCGCTGGCCCGACGTACACCGGTACCGATCACAATGGCGATGAGCTCATGGTCGGCGAGCGCGGCCGGCCCGGCTCTCGAGAGCTTCTCGCGCGGGCGGTCGGCGGGTGTCAACGTTCCCAGGTCGGGCGGATGCGCGCCCGATGACGCGGAGCGGCGACGGATGGCGTGGCGGCGGGGGAACGGCATGCGCACCGTTTGCTGGCGTCCTGACTACTTCCGTATACTGGCGTGATGCCTTTTCGTGTGTCGGCGGCACTTATGCTCGCCGCCGTGCTCCTCACGTCGGCCTGTTCCGAACCTCCGACCAAAGAGATGCACCAGGCGCAGGGCGCCATCGACGCGGCCAGAGCCGCCGGCGCCGAAGAGTACGCGTCAGCCGACTTCACGGCGGCTGTGGAAGCGCTTCGCAAGTACGACGAAGCCGTGAGTCAGCGTGACTATCGGCTTGCCCTGAGTCTCGCCCTCGACGCGCGAGAGCGCGCCCAGGAGGCTGCCAAGCAGGCCGCCACCCAGAAGGCCGTCGTCCGCAGCGAAGCCGAGCGCCTCGTCGCCGAAGTCACGGAGGCGCTGGCCCACGCCGACGATCGCCTGAAGCAAGCCGTGGCCGCACGAACGCCGGCAGGGCGCACGGCTGACGCGACACGGGCCATCGACGGCGCGCGTCAGGCTCTGCAAGAAGCACGCACAGCCCTGCGCTCGGATCGCTACCTGCAGGCGCGTGACGAGCTCACCGGCGTGGCCGAGCGTCTGGAAACCATTACGTCTACCCTCCCGGCTGCGAGTCCATCGCAGCCCGCCCGCCGGCGTCGCTGACCCGGCGCATTCCTATTCAACTGGAAAAAATGCCGGCCGTCCGGCCTCGGATGTACGCGGAAGCTGCCGCGGCTGCTTCGTTCACGCCTCGGAGTGTCAGCCGAAGATCAGCGGCACGAGAAAGGTGACGAAGAGCACGATCACGACGAACCCGACCAGATCGAGCACGGCTCCGTGGCGCATCATGGCCGTGATGGGCACATGGCCCGAGCTGTAAACGATGGCATTGGGGGCCGTGGACACCGGCATCATGAACCCCAGTGATGCGCCGAGCGTGGCGCCGATCGCCGGTTGGAGCGGGTTGACACCCGCGGCCTGCGCCACGGCGATGGCAACGGGCACGATCATGTTGGCCGATGCCGTGTTCGACGTCAGCTCCGAGAGAATGACCGCGGTCGCCGTGAAGGCGAGGGTCAGCGAGAACAGCGTCTGCGAGGGCAGCCAGCCCGTGAGCCCCCGTCCCATAGCCTCAGCGAGTCCCGTCGAGAACGCCAGTTCCCCCATGGCGAGACCACCGCCGTACAGGAGCACGATGCCCCAGTCAATCCGCACCGCCTGGTCCCACTTCAGTGTGAACTGTCGCGCACGCCAGTCGATGGGCAGCACGAACAGCAGCAGCGCGCCCAGCATCGCCGCGATGCCCTCGGGCACCGCCGTCGCATAGGCGCGGCTGAACGCGGTGCCATCTACGCCGGCGATGGCGAACAAGCCCGGCGCAATCCACAGAATCACGGTCAGGCCAAACGCCAGCAGCACGTTTTTCTGCGCCCTCGACAGCGGGCCCAGCTTGCGCAGTTCTTCGCGTACGAGCGCCGCTCCACCCTCGGGTATGCGGAGGCCGGCAACGGAGACCAGAGCGAAATAGGTGGCCAGAAACGCAAAGAGAACGAGCACGATGGGGACCCCGAGCATCATCCACTCAAAAAACGTGATGTCCACGCCGGTGATTCGCTCGAGCAATCCGATGCCGATGAGATTGGGCGGTGTGCCCACCGGCGTGGCGATGCCACCGATGGAGGCGCCAAAGGTGGTCATGAGCATCAGGGGCACCGCGAAACGCTGCATCATCGTACCGCTCGAGGCAGGATCCAATGTCGCGATGTGCGCGATGAGCGACAGACCGATCGGGAACATCATCGCCGTCGTCGCCGTGTTGCTGATCCACATCGAAATCCCGGTCGCGACCGCACCGTAGACCACCAGAATCCGCACCGGACTCGACCCGACGAAGCGCGACGAGAGAGCGGCGAAGGCGATCCGGCGGTCGAGGCCATGCACGAACATGGCCTCGGCCAGCATGAAACCGCCGATGAAGAGAAAGATGATCGGATCGGCAAACGGCGCCAGAGCCGCCCTGGCGGGCACGATCCGGAACACGACCGCGAGCACCGGACCGAGCACGGCGGTCACCGGCATGGGGAGCGCCTCGCTGATCCACAGCACGATCACCATCGCCAGGATCGCCGCCAGACGGTGCGCTTCGAGGAGAAAGGGCGGGAAACGGAAGGGCGAGGATCGCGATGAGCGTCAGCGGCGCGAGCAAGAGGCCGACGCTCTGGCGCCACCGGTTGAAGCGCGCTTCGGCAGCCGCGTACCTCTCGACGGGAACAGGGGTCTCAGGTGAGCTGCGCAAGCCAGGTTCCCTGAAGGATCAGCTCCGCCCATCCGGTGAGCCGCACTCCCTCGTCGCGCCAGTCGACCCGCTGGGTACCGCCAGGGGCGACCACGTCGAGGCTGCGGGATGCCCCGCCAAACCGGGCGGCTACAACCGCCGCGGCGCAGGACCCGGTTCCCGACGACAGCGTCGGGCCAGCGCCGCGCTCCCAGATCAGGATGCTGACGCGATCGGGTCCCTCGACCTCGGCAAACTCGACGTTGGTGCCGTTTGGAAAGATGGGATGTGTCGCGAGCGCCGGACCCAGGTGCTCGAAGCGATCGAGATCGGGCAACGGCCCCAGCACCACACACTGCGGATTGCCCATCCATAGCCCGATGGCGCGCAGGGGCTCGCCGTCGACCGTGAGCTCGAGCTCGCGCCACTCTGACGGACTGCCCATGTCGGCGCGAAACGTGAACCTGCTGCCTCTGCGCTTCAGCAGATGTAACACCTTGGGCCCTCCGGCGCTCTCGACCACGAGGGGCCCCGTCTGGTCGGTCGATCGCCCCTGGTGCACCAGCAGAGCGCCGAGACAGCGGACGCCGTTCCCGGAAACCTCGGCCGCGCTGCCGTCCGGATTGAACAGCGTCATCGAGGCCCCGCGCGGCGTGTGCTTGAAGACGATGAGACCATCGGCGCCGATCCCGCTGTGGCGATCGCAGAACGCCACAGCCAGCGCCTGATGGTCGTGCCCGGTCAGGGCCTCATCTTCCACGAGAAGAAAATCGTTGCCGTACGCGTGCGCTTTCACGACCCGGATGGTTATGGCCATGGTGAATCGTCAGGGCACCTGGAAGGCGTTGAACACATAAGTGAATCCCACTGTGAATCCGATGGGTGGATCATCGGGCAGCAACCCGATAATCGCTGCGCCGTCGAGACGGACTGACCCCTGCGTAAAGCGGGCTCCAAGCCTGAGAATCGACTGGCTTTCGGTCCCGGGCGGCGGCTCTCCCTCTGTCGTGTCAACCCGACCGTTGACCTCGCCGACCACTTCCGCTCGATCGGTCAGCGCCCGCGCAAACGACAGCCCGTACACGATCATGTTGTTCTGATGATCGCCTCTCGTCGGATCGCCGAGGATGCCGAGGCCGGCATTGCCGACGATGCGCAGTGACCGCACGGTCTTCCCGACGAGCAGCGAGGCGTAGAAGTCTGTGGTGTCGAGCCCCAGGCCGCTCTCGTTGCCGGCGATCGGCACCTTCGTGGCCAAACGGAGCCCCATCGCGGGTCTGCCCGACGATTCACTCGCGAACCTCACCTTGGTGGCCAGGAACATGTCTGGCACGCTCGACGTCTGGTCGCCAGAGAAATCGAGCAGGCCTGACAGCGGCGCCGCCTGGCGGTCGGTCACGTCCAGCCGATCGTAGAACCCGCCATCGAGCTGCAATTCCGCAATCGAGCTGACACCCACGCTGATGCCTGCGGTCGGCACGCGCAGGAGATTGCCCGTCAGGCCTGACACGGGGTATTCGACATCGCTCAGATAGTCGAGACCGCCCTCGATCAGGATGCGACCCGATCCAATCGTCTCCGGATCCTCGGTCACCAGCGGCCGCTGCTGTGCGACCGCCGCCGCTGGAACGACGACCGCGAGGACGGCCAGCACGCTCGTTCGGGCAATCGACCACACCACAGACATTCGCACCATGGTCAGAAGGTCTTCCGGCTGTCGAGCAACAGCGTGACCGGTCCATCGTTCACCAGCTCAACGCGCATCATCGCCTGAAACCGGCCGGACTCGACCCTCACGCCTGAATTTTTCAGCTCGCGGATGACGCACTCGTACAGGGCGCGCGCCTGGCCGGGCTCGGCGGCGCGGTCGAATGAAGGCCGGCGGCCGCGACGGCAATCTCCGTAAAGCGTGAATTGGGAGACGACCAGGACCTGCGCATCGAGATCGGTCACCGACGTGTTCAAACGGTGCGGTGACGTCTCCTCGCCGGGATCCTCGAAGACCCGTAACCCGGCCACCTTTCCGGCGACATATCTTGCGTCGGCTTCGGTGTCATCCGCTTCGACGCCCACAAAGAGCAGGAGCCCACGACCGATCGATGCGACGATCTCATCTGCGACAAGGACTCGAGACGAACTGGACTCGCTGGACCACAGCGCGCATCGGCGCGATCGATGCTCGCCCTATCGAGCCGGATTCACGATCTGCAACAGAATGCGCTCGTCCGCCTCGTCCACGGCGCGTTGGCCAGCGATCTCGGCGCACGGGTTGAGCCGTCGATCGAGAAGGTGCCTCGGCGCAACATTACCGAGCGCCTTCAGCACGGAGTTCTTCACGCCGGGGTGCTCGCGCTCCAGCTCGAGCAGCAACCGTTTCATACGCTGGCGCTGCAAGCTGAGATCACCGCATGCCGGGCAGCAGCAGCCGACAATCGGCAACGCCGACTCCCTGGCGTACTCTTCGACACTCCGACTCCGTGACATACACCAACGGCCTAATCACGACGTGCATGCCATCGTCTGACACCAGACGCGCCGGCATCGCCTTGAGCGTGCCCGAGAAAAAGAGATTGAGGAGCAACGTTTCCGAGAAGTCGTCGGCATGATGGCCGAGCGCAATCTTCGTTGCTCCCACCTCGGCCGCCAGCCGGTACAGCACACCGCGCCGCAGTCGCGCGCACAACGAGCACGGCGTCGCACTCGTCTCGAGAAGGTCGTCCATCACGTCGCCGATCGCCGTGTGCTCGATGCGGCACTCCCAGCCGCGCTCGTGGCAGGCCGCCGAAATCTGATCGTGGCGGAAGCCCTGATAGCCCGAGTCGACCGTCACGGCGATCAGGGTGAACTCGATTGGAGCCCGCACACGCAGACGGTCCAGGACCTGGAGCAGCGCCCAGCTGTCCTTCCCGCCGGAGAGGCCGACCATGACGCGATCGCCATCCGCGATCAGGTTGAAATCAGTGATCGCTTTCGTGGTCCTGCGGGCGATTCGGCCCTCGAGAGGCGTGCGGTACGACATGAAGGATGGCGCGGACCGGAATCAGTTTACACGACGACGAGACGCTTCACAGCATCCGCCCATGTCAGCGCAGCGATTCGGTCGTGGCCGGCACGGCCCATGCGTTCGGCCAGCACGCGATCCTCCATCAGCCGGCGGATCCCGATGGCCAGGGCGGAAGGTGACGGCGTGCAGACGAGCCCGCTGACGCCGTCGGTCACGAGCTCACGCGCGCCACCGCTGTCCGTACAGGTGATGACGGGTTTCCGGGCCGCGAATGCCTCGACCGTCACGAAGCCGTAGTCTTCGTCGAACGGTGGAAAGCAGACGGCACGGCACCTGGCCAGGTGAGACACTAGGTCCTCCTCGCTGACGCGTCCGACGAGATCGACTCGCGAGGAGAGGCCCCTCGCCTTGACGAGCGCCTCGAGCGACCGCCGCTCTTCCCCCTCGCCGGCAATCACGCAGCGCACCCCCCTGGCTTCCGGCTCGGACAAGGCCTCGACGAGCAGGTCCATGCGTTTGAGCGCGTGCAGCCGCGATACGGCGAAGAGGTAGTCACCGTACTCGTCGCATCGGTATGGGCGTTGAGGCGGAGGCGGTGACAGTACCTCCGACTTCAGACCCAGGAATCGATCGAGGCGATCGGCGATCGTCCCCGACTGCACGAAGAGCCGGCGCAGCCGGCCGAGAAAATGCCGATCGGCTCTGCGGATCAGATCCCGCCTCGTCCGTTCCTTCCACAGTCCCTTCCACGAGAGTCTCGCGGAAAATTGCGGCCACCGATCGTAGTACTCCCGCATCGTGTGGTTCAGCCAGCAGACGTGGGCGTCGTGCCGAATCGCGTAACTGGGATATCGCAGGCTGATCACCTGGTGAATGCGCCGGTCCTCATCGGCGAGCCCCACGTCGGTGAGCCACGTGGCGAGATAGGCCGCTCCCTGACGGCCGAAACGGTTCTGCGGCGTGATCACGAGAGAGGCGTCGTGGCCGGCGTCTTTGAGCGCGCGAACGAGCGAGTGCGCGATGACGAGATGGCCGCCCTCCGAGAAGGGCGGACTCGACGTGACGACCGCTATGCGCGGCACCGTGCCGCCCGACGCGAAGAGGAAGACGTCATCAGCGGCCGACCGTCGCGTAGACGCCGTTCAGTTGCAACAGCACGCCGAGAAATCGGTTGTCAGGGTTTCCCGGCTCGACCAGTCGTGGGACGATACCGTCGCTGGTCTCGACCGACAACAGGCTTCCCACACCGCTGCGCGCATACCAGCCGCGCGCGCGAAGCGAAACCGTGACGACTTCGCCTGGCGCAAGATTGACCGTCCGCTCGCCCGCCCCGGCCGACAAGGTCACGGTGTTCGCCACGAGGCTGCGAAGCGTGACATCCAGCCTGATGAACGGCTCACCGCTGCGAATGATGATCTCGGTGCGAGCGCGGCCCGCGACCCAGATCCCGGCGCGCTCAGGAAGCCACGCGTTGTCATCGAGGAAATAGAGGTACAGGCGCGGGTCGCCGTACGGCACGCGCCCGCGGCCGGAGTTGATCATGATCGGCAGGTCGTTCACCATCGTCATCTCGACCGGGAGCAGCGGTAGAAGCCCCTGGCGTGGCGCGAGATACGGTCGAGATGACGAGACGAAGGGATTGATCAGGATGTGCGCCGTGAACATGGCGCCGCCAATCCAGGCCACGAGCCCGGCCGTCAAGGACGATCCGAGTGGAGGCGCCGCGAAGAGAAGAACCGGATAGAGGCTCAAAAAATACCGATTGCCCGGTGGGCCGCCGCCCCCGGCCCATGTGAAAGGCAGCCACAGCAGCAACACACCGGCGGTCACAGCCAGAACGGCGAGCGACAGGATCTGCCACACGAGGAGCGCACGTCGCCGCATCACGCACAGCGCCAGAATCACGATCGCCGGGAAGTAGTACGGCAACAGCCCCGCGTGCCGCCCGACGAAGAAATACATCGCGTTGTCGCGCGTCCGCGTCCAGAACACCTGCCGCTCGAGAAGCACGTCCTCTTTGAGGTCATCGGTGGCGAACACAACACCGCGGTTCTCGAAAGTCGAACCCGGCCCATCGTAGGGAAACTTCCCGTAGAACGTCTTCCGGTCGCCGCCCTGGTAATTGAACTCGCCGCTTGTCGCCGCCGTCAGGAGGAAACATCCGGCCGTGACGAGCGCACAGACCGTTCCGACGACGAAGCCGCCGAGCCAGTCGCGGCGCCACCATCGGAGCAGCACAAGTGGTGCAATCAGTGGCAAGTTGATGGGCTTCGAGTAGGTCGCGAGTCCAAGCAGCGCGGCTGCCGCCAGATCCGAGGCCGGGCCGCGCAGGAATGCCGCCCAACGGCCTGCAGCGGGCGGCGCCACTTCCTTGTAGAGCCACAGGAAGTAGGCAAAGAACACGAACGAGAAATTGAAGATCTCGGGCGTGAGCCACACCGCATAGAGCGGCGTGATCGACGCGCCCAGAAACGCCAGGGCGAAGAGCACTGATGGCGCGGGGTCAGCGCGGGCGCGGAGGAAATAGTAGGAGCCCAGGAATACCCCAACGAGCAGTACCGACGTGCAAGAGCAGCATGCCGTTCAGCCCGGCAACCCAGACGAAGGGCGCCGCCAGCACGGGATAGATGAACGCCTTGCCGTAATACAGCGCGTCGTCGTTCGAATCAGGCCCGCGTGCCACGTGGACTAGCGGCCACCTGGAGTCGATCGAGACATCCACCTCCTTCCCCCGCTTCAGGAAGATGCCTTCGGGACCGCGGCGATAGATGGTCCAGAAACGATGGAGATCGTCGCGAGCGAAGGCGAGATCGCGGTCGGAGGCAGCGCTGAGCGCCATCGAGACGTAAGTGGCTTCGTCGCCCTTGATGCTGTAGCCGACTTGAACGATGTCAACTGAAAGGGCAATCGCGGCGCCTGCGGCGAACAGCAGGCAGGCCGTCAGCCAGCCGGGATCGATAGGGCCACCGCGCGTCGACTGGTGCATCGGACGGCGTTCAGCGGCCATCGGCGCCGGTGACTTCAGCGGAAGCACGCATATATAATACTGGTCTTGCGATCATCGGCGAATCGCCTCGGGCGTCCCTGTCGTCTTCCCAGGCCCCGCCCTCACCTGCATGATCGAGGCTGAACCCGGCCGACCTTCCATTCAACGCGTGTTGATCGTGGCGCCGACGCCGTTCTTCGGCGATCGCGGGTGTCACGTCCGGATCTACGAAGAAGCGCGTGCTCTCGCCCGGATCGGCATTGCGACCGAGATCGTCACCTATCATGCCGGCCGCGACCTCCCCGACATGGTCATCCGGCGCGCGAGAAAACTGCCAGGCTTCGAGCCACGCGCGCTCGGGCCTGGCTACGGCCGCCCGGCGCTCGACATGATGCTGCTCGGCGCGAGTCACCGGGCCGCGAGGCGCTTCCGCCCGCAACTACTACACGCGCACCTGCATGAAGGGATCGCTGTCGGCATCGCCCTTCGATCGCTGACCGGTGTGCCATTGGTGGCCGATCTGCAAGGCAGCGTCACCGAAGAACTGATCGACCATGACTTTCTGCAGCCGTCTGGCGCCGTTGTCAGGATGATGCGGCGCTTTGAGCGCTGGCTCGTGAACCAACCCGACGCGCTGGTCTCGAGCTCGACGGCGGGGGCGTCCCTGCTCCGGATGCAGGGCGTGCCTGCCGCCCGCATCGAGTCCTTGCCCGACGGCGTCGACCTCGAGATGTTCCAGCCGCTGGCGCCCGATCCCGAGCTGGTCCGTCGCTACCATCTCGAGGGAAAACGCGTCGTCGTGTTCCTGGGGGTACTGACCGAGTACCAGGGAGTCGACGCACTGCTCGACGCCGTGCCCATCGTCATGCGGCACGTGCCGGATGCTCATTTCCTGATCATGGGCTATCCCAACGAGGAGCTGTACCGGGACAGAGTACGCACGGCCGGCCTGCTCGATCACGTCACCCTGCCGGGCCGCATTCCGTATGACGATGCCGCCCGACATCTCGCACTGGGAGCAGTCGCCGTGTCGGCGAAGCAGTCGCTGACCGAAGCCAACGGCAAGCTCCTCAACTATATGGCGTGCGCGCTGCCGATCGTCGCGACCGACACACCGGTCAATCGCGAGATCCTCGGCGATCTCGGGGTTTACGCGAAGGTTGGCGACACGGCCGCTCTCGCCGACGGACTGATCGGGCTGCTTCAGGACGCGGATCGCCGCACGAAGCTCGGCCACGCGTTGCGGCACCGGTCGCACACGCAGTTCTCGTGGCCTTCGCTCTGCGAGCGCCTCGTTCGCGTTTATCACCGGGTGGCCAGGCCGCGACACGCACGATCGACATGCAGCGCAGCTTTGAGCGGCTCCGCCACGAACGCTTCGACGTGCTGGTGATTGGGGGCGGAATCACCGGCGCATGCCTCGCGCACGACTGTGCGCTCCGCGGGCTGTCGGTCGCCCTCGTCGAAAAGGGCGACTTCGCATGCGCAACTTCCTCCGCGTCCTCCAAGCTGCTCCACGGTGGTATCCGCTACCTGCAACGTGTCGAGCTTCGCAAAGTGCGCGAGTCTGCCCTCGAGTCGGCCTACTTTCAATGCATCGCGCCACACCTGACACGCTGGGTGCCATTTCTGGTCCCAACCCGACGATCGTTCGGTCGCGGCCGGGCGGTATTGCGCACGGGAATGCTGATCTACGAGCTCCTGGCCATCGGGCACGACCGTCTCATCGACGACCCGTCGAAACGCCCGCCGAACAGTCGTTTTCTGAGCCGGGACGAGACGCTCCAGCGTGTGCCGCTTCTCGCGGACGCCACGGATCTGACTGGCGCTCAGGTCCTGCACGAATCGCACATGTACAACTCGGAGCGCATGGTTCTCACCTTCCTGAAGTCTGCCGTGGCCAATGGCGCAGTCGTTGCCAACTACCTGCCGGTGGCCGCGTTCGTTCAGGAGGGCTCGCGCGTGGCTGCCGTGTCGGTCACCGACGCACTAGGCGGGGACCGCTTCGACATCAAGGCTCGTGTCGTAGTCAACGCCGCGGGTCCGTGGATTCCAGGGCTGAACGCCACGCTCCCGCGTGCCCGGCTGACGCGTGAGGTGACACATTTCTCGCGCGGCGCGCACATCGTGACTCGAGCCCTGAGCGGTGAGTATGCGCTGGCGCTCGCGACGTCACGACCCGCCGAAACCGTCGTCGATCGCGGCGGACGCCATGTCTTCGTCATTCCCTGGCGTGGCCACTCGCTGATCGGGACCTCCGACGCCCCCTTCACCGGCACGCTCGATCACGTTCGCCCGACGGGCGGCGACGTGGCGGCACTCTTGAGCGACATCAACGGCGCCCTGCCACGGGCGAACCTGACCGCGCGTGATATCCGCTACGCATACGCGGGCCTGTACCCGTTGACCGCCGAAGCCATCCGGCCGGACGTCTATCAAGGCACCGGGCACTACCAGGTCGTCGATCACTCAGCGGTCGCCGGCGTCGAGGGCCTCGTCTCCGTTCTCGGTGCGAAGTTCACGACTGCGCGGCGAGTGGCGGAAATGGGCGCCAACGTGATCGAACAGAAGCTGCGTCGCCCTCGCTCGGTTTGTCAAACGATGGTCACGCCGCTGTCTGGCGGAGATATTCCGCGACTCGCGGATTTCACCGCTCGGACGCTGGCGACTTTCTCCAACGCCCTCGACGAAGCCACCATCAGGCACCTCATCGCGAGCTACGGCACTCAAACGGAGGCAGTCGTGGCTGCAGGGGTTGCGAGGCCGTCGGGCCTGCACAGCCTTGCGCCAGGCCGCGAAACGATCGAGGCGGAAGTGGAGTACGCCGTGAGGCACGAGCAGGCGTTGCGCCTCGAGGACGTCGTCATGAGACGCACGGGGCTCGGCACGCTTGGCCACCCGGGTACGGCGTGTCTCGAGCGGTGTGCGAATCTGATGGGAGCCCAGCTCGGCTGGACCGAGGAGCGCGTGGCCCGGGAAATCGCCCAAACCGAGCAGCAGTTACAGCCCCCGGTCTGACCCCCCACCTTGGGGGAGTCGACGGAACTGGCGCGGCTGTGCTAACTTTTTTGGTCGATTTTCCGATAAATGCTTATGAGATTGCGCAGCCCTCTTCTATTCCTTCTCTTCCCTCTGGTCATCAGTTGCAGCGCGTCCTCACCAAGTGGGCCCTCGGGGCCAGAAGCTGAGATTCCGTTCAACGAGCTCGGCCTGGCGTGTCCGGCCGATATCGATACGGAATCCGAGCGTGGCGGGCCACGCGTGACCAACTTTCCAGAGCCATCGGTTGCTGACGGCCTACCCGACGCGGACTTCGCCTGCTCGCCCAAGTCGGGCACGGCGTTTCCGATCGGCACGACGAACGTGACGTGCACGACCTCGGACATCAAGGACCATCCCAGTTGCCGTTTCTCGGTGCGCGTCAATCGTCCGGCGACGCTCAGCAAGACACGATTCCTGGCCTTCGGCGACAGCATCACCGAAGGTTATATGGCACTGACGCCGTCCCTGATCACGCTCGCTCCGGCATTCGCTTACCCACGAGCGGCTCGAGGGGAAGCTGGAGGGTCGTTATCACCTGCAGGATTTCACCGTGATCAACAGCGGCGTGGGAGGCGAGGACACGAAGGAAGGGTTGCGCCGGATCAGCCGCACGCTCGACGCCGAGCATCCCGACGTGCTGCTGCTGTTAGAAGGTGTCAACAACGTCAAAAATGACGGCGCGTCGGCAGTCGCGAGCGATCTTCGACAAATGGTGAACATCGCGAAGAATCGAGGGATCGACGTGTTCATCGCGACGCTGACGCCAATCTCGGACGGCCGCGAGGCCCTGCACGAAGGAACCCGCGCAGCCATCAACGAGCTCAATCCAAAAATCATCGACTTGGCCGACGATCTCAACGTCACGGCCGTCGATCTCAACACCGCGTTTGGTGACGATCGCGAACTGCTCGGCCCGGACGGGTTTCACCCTTCCAATCTCGGCCACCGGAGGATGGCCGACGAGTTCTACGAAGCGATTACCGACCGCCTGCAGAAACAGCTCAGATCGCTGACCGACTAGTTGCCCCGCGCGAGCGAGCACGTCACGTCGTCGATCGAAAGACGGCCTCGACCGTGGTGTCGGCGGTAACCTGCATCTCGAGGCGCGAGCCCGTATTCATCAGCCGCTCGCCATTGACGACCCAGTACGCGAACTCGCGGCCCCGCCTGCCCGCCACGTCGACCTGCACGTTCATGTCGTGGAAATACCATCCCTCATAGTGGTTGCCGACGTCGTGACCATCGATCGTCAGCTCCGCGCCTTCCGGCGCCGTGAGCTCGTATCGATAGCTCCCAGGTGAACCCACATACTCCGGCGCCCGCCGCATCAAGGCCGCGGTCCGCATCCGCAGGAAGCTCTGGAGGATGGGCAGATAGTCGGTGTGGGGAACCCGGAATGCGTCGCCGGTCCGCGCGTAGTAGTCGTAGCGTTCCTGGAGGAACTCTGGCGTCAATTGATGGTTCACGGCGTCGACCAGCGCGCGCTTGAAGTACTCGCGGTAGTCGGGATCTTCCCGCACGAGCCGGCGGATCACTTCGGTCCGCGTGTCGTGGTCGCGGAAGAGCGTTCGGAACGTGTCGTGCTCCCAGGGCGATCCGCGCCGGGCGCTCTGATAGAGATCCTGGAACGCGTGATCCATATCCCAATTGACGAGAAACCATCGGCTGTCGGGCCGCGTGTCGTCCTTGAGCACCAGACCTTGAGACCGGGTCGGTCACCGCGCACCACAGAACCGAGATGAACCACCGGGTGAAGCTTTCGAGATCGAGTGAGCGTTCCACCTCCGCGCGCGACAGCGTGGGCGGGTTCCGCTGCCGATGCCACGCCTGCATCGGAAACGCCGAGCGCGCCGTAAAATTCGCGTGGCCGAACCGGGATGCCACGAACGACGTGTCGACGATGTGCTCGGTGAGGACGTAGGCGCCTTGCGGCTGGCCGTTCAGAAACACCAGCGCGGGCTTGGTGTCTGGCGTGATGCCGCCGAGGCGACGGGCGATGTCGTACGCCAGAGGATTGACGAAGTGCCACCACATGCCTCGCTTGTCCTGGCGAAGATCGTTGTGGACGACCAGACGCGTCAGTGGCTCGCGGGACGGCGTGAAGATCAAGGCGCGCGGAAACTCGTCCGCGCCGTACTTCTTGCGAAAAAAGAGCCGATAGCTCATCACCGGCGAGAACTCGCGGCTCTTCCCCCCATGCACGCGTATACCCGCCTCGGCGGCGAACAACAGCTGCCCGCGGTCGAAGTACGACACGAACACCGGCCGCTCCCATTCGACGCCTCTCTCGAGCGTGTGCCGCAGGATTCCCGTCTTCTCATCGTAGAGATCGTCAGGCTCGACGTAGAGGGACATGACGGGCACGCCCCGGCCAATCTCGGCCGACGGCACGACCATACTGCTGGGCATGCTTCCGGGCGTTCGCTGGATCGCAAAGACGAGCGCGGGGAACAGCTTGAAGCGCTCGACGGCGAGGGCCACGAGCAGCAACAGCGCAACGCCAGCCGCGATGAGAATGGCCGATCGGTGGCGATGAAACGCGCTCGACCTCACAGTGCTCCAGGTCGATTGAAGAACACGTTGAAGCTCGACCCGGCGGCGGCCTGCTCCAGCTCGCCTTGCAGGGCCATCAGGGCCTGCGGCGTGAGACCGTTGAAGTTGTACGAGAGCACGACCTGGCCATCGTTCTTCGACAGGCTTTCGAGTCGCCCTTTCACGAGCCGCTTCTGCAGGAGACCCGTGATGGTCTCGCCGTGTTCCTGGTAGCGCTCGGTCGGGACGGTCAGGACAATCAACCCGTCCTGCGCGGCAGCCCGGAGTCTCGCAGGGCCGAACGCCTGCACCAGCAGCGCGACGACGGCCACGAGCAGAATGATCCCGAGAAACATCAACTTGAAGGTTGCGCAGGCGATGGCGGAGGCAATCACCAGCATGATGAACCCGATTTCCTCGGGCTCCTTGATGGGCGTACGGAACCGAACAATCGACAGCGCACCCAGCAAGCCGAGTGACAACGGCAGAGAAAACTGGATGGCGAGGAAGATCGCCGTAATCGAGATGCCGAGGAGCGGGAACGCTCGGTGAACCTGGCTGCCGGTCGCCCGGCTCGCATAGAAATGGGTATAGAGATAGGTGATCAGAAAGGAGCTGAACAGCGAGACGAGCATCAGAAAGAGAAACGACGGAAACCCAATCTGATTCATCGCCTGGGTGTTGCCGCCGGCCAGCACCGACAGAATCTGATTCAATTGCTGCTGCATAGAACTCCTCGGACCTCCGTCACTACACGGCGAGCCGCCGGCTGTGCTGATAACACGCCCAGTACTTGGAGAACGACGTCCGTCGCCCTCCGAGACTGGTGATGGTGTAGAGCGTTACGGGAATCTCCGCGAAATGCCCCTTGGCCTCGACTATGGCAATTCGTAGCGCTCCCGGGACGACTGGCGCGAACACGCCCGGAGACGCGGCGGGACACGAAATGTTCGTGTCGAGCGACACACGCGCATGCCCTACCCAGATCCACCCAGCGTTCACGCTCGTAGCGGATCAGCAGCGTCGGAACGAGCGTGGGATCGACCGCCAGGCCGCGCGCCCGCAACCGCTTCGGAAGCTCCACGAGCATGGCATCGTCCAGCCCGCGCGCCATCAGTTCGGGGCCCGTTTCCGGCAACGGGATGCGAACCTTTTCCCGGCGGTTGCCGATGCGATACTTGGCTTCGAGAAACGCCCGCCCGCCCTGCTCCGGACTGTGTGGCGGTGAATACCAGCGAACCCGGACCTTCGTCTTCAGGTAGTCGCTGTTCACCTTCTCGTACAACAGTCGCCAGTCGCGCGTGTCGTAATAGATGCTGGACACGACGCCGTGGGCAAATTCGGGATCGGGCCGCACGGCGCCCCGAAGCCACGCGCGGAGCGCGGGAACGGCGGTCGGGGCCAGAGCGAATTTGAGTTCGTGCTCGAGCGATTCGACCACGGGCGCGGGGGCCTGCGCTCGGGCGAACGGTTCACGTGTTCGATCCTCTGTCTCGATCACGCCGAGAAGCTCCGTTGTCGAAATATCAAGCGTAGCACAGCGGTTGGACGCGGGTCAGTTCGCCGGCGAAGCCGCGGCGCCCGTGCCGCCCCGGACGCATCAGCCACATGAGCGCGACGCCGCCCATGGCGTATTCGACCACCTGGGACAGGCCGTGCGCGAGGATGCCCGAGATGATGGCGTGCTCACGGTTGAACCCGAGGCGCGTAAAGGTGAACGCCCACACGCTCTCGTAGGTACCAAAACCGGCGATGCCGTGAATGGGCAGCGCCGCTGAGAGCTCGGCGCCGACGACGCCCAGGAACACGCGAAAGAAGCCGACCGAGGCCATGGTATAGCCGTACGGCGCCATCACCGCGAGAAACAGGAAGTAGTAGCTCGCGAACTTGCAGAGCCTGACCAGGACTGACGTGGCAAGCACGCTCAGAAAGACGCCGCGGCGCCGGATGTCGCCCAGCGCGCGCGCGGTGAGATCGAGCTTCACCGCCAGGTCGTGGACGCGCCCCGTCGTGCGGCTCGCCAGCCGCCGCGCGATCTCGTCGCGCAATGGGCTCTGCCAGCCGAATCGCCGCGTACGCCAGGATGGCCATCCCGACGCCGAGTGCCACCAGCCATTCCACCGGGAACGAGCTCGCCTCCCCCGACGGCCACCACCGCCAGCACGATCAGCGGACCGAGCGCCACCACATCGAACAGGATGGACAGGACGAGCGTAGACAGCCCCTCCTCGAGCGGCCGTCCGGCCCGGGTCGTCAGCAGGTAGACGTAGGAAAGCTCGCCCAGCCGGGACGGAAGCAGATCGATGAACAGGCCGCGCGCAAGCGTGACGGCGGCCAGAAACGACCACCGCACGCGGCGCGCGAGGAGAAGCCAGAAGCGCGTCGCCCGCGCCGCCACACCGAGAATCGTGGCGGCGCCGAATGCCGCCAGCGCGGTCCGATCGACGGATCGAGCGACCCGCCACAACTCTCGTGGATCGATCTGGGACAGCAGATACCACAAGAGCCCGATCGACAGCAGCGCCGAAACAATCCAGGGCAACCAGCGCCGCATGGGCTAGGCGGACTGGTTCGCCGATCCGCTCCGGTCCCGGATCACCCGCGCCGGTGTGCCGGCCGCGATGGCGAAGTCGGGCAGGTCCCGTGTGACGACGGCGTTGGCGCCGACGATGACATCGTGACCGAGCGTCACGCCGTCGAGCACGCAGACGCCGGCGCCGAGCCAGCCGTTTTCGCCGATGGCAATTCCCTGCGACGGGCGCTCCTGATCGACGACCGCCACATCCGTCCGGCTGAAGTCGTGGCCACCGCCAATGACGTAGGTGTAGCCGGCAAGCAGCGTATTTCGTCCGATGCGAACGGAGCTGGCGGAAAAAATGGAACAGAAGGAGCTGATGTTGACGCCGTCCTCCAGCACCAGGTTCCCGTCTTTGGTATTGAGGCTCGTATGACGGCCGATGAACACGCCGTCACCGATGGTGATGCCCTGGTTCGTTTCACCTTTTGCATCGAGCACCACGCCGTCGTCGATCACGACATTGTCGCCGATGCGGATCTTCGAGGGATGGCGGAGCGTGACGTCGGTGCCGAAGAACACGTTGCGGCCGCAGGCTCCCAGCAGACGGGGATACAGGCGGGATCGGAGCAGCAGGCCGAGGGCGCCGACCCGTGCGCGTGGCCAGCATCGTGATCAGCTCATACTCGATGAGAGGCCACCAGCCCGGCCGACCCACGACCAGATGCTGATAGCGCTCGCGCTTCGTGCGCCGCGGGTCGAAGATGGCACGCGGCACGTTGTCGAGCTTTTCAGCCATCGGCTCGGACTGCGCTTTCAAGCCGTCTGCCGGCGGAGATTCAGCATCGAGACGTCGAAGGCCGACGGCAGCAGTGTGACCAGCAGTACGGCATCAGCAACGAGCATCGTCGACAGCGACTGATCCGTCGGCACGCCCATCAGCGCAGCCAGATAGACGAACGAGGCCTCCTGCACGCCAAAGCCACCCAGTGAGATCGGCAGCCGTGCGATCGTCAGCGCCAGAGGCACCGCGGCGACGAAGACTTCCGCCGGAATGTCGAAGCCGAGGCCGCGCGCGACGACGTAGTTCATCATCACCGGAATGAAGCACTCGACGATCGACAGCACATAGAAGAGAAAGAGCGTCCCGCGGCTGTTCTGGTATCGCGCGTAGGCTTCGGCCACCCGCACGAGCTGCGAGCTCTTTCCCTGGTGCCGCCCGGCCCACCAGCCGGCGACTCGTATCGACAGCAGGAACGCGGCCGATCCCACCACGACCACTCCAACCACGAGTGCCGCGAGCGACGCCACGTGCACCTGAGCCAGCGTCGTCGCCAGGATCACGCAGCTCACGATCGCCACCGTGGCCATCGCAATGAGTCCGATGCTGCGTTCAACGACGATCGACGCAGTCACATCGTGCACACCGAACCGGCGAACGGCAATCACGCGGATGGCATCGGCGCCGAGCGTCACGGGCAGGAACAACCCGGCGAACGACGTGGCAAAGTAGGCGCGAATGGTCGTCCACAGGTCGATGACCACCTGCTGGCTTCGCAAGAGCAGCCACCACTTGAATGCCATCACCACGCGATCGAGCGCCGTCAACAGCACCGCAAGCAGGAACGCGCCCGCGTTCATGCGCGCGATATCGGCGACGAGCGTGCGGGGGTCGGCGACCATGAAGGCCAGCAGGACCAGCAGACCAATCGTCAGAGCCAGACGCGGCGCGAAGCTCAGGAGGCGTGCGGTCACGGCTTCTACGCGGCCCGGGCCGACCGGCGCTCGATGAATCGACGGTGCCAGAGCGACGCATTGACCAGGGCCCACAACACATGATTGTGGTTGTGGGTGCGGCGCAGGTGCTGCTCGATCAGAGAATTGACGAACGCGAGATTGAAGTGCTCGCGAATGAGCGGCGATTGATTGAGCGTCGCGACCATGAAGTCGCGCAGATCCTCGCGGAGCCAGTTCTTGATCGGCAGGCTGTAACCCTGCTTGCCCCGCTCGAGAATGAAATCGGGCAGCACGCCCTGCATGGCCTTGCGGTAGATGGCCTTGGTCCGGATCCCTGGGAACTTCAGCCGGCTGGGAACCCGCGCGACATACTCCACCAGCGCATGGTCCAGGAACGGCACGCGCACCTCCAGCGAGTGCGCCATCGACATCTTGTCGACCTTCATCAGGACCGAGTCGGGCATCGTCATCCGCAGATCGACGTACAGCTCCTGCGACAACCGATCCGCGCCAGCCGCCCGCTGCGCGCGCGCGCCGGATCGGATCGAATGGATCGGCCTGGACCCGCGCCAGAAATGCCGGCGAAAACAGCGCACGATCCTGGTCGGCCGACGAGAAGTACTGCCATCGCATGTGCCCGGCTGTCGAAGGCAGCGAGGCGCCCTCCACGAACCGCTTGAGCAGGTTGACGGCGCCCTTCTTCTGTTCCTGATCGGGCAACCAGCGCACGACGGGTTCGACCAGGCTGCGCCGGACGACTCCTGGAATGCGTGAATAGAGCTGGGCGTTGAGCTTCGACGCGATGAACCGGTCGTATCCGACGAACACCTCGTCGCCACCCTCCCCCGACAGACACACCGTGACATGCTCCCGGGCACGCCGCGAGAGCACGTAAAACGGGATGGACGACAGATCGGTCATGGGCTCGTCGAGGTGCCACACGGTCGACTCGATGAGCTCGGGCGTGATCGGGTCGATGACGATCTCATGGTGTTCGGCGCCGTAGTGCTTGGCTGCCCGGCGCGCGAAGTCCCACTCGCTGAACGTTTCGTCCTTGTAACCAATCGTGAAGGTTGGCAGAGCCTGCGTGGTCGCCTGCCTGGCATAGGCCAGCACGGCCGTGGAATCGAGCCCGCCGGACAGGAACACCCCGAGCGGGACCTCCGACATCAGCCGTTTCTCCACCGCCTCCCCGAGCAGTCGGCGGATGCCTGCGATGTACTCGTCCTCTGATTGATCCACGGTCTCGTAGCGAACGTCCCAGTACTGCCGGACATCGAGGTGCGACCCGGTGACGAACAGCAGGTGCCCGGCCGGCAGCTTCTGGATGCCCTTGAACATCGTCGCCGGTGCGGGGACGAACTCGTATCCGACGTACTGGTAGAGCGAGTGAAGATCCAGCTCCTGCGGCACAAGGCCGGGCGCGAGTATCGACTTGATTTCCGACCCGAACAGCAGCCGTGCACCATCCCAGTGGTAATACATGGGCTTGATGCCCAGCCGATCGCGGCCGACGACCAACGTCGATGAGCGGCTGTCCCAGATGGCGAACCCGAACATGCCCTGGAAGTGATCGACGAGCTTCTCGCCGTACTCCTCCCACGCGTGCACGATGACCTCGGTATCGCAGCGCGTCGCGAAACGGTGCCCTTTCTGTTCGAGCGCCTGCCGGACTTTCGCGTGGTTGTAAATCTCACCGTTGTAGACGACCCAGACGGTGCCGTCCTCGTTCGACAGGGGCTGGTGCCCGCCCTCGAGATCGATGATTTTCAGACGCCGGACGCCGAGCACCGCCGCGCCCCCGTCGTACACACCCGAATCGTCCGGACCGCGATGGACGATCGTGTCGAGCATCGAGGTCACGAGCTCTGGCCCGGGTCGGGCGCCAGGGCGCGTGTCGAGGATGCCCGCTATGCCACACATGTCAGAACGGCTCCTTCATCGATGACGGGACTCCCCACTCCACGCTACAGGTAGCCGTGCTGGCGGTACCATTCGGCCGTGCGGGAGAGGCCGGTCGGCAGATCGATCTTGGGATCGTACCCCAGATCCTTGCGAGCACGATCGATCCGAAATGCCCTGTTCTGGCGGAACCAGTCCGCCCTGCGCCGGAAGAGCGGCGGCTCGATGCCGAGCGGCTTGCACGCGGCCTCGCACGCGGCGGCGAGGACCCAGAGAGGGGCGAAGGGCAAGTGAACGATCCGGACGTCGATGCCCATGCTGCGACCAACAGCCCGCACCAGCGTATCGAGCGGATAGTACTCCGCGTCGCCGATGAGATACGCCTCGCCCTTGCCTCCGCGCTCTGCAGCCAGCTCGAACGCGTCTACGAGGTTGTCGATGTAGAGCGGATGGTAGTAGGTCTGGCCTCCACCGAACATCAGGAACCGGCCCCCGCGAACGGCCCGGAAGAGGAACAGGAAGCGCGCCGGGTCGCCTGGGCCGTAGATGGCCATCGGCCGCAGAATCACGGCAGACAGCCCCTTGGCCACGAGAGACTGGATTTCCTGCTCACCCTCGGTACTTGGTGACCTGGTAGTAGTCCTCGGGGGCAATCGGGGACGACTCGTCGCCCGGCGGATTCTTGACGTCACCGTGAACGCCCTGCGTGGAGCAGTACACGAACGACTCGACCCCATGACGCAGCGCCGCCTCGCCGACGATGCGTGTGCCTACCGCGTTCACCTCGTGGTAAATCCGCTTGGGCAGGTTGATTTGGCGGAACACGGCCGCCACGTGAAAGACGCGCCGCACGCCGCGGACCTGCTCGTCAACCGTTTTCTCGTCGGTAACACTGCCCAGCGTGATGCTCGCGCCAGCCCGTCCGAGCTCCTCGGCGAAGAGCCCAGGCACCGAGTCCAGAACCCGCACGTCGTGGCCGCGACCAAGTAGACGACGAACCAGGTGGCTACCGGTAAACCCGGTACCACCCGTCACCAATACCTTCATGTAGGCGAGAGACCGCTCCGGAAAACCCGAATCGGCAAGCGTCAACACTATAGCACGCGGTCCCGGTACGGTTGAGGCAGCCTCCTGCGCACCGGCGGGCGAAATTGCGCTAAAGCGCGCAATGAGCGGGTCCGATAAGGTCTCAGACCCGGTTCAGAGGTTCATCCACTTTCACGAGGTTTCCATGGTTTCGAGCCCCGCTCACCGATCACCACTCGTTCCTTCCCTGCCCCTCATCGTCGTCGCTGCGATGCTGAGCGGGTGTGATGCCAGCAAGGGCTCTTTGCTCGCACCAACCGATGCCAATATCACGCTGGACGCCTCGGCGACTCTCCTGCAGGTGAACTCCACAGCGTCTATCGAGGTTGCGGCGGCCCAGAGCGACGGCTCGCCGGTCGAGGACGGTACCGAGGTATTCGTCAATGCCACGATGGGCTCTCTGAACCAGGCCAAGGTGCGGACCCTCGGCGGTCAGGCGCTGGTCACCTTCCGCGCCGGCGCCGTGCCCGGACTTGCCCGTATCGAGGCGTCCTCGGCGGGCGCCCGCGCCGCCGTCGAAATTCCGGTCCTGTCTTCGGTACCGACCAAGACCGAATTGACCGCATCCCCGGCTCAGTTGGCACCGGGGGGCGGGCAGACAACTGTGACCCTTAAAGTCACGGACCCGGGCAATCAGCCAGTGAGCGGGGTGCCGATCACGCTGCGCACCACCGGGCGGAACGTTCAATCCGTCCGGCACGATCACGAGCGATGCCCAGGGTGTGGCCAAGGCGACCCTCAAAACGACCGAATCCGTCACGGTGTCGGCCCATATCCTCGACGTTCGCGTGGCGCGGCTCGATGTCAATGTCAGGGTGAGCGTAGACCTGTCTGTCTCGATGAAGCCCGACAAGCCACGCGAGGATCAGGAGGTGACCTTCACGATCAAACCCTCCGATCCGGATATCACCGGCGAGTGGTCGATGAACTTCGGTGACGGCACCAGCAAGAATCTTGGTTCTCACAAGGGCACGGTGACGGCAGCGCATACGTATTCCAGAGCAGGTGGCTATAACGCGACGGCACGGTTCAAGCCGAGCGGCGCCGACGAAGTGCGGCAGACGATCCGCGTCACCGTTGAAGCCGCGTCGCCCGCGCCGAGTCCGGAGCCTCAACCCGAGCCTGAACCGACCAACCGGAGCCAGAGCCGGAGCCGGAACCGAAACCAGAGCCCGAGCCCGAACCGTCGCCTTCAGGCAGCGACGAGATGAGCCTCAGCGGCGTCAGATGGCTCCATACGGACGTCAGCGACTGGAGGATCACCTCGAAGATCACGGACGTCGACATCTCGAGCTCCAAAATCTGTATCGAGCACACCAAGGCCGGAGACTGGCCCGGGTCGACCGTGGAGGGGAATCCCTGGATCTTCGCGAATATCAACGGCCGATGGTACGCCGCCACCTATGAGTGGCTGAAATCTGGCCAGATTTGCAAAGGGATCACGCGGGACAACATCGGCCCGCACACCAAGAAGGAGCCGATTGAGTCGTGGAAGCCGAAGTCCGGCGAGCTGGTCGGCTTCATGATCTCAGGGCTCGCTCGCAGCAGTGACCGCAACGTCAAAGAACGCAGCCAGGTCGTGATGATTCGCTGGCCGTAGGCCGGAACGGCAGAAGCGAGCTCGTCAGCGCGCGGAACGTTGCGCAGGAACCAACGCGGCATCGATACGGCGGCCGCCCAGGGAGCTCTCTCGAAAATCTCGAGCACCTGGGCGGCCGTTCGATGCCAGTCGAACTGGGCCGCCCGCCGACGTCCCCGCTCCACCAATGACGCGGCCAGAGCTGGCTCGCCGACCACGCGCTCGACGGCGTCGGCAATGTCCTGCGGGTCCAGCGGGTCCACCAGCAGCGCAGACTCGCCAGCCACTTCGGCCAGCGCCCCGCGACTCGAGGTGATGACGGGACACCCCGACGCCATGGCCTCAATGACCGGCAGGCCAAACCCTTCATAGAGAGACGGGAACAGGAGCGCAGTGGCCATCGCGTAAAGCGCCGGCTGATCATCGGACGCGACCCACCCGATCCGGACGACACGATCGCGAAGTCCCAGCGTCCGGATCATTTTCGTCTCCGGACCCGACTTCCAGCGGTCGAATCCGGACAGCACGAGCTGATGCGGGATGCTGCTCTTGAGGACGCCCATCGCGCGCAACATGCCCTGAAGGTTCTTGAGGGGTGTCAATCCGCCGACGAACAGCAAGTACTGATCGGGCAGGCGGTAGCGCGCCCGAACACGCTGTCGATCGCTGTCCGTCACCGGTTCGGCGAAGCGATGGTCGAGCCCGTGCGGTGTGACGTGAATCTTCCCCGACTCGATGCCGAGGTACTCGACGATGTGCGCCTTGACCGTGTGCGACGGGCACAGGATGGCGTCCGCATGATGGCAGTACCGCGGCATGATGGCATGGACGTAGAGCCGATCGAGGGGAGGAAAGACCTCGGCTTCCACGAATTGTTCCATCCCGTGCAACATGAACACCGTGCGGAAATTGCCACGAAGGGGGACTGACAACTTGGGGTTGAAGACGAGGTCCAAGCCCTCCCGTTGAGCAACGGCCGGGACCGCGCGCTGATCCCACGTCCACCGCGTGCGCGCGCCTATCTCGATCACCCGGACGTTTGGCGCCACGGGTCCGAGGTTCACGCCAGGAGGCAGGAACAGGACATATTCATTGATCGAGTCCTGCCGGAGCAGGTTCTCGACAATCCGCAGGGAATAGACAGCAATCCCGCCCCGCTCCCGGTAGTGGCGCCACATGATGCCGATACGCACGGTCGACCTTAGCCGCCAGCCGGCGACACCGGCGGGCGGACACGTTGTGCGCTACCTCGAACGGATCAGGGCCTTCAGCTGAGGCCGCCGCCCGTACACCTCAATCGTCGGCGACACGAAATATCCCTCGAACATGGGATCGAGTTTCATGTACAGGCCCTTGTTGATGAACGGGGCTTCGAACCGCTTGAGGAGCCGATAGCGGCTATCGGGGTGTCTGAGCCGGTCGTACGCGGCCTGCTGGCGAGGAGGCCGTCCCGGTAGCGCGCGGGCGTATACGAGCGAGGTGATCTCGATCGCGTCGAAGTTCAGCGACCTCCAGCGAACGCCGCGAACGCCGCGATCGGGCATGAAACGAATCGTGTACCGCTCTTCATTGAGAGGCACGCCGACGTAAGAGCGTCCTCCGACCATCAGCAGGCGTGAGCCGACGGGCAGCCCGTAATCGAGCCATCGGCCGGCCTGCACCCTTGTGTCCAGCGCAAAGCGGCGCGTCGTCTGAAACGCGAACACGGAGGTATAAAGAAGGGTGGCCACGACGGCGAAGACGGCCGCAGCGTGACGCCATCGAGACGGCGAGCCCAACCACGCTCCTTGCCAGAGACCTGCGAGGATCACGCCTGGAACGAGAACGGGCATGTAGTAGCGCAGCGGCGTGAACCTCAACGATCCGGTGAAGCCGAAGAAGACGGCGATGAAGCTCAGGACAACCAGCCGACGCCGGTCGAGAGGCCAGCAGGTCCAGAGCGTGCCGATCAGGGCACTGGCATAGAGGGCGAACCCCAGACTGAAGGGCCAGGCGGCCACCAGCTGATAGACGTACTTGCGGTATTGCGGGCCGTCGGCGGGGACGCTGAACCCGTCCTGGTAGCTTTGCGCGTGGTCGTACTCGTATGCCATCGCCGCCAGCAGGTCGCCGAAGCGCAGAAAGCTGTACGGCGTGACCAGGAAGCACACGACGATCGAGACCACCGCCGCGAGGGTGAGCCCTTTGAGCGTCGACGGCACTGGGCGCTTCGACGACAGCGCCGCGACGACAATCGGTACGGCCCCGAGCGCGGCGGTGTACTTGCTGCCAGTGGCCAGCCCCAGCATCGCCGCCAGCAAACACATAGTCGAGCGGCCTGCCGGTCCGAGTCAGTCGAAGCGCCGCCCATAACGTCATCGCCACCCAGAACGTCATCATGACGTCGGTGACGGCCACGTGGCTTTCCCAGACGTGCAGCGGCATCAGCGCCACCCACAAGGCCGCCAGGATCGCGCCAGCCGTCGCTGCACCAAGCTCGGAGGCAATGCGATAAGCCACCAGCGCGGTCGCCGCTCCGAACGCGGCGCTGATACAGCGACCGACCACGTGCACCTGCCAGGTCTCGTGACCGATGAGACCCATCGCCTGCAGCAGGCTGCTGACGCCGGCCGTGAGATAGATGAAAAAGGTCGGGTAGTTCAGAAACACCGGATCGAGCGTCTCGCGGCCAAAGGTGAGTTCGCCGCGGAGCACCCCCTGCACGTTGCTCATCACGCGCAGCGCGTGCACGATGACGTGATTCGTTTCGTCGGGGTGGAGATTGACCCGCTCGGGCGCACCCCACGAAATGGCCCAGAAGCGAAACGATGCCGCAACAGCAATCACCGCGATCATGGCGATGCGCGGCCACGTCCAGGCGACAGTGAGAATGCTGGGGAGACTGCCGGCTGAACCCACACGGACCGACCACGGGCGGACAGAGATGTCCGACATGCTGCGCGCGAGGCGCCTGGCTGGCTGGTCGCTCACCTATGCGATTCCTTCACCCGTCTTCCGCGCCACGACAATCAGCGCCATGGCGACACGCGGAAACACCCGGCCCAATGGAAACAGTGCGCGCATGGCCCATCTGAACCGCGAACGGTTCAGCTCGGCCTGCAGGAGATCGTCGACGTGGCCGAGCCCGAAGAGGTTCTTGAGGCACACCTCGAGATGCACGCACGACTGCATGATGAATTCGAAGCCATACCGCGGCAGGAGGTCGCGGGTCAGCTCGCGGTACGACAGCTCGCTCAGGTGATCCGCGCTGTAGGGCCGCTCGACGCGATCGGCGCGCGAGACGAGGCGATCGCGATTCGGCGTGGTGATGATCGCGACGCCACCAGGCTTCAGCACCCGATTCCATTCGCGGAGCGTCACCGGCACGTCGGGTACGTGTTCGATCACTTCGCCGGCAAACAGTGCGTCAAACGTGGCGTCGCGGAACGGCAACGCGGACGCATCGAACACGCCCCACCGCTGATACGGGAAGTCGTGTGCTCGCGACCTGACCGAGTCGTAATTGAGGTCGCCCGCGACGACCTCGAACGGAAAGCTCGTGTCCATCTCGGTGAAAAGCGAGCGGCCACACCCCACATCCAGGACGCGCCCCCCCTGGGGAATGACCGACGTGAACAGCCGCCGCAGTTGCCGCAGCTTGTAGGCGTGCAGCTCCCAGAGAAACGGCGCGTCGACAGGCGCCGAGTACCCTTCACTGGTGAACTGCCGCGCATAGAAGCCGCGCAGGATGTCGCGATCGGGGAACTTCAGCAGCATCGGCTCGACGTGGCGAATCGCATCGTCGTTGTCGTGATCCCTGAAGGCGAGAACCAAGTCGCAGAGGGGTGTGAACGTGAAGTCCGGGTTGAACCACGCGTCCACGGCCTCCACTTGCTGGCCGCCGATTGCCAGCGTCACGGACTCCTTGCGGATGGGCGCGAAGTCGCATTGAACCGTGGCCACCCCTGGTCCCGGGGGCAACTCGAACTTCCACCACCCGAGGTGCCCAGACGGATGGGACCGATCCCGAAAGGCGTAAAAATCGGTGGTGAACGTATAGAGCTTGGGCGTCTTCACCGAGAAACGGAACGAGCCTTCGCCGCGACGGTTGCGCAGGGTGATCGCCGCACCGCCCCTGATTCGCCGACGCCACAGCAGCTTGCTTCCAATCATTTGAGAAGCTCGATCCCGAACTGGCAGCCCAGATAGCGCCGATCGCCCGAACTCGAATCCACGTCGGCCGGACGGAAACCGTTGGCCGATGTGATGTCGAGGGCAACGGTCGCTCCCCGATGGCACCGGCACATAGACGTCACGCGCCTCCCAGGGCGCCAGGTCCAAGCGGGTTTGCTGCCCCGCGCTCACGACGGTGACAGGTCCTTCAGCAGCGCCGTTCTGGAGCTTCACGCGAACGAGCGATGCGCCGGCGGGAACGACCAGGAGCGACGCTGTACGCCCTCCTCTGACCCAGGACAGCGGGCGCTCGGGATAACTCTGCTCATCGAGAAAGCAGACGAGCCCGCCCGGTCGGCCGTCGATCGGCATGATCGCGCGTGGAACGGTCGCCGATGGGCGGCTGCTTCGCGGCACAATCTCGCTCGGTCTGAGCTCGACACGCTGGACTCGCTCGGACAACCCGGGCGGCTCGATGACCAACTGGACGCCGCGAGCCGTGACCGGCAGCAGAAAATTCACGATGGCCGGGTTGGCCTGCTCGCTTACCGTATCGGCAAGAAGAGCCGGCGGCCTGCCGTCGTAGAAAACGGCCACAGTGGCGTCAGGCGTCCGCTGACCGAACCAGAACGCCGCCTGATAGCGGCCCGCAGGGAGTGGTCCGGGTCCAGCCAGGAGCGATTCGCGCCCACGGATGAGGTTATCGCCCGCGTAAACGAGACCCCCTATCCCCCACAGTTCCCTGCCAGCAACCCGCCGGAGCCGGCCGTAGTCGAACGCCGAGAGCCGGGGCGGGTCGTACTGCATCATCAGCGCCGTCATCGACTGGTTGACGGCAGCCACGCGGACATCAGTACCAGCCTGCATGCCGCCGATGACCGCCACGGCGGTGATGACGGTGAGACATGCGGCGACGCCGCCCCAGTACGCAGAACCGCTGCCGCGCGATCGGCGCCCCACCAGATAGGCGGCGAAGAGGCCCAGGGCCGACGCCGACACCAGGATCCACACGCGCGGCAGTTGACCCTGCCAGTCGACCTCGAGGAATGACGGGAGCGCGGCGGCGAATGGCGCCTGGCCCTGCACGTATTCGATGAACGCGCCGGAGGCGTTGCGGTTCTGAACCAGTAGACGCCGTGAAGGTTGCGCCACCATCAGAAACCAGATGGTCACACTGCCCACGAGAGCTGCCGTTGCCACTCCCCTCCACACACCCGAACGCGAGAGAATCCGATGGCCATCAGCGGCATCGCGAGCACGGCCACCGGCACGAGGAAGCGGGCCGGGGCACTTGTTCCGCCCCACCACATGTAGACGCGCATCACCGCCAGGATGAACATGACTGCGGTCGCGGTCATGGCCACCGCCAGACGCCGTGTCTGGCGATCACGAAGCGCAACGAAAAGGCCTGTCAGCGACAACACGTAGATCGGCGAATACATCAGGAGCCCGAATTCCTGGTCGAACAGACTGCCCAGCACCCCGCGTGGAACATGACTCCACGCGAGTCTGAACGGATTCACCGAACCGTACGGAACGAAAGGGCTCGCGACGCCGTACATGACCCGGAACGACCAGAGCCAACCGGCCAGCGACAGCGCGATAGGCGCACCCAACATGACGATCGCGAGCGGACGTTTCCACACTCGCAGCAGGAGGCACACGGTGAGCGGCACGAGCAGTGCCAGGAACTTGGTGTGAAGCCACGGCAGAATCGCCAACGCGGCGCCGCGTCCTGCCCACACGCCCGCGCGCGACGGCAAGGGCGCCCACAGCCACCACGCCGACCAGGCGGCAATTGTCGCGGCCGGCACTTCGGGGTACACGCTCCAGGCATGCGCGCCGATCGGCACGGTGAATGCCGCACCGAGCCACGCCGCCGTGGCCGGCCACGCACCAGCGATTGCGCGCGCCAGCCTGAAGAGCGGCACCAGGGCTAGCGCGGTGATGGCACACAGGGTGAGCACGGCGCCGAGATAGCCGGCCACGGCATAGGCCGGCGCGACGAGAGCCGGCAGACCGGGCGCATGGATGGAATAGATGATGCGATCGCGCCCGCGCCGGAGAAAATCGGGCCGGAGCTCACCACTGTAGAACTGACGGTAGTCGCGCTGAACGTGATTGTTCTCGATTCTGAGGTCGCCGTCCGCCGAGAGACTGTGCGCAAGGACGAGGTAGTGCGGCTCGTCGCCACCGGGCCCGAGGGTGCGCGTGAGATTCACACCGATCGCGGCGTAGATGACGAAGCTCGCCAGGAACACGACCGCGGTCGTCGGTGGAACGAGCTTGAACGTCGAGTCACGGGCGAGCGAGAGGATCACGCCGGCGAACGCGGCCAGAGCGACGGCCCATCGGAATGGACCCGCAAAGATCAGCAGGAGTGGAAAAGCGTCCGCAACCCACGGCAGGTACGGCACAGCCCACAAGCCGAGCAGGCAGAGCGGTGACAGGTGAGCGCCGAGCCGGCGCGCCCCGGGCCGCACCATCACCGTCACGAGGATGGTCAAGCGCCAGTGCGGCGCCGCTCAGCACGACCAGCCGCGTGAGGTCGGGGAACAGAGCGACGCGTCTGGCGCCGCTGCTTCTCCAGTCCACCAGAAAGACCCCGGCAGGTACGAGCCAGAGGGCTACGGCCAGCGCCACGCTCGCGGACAACAATGCCCACGACCAGCGGCCCGTCCCTACCGGACCTCCAATGTGGTCGTCATCGCGGCCGAAGGCAGGCGTCGCGCTCAACCGCGTCCGGCCTTTCGCACGCGCTGCAGCCTGTGGGCCAGCCGTACGACGGGTGACGTGCCGGGCGCATCTGCCGCGCGTGCCGCCGGTCGGTCGCGACCAGACGCCGCCGCACCGCGCTCCACGACGATGATCGAGCGTGTGCGGAAGCGCAGCCCTTTGCCCGAGCGCCAGCGACGCAGACACTGCCTGAGTTGCATCAGCTCGCGATGTTCCTCGGTGTGCGTCTCGGCCTGATCGAGACGATCGAGGATGGCCAGCTCGAGATCCGCGGCCCCCTTGCCCGTGTCGAGCGCGATCAGGCCGTGTCCGTCCGCCAGCGGAATCACTGAGACGCCCGCGACGTGGCGGAGCAATTTCGGGTTGACCACGATCAGGGCGCGGCGCCCCGAATAATCGACGAGCTGCGCGGGCGGGGCCGGAGCGGGGACCGGGTCGGTGGACGTGGTCTTGTTGACGAGCGAGACGACCGCCCAGCCGAGATCGTGATGCACGGCGCGAAGCTGCGCGATGACGTTCTCGGGCAACGTGAGAACGACAGGACGGGCGGGGCGTCCGAATTTCGACGGCCGCCCGCGACGGCTCGCCATGCGCGAATATTCTGCACAAAAAACGACAAACGTCAATTTTTATGAATGCTTTCTGAGCGCCATGGTACACTCCGGTCTCCCGCCACCCGATGCCGTCGGCTGCCGATCCCCGCCCCGCCTCCCGCTACGGCCCGTCCCCAGGACGGGCGCCAGATCGGGTGGGCACTCCTCGTTCTTCACCCTGCTGGCGGTCGCGCACACGTGGCCGCTGGCGTCGAATCCGGCCCACCTCTCTCGTAATGACAGCGGATGACTATCTGTTGAACGAATGGATCGTGTCGTGGGTCGCGCGTCAGCTCGTTCGCGATCCGTCCCGCCTGTTCGAGGCCAACATCTTCTATCCCGAGCACAACGTGCTCGCCTTCTCGGAGCCTCTCATCGTCCCGGGCCTGATGGCTGTCCCCATGCGCGGCCTGGGCGCATCGCCGGTCCTCACTTACAACCTGCTGCTTCTGATCGGGTTCACCCTCACGGCGCTGGCGATGTATGTCTTCGTCGCGTCGATTACCGGAAATCACCTGTCCGGCCTGCTCGCCGGATCCATCCTCGCGTTCAACACGCATACGCTGACGCGAATCGCCCACCTGCAAATCATTCATGCCGAGTGGCTGCCGCTGGCAATCTGGATGTTCGACCGTGTGCTGACCGGCGCCCGAACCCGCGATGCGCTGTGGCTCGCGCTCTTCGTCGTGCTGCTGACCTTCACATCGGGCTATCTGGCGATGTTCGTCGTGCGTGGCGCTCGTGACAGGCTTCCTCGCCCGGCCGGAGGATTGGTGGGGTGCGCGGGCGAAGCCCGTGGTGGGCCGGCTCGCGCTCGCTGGCGCTTTGAGCCTGATCGTGGCCCTTCCCGGTCATGTGGCCGTATCGGCAGGTGCGCGCGGAAGCAGGGCCTCGTCCGATCATTGCCCCGCATCGCGGAATACTCGGCGACCCCCTGGGCCTACCTCACGACGACGAGCCGCCTGCACTACGACACATGGAGTCAGCCCTTCTACAAGCGTGCCGGGCACGACAAGTTCTTTACGGGGTTCGCGGCCCTGGCGCTGGCACTCGTCGCCGCTGTCGGGACGTCGCACGCCGCGCGACAACCGCCTGATGCGGATGCTGCTGGCCATGGCGCTCGCGGGGTTCATCCTGTCGCTCGGCGTGAACACGCCCATTTACCAGCTCGTCTACCACGCTGTGCCGCCCATGCAGGGTCTTCGAGCCGTCGCGCGCTTCGGCTACCTCGTGATCTTCGCGGTCGCGGTATTGGCCGGGATGGGATTGGCCCGACTTCACCTGCGTATCCGGAGGCGACCGTTCTGGCTGGCTCTGGCATTCGGCGCCATCGCGGCGGTCAATCTGGAAGCGCTCCATGCGCCCTTCGAATTCCGACCCTTCCTGGCGGTATCGCCGGTGTACGATGTGCTGGCGCGCGAACAGGGTCCAGTGGTCGTGGCGGAGTTCCCTTTCTACCCAACGATCCACGTATTCAGAAACGCCGACTACGTGTTCAACTCAGCCTGGCATTGGCATCGGCTGGTCAACGGGTACAGCGGGTTCGTCCCTCGCTCGTATCGTCGTCTGGCGCCTCGCCTGCAGCGATTCCCGGACGCCGAGTCGCTGCACGAGCTGCGCGCGCTTGGTGTCACGCACGTCGTCGTCCACCCGGGCCGGTACGCGAGCAGGCCGCGCGCGCGCGTCCGCAGCAGCCTGGACGAGACCTCCGCCTTCAGCAAGATCTTCGAGGACGAGGACGGCGTGTCCCTCTATCGCCTGCAATGACGGGACTGCTGTCCAAGACCGGCCTGGTCTGGTCGATCAAGATCTTCGTCAGCGCCGGCCTGCTGATCCTGCTGTTCCGTCAGACCGATGGCGCCCGTCTCTGGCTCCAGATCCAGCACGCCTCGCCCTGGTGGCTCCTCGCGGCACTCGCGATGTACCTGCTGATGATCATCGTGAGCGCGTGGCGATGGGGTTACCTGCTGGCCGCCCAGCACGTGAACATTCCACTCCGGACGCTCGTCGGGTCGTATCTCGTGGCCACCTTCTTCAACAATTTCCTGCCCAGCAACATCGGCGGCGATGTCGTCCGCATTCGCGACACGACTGAAGGCGCCGGATCGAAGACGGTCGCGACGCTGATCGTGCTGATTGACCGGGCGCTTGGTCTCATCGGGCTGCTCGTCGTGGCTGCCGTCGCGCGCGAGCCTCACCGCAGTCGAGGCGAACGACCCTGCCCTGATGGCCGTGCCGCCTGTATTTCTCTGGGCCGCCCTGCTGCTGGTACTCGGAGGCGTGACCATCTCGATGGTGGCACCCTCGGCGGTGATCAGGCTGCTCCACCCCTTGCGGCGGATTCATCAGGAATGGGTCGAAGAACGTCTGACGCGCATGGTGCGTGCACTGACCCGGTTGCGTGATCAGCCCGCGACACTGGCCGGCTGTTTCGTCGGCGCCGTCGTGGTCCAGCTCGCGCTCGTCGGTTTCTACGCGGCCATCGCTCACGCCCTTCGCATACCGATTGGGTGGACACACCTGGCGGTCATCGTTCCGGTGTCCTTCGTGGTGCAGATGCTGCCGGTGTCCGTGAACGGCTTCGGGGTGCGCGAAGCGACCTTCTCGTACTATTTTCTCCGGCTTCGGCTTCCGCTCGACGCGGCGCTCGTGCTGTCGCTGCTTGGTGCGGGACTGGTTCTGCTCTTCTCCGTCTCGGGCGCCATCGTCTACGCCGCACGACGGTAGGCAGGCGCGGACGGTCAGGCGCCGAGCATCTCGCGGGCGCGGACCGTTTGCGGTGTCGTCTCGCGGATTTCCCGAATCACGTAGGTCGGCTTGTCCTGCGATTCATGGTAGGTCCGCACCTGAAGCTCCGCGAGAAGGCCAAGCGTGACCAGCTGCACGCCAGCGAAGATCAGGAGGATAGCCAGGAGCAGCAAGGGACGGTTCGCGATGGGTTCGAGATCGACCAGCCGGACATATGCCAGCCATCCGCCGATGGCGAGCCCCCAGAAGCGCCGCGACGAGCCCTATCAGACCGAAAATCTGCAGCGGCCGTCTCGAGTAGCTCAAGAAGAACTTGACCGTGATGAGGTCGAGACACACACGAATCGTGCGAGAGAGGCCGTATTTGGATTCGCCGTGCAGACGCGCCCGGTGGTTCACCGGCATCTCGGTGATTGACACGCCCATCTCACTCGCCACGCGCCGGAATGAAACGGTGCATTTCACCGTAGAGCTTCAGGGGTTTCACGACCTCGGACCTGAACACCTTGAGCGAGCACCCGTAGTCGTGCAGCCGCACGCCCGTGACCCACGAAATGAGCCAATTGGCGACGGTTGAGGGCAGCCGCCGCGTCAACAGCGCGTCGTGGCGCGTCTTTCTCCAGCCGCACACGATGTCGTACCCCTGCGCCGCCTGCTGGAGCATGCGCGGAATCTCCGCTGGATCGTTCTGCAGATCGCCGTCCGCTGTGACCACCCACTGCCCTCGCGCGTGGGCGAATCCGGCCGCGAACGCCGCCGTTTGCCCGAAGTTCCTGCGGAAGCGAATCACGCGCAGACGGCCGTCGCCCTCCTGCAGTCTGGCGAGCTGTTCGAAGCTGTCGTCGGTGCTGCCGTCATCCACGATCAGCAGCTCGTAGGTACCGCCCCAGCCCTCGAGCGTGTCGGTCAGCTCACGGTAGAGCTCCTGGATATTCGGCGACTCGTTGTGGATGGGAATGACGACGGAAACGTCAGGAGACATGTGACGTCCGGATTATAGACCAGCAGGTCGAGTGCCGAGCGGGGACCCGCACCTACTCCGCGGGAGCGCGCCAGTGTCGCCACAACACATACGCCCCAAACGCGACTACCGCCAGAATCGCCGTGAGCACGAGGAGCGTCCGGCCGTTCTCATGGATGAACGCGATCGCCTCATCGCCGTACCACACGGCCAGCAGGCCCTCGCCGAAGTACCGGATTCCCCGTCCCAACCCCACCGCCAGGCCGAACGTCAGCGGGCGCACGGCGGCAACGCCGGCGAGAAGAACGAAAATCTTGAACGGCGCCGGCGGCGGAAGAATCGCGGGTATGAAAACGGCGAGCAGTCCGTATTTTCGGAAGAGCTCCAGCCCGCGATCGACGTTGCGGGCGTGGAATCGCTTGCGGAGGAACGCCTCACCGCCCTTCCTGCCCCAGATGGTCCAGCAGGAAGCAGCCGGCCACCGAGCCCAGGGTGGCCATCGTCGCGTAGTCCACCATGCAGGTGCTCGTTCTGCGACACCATCCAGACGATCAGCAGATCGTTGATTTCCGGCAGCGACAGAATCGACGAGTCGAGAAACGCGATGAGAAAGAGTCCAGGCCCGCCAAGGGCGAAGGCGAAGTTCTGGATGGAGGTGACAAGAGATTTCATCGGGAGATCGAGGTGAGCCGGCGAGGCCTGAAGTATGCTGACTCTTCGGTGATTATAGCGGCGAACCCCACGGCGCGGAGGACTGAGGCCGACGTGTCGACCCCGCGAGCGAGCCCGCCCGAGGCGTCGCGTCGTGAACGCGACCTCGCGATCCTGCTCGGTGGCCTCGCGCTCGTCGTCGGACTCGTCACCTCGTGGCATTATCACGTCGCCGGCCTCACCCTCGCTCACTACGACGCCAAGGCGCATCTCGTTGTCGCGCGCCGCATCATCGACAGTCTGACGCCAGGCTGGCAGCAGATCGGCGGAGTCTGGCTGCCTCTTCCCCATCTGCTCAATCTGCTGCCCGTTCAGATCGATGCGTTCTATCGAAGTGGCGCGTCGGGCGTTGCCATTTCGGTGGCGGCCTTCGCGCTCGGATGTGCGGCCGCGGCCCACATCGTGCTCGCTGCCACCGGCTCGAGGCCGGGTGCCGCGCTCACCGTGGCTGTGACTGCGCTCAACCCGAATCTTCTGTACCTGCAAGCCACACCCATGACCGAGCCACTGCTTCTGGCTCTCGTCATGGCCAGCGTTTGGCAGCTCATCGTCTGGGTTCAAGGCGGTGGACGGTTGAGCGCGTGGAGGCCAGGTCTGCTGCTGGCGCTGGCGTGCATGGCGCGATACGAAGCGTGGCCCGTGACGTTTGTGGCCCTCGGAGCTTCCGCGTTCGCCGTGTACCGGCAGACCGGGTGGGCGAGGTTGGCCATTGTCCGAACCGGACGCGTCGCCCTGTACCCGATCGCGGCCATCGCGTGGTTCATCCTGCACAGCCGCATCACAACCGCACAGTGGTTCACCCACACGGGCTTCTTCGTCGCAGACAACCTGGCCATGGGAGATCCGCTGAAGAGCGCCGTCCAGGTGTGGTGGGGGACCCATCAACTGAGCGGCTATGGTCTGACGCTTGCCGCAACGCTGGCGGTTGCGGTCGTTCTGGTACACGTGATCCGCGACAGAGCGGCAAGCCTCGCTTCTCATTGCACTGGCCCCTCTGGCTGCGGCGGCCCTTCCCTGGTACGCCTTCATGCAGGGGCACCCTTTTCGAGTTCGATATATGGTCCCACTCGTCGCCGCTTCGGCCGTGGCCATTGGTCTGGGTGTCGGCGTGCTGCCCAACCGTGCGAGGCAAGTCGGCACGCTGTGCGTGGTTCTGCTGGCGGCCATCGAGCTTCGTCCGTTGGATACCGGTTCGCCGATGGTCGTGGAGGCGCAGTGGGACACGAACGCGAGCCGCGAGCGCCGGCAGGTCACCGCGTGCCTGGCGCGCGACTATCGGGGTGACAAGATCCTCGCCAGCATGGGCTCGCTCGCCCACTACATGCAGGAGACCTCCGCGGCCGGATTTGCCATTCGCGACTACGTGCACGAGGGCAATGGCCCGATTTGGGAGGCCAGTATCGCCCGCCCGCAAGCCTTCGTCGGCTGGATCCTGGTCGAGGAGCGAGCGGAGGGTGGGGACATTCTCGCGGCACGCGGGCGCAGCAACCCCGCCTTCCTCGAAGGGTTTCACCCGGGTGTGCGAAGGAGGCGGCGTGGCCCTGTATCGCCGCCGCTCGGACAGTCTCTAGGCCGAAGACCCCTGGAAATTCCTGATGGTCGTCAACATGTCGGCATGGATGAGACCATTCGAAGCCACCACATGCCCGAGCCGTGACGTAAATGGCTCGCCGGCGATGCCGGTCACCTCTCCGCCTGCCTCTTTGACGATCAGGGCGCCGGCTGCCATGTCCCAGGGCCGCAGCGCCTGCTCCCAGAAGCCGTCCATGCGTCCGGCCGCGACGTAGCAGAGGTCGATAGCCGCCGACCCCAGACGCCGCACGGCCCTCGCCTTCGTAATGAAGGCGCCGAAGAGTCCCAGGAGATCCTCGGACCGTGAATGGACATCGTAGGGAAATCCTGTCACCAGCAGCGAATCGATGAGCCGGTCGGCCCTCGAGATGCGCAGGGGCGCTCCGTTCAGGAATGCCCCCGTGCCCCGCTCGGCGGTGAACAGCTCGCGCCGGGTGGGATCGTAGACGGCGCCGACCTCGGCATGTCCATCGATCTCGAGCGCCAGCGAGGCACAGAAGATTGGGAGGCCGTGCGCGTAATTCGTGGTGCCATCGATGGGGTCGAACACCCAGCAGTATCTGGCCTGACCGGGCTCGGGGGCGTCGCCGAGTCCTTCCTCGGCAAGCACGGCGTGACCGGGGAACCGTTCGCGGATCAGGGCGCGGAACATGCGCTCCACGGCAACGTCCACCTCCGTGACGAGATCGATTTCACCCTTCTTCGTCACATCCATCGTCGTGCCGAACTGCGCCATCTGAATGGCGCCGGCGCGCACAACGACTTCAATGGCCGTGGCCAGGTAGAGCGGATCGAGCATGTGCGGTGAATCAGTTCTCGGCGTCGGGTGGGGCGCTTCGTTTGATCATGTGAACCTCCATGCCGCCCTCCGGTGAGCGCTGAAGGCTCAGATGATCCATGAAGCTGCGCATCAGGAAGATGCCGCGGCCACTCGATTTGAGCATGTTCTCGGGCGACAGCGGATCGGCGACCTCTTCGGGGTCGAACCCCTCGCCCTGATCGCGGATGCGCACGCTGATTTCCTTGCCGGGTTCGGTCGAGAATTCGACGAAGACGTGCTTGTTGAGATCGTGGCGATTGCCGTGCTTGATGGCGTTGATGACCGACTCGCGAATGGCGACGCTGACCCAGTGCAGCGAGTCTTCGTCCAGACCGGCCGACCGCGCCATGTAGTCGCCGACGACCTGCACGAAATCGAGCATGTCGAAAGCGCTGCAGAACTCCAGGCGAACTGTGTTGTGCCCGTTGTCGCTCATGAAGGGGCTATCGGCCTTCGGCACGCATCGGTCGGAATGAGTAACACAGGGACCATCGACGGTCAAGTCCGCCAAAAGGCCGATGCACCGTGTCCGCGCCGGCGTCCGTTGGATCGGCAGCCCAATGGTATAGTCAGACCGTGGTCTCGATGGCGGCGGTGACCGTCAAGCCGGCCCGTCGAGTGCGCGGCCGCGTTCGGGTTCCGGGCGACAAATCGATCTCGCACCGCTATGCGCTGCTGGCCGCGCTGGCCGACGGACGATCGACGATCCGCGGGTTCGCGCCGGGCGCCGATTGTGAAGCCACACTCTCCTGCCTCGCTCGCCTCGGTGTCGCAATCGACCGCCGTTCGAACGGTTCGGCGCCCCTCGTCGAGGTCACCGGCGCGGGTGCGCGCCACTTTGCTGCACCGAGCGTGCCGCTCGACGCGGCCAATTCCGGCACCACCATACGGCTCCTGACCGGCGTTCTGGCCGGCCAGCCGGGTCTCACCGTCCAGCTGGTCGGCGATGCTTCGCTGAGCCGTCGTCCAATGCGCCGGATCGTGGATCCGCTCAGTCGCATGGGCGCCAGCATCGAATCGACGGACGGCCGCCCGCCGCTCAGAGTCGAAGGCCGGATGCTGAGCGCCATCGACTTCGCAGCCGACGTGCCAAGCGCTCAGGTCAAGAGCGCGATCCTGCTGGCCGGGCTGTTCGCCGAAGGCATGACGAGCGTGCACGAGCCGATCCCCACGCGCGATCACACCGAGCGCGCGTTCAAGGAATTCGGCGTGGAATCCTCCACCGTCGACAACCGGACGATGGTCCGGGGCGGGCAGACGTTGACCGCGCGCGACCTCGAGGTGCCAGGCGATATCTCGTCGGCCGTCTTCTGGGCCGTCGCGGCAGCGGCGTTGCCCGATTCGGACGTCACGCTCGCTGATGTTGGCCTCAATCCCACGCGTACCGCCATTCTGGACGTCCTTCGCCACTGGGGCGCCGACGTGGAAATTCGGTCCGAACCGGGATCGGGGAGCGAGCCCAGAGGCTCCGTGCGCGTTCGCTACGGCGTCGCGGGTGAGTTGAGGCTCGGCCCTGCCGAGGTGCCCGGTGTCATCGACGAGATCCCGGCCCTCGCGGCCCTGGCCGCGACCGGCGGGCGCTTGCACGTCTCCGGCGCCGCCGAGCTTCGCCTCAAGGAAAGCGACCGCATCGCGGCGCTCGTTCGAGGACTGAGCGCGCTCGGCGCTCGGACCGAAGAGTGGGCCGATGGCTTCAGTGTCGAAGGCGGAAGCCTGGCTGGCGGCACGGCGGACGCCGTCGGCGATCACCGGCTCGCCATGGCCTTTGCTCTCGCCGCCCTCTCGGCGAAAGGCCCGTCCTCGATCGTCGGAGCGGACGCGGTCCGGGTTTCGTACCCGGGATTCTTTGACACGCTGGCGGCCCTCACTCGGTGAAAGCCGATAAGATCTACCTGGTCGGGTTCATGGCTGCGGGCAAATCCACCGTGGCCCGTATTCTGTCGCGCCGTCTCGGCTGGCGGTGCGACGACATCGACGAGCTCATCGAATCGCGTGAGAACCGCACGGTGTCGTCCATCTTCGCGCGTCACGGCGAAGCCTACTTTCGACGGGTGGAGCGCGAGGTGCTCGTAGATCTGCTCCCCGCACGGCACGTCGTGGTGGCGACCGGCGGAGGAACCTTCGTGGACCCCGACAACCGCGCCCGGATCAACCGCGACGGCGCCTCGGTATGGCTCGACGTCCCCCTCGCTCAGATCATCGCGCGATTGCCATCGGACGACCGGCGTCCGCTGGCGCTCGATCGCGAACAATTCGAGCGGCTCTATCACATGCGCCGCCTGGCGTATGATCACGCCCACCTGCGCCTCGATGCGTCGCAGGCGTCGGCGGCGGAGCTGGTCGAGCGCGTGCTCGACTGGATCGAGACATGAGATACCTGTTGCTGAGTGATATCCACGGCAATCTGGAGGCACTCGAGGCCTCGGTGGCGGCTGCCCGTCAGGCGTATGACCAGGTCCTGGTGCTCGGCGACCTGGTGGGGTACGGCGCCGATCCGAACGCCGTCGTCGATCTGGTGCGGAGCCTCAAGCCGACGGCCGTGATCCGCGGGAACCACGACAAGGTGGCCTCGGGTGTCGAGGATGCCGAAGGCTTCAACTCGGTCGCGCGGAGCGCGGTGGCCTGGACCTACGACACGCTCACGGTCGAGAACCGGTCGTATCTGGAAAACCTCCCGGCTGGCCCGCAGATCGTCGATGACCTGCTGGAAATCTGTCATGGATCGCCATTCGACGAAGATGCGTACGTGTTCGACGAGCTCGATGCGCTCCGCGCGATGCGCGCCGCCCGGCGTCCGGTCTGTCTCTTCGGCCACACGCACGTGCCGATCGCCTTTCAGCTCAGCGGGGAAGATACGCTCGAGGTCAGCATGCCGGGCCCCGAGTCCGACGTCGTCCTGGCCTTCCACCCCGACTGTCAATACCTGGTGAATCCGGGCTCGGTTGGCCAGCCGCGCGACGGCGATCCCAGGGCGAGCTACGCGATCGTCGACTCAGAACTGCGCGAGATTCACATGTATCGCGTGAACTACGACATCGAGACGGCGCAGCAGAAGGTGATTCAGGCGGGACTTCCCGAGATTCTGGCGCACCGCCTCAGCCTCGGCCGTTAGGGCCGGGGCGGCACAGTCTTCTCGCGGGTGTATCGCTCTTCACGTCGCTTGAGCTCCGCGCTATACGCATCCCGCGCCGCGCGGGCGCCCAGGATCCACCCAATGACGATCCCCACCAGCAGCACGGCGGGAATGAAGATGAAGTGTCCTGCCGTCATGGGCGCCGCGGGTCAGCGCCGCAACTCGAGTCGTCCTCGAAGCGCCGCCAGCTCGTCGTCCGCTCGACGTATCCGGCGCCCGAGGGTCCAGAGATAGACGAACAGAACCACCCACACGAAAGCGTACGCGGCAATGAGCAACGGCGCAGCCGGAAGCTGGTCGCCAGGCGGGAGTTCCGCGACGGGAACGAACTCGCCTTGCGCTTCGCTCGGAGGCTGCCACGCGAACAGAGCCATCGCCAGCGGCGGCGCGAGGGAAAGCAGCACCACCATCCAGGAAACGACGACTGCCATCAACACGAACACCTCGCTTCGCTCAGTCGTCCGCAAGTACGTGTAGCTCGTCGAGCCTGGCGCGTTGATGTTCGAGCGCGACCCGTACTTTGAGCATCACCGCGAATAGAACCATGAACGCGAGCATGCAGAACCAGAATGCGCCCCGCATCCCGGGCGCCAGGGTCGGGACGACCGTCGTCTTGGGATGGATCGTCCGCCAGATGTTGACCGACACGTAGACAAACGGCACGTTGGCCATGCCGAAGAGCGCCAGGCCCGCGCTCAGCTTTTCGGCGCCAGGGCCTCCGTATCGACGGAGGATCAGGTACGCGACAAAGATCATCCACATCAGGAGCGTGGATGTCAGCCGCGCGTCCCATTCCCACCAGACGCCCCACGCCTTCCGCGCCCAGAGCGGGCCGGTGACGAGCACGATGAGGCCGAACAACACCGTCAGCTCTGCTGCAGCCACGGCGATTCGATCGGCCGATGGCCGGCGCTTGAAGAGAAATACGGCGCTCGAGATGCCACACACGAACGCCGATACGAAAGTCACGATGGCCGCCGGAACGTGAAAATAGAAGATCTTCTGCACGAGGCCCATCGTCGATTCGTAGGGAGCGCCCGCAATCACGAGTGGCGCAGCGACGAAGAGCCCCATGGCCAGGGCTGTAGCAAGCGAGAACGTTCGCGTCATTGCACGAGGGCTTGTCAATCCGTCATCAGGGGCTCGAACGTCCAGAGCGAGAGCGTCAGAAACACCACGTCGAAGAATGCCATGACACTCGCGAGCAAACGGACGAGCGGTTCATCCACGACTGGCTGCAGGAGCTCGGCCGTCCCGCGCACGCCAGCAATGATTACCGGAATCGTCATTGGATACAACAGAAGCGGCAGCAACACGCCACGGCTCTCCGCCCGCACCAGCATCGCGGCAAACAGCGTTCCCACCGACGCGAACCCGATGCTGCCGAGAACGAGCAGCGTCACCAGCCACACCGGATGCTCAAAGAGCGGTGCCCTGAACAACAGACTGATCAGTGGGACGAGCACCAGCTGCGTCGCTGCCAGGAGCGCGAGAATACCGAACAGCTTTCCCATGTAGATGGCGGCACGATCCACTGGCGCCAGAATCAAGGCCCGCAGGGTTTCGGCCTGGCGTTCGCGCTCGAACGCCCGCCCGAGCGCGAGGGTGCCTGAGAACGCCATCGCAATCCACAGGATGGCAGCGGCCACATTGAGCGGCGCCTGTCCATCGCGAACGAGAGCAAACGAAAAGACGAGCACCGACGAGGCGGCGAAGAACAGGGTCGTGTAGACGATCTCCCGGCTCCGCAGCTCGACCTGCAGATCCTTGCGCACGACGAGCCACGCGGCCTGGAAGAAGCCGGTCATGCGCGCACCGCGGGATGCACCGCTCCGTGGTCGACGATCGACTGGTACGCGCGGCGCCATCCACCCGCGCCGCGCTCCACGGTGACGGCCCGCCCGTCCCGTAGGATGACGGCACGATCCAGCAGCGCGTCCGCCAGGTCGAAGTCGTGCGTCGCGACCACGACCAGCGCGTCGCGCTTGAGGTCCCCCAGCCGCGACACGAGCGCTCCCGCCGATCGGTCGTCGAGACCCGTGAACGGCTCGTCGAGCAGCACCAGGCGTGGTTCGTGAAGCAACGCGCGCGCGAGCGCCAGACGTTGTCTGAGCCCCCGCGAGAAGGTCGCAACCCGCTCATCGGCCCGATCCTCCAGACCCGCGCGCGCCAGTGCGTCGTCAAGGCGGCGGTCGAGGTGAGAGAGGGAGTACAAGCGGCCGAAGAACCGCAGATTCTCTCGCGCCGTGAGGTCGGGATAGAGCTGAGGATCGTGCGCCAGGAGGCCGATCCGGTTGCGCAGGGCGGTCCCGCCTGTGTGGGCGGTGAGCGAACCGTAACGAACATCGCCGGACACGGGTGTGAGCAGCGTGCCAAGGATCGCCAGTAGCGTCGACTTCCCCGCGCCGTTCGGGCCCAGCACACCCACGATCTCACCTTTGGTCGCCTCGAGCGTGACGTGCGACAGCACACGACGACGACCGAAGCTGTGAGACACATCGGTGAGGGTGAGCCGATCGAAATCGACCGTCACCGCGCGAGGCCTTCGTGGCCGTGGCCAGGCCGGCCCGAATCGAGCTCGCCGTAAATGCGCTCGAGGGCAGCAACGAGCTCCAGACGCCGAGCCTCGAACCGGCTGACGTCGATCCGCCCGCCCCGCCGCTGCTGTTCGAGCTCGACCAACCGGTTCAACAGCTGTTCCCGGCGCGACTGGAGTTGACCGGGCCTGGCGTCGTCCGCGCCCTGTGGCCGAACGCTGCCGAACCATACTCCCAGCGCCACGACGAGTCCCGCGAGGACGAGTGCCACGGTGACTGGCGTCCGGCTGTGATGGGGCAGGCCGCTGAGCTCGAACGACACCTGTTCGCCCGCGGCGAGCGCCTGTCCTCGCGACAGGATGTAGGTCTCACCCTCGGGAGTCTGGATCTCACGCCGGTCAGTTGTCTGGGAGCTCACGATGTCGAGCCCTGGAAGTTTGCGCACGATCAGCAGGAAGCCCCCTGCCGGAACCGGCATAGTCTGCTGGATCGCCACCGAACCGCCCGCGATGGGCAGTTGATACGCTGCTTGTACGGAGGTCGACCCTGACGCAAACGGTCCGGTCACCGTGAGCCGATCGCCACTCGCCTTTGCCTGCGGACTCGACTCCTCGAGAATGGCAAGACCTTGCGCTCCGGCTGGCACGTCGAGCACGAAGGGGCGCTCAGGATTGATGGGACCACCACTGGCATTGACGATGTCCAGCATGTAGTAGACGCGCACCCCGTCGTCGTCCGGCTCGACGAGGATGCGAGTGCTCTCGCCGAGCGCGAGCTCACCCAATCGGACCGGCTCGCTCGTGCCGCCGGCGCGAGGCCCGCTCGTGTCCGTGGCCACCAGCAGCAGCCTCACCCCGCCCCTCACCGGTGGATCGAAGGCCTGCGACTCGAGCCGTTCGCCATCCACCGTCGCCACCGCACGCACCTGCTGGCCGCCGGGCACGTCATTGAACTGCGCACGACCGGTGTCGTCGGTCTTCACCGTCAGCATCCGACCGCCGGCGACGTGCAGCTCCACGGGATGACCGACGATGTTGTTGGAGAGCTGCCCGCGAATCAGACGCACCGATATCGCGCGGTCCGGCAGGTCGGTGACAGGCCGGGGGATCCCGGCCATCTGCCGGGGATCGGGCATCGCAATCTGCGCAGATGCGAGCGCCACACCGAGCACGAGCGCGACAGGCGTGAGTGTCGCGTGCAACACCGGTTGCCCCCTCCACCACGGCGAACGACGCGCTCGCTCCATCAGGCTGGTTCGGGGAAGCGGTCGCCGCATCGTTTGCAAAAGCGAGAGTCGAGATCGTTCAAGGCACTGCAGGACGGGCACTCGAGCGCCCGCACTTCACGAGGCTGTCTGGTGATTTGGGGTCCGGCGCTGTCACCCAGGGCTTCCGGCGGTCGCGACGGCATCGGCAATTGGCCAAGCCGTGCCGCCAGGTCGCGTTCGATCAGCTCCCGGTACCCCGATCCACTCTGATCGAGCTGACGGATGAGCCGCGCGGCGCGGGCCCGCAACCGGCCCGACATCTCGGCAAAATCGCCATCCGACACTTTCCCCATCGCGCGGTCGAATTCGAGCTCCTTGATGGTCCTCAGTGCCAGGATCTTCTCACGCTCGAGCGCGGCGCGCGTACGTCCCCCGAGCATCTCGGGCTCTTCCACGCCCTCGCCAGTGACGAGTGGTCGCAGCGTACGATGCGCCGCAACGCCAACCAGACTCGCGGCGAGGATGCCCAGCGAGATGAAGAACAGGTGGGCGGGCTGCTGATCCCTGATGAGGAAGAGCGCAGCGGTCGCCGCGCCAAGGCCGGCCAGCACGAAGAAGTGCCACGGCCGGAACGTGGACGATGCGGGAGACTCAGTCGAGATTTCTGAGCTCATCGTCCAGCCGCGCTTCGATTGCCGCGTCGACGTCGGCCACCGAGCCGCCGGGTGCCGGCTTTCGCGTCGACAACCGGAGGGCCCCGAAGCCGAGTGCCGCGGCGCCGGCCAGGCCAACCACATACGGCAGGAGCCAGGCCAGTCGGTTGAAGCCGCGGTCGATCGGGGCGGCGAGAACCGCCTGCGTGCCGAACTCCTGGACGAACGCCGCGCGAATCGCCTCGTATCCCTTTCCCTCCGCCAGCAGGCGGTTCGTCCGCGCCGACTGCTGGTCGTAATGCGAGCAGTTGGGTCGCATCTGACAGCTTCCCATCGGGGCATGGCAGCCGCACATGCACATGATGTCGGCTTCGAGCCGTCGGCGGACCTCGTCGCGTGGCACAGGCTGGATTGTGTCGCCCTGCGCCCATGCGAACGCGGGTGCCAGCGCGAGGACGAGCAGCAGAAGCGAGGTCGTCGCCGCACCGGCCGGTACTTTCGCCAACGCGAACGTAAACGCGCGCTCAGGCAGCAGCGCGATGCCGGTGCCGAGTGCCATGACGCCGAAGCCGACCCAGATCCAGTTGACGAGCGGATTGACGACAATCTGCAGGCTCGCGGACTGATCTTTCAAGTCGAACGCAGGCATGACGATGTAGAGATCCTCGGAGATCCGGCGCCGAATCGCCACCTCGGTGGTCGGTTCCTCTTCGTGCTTCCGGAAGTACCACTTTGCCGGGTACATCGCGCCGATTTCGCGCCCGTCCTCGAAAATCGTCAGGTGCCCCGTGATCATCTGTTTCTGGCCGTCGTCGGTGAGACGGATACCGTCGTGGCGCACGACGAAGCGGCCAACGGTGGCCTGTTGCCCCGGCCTCATCTGCACTTGCTCGTCCAGCTTGTAGCCCTCGCCGGCGAATCCCAGGAACATCAGCATGATCCCGAGATGGACGATGTAGCCGCCGTACCTGCGCCGTGAACGGGCCACGAGACCAATCAGCGCGGTGAGCAAATCGGTGCCTGTCGAGTTCTGTCGAACGACGGCACCGCGGATGAATTCCTGCGTGATGGTGGCCGTGACAAACGCGCACAGGGCAAAGCACAGGCCGGAGGTCCATACCCGCAGCCCGAGTGCGGCCAGCACGCCGGCTGTGACGACGCAGGCCGTGACGGGCCACAGAAACTGGTAGCGGAGATTGGCCAGCGTGGACTTGCGCCACGCGAGCAACGGACCCACGCCCGTGAGCAGCAGCAGGACCAACCCGATCGGGAGCATCCATTTGTTGAAGAACGGCGGGCCCACCGTGAGCCGCTCGCCAGTCAGCGCTTCGCTCAGCGTCGGGAACATCGTGGCGAACAGCACGAACAGGGCGGCGAACAACAGGATCCAGTTATTGACCAGAAACGCCGCTTCACGCGACACCCACGAGTCGAGCTCGTGCCTGGACCTCAGAAGCGGCAAACGGTAGATCACGAGGCCGAAGCTCACCGTGAGAATCGTGACCATGAACACGGTGAACATCCAGGCCAGCTCGCGGTCCTCGCCAAACGCGTGCACCGACTGGACCACCCCCGACCGCGTCATGAACGTCCCGAATATCGTCAGAAAGAACGTCAGGATCACGAGGGTGACGTTCCAGACGCGGAGCATGCTGCGACGCTCCTGCACCATCACCGAATGCAGGAACGCCGTGGCCGTGAACCACGGGAGCAGCCCTGCGTTCTCGACCGGGTCCCAGCCCCAGTAGCCGCCCCAGCCGAGCTCCTCGTACGCCCAGACCATCCCGAGCGTCAGACCAAACGACAGGAACAGCCACGAGAACATCGTCCAGCGGCGCACGGCCCTGAGCCACGCGTCATCGAGATAGCCGGTAATCAAGGCGGCCATGCCGAACGCGTACGGAATCGTCATGCCGACGAACCCCGTGTACAGCGACGGCGGGTGAATCGCCATGTACGGATTCTGCAGCAGCGGGTTGAGGCCGCGCCCCTCCGAAGGAACAGCCGTGAGATAGGTCGCGAACGGGTTCTTGTGAATCACCATCAGGAAGAGAAAGAACATCTGAACCACTGAGATGGTGGCCACCACATACGGGATGAGCTCTCGGTGCTGTTCACGGTTCACATACACCGCGATGGCGCCGAAGATCGACAGCAGGAACACCCAGAACATGATCGAGCCGTCGAGCCCGCCCCAGTACAGACGTGAGCTTGTAGAAGAACGGCTGCATCTCGTCTGAATAGCGCTGGACGTACCTGATGCGGTAATCGCCGATGACGAAGGCGTGGACGATGAGCGCCGATGCCACGCTCATCAAGGCCGTCACCAGGTAGAACGCGCCGATCCCGCTTTCAACCAGCGGACGTGAACGCCGGCGCGCACCGACCACCGACGCCACGGCGGCATAGCAGGCGACGACGAACGAGGCGAGCAGAACGTATGTGCCTAATGCAGCCATCTGAGGTGCCACTCGATCGACGCCCGGCGGCCTGACGGCTGACGCGCGCGGTGGGCCGCTACCGACATGGGAGAGGAGGCCGAAAGCCCGCTACGAGATCGGCGGCGCGGCGCCTGTTTTCGGCTCGTACTTCGACGGGCACTTCGCCATCACGCCGTTGGGCTCTACATGAAACCCATCCGCGCGTAACGTGCCTTTCAAGACGACCTCGGCCTCGTCCTTGAAGGTGTCGGGCACGATGCCCGTGTAGGTGGCCGGCACCACCCGGCCATTGCTCTGAACCTGGAAGCGGTACTCGAGCGAATCCCGCCGCCGCAGAATCGAATCGGATACGACGAACCCGTGGAGCTGGAGCCGCTTGCCGTGCCAGGCACCGGGGTCGACCATCACCTCGTCGACGTGCTTGTCGTACTCGGTGCCATCCTGAAGCGTGGACCACAACAGGCCGCCGAAGGCGACGACCAGCACCAGGCTGGTCAAGCCGATCCTAACGGGTTTCGACAGCATGAGCCGGGAATCGGGATTCCATTTACTCAGAATATCCTCGTGTGCGGCGACGGTCAACCGCCGCCAGCGCTCCGAAGCAACGCGTAGATCGAGGCAATCGGCAGGCCCACCACGTTCGAGTACGAACCCTCGATGGTCGTCACGAAGCGCGAAGCGAACCCTTGAACGGCATATGCCCCAGCCTTGTCCATCGGCTCCCCCGTCGCCACGTACCAGGCGATTTCCGCCGCCGTCAGCTCCAGAAACGTCACCCGCGTGGTCTCCACCCGGGCGCTGTTCCATGTCCCATTGACGAGCGCCACGCCGGTGAGCACCTCGTGCGTGCGCCCTGAAAGGCGCTCCAGCATGGATACGGCCTCGAGCGCGTCTGCCGGTTTTCCCAACGCCTGCCCGTCGATGACCACCGTCGTATCTGCGCCAAGGATCAGCCGGCCCTGTGCTCGATCCACGGCTCGACCAGCCTTTGCCAGCGCCAGCCGAGCCACATAGACATGAGCCGGCTCCCCTGGCTGCTGTGTCTCGTCCACGTCCACTGCCACCATGTCGAACTCGAAGCCCGCGGCGGTCAGCAGCTCGGCTCGCCGCGGAGATCGCGAGGCGAGCACGAGGCGGGGCAACGACGTCGGCGCGCGAGCGCTGAAAGAGATCTGCCACGGGCGGAAAGTATAATGAATGATCAACGACTCCGTTGACTCCCGTGAACGAGCGTATCGAGCGTCGCCACTCCCCTGCGCTGGTCTCTCTGCAGCACGCCGTGCCGGGCGCGCTGGCCAGGCTCCTGCGCGGAACCCCGTTGTCCGATGGAAAGCTCACGTTTGCCTGGCGGAGCGTGGTTGGGCCTTCGATCGACCAGGCGACGACCGTCAAACTCGAGGCTCCGGATACGCTGCTGGTGGACGTGAAAGACGAACGGTGGCGGCAGGAAGTGTCGCGCGCACAGGGCGTGATTGTCGGCCGGCTGGCTCGACTGCTCGGCCCAGGCGTCGTCCGCCGCCTGGCAGTGCGAGTCGAGTCGAGCAGACAGCGTCCCTTGAAGTGGTGACCGTTCATGCGTGAATCGGTCATCGTGAGCGCCGCCCGTATTCCCACCGGCAAGTTCCTCGGCGCACTGAAGGATTTCTCAGCTCCGCAGCTCGGCGCCATCGTGATCCGCGACGCAGTCCGGCGGGCGGGCATCGACCCGGCCATCGTCGACGAAGCCATCATGGGGAACGTCGTGTCGGCCGGGCTCGGACAGAACCCGGCGCGACAGGCAGCCCTCGGGGGCGGTCTTGCCGACGAAGTGGCCGCGTTGACCATCAACAAGGTGTGCGGCTCGGGGCTGAAGGCTGTCATGCTGGCCGCGCAGGCCATTTCGGCCGGCGACATCGACGTGGCCGTGGCCGGCGGCATGGAGTCGATGAGCAACTGCCCGTACCTCCTGCCGCGAGTGCGCGAAGGCCTTCGCCTGGGCCACGGCCAGATCATCGACGCGATGATTCAGGACGGACTGTGGTGCGCCTTCGAGCAATGCCACATGGGCATGTCCGGCGAGGTCGTGGCCAGTGAATACGGCGTGGGCCGCGAGACGCAGGACGAGTACGCCGCGGCGAGCCATCAGAAGGCTGCCCGCGCCACGAGTGAAGGACGCTTCCGCGACGAGATTGTGGCGGTGCCCATTCCACAGAAGAAGGGTTCGCCGATCCTGTTCGACGCCGATGAAACCATTCGGCCAGACACGACGGCCGAAGCACTCGCCGCGCTCAAGCCGGCATTCAAGAAGGACGGCACCGTCACCGCCGGCAATGCGCCGCCGGTGAACGACGGCGCCGCGGCGCTCGTGGTGATGGAAGCGAGTCGAGCCGCGAAGCTGAACCTCAAGCCTCTTGCTCGCATCGTGGGTCAGGCGACGAGCGGACGGGCGCCGAAATATGTGCTCATGACGCCTGTCGAAGCCGTGCGCAAGGTTGCCGCCAAGCTCGGATGGGCGCTGGACGACGTCGATCTCTTCGAGCTGAACGAGGCGTTTTCCGTACAAGCCGTTGCCGTGCTCCGCGAGCTGCGGCATCGATCCGGCTCGCGTGAACGTGAACGGCGGCGCGGTGGCGCTGGGACATCCCATCGGCGCGAGCGGCGCCAGAATTCTGACGACGCTGCTCTACGAGATGCGTCGGCGGAACGCTCGACGCGGAATCGCCACGCTCTGTCTCGGCGGCGGCAACGGAGTGGCCCTGGCAGTCGAAAGAGACTGACTCCCATGGACATCTACAAGGTAGGCGTCGTCGGCGCGGGCACGATGGGCAACGGGATCGCTCAAGTGTTTGCGCAGGCTGGATTCAACGTCCGCCTCGTGGACACGTCCGAGCCCATGCTCGACCACGCGCGCGCCTCCATCGAGAAGAGCCTGACGAAGTTCGTCGAGAAGGGCACGCTGACGGCGGTGGACCGGACGGCGACATTGGGACGGCTTTCGACGGCCACCAACCTCGACGAGTTCTCCACTGTCGACTTCATCGTCGAGGCCATCGTGGAAGAACGCGATGCCAAGGAAACGCTGTTCTCGAGTCTCGACGCCGTGGCCCCGGCACACGCGATTCTGGCCTCCAACACCTCGTCCATCTCCATTACCGCCCTTGGGGCCGCCACCCAGCGACCGGATCGGGTTCTGGGGATGCACTTCATGAACCCGGTGCCGATGATGACGCTGGTGGAGCTGATTCGCGGTCAGGCCACTTCGGCCGCGACGATGCGCATTGCCACGGAGCTCTGCGGCTCGCTGGGCAAGACGCCCGTGGAGGCCGCAGACTATCCCGGCTTCATTGCCAATCGAGTGCTGATGCCGATGATCAACGAGGCGATCTTCGCGGTGATGGAAGGCGTCGGCACTCCCGCTGCCATCGACTCCGTGATGAAGCTCGGCATGAATCACCCGATGGGACCCCTGACGCTCGCCGATTTCATTGGCCTGGATATCTGTCTGGCCATTCTCGAAACGCTCCACGAGGGTTTCGGCGATTCCAAGTACCGACCATGCCCGCTGCTCAAGCGGATGGTTGCGGCGGGCCACCTCGGACGGAAGAGCGGTCAGGGCTTCTATACGTACTAGATCCCCTGCCTGCAGCGCGCATCGATCGTTGGCGCAACGTCCGTATCACGAAGGCGAGGCCGCCCAGCAGAACCAGCTCGAAAGCGAGGGCCACGAGCCCCGCGCGGATGAAGCTCCAGCCCAGCCAATAGCGTCGCTCGACGCGAGGAAAGATCGTGATCGGCGAAAAATAGTAGTTCGTGTCGAAAGGCCACAGCACCATGACCCCCCGGGGCATCGAGCCGTCGGTGCCGAGCCAATCGAGCAAGACGTGCGTGCCCCAGGCGAGTCCGACGACGACCGCCGTGCGAGAGACGGAGAAGGCGCGGCGCCGTGCCCAGAGCGCGGCGACCGCGGCGGCAAGAACGGCCGCGCCGATACTGTGCGTCCAGCCGCGATGCGATTCGGACAGCAGATCGAGATCGGGGGCGGCGGCCGCCAACACCGCTGCGAACGCGACGAAGCGCAATTCGGTCGTGCTGACGCGCCGGACGGCCGAGGGCGCGACGACCAGGTCGGCGCTCCAGGCGACCACCAATCCAGCCAGCGCGTGGCCTATGGGACTCGGCATACGATTGCGTTTTCGACCAATTGCGGCGCTGTTCGTCCGGGCAGAAAGGCCGATCCTGCCGATCCTGAGCGAAAATGAGGCTGCCTGTAAATATCTGGTATCAAGGTGCTTATCAAGACCAACTTTGGAACTTTCGCTTGACTTTCGTGCGGCACGCTCCTAGAATGCGCAACCGGTACCTGTGAGACGCCGGCCACGAGGTTGGAGCCCCTCCGCCTGTCACCACCGGCCACCTGTTTGAGCGAGGAACATTCATGCCCGTCGACGATCGTCCGGACCGCAGCAAGGCGCTCGAGGTTGCCGTCAGCCAGATCGAGAAGCAGTTCGGCAAGGGCTCCATCATGCGGCTCGGCAACCGCGGCGCCATCGCGCCCATGGAAAGCATCCCCACCGGCTCCATCAGCATCGACCTGGCTCTGGGTGTTGGCGGCGTGCCGCGTGGACGCGTCATCGAGATCTTCGGACCGGAGTCGTCCGGAAAGACGACGCTTGCCCTGCAGGTGATTGCCGAGGCGCAGAAGCTGGGAGGCATGGCGGCATTCGTCGACGCCGAGCATGCGCTCGATGCCGCCTACGCGAGGAAGCTGGGCGTCGACATCGACAACCTGCTCGTCTCTCAACCCGATAACGGCGAGCAGGCGCTCGAAATCGTCGAGGTGCTCATCCGCTCCAATGGCGTCGATGTCGTCGTCGTCGATTCTGTGGCGGCGCTCGTGCCTCGCGCTGAAATCGAGGGCGAGATGGGCGACGCGCAAATGGGTCTACAGGCACGGCTGATGTCGCAGGCGCTCCGCAAGCTCACGGGCGTCGTGTCGAAATCGCGCACCAGCCTCATCTTCATCAATCAGCTGCGCGAAAAGATCGGCGTCATGTTCGGCAATCCGGAAACCACGACCGGCGGCCGGGCGCTCAAGTTCTATGCTTCTGTCCGCATCGACATCCGCCGCATTGCGAGCATCAAGGACGGCGACACCGTGATTGGCGGGCGCACGCGAGTGAAGGTGGTGAAGAACAAGGTGGCGCCACCGTTCCGCGAGGCCGAGTTCGACATTCTCTACGGCGAAGGCATCTCGCGCGAAGGCGATCTCATCGATCTCGCCGTCGACAAGCGCATCGTCGACAAGAGCGGCGCCTGGTTCGCGTACGCGGGCGAACGGCTGGGCCAGGGCCGCGAGAACGCCAAGGCGTTTCTGCGCGACAACCCCGCCATTGCCAGCGCCATCGAGGATCGCCTGCGCAAAGAGCTGGGGATGGTGCGCGAGGCCGAGGCCTTGACCGCCTAGACGGCTCGAGCGGACTGCCGGGCCCATGGAATCGCTGCTCTCGCTGGACGCGGCCCTGCGCGTCTGGCTGGCTTCCCATCACACATCCGCGCTCGACTGGGTAATGGTCGAGCTGAGCGACATCGGCGCGCAAGCGCGCGTCTGGTTCGTGCTCGGCGCAGTGCTCGTCCTCTGGCGCCCCGAGCGGGCGCAGGGCGTGTGGCAGATGGCGCTGGCCATCGGCCTCAGTGTGCTGCTCGTGGACGTCGTGACCAAACCAGCCATCGCGCGCATGCGACCCTTCCAGGACGTGGTCGACGTGCGCGTCATCGGCGCGCGACCGAACACCTATTCTTTTCCGTCCGGCCACGCCGCCAACGCGTTCGCCGGGGGCATGGCCCTGGCGCGTATCTGGCCGGGCGCGCGGGCAGGGCTCTGGGCGCTCGCGGCGCTCATCGCGTTCTCACGAGTGTATGTTGGCGTGCACTACCCGCTGGATGTCATCGCCGGTGCCATCGTCGGGATGCTCGCCGCCGGCTTCGTGATCGGCGGAACCGTGTGGCCCGACGTCGTCGGGCCACGACGGCCTGTTCGAGCGGCGTAATTGCGGCCGACAGTTCCGGTAGACGCGTCTCGAACGTTTCAGGTGTATTCGCGACACACCGCCATCGGCCGGTACGTGTGTGGCGGGCGTGAGACACGCGCCAACGGCTGCACTGTGCCTTGGAACCCGTCTGAACCGTCTGGTATGATGACGGTTCTGCTCGCGAGCGTCCCACCGTGCCGAGGTAGCTCAGTTGGTAGAGCACGTGACTGAAAATCACGGTGTCGGCAGTTCAATTCTGCCCCTCGGCACCACTACATCAATCGCTTACAGCCACCCACTCTTGGCGATCGCGTCGATTGTCCCGGAACCAGGCGACGATCGAGATTCGCGACGTCGTGTCCATGAACATCGCTGCAGAGCGACGCGCGATCTTGAAATCACGCCAGACCCGCGCGTACACGAGTGGCTCGTGCGCCCGTTGACCGACACGCGATTCTGGCGGACGCGGCACCGGGACGCTGGGACCACGTCGCGTGGTCGACGTGTGGTGTCAGCCAGGCTCTCTGGCGCTCACCATTGCGAACCCGATCAGCACAAGAGCCTCGATGTAGTAGTACTCGAACACGACGTCGTTCAGCAGCAGAAACGCGAAATACGTGCCGCCGGCAAGAAACAATACGTCTCCAGCTGTCGTTCTCTTCCGTCTCGTCATGTGCCAGCAGACCCACAGAACCAGAACTACCTGTATCGGTCTAATCAACCCATGCAAGCCGCTGCTCATCAGCCATCCACCGAAGCCGATGTGGGTCAGTTGGACCTGCCTCTCGAATTGATACGTCGACACAAATGAACTGTTATAGATGAGTGATGACATGAACGCCTTGGCATCCATGACGAGGAATGGAATGCATGTGGCAGCCACCAAGACGCTCGCAGTGATACTCCAGCGCCAAAACACTGGCCACGACTGCCTCGCGTAATAAATGGCGATGAACAGCATGACAATAATTGCGGTCTCTCTCATGACCACAGCGACTGCACACAATGCTCCAACGACGACCGGTGTCGCTCGCGCCGCCAGCGCAGACGCCAGACAGGCAAGAACGAACCAAAACACCGGTGTCTGGATGTCGGACACCTTCAACAACACCAACGGAGACAGAAAGACGGCTGCGAGGACTAGTGAAACCGCTTGCCAGACCGTCAGCGAGGCACCACGCCCGCGCCATGCCTCTCGGCTCAACAGGCAGTAGCAGGCGGCTAGTGACGCTATCGAGAGCCACCGCAAGTCCAGTGCCGCGACCTTCAGAGGGACATAGCTGAGCCACATGAGAGGCAGGTACGTCAGAGGTCGGCCGGAGTAGTCCAGGGATGCTGCCGAGTAGATGCGAAGATCTTCATAAGGGCTCTGACCCGCAAGGAACCGCTCAACGCCGGCATCAATGATCGGGAGCATGTCGCCGCCCACGTGGCGAAATGGGATATCCAGTAGACGCAGAACCATTGTGGCGATGCCGACGACGGCGAGCAGAGCCGTGTCGAACGCCGGCGAGGCGCGGATGAACATCGAAGCCAGAAGGCAGGAGAAGGAAGCAAGCGCCAGCGCATAGGAAGCGGCGGAATAGAAGGGCGAACCTACCGACAGGTGCCACGTGATCGCCACGAACACCGCGCCAGCAGCCAGGCCGCGGCGAGTGCTCGCCAGTCGTGGCACGTTGACCGAATCTCGTTCCGACCTCGCCCACGTGATGCACAAGGCGACAAACAGGGTCGCTGTGACCAAGGTCAGCAAGCCATTGAACCAGTGGACTCCACGGCCGCTGAACCTGTACCCGTAGAGGTTCGCGCTCAGGCACAGCGCAATGGCCGCGACCACGAACGGAGGATCGAACGCCCGTGATGCAGTGGCCATAAGGCTACGCGACACGGCGGTGGTCGCCGTTCTTGCGAACACTTTCCTTTCCTTTCGCGCTCACGACGAGCGTCGCGTTGTCGCTCACGACGGATCCCGCACGGGCGTCTCATCCGCCACAATTCCGGGAGGAACAATGGCTTGAAGTCAGCGCTCCTCGACACATAGTTCACCTCGAACGTTGACTTCTAGAAGGTCAGTCCGACTAAGACCATCGAAAAGCAGCGAATTTGCGTGGCACATAGTTTGGTTATCGGCGGCGCCACACGCATGGTCTGGAGACATTAGGGCAGGGCCCAACGGGCGGGACAGGCCTGTGCCCTCCATCTGGCACACGCCGAACGTCTGACCCTTCTCCCTTCTCCCTCGCGACACGGCGACAGCCGCTCATACCGGCGGATCGAACTGCGCCTTCAGGAGCCCATCAAGCGCTGCGGACAAGGGTAACGTTCGACTGTGGAAACGCGACTATGGAACCTTCATTCAACGGTACCAACACTCAGGAATCGTCGGCGTCAGTAGCCGCGGCGAAGCTGGACGCGGCGATGCAGCCGCCGTATCTGCACCGGCTAGAAGCGCTGACAACTCGTGAGCTGAGGCGTGCTCTCCGGTTAGGCCGCGCCGCGCTGGAACTGCCGGTATTTCTGTTGATCGGGCTGTGCAGCGGCGCGGTTGAGTGGTGGTACGAACTGTACACGGAGTCGCGATGGCCAAAATGACGCGCCGCGACCACTGAAGTCAGCCCTGGACCACCGAGGATGGCGCTGCACCTTGGCCTGGCAGCGCTCGCCCTCGACGCCCGCGGCCCTGGCTTCCGTGACGAACACCCGGGGCGCACTCATCCACCGCACGCCTCAGATCGGCCGGCGACGCTGGCTTGACCATGTGCGATTGAAGCCCGCGGCGCGTGAACGCTCGCGATCTTCGGGGAAGCCGTAGCCAGAAGGCAATCAGCGTCACATGCTCCCCTCGGACTGGGAGCGAATCCGTCGCGCCACGTCGAAGCCGTCCGCGCCAGGCAAACCGAAGTCCACGATCGCCACGTCGCCGTTCTCGGCTTCGCACACCTCGTGTCCGTCGGGCCCGCAGGAGCAACGCGTAATTGTCGCGCGAGTCCGCATGGTCGTCGACCAGCAGCACGCGCTTGTGCGGTCGCTGCGCACGCTCCGGGACATCAGCCACTGATATCGCCTCCGGCGGCGGCACCGCGGGAAAACGCACCGTGAACGTGGACCCGAAGCCGGTGCCGCTAAACCCTCCTCCCTCACGACGGCGGCCGCATCCGGCGGCCATGACCGCGATGACCGACGCGAGAACGAGTGGAGCTCGCACGGCGGGAGTATGCCAGAATCGCCCGGTGGATTCGTCCCTGAGCGATGCCGAGGTGCGCAATCTCGTTGCAGGGTACCGTCGGTGGTACGCACCGGATCGAGGTGCGCCCCGGGATCGTCACGCCCGGCTCAACCGACTCGCCGCTCCTCCTGCACCACCTCGGGCTGCCCGACGACTGCTCGGGCCTGCGCGTGCTCGATCTCGGCGCGCGCGATGGCTTCTTCTCGTTCGAGATGGAGCGCCGCGGCGCCGAGGTGCTGGCGATCGATTACATCCCCCCCGACCTCACGGGGTTTCCCATCGCCGCGAAGATCCTGGGATCGCAGGTGGTTTTTCGCCAGCAGAACCTTTACAACCTCACAGCCGATGATCTCGGGACCTTCGACATCGTGCTCTTCCTCGGCCTTCTGTATCACCTGCCGGATCCGCTCTGGGCGCTGCGCATCGTCCGCAGCCTCTGCAAGACCCGGATGTACATGGAGACGATCGTGATTGACAACGCGATGCTGATGCCGGACGGGACGGATGTGCCGCTCGCCAGCATTGACCCGCGTCTGGCCTCGCTGCCCATCATGCAGTTTTTCCCGGGGGCCGTCCGCGACAGCGATCCGACGAACTGGTGGGGTCCCAACGTCCGCTGCGTCGAAGCCTTACTCGCCGAGACCGCGTTCTCGGTTGAACGCGTGACGCTCTTCGGCGACCGGCGCGTCGTCTTGGCCTGCGTGGCCGTTCCGCCGTCGTCTTCCACGTACTACCTCAACTCCTCCTCCGGTGCCGGGCCGCTGTGACGTTGCGCGGAAGCGCGCTCAACGAGCTTATACTACGCTCCACAACGCACGGACAACACGCTCTACTCTGGGGGCACGACGTCGGTCACATTGGCCCTCACTTCAGAGGTCATGAAAGACGGATCACGAATCTTCGTTGCCGGACATCGCGGCCTCGTCGGGTCGGCCGTCATGCGCCGGCTCGAGCGAGCCGGGCACCACCAGGTGCTCACGGCCACGCGCCAGCAACTGGATCTCCGCAATCAGGCGGCGGTGAATGACTGGTTCAGCGCCAACCGGCCAGAGTACGTCTTTCTTGTCGCCGGCACCGTCGGCGGAATTCTCGCCAACTCGACGAGGCCGGCCGAGTTCATCTACGACAACATGCTGATTCACGCGACGGTGGTGCACGCGGCCCACCTGTACGGCGTGACGAAGCTGTTGTATCTGGGCAGTTCGTGCATCTACCCGCGCGAGGCGGCGCAGCCGATGACCGAATCGGCGCTCCTCGCCGGCCCGCTGGAGCCCACCAACGAACCGTACGCGATTGCGAAGATTGCCGGCATCAAGTTGTGCCAGGCATACCGCCGCCAGTACGGCTGCAACTTCATCTCGGCCATGCCGACCAATCTGTATGGACCCAACGACAACTTCGACCTCACCAGCTCGCACGTGCTCCCGGCACTGATTCGCAAGTTTCACGATGCGCGCATTCGGGGCCTTTCGGAGGTGACGGTATGGGGATCGGGCCGGCCGCGCCGCGAGTTCCTTCATGTGGACGACCTGGCCGACGCGTGCCTGTTCCTCATGGAGCGCTACGAGGACGACAGCCACATCAACGTCGGCACCGGATTAGACCTGACGATTGAGGAACTGGCAATCGCCGTTCGCGACATCGTGCAGGCAGAGGTCGCGATCGCGTTCGACCAATCGAAGCCCGACGGCACGCCCCGCAAGCGCCTCGACGTCACGCGCCTCAACAACCTGGGCTGGCGCCACACCATTGATCTGCGGTCCGGCATCGCTCAGACCTACCAGTGGCTTCTGGACAACTACGATCACGCCCGTCTGGGTACCCGGCCGGCCGGGCAGTCCGCGATGCTCGCCGGCTGATCCTGCGGACCGGCGCCTCCATCATCCACATCATTCGCGATCGCTCGGGCTGTTCCGGCGCGGCAATCAGCGTCGTACGCGCTCGATCGCCATCATGCTCGCGAGCGCGCGGCCAGCTGGCGGTCGCGCATTCCTTGTGGAAGCTTCCGCCAGACCCGATCTCGAGAATCGTGCCGCCGGTTGCGATCGGCCGATGGCCTCGTCGAAGTCACGCCCGGGTGGCAACAGGACCATGCCGGCGTTCGGTTTGGAGTTGCGCGGCTCTGGAGTGCTGGCGTTCAACATCGGGGACCGATTGCACATCGTCGGCGCTGTTCTGGAACCAGCGTCACTGGGAAGCAAGACGAGCCAGAATGTCCGGCGTCAAGCGAATCAGCGTCGACGGCGGCGCGAACATCACCACAACCTGCGATGGATCGAGCGTCATCGCGCGAAGCGTCTCGATGCTCACCGGCCTGGAAATCCCCGCCTTCAACAGCGGCGCGCCTGGAACGTCGACGCTGACGACCTGCACCGAGGTCACTCCCGGCGCCGCGGTGCGCGCGAGCTCGGGAAGACCGTTCAAAAACGCCCATGCGCCAATGTTCCGCTCGACGACGAGCCCTGGCAGGTTCACGAGCACCAGCTGGCTCGGCGACGCTGCCCGGATCTGTACGAACAGGGCCCGCGAGACCTGCGACGCTTCGAGATAGACCTTGGCGGCCGTGACGTGATCGGGCACGGCCCAGCTAATCAGCATCAGAACGCCGACGGCCGGCAAGTGAGCGCAGATCGCCCGCGCCTCGGCGGTGCCGATGATCTTCGCGAGACGCATCGCGGCTGCGTGCAGCCCCCACGCCGTGAGCAGCGCGGCAGGAACCGCCAGCACGTGCGCCTGGCGCGCCGCCATCCCGCCGGCCACGGTCAGGATCACGGCATGCACCGCGAACATCAGGATCAGCACTCGCAGTCCGCGAGTTGTCGCGTACCGCCAGCACAGGATCGCCGAGAGTCCAGCCACCACGATCCAGCCGAGGACGAACCCCCTGACCCAGGTCGTCTCGGGTCCCCCGTTCACCGTTTCGAACATCATGAGGTTATGCGCGACGCCGTGCGATCCGCGCAGGCTGAACACCGCCACGATTCCGCGCGTGACGAGCCAGTACGCCCGTATCCATGAGAATTCGGCCGCGGGTCCCGTGGCGATCGCGGCCGAGAACACCAGTCGAACGATCACCACCAGGACAATCACGCCGGCCATGGGCATGGCGTCCTTGATCGCGTTGAACAGGCGCTGGCGAGGGGACTCTCCCGCCCGGTTGCGCGCGACGACAAGAACGAGGCCACAAACCGGCACAGCCGTCACCATCGCCGGGTGGGTGAGCACCGCGGTGAGCACCGCGAGACCGAGCAGCCAGGGCCCGGAGGCGCCAAGCCGGCTGCGCGCCACATCCACGGCGATGATGACCGACAGCACGAAAAGCTGTCCCGACAGCACGTGACAATTGCCTGGGAGCGGCCAGTAGGTTGCCTCGTAGAACGCGTTGCTGCCGATGACGAGCAGACTGCCGATGAACGCGACGCCCGGCAGCGGCAGCAGCCGGCGACCAAGCGCGTAGGTCAGATACCCGAGGGCGGCCAACTGCGCAACGTTGACTGCCTGGAACGCGGCGGGATTCTCGCCGAAGGCCATCCGGATGGCCGCGATCCAGCCGACCGCGACCGGCTGATAGTGATAGCCGATCGCGACGGCGATCGACTCCAGAAATCCGTGGCGGACGTGAGCCAGGTACACCCAGGCATCGGACAGGAACCCGATACCGAGAGAGAAGCGATAGAGAGCGAACGACACCATCAGCTGCGCGCAGAACACGACGGACGCCGTCGCCCAGGAAACGGACACGTCATCGTGCTCGACGATTGCGTCAGCAGACGTCAGCTTTCCTGCTCCGCCAGCCATCGACTGTGCGTCTCTCACACGAACTTGATGCGACCGGCTGCGAAGACACACATCTTCAGCAGCAGCCAGCCGTGGCGCCAGCGCTGGATGTTGGTCGTGCCGTAGGTACGTTCGCGATAGCGAATGGGCAGTTCGACAATCTCGAGACCGAGCTTCGATGCTCCGAAGAGCAGATCGAAGTCGCCGAACGGATCGAAATCGCCGAAGTAGGCGCGGTTCGCCGCGAGCGCTTCATACGCATCGCGGCGGATCACCTTCGTGCCGCACAGAGTGTCTTTGATCGCTTGGCCGAGCAGCCAGCTGAACGCGAGACTGAAGAACTTGTTGCCGAGCAGGTTGGCGAAACGCATCGCCTCTTTTTCCATCGGGTATGTGAGCCGGACGCCGTTGATGAACTCTCCCTTGTTGGAGTGAATGGCCTCGTAGAACCGCGGCAGATCCTCTGGCGGCACAGTCAGGTCTGCATCGAGGATCATCAGAATGTCACCCGTGGCTGCCGCGAACCCGGCACGCACGGCGTCGCCTTTGCCCTTGCCCGTCTGCCGGAGGACCCTGGCCGGTCGTCCTGGATTGGCCGCCATCTCGCGTTCGATGGCGGCGAAGGTATCGTCCGAGGAATGACCTTCGACGAAGATCAGCTCGGTGCCGCCGCCCATCTCCGGCGTTCTCCCGAAGAGCGCGGAGATGTTCCCGGACTCGTTTCGCGCCGGCACGATGACCGACACGCGTTCTGCGCGTGGGACGGCGACGCGGGCACAATTCGGCCGGGCGAGAATGAAGTTGGCCAGCGCCAGATGGCGAACACCCCAGAGTCGGACGAGTACGCGGTTGCTGAGCGAAGCCGCACCCGGCACCGGCAACGGCAGCAGGACCTCCTGCCATGTTCGGACCACACGAAAGTCCGTCAGGTGCAGAAGGTTGGTCACATCCGGAACAGTCAGCCAATTCTGTTTGAGGGCCGGCTCCGCGAAACCCAGATGTCGTGCCGCGGTCAGGGGGACTTCCCACAGGCGGCTGTAGAAGTTCATCACCACCCGTGTGTCTCTGTGGCACAACCTTGCGAAACCGGCAAGGAGCGCCTGCACGTCCCATGCGTCGTGGAGCAGATCGGACAGAATGATGACGTCGAACGTGCCATCGATCCTGGTCAGATCGTGCGCGTCGGCCTGGACGAACTGCAGGTGTGGATGCTTGCGCCGCGCGCGCGCGAGCATCGCGCCGGAGAAGTCCACGCCAACGCCCACCGCGGGCTGAACCGCAGCCAGCAGATCGCCGTCGGCGCACCCGAGCTCGAGGACGCGCTGCCCGGGTCTGACAAGGAAACGGTAGACGTGCTCGAGGCGAGCGTGATAGGCGCGCGCAGGGCCTCGACGGAGCGTTCCTCGCAATCGCGACTGCATCCCAGTGGGCGATGCGGCGTGCTCGATACTCGGCCGCGCGCTGACCCGACACGTCGACTGAGGTCATGCGGAGCGCGACACGTTCATGGCCTGGCCCGCGCAAACCAGTGGCCTGGATCGGTCATGAGTGAGGCCCAAGCATAGCTCAAGATGCACGGCGCTCAGAGCCGATGCCGGTCCAGCAGCCGTCTTACCACTGAGTCGCGCATCGGCTTGAATGGACGCCCGTGCGCTGCAGTGGAGTCGATGACGTGCACAACGCTCCCCAGGCTGACGCGCCGGCTGCCGCGGCGACTCGGCTCCGGCGCCATGGACGTGAACGAAGGATCTCGACGATGACGCGAGGCGCCGACTCCGCCACACGGGCAGTCAGGCGATGACGATAGAGAACATTAGGGCCGTCTCGCGGTTCGCATAACGCTCGTTGCCGGTTTCTCGGTCAGGCTCTTCCCCCTGCGACAGATCGAGGCGATCAAGGCTCTCCCGTCCAGCGACAGATCCGGCGCATGAGGCTGCTCAGACCGTGGCGAGGCGCCACGATCGCGCTGGCCAGCGGAGTCAGGCTCGCGCGCTGCCCGGTGGCGCCGCGGACCTTCAGGGGCCCATCCTGCAGGACGTATGAATGGAGCCGCTCGTCAAAGTCCATCACGAGGGCGTGATCGAGTGGGATCGTCTTCCCCTTACACGATCCGGCCTTGAAGCACGCCTCCTGCCCCTCGGCCCAGCAGCGTAAGAAATTCCCCTCCTCCACGCAGCCGGTCCGGCGTTCGTCCGAGATCAGCACGACGCGCGCAGCGACGCCAGGGTCCTCGTAGAGGAGCGTCGCCCAGCTCCTGGCGAGATAGTCCGCCTCGGTGGCGCGCATCATCGGCGAGACCTTGGCACGGAGCACGAGGAAGTCGTTCGCTCCAAGCCGCGGAACCTGCCGCACGATGGACCCAACCTCGACACGGTGCTCGGCCCAGTACGCCGCGAACAAGCGTTGTCGCTCAACGCCGCCCCACACTCCCAATGCAACAAAGGCGCACCACATGACGATGGCCAGTCCTCGCGCCACTGCGCCTCGTCTGCAGAGGGCGGAGCCGACGATCGCGAGAAAGATCGACACCCACACGCGAGAAATCGTCTGAGTACGGAAGTGGATGTGACTGAGCTGAACCGGCACGAATGCGACATTCGACGCCGCTGCGACAACGAGGAGCGCACTACAGAGTAGCGCGAGCCGCGCGGGTCTGGTGACACCCGCCGCAGCGAGCGGACGCCTCAGTCCCAGCGCGAAGACAACGGTGCCCAGCGTAGTCGCGAGCCACACTCCGCACTTCGGGATCACCTCGGCATTGGCGCTCGGGAACCAGACAGGCTGAGCGAAGGCCCAGCGCCAGGGCTCGAAGTTCGTCGCGAACAGATCGATCGCGCGGGCGGCCCTCTCCCCCATCGTCATTGGCACGAGCGCACTAGCCGCGTAGCTGCCCGGGTCGATGATGAACGAGGACAGAACGATCAGATATGGCGCGATCACGAGCAACCAGCACCCAATCGTCAGCAAGAGCGTCCGGCGTGGCTGATCGGGGCGACGAGCAATCCAGAGCAGAACCGGCGTGAGGATGACGGAGGCCAGTGGACCGTCGGCGGTCCAGACGGCCCACGTCAGCAGCGCGGCGCATCCCAGTAGCCACGCGGGACGTCCGCCGCCGAGGTACATGAAGCGCCAGCAGGAGGGCGCCGAAGTATGCGGCCGCGGCGACGAGATACCCAATCCCGACGGTGCTGTTGGTGAGGTAATCGCCGGTTGCACAGATTGTCAGCGCGCCAGCCGCGAAGCTGGCGAGGCGATCGCCCGTCAGGGCGCGCGTTACCGCGGCTGCGGCGCAGCCGACGGTCAACCACAGCACGCCGTACGCGATCTGGAGAGCGTTGATCGGCGATTCAGTGACCAGCGCGAGCGCCGGCACCAGACCGAGCAAGCGACGCGTCGGAGCGGTGATTGGCGATGTCACGCCGTGCAGCGTCAACTTGTTCTGCAGCGTCAGCTCGAGGAGGCGCGCATCGTCGTGCCAGAGCCCCTGTTCAGCCGCAAATAGTCCCCACACCGCTATCGTGAGGACAACGAACACGAGAAAATCCGCAGCCGTGGGACCGCTGCCGCTCGAGATCGGCGCACGCGAACGAAACGCGTGCGAGGGGTTATTCAAAGGCATTGGACGTTGGCGACAGGATGGAGCCAAGCAACTCGGTGTGTTATCTTACCAGCCAAGCGTGGCGAGAATGGTGGATGCATCCGCAATCAGGCTGATAATCATCGAACAATCGAAGCGTGCGAACGTCGGTCACATCGGCTCGGCGCTGTCGATCGCGGATATCGTGGCGACGCTCTATTCGGGCGCGCTTCGCGTCACGCTCCCCACCGATCCCGATCGGGATCGATTTATCCTGTCCAAGGGACACGCCGTTCTGGCGCTCTACGCCGCCCTTCACCTCAAGGGGTGGCTGAGCAGCGACGAGCTGTCCACGTACTGCGGTGATGGCACGGTGCTCGGCGTCCATCCGGAGCACGTTCTGAATGGCATTGATTTCTCGACGGGCTCGCTTGGGCACGGGCTCGGCATGGGAGCGGGAGCTGCACTCGGCGCGCGAATGAAAGGTTCGGCGCGCCGGGTGTTCGTCCTGGTCAGCGATGCCGAGTGCAACGAAGGCTCGCTTTGGGAGGCGGTCATGTTCGCCGCGCATCACCACCTCTCGAATCTGATCGCGATCGTCGACGTGAACGGTCAGCAGGCTCTCGGCTATACGAAAGACGTACTCGACATGTCGTCACTGGCGGATCGGTGGCGCGCGTTCGGCTGGGACGCGCACGACATGGACGGGCACGATACGCCAGCGATGCTCGAGACAATCGGCGAACTCGATACGACGAGCGGAGCGCCTCACGTCCTCATCGCGCATACGACCTTCGGCAAGGGCGTCTCGTTTATGGAAGGTCAGATCAAGTGGCACTACTGGCCAATGTCCGACGCTGAATACAGTACCGCACTCGCGGAGGTTGGAGGTCAGGCGTGAGGCAGGCGGTCGCATCGGTGCTGTCCCTGATTGCCGATGAAGATCCGCGTGTGCTGCTCTTGACCGGCGACCTCGGGTACATGGCGCTGGAACCATTCGCCGAGCGTCATCCGGGGCGCTTCTTCAACGTCGGCGTCGCGGAGCAGAACATGGTGGCGCTGGCGACGGGACTCGCCGAAGCCGGCTACATCCCATTCACGTATTCGATCGCCACGTTCGCGTCCTTGCGGCCGTACGAATTCGTCCGCAACGGACCCGCACGGCACCGGTTGCCAGTGCGTATCGTCGGCGTGGGCGGCGGATTCGAATATGGCTCTGCAGGAAGCACGCATCATGCGCTGGAAGACATCGCCGTGATGCGTGCGCAGCCAGGAATCACCGTCGTCGTCCCCGCGGATCACGAACAGGCGCGGACCGCGGTGCACGAGACCTACGATCGCCCCGGACCAGTTTATTACCGGCTCAGCAAGGACGACCGCACGGTCGTGCCGGGATTGCATGGACGATTCGCGCTCGGCTCGGCCGAGATCCTGCACCGCGGACGCGACGTCGTGATCGTCGCCACAGGAGCGATTGCCAGTGAAGCGGCGAAGGCGATTTCGCTGCTTGAAGCGCAAGGATGCGATCCGTCGTTCGCGATCGTGTCCTCGTTCAATCCCGAGCCCCGCGCGCAACTCAAAGAACTGCTGTCGACGCATCGGGTCGCGCTGGCCGTAGAAGCTCACTATGCCACGGGCGGTCTGGGGTCTCTTCTCTCTGAGATAGCCGCGGAAGACGGCCTGGGATGCCGCGTAATCCGCTGCGGCGTCAGCTCGGCGCCGGACGGACGGTCAGGGAGCCAGAAGTACCTGCAGGAACTCCATCGTCTCGACGCAGGGAGTCTGGCGCGGACGGCCCTGTCCGCCCTGCGGCCGGTCAGGGTTGTCGGGTGAGTGTTCCGCGCGTCTCGGTGATCCTTCCGGTCCACAACCAGGCCGATCATCTCGAAAGCGTTCTTTCGGAGTACCACCGGGCGCTCGGGGCTGTGCTCCAGGACGTCGAGTATCTCTTGGTGCTCAACGGGTGCCGCGACGAATCGGCCAGTGTCGCCGGCCGGCTAACCGCGACGATCCCGGGGGTTCGTGTGCTCGAATCGGGGCGCGCCAGCTGGGGTCGCGCCGTGCGGAGCGGGCTTGCCGCGGCAACAGGCGATCTCGTCTGCTACACGAACCTGGCGCGCACGACCGCCTCGGATCTCTCGTTGCTCGTGCTGTATGCCGTCACGAATCCCGGCGTCGTCGTAAAGGCGAACCGCCGCATCCGCGAGCGCCTGGTCCGCCGCCTCGGATCGTTGCTCTACAACCTGCAGTGTCGCGCGCTGTTCGACTTGTCGTGCTGGGACATCAATGGCACGCCCAAGGTGTTTCCCCGCACGTTCACGCCGCTCATGACGCTGACACGGGAGGACGACCTCATCGATCTGGAGTTCGTCACGCGCTGCCGGGCCGAGGCCTATCGCCTGATCGAGGTGCCGATCTTCTCGTCGAAGCGGCACGGCGCACGAAGTACGACCGGCTTCGGTTCCGCTTTCAGACTGTACGTCGGAGCGTTCGAGCTGTGGCGCCGGAGGTCCCACGCGGATGGCTGACGCGCGCAGCCGGCGCGACCGGCGACACGTGCACGATGAACGCTGGCGCGATCCCGCGGAGGTCATGACGAACTGGTCCGGCGCGAACATCATCGACGCCGGCACGCTGCGATCGACCACGCGCGGAGCGTTCTGGGATCTGCTCCAGTCGCTTCGCGTCACGCTGCTCGTCACGCGCGAATACGAACACCTGTCAGTCGCACTCGGACACGTGGGTGGACGTCGGACGATCAGCTTCATGCCGGTGCCGCATCCATCGGGTTTGGCAGTCGACCGCGCCCGGGGCTCGGTGTATATCGCGAGCACGCGCAATCCCAACCAGGTGATCAGGCTCGAACCCGTGATCGGTCTGTTGAAGCGACGCGACATGGCGCGAGTGGATGTCGACGATCGGCCCTTGATTCCTGTCGCGACCCGATTCCATCCCGGATCGTCGTACCTGCACGACATCGCGTTCATCGGCGACCACCTCCACGGGAACGCGGTCGCATCGAATGCGATCGTTCGACTGAGCTCTGATGCACCGCCGGAGCCCGTCTGGTGGCCTCGCTGCGTCGAGACGCGCCGCGGCCCCGCGCTCGATCTGAATTACATTCAGCTAAACTCGATCGCTGCGGGGCCGTCGCTCGAGGAGTCTTTCTTCAGCGCGAGCGCAGCGCGCATCGCGACAAGGCGCCCCGGACACCGGCGCTTTCGCGTCGACAAGCAGGGTGTCGTGTTTTCTGGCAAGACACGCGAGCCTATCGTGACGGGACTCACCCGCCCGCATTCAGCCCGCATCCATGACGGACGCGTGTGGGTCGACAACAGCGGATACGGCGAAGTAGGGTTCGTCAGCGGCGGATCGTTCGTCCCCGCGGCCCGCCTTCCAGGTTGGACGCGGGGCCTTTGCTTCGTCGGCAACGTCGCATTTGTCGCAACGTCACGAGTCCTTCCGCGATTTGCCCGGTACGCCCCGGGACTGTCGATCGACACGAGCCTGTGCGGCGTGCACGCGATAGACGTCACGAGCGGCCGGGTGCTCGGCAGTCTGACCTGGCCCGAGGGAAATCAGGTGTTCGCCGTGGAGGCCGTACCGGCCTCGTTGACCAGTGGCTTTCTGTGCCGGATGACGGGAGCCCGCCGCACCGGTCATCCCACCCTCCGGGAGAAAACCATCGCATACGCATTCAGAACGCGAGACGTGCAGCAGACGGCGAGGAGCAGCGAGAAATGAGCGATGTGTTCAATCTGTTGATGATTGGGGCGATGTACGAGAACGGTGGAAACACGACACACCGCTTTCTGGACGGTCATCCGCAGATGTTCGTGTACCCCTTCGAATCGCAGATCGGCACGCGCCTGGTCAACGATTACCTGACGTCGCTCTTTCCGGTGAAGTATCGCTGGCCGGTGTTCGCGCTCGATGCCACGCCGGCCGACGATTACCGCGCCATCATCGACGAAGAGACACGCGTGCGGGCGAGGACGTCGCACGTCAGCAAATTCCGTCACGTTCAGTTCGAGTTCTCGGACGACGAGCGCGGACAGCTGTTTGTCGAGCAGGTCGCCGGAAAGCCGCGCTCCGATGGCGGAAACGTCTCGGCATTCTTTCGCGCGACGTTCGATGCCTGGAAAGACTATCGACGCACGGGCAGCGAACAATTCTACGTTGGCTACAGCCCGATCCTCGTGGTCGATGCCGACAAGCTGCTGAACGCGCTCCCTGGCGCGCACTTCCTGCACATCGTTCGCAATCCATGGTCGGCATACGCGGACACGAAGAAACGTCCGGTGCCCCTCTCCTTGCAGCACTACATGCTCGGATGGACGATGAATCAGTACTTCGCGTTGCTCTTTCGAGATTGGTATCCGAACCGGCTGCACGTCCTGCGCGCGGAGGACGTCATGGGAGATCCGAAAGGAACGCTCGGGTCACTCTGCGCCACGCTTGGCCTGGATCGCGCCGAGTCTCTCGGCACCCCAAGCTGGAACGGCCGCGCGCTCGACGAGGTCTATCCGTGGGGCACGATACGGAAAGCGACGCGCGACGCGAACCGCGCGACCGCGAATGAGCTGAGCCCGGACGAGCAGCAGCGAATTCGCGAGTACACTTCTCAGTATCTCGACACCTTGGACTATCGATCGTTCTTGAGCTGACCGTGTCGCGCCGCGTTCTCATGACGGGCGGTTCGGGATTCGTCGGCGCCAATCTTGTGCGGCGGTTGGTGGACGACGGACACGCTGTCACACTCCTGCTCCGTTCGGGACACGAGACCTGGCGCCTCGACGATGTCGCGAGCGACGTGGAACAATGCGTCACCGGACTCGACGACTTCACGTCGGTCCGGCAGCTTGTGACGCGGGTGCGCCCCGAGTGGATCTTTCATCTGGCCGCGCACGGCGCGTACTCGTGGCAGACCGACATCGACCAAATCGTGCGCACCAACGTGCTTGGAACGGTCAACCTGATCGATGCCTGCGCGCGCGTCGGCTTCGACCGGCTCATTCACACCGGGTCGTCATCCGAGTACGGGTTCACCGATCATGCGCCGGCGGAAAGCGAATGGGTTGATCCCAATAGCGCCTATGCGTGGAGCAAGGCAAGCGCGACCCAGTTCTGCCGCTACGTGGCCCGACACAGGCATCTGAATGTCGTCACACTGCGCCTCTACTCCGTGTACGGACCATTCGAGGAACCGCGCCGATTGATCCCGTCGCTGATCGTTCGCGCCCTCGACGGACGTCTTCCACCACTTGTGGCGCCTGACACAGTGCGGGACTTTGTGTACGCCGACGATGTGTGCGATGCGATACTCAGAGCGGCGACGATGCCACTTCCGCCGGGAGAAGTGTTGAACATCGGCTCGGGTCAACAGACGACGGTCGAGCACGTCGTCGATACGGTTCGACGTCTGTTGCATGTGGCCGAAGCACCCTCATGGTCGTCAATGCCGCAACGCGCATGGGATGCCGCGGTATGGGTCTCGGATCCGCGTCGGGCCGCGACGCTGCTCGATTGGCGGTGCACGACGTCTCTCGAAGCGGGAATCGATCGCACGATTCGCTGGTTTACAGCTCACCCACACGTCATCGACCGGTACCGCGCACATCTCGACCGCGAATGACTTTCCAGACCATCTCGCGGATAGCAGCCCTCCGTGTTCGATCCGTGCTCAGACTTCGATCCGGCTCAGACGCCGGTCCAGAAACGTGTAACACAAGTCGACCGCATCAGCTCACATGGGAGCCCGTACGCTAAAGTGGATTCGATGAAGTGCATGACGCTCCACAGGCTGACGCGCCGGCTGCCGCGACGACTCGTGACTCGGCGGCGCCATGGAAGCAAACGGAGGAGCTCGACCATGACGCGAGACGCTACAACGCGCAAGCGTGCGCAGATCCATCTGTTCGTGGCGGTCCTGGCGGTCACGAGCTTCGTCTCGGTTGTCGCACAGGTTCCCGTGCAGGATCAGCAGCCGGCCGGTTCGGCACTGCGTCCTGCGGTGATGGGACCTTCAGGGGGTGTGTCCACAGGCCACCCGCTCACCACCGCCGCGGCCTTCGGCATCCTCGTCAAAGGCGGGAACGCGTTCGACGCGGGCGTGGCATCGCTCCTCGCCGGGGGCGTGCTCGAACAGGATCTCTACAGCCTGGGTGGCGAGGCGCTCGTGCTCGTGTACCCCAGGAGAGACGCCAAGGTTACGTCGATTGTCGGCCAGGGCTGGGCGCCGCGAGCCGTCGATGTGGATTGGTACCTCACGCGTGGGAAAACTCTCGAAGGCGAGGGGCTCGACCCCGCCGTCGTGCCCGGGGCGCTCCATGCCGCGCTGACGGTGCTCGAGCGCTGGGGCACCATGAGCTTCGAGGACGTCGTCGCTCCGGCCATCGGCTATGCGGAGCGCGGCTTCCCTATCCGGTCGAGTACCGTCCGCGCGATCGAGAACCAGCTCGAATTCTTCGAGCGCTGGCCGGGGAACAAGACGTACTGGCTGAAGCCCGACGGCTCCCCCTACAAACCCGGCGAAACCATCAAGCTGCCAGCCACCGCCAGGACCCTGCGCCGGATGGTCGAAGCCGAGCGCGGCGCAAAAGCGCCGCGGTCGTGCCGCCGGCATCGTGGCCGCCCGCGATCGCTTCTACAAGGGCGATATCGCCCGCGAGATGGTCGCGTTCCTGCGCCAGCACGACGCGCCGTTCGACGAGAGCGACTTCGCCGACTACTTCGCCCGCGTCGAGGAGCCGGCACGCACGACCTACCGCGGCTACACCGTCTACAAGCACGGCTTCGGCAGTCAGGGCCCCGTGCTGCTGCAGACACTGAACATCCTCGAGCAGTTCGATCTGCGCGCGATGGGCTACGGCAGCGCAGACTACCTCCACACGATTGTCGAGGCCATGAAGCTCGCCTACGCGGATCGCGATACGTACTATGCCGACCCGGCGTTCGTGCAGACGCCATCGGAAGGTTTGCTGTCGAAGGCCTACGCGCGCGAGCGCGCAGCGCTCATCGACCCGAGGCGCGCATCCACCACCTTCGTGGCGGGCGATCCGCTGCGGTTCGACTCCCAGGTGAAGACGTGGCCGTACTGGAAAGCCGACATTCGCGGGGACGCCACGAACGCGCGCGCTCCGGCGGATCCCGTGTTGCGGTCGTCACTCGGTCAGGATTCGGCGGGCGTGTCGAAGGACACCACGCACATGGCGGTGATCGATCGCGAAGGGAACATTTTTGATGTGACCCCCAGCGGCGGATGGGTTCCCGGCGCGGTCATTCTCGGCGACACCGGGATCGGGATGAGCGTGCGCGGCGAACAGTTCTGGCTCGACACGACGCGAGCCAATCAGATTCGCCCGCGCGCGCGACCACGCTACACGTTGACGCCGAGCCTGGTGTTCAAGGGCGACACGCCGATGATGGCGCTCGGCACGCCTGGTGGTGACAATCAGGAGCAGACGATTCTGCAGGCCTTCCTGAGCGTGGTGGAGTTCTGGGACGACTGGTATCCGAACCTGCACGCCGCGCTCGAACGGCCGCGCGTGCAGACGCTGCACTTCTACGGGTCGTTCTGGCCGCACACCCCGGGGTTCAACAAGCTCAATGTCGAGGCGACCATACCCGACGCGGTGTACGACGAGCTGCGCGCGCGGGGTCACGACGTGAGCCGGCTGAGGCCCTTCGGCATGTCGGGCTGTGCGACGGCCGTGATGATCGACCCCACGACGGCCAGCCGCATGGCGGCGGCCGACCCCCGGCGCGACTGTTACGCCATCGCATACTGACAGCGCGGAATCCGACGCCGCGGATCGGACCCTCTGTTAAGCTGCGGAGCGGGAGTCTTCGTGGCGAGCACCAAGGACCGGGAGCTGCTTGTCGTCTCTGGGCGCGAGATTCCAATCTCGAACGCGTCCAAGGTGCTGTTTCCCCAGCCAGGCTTCACCAAGCTGGATCTCGCGCGCTACTACGTGGCCGTCTCGGACGGCGCGCTCAGAGCCGCCGGCGGGCGGCCCAACGTGCTGGTGCGATACCCGAACGGGATCGACGGCGAGTTCTTCTATCAGAAGCGCGCGCCGGAGTCGCGGCCGTCCTGGATCGAAGTCGTCTCGCTGAAGTTCCCGTCGGGCCGCACCGCCGAAGAGGTCGTGCCGCGTGACGCGGCGGCGCTGGCCTGGATGGCCAACCTGGGGTGCCTCGAGCTGCACCCCCACCCCGTGCGCGCAGAACAGCTGGACCATCCCGACGAACTCCGCATCGATCTCGATCCGGTTCGAGGCGTGCCGTGGTCCCAGGTTCGCGAGGTCGCGATCGTCGTGCACGCGGCGTTGAAGGACTTCCACCTGGTGGGCTGGCCGAAGACGTCGGGGTCGCGCGGCATTCACGTCAATGTCCGCATCGAGCCGCGATGGACGTTCCCCGAGGTGCGTCGCGCCGCGCTGGCGCTGGCGCGGGAGGTCGAGCGTCGCGCGCCTCGTTTGGCCACGAGCAAGTGGTGGAAGGAGGAACGCCACGGGGTGTTCCTCGACTACAACCAGAACGCCAAGGATCGGACGGTCGCCTCCGCCTACTCGGTGCGGCCCGTGCCGGACGGGCGCGTGTCGGCTCCGCTCACGTGGGACGAGATCGCGGACTGCGATCCCGCCGACTTCACCCTGGCGACGATGCCCGCGCGTTTCGCCGCGATTGGCGATCGCCACGAGGGCATCGATCGTGAACCCTGCTCGCTCGCCAGCCTGCTCGATCTCTCAACCCGGCACGAGAAAGACGGGCTCGGCGACGCGCCGTGGCCGCCGCACTACCAGAAGCAGGCCGGCGAGCCGTCGCGCGTCCAGCCGTCGCGGCGGCGCGTGTCGAAGCATCCGCTGATCGAGATCGGCCGCGCGCAGAAGAAAGACGATGCGCTCGCCGGGCTCGAGCGATGGCGCAGCAGGCACCCGGACGCCGCCAGGCACCTGACGCCTTCGGACGTGCTCGTCGATGCGATGCGCGGGCGGTTTCACACGTGGACTCGCATCCGCGTGAATCTGCAGCACGTGCCGGTGGAGCTGCGCCCGGATCAGGAGAACGCTCGACCCGTCCGAAATCCCTGAACGTCCGTCGAGCGTCAGCCCTGGTGAGCGCGTCCGGCGCCGAACACCTTCTCGAGCTCGTACGGTGTCGTGACCTCGAGCTGATCGTAACGACAGTCGCTTGGGGCCTTGTCGGGACGCCAGCGCTGAAAGATCGTGGCGTGGCGGAAGCGCGGCCCTTGCAGGTGGTCGTATTTGACCTCGCACACGCGCTCGATGCGCACCGGCTCCCACGAGAGATCCTTGCCGGCGCTCCACCGGCTGTGGCCCGCCGGGCATGCGGCCCTGCGCATGCGCCTCCGCGTCCGCCCACTCGCGCCACGGATGATCGACGAGGGCGTTCCGTCGGAGAGGCGCCAGCTCCGCGACGAGACGCTTCCGCATGTCCATCGTGAACGACGAGGTGACGCCCACATGATGCAGGGTGCCGGCCTCGTCATAGAGCCCGAGCAGCAACGACCCGACGGCTGTCGCGGCCGCTCTTGTGCCACCGGAAACCGGCGACGACGCAGTCGGCGGTGCGCACGTGCTTGATCTTGAGCGTCGCCCGCGCGCCAGGCTGGTAGATGCCGTCTACCGGCTTCGCGACGACGCCGTCCAGCCCGGCGCCTTCGAAGCGCGTCAGCCAGTCGGCTGCGACATCGCGATCGCGGGTCGCCGGCGTCAGATGGATAGGGGGTCTGGCATCGCGCAGCAGCTCGGCCAGTCGATCGCGCCGCGCCGTCTGTGGCGACGATCGGACGTCGCGCCCTCCAGCCGCGAGGAGATCGAACGCGACGAACGCCGCAGGCGTCTCCCTGGCCAGCCTGGCCGCACGCGATGCCGCAGGGTGGAGCCGGAGCTGCAACGCGTCGAAATCGAGTCCGCCAGGCGTCGCGATGACGATTTCGCCATCGACGACGCAGCCGTCCGGCAGCTGTGGCCAGGAACACGTCGTGGAGCTCCGGAAAGTAGCGATCGAGCGGCCGCAGGTCCCGGCTCTGAATGAACACGTCCGACCCGCCTCGAAAAACAATGGCGCGGAAGCCGTCCCACTTGGGCTCGAACGAGATACGCGCCGCCCTCCGGAAGCGTCTCCGTGAGCTTCGCCAGCATCGGTTCGATGGGTGGGGCAATCGCGAAGGACGTGTTCGGAGACGGCATACGCATGGAGAGGGGCGTGTGCTCCCTCGGTAATCAATCGATAGACTAGGCGCCGGCTGCGCGCAGGACCTGAGCGCCTAACGCAGCGATTGAATCGGCCACGCCTCGTCGCGTCCCACGCCGAACTCGCTCGCAGCTCCGCCACGCGGCCCTCGCGCTCGAGCTCCTCGAGCGCCGCGTCGAGCCGGGCCTTCACGTCCTTGCGGTCTTTCGACAGGACGAACGCGTAGCGCTCGAGCGCCACCGGATCGCCGAGCACTTTCAATCCACCTTTCGAGTCCCGGGCCGCGTCCACGGCATCGAACTCGTCCAGCACGAGCGCGTCGATGACGTGCTGCTCGAGCGACGGCACACCCTGCTGCCCTTTGCCGAGCGAGACGTGCTCCGCGCCCTCGATTCCCTGCATCGCCAGGGCGGCTGTGCCCGAACCGCCGGCGCCCACGCGCCGCCCCTTCAACTCGGTGAGGCTGCCGGGCTCGCCTGGACCCGAGCGCACCAGCGCCGCCTGACAGGTCTCGAAGTACGGCCGCGTAAAGAGATACAGCTCCTCCCGCTCGGGCGTGATCCCCGTCGTAGCCGCCACGAGATCGTGCGCGCCGGAGAGAAGGCCCGCCAGCAACTCGTCGTAAGGCCGAACGATGACCTCGACACGAAATCCGGCTCGTTCGGCCGCGGCCCGAGCCAGCTCGATGTCGAAGCCTGTCGGTGCTCCGCTCGTGTCCAGAAAATGGAACGGCGGGAACGTGGCGTCCGAGGCGATTCGAAGGAGGGGACGATCGCCCGGAGCCTCGGCGGTGCCGCACGCGAACCCCGCGCCCAGAAAAAGCGCGCCGATGATGCGGAGCCACGGTCTCATACGAGCGAGCGTATCACCAGGGCAGGCGGTGGAGCGAACCGACGCGGACGAACGCCAGGGTCTTAGTCCTGCAGAACAACCAGCAGATCCCGGATCTTGACCGTCGAGCCCGGCTGCACGAGCACCTCGGCGACAACCCCGTTTCGCGGCGTGTAGATGGCGGTCTCCATCTTCATCGCCTCGATCGACAGCAGCCGCTCCCCCGCTCTCACCGTCTGTCCCTTCTTGACGGCCACGCTCGAGATCTTCCCGGGCAGCGGTGCACCGATCTGGTTGGCGTTCCCCGCTTCGGCCATCGGTTGCTTGCGTCGAACCGATTCGCGACCGTGCTCGGCCACACTCACCTCACGCGGCTGGCCGTTGAGCTCGAAGAACACGGTCCGGGTGCCATCCTCGTGGGGCTCGCCGGTGGCCAGATATCGGACGATCAGCGTCTTGCCCTGCTCGATCTCGACCGCGATCTCGCCGCCGGTCTGCAAGCCGTAGAAGAAGTTCGCGGTGGGAATCACGGAGGTGTCTCCATGGACACGTTGATGCTCGGCGAACTCCAGGAAGACCTGCGGATACAGGAGGTACGACAGCACGTCCTCGTCGGTCGGCTGACGCTTGATCTTCGCGGCGAGCTCCTTCGACGTGGCGGCGAAGTCGGGTTTCGGCAGGCTCGTTCCAGGACGGCCCGAGACTGGCGCCGCGCGGCCGGCTCGGAGCACCTGCTTTTGCAGCGCCCGCGGCCATCCACCCTCGGGCCGACCCAGCATCCCCTGCAGCATCTCGACGACGCTCTTCGGAAAATTGAGCGGTTCGCTGGCTGACTGGACCTGATCGGCCGTCAGGCCGTTGGCCACCATGAAGAGCGCCATGTCGCCGACGACCTTGCTCGACGGCGTCACCTTGACGATGTCGCCAAAGAGGCGATTGGCGGCAATGTAGGCCTCGCACACCTCGTCCCACCGATCGTCGAGCGCGAGGCTCTTCGCCTGCTGCCGAAGGTTCGTGTACTGGCCGCCGGGCATTTCGTGCTGATAGACGTCGGACGCCGGCGCCTTCAGGCCTTCTTCGAAGGGATAGTAGAGCTCGCGCACGGCCGCCCAGTACCGGCTCAATCGATCCAGCGCGGCCTGATCGAGACCGCTGTCGCGCCGCGTGTGACGGAGTGCGGCGACGAGCGAGTTGAGGCAGGGCTGACTCGTCATGCCGCTCATCGAGGCCAGCGCCGCGTCCACGATGTCGGCCCCGGCATCGACCGCCCTGAGCACGCTCGCCGAGTTGACGCCGCTCGTGTCGTGCGTGTGGAAGTGAATCGGCACGCCCACCTCGTCCCGGAGAGCCTTGACGAGCGCGTGCGCCGCATAGGGCTTGCAGAGGCCCGCCATGTCCTTGATGGCCAGGATGTGCGTGCCCATGCTCACGAGCTCGCGGGCGAGCTTCACGTAGTAGTTCAAGCTGTACTTCGTCCGGCTGGGGTCGAGGATGTCGCCGGTGTAACAGATGGCCGCCTCGCACAGGGCGCCGGTGTGCTTGCGCACGGTCTCCATCGGCACCTTCATGTTGGGCGTCCAGTTGAGCGAGTCGAAGATGCGAAAGACGTCGATGCCGTTGGCCGCGCTTCGCTTGATGAACTCCCGCACGAGATCGTCGGGATAGTTGGTGTAGCCGACCGCATTACTGGCGCGCAGGAGCATCTGGAACAGGATGTTGGGAATCCTGGCGCGCAGGGCCGCCAGCCGATCCCACGGATCCTCCTGCAGGAAGCGCATCGAGGTGTCGAAGGTGGCGCCGCCCCACATCTCGAGACTGAACAGATCCGGCAGCCAGTGAGCCACCGCGCCGGCCGGCGTCAACAAATCGAAGGTGCGGACGCGCGTGGCCAGCAGCGACTGATGGGCATCGCGCATCGTCGTGTCGGTGAACAGCACGCGACGCTCGGCGCGCACCCATTCCGCGAACTTTTCGGGGCCCAGCGCGAGCAGTTTCGTTCGCGTGCCCGGTGGAACCGAGCCGGAGGGGACATCGCGGAACGAGGGAGGACGCGGCAGGCGGCGCTCCGGGTCGTAGGCGTCCTTGACGTCGGCCCGTCCGTTCACGATGACGTTGCCCAGATACGACAGCATCTTCGTGGCACGGTCGCGCAGTTCGGGAAACCGGAAGAGCTCGGGCGTCGTATCGACGAACGTGGTGGTGGCTTCGCCCGCGAGGAACGTCGGATGCTGAATGAGGTTCAGCAGAAACGCGATGTTGGTCTTGACGCCGCGGATCCGGAACTCGCGCAGCGAGCGGTCGGTGCGGCGGATGGCTTCATCGAGATTCGTGCCCCAGGTGGTGACCTTGACGAGGAGCGAGTCGAAGTAGGGCGTGATCACGGCGCCGCCGAAGCCGTTGCCGCCATCGAGCCGGACCGCGAACCCGCCGGGCGATCGATAGGTCGTGATGCGTCCGTAGTCGGGAATGAAGTCTTTCTCAGGGTCCTCGGTGGTGATCCGGCACTGGAGCGCCACGCCGTTCGTGGCGATCTTGTCCTGCGTCGGCACGTTCAGAGGCGAATCGTGCAGCCGATGCCCGTCCGCGATGAGGATTTGACTGCGGACGAGATCGATTCCGGTGACCATCTCGGTGACGGTGTGCTCCACCTGAATCCGAGGGTTCACCTCGATGAAATAGAACTCGCCCGTCTCCACGTCGAGCAGAAACTCCACCGTGCCTGCCGATCGATACTCGACGAGCCGGCAGATCGCCACCGCGGCGTCTGCAGATCCGCCGCCGAAGCGTCTCGGACACCGTGATGCTCGGCGTGATTTCCACGACCTTCTGATGCCGCCGCTGTACGGAACAGTCGCGCTCCCACAGGTGCACGAGGCCACCGTGGGCGTCACCCAGGAGCTGCACCTCGATGTGCTTGGCCCGTGGAATGTAGCGCTCGAGAAACACGTCCGGCCGCCCGAAGGCGTTGCCGGCTTCGCGGCTGGCCTCGCCCACCTTCTGGAGCAGCTCGTCGGGCGTGGTGACCACCCGCATGCCACGACCGCCGCCTCCGAAAGTCGCCTTGACGATCAGCGGAAACCCGACGGCTTTCGCGGCAGCTCGTATCGCTGAGTTGGTGGCCACCGGCCCGGAGCTGCCAGGCACGGTCGCCACACCCGCCCGCATGGCCAGCGCCTTGGCGGCGATCTTGTCGCCGAAGATTTCCAGATGCTCGGGGGTGGGTCCAACGAATCGCAGACCATTCGTCTCGCACGCGCGAGCGAACTCCGCGCTCTCGGCGAGAAAGCCATAACCCGGATGCACGCCGTCCACCCCGCGCTCTCGGGCGACGGCGACGAGCGCATCGATATTGAGATACGAGCGGACCGGTTCGCCGCCCTCAGGCGGACCGATCAGGAAGGCTTCGTCAGCCTTGAAGCGATGCAGGGAAAAGCGATCCTCCTGGCTGTAGACCGCGACTGTCCGGAGTCCGAGCTCGGTGGCGGCACGGAAGCACCGAATGGCGATTTCCGATCGGTTGGCAACCAGGAGCTTACGCATGACATCAATGCCGACTGAGTGGCCGCGCCCGTCCACCCGCGAGTCCTCGGCGGGGCCGGAGCACGCTGGCGCCCGCAGAATCGCAGCGCATTGTCGAGTGAAAGGCGAGTGTGAAGCGGACGGCCGACAACGCCGCGACTATTGTAGGACAGCCACGGTCGGCCCGAAAGCTATGCTATTCTCCGACGATCGCTTCGCGTGGAGGATTCGATGAACGCCAGAAGCATTCGCATGGGCCTTGCCGGTATGTGTCCTTGTGCTGTTGTTCGGGCCCGCGCGTGCCGGATTGCAGGAACTCGGCAGCATCACGCTTCCGAACTCGGGCGCAGCGGCCGCGCAGGCGCCCTTTCTCGAGGGCGTCAAGAGCCTGCACAGCTTTCAATTCGACGAGGCGGCCGTCGCCTTCCGCCGCGCGCAGCAGATCGACCCGACGTTCGCACTGGCGTACTGGGGCGAGGCCATGAGCTACAACCATCCGCTCTGGGCCCAGCAGGACACTGACGCGGCCAAGAAGACGCTGGAAAAGCTCGCGCCCACGCTCGAAGGCCGGCTGGCCAAGGCGCCGACGCCAAAGGAAAAGGCCTACCTGGAAACGGCCAACATCCTGTTCTATGCGCCCGGAGACAAGCTGGCGCGCGACAACGCGTACTCGGACGCCATGGGCCGGCTCTACGCCCAGTGGCCCGACGATCACGAGATCGCGACCTTCTATGCGCTCTCACTGCTCGGCACCGTCCGCCCGGGCGACAAGGGCTACCGACGACAGGCGCTCGCCGCGTCGATCGTCGAGAAGGTGTTCAGCGAGAACCAGAACCATCCAGGCGCCGCCCACTTCATCATCCATTCGTTCGACGATCCCGATCATGCGCCGCTCGCGCTCGACGCGGCCAACGTCTACGCCAAGATCGCACCTTCCGCGCCGCACGCGCTCCACATGCCGTCGCATATCTACGTCCAGCGAGGGATGTGGCAGGATGTCGCGGCATCGAACACCGTGGCGTACAAGGCCGCGCGTGACATCCAGTCCCGCATGAAGCTGGCCGAAGGTCGCGAGGATTTCCACACGCTGTCGTGGCTCGCCTACGCGAATCTCATGATGGGTCAGTTCGATGAGGCACAGAGGAACGTCCAGATGGCCAAGGACGCCCTGGATCGCAATCCCGGCAACGCGGGTGTGCAGAACGGCTATCTCGGCATGCGGGCGCGCTACATTCTCGAGACCGGCAAGTGGGAGAAGATCCCGCTCGACGCTCCCACCGCCCACGCCGCCGACGCGCACGCCGGCATGCCCGGAATGGCCGGCATGCCGGGGATGTCGCAATACGGCGGCAACAACACCTGGACCTTCATTGCGGGCCTGAGCGCTGCGAAGACGAACGATCTCGCCGCCGCGGATGCCGCTGAAGCCCGGCTGCGTGCGATCCGCGAAAAACTCGAAGCCGAGGGCAAGGCGTACGACGCCAGGACGATCGCGATCATGGAAAAGGAAGTGGCCGCGGTCTCCCGACTCGCGCGAGGTCAGAAAGAGGAGGCGGTCCGCCTGGCCAAGGAAGCGGCCGACATCGAGCTGACGATGGATCCGCCGTCAGGTCCACCGGATCCGATCAAGCCGGCCCCGGAGCTGTACGGCGAAGTGCTGCTGGCCGCCGATCGGCCCGCCGATGCGGCCGCGGCGTTCAAGCAGTCGCTGTTGCGCATGCCGCAGCGCACGCCGTCGGTGCTGGGTCTGGCACGGGCGTCCCTCAAGGCCGGCAATCTCACCACCGCTCGCGAAAGCTACCAGCTCCTGACGAGCATGGCGGGAGCGTCGCCGACATCACCGGCCGTACTGGAAGCTCAGAAGTTCCTGAAGACCAGTCACTGACGAGTTCCGGCGAAAAAACACATCGAGCCGGTCGAAGCACCCGCTTCGGCCGGCCCGAACACCGTCACGGTCCGCGCGCCACGAGGGTTACGACCCCGGCTTCGTCGCCTGAAACTGAATCCCCTTCAACATCTCGGAGCGGTTCTGAAGCTCGGTCTTCCCCGCCGGCATCTTGTTCGCGCTGAACATGAAGGCGAGCACATCCGCGTTCTGCTGGCGTGTCAGGACGCCCGGGCGATCGAGAGGCATCGTCACGCGGATGCGATCGAACAGATCGGCCACGGTCACCCCGTTCCAGTTCGACGTGAAGATGGGTCCAGTCAGGGGACCGGCCATCTCGCCGCCGTTCAAGGCGGGACCGTGGCAGTTGCCGCAGAACTCCCCGTAGACGGCTTCGCCACGCTTGGCCTGCTCGTCCGTGTAGATGCCGTCCCACACGGAGCGAGGGGCACTGGATGCCTCCTGGGGGATGGTGGAAGCAGCGCTCGCCCCGAGCGTCAGCTGGAATGCCGCAATCGACGCCAGCCCCACCATGCCGAGAATCGGAAATCGGACCGTCATGACACCTCGTTCGCGAATTTCAGCGCGCCTGGCTGCTGGTCGTCGTCGTGCTCGATGCGGGCAAGCTGAACGCCAGATACTCGCCGGAGTATGGTCCGCCGCTCACCGCCACGATGATGTACTGCTTGCCGTCGAGCATATAGGTCATCGGCGAGCCGCTCTGCGGCGCGGGCATGTACACGGCTCCCACCTCTTTGCCTGTTGCCTTGTCGTACGCGCGCAGCATCGCGCCGCGCGGGCGGTCGGGAGTCGTCGAGAACTGCGGGTCGCCGATGATCACCAGCGTCTTGGTGATGACGAGACCCACGTTTCCGCCCTGACCGGTCGTCGGGATGTTCATGCCCTTCAGCTTCGGGTGATTGCGGACGACGTCGGGGGTTTCGCCGTGCGGCACCTGCCAGAGCAAGTCGCCCCGATCCAGCTGAATCGCTGCGAGCACGCCATACGGCGGCTTCACCATCGACAACCCTTCGACTGTCGTAAACGATCGTGATTGCGGTGCGTTGGCTGCGGGCGCGGCGGCAGGCGCAGGGGCAGGCTTCGGCACGTCCGCGTAAGTCCCCGTGCCGGCGGCTTCTCTCAGCCGGAATGCCTCGCCGACGATGCCAGCCTGGTACGGGATATCCGAGAAGCCCGGTGGCGGCGGCGAGACGGACTCGGGCGTGAACGCCGACATGCCCGCCTGCGCGTAGACGATGCGCGTCTCGGGATCGTAGCCACCGCCTGGCCAGTTGGTCCCACCGCTCGCGTTGCCGAGATTGAGCGCGCCGAGCAGACCGTTGACGTTGCCCACCATTGGCGGGTTGTAGAGCGTGCCGCTGTAAGGATACGGGCCGCCCCACTTGTACCGCTTCATGTTCTCCAGCGCCTGCGCGCGCAGCTCGGGCGTGAAGTCGATCAGCTCGTCGGGAATCTTGAGCCCGGGACGCCCGTAGGCCACCGGCTTGGTCGGGATTGGCTGCGTCGGTGCGTACCATTCACCCGGTACGTCGCCTTGCGGCACCGGTGTTTCGACGATCGGCCATACCGGTTCGCCCGTGACGCGATCGAACACGTACAGAAACGTCTGCTTGCTCGGGACGGCGACGGCTTTGATTGCCCGACCGTCCACGGTGATGTCGGCGAGAAGCGGCGCCGACGACATGTCGTGGTCCCAGATCGGGTGATGCACGAACTGGAAATGCCATTTCCTCTTGCCCGTCTTCAGATCGACGCAGACCAGGCTCTCGCTGAACAGATTGTTTCCCGGCCGCTTGCCGCCGTAGTAGTCGGAGGTTGGCGACTCCACCGGCAGATAGACGAGGCCCAGCTCTTCGTCCACCGTGATCTGGGTCCAGACGCCGGTGTTGCCATTGATCGCCCACGAATCATTGAGCCAGGTGTCGTTGCCGAACTCGCCAGGCAATGGGATGCCGTTGAACGTCCAGAGCAGCTTGCCGGTCCGGACGTCGAAGGCTCGCGCGACACCCTTGGTGTTGTTGTGGGTGGTGACGGTCATGCCTTCCTTCATCGACGATCCGATGAGCACGACGTCACCAACGACGAGCGGCGTCGAATGAAGACCAATCTCGCCGGTCTCGAGGTCAATCTGCTGGTTCCTGCCGTACACGATGCCCACTTTCATGTCCACGACACCGTCCTTGCCGAATGACGGAGTCGGGGCACCGGTCTTGGCGTTCAGCGAGATCAGCCGGTATCCCGGCGTCACATAGAGAATGCGCTCGTCCGCCCCGTCGTTCCAGTACGCCAGGCCGCGGCCCGAGAGCTGCCGCGGCGCATAGACGCCGCGCTTGCCCTCCGGGATAACGGTGCACCCAGATGAGCTCGCCGGTCTTGGCATCGAGCGCGACCACGGCGCGGCGCGTGCCCGCCGTCGTGTAGACCACGCCGTTGACCATCAGCGGCGTGCCCTCGAGCTTGTACTCGGGACGGGTTCCGAGGCTGTCGGTCTTGAACCGCCAGGCCACCTCGAGATCGTTGAAATTCTGGGCGTTGATCTGATCCAGGGGCGAATAGCGGCTGCCTCTGATGTCGCCGGTATACGAGGGCCACTCGCCATTCTTCGTACCCTGTGACACCTTGTTCCCCGTCTGGCCCGCCACTCCCATCGTCAAGGAGATGACTCCGACGACGAGCCCGACATACGCCGGCACGGATCGACAGACTGTTCGCGACATCGTGTGCTCCAGTGTGTTGCGGTTGGTCGAAACGTTCAAATTATAGCGCGACCGGCGGCGCACGCGCGCGGCCTGCCGTCTATGGTCGCCCGAAGGCGCCGGCCCGGTTGTCACGAAATGTCACGCGCGGACCGCAGAGACCTCACTGACCTCCCGCGAGCCGTCCGGCAGGACGTCGGCTGTTCAGCGGCCGATACTCCACAGGGGCTCGAGCGCCGATTCCTCGACGTTGAACCACTCGTAGAGCCAGGGCTGATGACTGAACATCAGCACCACGAACATCACGGCGCAGAAGGTGACGTAGATCGCGAATCCCCGCTCGCGATACAGCTTTTCCGGATACTGGACGGGACTGTTGGGCTGAAGGCCGATCTTGACGTAATAGGCGAAAAGACCCGCAACGGCGGGCACGAGCAGAATGAGCTCGACGTGGTAGCGAACGATGAAGATGCCAACGAAGACGGCGGAGGCCGTCGCATAGAAGAAGAGGCTCACGAGCAGCCGTTCCTCGGTGTAGTGGACGAACGAGCGCCGGTAGCTGGCCGCGACGGCGGGGTCCGCGATGTGGCGGTATTCAGCAAACCGTTTGGTGGCCATGAAGAACGCCCCGGCCATCCAGTACGCGAGCACGAGTGACATCGGCGGCACACGATCCGGAATCATGACGAACCATCCCAGAAGGAGCCGCAGCGGGTTGTTGACGGCCTCCGTCAACACGTCGACATATGGCCACTCCTTCGTTCGGAGGGGCGGCACGTTATAGACGACCCCCATGATCCAGAGCGCCAGTCCCGAGGCCGCGAACCCCCGGTTGATCTGCAGCGCCAGCCAGAAGCCGGCGGCACCGAGCAGCAGCCACTCGGCGTAGGCAAGGGCCGGCACGACTCGGCCCGATGGAACCGGGCGCAGCCGCTTGACCGGATGCAAGCGGTCGGTCGGGCCGTCGAGGAGCTCATTCAGGACGTAATTGCTCGATGCGATGAGGCAAACCGACAGCAATGCGACCGCGATCGTCGGCAGTTTCGCCAGGCTGATCGAGGACGGATCGTAGAACGCCGCCAGCAGCACGCCCAGCAGCATGAAGACATTCTTGAACCAGTGATCGATGCGCGCGATCTGGATGTAGGCGAGCGGTGAGAAGCGATGCTCAGTCACGACCAGCAAGGATACACTGGGCCCCCGTTTTCTGGACACGCCCCGTGCCGATGGCCGACAATCCCGGCGTGGCGCACGACAACCCAGGGCCGGCCCGCCTTCGCGAGTACGCGTGGCCGGCTGGCCTGGCTCTTTTCGCGGCTCTGTGCGTCCTGATTCTTCAGATCTTCGTGTTTCGCCAGGACTCCCTCACCAACGACGAGAACTCGTATCTCTTTCAGGCAAAGATCCTGGCGGAGGGACGAACCTGGTCACCGCTGCCTCGCGAACGTCGCCTGGTGCAATTCCCTTCCTCGATGATCAATGTCACCGAGACGCGCTGGTTCAGCCGCTATCCGTTCGGGCATCCGCTCGCGCTCGTACCCGGCGTGGTGACGGGATACCTGCTGCTCACGCCGCTCCTGATGTCGGCGGCCTCGGTCATCCTGGTGTATCTGCTGGGCCGTCAGCTCTACGACGAGCACAGGGCGCGCCTGGCGGCTGCGCTCACCGCCGTGTCACCGTACTTTCTGGCGATGCACGGCACGCTGTTATCGCACACGACGGCGCTGTTCTTCTTTGGTCTCTTCGCGCTGGCGTTCGTGCGCATGCTCGACTCGACGCGGATGGGGTGGGCGCTCCTGGCCGGCGCGAGCCTCGGGTTTCTGTTCAACGTTCGCCCGTTCACGGCCACGCTGATGTCGTGGCCGTTCCTGCTGTGGGGCGTACGGCGCCGCCTGGCGGCGCCTTCGACCGCGGCGCTCAAGCAAGGACTCGTGTTCGGGCTGGCCGCCGCTGTGTTCGTGGGAGGCTACCTCCTCTACAACAGCGCGACGACGGGAAGATGGAACGTGTCGCCGTACTCGTTCTACAACCCGAGCGAGACTCTGGGATTCGGCCGCGTGCTCGTCTCGGACGCGTATCACACGCCCGAAAGGGCCGTCCGCCATACGCTGATGAATCTGCGCGGGCTGAATCGATGGTGGCTTGGATTTTCGGGCTCGCTGTGGCTGCTCGTCGGCGTGCTACTCACCCGCTGGCGATGGCAGGAGACGGTGTTGTTCCTGTCGGGCGCCTCACTGATTGTGGGCTACGCATTCTTCTGGTTCGGCGGGATCGGCATTGTCGGCCCGGTCTACTATTTCGAGGCCATCCTGCCTCTCAGCCTACTGGGCGCCCATTCCGTCGTGACACTGTGGCGGAAATGGCCATGGCAAGCCAGGCCGGGACTCATGGTCCGGACTGCGGTCGCATGTCTCGCGATCGTCGTCTATGGCGCGTCGGTCGCAGAGTTCTGGCGGACACGGCTGCACCGGTTGGAACAGGCCTTTTCCGCCCAGCGACATCTGGAGCGCGCGCTCGATGAGACGAAGCCGCACGACGCGCTGGTATTCCTCGAGACGGGCGGAACCGTCTGGCAGGCCGTCCGCTACGAACCGTTCACGGAGCTCGATGTCATCTTCGTCCGCTCGCGGCAGAGGGAGAACGACCGCGTGCTCGCCGAGAACCCTGCTCGCCAGGTCTACCGGTACACGAAGAGACAGCTGCAGCGCGTGCGGTAGTTCGCGCGCCGATCCGTCAGCCGTCGACGCCTGAGGACAGCACCGCCGGATTGACGCAGTGCCGCGGACGGCGCCCCACTTTGACGAGCGCGACATTCTCGGCCACGACGCGGCCGATCGCGTCGTAACTGAGCGTCGTGACCCCGGCGACGTGCGGAGTAATCACGACGTTCTCCAGCTGCAAGAGCGGATTCGACGGCCCCACCGGCTCATCGACCACCACATCCAGGCCTGCGCCGCCAATGCGCCGTCCGCGAAGCGCGTCGACCAGGGCCGCTTCGTCGACGATCGGCCCGCGTGACACGTTCACCAGAAACGCCGTGGGCTTCATCCGATCGAACACCGCGCGGCCGATGAGCCCCCGCGAGTCGTCGTTGACGCTCGCCGCCGAGACAACGAAGTCCGCGCTTGACGCCATCGCCGGCAGGTCGGCAGGAGATCCGATGCGCGCGAGACCGAGTGCGTCCCCATCGCCTGCATCCGGATTCCGGCGGACAGCTTCGACGTGCATCCCAAGCGCTACGAGACGGCGGGCCAGGGCCCGGCCGACCCGTCCGAGTCCGACGATGAGGGCCGAGCTTCCGTGCAGCGACTCCCCGATCGGTGTGCCCCACCGGCCGGCACGCAGGGCGCGATCGCAGTCGCGCAATCGCCTGGCGAGGATCATCATGAGGAAGACCGCGTGCTCGGCGGTGACATCCGCGTTGGGCGTGACATCGCTCGGCACATTGCAGACGGGAATACCTCGCGACGAGGCAGCCGTCACATCCACCCCTTCGAGGCCGACCCCCCACTGCTGAATCAGTCGCGCCGATGTCGAACCGAGCAACGAGCCATCGAGCCGCGTCATCATGGGAACGAGCACGTCGGCGTGCCGCACGCGCTCGAGGAGGTGCTCGATGTTCCCGTCCTCGACCTGATCGTCGGGAAGGAGGCGGGCAAGCACGTCGCGCGCGTGAGGGAACACGTCGGTGAGCAGCAGGATTCTCGAGGGCAACCTGCTACTCCTGGTGATGAAAGTCCGGCCATTGATCGTTGGACGGCGAATAGGTCAGTCGAATCGCCGTATCCCACGGACTCCCCATGCGCCAGGCAAACATCTCGTAGTCGGCCCGATCGTGCTCGTGACCCGAGGCCGAAGCGCCCCACACCAGCCAGCGCCGGTCAGATGAGACCTGCGGAAAGTACTCATGGCTGAGACTCACCCGGCAGATCGATGAGCTCCTCTTCCGTTCCCCGATCGGCGTCCGCACGCATCACCCGCGTTCCACCCTGGCCGTTGGCATCCACCCAGATCACAGTCCGCGATCCGGGTAGCCACGTGCTGTGGCACGCACTCGGGCCCGAGAGCCCTCGGTATGTCTTCGTCGACAAATTCAGGACTCCGACTCCCCGTGCCGCCTTCCCGCCACGCAACGACATGCACAAGAGCCCGTCGACGCCCAGCGCGGGGTCGCCCAGTCGGCCCTCGGTCGGCGGGTCGCTGCCGTCGAACAGCGCTTTCTCCGTGCCGGTCTCCACATCGATCTGGATCACCGTGTTGCCGCGCACGAACGTCACGCTCGAGCCGTCCGGCGTCCACGCCGGGTGATACGCCCCGACGGCCAGTCGTCGCTCACCGGTGCCGTCGGCGTTCATGAGGTACAGGTCCCACGCCTCTGGTTCGCGGAACGATACCCAGGGCCGCTGGCTCCGCAAGAACACGAGGCGTCTGCCGTCGGACGAGAATCGCGCGAAGTAGTCGACGTGCGAATTCCTGGTGAGCCGGCGCACCGAGAGATCCGACAGCGCGATGACATAGAGCTCGTGGTTGCCTTCGCGGTTCGATGACCAGATGAATCGCCCCCTGCCGCCGGCCTCACGGGCTAGACGGGCGAAGGCCGTTCGCTCCTCGGGTGTGATGAGTGTCGAGGACGATTGGACGAGCGGTGTCTGCGGCGGTATCCACCGGGAATAGATCCGTTCGATCAGCGGCACCCGGCGGAGCCACCGCTCGGCCGTGGTTCTATCGATGGCCAGCAACAGCGCGGCGCCGATAACGAGCCCGATCGCCATAGCGACGAGTGCTCGAACCGCCCTCGTCACAGCCCCGCCCTCTCCAACAGAGGTCCATCATCGAGTCTCTGCGGTTCCACAATCGCCTTCGGCAAGCGCATCGCCTCGGCATCGGCGAGAGCGCGGTTCAGGTCGGTCAGGGCATATCGTGCCGAGCCGATCGCGTGCCAGGCCACCGTGGACACGGTCTGTTCGAGAAGCCTGACGGCGCGGACGAAATGGCGCACTTCACTTCCCCAGCAACCGCGGACATCGAGATGCTTCCTGTTGATCTGCGTGTGAACGTTGATGTGGCTGAGGCCCTGGTCCGTGTAATGTCCAGCAATCACGTATATTCCGCCGTCGCGCACCAGATTCAGGCCTTCTTCCACGGCCCGCGCCGATCCCGCCGCCTCGACCACGATGTCTGCGCCGCGGCCATCGGTCGCCTGGCGTACCAGCGCCTCGCGTTCAGCGAGGGTCGTCCGATTGAGATCGAGCATGACATCCGCGCCCATGCTCTTCGCCAGCGTCAGGCGATCGTCGGGAGCGCCGATGGCAACGATCCGATCCGCGCCCGACAGACGGGCGAGCGCAATGACGCTCAAGCCCACCGCGCCCGTGCCTTGCACGACGATGCTGTCGCCGGCGCGGAGCTCCGAGCGCTCGACGACGTGAACCGCAGTGATGAGCCCGCACCCGCCGCCAATGTAGTCGGCCGGATCCACGGCTTCCGGAAGCGCCATCGTCGAGACACCGGGCTCCAGAAAGAGCGCCTGCGCCCAGCCTCCGAACAAACCGTCCACGGCTGAATCCGTAATCCCATATACGCGACGGCTCGGGCAACGGGTTGGTGTGCGCGCGACGGTGCAGGCGTAGCAGCGGCCACACGTCCGGTGAACATCGAAGAACACGACGCGCTCGCCCTCCCCGAGCGTCTTCCCGTCAGGATCCTCGATGCGTCCGCGGATCTTGTCGATCACGCCGACCGACACGTGTCCGGGGATGATCGGATATGGAACTCCGCTCAGTCGCCCGTGCCACAAATGAACGTCGGTCCCGCACACCTCTGAGAGCATCGGCCGCAAGAGGGCGCTACCGGTGGGAAGGTCGGGCTCCGGAAATTCCCGTAACTCGATGGGCAGGCCGGGCCCGGGCATGACCGCCGCCAGCACAGTGCTCATCCTTTGATCAGACGCCGAACCGACGGAGAATGACGGCTGGAGCGTGCATGACCGAGCACGAGGGCGTCAGATGCGACGTGTGGCTCGATGTGGCGTGTCTCTTCAAGACCCGATCCGAGGCGCAAAAGGCCTGCAAAAGCGGCAGAGTCGATGTAAACGGCCAGGCGGCCAAGCCGCACCGCCTGCTGCAGATCGGCGATCAGCTCACCATCCGCCGCTCGTTCGGTCATCGCCAGCTCATCGTCGTCCGCGGGCTCGCCGCACGATCGGTCGCCCGATCCGAGGCGCGCGAGCTCTATGAGGATCGCACGCCGCCACCTCCGCCCGAAGATCGCGAGCGCCGTCGTCTCGATCGGGTCTATCGGGCGGCCATGGAGGCCGCCGGCCGACCCGACAAGCGCCAGCGGCGGCAACTGAGGCGCTTGAAAGGTCAACCAGATTGACTCGGGCGTCCGGTCTCTCGCGCAGGCAACTCTGTCTTGACGTGCTGCCCGGCAAAGACCTCCGCCGCCTCATCTGCGAGCGTCTCATCCGGGTGTTGCGGTCCGAGCAGGCGCGCGTAGTAGTACGAAATCGCAAAGATGACGACGATCAGCCCCAGCGACAGCCAGCGCGGAATCTCGAGATGGATCCAGCCCTCGCTGTGGGCGTATTCGACCAGCAGCTTGATGCCCACCCACGCGATGATGATGAAGGCCCCGTCGACGAGCGCCGGATACCGCTGAACGAGCGTCAGGAGCTGTCCGATGACGAGTCGCATCATCACGATGCCGAGAATGCCGCCCGTGAGGATCACCCAGAGCTTCGGCGACATCGCGACCGCCACGAGAATCGAATCGATCGCGAAGACGATATCCGTCAGCTCCACCTTGACCACGGTGGCCCAGAACGCGCTCATGCCCAACCAGGGCATGGCCTTCGGCGGGGTGCGTCGCGCTTGCGCGCTCTGCGCGCCCCTGAAATGGGTGTAAGGCAAATAGAGCAGGTAGGCGCCGCCTATCAGCTTCACGAGAGAAAGCTGAATCATGTGCACTGCGAAAACGGTCGCGGCAATACGGAAGACGAACGCCCCGATGATGCCGTAGCGCAGCGCCTGCTGGCGCTGGTGCCTGGGGAGACCGAGCACGAGCACCGCCAGCACCATGGCGTTGTCCGCGCTCAGCAGCCCCTCGAGGATGACGAGGAGAACGACTGTGAAGAGGTCGGTAACCTGGAAGTCCACGGGGGATGGGTGAGGAGCGACCCTGCTCGAGCTGCCGAAGCCAGCGTGTCCCCCCAAGTATGACGCGAGGCAGCCTGTGCGAGCAACCGTCCGCACCGTAGACAGGCGTCCGTTGAGGTGAGCACCGTTGGCGAGGTTGGGCGGCCCGGGCGCCGGCAAGGTTGTGTCGTGACTCATCATATTGACACGAGTCGTATCAATGGCCATACTTGACGAAGGCGCGATCGCCCAGCGAGGTGTTGTGACGGCAGACCGCCAGCTCTACTTCATCAGCATGGCCGCCAAGCTGCTCGGCATGCACCCGCAAACGCTGCGGAAATACGAGCGGCTCGGGCTGGTTCGGCCGACACGGCGCATCGGGTCGATGCGCTTGTACTCTGAGGACGAGATCGATCGGCTCCGTTTGATCAAGAGCCTGGTCGACGAGGCCGGGATCAACCTCGCGGGCGTGCAGCGGCTGCTCTCGATTGCCGAAGCCGTCGAGCGCATCCGTCCCCTCACGCGCGACGAGTCGCTGTCGCGCAATGAGGGACGCCGCCGCCTGGCACTCGAACTGGAACGGCTGAGCGACATGCTGGGGCTCTGATCTCGGACCGCGGACGACCATGGAGTTCAAGGACTACTACGCCACGCTCGGCGTGAGCCGGACCGCCTCCGAGAAGGAAATCAAGCAGGCGTACCGCAAGCTCGCGCGCAAGCATCACCCCGACGTCAATCCCAACGACAAGTCGGCGGAGGCGCGCTTCAAGGACATCAACGAAGCGTACGAAGTGCTCGGCGATCCAGAGAAGCGGCGCAAGTACGACGAGCTCGGCGCGAACTGGCGGATGTACGAGCAGCAGGCGCAGCAGGCGGGCGGGGCGCAGCCGGGCGGTGGCGCCTGGCGTGTGGATTTCGGGGACGGCGGTGGAGGCCGGCCGATGACAGAGGCCGAGATGCGGGATCTCTTCGGCCAGGAAGATCCGTTCTCCGACTTCTTCAAGACATTTTTTGGCGGTATGGGCGGTCAGTCGACGCCTCGTGGCCGCGGCGCGCGGCCGCGTTCGCGCTCCGGGCGCGATGTCGAGCACGAAATCGAGCTTTCGCTCGAGGATGCTGCACGGGGCGTGACGGAGCGCTTTTCGATCAAGAACAACGACGACGCGCGAACGGTCGACGTGCGCATCCCGGCAGGCGTCGGTGACGGTTCGCGGGTGCGCGTCGCCGGAGAAGGCGAGAAAGGCGTCGGCGGGGCGGCCAGCGGTGACCTCTACCTGCGGGTGCGCCTTCGGCCGCACGCGCTGTTCGAGCGGAAAGGGCGCGACCTCCATGTCAAGGTGCCCCTCCCGATGACCACGGCGGTGCTCGGCGGAGAGGCTGAAGTGCCCACGCTCGCGGGCCGCCCCCTTCGCCTTCGGATACCGCCCGAGACGCAGAACGCGCAGGTCTTTCGCCTGCGAGGGCACGGGATGCCGGCGGTCAACAAGCCCGAAGAACGCGGGGACCTGTATGCGACGGTCGCCGTTGAAGTGCCCCGCAACCTGTCACCGGAGGCCCGCAGCCACTATGAGGCGCTCGCGAAGCTCGAACAGGGCGCGAGCGGCGCCCAAGCGAAGAAAGCCTCCGGTTCGTGAGGATGCACGATGAACATCAACAAGTTCACTGAAAAGGCTCAGGAAGCCGTCATCGCAGCCCAGCAGCTTGCGCGCGATCTCACGCACCCGCAAGTCGAGCCCGAGCATTTGCTGTTGGCGCTCGTCGAGCAATCGGGTGGTGTCGTCCCCGAGGTGCTTCGAAAGATGAACGTGGATCCCGCGCAGGTCGCCACGGGCGTCCGGGCGGCTCTCAGCAGCCAGCCGCAGGCGTACGGCACCGAGCCCGCGCCCTCGCCACGCTTTCGAAAGGTCGCCGACACGGCGCAGGCCGAAGCCGATCGACTGAAGGACGAGTTCATCAGCACGGAACATCTCCTGCTCGGCATCGCGACCGAAGGGGGACGTGCTCCGGCGGCGACCGTCCTCAAACAGCACAACGTCACCAAGGACGCCGTCTACCAGGCACTGACGTCGATTCGCGGCAGCCAGCGCGTGACGGATCAGAATCCCGAAGGCAAGTACCAGGCGCTCGAGCGCTATGGCCGCGATCTCACCGATCTGGCGCGGAAGGGCAAGCTCGATCCGGTGATCGGGCGCGACGAAGAGATTCGCCGGGTGATTCAAGTGCTCTCGCGCCGCACGAAGAACAACCCCGTGCTCATCGGCGAACCGGGCGTCGGCAAGACCGCCATCGTCGAGGGCCTGGCCCAGCGGATTGTGCGCGGGGACGTGCCCGAAGGCCTGAAGGACAAGCAGATTGTCGGGCTCGACATGGGCGCGCTGGTCGCCGGCGCGAAGTATCGGGGCGAGTTCGAGGAACGGCTCAAGGCCGTGCTGAAGGAGATCACCGAATCGGAGGGGCGGATCGTGCTGTTCATCGACGAGCTCCACACGGTGGTTGGGGCCGGCGCCGCGGAAGGTTCCATCGACGCCTCCAACATGCTGAAACCGATGCTGGCGCGCGGCGAGCTGCACACGATCGGCGCGACGACGCTCGACGAGTATCGAAAATACATCGAGAAGGATGCCGCACTGGAGCGCAGGTTCCAGCCTGTGATCGTGGGAGAGCCGAACGTCGAAGACACCATCAGCATCCTGCGCGGGCTGCGCGAGCGCTACGAGATTCATCACGGGGTGCAGATCAAGGATTCCGCGCTCGTGGCGGCGGCCGTGCTGTCTCACCGCTATATCGCCGATCGGTTCCTGCCCGACAAGGCGATCGATCTCGTGGACGAGGCAGCGGCACGACTCCGGATGGAAATCGACTCGATGCCAGCCGAGCTCGACGAGGTCGAACGCCGCATCATGCAGCTCGAGATCGAGCGAGAGGCGCTCAAGAAAGAGACTGACAAGGTCTCGAAGGAGCGCCTGGGCAAGCTCGAGCGCGAGCTCTCGGAGCTCAAGGAGGGCCGCGCAGGCCTCGTGGCCCGCTGGCAACACGAAAAGGAGAGCCTTCAGCAGCTGCGGCGGCTGAAGGAGGAACTGGAACAGATTCGGCACGACATCGAGCGCGCCCAGCGCCTCGGCGACTACGGAACCGCGTCAGAGCTGCAATATGGCCGGCTGCCCGAGCTCGAACGGCAGATTCGGGAAGGCGAAGCGCGGGTGGCGCAGAGTGGGCAACGGATGCTCAAAGAGGCGGTGGACGAGGAGGACATCGCCGAAGTCGTGAGTAAGTGGACCAGTATTCCGGTGAGCCGGTTGATGGAAGGCGAGATCCAGAAACTCATTCACATGGAAGAGCGGCTCCACCAGCGGGTCGTCGGCCAGGACGAAGCCATCGTGGCGGTGTCGAACGCGATTCGGCGCGCCCGGGCCGGCTTGCAGGATCCCAACCGCCCGCTTGGCAGCTTCATTTTCCTGGGACCGACGGGGGTCGGCAAGACCGAGCTGGCACGCGCGCTCGCCCAGTTTCTCTTCGATGACGAGCACGCCCTCGTGCGCATCGACATGTCGGAATATCAGGAAAAGCACACCGTGTCGCGCCTCGTCGGCGCCCCGCCCGGCTATGTCGGCTACGAGGAGGCCGGCCAGCTCACCGAAGCCGTTCGTCGTCGTCCTTACGCGGTCGTACTATTCGACGAGATCGAAAAGGCGCACCCCGAAGTGCTCAACGTGCTGCTGCAGCTTCTGGACGACGGCCGGCTGACGGACGGGAAAGGGCGCACCGTGGATTTCAAGAACACGGTGGTGATCATGACCTCGAACCTCGGCAGCCAGTTCATCGCAGACCAGGCTAGCGGGGGGCGCGACTCGATCGACGAAGGGGTGCGACGACAGGTGAGCGACGCGCTGCGTGCGCACTTCCGCCCGGAGTTTCTCAACCGCGTCGACGAGATCATCGTCTTCCACGCTCTCGGACGAGACGAGCTCGCCCGGATCGTCGACATCCAGCTGCGAGGCCTCGTCCGTCGGCTCGAGGAGCGCAAGATTCATGTCGAGCTTACGGACGCCGCCAAGCGCTGGCTCGTGCAAGAAGGATATGATCCGGCGTACGGGGCGCGTCCGCTCAAGCGGACGATTCAGCGTCAAATCCTCGATCCGCTGGCACTGCGGGTGCTCGAAGGGCAGTTCGTGGAAGGTGATCACGTCAAGGTTGACATCGATCCGACCGGTTTGACATTCGAGAAGCAGGCGGTGTCGCCGGCGGCCAGTATCGGCCGCTGACGAACCACCTTCACCCACGGTAACCGGAGAACGCATGTGTCCCCGAGCAAGCAGACACCCAATCCGCGCGGCGGTCGAACCGGCGATCGACGTCCGGCCGGCCCGAGGTTCGGATTCTCGATCTGGTACGTGCTCGCCGGCCTGATGCTGCTGGCCATCGCCCAGGCGTACGTCTTCTCCCCTCCCGGGCGTTCGATTCCGTATAGCGAGTTTCGGACCGCTCTCCGCTCGGGCCAGGTGCAGGAGGCCAATATCGGCGAGCAGACGATTGTCGGGCTGCTCAAACCCAAAGAGGCGGGCGCGCAGCCGGTTCCCTTCACCACGACCCGCATCGAAGACCCCAAGCTGATCGACGAACTGGAGCAGCACGCCGTGCTCTACAAAGGCGAAGCCATGAGCCGATGGCTGCCCGAGATCCTCAGTTGGGTCGTGCCGATCGTGCTGCTCGTTGCCGTCTGGAGCTTCTTTCTGCGTCGCATGGGCGGCTCCGAGGGCGGGGTCATGTCTTTCGCCCGAAGCCGGGCCAAGATCTACTCGGACGATGACGTCAAGGTGAGCTTCAGCGACGTCGCGGGCGTCGACGAGGCCGCCTATGAGCTGCGAGAGATTGTCGAATTCCTGAAGAACCCAAAAAAGTACACGTCGCTCGGCGGCCGCATTCCGAAGGGTGTGCTCCTCGTGGGCCCGCCGGGCACAGGGAAAACGCTCCTCGCGCGCGCGGTCGCCGGCGAGGCCCACGTCCCCTTCTTCAGCCTCAGCGGATCGGAGTTCGTGGAAATGTTCGTCGGCGTGGGTGCGGCGCGCGTGCGCGATCTGTTCTCGCAGGCCGAGGCCAAGGCACCCTGCATCGTGTTCATCGACGAGCTCGACGCCCTGGGCCGCGTCCGGTCGCAGAGCGCCTTCGGCAGTCACGAGGAACGGGAGCAGACCCTCAATCAGCTCCTCGCCGAGATGGACGGGTTCGACTCGCGCAAGGGCGTCATCATCATGGCGGCCACGAACCGCCCCGAAATCCTCGATCCGGCGCTGCTCCGCCCTGGACGCTTCGATCGGCAGGTGCTGGTGGACAAGCCGGATGTGAAGGGGCGCGAAGACATCCTGCGAATACACACACGAAGCGTCAAGGTCGATTCCGAGGTCGATCTCAGAATCATCGCGGCGCGGACGGCCGGCTTTGCAGGCGCCGACCTCGCCAACCTGGTCAACGAGGCGGCCCTCCTCGCGGCGCGCACCGACAAGCTCGCCGTGACGATGCACGATTTCGAAGAGGCGATCGATCGGTTGGTCGCGGGTCTTGAGAAGAAGCGCGTCATGAGCCCGCGCGAGCGCGAGATTGTCGCCTACCACGAATCGGGCCATGCCATCGTCGCGACCCAGCTGCCCGGCATGGACCCGGTGCACAAGATCTCGATCGTGCAGCGCGGGTTCGGGGCTCTAGGCTACACGATGCAACTGCCGCTCGAAGACCGGTACCTGATGACCCGGCGCGAGCTGCTCAATCAGCTGTCCGTGCTCCTGGCAGGCCGAACCGCGGAGGAGATCGCGTTTGGAGAAATCTCGACCGGCGCGCAGAACGACCTTCTGCGTGCGACGGATATCGCGCGCGCGATGGTCACCCAGTTCGGGATGAGCGAGACGCTCGGCGCCGTGAACTATGACGGCGACAAGCGCGCCCGCTTCCTCGAGCTTCCGGGCGGCAACGAGCGCGGGCCCTACAGCGACGACACCGCTCGGGTGATCGATCACGAGGTCAAGCGCATCATGTCGGACGCCCGCGAGCAATCCCGGCAGGTGCTGGTCGAGTTCCGCGCCACCCTCGAAGCCGTCGCGCGCCGGCTGCTCGAGAAGGAAGTCATGGACGGCCAGGAGCTCCGCGATTTGATTGCGGCCACCGAGCTCTCGGTCAATCGACCCGAAACCGTTCACACCGAGGCCGGGAGCTGATATCGTTCAGGCGCCGTGGAGGTGCGATGATGTCGCGGTCGCTTGTCGTCCCTTGGTGCGTGGCCGCAGCCGTGGCGATTGGCGCGCAAGCCCTGGCTCAGCGCGCCCTGCCCGGCGACGGCCTCAAAGCCTTCGTCAACGCCAGACTCATCGATGGCACGGGTGGCCCGGCCGTCGACAACGCCGTCCTCCTCGTCAACGAGGGACGCGTCCAGGCGGCGGGGGCGGCCGCGCGCGTGACCGTGCCCGTCACCGCGCAACGGGTGAACGTGGAAGGCCGGGTGATTCTGCCCGGCTTCATCAACGCTCATGGTCACGTCGGCGAAACGCAGGGATTGAAGTCGGGCGCCGAGTTCTATACAGCCGAAAACGTTCGGGCGCAGCTCGGACTCTACGCGCGGTACGGCATTACCACGATCTTCAGCCTCGGTGGCGACCAGGACGCGGGGATCCGCATCCGGGACGCACAGAACACGGTCGCACTCGATCACGCCCGTCTTTTTGTCGCCGGCCCGGTGCTCAACCCGAAGACGCCCGACGAGGCCCGGCAGCAGGTGGCCGATCTCGCGTCCCGCGGTGTCGACATCGTCAAGATCCGCGTCGATGACAATCTGGGCACCGGAACCAAGATGCCCGAACCCGTGTACCGCGCCCTGATCGAGGAGGCGCACGCCCGGAAGCTTCGGGTGGCCGTGCACCTGTACTACCTGGCTGACGCGAAAGCGGTGGTTCGAAGCGGCGCCGACTTCATCGCGCACAGCATTCGCGACACCGACGTCGACGCCGAACTAATCGGCCTGCTCAAGTCCCGGGACATCTGCGTCTGCCCCACGCTCGCGCGGGAGGTGTCCACGTTCGTTTACGAGAGCGTTCCGACGTTCTTCAGCGATCCCTTCTTCCTCCGTGAAGTGGATCGCTCGATCATCGATCAGCTCTCGGATCCCCAGCGCCAGGCCACGGTCCGCGCGAGCAAATCGGCACAGCAGTACAAAGCCTCGCTCGAGGTCGCGATGCGCAATCTCAAGGCGCTCTCAGACGCCGGCGTGCGCATTGCGCTCGGGACCGACACGGGCCCCCCGGGCCGATTCCAGGGCTACTTCGAGCACATGGAGATGGACTTGATGGCGCGCGCCGGCTTGACGCCCGCGCAAATCCTGCGGGCGGCCACCTCCGACGCAGCCAGGTGCATGTTGGTCGCCGACACGCTTGGCACGCTCACGCCGGGCAAGTGGGCCGACTTCCTCGTGCTCGACGCGGATCCTCTCCAGGCGATCGCCAACGCGCGGCAGATCAACTCGGTGTGGATTGCGGGAAATCGAATCGAGCGACCAACCAACCCGTCGTCGCAGAACTAGCCGACGCTATTTGAGCTCGACCACGATCGCGCGTGGCGTGCCGCTCGTGGCCGTCTCGCTGTGCTCGGTGCCCCGGGGCGCGTACCGCACCTGCCCCACATCGGCGACGACCTCTGAGGGCGCGCCCGTCGCAGGAGTCGACCGCAGCTTTCCCGCCTCGAACCAGATCACCACGGCGTCCATCGTGTGGCGGTGCATCGGTACGGTCGCCTGCGGGGCCCATCGATAGTCCCAGACCACGGCGCGCGCGTTGTCGAGCAGCTTGGCCGCACCGTCCCGCGGGAATGCCGGAGGCAGCGTGGAGCTCGCGGACCCGCCGGAGGGTGAATCGCCGACGAGCTCGATCAGAATCGCCCGCAGCGGAACGTCGCTCGTTCCCTCTTCTGAGTGAATGACGCCCTTCGCCCCGTAGACGGCCTCGCCGGGCTTCGACACGCTCGGTGTCTTGGTGCCGTCCTGCGCGATGATGTTCCGGGTGCCGCTGCCTAGATACACGCCGACGATATCGCGTGTGTGACGGTGGACGGGCGTGGGTCCGTCCTTTGTGCCACGTGACGTCCCAAACCACCACGCGGTCGTTCTCGATGAGCTTCGTCGCGCCGTCGCGCGGAAACGGCGGTGGATACGATTGACACGCGAGCAGCAGCGAGATCGCAAGGATGAGGGTCAGTCGCATGTCGAAATCCTCCTCATCGGCGCGGCGCCGGCGGGACTCGGCCGGTCCGCGGGAACCGCTGCGATCATGGCCTCACCGGTGAGTCGACGCACGCGTCGCCTTCAGTCGAAGAACTGCAAGGCGTCGATGACCGACAGCGCGATGGCGCCGAACGAAGCGGCCAGGCACGCCAGGGCGGCCAGAATATGACCCGGGCGTTCCGGCTTGAGCGGATTGAGCCAGAGCGTCGTGAGATAGCCGCCGATGAACCCGCCGGCGTGCGCGTAATTGTCCACGCCGGGCATGATCAGGCCGAAGACGAAGAGCGGCACCGCGTAGCCAATGGCTTCGCGCCGCACGAGACTGCTCCCCGCCCGCCGCCCGTAGCACACGAGCGCGCCGAGCACGCCGAAGACGGACGCCGATGCGCCAATCGTGAATCCGGCGCCGCGAAGAAACGGGAGCGGCACGAACTCGCCACCCAGCGAACTCAGGAGAAACCCAGCGGCGCCTGACAGCACGTAGACAATCACCAGCCGCCCGCCGCCGAGAATCTCGGCGCCTGCCGGGGCGAGCTGCCGAATCCACAGCATGTTGAAGAAGATGTGCAGCAGGCTGCCGTGCAGCCAGCCGGCGCTCAGCACCGTCCACCATCGGCCATAGTCGAAAACCGGCACCGACCCGCTGGCGCCAAAGAGAAACAGCGCCGGCGCGCTCGGGGCCAGGAGCGACAGCAGTCCCTGCATCTGGATGCCACCACCCGACGCGACGAGCGTGGCGACATAGAGGACGACACACGTGCCGATCGTGAGCGGAACGAAACCCAGATCGTTGCCCAGATGGCGGAGCAGCGGCGCAAACCCCCAAAGACCGGGGTTCCAGCGTCCACAGATGACACATCGATCGTCGCGCACGCCGACAAGGGATCCGCAGGACGGACACACGACGGATCCTGTCGTTCGACGCTTGAACATGCGGGACCGATGAAGGCTGGGTTGTGAGCCGGCGCGCGGCTAGGATGCCGGCCGATCCTGGCTGTCCGGGACGGCCGCTTCAGCCGCCTGAAAGCCGACGCGCGAGTGCGATCCGTCGCAGAACGGCTTCGTCGTGGACGCGCCACAGCGGCAGAGCGCGAAGGGACGCTTGCTGATGGTGTATTCGACGTCGTTCCAGTCGATCAGGCGCACCTCGTCCTCGCCGCCGTCGACGCGATAGGGTCCGTGCTGCCGCACCTTGATGGTCACCATGCGCCGCCTCCGCGAAAGCCTACCCCATCTTCTGCATGGCCGCGAGGAACTCCGCGTTGCTCTTCGTCTTCGACATCTTGTCGAGCAGGAGCTCCATGGCCTCGACCGGCGACAGCGGAGTGAGCACCTTCCGAAGCACCCAGACGCGGTTGAGATCTTCCTTGGGGAGCAGCAGCTCTTCTTTGCGGGTTCCGCTCTTCTGAATGTCGATGGCCGGGAACACGCGCTTGTCCACCAGCTTGCGATCGAGGTGGATCTCCATGTTGCCGGTGCCCTTGAACTCTTCGAAGATGATGTCGTCCATCCGCGAGCCGGTGTCGACGAGCGCTGTGGCCATGATCGTCAGCGACCCGCCTTCTTCGATGTTGCGTGCGGCACCGAAGAACCGCTTCGGCTTCTGAAGAGCGTTCGAGTCGAGCCCTCCGGACAGCACTTTGCCCGACGGCGGAATCACCGTGTTGTACGCTCGGGCCAGTCGCGTAACGGAATCGAGCAGGATGAGCACGTCCTTCCGGTGCTCGACCAAGCGCTTGGCCTTCTCGATGACCATCTCGGCCACCTGCACGTGCCGCTGCGCCGGCTCGTCGAACGTGGACGAGATCACTTCGCCGTCGACCGACCGCTGCATGTCGGTGACCTCTTCCGGCCGCTCGTCGATGAGCAGGACCATCAGGTAGATCTCGGGGTGGTTGGCCGCGACCGACTGTGCGATGTTCTGCAGCAGCATGGTCTTGCCTGTCCTCGGCGGCGCCACGATGAGGCCGCGCTGGCCCTTGCCGATGGGCGTCATCAGGTCCATGACCCGGGCCGAGAGATTGTCGGCCGCCGTTTCCAGTCGGATGTGCTCCTGCGGGTAGAGCGGCGTCAGGTTCTCGAAGAACAGCTTCTCCCGCGCCTGATCGGGCGACTCGAAATTGACCGCCTCCACTTTGATGAGCGCGAAGTAGCGCTCCCCTTCTTTCGGCGGCCGAATCTGACCCGACACGGTGTCGCCGGTCTGCAGATCGAACTTGCGGATCTGGGACGGTGACACATAGATGTCGTCGGGCCCGGGAAGATAGTTGTAGTCGGGCGCGCGGAGGAATCCGAACCCATCGGGAAGGACTTCCAGCACGCCTTCCGAAAAAATGAAGCCGCTCTGCTCGGTCTGCGCTTTCAGAATCTGAAAAATCAGCTCCTGCTTGCGCATCCCGGTGGCGCCGGCCACGTTGAGGTCCTTCGCCACCTGCGTGAGTTTCTGGATGCTCATATCCTTCAACTCACCGATGTTCAGACCCTCACCGGAACGACGACCCTCGGTACGCGGCGACTCGACGCTCTCTTCGAGCGGCGGCTCGACCTGCGCGCCTTGCGCGTTCGCCGGCCGCACGGCCGAACCTGGACGCTTGTGATTGGGTGACATGGATTGTCAGCGAGCTTGTGTGATTGAAGCTCTCGGGGAAGGAAGGCCCGCGCGCTTCACTGCTGGAGGAGACGGTGGGCCGAGTATAGGAGTCGCCCCCCGACGTGTCAAGCGTTCGAAACTCGGCTATCGATTAGAGGTCGTACGGGTTCCGGCCGATCGCGACGACCGAACACGCGACGATGGGCGCCAGCCCGAGGGCGCGGGCGTCGGGCGATCAGTCGGTCGCTCTCGGCGCCCGGGTTCAGCCAGATCTCGCGGATGCCTTTTTTCGCGACCTCGTCGATGATCTGTTCCCCAATCTGGGGCGGCACGTAGAAGCTCGCCATATCGATCGGTCCTGGCACGTCGAGGACCGAGCGGAAGGCTTGAAGCCCCTCCACCTCCCCCTCGTGGGGATTGATTGGAATCACCGTGTAGCCCTGCTCGCGAAACGCGCGAACTGCCCGGTTGCCGAACTTCTGACGATCGGACGACGCACCGATGACCGCGACAATCTTGTTCATGTGCCTCGATTATACGCGTCCGGACTCTCGGCGCCCGAGCCACAGCGCCTCGGTTGTACAATCTCGTCTCGTGCGTCGTGGCGTGCTGCTCGTTGTCGCCCTCGCGGTGTTCACGTTCTTCGCCGGCCTCGGCCGCGGGGCGATCGGAGATTCCGACGAGGCATTCTACGCGCAAGCCGGACGCGAGATGCTCGAGAGCGGCGACTGGCTGACACCGCACTACAACTTCGAGGTGCGCTTTCAAAAGCCGATTCTGTTCTACTGGCTCGTGGCGCTCGCCTACCGCGTGGCGGGCGTCAGCGCCGCGGCGGCGCGCTGGTGGCCGGCGGCCTCGGGCCTCATCATGGTCCTCATCACGATGTGGGCCGCGCGTCGATGGTTCGATCGCCAGACGGCTCTGGCGGCTGGCACCATCACGGCCACGAGCTTCGGCTGCATTGCGCTCGCCCGCCTGGCCCTCCCCGATCTGCCGCTCGCCACGCTGACAACGGCCACAATCGTCGCGAGCCTGATCGCCATCTTCGATCCGAAGGCGGCCACGCGTCGCTGGATGATGACGGCAGGTGCGATGGCAGCGCTCGCCATGCTGATGAAAGGTCCGGTGGGACCTCTCATCGCCGCACTCGCCGTCGGCGGCGCGGTCATCGCCGATCGTCGGACGGCCCGATTGCGAATCTCCGATCTCGCCTTGGCCGCGGTCCTGTTCCTGGTCATTGCGGCGCCGTGGTACGGTCTGATGTGGGCGCGCCACGGCGCCGACTACTTGCGCGGGTTCTTCGTCGGCGACAACCTCGAACGATTCGCCACCAGCCGCTTCAACGATCCCCGGCCCTTTGGGTTCTACGTACCAATCCTGGCTGCGGGCCTCCTGCCGTGGACGCCTTTCGCCGTCCTCTGGGTCGATCCCGCGATACGTTGGATTCGTCGACGGGCCTCAATCGGGCCGACCGAGCGGCGCCTGCTGATGTGGGTGCTGCTGCCGCTGCTCTTCTTTTCGGTCTCGGTCGGCAAGCAGCCCCGCTACATCGTCCCGTTGCTGCCGCCGCTGGCGATGCTGCTGGCACGCAGCATTCAGCTCCAGATCGATCGCGCCAGCGCCTCGCGCGCCGCCGAGCGACTCCTGCGCCTGGCCGCCGCGGGCTGCGCCGGGCTCATGTTCACATCTGGCATCCTCCTTCATCGGGCGCAGCCGCTCCTCGACGGCTTCGTCGACCTGGGTGTCGTGACGGCCTGGTCGGCGGCCACCCTGGTTGCCGCCGTCGTGGCCCTGGTGATCGCGCTGGCAGGACGCCTGCAGCATCTCGTTCCGGCAGTCGCGCTGAGCGCCGTGGTCTCCGCACTGGCCGTGCAGATCGGCGCGCTTGGCCCCGCGGGAGCCGAGCCGGTCCAGGAGATGGCCCGGCTCGTCGTCGAACATCGCGTGGAGGGCCAGGCCGTTGGCACCTACCGGGTGATGGTGCGCAATCTCCTCTTCTACACCCAACTGCCTCAGACGGATCTCATCACTGAACGCGACGCGGCCAGCTTTCTCGGCCGGCCGGAGCGCGTACTCTGCGTGATGAGCCGCGCCGATCGGGAGGCACTCGAAGCTCGGACCGGCCAGCCGCTCACGACCCTCGGCACGGTGCGCTACTTCAACGCCGCTGTCGTGAAGCCGCGAACGTGGCTTTTTCCAGATCCCGACCGGGACGTCACGACCGTGGAGCTCGTGAGCAACAGGTAGGGGCGTCGCGGTTGAACCGCGGACCATGTCAACGAACGGTTTCTGAAAAGCCGCCGAGGAGTGCGCCGAAACAGAAGAACAGCAGCCAGCCGATGACGGCCACGAAAAACGCCCTGAGCGTGCTCGAGTAGTCGAGCGCCTGCCGAATCGCCACAATCATCGCCACCAGCATCCAGACACCGGTTACGACGAAGACAGGCCAGAAGAGACCCGGGATGGCGCCAATCGGCCTCAGGAGTCCGGGCGCGGCGGCAAAGCCGGTGACGCGCAACAACTCGCCAAGGTCGGAGCGCGTGGCGGGCGCCGGCATGATCTTGGTGCCGATGAGATATGTCACCAGCGCCCAGAAGAACCAGCCGACAAGGGCGATCAGGCTGTCGGCGAGCATGCTGCCGGCGCCGGCGCCGCCGACCGAGACCAGGCCGGCCGCGACACTCGAAAGGACGATCACCCCAAGGGCCTGCACGGTGGCGCCCGCATCGGCCTCGACCTCCTCATAGAGGGCCGGGTCGAGGCGGATCGCACGAACCACACGCGACAAGAAGGCGTCCATCACTCCTCCATCTCCCCGGGGAAGATCTTGCCCGGGTTGAGGATGCCGTGGGGATCGAAGGCGCGCTTGATCCGCTTCATCAGCGCGATCTCGTCGGCGCCCAGCTCGATGCCCAGAAATTCCGACTTCACGAACCCGATGCCGTGCTCTCCGCTGATCGAGCCTTCGAGCGCCACAACCCCCTCGAACAGCTCCCGTTCGGCCGCTCGCGCACGCCGGATCTCGGCGTCGTCGGCGGGGTCGAGCATGAAGTTCACGTGGATGTTGCCGTCGCCGGCATGACCGAAACATGGGATCCGAAGCCCGTGGCGGCGCCTCAGCGTCTCGACGAGCGCGAACAACTCCGGCACGCGGCCCTTGGGCACGACCACATCGTGATTGAGTTTGAGCGGCGCGATCATCTTCAGGGAGGGCGACAGCTCGCGCCGAACCCTCCAGAGCTCCTGACGCTCGACCTCGTCGCGAGCCCGGAGGATCTCGGTGGCGCCGGCTCGTGTGCACGCCGCGGCAATGCGCGAAGCTTCCTCTTCGACACCCGACGCCATTCCGTCCACCTCGAGGAGCAGCAACGCGCCCGTTCCAGGCGGAGCCAACGAGGCCTGCAGGTAGGCGGCCACGGCTGACAGGCAGTCGGCATCGACGATCTCCAGCGCCGACGGAATGACACGGTCGCGAATCAGCTGGCTCACCCCTTCGACGGCATCGCCGATGTTTCTGAACGTGGCGCGAAGCGTCGCCTGTACCGGAGGCTTCGGCACCAGGCGCACCACGATTTCGGTGAAGATCGCGAGCGTCCCTTCCGACCCGACCAGCAACTGCGTCAGGTCGTAGCCCACCACGTTCTTCACGGCCTTCGACCCGGTGCGAATGATTTCTCCGGTAGGAAGCACCGCTTGAAGGCCGAGCACGTACCGCTTGGTCGTGCCGTACTTGAATGCCCGAGGACCGCCCGCGCATTCGGCGACGTTGCCGCCCAGCGCGGAGCGCTGCAGGCTCGCGGGGTCGGGCGGATAGAACAGGCCGACGCGCTCGACGGCGTCCTGGAGCGCGCCCGTCACGACGTTCGGCTGGACGACGGCGAGCAGATTGTCCTCGTCGATGGTGAGAATCCGATCGAGGCGTTCGACCGACATGACGACGCCGCCGCGTATCGGGACCGCTCCGCCGGTATAGCCTGTGCCCCCACCGCGTACAACCAACGGCACGCGCGACTCGTGGCAGGCACGCGCAACCGCCGCAATCTCGATGGCATTCCCCGGCAAGACGACGAGGTCGGGCGCGTGAGACAGGTGATAGGCATCGCGCCCGTAGGCGACGAGCGCCTCCCGATCACGCCGCACGAAGACCGATCCGGCGATCCTCTCGATCTCGCCCACGAACGATGCGCTGAGCATCGGAGGCCCGGGTCAGGCCGGTGACGACGCGGTGAGGCTCCTGGCGAACTCCAGAATGCGCGTGGCGCCCTCTTTGAGACGGTCGAGCGACGTCGCGTAGGACAGCCGCAGGTATCCCGGTGCGTCGAATGCTTCGCCGGCGAGGAGCGCCACGCGCGCCTTGTCGAGCAGCGCCTGCGCAAAGTCGGCCGACGTGCGCACGTCCGAGGGCGACAGCAGTTCGTTGATTCGCGGGAACATGTAAAACGCCCCACCGGGCTTGACGATTTCGATGCGCGAATCCTCGGTGAGCCATTCGTGCAGCCGATCGCGACGCACGCGGTACTCGTCGAGCATGGCCGTCACCGACTCCTGCGGCCCCGTCAGGGCCTCGACGGCCGCCTTCTGGGAGATGGAGGCCACGTTCGACGTGGTATGACTTTGAATGGCATTACACGCGGCGACGACCTTGGCGGGTGCGATCGCCCAGCCGCAGCGCCAACCGGTCATGGCGTACGTCTTCGACGCCGACCCCGTGAGCACGGCCCGATCGCGCAGCCTCCTTACCAGCACGCCGGGCAGATTGTGGGGCACGGGCTCGTAGATCAGGCGCTCGTAGCAGAGGTCCATGATGATGTAGATGCCCTGCCGCTCCACGCCGTCCACCAGCGTCTCGAGCTCCGACTCGGACATCAGCGCGCCCGTCGGATTGCACGGCGAGTTGATGATGATTGCGCGCGTCCTGGGCGTCACGGCCTCGAGGATGGGCGCCGCGTGAATCGCAAACCCTTCCTCGGCGCGCGTATGCACGAGCACCGGGCGCGCGTCCGCCATCTTGATCTGTTCCACCAGCGTCGGCCAGCACGGGGCATGAGTGATGACCTCGTCGCCCGGGCCGAAGAGCGCCAGCGCCACGTTGAAGAGCGCCTGCTTGCCTCCCGCCGTGACGATGGTCTCGGACTCTTCGTACTGGACGCCGTAGTCGGTGGCATAGCGCTGACAAATGGCCTGTTTCAGCTCCACGATCCCCGCGGCCGCCGTGTAGCGGGTGAAGTTCTGATCGATGGCGCGTCGTGCGGCGTCTTTCACATTCTCCGGTGTGGGAAAGTCCGGCTCCCCCGCACCCAAATCCACGATGTCCACGCCCTGACGGCGCAGACGCTCGGCTTCCATCAACACCTTCAGAGTGGGCGACGCCGCAATCCGCGACATCCGATCGGCCAACACGTTCATGTCGTTCCTCCGGTCCCGGTCCGCTTCTGCCCCAACCGCTCTTCGACGAGCCCGGGGACGAGCCCCCGGACGCTGCCGCCCAGCGCCACGACCTCTTTGATCAGGCGCGAGCTGATGTAGGTGTACTGCTCGGCGGGCATCATGAACACCGTCTCGACTTCCGGCTCGAGCCGTCGGTTCATCAGCGCCATCTGAAACTCGAATTCGAAATCCGAAATCGCCCGCAACCCTCGCACAATGACGTTCGCCTTGCGACTGGCGACGTATTCCACGAGCAGGCCGTCGAAGGTATCCACTTCGACGTTCGGCGATTCCCGAAACACCTCGCGGGCGATGGCGACGCGCTCGGCCATGCTGAACAGCGGCTCCTTCTCCGCGTTCACCAGGATCGCAATGATGATCCGATCGAAGATGCGCGCGCCGCGGAGGATGATGTCGACGTGGCCATTGGTCAGCGGATCGAACGATCCGGGGTAGACGGCCAGCCGCGGTCGGTGTCGTCCTCCGCCCGTGTTCTCAGTCTGCATGCTCATCGCTTGCCGCATCCGGTGCTGCGCGCGAGTACAGCGCAAGGGCGCTCTCGCCGGAAACGACGGTGCGAGTGCGCGTCAAGTTGCCGAGATGCTCGGGCGCCCCGGCCCGCCGCGCGTGCTCCAGGACGAGCAGACCGCCGGGTGCCAGCAGCGACGCGAACGACCCAACGAGCTGCCCGGCGCTGGTGCAGGTATACGGCGGATCCGCCAGCACGAGATCGAACTCGCTCCCCATGCGTTTGGCGGCCCGCTCCACGCTGCCGCGGATGATAGCACAGCGGTCTGTCGCTTCGCAGCGCGCGACGTTCTCCGCAATCAGGGCGATCGCCGCCGGATCGCGCTCGACGAACGTGACATGCCGGGCTCCGCGGCTCAACGCCTCGAGACCGAGCGCGCCAGTTCCCGCGAAAAGATCGAGCACCCGCGCTTCAGACACGCGCGACGCGATCACATTGAACAACGTCTCACGCAGCTTGTCGGACGTCGGTCGGATGTCCTGTGATCGCGGCGCCGCCAGGCGGCGGCCCTTGAAGGCTCCCGCGATGATCCTCACGCTACGCCACCCCGACCAGACCGAACCGCGCGGGCCAGACGCGGCGGACCATTTCGAACAGCGGATGACTCGCCGGCGTCCGCTCCAGGAAGGCCGCGGCTTCGAGACGCGCGGTCTCCATCAGGTCGCGATCGCGGAGCAGGTCGCCGATCCGCAACGTGGGCACGCCCGACTGCCGCGTGCCAAAAAAATCTCCCGGGCCCCTCAGTTCCAGATCACGCTCGGCGACGAGAAAGCCATCGGTGGTCTCGGTCATGGCCGCCAGCCGGCCGCGCGCCTGCTCGGAGAGCGGCGCCTGATACAACAGCAGACAGTAGGACTGATACGGCCCTCGACCGACCCGGCCCCGCAGCTGATGCAGCTGCGACAACCCGAAGCGTTCGGCATGCTCCACCAGAATGACCGAGGCATTCGCCACGTCAACGCCGACCTCGATGACCGTCGTCGACACCAGCACGTGCGCATCGCCCGAGGCGAAGGCGCGCATGACACGATCCTTGGCGTCCTGCGGCATCCGTCCGTGCAGGAGCAGGACGCGGTGCTGAGGGAACACCTCGGCCGCCAGGTGATCGGCCATCTCGGTGGCGGCCTTGAGATCGATCTTGTCCGACTCCTCGACGAGCGGATAGACGATGTAGGCCTGACGCCCGAGATCCAGTTCTGCTTGAACGAAGCGCCAGACTTCTTCGCGACGCGAATCGGGCTTGACGGTGGTTTTCACGGGGAGACGGCCCGGCGGCGACTCGCGGATGACCGACACGTCGAGATCGCCGTACGAGGTCAATGCCAGCGTCCTGGGAATTGGCGTGGCCGTCATGACGAGCACGTCGGGATGAAGGCCCTTCGACCTCAGCGTCGCGCGCTGAAGCACGCCAAACCGATGCTGTTCGTCGATCACGACGAGCCCAAGCGCGCTGAAGGCGACGTCCTCCTGAACGAGCGCGTGCGTACCCACGACGAGGCTGATATCGCCGGTACCGAGTGCCGTCAGCATCTCGCGGCGCTCTGCCGCCGGCAGCGCACCGGTGGCCAGCGCCACCGTGAAGCGCGAACGCGCGAGCAGCTGGCGGATAGTGAGGAAGTGCTGCTCGGCGAGAATCTCCGTCGGCGCCATGAACGCGACCTGCAGTCCGTTCTCCATCGCCACGAGCGCAGCGATGAGCGCGACGATGGTCTTGCCCGATCCCACATCACCCTGCAGGAGACGATTCATCGGCCACGGGCGCTGCATGTCCTCCACGATCTCCTTGAGCGCCTGCTTCTGCCCCCCGGTTAATTTGAAAGGCAGCACCTCTCGCGCCGCGGCGCGTACGCGATCGTCCACGCGCACGGGCACGCCCTTTCGTTCGCTTTCAGACGCCCGCCGACGCAGCAGCTGGCCGGTTTGGAAGAGAAAGAACTCTTCCAGGATCAGCCGGCGTTGCGCCGGCGTCCTGAAGCCGTTCAGCACACTCACGTCCGTGTCCGACTCCGGGAAGTGCGTCCGCCACAACGCGGTGAATCGATCGGGCAGCTCGAGGCGTGCACGTATATCTGGCGGCAGGGGATCGTCGAGGTCGCCCGGCAGCCGCTGAAGCGCATCGAACACGAGACGCCGCTGAAGCTTGGGCGTCAGGCTGCCGGTCTTCTCGTAGATCGGGACAATCCGGCCGGTATGAACGGTCTCGCCGTCTTCGGCATCGATCGGCTCGTATTGCGGATTGAGGAGTTCGAGGCCACCCGACGGGCGCAGCCCCACCGTCCCATAGAGCACCAGCTGAAGGTGCGGCTTCAACACATCGCGCAGGAACGGCTGGTTGAGCCAAGTGGCGCGGACCGTCCCGCTGGCGTCGCGGATGAGCGCTTCGAAAATCTTGAACCCCGGACGTCGCGTAAACCGCAGGCCGGCACTGATGATCTCGCCCGAGATCGCGACGGCCTCGCCGGGACTCAGCGCCGCGATCGACTTCAGGCGGCTCCGGTCTTCGTACCGGATCGGGAAGCGATAGAGCAGGTCCTCGAGCGTGGAGAGGCCAACGTGCGCGAGATCGGCTGCCCGGCGGGGTCCAACGCCTTTCAGAAACTGCAACGGGGTGGCGAGCGGATCCGACGTCGCGTGGCGGGAGGAGTCTGCCACTAGGGTGCCCTCACGTCAGGCGTCCCGACCACGCGCCGCGTCGAGACGAGGCGGCTATTGGACGACCACCGCCTCGCCCTTGTTGATCTCCACGCGGTCGATCCGTGCGGGCAGAGGGAACGGCTCGTCGAGGCTGAGGCCGTTTGGATTCTCGGGATTCGTCGAGTAGTAGCTCAGAACCTGTTGCAGCACGCTCTTCGGTACGGTCACGCCGGAAACCTGCGCGGACTCGAGCTCGTACCGGGCCGAGCCGCCACCGGACCGCAGGGTGCCCGTGGTGGAGACCGGCAAGCGGCCCGTGAGCAGCCGCATCGGGTTCAGCAACCCACCCGAGCTTTCGCCGCGCACGTTGTCGAGATTGACGACGGCCTGCGCGGTCAGGCGCCCCCCACCCATCATGGTGATGGAGGGCTGCTCGACTCCCTTGGGGATGTTCTTGGAGTCGAAGAGCAGAAAGGCGTTCAATTCGCGCTCGGTGATGGTGGTCCGCACGGGCGACTTCCCGGCCTCGGCGTTGGCGTGGATCTGGTCCATCTTGATCCGCATCGACGCGGCGTCTTCTTTGGTGGGCGGACGGGACTGAGCCGCCACGACGGCGACACACACCACACCGAGGAATGCGCCGACTGCAGTTCGCATCGAAACCTCCGCGAGGCACGCTTCGTGGGCACCAGCGAAAAGTGTACCACGGGTGCGCCTGCCCCGTCGGCCCGAGGTTGTTACGAGGCCGGTTGCGCGCGGAGGAGATCGTTTACCTCATCCGCGCGCGGAATGCCGTCACGTGCGCCCAGACGCCGGCATTTGAGCGCCGCGACGGCGTTCGCATAGCGCAGCACGTGTCGCAGGTCGCCGGGCGCGTGCTCGGCCAGGCAGGCCGCGATGAAGCCGCCCCTGAATACATCCCCGGCGCCGGTGGTATCGACGGCCTCGACCCGGAACCCGGGCGTTCGGATCTCGCGTCCTTCAGACAAAGCCAGACTGCCGTCCGAACCCAGCGTGACGGCAACTACTGCCGCGCCGGGGAACTCGCGCGCGAGCGCGACCAGCGCCTCGCCAACGCCCGCGCGACCCGTCATTTGAGCCGGAAACGAGGCCGACGCGATAATGATCGTCATTTCTCGGAGGAGCTTGTCGATGCCGGGGCGGACCTTCTCCACGTCGATCACGGTGACCATCCGCGCCTCGCGGGCGAGCCTGGCCGCCTGGGTCGCCGCTTCGGTCTCATGACAATCGACCAGCAGGACGCGGCCCGTGCAGACTTCGCGCGCGTCCACATCGGCGGCGGTCATCTTGAGCCCGGGATGCCGCTGCCACAGCACTGTTCGCTGCGCAGTCTTCGCATCGACGAGAACAATCGCCATCTGATTGGTGGCGCCCGCGACAGTGGCGGCGGCCGACACGTCGACGCCTTCGCGAACAAGGCTTTCGCGTCCAAGCGCGCCGGGCTCGTCACCGCCGAAGCGGCCGATGTACCGGCTCTTCCATCCGAGGCGGGCGCACGCCACCATGGCCGTCGCCGCCTGACCGCCAGGCAATCGCGTCAAGCTTTTCAGGGGATGCTTGCTGTCCGGGGCGGGATACTCATCGACGACCGCAATGAGATCGACGCTGTTCAACCCGAAGCCGACCACGTCGAACGGGCGCTCCCCGCGAGGCGGAATCGCAAACGGGATCCGCACGGCGTCCGATTATAGCGACGCGACAGATCCGGCGATTCTTCGCGTGCGCGACTCGGGCGCGGCGATCCGCGTTTCGACCTCTTCGTCGGCGCGTCGATCGAACGCTTGACTTTCGCCTTTTCTTTGCATAACATCGCCACCGCTCGAACGGCTCCGTTGCTCGCCTTCCGCGCGCTGCCAGTCCGCGGTGCGCCGCCTTAGAGGAGGCCCGGTGCTACCACTCACGAAACGCCAACGCGAGATCCTCGACTATCTCAACGAGTTCATCCAGCAGCACGGCTACGCGCCGAGCCTGGAAGAAGTCGGCCGGCGCTTCGGCCTCTCGTCGCTCGCCACCGTGCACAAGCACCTCACGAATCTCCAGGACAAGGGATTCATCAAGCGGGCGTGGAACCGCAGCCGCTCGGTCGAAGTGATCCCGACGCGCACCGGCGGACGCGCCGTCGAGCTGCCGCTGCTCGGGTATGTGGCCGCCGGGGCGCCGATTGAGGCCATCACGACTGCCGAGACCATCGCGGTCCCCGAAGATTTGGTCACCCGGCGAGATACCTACGTGCTGCGCGTGCGGGGCGATTCGATGATCGACGAACAGATCAGGGATGGCGATTTCGTCATTGTCGAGGATCGCAAGACGGCGAGCGATGGCGAAATGGTCATTGCGCTCGTCGAGGGCTCGGACGTCACGCTCAAGAAGCTCTATCGCGACAACGGCCGCGTTCGCCTGCAGCCAGCGAACCCGGCCATGCAGCCGCTGCTGCTCGACGCCGAGCGCGTTCAGGTGCAGGGCGTGGTCGTTGGTGTGATGCGGAAGTACTGAAGTACGAAGCACTGGAGACGAGGCTCGTCAATGACCGAACCGCACAAGCAGATCAACTTCACCATCGTACCCGACGAAACCTCGACCGAGCCGCGCACCTACGCAAACTTCTGCGCCATTGCGCACACACCGTTCGACTTCACGTTGACGTTCTGCGAGGTCATGCCGCTCAGCGAAAAGGAAGTTCGCGACGCGGAAGCCGAGCACGTCGTGCGTGCACCGATCCGCAGTCGCATCGTCGTGCCGGTCCAGTTCGTGCCGAGCCTGATTGCCGCGCTCCAGGAACACATGCGCGTCTACTCGGACTCGTACTCCAACGTCGGCTGGACCAAAGGCCCGGTGCACTGACCCCGAGTCATGAAACCGGCCGAGGTCCGGGTCATCGTCCACAAATTGATGGGACAGCATCCGGGCGCCGACACCGAGCTGCACTATCGCACCCCGTTCGAGCTGCTCGTCGCCACGATTCTCTCCGCGCAATCCACCGACCAGCGCGTGAATCTCGTCACGCCGAATCTCTTTGCGAAGTACCCGGACGCCACCTCACTGGCGGCCGCCAGAGCCGAAACGATCGAGCCCCTCATCCTGTCGACGGGTTTCTTCCGCGCCAAGGCGCGGTCCATCACCGGCATGGCTCGCGCGCTGGTGGAGCGTCATGGCGGACAAGTGCCCGCGTCGATGGACGATCTGGTGGCACTACCCGGTGTCGGCCGCAAGACCGCGAACGTCGTGCTGGGTCATGCGCTGGGGGTCGCGGGGCTCCCGGTGGACCGACACGTTCTGCGGGTCGCCAACCGTATCGGCCTCGCCAGCGGTGCCGACCCCGAAATCGTCGAAACCCAGTTGTGCAAAGCACTGCCGGCTGAGGAATGGATCGTCGCCTCTGATACGCTCATCCTGCACGGACGGCGGGTGTGCCGACCGCGCCCTCTTTGCGACCGCTGCGCGGTGCGCGCCGATTGCCGGTTCTATCGATCCGGCCGCGTCACTCCGAGACGTCAGGGACGAAGCGCGGCGGCTCCGACGCGCGCGGGCAGCAAGCGGGCGCGAAACAGGCGCGAGCGATAGCCGATCGCCGCAGCTACGACAACCCGAGTTCAACACCCATGACGCGCGCGGCTTTCCAGCGTCTCGTCGCTCAGGCCCTCGACTCCATTCCGCCCGAGTTCCGCCGGCAGATGAAGAATCTCGCGGTGGTGGTGGAAGACGCTCCTTCCCCGGAGCTCCTCGCCCAGATGGAGATAGAGCCGCCAGACACCCTGCTCGGCCTCTACCACGGCACCCCTCTTCCGTCTCGCAGCTGGGATTTTGGCAACACCTTGCCGGACCGCATCACCCTGTATCAGCGCCCGATTGAGGAATCCTCGGACGACGAGGATGAGATCGTCGGCACGATCGGCGAAACGCTCATTCACGAGGTTGGTCACTACTTCGGCATGAGCGAGGAAGAAATCGAAGCCATCGAGGATCGCTACTGGCGTCAATGGGACGAAGATCGGGGAGCGACCGATCGATGACGAGACACGCGCCCAGGCCGCGAAAGCGGTTCGGTCAGCACTTTCTCGAACCACAGTGGGCGGCCAAGGTCGTCACCGCCATCAATCCCTCACCGCGCGATGTCTTCATCGAGGTTGGACCGGGTCGCGGCGCGTTGACCGTGCCGCTTGCCGCATCCGGCGCCCGAATTGTCGCCATCGAAATCGACCGCGATCTTTCTGCCTCTCTGCGGGCTCTTCGCATTCCGAACCTGGAGATCCTCACCGCGGACGTGCTCGATGTCGATCTGGGCGAGCTGGCTTCCCGGGCTACGGATGGAGCGCTCCGTCTCGTGGGCAACTTGCCCTACTACATCTCGACGCCTGTCCTTTTCCGATTGCTGTCTCTGGCGCGCGACAGGCGCCCGATCACGGATGCCACCCTGATGCTGCAGCGCGAGGTCGCCGAGCGGCTCGCGGCCCGGCCCGGAACGAAGACGTATGGCGTCCTGTCGGTGCTGACGGCCCCGGTCGCACGCGTCACTCCCCTGCTCACGCTGCCGCCGGGCGCCTTCCGGCCGATGCCACGGGTGGCGTCGGCGCTCGTGCGGCTGACCTTTCACGCTCCCGAGCTGGGCGCGGCCGACCCTGTAGCCTTTGAACGGCTCGTCCGCCGGCTCTTCAGTCAGCGGCGCAAGATGATCGGAACCCTGCTGCGCGATCCCGGGCTCGGGCGCGGCCGCGACGTCACCAAGCTCATCGCCGAAGCAGGCCTCGACCCGCGGCAACGGCCGGAGACACTGGAGCTTGCTGACCTGACGCGACTTACGGAGCTGCTGGCTGTACAGGCCGGGCCGCCTGTGCTATAGTCTCGCCGGATCGGCGTCAGAGATCACGGCCCTCTCTTTCCCGGACGGTCCCGCGCCGATAGTTTCTGCAACCCGCCCCGTCACAGGCTCTTCCCAGCAGCCTGAGGCGACTCCCCGCGCCCCGGCGTGTGGAGCCGCTGCCCTACCGAGCAGCCGACGCTTGTGCGACGGTCGGACTCGTTTGACCTGTATCCGGGAGCTCGTCCGATCCGGCTGGATGTATCGCACCACCTCGATCACTGTTTCCGGTCGTGTTGCCCGTCACGACACTGGAGTCGTCGTGCGCGCGTCGAGGCGTGAGCGATGACGGCCGCCCCTGGCGCTCCGGCCACTGATGCGACGGTGCGTGTCGTCGCCCTTGGCGGTCTCGGCGAGTTCGGCATGAACATGATGGCGCTCACCTGCGGGGCGACCACCGTTGTCATCGACGCGGGCGTGATGTTTCCCGAACCGGATCTACTGGGCGTCGATCTCGTCATCCCGGACCTTTCCTATTTGCAGGCCGAGGGTCGTCGGCCACAGGCGCTCGTGCTGACGCACGGACACGAAGACCACATCGGCGCCGTGCCGCACGTGCTGCCGTACGTCGACGGGCCTATCTACGGCACGCCGCTGACCTTGGAGCTCGTGGCACAGAAGCTCCGGGAGCATGGCCTCGAAGCCGAGAGCCGGCTCGTCCGAGTCAAGCCCCGCGATCGGGTACGCATCGGCGAGCTGGAGGTGGAGTTCATTCGGGTGACCCACAGCATGCCCGACTGCGTTGCGGTGGCCATTCACAGTCCGGTCGGGACCCTCGTCCACACGGGCGACTTCAAGATCGATCAGACGCCCATCGACGGCGAGCACTTCGATTTTCATCGCTTCGCCGAGCTCGGGCGCGCGGGGGTACTCGCGCTGTTCGGCGACAGCACCAATATCGATCGACGCGGGTTCACGGGGTCGGATCTGGACGTGGTCGACGCCTTCGAGGAAATCTTCGCGAATGTGCGCGGCAAGCTGATCGTCACCACGTTCGCGTCGAGCATCTACCGGATGCAGATTCTCGTGAATCTGGCCGCGCGGTTCCGCCGTAAGGTGGCGTTTGTCGGCCGCGGCATGATCGACAATTCCGCGATCGCGCAACGTCTTGGATATCTGTCGATCCCGCCAGGCGTCCTGATCCGCGACAGCGAGGTGTCCGATCGTGTGCCGGGCGAGGTCGTGTGCATCACCACAGGATCGCAGGGCGAACCGAACTCCGCGCTGGCCCGCATCAGCATCGACGATCACCGCCACGTGAAAATGGGACCTGGCGACACCGTGGTGTTCTCGGCACGTGCCATCCCGGGGAATGAAAAAGCCATCGGAGGAATGATCAACCACATCGCCAGACGCGGCGCCGAGGTGATCCACGAGGGGCTCAAGCACGTGCATGTTTCCGGGCACGGCAGCGAAGAGGAGCTGAAGCTCATGCTGTCGCTCGTGCGTCCGCGCTATTTCGTGCCGATCCATGGCGAGTACCGGCAGCTGGCGCGCCATGCGCGCGTGGCCGAGCGCCTGACCTCGGGGGTGACCGCGCCTCACGGTGCTGCTGGCGGAGAACGGGGACGTGCTCGAGTTCGACCGGGAAAGCGGCCGCATTGCCGATCGGGTGAGCGTTGGACGCATCCTGATCGACGGCACCGGCACCGGCGAAGTAGGCGACGAGGTCCTGCGCGATCGGCGGCATCTGGCGCAGGACGGACTGGTCGTGCCGGTCGTCGGCATCAACAAGCAGACGGGCGGGCTCGAAGGGACACCGGACGTCATCGCACGCGGCTTCGTCACCGGCGCGCAGACCGACGGGCTTCTTCGGGACGGTGCGCGGCTGGTCGCCGAGGTCATCGAGAGCGCCAAGGTCGAAGAACGCACCGATCAGGGACTGATCAAGGAACGGATCCGCATCGAGCTGCGCCGTTTTTTCCGCAAGCGATCGGGCCGCCGCCCGCTCGTCTTGCCGATCGTCATGGAGATCTGACGCGTGTCGGGCGCCACACTTTCCCGTCGCTTGAGCGAGTTCTTCGGCGTGGCCCTCTTTGCGGCCGCGCTCATCTGGCTCATTGCCCTCACGACCTACGAGCCGACCGACCCCGTCTGGTTCTTCACCACCGGCAGCGAGGCCGCGCCCGTCAATTTCGTGGGCCGCGTCGGAGCGTTTCTGGCGGAGCTGTCGTTCCAGCTCCTGGGCTATTCCTCGTTCCTCATTCCGGCAAGTGTCGCCGTCATCGGCTGGCACTATTTCTGGTGCCGCGCCCTGGACGCCGTCTACAGCAAAGTGCTGGGCGTCAGCCTGATGTTCGGGGCGGTGAGCGCGTTCTTGAGCCTGGTGTTCGGACCTCTCGATGCCTCGAACCGCTCGTTCCGCCCGGGAGGCTACCTCGGCGACTGGCTCGCCGGGATACTGTCGGACTACTTGAATCGCACGGGCTCGATCATCGTCATTCTGACGGTCCTGTCTTTGGCGGTCATTCTGTCGACCCAGCTGTCGCTCGGCCGCCTCTTCGCGGCGACGGTGCACGGGCTGGCGGCGGCGTGGTCCGGGGCGCGCCGCGCGTTCGGCGACTGGAAGGAAGAACGGCGCCGCGAGCAGCAGCGTCGTGAAGTGATCGCCAAGCACACGCGCCGCGCCGGCGGTCAGCCCAACGACGGGCCGCCCGTCGTGTCCGTGAAAATGCCGCCGACGCCCACCGAGGCCCCTCCACGCCCCGCGCGGGAAGCACCACCGGCGGCGACGGTTCAGGCTGCGGTTCCGAAGCGAAGCCGTCCGCCAGTCGTCACACCGCCCTTGCCGCTCGATCTGGAGCCGCCGCCGAGCTCGACCCCAGTCGAACGCCGTTTCGCGGGTGCGTACGCGCTCCCGCCGCAGTCGCTGCTCGACTCGCCGCGCATCGAGCACAAGATCGACGAGCGCGAGCTCATGGAGAACGCACGCCTGCTCGAAGAGAAGTGCCGGGAGTTCGCCGTCGAGGGTGCCGTCGTGCAGATTCATCCGGGCCCCGTCGTCACGACCTTCGAGTTCAAGCCCGATGCGGGCGTGAAGTACAGCAAGATCACGGGGCTCGCCGACGATCTGTCTCTCGCCATGCAGGCCGAGTCGGTGCTGATCGATCGCATCCCGGGCAAGTCGACGGTCGGTATCCAGATTCCGAATCGGTCGCGCGAACCTATTTCTCTGCGCGAGCTGCTCGAGTCGGAGCTCTATCGGCGCGCCACGTCGAAGCTGACGCTGGCGCTGGGCAAGACGATCCACGGTGAGCCGTTCGTGACCGATCTGGCCACGATGCCCCACCTGCTCATCGCGGGTTCGACCGGCGCCGGCAAGTCCGTCGCGTTGAACGCCATGCTCACGAGCATCCTGTACCGCGCGACGCCTGAAGAGGTGCGCCTCATCATGATCGACCCCAAGCGGCTCGAGCTGGGCGTCTACGAGGACATCCCCCATCTGCTGACGCCCGTGGTCGTCGATCCCAAGCAGGCGGCCAATGCGCTCAGATGGGCCGTCCGCGAGATGGAGGAGCGCTACAAGACGCTGGCGGCCGAGGGTGTGCGGAACATCGAGCAATTCAATCGAAACGCGCGGCAGCCGCTCGATGAGAGTCGTGAGGGCGAGCCGCTCAAACCGCTTCCCTACATTGTCGTCGTCATCGATGAGCTGGCCGATCTCATGATGGTCGCGAGCAACGAGGTCGAAGAGTCGATCGCGCGGCTCGCGCAGATGGCCCGCGCCGTTGGCATCCATCTGCTCCTGGCCACGCAGCGACCGTCGGTTGACGTCATCACCGGGCTCATCAAGGCCAACCTGCCGGCGCGCATCTCGTTCCGTGTGTCGTCGAAGACGGACTCGCGCACGATTCTCGACGCCAACGGTGCGGAGCAGCTGCTCGGCAAGGGCGACATGCTCTATCTGCCGCCGGCATCGTCGCGGCTCATCCGGGTGCATGGGCCGTACATCTCAGAGCAGGAGAGCGCGCGCGTGGCCAGCTTCCTCCGCAAGCAGGGCAAGCCTGTCTACGACGAGAGCATCACGGTCGAGGAAAAGGGACCCGACACCATCGAAATGGACAAGGACGATCTGTACGACGAGGCCGCGCGCATCGTCGTGTCGAGCGGCCAGGCGTCCATCTCGTATTTGCAGCGGAGGCTCCGCATCGGCTTCAGCCGCGCGGCGCGTCTTGTCGACATGATGGAAGCCGAAGGCCTCGTGTCAGCCGCAGCCGGCGGCAAGCCGCGCGAGGTGCTGGTCGACCGGCACTATTTCGACGAAGTCGACAGTCAGTTACGTTGACGGTCCACGAGCCGGCGTCTCGGTCCGCCGTGGACACCGAATCGATAGTTCAGGGAGCCGCGGTTATGTCCGTCCGCACGTTTTATCGCCAGGCCGCTGTCGTTGCAGTCGTCGCCTGTCTGTGGCCGTCGCCGGCCGAGGCGCAGTCGGCTCGCGTGATGTACGAGTCGGCGCTCGCCCGCGAGGAGACCGTCCGCAGTCAGCTCGATCGCGGACGGCAGGTCACGCGGACCGAGATCCTGACGATTGTGACGAGCTACGAGCGCGTCGTTCGTAGATTTCCAGGCAGCGGCTACAGCGACAACGCGCTGTGGCAGGGATCGGGACTCGCACTGACCGCGTTCGAGCGATTCGAAAATCCCCGCGATCAACGCACGGCCGTGCGGCTGCTCCGGGATCTGCGCGCGGGCTACCCCTCCAGTTCGCTCATGCCCAAGGTCAGGGATCAGCTCGCGCAGCTGGAGAAGACGTCAGCCCCGCCGGCGGTGCGGAATGCCGGTACTACGATCGCCCCGTCGTCCGCGCCGGTGGCGCGTGTGGCCGCGTCGGGTACACCCGCCGTTGAGCGACCCCGCACCACCAATCCGCCTCCCGTGCCGGGCTCGACCACGCCTGCCGTCATACAGACGATTCAACGCATCGTGATGCCCGACATCGTGCGGGTCGTGGTGGAGCTGGACCGCGAGGTCGCGTATCGCGACGAGCGCCTTCCCGCCCCTTCACGGATGTTCCTCGACCTGGCCGGTGCACGACCCTCGTCCGGGCTCACCGACGTGGTCCTGCGCTACGACAGCGACATGGTTCGGCAGATTCGCGTTGGCCGGCACCCGAATACTGTCACCCGCGTGGTTCTCGATTTCGACGGGATCGTCAGTTACAGCGTGTATCCGTTGTACAACCCGTATCGGCTCGTCATTGACTGTCAGCGCGGCGGCTCGCTGGAGCCCGCGTCGCGTCCGATGGCTGAGGCGCCGGCGGCCACGCCGATTCCGGCGCCGCGAGCGGTGACCGTCGTGGAGACCTCACCCGAGGAGCTCCGCGGTGAGCCCTCGCCCGTGCCTCCGGCGGCAAGCGCCCCCGTCACGGGCACGGCGCCGTTGCCGGACCCGAGTGCCGTGGAGCACTCGTCGACTCCGCCGGCCGCCGATCGCCAGCCGCTGCCGGCCGCCAAGGCGCCCAGCGACACCACGCTCGCGCCAGCGGCGCCGTCGACGAATCTTCGCGGCGGGTTCTCGCTCGCCCGTCAGCTTGGCCTGAGCATCTCGCGCATCGTCATCGACCCCGGCCACGGCGGTCACGACCCGGGCGCCTCCGCCCGGGGTGTCACCGAATCCGAGCTCGTGCTCGATGTGGCGTTGAAGCTCGAACAGCGCCTGCTGAAGATTCCCGGCGTCGAGGTCATCCTGACGCGACGGTCGAATGTCTACGTTCCGCTCGAAGAACGGACGGCAATCGCCAACCGCGAAGGCGCGGACCTCTTTCTCTCGATTCACGCCAACGCCAGTCGCAACGAGCGCGCACGGGGCGTCGAAACCTATTTCCTCAATTTTGCCTCCAGTTCCGAGGCTGCTGCCGTGGCGGCGCGCGAGAACTCGGCCTCGGGCGCCAGCATGAACAGCCTGCCCGACATCGTGCGAGCCATCGCGCTGAACAACAAAGTCGACGAGTCGCGCGACTTTGCCACCTACGTTCAGCGCTCAATGACTGATCGCCTGCGCACACATAACAAGGAGCTCCGCGACCTCGGCGTGAAGCAGGCCCCCTTCGTCGTCCTGATCGGCGCCGCGATGCCAAGTGTCCTGGCCGAAGTGGCGTTCGTGACGAACAGACAGGAAGCCCAGCTGCTTCGCAGCACGGCATATCGCCAGCGCATTGCGGATGCGCTGCTCGAGGGCATCACGCGCTATCAGCGTGCGCTGAAGCGGGCCCCAACCGTAGCCAGTGGTGGGATCGGAGGGGCCAAGCCCTGAAGCTCAGCGCTCCGACCGCGGCGAGGTAATGCTGAGGGAGGCTGTCTCGGCGTCCTCGCCGGAACGCGCGCGAAGCCAGCTGAGGCCGATGAACACGGCGCCGATGATCACGCCGAGCGCCACGGCGGCGAGAATGAGAGCGCCGCTCAGTCCCAGCGCCTGGACCAGGACATGCGCAAAATTGAACGTCTCGCTATCGTCGGGGTCCAGCACCCGGACGATGATGGGCGAGCTGGGCGGCTGCAGCAGCCAGACCGGCGAGGTCATGCGGGCCAATCCCCTGCCGTAAAGGCGAGCTCCGCCAACGTGCGCACGGCGACCCCCGTGGCCCCCTTGGGCTGATAGGGTTTCGCGTCGTCTGCCCAGGCAGTTCCCGCGACGTCCAGATGCGCCCACGGCAGGTCGCCGCTGAATTCCTTGAGGAACATGGCGGCCGTGATCGCTCCGGCCGGCCGGCCACCGACGTTCATCATGTCGGCGATCTCGCTGTCGAGCTGTTCGCGGTAGTCGTCGAAGGTCGGCATGGGCCAGCACCGATCGCCCGCGCGATTCGCAATTCGCCTGATGTGCTCGACCCACGCGTCGGGCCGCCCGAAGAGGCCAGACGTGCTCTTGCCCAGCGCCACGACACACGCCCCGGTCAAAGTCGCGACGTCCACCAGGTGCGTCGCGCCGAGCTGACGGGCGTACCACATGGCGTCGCCGAGCACGAGCCGTCCCTCTGCATCGGTGTTGACGACCTCCACGGTTTTCCCGCTGGCGCTCGTGATCACATCGCCCGGCTTGAGAGCGCGCCCGCCTGGCATGTTCTCGGTGGCCGGCACGACTCCGATCACTCGAAGTGGCGCCCCAAGAAGGCCGATGGCTCGCATCGCGCAAATCACCGCGGCGCCCCCGGCCATGTCGTCCTTCATTCGCTCCATTCCATCGGCGGGCTTGATCGAGATTCCTCCAGTGTCGAAGGTGATTCCCTTGCCGATCAGGCCGAGCACACGATCCGTGGGCGCCCCAGCGGGTTCGTGCCGCATGACGATCAGCCGTGGCGGCTCGGCGCTTCCTCGCGCGACGCCGAGCAGTAATCCCATCTTCAAGTCTTCGATCTGGCGCTCGTCGAACACCTCGATCTCCACGCCCGAGCCCTGGACAATGTCGATGGCGCGTTCCGCCAGCGCCCGCGGCGTGAGCACGTTCGAGGGCTCATCGGCGAGGGCCCGGGCGAGATTGCTGCACTCGCCGAGGACACGCCCGCGACGGGCGGCTTCTGCCAGATCCGATCCGGAAGCCAGCCATCCCTTGCCAGAATCTGGACCTCTTCCAGCTTCGTGACGTCGGGGTCTCCGGTCTTGTAGCGTCCCAGGTCGAACTCCGCCAGCGTCAGACCTTCGGCGATGGCTTGCAGCCGCTCGCCAGGCAGGCTGGCAGGGCCCCCGGTTTCTCCCATCCAGAACACGACGGATCGCGCCCGATGCCGGCGCGCCACGAGGCCGCCGACGGTGGCCACTCGCCGCGCATGCTCGACGGTGTAGCCGGCTCGCGGGCCTGCGCCGACCAGCAGCACCCGGGCCGCCGACCAGCCCTGGGCCGTCACCGGCGTCAGAAACACCTCAAAAGACTTTCCGGAAAGCTCTCGAGAGGCCCGTGCCCGGCCAATCGCCCCCCCGGTGGCCTCATCGAGTTGAATGAGCCCCTCGAGGTCAGAGTCTTCAAACACTGGCGAGATGAGGACGTCGGCTCGTGCCTCGCGCGGCGATGCCGACGATACGGCGATCGGCGAGATTCGCTCTTTTGTGGACATCGCTTGATTATCGCCGATGGAGAACGGCTGGCGCCACGGCGCCCGCTCTGACCACCGGCACCGCGGAACTATCGGCCGAGCAGATCGAACGGATCGCGAAAACGGCGTTGCCGGGGCTCACGGCGCGCGGTACAATTTGAGGTTCCAGCGCCACACGGGTGCACGGACCATGAAAATCTCGCCCTGGCTTCGCAGCCCTCTCTCATGTGTTGCCGGAGTCGGATTCGCCGTCGCTGCGCTGAGCGGGACGCCGCAGGATAAGGACGACTCGGAAAAGAAGGACGACCGGCGTCCCAATCTGAGTCTAAAGGCCTCGCCGATGCTGGCATTTTCGCCGGCTCGCATCACCTTCACGGCAGAGCTGCGCGGCGGTGCGAGCGATTACGAGGACTACTACTGCCCGACCATCGAATGGGATTGGGGTGACGGCACCAAGTCGGAGTCGACGCTCGATTGCGCCCCGTACGAGGCCGGAAAGAGCGAGATTCGTCGTCGCTTTACCATCATCCATAACTTTCGCACCGGCGGCAACTATCGCATCCAGATGCGCCTGAAGCGCAAGGAACGAGTGATGACTTCGGGGACGATCAATGTGGAAGTCCGCCCCGGATTGCGCGACGGATTCTACTAGCCGTCTCGTCGTCGACCGCGCCTCCCCTACCAGAGCAGCGGCACCAGCGCAAACGCCACCGACACGATCGCGATGTACACCAGAAAGACCAGCAGCTCGTATCCCATGATGTCGCGAAAATCGAGTCGAGCAGCGGCCAGCAGCGGAAGCGCCCAGAACGGCTGAATCAGATCCGTCGCCATATCTCCCCAGGCGTACGCGATCACGACCTGATCGACGCTCACGTGGAGGCGATGGGCCGCATCGACGAGATACGGCGCCTCAATCGCCCACTTCGACCCTCCGGACGGCACGAAGTAGTTGACCAGGCCTGAGTACCAATACAAGAGCAGCGGAAACCACCGCGGAGATGCCATCGAGGCGAGCCAGTTGCCCAGCACCTCTGCCAGGCGCGTGCCTTGAATGACGCCGTACATTCCCGCGTAGAACGGAAACTGCAGCACCACTCCGCTCAGCAGCCGGCTGCCCCGCTCTGCAGACGCCAGGAGAGACGAGGGCGTGGCATGAAGCGCGACGGCCAGCATGAGAAACCCGAAGTTCACGACGTCGAGCGTCAGGAGAAACCCGCGCGTGGCAAAGTGGTGGAGCAGCCAGAACCCTCCACACGCCGCAATGACACGGTTCAGCAACGGCACATGATCCAGACGGGCGAGGCCCGTCATGGACGACGGCTCGGCCGCCGGCTCGAGGCGCTCTATCGACTCGAGCGCCTCGGCGCTGACGGTTACCGTGTCCTGCGCTGAGGGATGCATCGCCCAGGCCATCACCGTCAGCACGGCGACGACGATGAGCGTCAGCACGAGATTGAAGGGGTGAAAGATCGTCTGGGTGACGGGGATCAGGCCAATCTCGGACTCGAGAAAATGTCCAGGTGTTGCGACGAGCAGCGGCGCCGAGGCCGAGAGACCGGAGTGCCACGTGGCGCCCATGCCGAAATAGGCGACGGCCACGAGCAGTCGGTAGTCCACTCTGGGTTGGGCGCGGGCCACATGACCCACGAGCATGGCGCAGCCCACCAGGCTCAGGCCCCAGTGAATCCACGCAAGCCCCATCGACATGAGCGCCATCAGGACCACCGCCGTTCGCGGCGTGCGTGCGAGCGTGGCCAGACGCATGAAGGCGCGATCGACCAGCGGCGCCGTCGAGACCAGATATCCCGTCAGCACGACCAGGCACATCTGCATCGCAAAAGGCAGCAGCGTCCAGAAGCCGTTGCCCCACTCGACGACCACCGTCCGCGGCGTTGCGCCGCCTGCGGTGAGCGCGAGACCGAACGTCACCATCGTGAGGAGAATGGCGATCGAGAACGCGCTGGGAATCGAGCGCTGGCTCCACGCCGACAGGCGAATGGCCAGACGACTGAGCAGGGTCACGCCGAGGGAGGATAGTCGAAAAGCCGGACCTCGTCGAAGCGCCCGCGCACGAGGCGCCAGGCGCGGATGTCACGCTCGGCCGCGTCCGTGGCCAGCGACACGATCACATAGAGAAACGCCGCGTCGAAGGCCTCTCGGAGGTCTCTGGCCGAAGGCTCCGGCAGAGCGGCCGGGTGAGAGTGATAGGCGCCCACTACCCCGTGGGACATGGCGCGCGCTGTCCTGATGGCCGCGAAATGATCGCGGGGATCGATGAGATAACGGGTTGGGCTCGACTCGAGATTGCGCGTCCGGACGCTCAGCTCGACATGCGGCAGTGTTCCAATCAGCAGCCCGCAGCATTCGTTCGGCGCCTCGTCGCGGGCATGACGCGCGATCGCGTCGAGCACGGAACGTCCGATGAAAATCTGGTCGGGTACGGGCGCCTGCACGCTCGACTCGGTGGAAGGCCGCGTTAGTCGCTCCGCTCGACGATCATGGCAATGCCCATGCCGCCGCCGATGCACAGCGCCGCCAGGCCGTACCGCAGATGACGGGTGCGCAGACCATAGATGAGCGTGGTCAGGATGCGGGCGCCGCTGGCACCGATGGGATGGCCGAGCGCCACGGCCCCGCCATTGACGTTGACACGCGCCGGATCCAGCCTGAGCTCGCGCTGCACCGCCAGTGCTTGTGCGGCAAACGCTTCGTTCAATTCGAACAGGTCGATTTGCCCCAGATCGAGTCCGGCGCGTTCGAGCGCGCGCCGAACCGCGGGCACGGGCCCCATACCCATCACCTTCGGATCCACGCCGGCGATCGCATACGACAGAATCCGCGCCAGCGGCTTCCGGCCGACTTCGCTGGCCAACTCTTCAGTCGCCACCACGAGCGCCGCTGCCCCGTCGTTGATGCCTGAGGAGTTCCCGGCCGTCACGCTGCCGCCCTCCTGCTTGAACGCCGGCTTCAGTCCCTTCAGTTTCTCGGCTGTCGTGCCGGGCCGCGGGTACTCATCGGTCGTCACTCGAATCGCGTCGCCCTTCCTTTGCGGCACGTCAACCGCGACGATCTCGTCGGCAAACCGGCCCTCGGCGATTGCCCGCTCTGCCCGCTGCTGGCTCTCCGCTGCGAACGTGTCCTGGTCGTCGCGCGAGATGTCGAACCTCGACGCAATTTCTTCGGCTGTCAGCCCCATGTGGCACGACTCGATGGCACAGGTCAGCCCCTCGTTCAACATGGAGTCGATCACTTCGCCGTGGCCCAGCCGGTAACCCCACCGGGCGCCCCGAAGGAGGTACGGTGCATTGCTCATCGATTCGGTACCACCTGCCACGATCGCCCGGGCCGTCCCTGCGCCCACAGCCTCCGCGGCATGAACCACCGCCGCGAGTCCGGACCCGCACACGCGGTTCACGGTCTCGGCTGGCGTCTCGACGCCCAGACCGGCGCCCAGCGCAGCCTGCCTGGCCACGTTCATGCCCGCCCCGGCCTGGAGCACGCATCCCATGATCACATCGTCAATCGCGGACGGCGCGACGTCGGCGCGGCGGAGTGCTTCACGGATGACGGCGGCCCCGAGCGACGCCGCGCTGAGATCCCTGAAGACGCCCCCAAACGATCCGATGGGCGTCCGACACGCGCTGAGAATCACCGCGCGCATCAGAACGTCCCCGGCGCGCACTCGACGATCAGATCGGCATCTGTCGCGCGCCTCACAGCTTCGACAGTCGTGTCGGCCGCGATTTCCTTCAGCACCAGACCGCGATCCTGAACCTCCAGCACCGCCAGATCCGTGACAATCAGATCGACGACTTTCACGCCAGTCAACGGCAGCGTGCATGCCTTGAGGATCTTCGGCTGGCCGTCGCGCGTCGTGTGTTCCATGGCCACCACGACGCGCTTCGCGCCAGCGACGAGATCCATGGCGCCACCCATGCCCTTGACCATCTTGCCTGGAATCATCCAGTTCGCCAGATTGCCTTCCTGATCCACCTGCAGCGCGCCCAGCACGGTGAGGTCGATGTGCCCGCCGCGGATCATGGCGAAAGACTCGGCGCTGCTGAAATAGCTGCAGCCAGGCGTCTCGGTGACCGTCTCCTTGCCCGCATTGATGAGGTCGGCGTCCACCTGGTCCTCGAGCGGATAGGGACCCACGCCGAGCATGCCGTTCTCCGAGTGCAGCACGATGTCCATGCCTGGCGGCACATAGTTGGCCACCAGTGTCGGCATGCCGATTCCCAGATTCACGTAGTCGCCGTCTTTCAGCTCACGGGCGACACGTCGAACAATGCGCTCACGCTGGTCCACCGGCGGTCCTTTCTGCGCTCATCCGACCGGGTTCGATCTCACGCCTCGCGCGTCGTGCGCTTCTCAATCCGGCGCTCATAGCCCTTCCCCTGGACGACGTGGCGCACATAGATACCCGGTGTCACCACCGTGTCGGGATCGATTTCGCCTGGCTCGACGAGATGCTCCACTTCGGCGATGGTCACTTCGGCCGCGGTCGCCATGACCGGATTGAAATTTCTCGCCGTCTTCCGATAAGTGAGGTTGCCCAGACGGTCACCGCGATGCGCCCGGACCAGCGCAAAGTCCGCTCGAAGGGGCGTCTCGAACACGTACGGCTTGCCCCCGATCAGACGGGTTTCCTTCTGCTCGGCGGCCAGGGTGCCGTAACCCGTTGGCGTGTAGAACCCGCCGATACCCGCGCCGCCGGCCCGCATGCGCTCGGCGAACGTTCCCTGCGGCACGAGCTCGACGTCGAGCTCGCCGCTCAGGAATTGGCGCTCGAACTCCTGGTTCTCGCCCACGTAGGTCGCGATCATCTTCCGGATTTGGCGCGACTTGAGCAGCACGTACAGACCAAAGTTGTCCGCACCCGCGTTGTTGCTGATGACCGTGAGATTTCTCGTGCCGCGCGCGTGCAATGCCTGGATCAGGTTCTCGGGATTTCCGCAGAGACCGAAGCCGCCCACCATGATGGTTGCGCCATCGGGAATGAGCGCCGCCGCGGCCTCCGCGCTCTCGAGCACCTTGTTCATGAGCCGATTATAGCTGTCGGGAGCTGGAACAGCAGCCGATGCGCGATGGCCTGCCGATGATTTCCGTCGAGCTCTCGCGGACTGTGCCACCGCTGTGGCACCGTCGATCGCGAACGTTCAGCGTCGAGGTTTTTCCGGGGAATTCGAAGCGTCGACCAGTTTCATGAGTTCGTCGCGCCACCGGCCCGCGGAGTCGAACGTCTCGGACAGCTCGTCACCCTCTGTCAGGTGCTCGCGCAACTCGAGCAGCCGTTCGATCATGGCATCGAGCGCTATCGTCAACTGATCGGCGTTGGTGGCGCAGATGTCCCGCCAGATGCCGGCCGGGCTCGAGGCCAGGCGCGTGGTATCGAGCAGGCCGCGTCCGGCCAACCGAAGACCGTCACGGCCGATTTCTTCTCCCACGACTCGCATGAGCGAGCTCACGACGAGCTGGGGCAACTGGCTCAGATACGCCATGATGCGATCGTGCTCGGCCGCCCGAAGCACGAAGGGCCGCGCGCCCAGCGCCGTCACGAACTGCTGAAGGCGCTCGAGCGGTTCCGCCAGACCGTCGCCCGCCGGCGTGAAGATCCAGGGTCTTCCGGTAAACAGATCCGGTCGCGCGTGCTCGATGCCTCCTCGAGCAGCGCCGCCGAGCGGATGACCACCCACGAAGGTGAGACGGGCGGGCAGATCGCGGGCCGCTTCGACGATCGCGCGCTTCGTGCTGCCGGTGTCGGTGACGATGGCCTGGCCCGTCACGTAATCGGCCAGCGCGCCGAGGAGCCGGGTGTTCTCGACGACAGGAGCGGCGAGGATGACGAGGTCCGCCTCGGCGAGCACGACCGGGTCGTCGGCCGCCACGTCCACGGCGCCAAGGACCATGGCCTTTTCGAGCACGTCCTTCTCGTCCACCGCAATCACCAGCCCCGAAGGCCAGAGGCTGCGTGCGGAAAGAGCGATGGATCCGCCGATGAGGCCGAGCCCGACGATGCCGATCTTGGCGAAGATGGGCGGTGGGCCGGTCCGCCCCGCCTGCGCCATCGGCAGAAAGTGAGGCTCCTCGCCCGGCATCTATCTCGCCCAGCCCCGGCGCGCCACCGGCTCGAGGCAGATCGATCGGCCGATCGCCGGCGCGATGATGCGCAACTCCGCCATGAGCCGGTCGAACTGCGCGGGAAACATCGACTGCGCACCGTCGCTGAGCGCGTGATCCGGATCGCAGTGGACCTCGATCAGCAGCCCGTCGGCGCCAGCAGCCACCGCCGCTCTGGCCATCGGCGCGACCTTGTCCCGCCGTCCCGTCCCATGGCTCGGATCGACGACGATTGGCAGGTGGCTGAGCTTCTTGATGACGGGTATCGCCGAGATGTCGAGCGTGTTGCGCGTGTAGCTCTCGAACGTGCGGATGCCGCGCTCGCAGAGAATCACGTGGCTGTTGCCACCGGCCAGGATGTATTCGGCCGACAGCAGCCACTCTTCGATCGTGGCCGAGATTCCCCGCTTGAGCAGCACGGGCTTCCGGGCGTGCCCGAGCTCGCGCAGCAGCGTATAGTTCTGCATGTTGCGCGCGCCGACCTGAAGCAGGTCGCTGTAGCGCTCGACGACGTCGATCTGGCTGACGTCCATGACCTCGGAGACCAGCTTGAGCCCCTCACGATCGGCTGCCGTTCGCAGCATCTTGAGGCCCGCCTCACCCAGCCCCTGAAAGCTGTAGGGTGAGCTCCGTGGCTTGAACGCGCCACCCCGCAGAATCTTCGCGCCCGCGCGCTTGACGGCGGCGGCTGCATCCTGTATCTGCGTTTCGCTCTCCACCGAGCACGGGCCGGCCATGACGATGACCTCGTCACCGCCAATTCGCACATCGTCGAGCGACACGATGCTGCCGTCCGGTTTGAACGCCCGGCTCGCCAGCTTGTACGGCTCCGAGATCCGCAGCACCTCGTGCACGCCGTCGAGCAGCTCGATCAGCCGATGATCGGCGTTGGGGTTTCCGCCCACCGCGCCGAGCACCGTCCGTGTCACGCCCGTCGAGCGATGCACGTCGAGCCCCATCTCGGTCAGGTGGGCGACCACCTTGCCGATCTGCTCTTCGTTTGCGCCTTCCTCCATGACCACCACCATGTTCCTTGCCTCCGTCAGTTGATCCGTCACCGCGAGGCGGCTCAGGGCCGCTCGCGCGGATCTCCATCAGCGTCCATCCGATTGTCGACCCTGCCGGCTTCGTCGGTCGCCGAGCGTTCCAGTCGCCGACCTTCGTCGATAATCCGTTCAAACAGCCGGGCAATCGCGTCGGGGCTGAGCGGTCCGCCCGACTCGGTCGTTTTGGCCTGCACGTTGCGCAGCACTTCTGATTCGCGTTCGGGCTGATAGATCGGCATGCCAATCCGCCGTTTGATGTGCCCGATCTGCACCGCGCAGCTTGCCCGCTCGTTCAGCAACTCGACGAGCTGACGATCCAGCTCGTCGATCCGGGCGCGCAGCTTGTCCATACTCATATCGACACGCCCTGCGACTGGCCTTTGAGCCACTGCACGTAGGAGCCGACTCGCGGCGTCAGCGCGTCGGGGTCCTCGGTGGCAGCGATGACGCCCACGAGACCGCTGCCAACGACCGCCGCGTCCGCCGACTTCCCGGCCTCCGTGACGTGTTCGGGGCGCGAGATGCCGAAGCCCAGCGCGATTGGCAGCGTCGTTTCGCGACGGACGCGCGCCACGAGCTCGTCGGTGCCTTCCGCGAGATGCGCCCGCGCACCAGTGACCCCCAGGCGCGAGATGAGATAGAGGAACCCTCGCCCCAATCGCGCAGCTTGCCGGATGCGCTCCCCCGTCGTCGTCGGGCTCAACAGGAAGATGGGATCGAGGCGAGCGTTGGTAAGGGTCTCGTGGTACTCGCCAGCCTCCTCGATAGGCAGATCGAGTGCCAGGACACCGTCCACGCCTGCTGCTGCCGCCCGTCGCGCAAACGTCGTCAGGCCTATTCTGAGCAAGGGGTTGACGTAGGTGAACAGGACCACTGGCGACGTGAGGCGAGGTCGCAGCCGTTCAATCAGCGTCAGTACCGTGCTCGTGGTCGCACCGCTGGCCAGCGCACGTTCGCTCGCACGCTGGATGACGGGCCCGTCCGCCAGCGGATCGGAGAACGGGATACCGACCTCCAGCACGTCGGCGCCGGCGCGGTCCAGCGCCAGCAAGATGTCGCCCGACCGTTCGAGATCGGGATCGCCTGCCGTGATGTAGGTGACGAGACCCGTGCGCCGCTCCGCGCGCAGCCGGGCGAATGTGTCATCGATGCGCGACATCAGGCACCTCCGCGCCGCGCTTCATGGCCATGGCTTTTTCCACGGACTGCACGTCCTTATCGCCTCGCCCCGAGAGATTCACCAGCACAACGGATCCCGCATCCAGCGTTGGCGCCAGCTTTTTCAGGTGCGCGATCGCGTGAGACGACTCGAGCGCCGGGATGATGCCCTCGGTCTGCGCCAGGTTCTGGAACGCCTCCAAAGCCTCGGCGTCCGATGCCCACACATACTCGGCACGGCCGGTCTCGCGCCACCAGGCGTGCTCGGGTCCGACGGCGGCATAGTCGAGGCCGGCAGACACGGAATGGGTCAGCTCGATGTTGCCGTCACCATCCTGGAGGATGAATGTCCGCGCGCCCTGCAGGACTCCGGGACTGCCGCCGGCGAAGCGCGCGGCATGCCGTCCGGCCACAATGCCCTCGCCGCCAGCCTCTACACCAATCAACCGAACGCCGGCGTCGTCGATGAACGCATCGAAAATGCCAGCGGCATTGCTGCCGCCGCCGACGCACGCTACGACGGCGTCGGGAAGCCGCCCGGCCTGATCGAGGATCTGTATTCGCGCCTCACGTCCGATCACGGACTGGAACTCGCGCACCATCAACGGATAGGGATGCGGGCCCAGGACGGAGCCCAGCAGGTAGTGCGTGTCGGTGACATTGGCGACCCAGTCGCGCATCGCCTCGTTGATGGCATCCTTCAGCGTTCGGCTCCCGGCATCGACTCGCTGAACCCCCGCTCCGAGCAGGCGCATGCGGAACACGTTCAACGCCTGGCGCTCCATGTCGTCGGTGCCCATGTAGACGTCGCAGGCCAGATTCAACAAGGCGCACGCCGTTGCCGTGGCCACGCCGTGCTGCCCCGCTCCCGTCTCGGCGACCACGCGACGCTTGCCCATGCGTCGGGCCAGCAGCGCCTGCCCCAGCGCATTGTTGATCTTGTGCGCGCCGGTATGCGTGAGATCCTCGCGCTTCAGCAAGACGCGGACACCCAGCGACTCCGACAGGCGGCTCGCTTCGTACAACGGAGTCGGCCGCCCCACGTAGTCCCGCAGCAGGCGATCCAGCTCCGCATGAAACGTCGTGTCGTCACGCGCTTCACGATAGGCGCGCTCGAGCTCTTCGATGGGCGCCACCAGCGTCTCTGGAACGAAACGGCCGCCAAAGGGACCGAAGTAGCCCCGCTCCGAAGGATCGCGCCGCGACCTCACGCCACTCCTCCCGCAAGCCTGACCGCTTCGAAGAAGGCCTGCAGCTTGCCAGGATCTTTGATGCCCGGACTCGATTCGACGCCCGACGACACATCGACCGCCGCAGGTTTCACCTGCCCGATAGCGGCGCCCACGTTATCGGCTCTGAGTCCGCCAGCGAGCACCGACGGCCGGCGCGCGGCGACACGTCGTGCGAGCGACCAGTCGATGGTGCGGCCGGAGCCGCCGCGACGAACGGGATCCAGCACGTCGAGCAGCACGGTGACGTGCAAGGGAATGGCATCGATGGCGCTCAAATCGATCGACGGATCCACGGCCACGGACTTGATGACCGGACGAGTCATGGCGTCGAAGTGCGCACGCGACTCGGAGCCATGGAGCTGGATGACGCTGAGCCTCGCAGCCGTGGCCACCCGCTCGATCTCGTCCACGGGCTGATCCACGAAGAGCCCAACCGTCGCGACGAACGGCGCGAGCTCGTCGGTGATGGCCCGGGCCCGATCGGGTTCGATGAACCGTGGGCTCTCGGGCCAGAACACGAAGCCGAGGGCCGACGCACCAAGCTCGCAGGCCAGCCTCGCATCCTCGAGCCGCGTCACGCCGCACACCTTGACTCGCACCATCAGGCGTCCATTCGGGAAGCGGCCGCCAGGAGATCGGCCAGAGCCGCACCCGGATCCGGGCTGGTCATCAGCCGCTCACCGATAAGAAATGCCGAGTAACCCGCCGCTCGAAGATGCATCAGGTCCTGCGGGGTACGGATGCCGCTTTCGGCGACCGCGACGATGCCCTTCGGAATTCGTGTGATCAAGGTCCGGGCGACCGCGAGATCCACATGGAGCGTCTGGAGATTGCGGCTGTTCACGCCGACGAGGGTGGCACCCGCATCGAGCGCCCGGGCCAGCTCGTCCTGCTCGTGCACCTCAACCAACGCCTCGAGACCACTCGTTCGGGCTGCGCGCAGAAGCTCCGGCAGGGTTCCGCCGGAGAGTGCTGCAGCAATCAGGAGAACGGCGTCCGCGCCGGCCGCCCGGGCTTCGTGAATCTGGTATTCGTCGATCACGAAGTCCTTGCGGAGCACCGGCAGCGCGGACGCGCGACAACGAGCGACAGATGCTGCAGCGAGCCGTCGAAGAAGCCGGGCTCCGTCAGGACTGACAGCGCGGCGGCACCGCCGCGCTCATAGCCCGCGGCCAGCTCGGCTGGATCGTAGTTCTGGCGCAGAATTCCCCGAGCGGGAGACCGCCGCTTGCACTCGGCGATGACGTTGATGCGGTCGGTCACGGACAGCGCGCGCGTCAGCATGCCCGTGCGTGTCGGTACCTGGGCAGCCCTCGCCTCGATGGCTCGGAGTGGCTCGCGAGCTTTCCTCAATTCGACGGTACGTCGTGTGGCCGCGACAATCGTGTCGAGCAGACCCGAGGAGGTGACCACCGCTCTCTCGCTGTGACCGATCATGCCTCGCCTCCCGTCGCATCGTTCGGGCGCGAAGCGGCCGCCATGCGTTCCAGGACCACAGCTGCGCGACCGGAGTCGAGCGCCGCCGCTCCAGCCGCAAGACCTTCCTGTATTGACTCGACCCGACCGGCGATGAACAGGCCGGCCGCAGCGTTCAACAGCACGATGTCTCGAGCCGGACCGTCCTGCCCGCTCAGCACCGTCCGCACGATGGCGGCGTTGGTCTCGGCGTCACCTCCCTGGAGATCGCTCAAATGCGCCTTCGAAATCCCGAAATCGGCGGGGTGCACATAGAAGGTGTGCACCGCGCCATTCCGGCATTCCGAAACCTTGGTGTGACCGGTGGTCGAGATCTCGTCCAGTCCATCGGCCCCGTGAACGACCCACGCCCGCTCGGAACCCAGCAGCATCAGCGTTCGCGCCAGCAGCTCCGTGAGCTCGGGCCCGGGTACCCCCACCAGTTGACGAGTGGGCGCAGCCGGATTCGTCAGCGGCCCAAGCAGGTTGAACGCCGTGCGAAGAGCGAGATCGCGGCGCGCCTGCGCAGCATGCCGCATCGAGGGATGAAAGGTCGGCGCGAAGAGAAACCCGATCCCCGCTTCATCGATGGAGCGCTCGACTTCGGCCACTGAGGCCTGAGTATTCACGCCGAGCGCCTGGAATACGTCGGCGCTCCCGCACGCGCTCGAAACGGACCGGTTGCCGTGCTTGGCCACCCGCACGCCGCACGCCGCCACGACCAGCGCGGCGGCAGACGAAATGTTGAAGGTCAACGTCCGATCGCCGCCGGTGCCACATGTGTCGAACACGCCGTCGTAGGTCTTCGAGAACCGCGAGGCGTGCGCACGCATCGTGCGAGCCAGCCCGACGATCTCCGCCGGCCGCTCGCCTTTCGTGGCCAGGCCGACGAGGAATCCGGCAATCTGCGCGGGAGACGCACGTCCTTCCATGATCTCGGTCATCGCCGCCGCCGATTCGTCGACGGTGAGATCCTCGCGGCGTGCCAGCTTCTCGAGCAGTGGCCGAAACATGGGTCCTATCCCGTCTAGTCCCGCGACCCGCACGCGGCGGACCTGGCGCTGACAATGCGCAGAAAGTTCGCGAGCATCTTCGGCCCTTCTCCGGTCAACACCGATTCGGGATGGAACTGCACGCCGTACACCGGCCACTCGCGGTGCCGAAGCCCCATCACGAGCCGGTCGTCCTCCGTACGGGCCGACACCTCGATCTCCGGCGGAAGTCCGCGCTCTTCCACAATCAACGAATGGTAGCGGGCGGCTCGAAACGGCGACGCTACGCCTTCGAACAGATCCTGCGCGTCGTGATCCACACCCGACGTCTTCCCGTGAACCGGATGTGGCGCCCGCACCACTGACCCGCCGAACGCCACGGCCATGGCCTGGTGACCCAGACACACTCCGAGGATGGGAACGGTCGCGCCAAACTGGCGGATGACCTCGACCGACGGACCGGCATCCTCGGGACGCCCCGGGCCTGGCGAGATGACAATCGCCGCCGGATCGAGCTCCCGGATCTGGTCGCTCGTAATCTGATTGTTCCGGCGCACCATCAACTCGGCGCCCAGCTCTCCGAGCGCCTGGACCAGGTTGTAGGTGAACGAATCGAAGTTGTCGATGACCAGCAGCATTTCCAGACCGATTGGTGCGCGTCACGCGCCTACCTGCCCCACAGACCCGACTGGGCCAGCTCGAGCGCCTCGATCAGCGCCCGCGCCTTGTCCCTCGTCTCCTCGTACTCGGCGACCGGCTGGGAGTCGGCGACGATACCAGCCCCCGCCTGCACCATCGCCCGCCCGCCGCGCATGACGATAGTGCGGATGGCGATGCAGAAGTCGAGATTGCCCGCGAAGTCCACGTAGCCGACGGCACCGGCATAGATGCCGCGCGAATCGGGCTCCAGGTCCGCGATGATCTGCATGGCTCGCACCTTCGGTGCGCCGGAGACCGTGCCTGCCGGGAAGCACGCGACGAGGCTGTCGAGCGCGTCGTGGCCTGCAGCCAGGCGACCTTCCACGACCGACACCAGATGCATGACGTGCGAGTACCGCTCCACGGCCATGAACCGAGGCACCCGGACGCTCCCGTATTCACAGACCCGGCCCAAATCGTTCCGGCCCAGATCCACGAGCATCACGTGTTCGGCCGTCTCTTTCTCGTTGCGTTTGAGCTCCTCGACCAGTCGCTGATCCTCTTCGTCGTTCGGACCACGCGGCCTCGTGCCGGCAATGGGATGCGTCTGCACGCGGCCGGCCTCGACTCGGACGAGCATCTCCGGCGACGACCCGATGACGCTCAGACTGCCCATGCGGATGAAGAACATGTAGGGCGACGGATTCACATGTCGAAGCGCGCGATACACGGTGAAGGGATCGGCCGCGACCTCCGTCTCGAAGCGCTGCGACAACACCACCTGATAGATGTCGCCGGCGGCAATGTGATCCTGCGCGGTCCGCACCATCTGCTCGAACCGCTGGGCGGGTGAGGTTGGCCGAGAATGTCAGCGGCGCTCGTTCGTTGAACGTCTCCTGCGACAATCCTCGCGCCAGCTCACGCTCCAGAAATGCGATCTTGGCGCACGCGAACTGGTAGAGCGACGACAGCTCGTCATGCGGCGTGATGCGCGCGTTCGCAATGATGAGAATGCGATGCCGCACATGATCGAACGCCAGGACCGTATCGAACAGCATGAACCCGGCGTCGTCTTCAACGGGTCCGCCGGCCTGGATCGGAACCGGCTCGAACCAGGCTGCCGCGTTGTATCCGAGGTAGCCCACGGCGCCGCCCGTGAATCGCGGGAGATCACGAACCGCGGGCGCCCTGAGCTCACTCATCACGCGTTTGAGCGTGGCCACGAGGGAGTCGCCCGACGTCGCCGTGACCCCGGCGCGCTCGGTGACGGTCTGGCCATCGCGCGCGCGAAGGATGAGAAACGGATCCTTCCCGAGGAACGAATAGCGGGCGACGTGCTCTCCGCCTTCGACGCTCTCGAAGAGAAACGCGTAGTCGGAATGCTCGGCAATCTTGAGGAAGGCGGAGACCGGGGTCAGCAGATCGGCGCCGATCTCCTTCCACACAGGGACGAACGTCGCGTCCTCGGCCAGCGTTCGGAATTCCTCGAAGGTCGTGAGCCGCACGGCTATGCCGCCTCCCGCGCCAGGACAGCGAGCCGTTCCGTCGCAGCCGCCCGCATCAGGTCGACCGAGGGCCGGCGACCAGTCCACCACCTGAACTGCGCCGCACCCTGTGCGACCAGCATCTCGAGCCCGCCAATGGCAGCGCAGCCGGCCGCTCGCGCTTCGCGCATCAAACGCGTCTCGGCCGGGTTGTAGATGAGGTCGTAGACGAAGCGGCCGCCGGCGAGCGCCGGCGCGGGCATCGGCGTGTCGTCTTCACGCGGCGACATGCCCGCCGGCGTCGCGTTGACCAGCAGATCCCAGCTGCCAGGTGGCGGCGGCATGGCGCCCTGATTGCCCTCCGACGAGACGGGCAACCTCCGCGGCTTTCTCCACCCGGCGCGCGAACACCGACACTCGGGCCCCGGCACCTTCGAGTGCCACCGCCGCGGCTCGCGCAGCTCCCCCGGCTCCGAGCACGGCAGCACGCGCCGCCACGAGCGGCATCACCTGCGCAATCGGCGCGAGAAAACCCTCGACGTCCGTGTTCGTCGCAACCATCCGCCGTCCGTCGAAGCGGACCGTGTTGACCGCCCCGATCCGCCGTGACACCTCATCGCAGTCGTGCGCCCGTGCGGCGAGGACGATCTTGTATGGCACCGTGATGCTCGCACCTTGCAGTCGAAACGCCTCGGCGAAGCCGAGAAAATCGTCGGCATCGGCGGCCGCAAGCGGCAGGTAGACAGCGTCGATCCCCTCTGCGCGGAATGCGGCGTTGTGCATGGCCGGCGAGACCGAATGACCAATCGGGGCGCCCACCACTCCGTACACGGCCGTGTCGGGCGTCAGCGATCGGAATCGGAACTCGTTCAGCATGCGGGCCAGCGGGAGTTGTCCTGGGGCGACGCCGTCACCTGCATATGTCCAGACCGATCCAAATCGATCTGGCAGCACTCGTGTGGCCAGGCCTTCGAGCCCCATCCCGATGAGCACGGTCCGGCGATTCGGCGGCCGGCTCTTCGCCAGGCGGACGAGTGCCACGGTGTCGGCCAGCGAGCGCGCCCGAACGGCCACCTTCACCACGGCCGCCTCGCTCGCGAGCAGCGGTCGCGCCTCCCCCTCGATGTCGGCTGGCAGGCCGTCGAACCAATGGCGTGACAGCACGACGCGGCTCTTGTGACGCTCGACCAGTGAGCGGGCAAAGGCCGCCCGCGCTTCGACATCGACATACTCGGCCCCTGCCTCGAGCGCCCGCTCCAGGAGTCGGCGACGCTCGTCCTCGGAGCCGCCGAACGAGCCGCCCTCCCATAAGGGCCGGCACGTCACGATGATCGGACAGCTGCGGCCGTCGACCACTCCGGCGGGATCGGGGTCGCCCACCGAATCGAGACGCACCTCCACGAGATCGCTCGTCCTGGCGGCGTCATCACGCGCGCGCCGCACGTCGGCCGTGGTGGGCCCGGTCACGGTGGCGCACAAAAGTGGTCGCATAATAAAAAAGCCTCTTCAACCGGCTGGCTGAAGAGGCTTGGGTCCTGGGTCGCGCGTTGATATCAGTGCATGGCCCCCGCCTCTTCGGCGCCGCGTAGTACCACCAGAAGCTCGCAAAAAACGCGGGACGTCCGACGGGGCTGGCGGATGCTGAGGAGCGGGATGTCATGTCGAAGCCGCGACGATAGCAGAGCGCCGCGCGATATGTCAAGATAATCCCCGTTTTTCCTTGACCTGTAAGCACTTCTTTCGCTATAAGAGTGACAGAGATCGTCGTCTCAGAGCACCATAAACATCTGCACGCCCTTCAAATCTCGATGCTGGCGAGAACCGTAGCCCTGATCGCGATTCTCGGTGCCCTTTTCCTCGTCCGCCTGCCCGCGGCGACCGAGCACCTGTCCGTCGACGAGGTCAAGCCGGGGATGGTGGGCGTAGGCCGCACCGTGTTCGACGGCGTCCGCGTCGAGGAGTTCAAGGCGCACATACTCGGCGTCCTCCGCAATGTCACCGGTCCGCGGCGCAACCTGATTCTGGCGCGGCTCGAAGGCGGTCCGCTGGCCGAAACCGGCGTGATTGCCGGCATGAGCGGCAGCCCGGTCTATGTCGATGGGCGCCTCATCGGCGCGGTTTCCTACTCCCTCGGCGCCTTCTCGAAAGCGCCGATTGCCGGCATCACACCCATCGGCGAAATGATCGAAGCCGCGTCGTTCCAGACGCCACGCTCCGCGGTGCGCGCCGCCGTCCAGCTCGAGCTGCCTTTGACGGCGGAAGCGACGTCGCAGGCTCTTCGGCAGGCGTTTTCGTGGGCGCGGCCTTTTGCGAACTCGCCAGCTGACGTCGAAGCGATTGCGGGCGGATCGTCCGCCGAACGCATCGACGCCCGCATGGGAACTCTGCTTCGTCCCGTGGCGACCCCCCTCGTGATGGGGGGATTCGGTCCTGAGATGGCCGACCTGCTCACCCGCGTGTTCCGGGACAGCGGCTTTCTCCCGGTTGTCGGCGGCGGCAGCGGGTCGATGCCCGATGACGTCACTCCGGCGGGCCCCATCCAGGGCGGAGACGCGATCGGGATCAGCCTCGTCACCGGCGACTTGTCGCTCGGCGCCACGGGCACGATTACCCACGTCGACGGCCAGCGCGTGTACGCCTTCGGCCACCCGTTCTACAACCTCGGGCCGACCGAGTTCCCGATGACGCGCGCCTACGTCCACACGCTTCTGCCAAGCCTCTACACGTCGATGAAGATCGCGACGACGGGCGAGGTGATCGGGACGTTGCAGCAGGATCGGGCAACCACCGTGGCCGGCACGCTCGGAAAGGGTCCGTCGCTCATCCCGGTTCGCGTCGAGCTCGATTCCGAGCGCGGCCTCAAGAAGGCCTTCACCTTCAACGTCGTGAACGACCAGCTTCTGACGCCGCTGCTCACCTACGTGTCGATTCTGAACACGCTGGGTCAATACGAGCGCGAGAACGGCGCGGCCACCTTCTCGGTCAAGGGCAAAGCGATCGTGAAGGACCACGGCTCCATTGGCTTCGAGAACATCTTTTCAGGCGAGTCACCATCGGTGGGCACGGCCGCGTATGTGGCGGGACCAATTACCTTCCTGCTGGGCAACGACTACGAACCCATTGAGATCGAGGCGCTCGATCTCACGATCAGCTCCACCGAGCAGCCGCGGACGGCCACCCTCGAGCGCGTGTGGATCGATGCCGTTCGTCCCCGCGCTGGACGGGCCGTGCCGCTCAAGCTCCTCATGCGCACGTATCGCGGCGAAGAGGTCACCCGCACGGTGTCCGTCGACATTCCGAGCCACGTAACAGGGCCGCTGTCGATCCTCGTGTCCGACGGCTCGCGCCTCTCGCAGTGGGAGCAGCGCGAGCTCCGCCAGCCTCTTCAGCCCCGAAGCGTCCCGCAGTTGATGCGTGCGCTCAACAATGCGCGCAAGAACAACCGCCTCTACGTGCGGCTCGTCAGCACCGATCCGGGCGCGGTGGTCAACGGCGAATATCTGTCGGCGCTTCCGCCTTCGGTGCTCGAAGTTCTGGAGGCGGACCGCTATAGTGGAAGCTTCATCCCCCTGCGCAGCGCCGTCGTCGGCGAGTGGGAACTGACAACCGACCACGCGGTCAGTGGTTCGCGGCTGCTGACGATCAACGTCGACCAGAACTAGCCGCAGCCCAGTCGTGTGATCCCCGACTTCCGGCTCGACCCGACCAGCGGGTCATTCATCAGGCACGGTTCAGTCATGTACAAGCGAATTTTCATGGCGCTCGCCCTCGCCGGCGTCATCGGCACTGGTCTTCGCGCGGCGACGCCAACCTTCTGGATGGTATCGACGCAGAGCGAACTGCTCCGAGGAGAGACCGAGAACCTCTCGATCGACATCCACGGACGCATGGTGCTCGGCCCCGCGACCGACCTGGTGTATGAGAGCACCACGCCATTTCTGTGGACGCTCATGGCGGGCCCCGACGGCTCGATTTACGCGGGCAGCGGCAATGAAGGCAAGGTCTTCAGGGTGGATCCTGCCGGGAAGGGCACGGTCTTTTTCGATGCCGCGGAGCTCGAAGTGCACGCGCTGGCGATCGGCCCGGACGCCAGCCTGTATGTCGGAACGTCTCCCGACGGCAAAGTCTACAAAGTGACGCCCGGCGGGAGCCTCATCCGTCTTCTTCGATCCCGACGATCGGTACATCTGGGCCCTGGCGGTCGATCCGGCCGGCTCCCTGTTCGTCGCAACCGGCGAGAAGGGCACGGTGTACAAGGTGGGCCCCGACGGCAAAGGCGAGCCGTTCTACCGCGCCAAGGCGACGCACACGGTCTCGCTGGCATTCGATCGAGATGGTGAGTTGCTGCTCGGCACCGAATCGCCTGGCCAGATACTCCGCGTGGACGGCCAGGGACGCGCGTTCGTCCTGCTCGACTCGCCGTTTCAGGAGATCCACTCGCTCCGCGTCGACGACAAGGGGGCGCTCTTCGCCACAGCCGTGAACGGACAGGGCGCCGGCGAGGATCGGCCGGTCCTCGATCGTCGGCCCACGGAAACGACACAAAGCTCGGCCCCTATTGCCACGGTGACCACCGAGGTCACGTCGATGTCCATCGTCGATGTGTCAATGCCGTCGGCGCCGCAGGCAGGTCCACCCGTTCGGGAGGACCGGCGAAGCCCCAAGGGCGCGGTGTACCGGATCAATCCCGACGGTCAATGGGATGTCCTCTGGGAATCGCGGGACGATTCGCCCTACGACCTCGCCTTCGAGCCCGACGGGGCGCTCTTGATCGCGACCGGGCCGAACGGCAAGATCTTCCGGGTGGCCGGCGACCCGGCCCGCCCCGCGCTGCTCACGCGCGCCGCCGCCCAGCAGGTCACGATGTTTCTGCGCGACGCGAAGGGTACTCGCTACTACGCCACCGCAAACCCGGGCAAGCTGTTCAAGCTCTCAAGCGGCTACGCGACGCGTGGTACCTACGAATCCGAGGTGCGGGACGCGCAGACCGTCGCAACCTGGGGCACTATCAGCTGGCGCGCCTCGACGCCCGCCGCGAGCCGGGTCGAGATCTCGACGCGGTCAGGCAACACCAAGATTCCCGACGATACGTGGAGCTCGTGGAGCCCGGTCTACCCTGACTCGGACGGCACACAGATTGTGAGCCCCAAGGCCCGTTACCTGCAGTGGCGCGCGACACTCACGGGACAGGACGCCACACCGGTGCTGACCTCTGTCACGGCGGCCTATCTGCAGCGCAACATCAGGCCCGAGCTGTCATCCATCACGGTCCATCCTCCGGGCACCGTGTTCCAGAAGCCGTTCTCGACCGGAGAACTGGAGATCGCCGGCTACGGCGACTCGACCGCCGACCGACGGCCGCCGTCAAGCCAATCGGGCCCGACTCCCATGACGGGGGGCGCACCCGCGCTCGGCCGGCGGATTTACCAGAAGGGCCTGCAGACGTTCGTCTGGAAGGCGGAGGACGCCAACGACGACGAGCTCCAGTACGACGTGCTTTATCGCCGCGAAGGGGAAACGGCCTGGAAGCCCCTCAAACGCGGCCTGCCGGATCCGATCGTCGTGTGGGATACGACGTCGGTCCCGAACGGCACCTACCTCCTGAAGATTGTCGCCTCGGACGGTCCGGCCAATCCGCCGGGAAGCGCGCTCGCCGGCGAGATGGAGAGCATCGCGTTCGACATCGACAACGCGCCGCCGCTCATCGCGGTGACTGGTCTTCGACGCGAAGGTACCCGATCGGTGTTGAGCTTCGAGGTCCGCGACGATCAGTCTGCGGTGCAGCGTGTGGAGTATTCGCTGGATGCGGATCGGTGGCGGGCGATCTATCCGAAGGACGGAATCTCCGATTCGCGCACCGAGCAATTCGAGTTGATGATCGACGCCGATCTGGCGGCCAAAGGAGTCATCCTGCGTGCGATGGACGCGATGAACAACGTCGCCACAGCACGCGGCGAAGCGACACCCGAGCGAAGCCGCTGAGCATCGCCCTCGATCGCGCGTGTGATCGTACGCGCCGATCGGTTGGGACGCTCGGGCGGTTGTGCGGAAGGAGCGTCCTCGGGTAGGGACTGCGAAGGAGTCGGCGGGAGCGGCACGCTCAGAACGGGCTTCGGCCACTCCGTTGCACTCCGCAGGCTTCGGCTGTTGCCGCGCACCGTCGTGCGCGCCAGCAACCAGACCATGTTGACGGCCACGGGATTGCCCGCGTAGCGCGCTGGCTCGAAGCGTGCGAGGGATGCCTGATCGAGCACGCTCAGCAATTCGCCCGCATCTTCGCTCGGCCGCCGTCCCTCGTCGAGCGCCAGCAGCTCGACATTCGACACCGTTCCCTCGCGCGTCACCACGGCCGCCAGCGTCACGGCCGCCTCGTCGCTCGAGCCTTGATACGCGATGGCTGCGGCCATGACGGCGTCTGAATAGGCCCGCGGCAGCCGCACGCCCCCACCGACGGTCGAGGGATTCTGATTCGTGCCCGACGAGGCCAGGGTGGTGAGCAGGGCGGAGAGCGAGTCGGGACGTTCCTGCGCCGCCAGCAGAAGGATCCCCTGCACGATGAACGCGCAGACCACCGATGCGGCTGTCGCACCCATCACCGCCCACACAACGCGCGTGTCATCCAGCACACGCCGGGCACGGCGGAAGAACGAGGCGTCCTGCTCCGCCTTCAATCGACTGACAACGGCGCCGGCCAACCCGCTCAAGTCACGCGGATGACCGGCGCCAGACTCAGCGGCCGTCCTCAGATGCTTCCCCAGCGACCCGAGCGCCCTCGCTTCTGACGCGCACTCATCGCACACCCGCACATGCCGATCGATCGCAACGAGTTGCTCGTTGGACAATTCGCCGTCGTGAAACGCCGACAAGCGTCGCCGTACGATCGTGCACGGGAGACGCGTCATACGGTCCACTCCCGGAGAGCGCCACGCAGGGCCTGTCGTGCCCGCGTCAGCCTCGACTTGACCGTCCCGACGGTGATGTCCAGCGTGTAGGCAATCTCCTCGTAGCTCAGTCCATCGACTTCGCGGAGCACGATGGCGGTCCGCTGCTCGAAGGGCAGGCCGTCGAGTGCTTCCCAGACTCGGGACGCCAGCTCCTTGCTGGCCAGCACCCGATCGGGAGCCGTTTGCGGCAGGCCACCGCGCAGATCGCCGTGCATCTTCACATGCTCGTCGAGAGACACCTGTTCGGCGCGGTGACGTCGACGCCACCAACGCTGTCGGTTGCGGCTCTGGTTGACGGCAATCCGGTAGATCCACGTCCGCAACGTGGAGTGTCCCCGAAAACGATCGAGCGTTCGAAAGACGCGGAGAAAGACTTCCTGGGAAAGGTCGGCCGCTTCGTCAGCCTCACCGAGCAGATGGAGGGCCAGACTGAACACCATCCGCTGGTGCTCGGCCACGAGCTCGGCGCAGGCGATTTCGTCGCCCGCGACGCAGCGGCCGATCAAGGTCGCTTCGCGGCTGTCGACATCCGCCCAGCCGATGGCCCCTGCCTGCTTCACCAAAGTCTCCGGCCACTCCACCTCCCGCACTATATCAACTCGCCTGGCTCGTGTCGCCGGATCAGAGGCCGAACTCTGTACTGTTTGACCCCGAAACGCCCCCAAGGTTCCGTTTTTGCTACCATGACCGACTGGGTCGATGAAGCGCACCGTCGCTGCCTCTGTTCTCCTGACCCTGTTGGGCGGTGCCCTCGCGCTGGGGCTCTATTCGGCGTGGCTGGAGCGGGAATACGGTCGCCTGATCAGCCAGGGGCAGGTGGCCCTGACCCAGGATCAAAGCTTCACAGCCATCGAGGCGTTCAGCGGAGCCATCGCGCTCAAGCCCGACTCGATGCTGGCGCATCTGAAGCGGGGCGAGACCTACCGCCGCCGCAACGACGATGCCGCCGCACTGCGGGACCTGCGCCAGGCGTCCAGGCTCGACCCGACAGCCCCGTGGCCGCTCGAGCAGCTTGGTGATCTGAATCTGGATCGGCACCGGTACGACAGGGCCGTGGAGCTTTACACGGCCTATCTCCAGCTGGACGACCGCGCGCCCCGGATTCTCTACAAGCTTGCGCTCGCTCACTACCGCGATGGCGATCCTGTAACCGCCACGCCACCGCTTGAACAGGCCATCACGCTCGATGGACGTTTCGCAGAAGCTCACTATCTGCTTGGGCTGTGCCATCGCGAGCGCGGCAACCTTACGGAGGCGCTGACAGCCCTCAGGACGGCGGTGCGGCTCGCGCCCGGACTGGCGCCGGCCCGAGAAGAGCTCGCCGATCTCTACACGGCGCTCGATCGCCGGCGCGAAGCCATCGATCAGCTCGATGCGCTGCGAGGGCTCGAGTCGGGCCGGGTCGAGCGGCATATCGCGTTGGGGCTTGCATACGCTCAGGCCGGTCGAAGCGACCTTGCCATCGTGACGCTCGGCGGGGCCGCCGAACGTTTCCCGCAGCAGGCGGCCGTCCACTCGGCGCTCGGCCGCGTATGGCTCCAGACCGCCGAAGCTCGCGGGGATCGCACCGCGTTGCAGAAGGCCCTCGACGCGCTCGAGGTGGTTCGCGCGCAGTCCTCAGCCGACAGCACGAGCCTCACAAGTCTGGCTCGCGCGCTGGTGCTCGATGGACGCCTGCTGGATGCGGAACAGACGCTTCAGGATGCGACGGCCCATGAGCCCGTCGACCCGGCCGCCTACGCGCTGCTGGCCGACGTCGCCGAGCGGCTCAAACATTTGGCGGTGGCTCGAGATGCGTGGCTGAAACACGCCGTTCTCACGGGCGATCCTTCCGGGCGATCGGTCGCGGTTCATCTCGGTGGGCTTTCGATGAGCCTCGGCGAGCCGCAGGTAGCAGTCGGCTGGCTCGAACGCGCTGTCGGCAGGCTCTCGAAGCCGGACGCCACGTTGTTGGTGAGGCTGGCCGAGGCGCAGGCGGCGGCCGGCGATCCCGATCGGGCGCGAGCCTCGCTCTCGCGGGCATTCGCCATGGATCCCCAGAACGCCGCCGGGCGCCGTCTCGCTCGCCGGCTGCGCTGAGGCGCAACTAGCTGGACCCGCTCACGGAGCGCTCCCGTTCGCCCAGACGTCGTGGATCGAGACTGTCGCGCAGGCCGTCCCCGAGAAAATTGAATCCCAGGACGAGGGCCGCGATGGCGACCCCCGGGAACACGGTGAGGTGTGGCGCGTCGAGCAAATGGGCGCGCCCGCCGTTCAGCATCGTGCCCCAGCTTGGCGTGGGCGGCTGCACGCCAAGTCCCAGGAAGCTGAGCGACGCCTCCGAGATGATGACCGTCGCCATTCCCAAAGTGGCCTGCACAACCATCGTCGGCAGCGTCGATGGCACGACATGGCGCGCGAGGATGCGGGCTGTCTTGGCGCCCATCGCCCGGGCCGCTTGAACGAACTCGAGCTCACGCGTCCGCAATACCTGCCCGCGCGCCAGTCGCGCGTAGCTCACCCACCCAATCAGTGACAGGGCAAACACGACGTTGGCGAGGCTGGGGCCAAGGACCGCCACGAGCGCAATGGCCAGAAGGATGCCGGGAAACGCCAGCAGCACGTCCATCACGCGACCCAAGACGTCGTCGAGCCAGCCGCCGAAATAACCGGCCACAGAGCCGAGCGCCAGACCAACGAGCGTCGAGACTCCCACGACGACGAGCCCGATCGCGAAGGAGATGCGCGCCCCCATGAGCACGCGCGCGAAGACATCGCGGCCCAGCTCGTCCAGTCCGAAGGGGTGCGACCAGCTCGGCCCGTCGAGCCGAAGCGCCAGATCCTGCGCGGCCGGATCATAGGGCGACAGCCATGGTCCGAGCACCGCCGCCAGGACGGCGGCCGCGACGATACCGAAGCCCGATCTTCGTTTTCACGCCGGCCACCTCATCGCGCCCGTACGCGAGGGTCGAGCACGCCGTACAGGAGGTCGGTCACGAGGTTCATCGTCACGTAGGTCACCGCAATCAGGAGAATGCAGCCTTGCACCAGCGGATAGTCGCGAAAGCTGATGGCTTGAATGAGCAGGCGGCCAACGCCCGGCCACGCAAAGATTGTCTCGGTGATCACGGCCCCGGTCAGCAACGCGCCAAATTGAAGGCCGACGATCGTGATCACCGGGATGAGACTGTTTCGAAACGCGTGGTGGACGACCGCACGGGTGCGGGAGGCTCCGCGTGCGCGTGCCGCCAGGACGTATTGCTCGCCGAGCTCATCGAGCATCGACGCCCGTGTGACCCTGGCCAGAATTGCGGCCAGCGCCGCCCCGAGAGACACGGCCGGCAGGATCAGGTGGGCCAGGCTGCCCCTGCCCGATACCGGCAGCCATCCCAGTTCGACCGCAAACAGAATGGCCAGCAACGGGCCGAGCCAGAAATTCGGAATCGAAATTCCCAAGAGCGCCAGCGTCATGGCTCCATGATCGACGGCGGTTCCGCGCCACACCGCGCTGGCGATGCCGAGCGGCAGGGCCAGCGCCACTGCGACGCCCATTGCGGCGATCGCGAGCTCCGCTGTCGCTGGCAGACGCTCGGCGATCACGGCCGTCACCGGGCGATCGAGACGGAGCGACGTGCCGAGGTCACCCCGAGCGAGGCTGCCGAGAAAATCGGCGTACTGAACGATCAGCGGCCGGTTGAGGCCAAGCCGATCTCGCAGTTGTTGGATGTCGTCGGGCGACGCGCCTTCTCCGAGCATGGCCTGAGCCGGGTCGCCGGGTACAAGGTGGACGAGCGAAAACACCAGGGTCGCGACGCCCAGCAGTACCGGAATCGTCAGGAGCACGCGGCGGACGATCAATTGAGTCACGTGGCTGCCGTATCGTAGCAGGCCACCAAGACGAGCGACTACGGCAGCGCCTTGCCACCAAGATCGAGCCGTGCGAGCAGCTTGACGAGTCCTTGACGGCTGACTCCCAACTCTCGCGCCGCGCGGCCGCGATGTCCACCCGCGCGCGCGAGCGCTGCGCGGACGAAACGCTCTTCGAACGATCGACGCGCCTCCTCGAGCGTTGCCCCGGACTTGGCCTCGACCAGTCGACCAATGGTGGCGGGCAACGCGGAAGGACCCACGCTGCCTCGCCGCGGCATCGACACGGCCAGGGCAGCCATCGCATTCTGCAGCTCCCGCACATTGCCCGGCCAGTCGTACCGCGCGAGGGCAGCCAGTGTCGTGGACGACAAACTGGCGCGGCTCCCAATGGTTGCGCAGGCCTGTTCCCAGAAGTGGATCGCGAGCACGGGAATGTCTTCGATGCGGCCGCGCAGCGGTGGGACCACGATGCGAACCACATCGAGCCGATACAGAAGGTCCCGCCGGAAGCGGCCCGCCTCCACTTCGCCCGTGAGTGTGCGGTTGGTGGCCGCGACGATGCGAACATCGACGCGCCGTGCGCCGTTTTCACCAATGCGACGGATTTCGCCTTCCTGCAGCACCCGGAGCAGCTTGGCCTGCGCCCGCGCCGACAACTCGGAAATCTCGTCCAGAAAGAGCGTCCCCCCGTTCGCCTCCTCGAAGAGCCCCAAGCGCGGCGCCATCGCCCCGGTAAATGCGCCGCGTGCGTGACCGAAGAGCTCCGACTCGACGAGCTCGTCCGGTAGAGCGGCGCAGTTGACCGCGCAGAAGCGCTGCGATCGACGCGGACTCAGACCATGAATCGCCCGGGCAACAAGCTCTTTGCCGCTTCCGCTCTCGCCTTCCACGAGCACAGGAAATGGAGCCGCGGCCGCCCGCGCTGTGGCGTGTCGCAGTTCATCCGCCGCCCGGCTGGTCCCCAGTACCCGAAGCTCGCCGGCCACGATCCTCGCGACACGCGACTGCCGATCGAGCGCCACTTGAACGCAGGGCGCACAGGCCACCGCCGTGGCCGAGATCAACGCCTCCGCTCGCGGCACGTCCGCGGGCCCTTCCGTAGTCCATCGACAAGCCAGCGCGCCGAGCGTAGCTGCGCCGTAGCGAATGGGAACGGCGGCCTCTACGCCGTGGTCTCGCCGGGACGGCCGAATCAGCACTCCACTTCGAACGGCTCTGAGCGCTGTCGCCCATTCGTCCGGTTGCGAGCCGCTCGCCGCGATCACCGACAGCGCGTCGCCTGCCATGCCAAGGAAGGCCACCCCGGCCGCACGGGTGCGCTCGCGGACCATTCCGCCAACTCTGCCAAGCGCCGCAGGTTCGTCGTCAGAGCGCTGGCAGAGATACAGCACGTCGATGACATCGTCGATGACGGCCGGGACGGGCTCCAACGCCTGCGAGCGGCTCGTGACGTATGGCGACGGACAACGCGCAGTTCCTCGCACGCGGGGCCGCGGCGCGGTTCGTTCGTGGAGCCGGTTCAGCAGGACCCGCCTCGTCGAGCGCCAGGCGCACCAGCGACGCCAGCGGCAACGGCAACACGGACACGCGGAGGCGCTGAAGCGGCTGCGCGACACGGCGCGCCTCGGCATGCCGGCCTGCCGCGGCGAGAGCACGCACTTCGACGGTGCGGAGTCTGATAGCCATCAGCGGCGCATGAGCACGTTTCGCGCCGTCCAGTCCTGCTCTGATGCGCGCGCGCACGCCGTCGAGGTCGCCTGACGCCGCGTGCACGAGAGCGCTGGCGCGCGACGCAATGGCGAGCTCTAGCGGGCGACCAATCGCGGCAGCCCGCTCAATGGCGGCGTGCGCTGAAAGACCTGCGGCATGCACATCGAGTCCGGCAAGTTCGATACGGGCCCTCAACGCCGCTGTGATCACCACCTGATCGGCGTGCGCGTTCATGTCGTCCCGGTGATCGTCGACCGGCGACGCAACGAGGCGGCGCGCCTCGTCGATCCGGCCTTGCCACAGCAGACAGCGCGCCAGCGCCTGAGTCGCGATCGCCAGTCCTCGTCCGTCGCTCTGCCGAACGGCGAGCCATGCGGCGCGAAGGACGTGCTCGGCCTCCTCGAATTGCCCTTGATCGACCCGTGCCAGTCCTGTGAAGACGGCCGCCCCGATGGCGGTGAGCTGCGCCTCGAGCCGTTCAAGCACTCGTTGTGCCAGCACAAAGGCATCGAGCGCCGCGGCAACTCGTCCGCGCGAGAGGAGAAGCCGGCCAAGGTTCACGGCAGCCCTGCCGGCGGCTTCGCGGTCGTCGCGCCTGATGAGCGCGCCGATCGAATCGCGCAGCATGCGTTCGGCTGCGGCATGGCGTCCACGCGCGGCCAGTTCGCATCCATCAACAGCCTTCTGTCTGGCACGATTCAGGCGGTTCGACAGAAGCGGCTCGCTCGCAAGGGACGAATCGGTTGCGCCCTCGCTCGAGACGGCATACGGCGGGGACACCTCGGCGACGGCCGCAAACACACGCGAACGGTCGCGGCCTGGCGCTTCCTGCCGGCCCACACGCTCTATCAGCCGTCCCGGCCACCCATCGGCGTCTCGAATGCAGCGGTCCAGCCAGGCTCCACTCATTCCGCGCGTGATATTGGCGGCCATGAGCATGCGACGGAGCGCCTCCTGGCCCATCGGCTCGATCGCGATCGCTGGCCAGCCAGCCATCCCCGTGCGGCTCACGACGAGCAGCGCGTGCCGCCGCGCGCTCGCCCTGCCGAGCCCGAGCAGCACACGACTGAGACTTGGGATGCCACGTCTCGAGCCGTCTGGATCGCTGAGATCGTGAATCACCACCAGATGACGCTCGCGGCAGAGCTCGCGAAACCACCTCGGGAATCGTCCCGCCCCGTCGTGCGCGCCAAACCAACGGCTGGAGACGGGAACGAACCCGCATATCCGAGCCTCGCGCGCAATGCAGGTCATTGTTGTTCGCAAACCAGACCCGAGTGGACCGTGTAAGCACAAGACGCGTGGACCAGAGGTCGTGTCGTGGGTGAGCCAGTCGACCACGGCCCGCACCGCGGACCTCGGCTGAATGACCATGCCGCTCGGGCCGTGTGTCGGTGCGGACGCCCCGCTGTCGTCGACGACCGCAGGCAGTCCGACTTCTGCACAAGGGAGGAGAGCCAGGCGGTTACTCGTTTCAACGACGCATCGACAGTGCGCGCCCGTCGTCGACATTCCCAGACGCCGAAGAAAATCCGTAACGGATTCCAGGGCGCGCCGGGCACCCCCGCTGGCGTCGGCCGGTCGACCGCACCGTGTATGGCGCGAACGCCTCGAAGCGACGAATCCGCCCGATGACGCCGTAGTCGACCAGTTTCACCAGGTGAGGATGGCGAAGTCTGTAGAGCGCGGCGCACCGGTCGGCCCAGCGCTGTTGATCCTCAGAAACGTTGGTGACGTGCAAGCAGACCGGCGCGCCCGAAGAGATGTCGACACTCGAGCCTGCTGACGTCGAGAGAAAACGATCTGCGATGAGGGGCATGTGTTCGCCGGGCGCTGTATGAACCCTGCAAGACGTCAGCCTGGCGTGCCATGCGCGTGGAATGAACGACAGCGTGCGAAGGCGATGAGAGGGGGCCGCAAAAACTTCGTATAGAATACCGGTCAGATGGTGCGATTTCTCACAGCCGGCGAATCGCACGGGCAGGCGCTGGTGGTGATCGTCGATGGCGTGCCATCTGGCCTCGCGCTCGACGCCGAGTCATTGACGGCCGACCTTCGCCGCCGCCAGGGCGGATACGGACGGGGGCGCCGCATGGCCATCGAGTCCGACCGGGCCGAGATTCTCTCCGGTGTCCGGCAGGGCGAGACGACTGGCGCCCCGATCGCCCTTCAGATCCGCAACAAGGACTGGGCAAACTGGCAGCGAACGATGCACGTCGGACGCGAACTGGCGGACGACGTCGCAGGGGTCGATCGGCCGGTCGTTTCCAGGCCGCGACCGGGTCATGCCGATCTGGCCGGTGCGATCAAATACGGACACGAGGACATTCGCAACGTCCTCGAGCGAGCCAGCGCCCGCGAAACTGCGGCGCGTGTCGCGGCAGGTGCGGTTGCTCGCGCGCTGATCGGACGGTTCGGGATCGAGGTCGCCAGCCATGTCGTCCGCATCGGTTCGATTGGTCTCGACAACTGGCTGACCGTCTCCTTCGATCAAGTACGCGCGATATCCCCGGAAGCGCCGCTCCATACGGCGGACGCCTCGCTCGAGCCGCCGATGATGGCGGAGATCGATCGAGCTCGCCTCGCCGGAGATACCCTGGGTGGCGCCTTCGAAGTCATCGCGGCGAACGTGCCAGTCGGGCTCGGCAGCTACGTGCAGTGGGATCGGAAGCTCGACGGCCGTCTGGCGCAGGCCCTCATGTCGATTCCCGCCATCAAGGCCGTCGGGTTCGGGTTGGGACCCATTGTTTCGAGCCTTCCGGGGTCCCGGGTTCACGACGAAATCCTGCCTGACATCCACCAGACGCGATCAGGCGCCCCGCCTCTTTCTCGCCCGACCAACAACGCCGGTGGTCTCGAGGGAGGCGTGACGAATGGCGAAGATTTGCGCGTCGTGGCCCATATGAAACCCATTTCGACGCTGATGAAGCCTCTCCGCTCCGTTGATTTGTCCACGATGACGGAAGCACCGGCGACCGTCGAACGAAGCGACGTGTGCGCAGTTCCGGCGGCCGCCGTGGTCGGTGAGGCGATGGTGTGCCTGGTCCTGGCCGATGCGCTGACGGACAAATTCGGCGGCGACTCGGTGGCCGAGATGGCACACAACATCGCGGCCGTGCAGGAGCGGCTCCGCATGCGCTTCGCGAAACCAGTTGCGCCTTGATTCGCCCGATCGTCAAGTACGGCTCGCCCGCCTTGCATCAGCCGGCCGTACGGGTCGATGCGCTCACACCCGAGATCCAGTCGCTCATCGACGACATGATCGACACCATGTATGCCGCGCCGGGCATCGGCCTCGCGGCACCCCAGGTGGGGGTCCCTCTTCGCGTGTTCGTGGTCGATCTGTCAGTAGGCCGTGACGCTGGACCAACTCGCGACGCTCGTCAACCCTGAGTTCGTCGAGCGTGAAGGCATGCAGATCGAGGAGGAGGGGTGCCTGAGCCTTCCGGGCTTCGATGCCTCGGTTCTTCGTCCGGCAAGAGTTGTCATCAAGGCGCTGGACCGGACGGGTCAGGAACGAACCATGGAAGCCACGGGACTTCTGGCGCGCGCGTTCCAGCATGAGATGGATCATCTCGACGGCGTCCTGTTCGTGGATCGGCTCCGCGGGATCAAGCGTGACCTGATCATTCGGCGCATAAAAAAACTCATGCGCGGCGGAAAGTGGTGAGCGCCCTCTCCCCTTCTTTCCGGATCATTTTCTTCGGCACTCCCGAATTTGCTGTCCCAAGCCTCTCGGCCCTGCTTCAGTCACGCCACCACGTGGCGGCCCTCGTCACTCAGCCGGATCGGCCCAAGGGCCGCGGCCAGCACATCGCCGCACCGCCCGCCAAGCTTGCAGCCATCGACCATGGCATCACGGTGTTGCAGCCTCACACGCTCAAGGACGACACGCTGGTGATCGAGCTCACCGGCTTGGCCGCCGATCTGGGCATCGTCGTGGCTTACGGCAAGATTCTGCCCGACCGAATCCTCGCCTCGACACGGTGCGGGTTCCTCAACGTGCATGCGTCGCTGCTGCCGCGACATCGTGGCGCCGCACCGGTCAATCGCGCGGTCATGGCGGGAGACGCCACCACGGGCGTCACCATCATGCGGGTCGTCCGGGAGCTCGATGCGGGTCCAATGTTCGCGGCCGCTTCACGTCCGATCGGCTCGGACGAGACGAGCGAGCAGATTGAGCACGATCTCGCGCGGATGGGAGCCGCGCTCCTGATCGACGTCATCGAGGAGCTCGCGCAAGGAACCGCGGTTGCGTCGGAACAGGACCATCGACTGGCGACCTATGCGCCGCGGCTGACCAAAGCGGAGGGTCTCATCGACTGGAACTCGAAGGCGATCGAGATACACAACAAGGTTCGGGGCCTCCATCCCTGGCCGCATGCCCATTCGCACGTGCGCGGGGTACGCTGTGCCATTCTCCGTACGGCGCTCCCGCCCGGAGCCGCGACCGTTGTCGATCGTCCTGGTACGGTGGTCGCCGCCTCTGGCGAGCGCCTCGAGATTGCCACGGGTGATGGGCGCGTCATTCGAATCGTCGAGCTCCAGCCCGACGGCCGCCGCAGGATGTCTGCGCGCGAGTTTCTGTCCGGCCATGGCCTGACTGCGGGTGAATCGTTGGCATCGCCGCCGTGAAGGCGGCGACCCATTCCTCGATGCCGTCTCCAGCGAGACTGGCCGCATATGCGGCGTTCAGATCCGTCGACACGGAAGGACTGACGCTCGCGGATGCGTTGGCCAGGACCCGCACGACACTGACCGACCCTCGCGACCGTAGCCTCGCCGCCGAGATTGTCACCGGGGCGCTCAGGTGGCGGGCTCTGCTGGACCATCTCGTTCAAAGCGCTTCGCGCCGGGACGTTGCCCGGCTCGACCCTGAAATCCTGGATATTCTGCGGCTGTCTGTCTATCAGATCGTCTATCTCGACCGCGTCCCAGCTTCGGCCGTGGTGGACGACGGGGTTGAGATGACCCGGAGCATCAGGAAGGCCAGCGCCGCTGCCTTCGTGAACGGCGTGTTGCGCGCCCTTGTCCGGCAACGACAGCATCTGCCCCTCCCTGCTCACCCCGGGCGTAATCCTGATGAGCGTGTGGCACTCGACTATCTGAGCACCGCGCTTTCTCACCCACGCTGGCTCGCCGCGCGGTGGCTGAGCCGCGAGGGTTTCGCCGCAACCGAGGCGTGGGCGCAGTTCAACAACACGCCCGCCAGACTGACCCTTCGAACCAACCGCCTGAAGATCGGTCGAGACGAACTGATCGATCGGCTGGCCGAGCACGGGTCGATCGTCGAGCGGACGCGCTTCGCTCCGGACGGACTCGTCGTGGTGTCGGGTAATCCGTTGCAGACACCGCTGGCCGGCAGGGGGCTGTTCTTCGTGCAGGACGAATCGTCGCAGCTCGTGGCGGCCCTGACGCACGCGGTCCCCGGCGATTTCGTGCTGGACGCGTGTGCGTCACCCGGCGGCAAGAGTACGGCCATGGCGGCCGACATGGCCGACGACGGCTTCCTGGCAGCTGTCGATCTCCGCCCGCGAAGGATCGCCCTGCTTCGGCAGACCGTCGCGGAAAGCGGTGCGGCGTCGATCCGAATCGTGCGGGCCGACCTTTCACGGGGCGCGCCGTTTTCGGCTGCGTTCGATCTCGTGCTGGTGGACGCACCCTGTTCGGGGCTTGGGACGATTCGCCGCGATCCGGAGATTCGGTGGCGGCGCCAGGAAGACCAGCTCCCCGCTCTGGCGGGCCGCGAGCTGTCCATTCTGACAGCCGCGGCGAGCGCCGTCAGACCTGCCGGGCGTCTCATCTACAGCACCTGCTCGAGCGAGCCCGAAGAAAACGATGGAGTCGTGGCAGCGTTCCTCGAGGCGCACCCGCAATTCTCAATCACTCGTCCGCAAGACGATCCGCGGCTTCGCGACGGTGTCCGGACCGTGATCGATTCCGAGGGCTTCCTGCGCACTTCACCCGTTCGGCATCAGCTCGAGCCGTTCTTCGCCGCCATGATGGTTCGGCGCGGTGCGGCAATGGGGCCGACTAAGGGCGTGTAGTACAATTACTTGCAGCATTCCGGCGACTACCGTATGCCATTGTCCACGCGCGTCTGGGGCGCGAGCAAGCTCGTCGCGATCGCCGCCGGCCTGGCGGCCACGTTTGTTTTTTCCGCCGCGATCGCGATGAGGCTGGCGCTCAGAGCGAGCGAGGTTCCCATTCCAGACCTGCGCGGTCGCACCGTCAACGAGGCCAGCGCCACGCTCGCCGAGATCGGCCTGGCTTTGCGAGTGGACGAGACCCCTCGACTCGATCCGGAGATACCCGCCGATCGCATCCTTCTGCAGGAGCCGTCGCCCGGCGTGACCGCCAGACGTCAGCGAACCGTCCGGGCCTGGCTGAGCGCCGGCCAGCGGGCCAACACCATCCCGCGGCTAGACGGTCAGACACAGCGCAACGCCGAGCTGCGGCTGGCCCAAGACGGGCTGGCGCTGACCGAGGTGGCCGAGATTCGGTCGGGCGAATACCCCGAGGAGGCCGTCGTCGCCCAGGAGCCGCCAGGCGACAGCCGGGCGGCCGGCGTGGCGCTCCTCGTCAATCGTGGCGAGCGCAGCAGCGGGTACGTCATGCCGGACCTGATTGGTGTGAACGGCGACCGTGCCGCCGAACTGCTTCGAGGCCGCGGGTTCCGGGTGGCCGTGGTCAGCGAGCAGCCCTACCCCGGCGTACCGGCGGGTATCGTCCTGCGCCAATCGCCTCAGGGAGGATTTCAGATTGCGGCCGGGGAGGCCATTTCCCTGGAGGTCAGCCGGTGAGCGTGCGCATCGCCCCTTCGATTCTGTCCGCCGACTTCGCGGCTCTTGGCGAGGCCATCTCGGTCGTCGAACGCGGAGGCGCTGATTTGCTGCACGTGGACGTGATGGACGGACACTTTGTGCCGAACATCACGATCGGTCCGCCTGTCGTCAAGGCGATCAAAGCCGTCGCGCACGTTCCGCTCGATACGCATTTGATGATCAGCGACCCGGACCGCTACGTCGAGGCCTTCGCGGAGGCCGGCGCGTCGATGATCTCCGTGCACGTCGAAGTGCTGCCGCACCTCCACCGAACGATCGGGCTCATCAAGAGTTTCGGCGTGAAGGCGGGCGTCGTGCTGAACCCATCCACGCCGCTCGTCGCAATCGAGGAAGTCGCAGGCGATGTCGACTACGTGCTGGTCATGTCGGTGAATCCCGGATTCGGCGGTCAGTCGTTCATTCCTCGCAGCGTTGACAAGATCCGCGCCGTACGAGCCCTGCTCGATCGACACGGTGCTCGCGCGGCCATTGAAGTGGATGGGGGCATCGATCTCACCAACGTCGCGCGCGTCGTCGAGGCGGGCGCAGATATCGTGGTCGCAGGCACGGCGATCTTTCGCACGGGTGATCCCATCGCAGCCATCCAGGCCCTTCGAACCGCGGCGGCCTCTGCCGCGCCACCGTCGCGTGCCGGCTCCCGCTCTTGACGGCGTTGGCGTTTTCTCCTGACGCTCCGCTCCGTGAAGCCCGCACCCGCGTGCGGGTGCGCTATGCCGAAACCGACAAGATGGGGGTGGTCTACTACGCGAATTACTTTGTCTGGTTCGAAGTCGGGCGGTGCGAGCTGATGCGCGCGCTCGGCTGGAGCTATCGGGCCATGGAAGAGACCGGCGTGTTTCTTCCCGTCATCGAGGCCGTGTGCGAATACAAGCAGCCCGCCCGCTACGATGATGAGCTCGAGATTCGGACGACGGGCACATTGATATCAGCGGTGAGGCTCGAGTTTCGCTATGAGGTCGGGCGTGTCGGCGAGAACGCGATCGCGGCACTCGGGCGCACGGCGCATGCGGCCGTCGACGCCACGGGGAAGCCGTGCCGTCTGCCCGATCGCATCAGGAGTGTCTTCGCATGAAGGCGTTGGTCACCGGGGCCGCCGGCTTCATCGGATCGCACTTGTCAGAGCAATTGCTCGAACGCGGCGCCGAGGTGGTGGGTGTGGATTGCTTCACCGACTACTACCCCAGAGCGATCAAGGAGACGAACCTGGCGAGGGCACGAAGTCGAACCGGTTTCGCGTTCGTCGAAACGTCGCTGGCCGACGCCGATTTCGACCGCTTGCTCGAGGGTGTCACACACGTATTCCACCTGGCGGCGCAGGCCGGTGTCCGCAAGAGCTGGGGGCGCAACTTTCGCGTCTACACGGAACTGAACGTGGAGGCGACTCAGAAGCTGCTCGAGGCCTGCCTCGATCGTTCATTGGAACGGATCGTCTACGCCTCCAGCTCGTCGGTATACGGCGACCACGTATCGCTGCCCATGCGCGAGGATGCCCGGCTTCAACCGCTGTCGCCGTACGGCGTCACCAAGCTGGCAGCCGAGCAGTTGTGTCATCTGTATTTCGAGAACTACGGCCTGCCCACGGTGGCGCTCCGCTACTTTACGGTTTACGGACCGCGCCAGCGGCCCGACATGGCCTTCCATCGTTTCATTCGCGCGACGCTGGAGGGGCGCAGCATCACGCTCCTGGGCGACGGTGAGCAGACACGCGACTTCACGTTCGTCGCCGATGCCGTGGCTGCGACCGTCGCCGCCGGCGAACGCGGTGTGGCGGGTCGTGTGTACAATATCGGAGGCGGATCGCGAGTCACCATCAACCACGTGATTACGGTTCTGGAAGAGGTGTGCGGCCGCCCGGTCGTCGTCGACCACCAGCCCGCCGAGAAGGGCGACATGCGTCATACGTATGCGGATACGACGCTGGCCCGGCGCGATCTCGGCTTCTCCCCATCGGTCAGCCTGGCGCAAGGTCTTCAGGCCGAACATCGCTGGCTGGCGTCAACCCTCTAGGCGATGATGTTGCCGACTGACATCACCGGAGTCGCGGTGAACCGGTTGCGGGCCGCGTGCCGCCCGGCCCGGTTGATCCTCGTCCTCATCGCGACGTATCTCGTGGCCGGGTGCGGGGCGAACCGGGGGCTGGTGCCGCAGGGTACGTCGGAACCCGATCGGTTCCTCTTCGAACGTGGCAGCGAGGAGCTCAAAGACGAGGACTGGCTGCGCGCGCGTGAGTACTTTCGCGCGCTCGTCGACGGCTATCCGCAGAGCCCCCACCGTCCGGACGGCAAGCTGGGTGTCGGCGACAGCTACATCGGCGAGAACACCATCGAGAGCCTGGTTCTGGCCATCAACGAGTTTCGTGAGTTTCTCGCGTTCTTCCCCACGCACATGCGCGCCGACTATGCGCAGGCCCAGCTCGCCTACGCCCACTTCAGGCAGATGCGTGGCGCGCAGCGCGATCAGACCGAAACCAAGGAAGCCATCAAGGAATACGAGTTCTTCATCGAGCGTTATCCGAACAGCGCCCTCATGCCGGACGTCAAGACGAAGCTTCGCGAGGCGCGCGACCGTCTCTCCGAGTCCGAGTACTCGGTAGGGTTCTTCTACTTCCGGACGCGCTGGTACCCGGGCGCGATCGACCGCTTCAGATCCATTCTCAAGAACGACCCCGAATACACGGGCCGCGACGCCGTCTATTTCCATCTGGCGGAAGCTCTCCTTCGGACCGACAAGAAGGCGGAGGCGCTCCCCTACTACGAGCGTGTTCTGCAGGAGTTCGAACGGAGCGAGTACCTGGTCGAGGCGAAGAAGCGGGTCGCCGAGATCCAGGCCGAGCCGACGCCTCCATCGGGATCCGCAGCTCGATAGAGCAAGCGACGGACGTGCCGCCCGCTGAGGTTGGCGAGGGCATCGTCCTGAGGGTGCAGGCCTCGACGGCAACCGTGCAGACTACGCGACAGGGAGGCGCCGTGATCAGCGGGGATCGTGTGGCGTTCAGGCGGTGACGCCGATCAGCCGATCTTGCGATCGCGGACGGCCGGCGTGAAGGGCGTGACGCTCGTCGCCGTCATGAGCCGGTTGAACCGGCGATAGTAGTCGACGCCCGAGACCACAGCCGTCACCAGAACCACCCACAAGGCCACCTGCCCCAGAACGAAGAAGCCCTGCAGATGATCCTGTCCCAGGATCAGGAGCAGGATGGCGATGACCTGCGCCACCATCTTCACCTTCCCGAGAGACGACGCGGGCATCGCAATGCCACGCGTGTAGGCGATGCTGCGGAGCCCCGTGACGGCGAACTCGCGTCCGATGATGACGACGACCATCCACGCCGACGCCAGCCCCATCTGCACGAGCGAGATGAAAGCCGCCGAGATCAGCAGCTTATCGGCGATGGGATCGATCATCTGCCCAAGCGGGGTGATTTGGTGGCGACGGCGCGCCAGATAGCCGTCGAGCCAGTCGGTGAGCGAAGCGACGAGAAAAATCGCGGCGCCCACCAGCTCCTTGCGGACGCCGAAGATCAGGCGGCCTTCGAACTTGGTGAGCAACACCACCACCAACAGCGGAACGAGGAAGATCCGCGTGAGGGTGACGGTGTTCGGCAGGTTCATGTGAAATGAGTGATCAACGCGCTTCATTGTAACCGAAAACTCCCCGTGTCGCTGCCCAGTTGGGCTAACATCGCGGTTTGTCATGAAGGCGATTCTTCTGGCGGGTGGCAAGGGCACGAGGCTTCGTCCTCTGACCATTCACACACCCAAACCCATCGTGCCCATCTTCGATCGCGCGTTCCTCCGCTATCAGATCGACCTGCTGAAACAGGTGCCCGAGATCGATGAGGTGATTCTCAGCCTCAACTATCAACCCCGACGGATTGAAGAGCTCTTCGGCGACGGATCCGAGATCGGCATCAAGATTCGATACGTGGTGGAACCCTCGCCGCTCGGCACGGCCGGTGCGGTCCGGTACGCGGGTGACACCCTGCACGAGTCGGTCGTGGTATTCAACGGCGATGTGCTGACGGCCATCGATCTGGCAGCCGTCGTTCAGCACCATCGCGACCGGCGCGCCAAGGCGACGATTGTGCTGACGCCCGTCGACAACCCCAGCGCGTACGGGCTGGTGGAGACCGACGCAGAGGGCAACGTTCTGAGGTTTCTGGAGAAGCCCGGACCTGACGAGATCACGTGTGACACGATCAACGCCGGTATCTACGTCCTCGAACCGGACACCTTCGATCGCATTCCGAAGGACGTGCCGTGGTCGATCGAACGCAGCTTCTTTCCTTCGCTGATCGAGCGGCGGGAAACCTTCGTCGCCTGGACCTATCGCGGCTACTGGATTGATATCGGGACGCCCCAGAAATACATGCAGGTGCATCGCGACATCATGGACGGGCGGCTCGCTGCGCCGCCGTTCGCAGGCGCTGCACTGGCCGTGCCGGGGGTTCACGTGTCCGCAGGAGCCCGCATCGAGGAGGGCGCCATCGTCCGGGGGCCCTGCTTCATCGACGACGGTGCCGTGGTCAAGGCCGGCGCGCAAATCCAGCCCTACACCGTGCTCGGACGGCAGTGTCTCGTGGAAGAGGACGCCGTCGTCGAGGCATCGATCGTCTGGGCCAATACTCGCATCGGCCGCGAGGCCGTCATTCGACACGCGATTCTGGGCCGCCAGTGTCACGTTGGCCGCAACGCCACTCTCAACGAAGGGGTGGTGCTCGGTGACAAGTCGGTCGTGACCGACTACAGCCGCTTGTAGGAGACGACGCATCGTGGATGTGAACACGGACATCTTCAAGGCCTACGACGTGCGCGGCCTGTACCCTTCCGAGCTCGACGAGCAGACGTTCCGCGCCATCGGCCGGGCCTTCGTCACCTTTCTGGGCGCGAAGCGGATCGGCGTCGGGCAGCGACATGCGTCTTTCGTCGCCGTCCTTGACCGCGGCCTTCATGGAGGGCGCGCGTACGCAGGGCGCGGACATCGTCGATTACGGCATGATCGCGACCGACATGCTGTACTACGGCGTCGCGCGCGACGACCTCGACGGCGGCGTTCAGATCACGGCATCGCACAACCCCGGGGAATACAACGGGGCGAAGCTGGTGGGACGGCAGGCGTTTCCACTGAGCGGCGACAAGGGCATCTCGGACATTCGCGAGATGCTGCTCCACGATCGGTTGCCAGAGCCCGCTCGAGCCCCGGGCTCGGTGACCAGTCGTGATCTGCTTGCCGGCTACCTGACCCACGTACTCGGTTTCGTCGATCCTGCCATCATCCGGCCGTTCCACACGGTGCTCGATGCCGGGAGCGGCATGGCAGGTCTCGTGGCGCCACCGCTCTTCGAGCGGCTGCCCTGCCGGACGACGCGACTGTGCTTCGACGTGGACGGAACGTTTCCTCATCACGAAGCCAATCCGCTCATCGAGGCCAACCGGCGGGACATCGTCGAGCGCGTCATGGCTGATCGAGCCGACATCGGCATCGCCTGGGATGGCGACGCCGATCGGTGTTTCTTCATCGACGAGGCCGGCGGGTTCGTCCCGGGCGATTTCGTGACGGCGCTGCTCGCCGAGGCGTTCCTGTTGAGAGAGCCCGCGGCGACGATCATCTACGACCTGAGAGCCAGTCACGCCATCCGCGATACCGTGGCTCGCTACGGCGGTCGGGCGCTCATGAACCGCGTCGGGCATGCCTTCTTCAAGAAGCGGATGCGCGAGGAGAACGCGGTCTTCGGCGGCGAAGTCACCGGTCACTACTACTTTCGCGACAACTTCTACGCCGACAACGGTTTCATTCCCGCGCTGCTGATGCTCGAGCTGATGTCGAAGAAAGGCCAATCGCTCGGCGAGCTGCTCGCGCCGCTGCGTCAGCGGTATCACATCTCGGGAGAGATCAACACGCGCGTCTCCCACATGTCGGTGGTCGACGAGAAGCTCGAGGCCATCGCCGAGCGCTACAAGGACGGCCACATCGAGCGGCTGGACGGCGTGTCGGCAGACTACGGCAGCTGGCACTTCAACGTGAGACCATCCAACACGGAGCCGCTGCTGCGTCTCAATCTCGAAGCCGACTCGCCCGCCATGATGGCGCAGAAGAGAGATGAGCTTCTCGCATTGATCCGCGGGTAGCCGACAGCGACCTGGCGGAAGGCGCGGTGCGTTCTTGACAGACACCGCTGTTCAGCGGATCCTCCCAACGCACAGATTGTGGGCGTGACCTCGCGAGTGCCAGAATCGTCGACCCTGTCGGAGCGCCACTTCGTTGCTTACGGCGTGCGGATCGGACTCCGCGTCGACCGTCGCGGCGCTACTCGACACTCTCGAACAGGATCCCCTGCGCATGCACCTGCCGTTCGGCTGGCGCGCGGTGGAAGACCACGAGCCCGCTGCTCCCGTGTCCGTCCGGTACGAGCTTCTTGCCGGTGTATCGAGTGGAGCGTGGCCGTCATACCGTGTGTATGCCGGCACGAACCTGGTGGCGGAGGTGCGCAGTTTGACGGATGCAGGACGGGCGCTGGCAGCACACGCGGAGCTCTTCGTCGCGGAGCGCGCGCCGGACCACCTCTTCGTACACGCCGGTGTTGTCGGCTGGGAAGGCCGCGCCATCGTCATGCCCGGCGCCAGCTTCGCCGGCAAGACGACGCTCGTACAGGCATGGCTCGAGGCGGGTGCGACGTACTACTCCGATGAGTTCGCGGTTCTCGACCGCGCCGGAAGCGTTCATCCGTTCGCCCGTCCGCTGGCGATCCGGGACGGCTCGACCGCGTTGACTCGCCGCGTGCCGGTCGCGGCACTGGGCGCCGAGACCGGGACGACGCCCCTGCCCATAGGACTCGTCCTTGTGACCTCGTACCGGGCCGGCGCCCGCTGGCGGCCGCGCCGCTTGACGGCGGCCCCGGCGCTGCTCGCGCTGATGCGCCACACCGTCGCCGCGCGCGGGAACCCGGCGCACTCGATGCCCATTCTGAAGCAGGCGGTGAGCGGTGGCGTTGCGTTCGCCGGCCTCCGCGGCGAGGCTCGCCCGCTGGTTGCCGCGGTTCTCAGGCACGTCCGGACGCCGATGCTGTCCGCGCTGCCACGACAAGGAGCGATCTGATGTATCCACGACAGTCTCCCACCACGCACACGGAGCAGCTGGGCGACGAAGTGGCGGTCTACGATCGGGCGCGTGCGCAGGTGCACGCGCTCAACCCGACCGCGGCGCGCGTGTGGCGGCTGTGTGACGGGGCCACGAGTCCCGACGCGATGGCCGCGGCATTGGCCCGGGACATGGGTCCCCGAGGCCGAGGCGGTCGTCGACCTGACGCTCAGGGAACTGGCGCGCCTCCACCTGCTGGAGCTGCCGGTTGACTCACGCGCCGATCGACCGGCGAGGACCCGGCGCTGGCTGCTCGGTCGTGGCGTGGCGGCGGCGATGCTGCCGGCGATCTACTCGATCGTGGCGCCGTCGCCCGTGGACGCGCAGTCGCTGCCGCCGCCGGGCGCTCCGACGCTGACGAGCCTCTCGCCGAATCAAGGAGCGCCGGGCACCACGGTCGCGGTCACGCTGACCGGCACCAACTTCGTCGTCGGCGCCACGACGGTGGCCGTCGAGCGGGAGCGGCGTCACGGTCAGCAACGTCGTCGTGGGATCAGCAGCACGTCGCTGACGGTCGACGTTCACGTTGCTCGACCGATGCCACCGCCCGGTCCCCGCAACGGTGACGGTCACGACGGCCGGCGGGACGAGCGGACGCCCTGACCGTTTACCGATCACTGCGCTGCCGCCGCCGCGGTTCCGAGACGTTCGACTTTCCGGGCGAGTCGCAGACCTTCGCTGTGCCCGCCGGCGTCGTCAGCATCACGATTGTGGCCACAGGCGCGCAGGGCGGTGCTGGGTTCGTGGGACTGACGGCGGCGCGGGTGGCCTGGGCGGTCGGACGACGGCGACCGTGTCCGTCACGCCGGGCGCGTCGCTCACCGTGCGTGTCGGTGGCGCCGGCCCAAATGGTAATTCTGTGTTAACGGCCGGTGGTTTCAACGGAGGCGGCGGAAGCACGCGGATCGGTGGCGGGGGCGGTGGCGCCTCGAGCGTGCATGACGGCGCCACCCCGCTCGTGATCGCCGGCGGCGGCGGGGGCGGGGGCGCGAGCCGAGGCGGCGTGCGCTGTCGGCGGCGCGAACGGCGGCGCCGGCGGTGGTCTCATCGCCGATGATGGCGCAAGCCCGTGCCCGGAGCGGCGGCGGTGGCGGGGGAGGCACGCAGGCCGCTGGCGGCGCCGGGGGCACCGGGCCGGCAGCAGCTGGCACTGGCACCAACGGAACCGCAGGCGTGGCGGATCAGGGTGGAATCGGTGGCCGCGACCAGTCAGGACTCGTTGGTGGCGGCGGTGGTGGCGGGGGCTACTTCGGCGGCGGCGGCGGCGGCGGTGGAAATCGCAAGCGACGCCGGCGGCGGCGGCGGCGGGGGCGGCTCGTCGTTCGCGGCGCCCGGCGCGACGGATGTCGAGCATGAGAAAGGGGTCAACAGCGGCAACGGTTCGGTGACGATTTCGTGGTAGTTCCCTGAACCGGTCGGATCACCTGCGCGCGACCATCCGCGTCCGCGTCGAGCCCCGCGCTCGCGGTCGCTCGGCGACGAGGGTCTGGCGCAGACGCACCACGTCGACTACCCTGCAGGACGCGAGTCATCGCTGCAATTCCGAACGCGCGGATATTCGTCGCCGTCGGCCTGCACGGCTCGAGCTCATTCGTCGCGCGACACGGTGACGTCTTGCGGACAGGCGGCTTCGCGCGACCGCTGTCAGCAACTCGTGCTGCGGCAGCGTCCGGATCCCATGCGGTCCGCGTTGCCACGACAAGGAGCGATCTGATGTATCCACGACAGTCTTCCACCACGCACACGGAGCAGCTGGGCGACGAAGTGGCGGTCTACGATCGGGCGCGTGCGCAGGTGCACGCCCTCAACCCGACCGCGGCGCGCGTGTGGCGGCAGTGTGACGGGGCCACGAGTCCCGACGCGATGGCCGCGGCATTGGCCCGGGACAGCGTCCCCGAGGCCGAGGCGGTCGTCGACCTGACGCTCAGGGAACTGGCGCGCCGCCACCTGCTGGAGTCGCCGGTTGACTCACGCGCGGATCGACCGGCGAGGACCCGGCGCTGGCTGCTCGGTCGTGGCGTGGCGGTCGCGATGCTCCCGGCGATCTACTCGATCGTGGCGCCGTCGGCCGCGGACGGCTCAGTCGCTGGTGCCGTCTAGCGGGATTTCTGGCTGGGCGAGGATGGCACCAGTTGGATCACCTGCGCGCGACCATCCGCGTCCGCGTCGAGGCCCCGCGCGGCGGCGCACGATGGACGACGGCCCTCGCGCGCGTCCAGGCGTGAGCGGCGAACCGCCCGACGAGCGCTGCCGGGGTCGCGACGCCAAGCGCCGCGGCCAGAAAGCGCGTCCACGGCGGCGGTCGGCTGCCCTTCGGTCCTGGCGGCAGCCGCGCTTCGACGCCACGCGGTCCAGATCACGAACAGACCGCCCGCGCTCTGCACAGGCCGGCCCTTGAAGCGACACTCGAGCCGATCGCGCCAGGACGCCGGCTGCCGCGCCAGAGCATCTATCACCGCCTGCGGCACATCGACGTGCCCGCGCTCGCGAACCACACGCAGGGCGTGCGTCATCTGCAGGCCGAGCCGTCGCCGCGCCGCTTCGGCCATGACGACATCCCAATCGAGCCGCTCGCCGCTGGTCTGAATGATGCGAACGGCGTCGGCGACCCAGTGCCCGGCATGCACGGGACTCCACCGCAGACCGTGCACGCAGATGTGAAGCAGCAGATCCGCCGGCGCCGGAACGACCGTCGTCGCGCCGACGTCATCGGCTGCGCGCGTTGCCAGACTCCGCCGTCGGCGCCTGGCCAGCAGCACTCCGCCAGCAGATACCAGTGCACGTCGAGCGCGCCGTGCGGCGGCTTCCTCAGATCGAGACCGTGGGCGAACAAGAAGATCGCGCTCGCTGTACCCGCGCCACGCGACCCAGCCCGACTCCTCGAGGATGCGCGTCGCCGCGCGAGCATGGACGGGCTCGACGAGGACGTCGACGTCGCCAATGGGACGCAGTCCCGGTTCGTTGTAAGGGGGGTTGGCCAGCACGGCTCCCTTCAGCAGCATCGTGCGGATACCGGCAGCCGCGAGCGACTCGAGGGCGGGGCGCGCCGCGTCCAGCAGCCGGAGGTTCGAAGCCCACGCGGTACGGCGGGCCTCGACGAACAGCGCGCGCACGTGCGGATCCACGGGCGCGTCGCGGAGGTTGTGGCCGATGAGGGGCAGCCACCGGCGCGCGACCGGATCGGTCCGCGCGTCGGCGCCGGAGCGTTCCCACCGGCGCCACGCTTCGAGCGCGACGTCCGGCGGATCGAGCGCCGCGCTCATCAGCGCGTCGCGTCCCTCGTCAGGCAGTCCGAGGATGGAAAACATCTGCGTCAGCGGCCAGGACGATGAGCGCGATCGACGACGTCGGTCAGGTGAGCAGCTTCAGAATCGCTCCAGCCGCAGGGGGGATGGTGATCGGGCGACCGACGACAAACTGACGTAGCGCCTCAGTGAGCCACTCGCGAGAAGTCGTGACATCGCTGATGGTCAGGACCGACTTCTCGCCACGCTCGGTCAGCAAGTACTTCTTGACATCGATCTCGATGGCTTCGGCCTCACCCAACAAGTTCACACGGACCCGCACGCTTTGCTTTTTCGTGTCGATGACCAGTTCAGTCATGTCGCCGATGCCTCGCAGCCTCGTATTGAGAAAGACGCGCGTGCCGAACGCGAGCGCGGCGTCCTTGGAATCTCGCAGGACTTTTTGGACCTTCGCGGCCACGCGACCGCCGGCCTCCTCACGATCGCGCGTCGGAGTCATTTGCCTGCGACGCTCTCTCCTGTCGGCGTCTTGCGATCCTGAGTTAGTGGAGCGGGCTACGGGGATCGAACCCGTCTAACTGGCTTGGGAAGCCAGAGCATTACCACTATGCTAAGCCCGCTCGCGAAACGTGCTGTGACGCGATGAGAAGAACGCGATCCAGGCCGACTATCGTATTGCGGCGGTCACAATCAAGTCAAAGATATCACCTAGTAACCGGACGTATTGACGACGGCGGATTTGGTTCCCTGTGACTCCTGAACGATCTTCACGCCGGCGCTCGCGCCAACCCGGCTGGCCCCGGCCGCGATCATTTCGTTCACGCCCGCGAGATCCCGCACGCCACCTGCCGCTTTCACGCCCATCTCGGCCCCGACGATGCGCCTCAGAAGAGCCACGTCGGCAGCCGTCGCGCCGCCCGGCCCGAATCCGGTGGAGGTCTTCACATAGTCGGCGCCGGCGGCCTTGACGATGGTGGCCGCAGCGACCTTCTCCTCGTCGCTCAACAGGGCCGCCTCGATGATCACTTTGCTGAGAACGCCACACTCCCTGCACGGTCGCACCACCGCTTCGATGTCCTGCTCGACCACGCGCAGGTCACCGGACTTGAGCGCGCCGACGTTGATGACCATGTCAATCTCGGTGGCGCCGTCGAAGATGGCGCGACGCGTCTCGTAGTGCTTCACGTCGGACGTCGTGGCGCCGAGCGGAAATCCGACGACCGAACAGACGCCGACGCCAGAGCCTTTGAGCAGGCGCGCCGCCTGCAGCACCCACGTCGGGTTCACGCAGACCGTCGCGAAGTGGAATTCCGCCGCCTCCCGGCAGAGCTGCTCGATCTGGCCCTTCGTCGCGTCCGGCTTGAGCAGCGTGTGGTCGATCAGCGAGGCCACCTCGCCGGGAGGTCCTCCCGAGGCGTACAAGCCCGAGACGCGAGGCTCCCGCGTCGATTACGCCGCGCAGCCGGTCCGGGCAGCACTCATAGAGCACGGCATGGCATTGACAGCGCGACGGCGCGGGCGTCGACGCCCCGGCTGCCGTCACTTCCTCGACGATGATTTGAATGAGGCGAGCGAGCTCCTGCGGCTGCACCCGTCCTACCCCCGTTCGCGCTCGATCCGCGCGATCTTCGCCAGCCGACGGATATACCGCGGCTCGCGCATCGTCGTGCCGAGCCAGACGTCCACGATGGCGCGGGCGTCGTCGATCGACACCATGGTCGCCCCGAGCGTCATGACGTTGGCCCCGTTGTGCTCGCGTGAATACCTGGCGATGGTGACGTCCGGACACATCGCGGCCCTGATGCCGCGAACCTTGTTGGCGGCAATCGCCGATCCGATGCCGGCGCCGTCGATGACGATGCCGCCGTCAGCCTCGCCCCGGCTCACGGCCTGCGCCACCCTCTCGGCGACATCCGGGTAGTCGACCGGGTCGGCGGTGTCGACGCCCAGATCGTTCACCTGTCGGCCCTGTGCGCGCAGATAGGGCACGAGCGCGGCTTTGAGTGAGAGTCCGGTGTGGTCGCTCCCGATCGCCACGCGCCGCACGTCGGCCGCGGGCACGAGATCCGCGGTCTCCGGCGACACCTCTCCTTCGGCCACCACCGTGATCCGTCGCTCGCGCAACGTGTCCCGCGCGAGCGGCGTGATATGGCCGCCGCGGCCGAGCGCGACCGTGGCGCCGATGTCGAGGACGCGGGCATCGGCCTCGGTGATGATGTCGAAGCGCTTCATCGAATCCTGACAACTATGTTACGCTTCGCGCGGACCTGCGCGCCGAGGCTCGAACGCGAGTCCACCCCCGCCCCGAGGCCACAATCATGGAAGGCGAGCCACGCCCGATTCTCACGACCCTGCTGACCCGGGACGCCATCCAGAATCGCGTCCGCGAGCTCGCGGGCGAAATCCGTCGCGACTACCCTCCTCCGCAACAGCTTCACCTCGTATGCGTCCTGAAGGGCGCGTTCGTGTTTCTCGCCGATCTCGTGCGCGCCATGCCCGGGCCCGTGTCGCTCGATCTCATGGCCGTGTCCAGTTATGCGAAAGCCACGACAACGTCCGGCGAAGTCCGGCTGGTGAAGGATCTCGATTTCGGACTCGAGGGCCGCGACGTGCTCATCATCGAAGACATCGTCGACACCGGACTCACCCTCACCTATCTTCAGAGCATTCTCAGGAGCAGAGGCCCGAAGAGCCTCAGAACGGCCTGCCTGCTCAGTAAACCGTCACGGCGCCTCGTTGACGTGAAGGTGGATTATATCGGCTTCGACATCGAAGACCACTTCGTCGTGGGATACGGTCTCGATTTCGCGGAGCAGTACCGCAATCTTCCGGAGATTGCGATTCTCCATCCATCCTGATTCCGTTCGGTGAACGCGCACCGACGCCGTATTGATGGACACTCTGGCTGGCAGGCCCATCAGCGAGCGTGTATAGTGTGACCCGTGTCCGTGTATCTGGTCGAGCACCCACTGGTTCAGCAGGCACTCCAGTCGCTTCGTGACGTGCGCACGCCGCCCGATCGATTTCGCCAGATCGCGACGCGGATCAGCGTGCTGCTGGCAGCCGAGGCGCTTCGAGATTTGCCGACACGCGACGTGCCGGTCGAGACGCCGCTGGGCGCGGCGCGCGGAAGGATCGTCGCATCGGACGTGGTCGTGGTTCCGGTCCTCCGCGCCGGGCTCGGCATGCTCGACGCCGTCCTGCAGCTGCTGCCGGACGCGAAGGTCGGCCATATCGGCCTTCAACGCGACGAGACGACCGCCGTGGCCAGCCGCTACTATTCCAAGCTGCCGGCGGGTCTGGCACAATCGCACGTGCTCGTGATTGATCCGATGCTGGCGACGGGCGGCAGCGCCGTGGCGGCACTCGATCTCCTCGCGGCGGCTGGCGCGCGGGATATGCGCATGATCTGTATCGTCTCGGCTCCTGAGGGCATCGCGCTCGTCCAGGCGCACCATCCCTCGGTCCCGATCTATACGCCCGTCGTCGACGAGCGCCTCAACGACCACAAGTTCATCGTGCCGGGGCTGGGTGATTTCGGCGACCGCCTCTACGGCACGCTGTAGCGAGGCAGCCATGGCGCATCCACCGAGCGACACGACCACCGACTCGGCGGCGCTCGCGAACGAGCGCCGGTCGCAGGCGCGCGGGTCCCGCGAGAAGTGGCGGACCGCCATTACCTGCATCGAGCCGAACAAGATCCTCATCCGCGGCTACCCCGTCGACGAGCTCATGGGCCGGCTCGGGTTCGGGGAGGCGATCTATCTGCTGCTGATGGGTGAGCTTCCCACGCCGGCCATCGGCCGGCTCATGTCGGCGTTGTTGATCTCGTCGCTGGATCACGGTGTGACGCCACCCTCGACGCTCGCCGCCCGAAATGTCGCCACGACGAGCGCACCGGTGAGAGCGTCGGTTGCCGCGGGGGTACTGGCGTTTGGCCCCTATCACGGAGGCGACATCAGCTCGTGCATGATGTTTCTCGACTCCGGCCTCAGTCTCGTTCGTGAAGGCCTGTCGATCGACGACGCCGCCCGCCGGATTGTCGAGCGATGCGTCGCTGCCGGCCGGACGCCGCCGGGCTTCGGCCATCGCTTCCACGCGCGCGACCCCCGCGCCGCGCGGCTCTTCCAGATGGCGCTCGAGCTGGAGCTCGAGGGTGAGCACATCACGATGATGCGCGCGGTCGAGCGCGTGCTCCTCGGCGCGGCCCGACGCGGAACACAGCCCGCTTCCCGTCAACGTGGACGGTGCCATTGCCGCCGTCTGCGGCGATCTCGGCTTCGACGCCGAGCTCGGCAACGCGCTCTTTCTGATCTCGCGTGTGCCGGGACTGGTCGCGCACGTTCACGAAGAGCGACTGCGCGAGCCGCACATGCGCCAGATCGATCCGAAAGATCACATCTACGACGGTCCGCGGGAACGGCGCCTCCCCGAGACGCGCCGATAGCGCGGCGTCGAACGGCACCCGGCAGACGCTCGGCGATGGGGTCCGTTCCTCCACCCAGCTAGAACTGAAAATACAGGAACGGTGACGAGCCTGATCCCGCCATCAGGGCCAGGCAGGCTCCCCATCCCGCAGCCAGGGCCAGCGCGCGCCTGTTCGTGAGCTTCCAGTGGGCGTTGTGAATGTCCCACGCGTTGGGACCAGCCGCGGCCAGCATCAGCGCAAACGCCACGAGGCCGACGGCCAGCGGTTCGGCCAACCCAGTCCCTGGCTGCGACGTGAACATGGCGTACAGTACGCGCAACGCCATGTCGATGTCTGTGCAGCGGAAGAAGACCCAGCCGATCAGGACCAGCACGAACATGGCGGCTTGCCTGAAGAGCGCTGGGAGCTTATCCCACGCGGGCGCGACCTGGCGGTAGGTCATCAGCAGCAGCCCGTGATACGCGCCCCAGATCACGAACGTCCAGTTGGCGCCGTGCCAGAGTCCACCGATCAGCATCGTCAGCAGCAGGTTGCGATTCGTCATCCACGCCGAACCTCTATTTCCGCCCAAGGGGATGTACAGGTAATCGCGCAGGCAGGTGGAGAGCGAAATATGCCAGCGCCTCCAGAAGTCCGAGGGATCCAGCGCCTTGTATGGAGAGTTGAAGTTCAGCGGAATCCGTAGGCCGAACATGAACCCCAGTCCGATCGCCATGTCGCTGTAGCCGGCGAAGTCGAAGTACAGTTGCAGACTGTAAGCGGCGAACACGAACCACAGTCCGATGCCTGAAAGGCTTCGGTAGTCCGCGAGAGCGGGATCGACTATCGCTGCCAGGCCATCGGCCAGTATCACCTTCTCCATCAGGCCGATGACAAAAAAGGATACGCCCCTGGCGAGCCATGTGGTCCGCCTGATGTGGGCGATGTTCTCGAGATCCGACTCAATCTGCCTGAACCGGACGATGGGGCCGGCGACGAGCTGTGAGAACAGCGACACATAGGCCGAGAACTCGAAGATGTTGCGGGTCGGCCGAATCACGCCGCGGTAACCGTCGACGATGTACGTGATCGTATGGAAGGTATAGAACGAGATGCCGATCGGCAGCACGATGTTGAGCGCCGGCACCTGAACGTCTGAACCTAGAGCATGAATCACCTGTGCGATTGACTCAAACACAAAGTTCGTGTACTTGAAAAAGCCCAGGAGCAGCAGGTCTACGGTGATCGGAATGATCAGGCAGAGTTTGCGCTTCTTCGGGTCCGACCAGCGCAGGAAGCCAAGACCGGCCGTGTAGCTGACGAGGGTCGAGAACGCCATCAGCAACGTGAACCGCGGGTCCCAATAGCCGTAGAAGATGTAGCCGGTAACGGTCAGCCATATGTACCGCGCCGACGCGGTCCGCAACGACCAGAACACCACGTACGCCACCGGCAGAAAGATGAACAGGAAGACAAAACTGTTGAACAGCATGCCGCGCTATCTGGGACGGCCCGGTACAAGTGGCTCGAGGATGTCGGCCATGGCGCGGGCCGCGACGCCGGCGCCTTCGTCATTGAAGTGCAGAAGGTCGTCGGCAAACCATTCGCGGTGTTCGTTCATCAGGGCCGCCAGGTCGACCAGGCGCAACCCATGTTTCTTTGCGGCGCGTCGAACGCCCTCGGCAGTTCGACGCTCGAAAGCCAGCAGAACGCGTGGTGTTGCGCGAGGGGCAAACCGTCGCAATGCCTGGAGTTCATCGTGCTCGTCTACGCTGGGTTCTCCACGAAAACCAGTCGCATGCGTCACCAGGACAGGAGTCGCACCGGACGAGACGATCGACACGATGAGCGCCTCCAGATCGCTGTCGAATTGCGCAGCCCGATCGGCCGGCACGTCATCGAACGGCTTGCCGGCAGCGCGCAGTAGCTCGTCGAGTTCCCGCTCAACGATTCGCTGCCGAACGAAGCGCGGCAGTTCGAACCTCTCCTTGGCGCGCAGCAACAGCCGGGGCGGCCAGTACACGGGCGCCGGCTGGACGGCGCGGGCCGGGCCAGGCGCGGCGGGAGGATTGTTCGCGAGGTAGAACGCGGGCGTCGGGTAAATCAGCACCGCTCGCGGCTTAAAGCGTGAAGCCCACCTCTCCCAGAGCACCCGAATGCCTCTCAGATTCAGGCCAGCAACTGCCGCGTTGATGACCTCCGAGCACGCCGTGGCATCGAGGATCGACTCGAGCTGCGCGGGATACTCCTTGTTCGGCGATTCGTATAGCCCAAACGTTTCCGAGGCGCCCAGTACGGCGACGCGCCGGCAGTCGTCGGACGGTTCCCGGCGAATCTCCGGTCCCCGGAAACCATGCTCGTTCAGGTGCCATTTCTGGTAACGCCCGTGCGGCTTCCCGCGGATTCCGAGATCGTCGTGAAGTACCAGATCTCGGCGATCCGGAACGGCCAGGAACGGGACGCCGTGACGAATCCCGTCGTCGACGCGCGCCGTGATTTCGGCCGATGCCACGCAACAGATTCCCGCAAGAAGCCAGAAACCAGAATGCCGCCACCAGCTCATGCGAGTCCTTGACCCAGTCCAATCGCCGGCGACACCGTTCAAGCCCTTCTCCCGCGCGTCATCGATGCCGCCAGCAAGCAACAGCCCACGCTATCTCGTTCACGGCATCCACCGTGCGAACATGGCCTAACCAAAGGGCGCGTCGCGAACATTCGTCTGGGGACCTGTTTGGTGGCCGTCGCTCTTCATCCGGAGACCACGCCAAGCTGCATGCCGAGCAGCAGCGCCGGCGGCATCGTGATTCCATTCGCCGATCTCCTGATCGGCAAAACGCTCAGTCTCGGTTATTTGGTCTTCACGACAAATCCGCGCCATTTTGGGCCGCAGTCGTGGGCTGCCTGTATTTCAACTCTGAAAGGGTGGGAATCGTGGGGTTATGACCCAATGGTTGTCACCGATCGGCCGTCCAGACTGATGACAGTACCGTCTCGGCAGAGCCGCCCGGTCGCCAGAGCATTAATCTCCGTTCTGAGCCCTACCCACCCCGTCACAACAGTGTGGATGAAGCCCTGGCTGCGGCCGTTATCGCCCAACAAACGGGAATGCCGACATGGGGCCCTCATTTTCCCTGTGGCCTGATTGTCTCTAAGGCGGGTTAATTGGTGGGCGCTAGTGGATTCGAACCACTGACCCCCGCCGTGTGAAGGCGATGCTCTACCGCTGAGCCAAGCGCCCGCCGTTCAGGTTCGATCAGTCTAACGTAACGCCGCGCCGAGCGGCAACGATCCGGTGCTAGGATCCCTTCTTCAGTTCCGCCAGCAGCGCCTTCAGGATGCCTTGGTAGGCCGTCTCGGCCGCGGCGAACGCGGCGTTGTACTCATCTTCGCCGATCTTCTGCGCCCGGTAGTCACCGTCGAACGTCACGCGACTGCTGCCACTTTCGTAAGTGTCGGACGGATCGCTTCGTCCCCCGCGTGCCTTGAGGCCGTCCGCGGACAGATCTTCGATGAAGAGCCGCGATCCCGGAACGGCGGCCGCATTCAGATCCAGATAGATGTCGCGATACTGCTTCTTGGCGAGTTTCTCGGCCATGATGGCCGGAGCCGAGTATTTGGCCGCCACGGCGAGGAGTTGAAAGCCTTGAACCCAGAGGGCGGCGACGAACTGGTTGGACTCGGCGCCCGTGGCTGCCACGGACTGGAGCTTCGCCTCCTCCATGCGGGTGGTCAGCTCCTTGGCAAGCGCCGCCGATCCGGATTCCTGGGCGGCCAGTGGTCCGGTGGCGAGCATACCTGCGACAGCGGTTGCGGCGGTGATGCGGACCGATCGTCCAAGGCAGCTGGTCATGACGGCCCTCCAAGCTCAGCAGGGCCGGATTGTGACACCGGGAGCGGCAGCCGTCAATCAGAAGCTGGCGCGCGCATTCCTCTCTCGCCTAGATGAACAACGCGTCTTCGTCTTCGGCGCGTCCAGGCCCACGCGGCTCGTCCTTCGAGTTCCGAAACTGGGCGACGGCAGCCTTGAGTCCGCTGATCAGAGCCAGACTCTCCCGCGCGGGGGCGGTCAACGCATTCTGAACGACATTGAGCGTAGCATCGGCACGATGGGTGAGCCTCGCCACGGCCTGATCGGCACGCTCCATCTGAGATACGGCGAGAGAGCTCACGCGCGCCGCGTCATGGCCGATCGCGGTCATGCTCGCCAGCACCGGCTTCATTTCGTGCTCGACTCGATCGACCAGCCGATCCACCCGCCGGGCGAGTTTCGCGGCCACCACGATGGCGCCCACCTGGATGAGCGCCATCAACACCGTTGAGATCGCGATCGCGCCGAGAAAGACGTACCCCCAGGACGTCACACGGTCTCCTTTTGGCGCGCCTGCTGGTAGGCCTCGCGGCCCTTCTCGATGGCCGTGCCCAGGTTCTCGCGCTGGCGATTGATCAGGTCGCGGCCCTGTTTCGCGGCACCGGCCGCCTTCTCGCGCCCGACTTTGGCCCGCTCGGTCAGATAGCTGCGCGTCTCCTCGCCGCGAGCTGGCGCATACAGCAGAGCCAGCGCAGCGCCTGCCGCGACCCCAACCAGGAACGCCAGCATGACTTCTCCGCCCCCGTTATCCCTCGACATGTGAGTCTCCTTCCGAACCGGATCGATGCGTCGTGGTCGGAACCCCCGCTCTCTAACTCTCAACCCGATCGCACCATCTGTCAACTCTCAGAAGATGCTCACACGAACCCTGAGGTAGTTTCGAGGGTCTTTGCGGATCTCCTCGATCAGCCCGCGCAGCTGGGCAGCCGCCGCGTTCATGTTGTCGTAGAGCTCCCGATCTTTCAGTAAACGCCCCGCAGTACCCTCACCCTCGTTCAGCCGGGTGATGAGCGCGTCGAGCCGGCCGGTGACCGAATCGAGACGTTGGTACAGGGCGGCATCGTTGATGAGCTTGCCAGCCGTGCCCTCGCCACTCGCCAGCTTGCCCGTAATGGCTTGGGCATTCGCCGCCGTCGACTCCAGCGACTTGGCGAGCGTGTCGTCGTTGACCAGCCGGCCCAGGCTGCCCTCACCAGAACGGATCCGCGCGGTGAGGGCGCTCAGCTCCTTCAGTGACGCTTCGAGCTGGCGGGCGGCTGTCGGATCGTTGATGAGACGACCGAGCGTACCGTCCCCCTTGTTGATGGTCTGTACGACACCGTCGGCCGTCGTGATGAACCGATGCAAATCCTGATAGAGCTGTTCGTCGGTGACCAGCCGTCCCAGTGTGCCCTTGCCCTGGCGAATATCCTGGAAGAGCGCGGTGGCTTCTTCCAGGCCCTTCGTGCCCTGCGCAAGCACGTCGGAGAGCGCGCCGGACCCTCCACCCGCGGGCACGTATCCCCACTCAGGAATGATCTCGCCTTCGGAGGTCGCCGTAATATCGACGGCGCCCTCGCCAAGAAGCGAGACCGAGCCGATCGACGCCCGCGACGCGGTGCGGACGCGATCTTTGACGCTCTCGTCCAGCTCGAGCTCCACCTCGACCTCAGTCCCGACAAAGCGGATGGCGTCAACCGTGCCAACGTCCACACCGGCCACGCGCACGGGCGAGCCCGGCTTGATGGTAGCCACGTTGGGGAACCGCGTTTTCAAGTGGTACTGCTGCCAGAAGAAGCCACCCTGACCGCCGAGCAGAAAAATGAGGAACGCGGCGAGGAGGAGGGCCGAGATAGAGAGGATTCCGATCTTCAACTCGGCCCAGGCCAGGGAACGCGTGCGAGGCATGGTCAAACCTTTCCAGGAGCGCCGGACGTCGTCCGACGCTCACGAAAGAAACGTGCGCAAATACGGATCGGTGGACTGCCGGAGCTCCTCGGCGTGCCCCTCGAAGACGATTCGGCCGTCGCGAAGCATGATGAACTCGGCCTCTTCCGATTTGTCGGCGTCAGCCGCCACGATTCTGATGGATCCATCGGCTTCCCGTTCAGCCGTGTGGGTCGCCACGTAGAACGCGTCGCGCAGCTGATGCGTGACGACGATTGAGCTCACGTTTTCGAGATCGCGCAGCTTGATGATCTCGTCGTCCACCGTCGAGGCGGTGATGGGATCGAGGCCCGTCGTGGGCTCGTCGTACAACAGAATGCGGGGCTTGGCCGCCATGGCCCGCGCGATTGCCACCCGACGGCGCTGGCCGCCCGACAGCTCGGACGGCATCCGATCGATGTACTCGGTAAGGCCGACGAACCCCAGCACCTCCTCGACCCGGTGCCGCACCTGGTCGAGCGGCAGATCCGTTTCTTCGTAGAGCTTGAAGCCCACGTTCTCGAGGACGGTCAACGAGTCGAACAGCGCCCCTTCCTGGAAGACCATGCCGAGATCCCCTCGCACGGCTCTGAGCTCGTCCTCGGTCATCGTGTCGGTCCGCTCCCCGTTCACCCAAATCAGGCCCGCATCCGGTCTCCAGAGTCCGAGGATCAACTTGAGGATCGTGGATTTTCCCGCTCCGCTGGCGCCCAGGAAAATCTTGGTGCGCCCCTTGATCAGCGTGAAGCTGATTTCGCGAAGAATCACCTTGTCGTCGAAGGCCAGAGTGACCTTGTCGAACAAGACGATCGGCGATCCGGGCCCGAGCGCCTCTTCCAGGGTCACCGAGTCGACCGGCTGGGTTTCCGCGTCTCTCTGATCGAACATCCGGCTCATGCTAGTACATCAAGGTAATCAACAGGCGCGTGAGGAAGAAGTTCACGGCCAGCACCCCGACCGACGCTGCGACCACAGCATTGGTCGTCGCGCGACCGACCCCTTGCGTACCGCCTGTCGTGCGCAGGCCCACGTGGCAGCCGACGCTGACGATCACGAATCCCAATGCAAACGGCTTGATGAGGCCCATCCACGCATCCTGCAGGTAGAGCCCGTCGACGACGGACTTCCAATAGACGCTGGGGGCCACCTGCAGTTGCAGGATCGCGATAATCGCGCCTCCGAGGATCGCGACGAAATCGGCGACGACTGTCAGCACGGGCGCCATCAGGATGCCGGCGAGTACCCGGGGCACCGCCAGCTTGCGCACCGGATCGATGCCCAGCGCCCGCATCGCGTTGATCTGCTCGGTCACCGCCATCGACCCGAGCTCGGCCGCGATGCCTGACGCCACGCGGCCGGTCAGCATCAGCGCCGTGAGCACGGGACCAAGTTCCTTGATGATCGACGCGCTGACCAGCCGGCCCACGAACGGACGGGCCCCGAACTGATCGAGCGTGATGCCGGTCTGGAGCGCGAGCACGGCCCCGGTGAACAGGCCCGTCAGCAGGACGACGGTCAGCGAACCGACGCCGATGGCGTCGAGCTGCTCCACGAAATCGTGCCGGTAGAACGGCCGGGTCACGGCGGCGCGCGCGACCGCGACACACAGCCTCACGTACTCCTGAACTTCGAGCAGCGCCTTCTTCAGCCATGTCTCGAGACCGGCGGACAGCGCGCCCCAGTCCGCTTTGGCGCTCACGACTGCACGGCCGCCGTCCGTCCCAGACCCAGATCACGCGTACGCAACGCTCTGATGCGATCGCGCAGACCCGCCGCCTTCTCGAAGTCGAGGTTTCCGGCCGCCTGACGCATCTCGCGCTCGAGTTCGATCACGCGCGCCTCCAGCTCGGCCTGCGTTCGAAACTGCTCGCCCTCTCCGATCTCGAGGGACACCTGCAGATAATCGCGCTCGTACACGCTCGACAACACCGACCCGATGTCCTTGACGATGGACGCCGGTGTGATGCCATGTTCTTCGTTGTACGCCTGCTGCACTCGGCGCCGCCGATCGGTTTCGTCGATGGCCGACCGCATCGAGTCGGTCATGCGATCGGCGTACATCAAGACGCGGCCATTCACGTTGCGCGCGGCGCGGCCCGAAGTCTGAATCAGCGAACCTGCCGACCGCAGAAAGCCTTCTTTGTCAGCGTCCAGGATGGCCACCAGCGACACCTCGGGGAGATCGAGGCCTTCGCGGAGGAGATTGATGCCGACCAGGACGTCGAACGCGCCCAGCCGCAGATCCCGCAGAATCTGGACGCGCTCCAGCGTATCGATGTCCGAATGCAGATAGCGGACCCTGACGCCCAGCTCCTGGTAATACTGCGTCAGATCTTCGGCCATGCGCTTGGTCAGTGTCGTCACGAGCACCCGCTCGCGCGCGGCCGCGCGCGTCCGAATTTCCTGGAGCAGATCGTCCACCTGCCCCTTCACGGGCCGTACCTCGATGGGCGGATCGGTCAAACCCGTCGGACGGATGATCTGCTCGACGACGACCCCCTCGGACCGGGCCAGCTCGTAGGGGCCCGGCGTCGCCGACACGAACAGCACCTGACCGATGCGCGCCTGCCACTCCTCGAAATCGAGGGGCCGATTGTCCAGGGCGGACGGCAGGCGAAAACCGTAGGCTACCAGCACTTCTTTTCGCGATCGATCGCCGTGGAACATGCCGCGAATCTGGGGGACGGTCTGATGGCTCTCGTCCACAATCGTGAGCGCGTCGGAAGGGAGATAGTCGAGCAGCGTAGGTGGAGGTTCCCCGGGGGCCCGCCCGGTCAGGTGGCGTGAGTAGTTCTCGATGCCGTGGCAGTATCCGATCTCGCGCATCATCTCGAGATCGAACATGGTGCGCTGGTGCAGACGTTGAGCCTCCAGCAGCTTCCCTTCCGACTCGAGCTTCGAGCGATACCAACCCAGCTCCGCCTTGATCGACTCGACGGCCTGGCGAGTTCGGTCGCGCGTGGTGACGAAGTGGCTCCTCGGATAGACGGCCTGGCGGTCGAATCGGCGGCCTGTGCGGCCCGTCATCGGATCGAAGGACACCAGGCTGTCCACCTCGTCGCCGAAGAGCTCGATTCTGAGCGCCTGCTCTTCGTAGGACGGATACACCTCGATGATGTCACCTCGGACCCGGAACGTGCCGCGCGTAAAGTCGATGTCGTTGCGCTCGTATTGAATCTCGACGAGCTTGCGCAGGATCTGCTCCCGATCGATCCGCTGGCCGATCTCGAGCGGCAGCATCATCCCGTAATACGCCTCGGGCGAACCCAGGCCGTAGATGCACGACACGCTGGCCACGATGATGACGTCGCGGCGCTCGAAGAGCGCGCGCGTGGCCGACAGGCGCAGACGATCGATCTCTTCGTTGACCGTCGCTTCCTTCTCGATGTACGAGTCGGTGGTGGGAACGTAGGCCTCCGGCTGGTAGTAGTCGTAGTAGCTCACGAAATACTCGACGGCATTATCAGGAAAGAAGCGCCGGAACTCCTGGAAGAGCTGAGCCGCCAGCGTCTTGTTGTGCACCATCACCAGCGTCGGACGCTGAACGCGCGCGATCACCTGCGCCATCGTGAAGGTCTTCCCCGACCCCGTCACCCCGAGCAGCGTCTGATGGCGGTCACCCCGGTTCAGGCCATCGGTGAGCTCTTCGATGGCGCGGGCCTGGTCGCCCCGCACTTCGAAGTCGGTGACCAGCGTGAAGCGATCGGTGCGCGATGGCATGGACTTCGAGAACGCTTTCGGCTCGGCCGACACGGCAGGCTCCGCCGTGTCGCCATGAAACTGCCATCGTACCACATCGGATCTGGGACCGCGCCGGGCCGGCCTGCTGCAATGTCGAAAGCCAGCCCCGGGAAGGAGCGATGTGACCGTGCGCTGACTCAGCGCTGGGCGGCGTCGTCGCGGTACGGCGCGAAGTAGCCCTTGCGCGTGCGGATCTTCAGCCCCTTGAGGTCCGGGCGTGTCACACGAATCTCGACCTTGCGCCAGGCGCCGTCGCTTCGGTCGTTGGTCGAGGAATAGCCCAGCGAGTAATGCCCGCGCAGATCTTCGACGATGCGCTCGTACATGCCGTCGAGTTCTTCGGCCCGGCTCGGGAAAAAGGCCTGGCCGCCCGTGTGCTCGGCAATCTGCTGGAGGCGCATTCGCTGGTCGAGGCGTGAGCCGCCCTGGTGTTCGAGAAACCCGATGGCGTACACGATGACGTCGGAGGCCTTGACGAGGGTCATCATGTCGGGATAGTTGAGCGCGCTCTTCGTATCGCCGCCATCCGTGTAGAGCACGAGCACCTTGCGCCCGGTCTGCCCATGGGCGCCATCCAGATAGACGCCGATGGCATCGTAGAATGCCGTCCACCCATCAGGCTGTCGCTTGCGGATACGTTCGACCAAGCGGGCGAAGTCGGCCTGGCCGTATCGCGTCACGCGGACTTCGGTATCGAAATCCACGAGTGTCATGTCCTCGGCGTCGGGCAGGGCGTTGAGAAACTTCACGGCCGCCGTCCGCGACATCTTCACGTCCTGACCCATGCTGCCGCTGGTGTCGAACAGGAGGCCGAGGTGGAGCTCGGGCGCGCGGTCCGATTCGTCGCCGCGGGCGAAATACTCGATTGCCTGCTTGCGGCCGTCCTCGAGGATCTCGAAATCGTCCTGCGTGAGGCTGGTGACGAGGCCACCCTTGCGGTCGACGGCCGTCACGGTAAAGTGCACGAGATCCACACCCGTGCGAAAGACCTGCTGCGCCGACGGCGCCGCGACCGCGCCGGCAATCGCCGCGGCAAGGGCCAATCGAAGTGCACCCATGGGTCCCTCCCTCAGGTTCGATCACGCCCTCAACCCGACGGACTGCCAAGGACCCCGGCCGGGCGAAGGCTGCACGAGTCTACATCAGTCGCCGCTCGCCTGGGATTCCTGTTTCCCCGCTTCCGGTCCAGGTTTATAATCGAGGTTTGTCGGTCGGCGCGCCAGCGAGCCGGACGGCGTCAGCAAAATTCCATGCGGTGTCTTGCGGTCTGCCAGGACGAGTTCCTCATCCGCATCCTGGATCAGATCCTGCTTCCGAGCTTCGAAGTCGAGTTCCTGGTCGACAGTCGCCAGCTGGCCCGCCGTCTCACGGCGTCCGATCTCAAGATATCGGCAGGCGATCTCCGGCGGACCGATACCTATCTCAAGGCCGATCTCACTCCCAATACCTGCGTCATCATCGAGGACACGGGCAAGCGCAGCCTGCGGCGCATCATCGAAGCCATTCGGGACGCCGGAGGTACGCTCATCTACATCCTCGGCGTGGCCAGCGGTGCGGACGAGAAGCGCGAGGAGGAGATTCGCTCCGCGTTCCCCGACATCGCGTACCTCTCGATGGCCGAGCTGTTCGGCGGCCCGCTGCTCACCGAGTTCGGGCGGTCGCTGACGCGGGCGAGGGTTCAGCAGTATCAGCGGTACTTCACCGACGCCGACCGGGTGCTCATCCTGCTTCACAACGATCCGGATCCCGACGCGATGGCCAGCGGCCTGGCGCTCCGCAACCTTCTCCGCCGCACCAAAGCCACCGCCATCATCGGCGCCATCCAGGGCGTCACCCGGCCGGAGAATCTGCGCATGGAGAATCTGCTCGACATCCATGTCGAGATCGTTCAGCCGGAGGCGGTGGCCGGCTTCGAGCGCGTGGCCATGGTGGACGTGCAACCGCACTACTTTGGCGACCTGATCGACCGGGTCGATCTGGTGATCGATCACCATCCGGAGCAGCCGGGCTACAGCGCCGTGTTCAAGGACATCCGTCAGGACTACGGCTCGACGTGCACGATCCTCACCGAACATCTGCGGGCGGTCGATGCCAACATCTCCGAGCGCGTGGCCACGGCCATGCTGTATGCCATCAAGTCGGACACGCTGTTCTTCAACCGGCAGGCCAACCGCGTGGATCTCGAGGCGTTCTCGTATCTCTATCCGCTGGCCGACGCCGCGATGATTCGCAAGATGGAGGGCGCCGAGATCACGCTGGAGCGCCTCGACTATGTGATGAAAGCGATCCAGAGCAGGCGCATCGTCGATCAGGTGTTCTGCGCGTTCCTCGGCCATACGCCACGCGAGGACTTCATTCCCTATGTGGCGGATTTCTTCCTGCAGCTCGAAGACATCAAGTGGACGATCATCTCCGGGATTGTCAACGAAATGCTCATCGTCTCGGTGAGAAATCTCGGGTACACCCGCAATGCCGGTGAGTTCGTGCGAAATGGTTCGCCGACATCGGCAACGCCGGGGGCCATCGAGCGATGGCGAAAGCCGTCGTTCCCATCGCGGCGTTTCGAGAGAAGTACGGCGCGCTCCAGGGGGATCGAGCTGAACGACAAGATTCTCGAGCTCGCCACGCAGTTCCTGCACGAACACGTGCCACCGGAGAAACCGCGGCGCGAAACGGTCCTGAACCGGAATTGACCGCCGCTCAGCCGAGGGCCTGATCCAGATCGGCGATCAAGTCCTCGGGATCCTCGAGCCCCACCGACAGCCGCAGCATGCCCGGCGTCACGCCCGCCCGTTCGAGCGCGTCCGCCGAAAATCCGTAGTGCGACGTGAGCACCGGCAGACTGACGATGCTCTCCACGCCGCCGAGACTGGCGGCGCGACCGATGATCCCGAGGCGGTCGAAGGTGGCGCTGGCGCGCGCGTAGCTGCCGCCGAGGTCGAAACAGACCATGCCGCCGTACCCGTCCATCTGCGTCTTCGCAATCTGATGGTCGGGATGCGAATCGAGGCCGGGATAGAACACACGCGTGACGCGCCGATCCTGGGACAGCCACGAGGCCACCGCCATCGCGTTGGCATTGTGCCGAGCCATCCGGATGGGCAGCGTCTTCAGCCCGCGGCCGAGGGCATATGCGGGGTAGGGATCGAGCACCGTGCCGAGAAGACGCCGGGTCCGTGACACACGCTCGATCAGGGTCCGAGGACCCGAGAGCGCGCCGCCCGTCACGTCGCTATGCCCGTTGAGATATTTGGTGGCGCTCTGCATCACGAGATCCACGCCGAGCGCGAGCGGGCGCTGATTGACCGGGCTGGCGAACGTGTTGTCGATCACCGAGACCACGCCGCGCGCCCGGCACGCGTCGGCGACGGCGCGAACGTCCACGCACCTGAGCGTCGGGTTGATCGGCGACTCGAACCAGACCAGCCGCGTGTCTCCGGACAAGACCTGATCGAGCCGCTGCAGCTCGTCCAGCGAGACGAACCGTGCGCGAACACCGAAGTTGGCGAGCAGATCCTCCAGCAGATGCAGCGTTCCGCCGTAGAGCGCGGCACTGCAGACCACCTCGTCTCCCGAGCGGACGAATGACATGAGGCACGTGGCGCTCGCGGCCATTCCAGAGGAGAACACGAGCGCCATTTCCGCACGATCGAGAGCCGCCACCTTGGCTTCGGTCGCCGCGACCGTCGGGTTTTCGTACCGCGAGTACAGATACTTGTTCGACCTCCCCTGCTGGTACTCTTCCACCTCGGCGGCGCTCTCGAACACGAACGTCGTGGTTTCGTAGATCGGGGTCGTCAGCGGCGCCACCGGCCCCGTCCTCGATTCGCCTCGGTGGATGAGCTCGGTCGCGGATCCTCGGGGCTTCATGTCGTCGTCTCCTGATGGAACCGTCAGCGAAGCCTCAGCGGGCGTGCGTGGAAGCGGCGAGCCGCTCGCCGCTCGCTCCGACAACGGGGTCGATGAATTGCCGGTACGCGTCCTGATAGCCGCGGTCGATCAATTCCGGCAGGGCCTGATGACGATCGGAGCGCTCATCGAGGACTCCGGCGAAGTCGAACGGCCCGATGGCCACGTGCACCGGACGGATGACGAAGAGTGCGTCGAAGCGTGCGGCAAACGCACGAACCGCGTCGTCGAAGGCCGAGACGTCGGCGGCCGCGAGGTAGTCGCCAGCCCTGGCCGCAAGGTGCCCGCGCCGCGAGCTGAGCCCGTAGGGCGCCCTCAGCTCGGAGAAAGGCGCCACCAGAATGACCTGGGTCACTCCCGCCGTGGCCACTTCTTCCAGCAGTCGCGCCGTGGCGCCGGGTCGATCGCAGAGCCGGTGCGTCTCTCCACGCCAGAATCCTTCCGGTGCCAGCTGAATGAGGTGGGGGTCGGTCAGTACCGGCAGGCTGAGCGCCGCGGCCAGCGCATCGACCACGTGCTCGCGGGCAACGCCCGCGAGATCGAATGTTTCGCCTCGGCGTTCCGCATCCTGGCCTGTACGGGGAAAGAACCGGCTGCGCTGTGGTTCGGCCAGCAGGGCAAAGACCACGTCGCGCCTGGCGTCCACGTCGTGCACAACGGCCATGAGCTCGCGGAAGCCCGGTTGCCCGAGCCCGTCGGCCAACAACTCCGCGTAGCGCCGGCTAAGGTCCGGGGGCGACGGCTCGGCGAGCGGCACGCCGCCACTAATCAGCTGCCAGGTGGCGGCCCGGAACGAGCGCACCGCCGACACCGCTGTCCACGGCGCGCCAAGCAGATCCCACCACCAGCCGGACCGCTCCGGACGCGAGATTTGCTTCGCCCGCAAGGTGAGCCCCGCCGCGCCCGAGGCGGCTAGCAGCACTATCACGCCCAGCGTGACCAGTCGAGGAAGCCATGCAGGAAGCGCGTCGGGACGAAAGGCGGTGTCGAGAAGCCGGCCTGACGCCGCAAACAGTGCGTTGCCCGTCTCGACCGAGAGCGAGCTGGACAATGAAGCTGACGACGTACGCGAGCAGGCCTGCCAGGGCCACCACGACCGGAATCGCCAGTGCCAGCAACGCCAGCAACGCGGCGAATCCGGCGATGCGAAGCGCCAATCGCCAGCGATAGAAACGCCGCACCATCGGCCGCTGCCAGACGCCGTTGGGCTCCCACAACCGTGCGCCCCGCCGATGGCGCCGAGCATGGCGGCGCCCACACCGATACCACGACCGGCCAGCAGATCGATCTTGATGCCGGCCTCCTCCAGCGCGCGAAGGACCCCGGCATGATACGCACCGGCCGAGCCGGTACCCGTCAGGACGAGCGCCGTACGAAGATGCGGGGAGTAGGCGGGGCGGGCTTCTGAATTAGCGCTCTCAGCTCTGTCACGCTTCATCATGAATCGTCACGAGCTTCACAATCTCGAACTCGCGCACACCATTGGGCGTGGGAGCCTTCACTTCGTCACCGACTTGACGGTTCAGGATCGCCCGCCCGATGGGCGAGGTGGTGGAGATGAGCCCTTTCGTGGCATCGGCGTCTTCGGGCATGACGAGCTGATAGACGAGCGTCGCGCCGGTGCTTTCGAGCAGGTGCACCGTCGATCCGAATCCCGCGCGGTCGCTCGGAATCTTGTCCAGATTCACCATGGCGATCTCGGCCATGCGCCGCCGCAACATTGCCAGTCGCGCCTGAACGATCGTCTGGCGCTCCTTGGCCGCGTGATACTCGGCGTTCTCACGTAGATCGCCGAGCTCGCGGGCGCGCTGAATCTCCTTCGGCAGTTCCATCTTGAGCTCTCGTTCGAGCTCCTGCACTTCGTCTTCGAAGCGTTTGAGAAGGGCGGCTTTCATGATGACCCTGATCGCATGTCTCCGACGTCCCCCGAGAGGTCGTCACCTGAAAAACGACCGCAGTATATCTGCTATGCTGTTGACGTGTCGAGGTTTAACGTCGCTTCTCCACGCGGGCCATCCGTTTCGAGCCGATCCAATCCAATCGTGCACGAATTCCGCAGCGCGCGCCGGGAACGGCACGCGGGCGACAGCCTTCGCGCTGCTCGACGGCGAACACCTGGTCGAAGAAGCACGACGCGCGGGCGTCCGCATCCGATCGGCGGCGTTTCTCGACTCTGCGCTCGACCGACCTGAAATGCTGGCCCTCGCGCGGGCACTCACCTCATCGGGAACGCAGGTCACAAATGTGACCGCCGCAGTGATGCGCGCGCTCAGCCCGGTGGCGTCACCGGGTGGGGTTGTCGCGCTGGCCGATCTCATCCCGAGTAGCGTCGAGAGCCTCTTCGACGGACCTCGCTCCCTGGTAGTCGCCGCGGTTGACGTGCAGGATCCCGGCAACATCGGCGCCCTCATCCGCGGCGCAGCGGCTGCCGGCGCGACGGGCGCGGCCACGTGCGGCAGGTCGGCCGATCCCTTCTCGTGGAAGGCGCTGCGCGGATCCATGGGAAGCGCGTTCCGGATCCCCGTGGCGGCCGGTGTGGATGTCGAGTCGGTGATTCGGGCCGCGCGCGCGGTTTCTGCCCGCATTCTGGCCGCGCACGCCCGATCGGGCCGCAGTGTCTACGAGTTGGATCTGACTGGGCCGCTGGTCGTGCTGCTGGGCAGCGAGGGATCAGGACTCTCATCCGATCTGACCAAAATGGCCGATGAGCGGATTGCGATTCCGATGGAAGCCCATGTCGAGTCGCTCAACGTGGCGACGGCCGGTGCCGTGCTCGCCTTCGAGGCGCGTCGCCAGCGTCAGGCCGGGCGGACGGCGAGCCAACGGGACCGGTCTCGCTGAGTGACCCAATCCATGAAGCCTGGGGAACTCTTTCCACCGGTACCGCCCCGGCAGAGCTCATCACCGCTCGCGGGCACTCCTCTCGCCGACCGCATGAGGCCCCGGACCCTCGACGAGATCGTCGGGCAGGACGAGATTCTGGCGCCCGGCCGTCCCCTTCGCGAGGCTATCCTCGGCGACCGTCTCCAGTCGCTGATTCTCTGGGGACCACCCGGAAGCGGGAAGACGACGCTGGCGCGCATCATCGCCGATCTCACACGCGCACGCTTCGTGGCATTCAGCGCCGTGCTCGCGGGTATCAAGGAAATTCGCGAGGTGATGGCGACAGCGGAGCGCTCCCGACGCGAGCTCGGACATCGCACCATCGTGTTCATCGACGAGATTCATCGCTTCAACAAGGCTCAGCAGGACGCCTTTCTGCCGCGCGTGGAAGGCGGCGATATCGTGCTCATCGGGGCCACGACCGAGAATCCGTCGTTCGAGGTCAACGCCGCCCTGCTCTCGCGCTCGAAGGTGTTCGTTCTGCGAGCGCTCACACCGGAAGACACGATGCTCGTGCTACGGCGGGCGCTGGCCGACCCCGAACGCGGTTTCGGCGCCCTGACGCTCGATGCGGACGAGGAGGCACTACACGCGATTGCCCGGCTTGCCAGTGGCGATGCCCGATCGGCGCTCAATCTGCTCGAGCTCACCGTCTCGGCAGCCGCAGCGTCGGGCGAGGCGCGGACCGGAGGGCGACGCTCGCGTCACTGTGCAGCTCGTCGAACAGGCCGTTCAGCGGCGAGCACTCCTCTACGACAAGGCCGGTGAAGAGCATTACAACATCATCTCCGCGCTCCACAAGTCCATGCGCAACAGCGATCCCGACGCCGCGGTCTATTGGCTGGCACGCATGGTCGAAGCCGGCGAAGACCCGTTGTACATCGCACGGCGCCTCATCCGATTCGCCTCGGAGGATATCGGAAACGCCGACCCGCAGGCCCTGGCGGTGGCCGTGGCTGCCAAAGATGCGGTGCACTTCATCGGCATGCCCGAGGGCAACACGGCTCTCGCCCAGACGGCCATCTATCTCGCAACCGCGCCCAAGAGCAACGCAGTCTACGTTGCCTACACCCGGGCCGCGGCAGATGCCGGCCGCGATGTCGCCGAGCCCGTACCGCTGCACCTGCGGAATGCGCCGACGGCGCTGATGAAAGAGATCGGATACGGCAAGGGCTACCGATACGCCCACGACGACGAGGATGCCGTGTCCGACATGGACTGTCTGCCGCCAGCCCTCAAGGGCCGACGCTACTACGAGCCGACTGCGCGTGGCTTCGAACGAGAGGTCCGCCGCCGGCTGGAGGAATGGGCGAAGGCGCGGCGGGGCCGGTCCGATACCTGAAGGCTCTCTTGCGGTGGGTGGAGCGCGCGCCTACGACCACCTGGGCGCGACGTGCCGCACGAGCAGCCATCCGACCACGAACACTGCGATCCCGAGGCCGAAGAGCTTCGCATCAGGCCCCAGAGGGCCCGCCGTGACGATGTCGACGAGGAGGATCCACATTCCGAGCAGTTGGATGCCTCGTCCCAGATAGTAGATGGCGCGCCCCATCGGCCGAGGTCAGATTCGCTCGAAGTTTTTTTCGATCTGGCGTCGGGTCAGCCGAAGCATGACGGGTCGGCCGTGCGGACACACGGTGGAATGCGCCGTCTGCCGCAGCTCCTCGAGAATGTGCACCATCTTCTCATGCGTCAAGTGATCGTTCGCCTTGACCGCCGCATGACACGCCGTGAGCGCTGCGACTCGTTTCAGCGCATCCTCGGCCGCCGACCCGCGATCGAGCCCCTCGAGATCCGCCGCGAGCGCGCGCACCGTGGCCACTACTGCGGCCCGGTCGAGCACGGCCGGCATCGCCATCACCCTGGCCTGACCGCCGCCAAAGTCCTCGACCTCGAACCCGAGGCGCTCGAGATCGTCCGCATGACTCGCGAGCGCCTGAAGACCGGCCGGCGGGAGCTCGATCAGAATCGGCTCGAGCAGACGCTGGCTCTCCAGCCGGCCGCGAGTCAGCCGTTCCATCACGCGTTCGAACAGCACGCGCTCGTGCGCCACGTGTTGATCGATGATGGCCACCCCGTCGTCGTCGATGGCGAGAATGAACGTGTCGCGGAACTGTCCCAACGGGATCATCGGCTTCGTCAGCGCCACTGACGACGAAGCCGTCTCCTCGTCTCCAGTCGCGGGTGACGCTGACGGAGAACCCGGCGTGCTGCCAGCAAACCCGCTGAAAGCGCCCCCCCCGAACACGCCGGGAAGCCCCGGGGTTGCCGGTGACGACTCCGCCGCGCCAACGGCCTGAAGCGTGAACGACGGCGTGCGATCCTGTCCCAGGCTGTCGATCAGTGCGCGGCGCACGGATTCATGAATCAGCGACTGGTCACGGAAGCGCACCTCGGCCTTGGTGGGATGCACGTTGACGTCCACCCACTCGGCTGGCATCTCGATGAAGAGATGGACTTCGGGGCTTCGTTCGCGAATCGACGCCACGCTGTACGCGTCGCCAATGGCGTGCGCAATCGTGCGATCGCGGACGATGCGACGATTGACGAAAATGTTCTGTGGTCCTCGCGTGGCGCCCTGCTGCGCCAGGGCCGCGACGAAGCCGATCACGCCAATGCCGCCGACGCGGCGGCTCACTTCAGTGAGATCGGGTCGATCTCCATAGAGTTGATACAACCGATCCTGCAAGCCCGCCACGGGTGGACATCGCAGGACGGGGCGTACTCCGCTGACGAGCGTGAATCCGATCGACGGATGTGCGAGGGCCAGCTGCGTGACGACGCGTGAAATCTGCGCCGATTCGGCGGCATCGGACTTCAGGAATTTTCGGCGCGCCGGGAGGTTGTAGAAGAGGTCGGCGACTTCGACGCTCGTGCCCTCCGGCATCCCAGCCTCGAGCACCGCCGCCACCGCGCCGGCATTCACGCGGATTTCGGTCCCGCTCGGGCGCCCTCTGTCCCGCGAACGCAGAACGAAGTGCGACACGGAGGCAATGCTCGGCAGAGCCTCGCCCCGAAACCCCATGGTGTCGATGGCGGCGAGATCGTCGGCGCGCCGGATCTTGCTGGTCGCGTGTCGCTCGATGGCCGTCCGCGCATCCTCGGGGTCCATGCCGATGCCGTCGTCCTCGACCCGGATCAGCTTCTTGCCGCCGAACTCCGCTGTAATCGCGATTCGCCTGGCGCCCGCATCGATCGCGTTCTCGACCAGTTCCTTGACCACCGAGGCGGGTCGCTCGATCACTTCCCCCGCCGCAATCTGATTGGCGAGGTCCGGCGGCAGCACGTGGATGCGACCCACGCTACACCCAGCCGCGACGCCGGAAGAACAAAAGCATGACGCTCGAGATCGCGAGCATGATGCCGGCCACCCACCAGAACTGGGAAGCGTCGCCGCCCGGCAGATGCGGCAGGGCCAGGTTCATCCCGTACATGCCTGTCAGCACCGTCAGGGGCATGAAGATGGTGGAAATCACCGTCAGCACCTTCATGACTTCGTTCAAGCGGTTCTGCACGGTGGTGAGGTGAGCCTCGAGCACGCCGGAGACCCGGTCCTGGAACAACAGCGACTCGTCGGTCAGGCGGACGACATGGTCGAACACATCCCGGAATCGATACGCCATCTCGACGTCGATCGTCGGGAACTCGCGCCGGGCCAGGCGGCCCAGGAGGTCGCGCTGCGGCGCTGCCACCCGCCGGAGCGAGGAAATGTCCCGCTTCAGGGCGAGTATTCTGCGCACCAGATCGTCATTGCCGTCTGTCAGCAGTTCCTCCTCGAGCTCGTCGATCTTCGCCTCGAGCTTCTGCACTTCCGGCCGGTAGTGATCGACCATCGAATCGACCAGGCGGTGCAGCAATCCCACGGGCCCTTCGGCCATGATCCGTTTGTTCCGGACACAGAGATCCCTGAACGTGGGCATGGTCCGGCCGGCTGCGTCGTGCACGCTCACCAGATAGTTCGGGCCGAGAAAGAAATCCACCTCGTGCGTCGCGAACTGGTGCTGGGCGGCGTCGAAGTCGATGCCGTGCACGACCAGATACAAGTACCCGTCGTAACTTTCGGCCTTGGGGAACTGGATTTCGCTCAACGCGTCTTCGATGGAGAGCTCGTGAAAATGGAACACGTCGCGAAGGAGGTTGGTCTCTTCCGGCGTCGGGTCCTCCATGTCCACCCACACGACGGCATGGCTGTCGGGTGCCACCAACGCGGGATCGAGTGTGTCGACACGCTCGGTACGGCCGTTGCGATACACGAGGATCGTGACCACTCAAACTCCTCGCCGATCGAACTGAAGGCTCAATCGCCCACGCGGACGGCCAACGCTGCCTGTGCCGCCGCGAGGCGTGCAACCGGCACCCGATAGGGTGATGCGCTCACATAGTCCAGGCCAACCGCATGAAAGAAGTGAATCGAGGCAGGGTCGCCGCCATGCTCACCGCACACGCCAACCTTCAGATCGGGGCGGGCGGCGCGACCCTTCTCCGTGCCCAGGCGCACCAGCGCTCCCACCCCCGCCACGTCGATCGTGGTGAAGGGATCGCGCTCCAGGATCTTGTGATCCTGATACGACCGCAGGAACTTGCCGATGTCGTCCCGGGAAAAGCCGAACGTCATCTGCGTCAGATCATTGGTCCCGAACGAGAAGAACTGCGCCTCGGCGGCGATCTCGTCAGCCGTCAGCGCGCCGCGCGGCAGCTCGATCATGGTGCCCACCAGGTAGGACACCTTCACCTTCATCTCTTTCATCACCTCGGCCGCCACGCGGTCGACGACCGCCTTCTGCGAGCGAAGCTCGGCGACGAGCCCGACGAGCGGGATCATGATCTCCGGCTCCACCTTGTGCCCTTCCCTGGCGAGCTGGCATGCCGCCTCGATGATGGCACGCACCTGCATCTCGGTGATCTCGGGATACGTGATCCCGAGCCTGACGCCACGGTGGCCGAGCATCGGATTGAACTCGTGAAGCTGTTCCACGCGGACGAGCAGCCGCCGCTTTTCGTCGAGCTCGGCACGGCTGCCATTGGTCAACTCCAGCTTCACGATCTCGACCATCAGATCTTCGCGCTTCGGGAGAAATTCGTGCAGGGGCGGATCGATGGTGCGGATCGTCACCGGACAGCCCTTCATGGCCTTGAACACGCCGTAGAAGTCGTCGCGTTGCAGCGGCTCGAGCTCGTCGAGCGCCCGCCGCCGCTCGGCTTCGTTGTCGGCCAGGATCATGCGCTGGACGATGGGCAGTCGATCTTCACCAAAGAACATGTGCTCGGTTCGACACAGTCCGATCCCGCGCGCGCCGAACGCATACGCCAGCGTCGCCTGATCCGGCAGGTCCGCGTTCGCTCGCACGCCCAACCGGCGGTACTCGTCCGCCCACTCGAGCAGCTTCGTAAAACGCTTGTAGAGATCGGATTTCGCCGGGCTGAGCGACCCCTGCACGACCTGCAGGATCTCGCTCGGCGTCGAGGGCACCTTCGCGAGCTTCACCTCGCCCGTCAGCCCGTTGAACGAAATGAAGTCGCCTTCCTTGACGACCTGGCCATCCACGCTGAACTGCCGCCGCCCCTCGTCCACTTGCAGCGCGCTCGCGCCGACGATTGAAGGTTTGCCCATCTGGCGGCCCACGACGGCGGCGTGCGACGTCATACCGCCGGTTGCGGTGAGGACGCCCTGGGCGACATACATGCCGTGGATATCGTCGGGCACGGTCTCCTTTCTCACGAGGATGACCGCCTTGCCGTCGCCCGTCCATGCCACTGCATCGTCGGCGCTGAAGACAGCCTGGCCGCAGGCGGCTCCCGGAGCCGCTGGCAGGCCCTTGGTCAGCACCGGCACACTCTGCCAGGCCGCCGCGTCGAAGTCCGGCGCCAGCAGCTGCGACAGCGACTCAGGGTCCACGCGGAGAATAGCTTCACGCGGCTTCAACAGCTTCTCCGCCACCATGTCGGTGGCGATCACCACAGCCGCCCGGCCCGTTCGCTTGCCGCTGCGCGTCTGCAGCATGAACAGCTCGCCATCCTGGATGGTGAATTCGAAATCCTGGACGTCTTTGTAGTGCCGCTCGAGCCGCGATGTGATGGTCCGCAGCTGCCGGTAGGCGCGCGGCAGCACCTTGCGCAGCTCGTTGATAGGCTGGGGCGTTCGGATGCCTGCGACGACGTCTTCGCCCTGCGCGTTGATCAGGAATTCGCCGAAGAATTCCTTGACGCCCGTCGCCGGGTTTCGTGTAAAGCCCACACCAGTTGCGGATCGATCGCCGGTATTGCCGAATACCATCATCTGCACGTTCACGGCGGTGCCGATGTCGTCCGGGATGTCGTAAATGCGGCGGTACTCGATGGCGCGCGGATTGTTCCAGGAACCGAACACCGCGTCGCGCGCCATGGTCAACTGTTCGAGCGAAACCTGGGGGAACGGTTTGCCCGTTCGCTGGCGCACGACCGCCTGATAGCGGCGTACGACCTCCCGGAGACCATCCTCATCGAGATCGGTGTCGGACTTGGCACGGCGCTGGTGCTTGACGGCCTCGAACTCGTGCTCGAACTCTGCCTTGGGGATCTCGAGCACGACGTTGCCGAACATCTGGATGAAGCGCCGGTAGCTGTCGAATGCGAACCGCCCGTTGGAAGTGAGGGTCTTCAGGGCTTCGACCGATTGATCGTTCAATCCCAGGTTCAAGATGGTATCCATCATTCCGGGCATGGAGAACTTGGCACCGGAGCGGACGGACACGAGGAGCGGCTTCCGGACATCTCCAAGAGAGGCGCCCGCCAGGCGTTCCAGCTTTCTCAGGTTGTCGACGATTTCCCGCTCGATCGCGGCAGGGAGCTTGCCGCCCTGGCGATCGTAGATGTTGCAGACGCCTGTGGAGATCGTAAACCCGGGCGGCACCGGCAGGCCCGCCCTCGTCATCTCGGCCAGCCCCGCACCCTTGCCGCCGAGCACGTCCCGCATGGTCCGGTCGCCGTCGGCTTTGCCGTTGCCGAAAAAATAGACATGCTTGCGGGCCTGCGCCCGGGCTTGCCGTCGCGATCGCACCGTCTTTTTCACCATGAGCTACGACTCCGTTTGAGGGACGATCTCGGACACGTCCGCCAGCGTGAGGACCAGGCGCTCGAGCCGCTTCATCAGGCGGAGGCGAGCCGTCCTGAGCCGCGGCTCGTCCACCATCACAAAGACTTCGGAAAAGAACCGGTCCACTGCAGGACCGAACTTCGCCGCCTCCCCGAGCGCCTGGCGGTAGCCATTTCCGGAAGCCAGTGACGCCTCGATGGCCGGTCGGCGCAGGTTGAGCTCGGCGGCGAGCGCCAGCTCGGACGGTTCCGTGAGAATGGACGTCAAATCGCCAGACTCGGCTTCGGCGCGGTCGAAGTCGGCGTCCGAGAGCTCGCGCGCGATGTTTCTGACACGCTTGAATGCCACAGCGAGCTGCTTGAAGTCGGCCGATTCGGTGAATTCCGGCAATGCTCGCAGAATCCGCAACTCCTCGGAGGGTCGAAGGTCCGCCACACGCGATTTTCGTTTCAACACCGCCCGAATGTTCCGCACGTCGAATCCACGGCGCTCGAACACGAAACTCAGGCGCTCGTGCAGGAACTCGAAAAGCGCCGTCTGATCGGTATCGGTCGAGACCGCGAGGTCATCGAATCCTCGTGCGGCCGTCGCCAGGAGATCGCCCAGCGAAAGCGTCGCCCTCACACCGGTCAGCTCATGGAGGTCGACCAGAATCTTCAGGACGCCGTGCGCCTGACGCCGCAGGCCGAACGGATCGCGTGAACCCGTCGGCCGTTCGCCGGCCGCAAACAGACCGACGATCGTATCGAGCTTGTCGGCCAGCGAGACAGCGGCCCAGGTGACAGCCGCGCTGCCGAGGTCCTCGGGCGATGGAGGCGCGTGAGCCTCGACGCCGACCGGCAGGTAGTGGAAGTAGATGGCCCTCCACACCGACTCGGGTTGTCCTTCGTCGCGCGCGTAGATGCCCCCCATCGTGCCCTGGAGCTCGGTGAGTTCGCGCACCATGTCGGTGACCAGGTCGACCTTCGCCAGACGGGCCGCTCGAGCAGCATCTGCTGCGGCTGTGGGCACGCTGAACGCCTCGCCCGCAATCCATCGAGCCAGCTTTTCGATGCGATCGGCCTTCTTCCTGTAGGTGCCGAGCTTCCTGTGAAACATGACCGTCTCGAGGCGCGGGAGACGATCTTCCAGGGTGGTTCGCCGGTCGGCGTCCCAGAAAAACCGCGCGTCGCGCAACCGCGCCACGAGGACGCGCTCGGCGTTTCTGGCAATGGCGCGCTCGTTGTCGGCCTGGGTGTTGACCACTGCCAGAAAGGCAGGCATCAGGCGGCCTTCGTCGTTCACCACAGGGAAAAAATGCTGGTGGTGAATCATCGTCGTCGTGAGCACCTCTTCGGGCAGCTCCAGAAATTCCGGGGCGAAGGTGCCTGCGACGACGGACGGGTACTCGACGAGGTCGGGCACTTCGTGCAGGAGCGTCGAGGTGGCAGCCGCGGCGCTGGCCACGCGTCCCCCGAGCCGCCGCGCTTTCGCGTCGAGCTCGCGGGCGATCTTGTCATGGCGCTCGCCGCGCTCGACGACGACGAAGTTCTCGAGAAGACGAGCGCGGTATTCGTCGAAGGTGCGGACCTTGATCGCGCGCCCCGCGCGCCCGCTGGTGGTCAGAAACCGGTGCCCGTACGTCACGGCTCCCGCACGGACTTCCTGTACCGAGCGGTGCGCGGGCGACCTCGGTCCGCAGAATGGAGAACGGGACCACGCGGCCGCCGTAGAGAAACAAGATCCAACGGATCGGGCGCCCGAACCCAAACTCGCCCCGCCCATCGTCGATGAGCGCATCCCAACGCATCAGCTTGGGGAAGGTGAGATCGCGAAGTACAGCCGCCAGCACGTCGGGCAGGACGTCCACGGTGGCGCGTCCGCGCTCGTGCTTGCGGTACGCGAGGTATCGTCCCTTCGCGGTGTCGATCTGCTCCAAAGCAGCCGGGGCGACACCGTGCTTGCGGGCAAAGCCGACAGCGGCGGGCGAGGGCCGGCCATCTGCGCCGATGGCCGCGGCGACCGGCGGACCGGTGATGACTTCTTCGAGATCCAGTTGCCGCTCGCTCAGGCGCGCAATCCGGACGGTCAGCCGCCTCGGTGTGCTGAACGTCTCGACGGGTGCCGCGGGCGTGATACGAAAAGCGGCGAGACAACCCTCCATGCGATCGCCTATCTGCGCGGTGAGACCCGGAAGCCAGGCGGCCGGAATCTCTTCGCAGCCGATCTCGACGAGCAGCTCACGATCCATTCGAGACCTGCATGGAATCCGACTCCACGGCCGACCCGCGTCGGTCGACGTAGGCGTTGGCGATCGCGACGGCGAGCTGGCGGACACGGAGGATGAAGCTGGTCCGTTCGGTGACGCCGATACTGCCGCTCGCGTCGAGCACGTTGAAGAGGTGCGAGCACTTCAGACACTGTTCAAGGGCCGGGAGCACCAGCCTCGAGTCGAGCAGCGTGCGCGCGAAGCCGTAGTGGCGTTCGAACAGATCGCGATGAAACGACGCGAATTCACCCGCCGGCATCCGGACCTCGCCGAACGCGTACTTCGACTGCTCCACTTCCTCACGAAGCCGCACGTCCCGGTACGGAACGCCACCGCCCCACTCCAGGTCGAACACATTGTCGACATGCTGCAGCACCATGGCCAGGCGCTCGAGCCCATAGGTGAGCTCGGCTGAGATGGGGGCCAACTCAATCCCGCCGGCCTGCTGAAAGTAGGTGAACTGGGTGATCTCCAGGCCATCGAACATCACCTGCCAGCCAATGCCCCACGCGCCGAGCGTGGGCGATTCCCAGTTGTCCTCTTCGAACCGGATGTCGTGCTCGCGCGGATTGATTCCGCAGACTTCGAGGCTCCGCAGATAGATCTGCTGCACTTCATCAGGCGCTGGCTTCAGAATGACCTGAAACTGATGATGCTTGAAAAGACGGTTCGGATTCTCGCCGTAGCGGCCGTCCGCCGGACGTCGCGACGGCTGGACGTACGCGACGTTCCAGTGCCCCGGCCCGAGGACACGAAGGAACGTCTCGGGGTGCATCGTGCCCGCGCCGACCTCGAGATCGAGCGGCTGCTGGATGACGCATCCCTGGGCCGACCAGTACTCGGACAGTTTCAGGATGAGATCTTGAAGGGTCACGAGCTAACGCAGGCTCCGCAGCACACGCGTCGACCGGAGCTCCTTTTCGAGGTGGGCCGTAATGAGAGCGCGATGCACCATTTCGAGCTCCCGCGAGGCTGTTTGAGACAATGCCAAGCCGCCGACACGCTCCGGGGAGGTGCGGCGAGCCACGCGAAGAAATCTCAACGACTCGAACGTCAGTCCTTCGTCAACGACATCCGGGGCGCCGGAGAGAATCGGCGCGCATCGTGCACAGACGAACGCGCGATCCGCACGCGCCAGTACCAGCACGTCCTCGCCGAACGGCTCGCGGCACCGAAAACAGGTCGTGAGTGACGGGTACACGCCCTGCAACCGCAGCAGCCAATACTCGAAATAGCGCGCCAGCGGTTCGATGGGCGCTCCCATCGTCAACGCATCGACGACCGAGGCGCCCAGGCGGTACAGCCGCTCGTCGGCATCGGCCTCCGGGGCGCATTCGTCGATCAGCTCGGCAAAATATCCGACGTGGGCCAGCCCTTCGCCCTTCCGGGGCGGCCAGCGGCGAGCGCCCGACCTCCGCGTAGTTGAGGCTCACCAGCTCGCGCCGCTCCTTTTCGAAGTACGCGACGCGCACCTGAGTGAGCGGCTCGAGCGCCCCGACGAATCGTGATCGCGGCCGCCGTGCGCCCCGCGCCACGCCCCGTTTCTTCCCTCGATCGCGCGTGAGGAACACCACGATGCGATCGGCTTCACCCAGCTTGTAGGTTCGCAGGATCAGGGCGTCGCTGGTGAACAGGGGCATGCCATCATCGCCGAAAACGCGCGCGCGCGGCCCATTCTATCCCGCTTTGTGCAAGTGTCGCAGGAAGACGGTTGCCAGACCGAGGAACGACGCGAACCCGCAGACGTCGGTGAGCGTCGTGATGAAGACCGACGAGGCCAGCGCGGGATCCACCTTGAGCGCCCTGAGACCCAGCGGGATCAGCGTACCGGCGGTGGCCGCCACGAACATGTTGATCACCATGGCCGCGCCGAGAAGCAAGCCGATCAGCGCGTCGCCGTTCATCAGCCACGCCAGGACTGCCGCCAGCAGGCCCAACGTCACGCCGTTACCCAGCCCGACCAGGGCCTCTTTCACGAGCGCCTGCCGCGAGTTCGACCACGTCAACTCGCCCAACGCAATGCCGCGCACGACGACGGTCAGCGTCTGGGTGGCCGCGTTGCCCCCCATGCCGGCGACAATGGGCATGAAAATGGCCAGAGCGACAACCTGGCTGATGGTGTTCTGAAACAGGGCGACAACAGACGCCGCGAAGAACGCCGTCGCGAGGTTGACCGTCAGCCAGGGCAGCCGCTTCCGAAGCGACTCGGGCGGAGGGGTGAACGCGCGCTCATCGGTGGACACGCCGGCCAGCCGGTAGATATCCTCGGTCGCCTCATCCTTGATGACGTCGATCACGTCGTCCACCGTGATGACGCCAACCAGCTTGTTCTCCTCGTCGACGACCGGAATGGCCAGCAGGTTGTACGACGCGACCTGGCGGGCCACCTCCTCCTGATCCATGTCCGCGCGCGCGCTGATCAGGTCGGTCGTCATGATCTGCTTGAGCGGCGTCTCCGGCGACACCAGCAGCAGACGGCGCAGCGAGACCACGCCCACCAGGTGACGGCGCCCATCGACCACGTAGAGATAGAAGACCATCTCGACATCGCGGGCGCTCTGAAGCGCCGTGATCGACTCCCCGACCGTCATGTCCTCGTACAAGGCGAAGACCTGCGGGTTCATGATGCGGCCCGCCGTCTGCTCGGCGTACTCGAGCAGGTTCTCGACCTCGCCCGATTCGCGCCGCCGCATCAGATTGAGCACTGCCCCGGAGAGCTCTTCCGGCAGGTGATCGATGATGGCCGCCGCATCGTCGGTTGGCAGTTCCTGCATCAGCCGGGCGGTGTCTTCGGCAGAGCGGCCTGCCAACAGGGAGGCGGCCGGCTCGGGACCCATCTCGCTCAGGGTTTCCATGGCGAGGCGGCTCTGCCGCTCGACCAGGACATTGAACGCGGCCAGACGTTCCTTGTCGGGGAGTTGACGGAAGATCTCGGCCAGATCGGCCGGATACTGCTTCTGAAGCAGGTTCAGCAGGTTGGCCGTGGCTCCAATCCGGAGCAGGCGCTTCACTGAATCGAGGGCGAGATCGATTCTGCGCTGAGCGGCCATGGCCTACCCTCATGGATCGGCAGCGACCCGTGGTCCTGCCCGATTCGTTGGTAAGAAAAGCCTTGAAGCGTAACACGGTTGTCGGCGAAGCGGCAACGCGCCGGCAGCGCGAAAGAACCTCAGCGGGAGCCGTGTCCCCTGACCCCGATCTCGTCGAGCACCCGCTCGTCCTCGCGCCAGTCTGCCCTGACTTTCACATGCAGATCGAGGTGAACCCGCGTGTCGAACAATCGCTCGAGTTCGAGGCGCGCTGCGGTGCCGATCGCCTTGATCGATACGCCCGGCGCGACCGATGACGATGGGTTTGTGCGAGTCCCGTTCGACCAGAATGGAGGCGTAGAGGCGCAGCGCGCCGCCCCCTTCCGGCTCCTCGGTTCCGTCAATCACGACGGCCGTCGCGAACGGCAACTCGTCATGCACGTGGGCGAGCACCTGTTCGCGCACGATCTCGGCGATGAACGCCCGCTCGGGCTGATCGGTCACGTAGTCGGGCGGATAGAGAGGCTCCCCGTCGGGCAGGTGCTTCAGAAGCACCTCCTCCAGACGGTCCACGTTTTCGCCCGTCAGCGCCGAGACCGGAACGATCTCCTCGAAGCCGATATGACTGGCTGAGCTCCTGGATCACCGGCAGCAATGCGGGTTTCGCGATCTGGTCGATCTTGTTCAACGCGACGACGACCGGCACCGTACTCTTGGCGAGCAGATCGAAGACGAATCGATCGCCGGCGCCAATCGCTTCCGAGACGTCGACGACCAGGGCCACCGCATCGACTTCGCGAATCGACTCGAGGGCGGCATCGACCATCCGCACGTTCAGGCGATGAAGCGGCCGATGGATGCCGGGCGTATCGAGAAACGCGATCTGCGCCTCCGGCAGGTTCTTGACCGCCAGAATGCGGTTACGCGTCGTCTGGGGCTTGTCCGAGACGATGGTGACCTTGCGGCCCACGACACGGTTCACCAGTGTCGACTTGCCGGCATTGGGGCGTCCGACCAGGGAGACGATGCCAGATTTCATGGGAGTGATGGTGGAAGGCTGTCATGGCTGGACGGACGCTTCGTGCATGGGCTGCACGCGGCGCATCCGTACTTTGTTCACGCGACGCCTTTCGGCTTCGAGCACTTCGATGCTCAGCCCGTCCACGTCGAATGTCTCGCCGACCATCGGGACGCGCCCGAGACGCGAGAGCAGGAACCCGCCCACCGTCTCGAAACCCTCGCGCTCGATGGACACGTCGAGCCGATCGACGACCTCGTCGATGTCCGTCTTGCCGGAAAAAATGAACGACCCATTCCCCTCTTCCACGACCGCTTCGCTCTCGACGTCGTATTCGTCCCTGATCTCGCCCACGATTTCCTCGATGAGATCCTCGAGGCTCACGAGACCCGCCGTGCCTCCGTACTCGTCCACGACAATCGCCGTCTGAATGTGCTGTCGCTGGAAGTCCTTGAGCAGGTCGGACACCCGCTTCGTCTCCGGCACGAAATAGGTCGGCCGCATCAGTGCCGTGACCGAGTCGGTCTGACCGACCTGAAGCAGGTCCTTGACGTAGATCATGCCGATGATGTTATCGAGATTGTCCTTGTACACGGGAATCCGTGAGTACTCCTGGTCTCGAAACAGCGCGAGCATCTGCTCGATCGACGCATCGGATCGGATGGCGACGACATCGGGCCGCGGGGTCATCACCTCGCGGACGAGCGTGTCGCCGAAGTCCACGATCGACTGCAGGAGCCGCCGCTCGTCACGCTCGATCAGCCCCTCCTGCTCGCCGGCTTCGAGGTACGCATGGGTGACTTCGCCTTCAGCCGCCTCTGAGGATTCCGCCGAGCTGTTCGACACGGCTTCGTTGCGGGTCCGGCTGACGCTGACCATCAACTTCACCAGCCTGCGGATCAAGGGGTCGAACGGCCGGATGGCGACGTTGAAGGACGGCAACAGCAATCCGAGCACACGCTCCGGATCGTTTCTGATGATCAGGAGCGGCAGCACATGCTCGGCGACGAGGATGAAGACGATGATCGAGCTGAGGAGCAGCGCGATGGCCGAGGGCCCGTGGACACCCGTGAGCCGGGCCAGGAGAAGGGTGGCCACCGCCAGGATGAGACCCAGCAGGAGCCGGGTCGGGAGAAAGAGCAGGAGCGGCTCGTCGAGATAGCGCCCGAGCCCGCTGCCCCGGACCGTCCGTTCGGCCAAGAGCCGCAGCGACAGGCGCATCAAGGCGCTGAAGGCGGCTTCGATGGTCCCGACGTAGACGGCCGCGCAGACGAGCAGAAAGAGGCGCCAGAGGGACCATGGGTCAGCCCCTGCCTCTTCGCTCGATCAGGCCCTCCGGCAATCCGCCCTTGTGCCGAAGCCGCCGCTCGGCACGCGCCATCTGTCCCCCGTCGCGCTCATGATCGAATCCGAGCAGATGGAGGATGCCATGGAGCGCCAGAAGGCGCAACTCGATGCCGGGGAATGGCCGGCCGCCCGGGCCTGCCGCCGGGCCACACCCTTCGCGATGACGATATCCCCGAGCTGGCCATCCACATCCGACGGGAAAGACAGCACGTCGGTGACGCGATCCACACCCCGGAAGCGCCGGTTGAGGGCGCGCACCCGGGAGTCGGGCACGAGGGCGATGCTGACTTCGGCCGGTTTCCGGATCGGCGACACCCGGGCAAGCCATGGCGCCAGTCCGCGGACAGCCGCCGGCCGGCCGCGGCCGTCGGTCACCACAACGCGTAGCCGGACCGCGCGACGCTGGCCGTCGTCAGGCATGAAGTTCAGGACTGGGGACGGCCGCTGGTCTGGCCGTTCGTATAGAGGTCGTACGCCTTGACGATCTGCTGGACCAACTTGTGTCGAACGACATCGCGCTCATCGAAATGGATGAACGAGATCCCGTCGATGTCTCCCACCACCTTCACGGCTTCGACCAGCCCGGACCGGCTTCCGGTGGGCAGGTCGATCTGCGTCACATCGCCCGTCACGACGGCTTTCGATCCGAACCCGAGCCGCGTCAGGAACATCTTCATCTGCTCAGACGTCGTGTTCTGCGCCTCGTCGAGGATGACGAACGCGTCGTTCAATGTGCGGCCGCGCATGAACGCCAGCGGCGCGATCTCGATGGTTCCGCGTTCGAGAAGGCGCGACACCCGCTCGGTCTCCATCATGTCGTAGAGCGCGTCATAGAGCGGCCGGAGATACGGATTCACCTTCTCCTGCAGATCGCCAGGCAGGAATCCAAGCTTCTCGCCCTGCTTCAACGGCCGGCCTGGCCAGGACGATCCGACTCACCTTCTTGCCGATCAGGTACGCGACGGCCTGCGCCATGGCGAGATAGGTCTTGCCGGTTCCCGCCGGCCCGATGCCGAACACGATGTCGTATTGATCGATCGCGTCGAGATAGCGTCGCTGATTCGGGCTCTTCGGCGTGACACGGCGACGACCGGCTGGAGACTGGCTGGCTTTGAGAAAGTACTCGCGGAGATCGACGTGGTCGTCTTCGGCAACCAGTTGCGACGCGGTCTGCAGATCAGCCTTCGAGAGGCGATACCCGTCCTGAAGCAACGACCCGAGCTGACCGACGATGCGCTCGACCTTGGCGACGTCGGCCGGTTCGCCGTCGACCAGAAGCTGATGACCTTGCGTCCGGATTCGGACGTTCGAGCAGAGACTCGAGAAACCGGAGGTTCTCGTCGTAGGAGCCAAAGAGCGTCTCGATGCCCTCGTCGGGGACGGCAATTTTCTTCATCGATGAGCCGTATTACCTATCTCCTTTTATTTCAGTTACTTAGAATCACAAACTACCACAGCCCCATTCCACGGGTCAAGATTTCCCGACGAGATGCAGCTCGCGCAACTGTCGCCGATCCACGGGAGACGGCGCGCCCGACATGAGATCGACGGCGGCCGCCGTCTTGGGAAACGCGATCGCCTCACGTATCGATTGCTCACCCGCGAGCATCGCCACCAGGCGATCCAGCCCAAGAGCGATACCCCCGTGCGGAGGCGTGCCGTATTCGAGCGCTTCGAGGAAGAACCCGAAGCGCATCTTGGCCTCTTCGTCGCTGATCCGCAACAGGCGGAAAATCTGGCTCTGCATCGCGGAATCGTGAATCCGGATGCTGCCCCCGCCAAGCTCCCAGCCGTTCAGGACGAGATCGTAGATCTTGCCGCGCACGCTGCCTGGATCGCTCTCGAGCCGCGCGACATCCTCGTCGAGGGGCGCGGTAAAGGGATGCTGGACCGACTCCCACCGGTCCTGATCCGGGTTCCATTCGAGCAGCGGGAAGTCCACAATCCAGGCGAGCGCAAACCGCTCACGATTGAGCAACCCCTCCTTCTTGCCCGCGATCAGACGCAAGGATCCCAGCGCGCGGGAGGTAGCATCGGCCGCGCCAGACGCCATCAGCAACAGGTCGCCTGGACCTGCGCCCGCACCCTCCAGCGCTGTGCGAATCGACGATTCGCCGGCGGCCTTGAGCGCCGAGCTCTTCACGACGCCGTGCTCGTCGAGACTCGCCCACACCAGACCGGACAGCCCGAACTGACGGGCCTGTTCGGTCAGATCATCGAGCTCGCGGCGTGAATAGCGCGCGCCGTTCGGCACCACGAAACCCCGGACGACCCCGGACGAGTCGAGCGATTCGCGAAACGGCACGAACGACGTCGCAGCAAAGACATCCGACACGTCCTCGATGGTCATGCCGAAGCGCAAGTCCGGTTTGTCCGATCCGTACCGCGCGATGGCCTCGGCATAGGGCATCCGCCGGAAAGGCGCTTGAATCTCGACGCCAATCTCCTTGAAGAGGCACGCGACGAGCGACTCGATGATGCCGAACACGATTTCACGCGTGGCGAACGAGATTTCGACGTCGATCTGCGTAAACTCCGGCTGACGGTCGGCTCGCAGATCCTCGTCGCGGAAACACTTAACGATCTGGAAATAGCGGTCCATGCCCGCAATCATCAAGATCTGCTTGAAGATCTGGGGCGACTGCGGCAGGGCATAGAATTCGCCAGGGTGCACGCGACTGGGGACGAGGTAGTCGCGCGCACCCTCGGGCGTGGACTTCGTCAGGATAGGCGTCTCGATCTCCCAGAAGCCGTTCTCGTCGAAAAACCGGCGGGTGGCCATTGTCAGGCGGTGACGCAGGCCGATGCAGGTACCTGCAGACGAGGACGACGCAGGTCGAGATAACGGTACCGGAGACGCACATCTTCTGACACGGCCGTCTCTTCGGCGATGGAGAATGGTGGCGTTTTGGCCTCGCTCAAGACGCGGATTTCTGAGGCGACGACCTCCACTTCGCCCGTGGCAATCTTCAGGTTCACGGTGTCTGGCGACCGCAGCTGGACGCTCCCTCGCACGCCAATGACGAACTCCGACCGCAGACGCTTGGCCGACGCCAGCAACCCCTCGTCATCACGCACGACCACTTGTGCGATGCCGTTTCTGTCGCGAATATCGATGAACACCAGACCGCCGAGGTCCCGGGTGCGGTGCACCCAGCCAAGCAGCACAACCTCGCGTCCGACGTCGGTCGAACGAATGGCGCCGCACATGTGCGTGCGCATCAAGGATTCCAGCCGATCAACCACGTCGTTCCCCCTGCTCCTCTTCATGCCGCCGGCGCGCACGCAACAGGACGGCGACGACCTCGCTCCGCTCGACGGTCCGCTGCTCGCCGCTCGCCATGTTCTTTACCGTCACGGCGTGACTCGCCAATTCGGCGTCCCCGATAATGGCGACTTCCGCGGCGCCCAGTTTGTTGGCACGATTCATCTGCGAGCGCACGCTGCGCGACTCATAGTCCGCCTGCGCGCGCACGCCGGCGTGCCTCAGCTCGGATGCCAGCATCAGTGCCGCCGTGCGTGCTGATTCACCCTGCGCCACCACGAACACCTCCGCAGGCGATGCGGAGGGGACCGCGGACGACGGCAGGGCCAGGACGAGCCGCTCGATCCCGGCCGCGAAACCGATGCCAGGACGATCCGGGCCGCCCAGCGTCTTCATCAGGCCATCGTAACGGCCACCGCCCAGCACCGCGTTCTGCGCGCCGAGGCCGCCGGCGAGCACCTCGAACGTGGTCCGCGTGTAGTAATCGAGGCCGCGCACCAGGCGGTGCGACACGCGGTATGAAAGGCCATACCCTTCCAGATAGCGCCGCACCGCTTCGAAGTGCACCCGACAGTCTTCGCACAGATAGTCCACCGTGTGAGGCAGCCGGTCGATGACGGCCTGGTCGGCCGGCACCTTGCAATCGAAGATCCTCAGAGGATTGGTTGCCGCGCGCCGTTGGCAATCGGCGCAGAGCCGCGCAAGGTCCTCGCCGATAGCGGCCTTCAGCGCCTCGTCGAATCGCGGCCGGCACGCCGGGCAACCCACCGAGTTGATCAACAGCTCCGCGTCGGCAATGCCCAGCTCATGAAGAAGGCGCCAGGCCATCTCCACCACCTCGGCGTCGATTGACGGATCGGCAATGCCGAAGACTTCGACGTCGAGCTGATGGAACTGCCGGTACCGCCCCTTTTGAGGCCGTTCGTACCGGAACATCGGACCCATGGCGTAAAGCTTGGGTATGGGCAGCGATTGCTCCAACCCGTGCTGGACGAACGCCCGAACGATCGGTGGCGTGGCCTCGGGACGCAGCGTGACGCGCTCGCCGCCCTTGTCGGTGAACGTGTACATCTCTTTGTGCACGATGTCGGTCGACTCACCGGTGCCCTTTGCGAACAGTTCCTCACGCTCGAGGATCGGCGTCCGGACTTCGACATATCCGTATCGCTCGAACACCCGGCGGGCGGTCGCCTCCACGTGCTGCCATCTTTCCACCTGGCCTGGCAGGATGTCCTGTGTGCCCTTTACCGGCGAAATCATGCTGGTCGGTCGCGTACAGACGTCAAGCCGTCGTTTTCGGGGCTACTCCCCCCTCCAGGCTCCTGGTCGCCAATCGCTGAGCGCGGAGGTCGATGAGAGCGGAAGATGGACGCGCGGAACGCTGAAGCCGCAGCGGCGCAGCCCTGCTGCAGGAATTATAGCTTGCGGACGCGATCGACCGTTGGCTGCGAGGGCGAGTTGCCGCGCGGCCAGCCGCGGACCATCCGCGCCGGCCGCGGGCCCCTTACGGAGAAGTGAGCGGGGCAGCCGACTGCGGCCGCCGCGGATCCGGGCCACCCCTGAGAGTCAGCAGGTGGTCACGGATGGCGCGAATCTGCTCGTCGGCGCTGCCATTGAGCTGTGGGTACGGCGATTTCGGATATTCCGGCCAGAACGCCGGCATTCTCGTGCCAGGCTGAATGCGTGCCGGATGTTTCAGCCAGTCGAGAATCCAGTCGGGCTGCAACCGCTCCGACGCCATGCGCAAATCGGGGGCGAGGTTCGAAGTCGGCTGATCTTTGGGAATCGCGCCCAGGACGTGGCATTGCTGACAGCGCAACAGCTCGAACATCTGCTTGCCATCGGCGGCCAGGTTCCCCGCCGGCACGGCATCGTGAGTACTGAAGGGCCCGATCGTATTGTCGATGGCTCCAAAGTAGCGAATCACCTGGTTCAAATTGCGATCGTCGAGACCGAAGGTCGGCATCCGCACATCGAGCCACGGCCGGATCGTAATCGGCGCGCGAAGGAACGCGTAGAGCCAGTCGGGCTGCACTTTGCCGCCTTCGGGCGTGAGCAACGGCGGACCCAGCGAGGCGTCAGTCAGCAGAGTCGAAAAATCTCCGCCGTCGCCTTCGATTACGTGACATGAGACGCAGTTGCGGCGGCGCACCAGAAGACGGCCTTCGACCATCGCGTCTCGGCGCGCCGACCGGGCCGGCAGCGCTTGCGCCGGCTGGATGTCACGCTGGAAGCTCATGATGGCCGTGACGATCCGACGGGCTTCCACCTCGTTGACACCGTAGTCGGGCATGCGAAGCTTCTCCGTCGGCCGGAGCACGCGCCCCTGGTCGAACGCCCGCGGATCCATGATCTTCTGGTGGAACCAATCGATCTTGGTGTGCGGGACATTGACGAAGCCGAAGTCGAGCCTCGCCATCAGCTTGCTGCCCTCCTCGGAGAGCTCGATTCCGATCGGCTGGGTATTCTCGAAGCCCGCGATCTCGTGACAGCTGAAACAGCCGTACCGGGCGATGACTCGCTGGCCCAATTCGAGCTGCTTCGCCGGGGCATCCCATTTTTTGAGGGTTGCCTGAGCCTCGTCCGACGGCATCACCGACACCAGATAATCCAGCAGCACCGCGTCGACGGCAGCCGCGTCAGGCGTGACCGGCGCGCTCGTGCCGGTCGGTCCCTTGAGCGTCGTCAGGTAGCTCGCGACGTCGGCGACCTCCCGATCGGTCAACCGCAGATCGGGCATGAATGTCGTCGCGTTGTAATGCTTCGGGTCGCGGATCCAGTCGTAGAGCCACTCGTAAGTGGTCTTGTTCCCAATGTTCTGAAGCGGCTGGCCGAACGTGCGTCGGGGTCCCACGTCGGCCCGGGGAGTGTCCTCGACCACGTGACAGCCCAGGCAGCCGACTGCCTTGAGGGTCGCCTCGCCTCTGGCGGCGTCACCGCGTGGAGGGCTCTTTACTGCCACTTCGTGAGGCACCGACTTGGCAAAGAGGTAAGCGACGGTCGCGTTGATCTCGACCTCGTTGCGAATCGCATCCGCCGGGGAGGACGAGTTGGACGTATACCAGGGCTTCGGCATCCACGTCGTCGCCTTGACGGCGCGCGGATCGCGAATCCACGTCTTCACCCAGTCCGGACTCAGCTTCGACCCGATCTTCGTCAGAATCGGGCCGGGTTTCCGTAGATTCTCGAAGCCCTTCGTCTTGTGGCACGCGTAGCAGCCTGCCCGCTCATAGGTGGCGTAGGCGACGTTGAGCTCCGACGCACCGGGCAGAAATCCCTCGCCCCTGTGGCACTGGACGCAGTTCGCCTGGGTCATGCCCGCGGGCAGCATCGGGTAGTCCCAGAGATGCGGCTCTTCCCAGTGATATTTCTCCTCCCACTCGTGCCGCTGCTTCTCGTCCCGCGGCGTGTGCGACGCATCGCCGAAGCTCACGGACTGCCCCATTCCGTCGTGGCACGAAGTGCAGCCCACCTGATCGAGCGGGTGCGGCGAGTCGCCGCCGAGGAACATCTCCAGGTTCGGGTGCGTCGTGAAGGGCTGCGGGAACTTTTCGTACCCGCGTTTGTCGATGCCAAGATGGCACGTCATGCAGCGATCCATCTTGGGCACCTTGGTGAAGTTCACGTCATCGACGACGTTGGGCGTGATGACCTGCGCCACCTTGAGCGTCGGCGCCATGAAATCCAGTAGCGGCGCATCGCGGAAATAGTCTTTGAGCAGGCTCGGCTGGATGACTTCGAGTCGGGACCGGAGCCGGCGTTCCTCGGTCTGCATTTCCGTAATCTGCTCAGTCGCCGCACCGACGCTGCCCGTAATCTTCCCCAGCTCCTGCTGTAGCGCCGTGCGCTCGGCCGTCGTCCGCTCCATCTGGAGGTTCAGCTCGGCGACGCGCTTCTCCTGCTCCGCGATGGCCTGCTGCTGGCGGTCCGCGCTGGCCGCACCGCTGTCGCGCGCAACCTCGTAGGCGTAACGGTCGACGTCGTAGGTCGCCTTGGCGAACTGGTAGTCCTGCGTCTCGCGATACAGGCGCGCTTCGAGCTCGGTCAGCTTGGCTTGAATCTCATCGACTTTCGGCTGAACACTGTCCACCTGCTTCTGGGCAGCCGCCCGCTCGGCTTCGAGCTTCTGGAGGCGGGCGCGATCGACTCCGCGCTCGGCGCGCTCGAGACTGGCGTTCGTCACTTCAATCTCGAGCTGATTGAACTGGCGCTGGACGTTCTTCCATTCGCGGTTGAAGTCGTCCCACACCATCCAGATGACGGAGAGGAACAGGAAGATGCCCGACGCCGCGAAGACGACGTTCAGGAAATCGATGTTATAGGCGTGCCCGACAGCCTTTTTCTGAGCCATGGTGTGTCGCGAACGTTCGCTCGGCACCCGACCGGGCGGCCGACGGCCGCCGGACGGTTCAGATGTTGAAGAAGAACTCCGGAATCGCCACGATGTACTTCAGGTTGAAAATCCAGCGAAGAAGCATCTTCACCGGCAGCGACATCATCATGAGAAACAGGAACACCGTCACGTAGTAGCGCGGCGGGCCCAGCTTCTCGTAGTAGGTCCGGAACACCCGTTTCGACAGCCAGACGGGCAACGCGAACACATAGATCAGCGTGACGAGATGCCAAAGCTCTCCCGGATGAGCCAGTGGGCCGGGAGTCCCCGGCCCAGAGCCTTCACCCAGATGTATTCGGAGAGATTGACGTTGGTCGAGCGCTTCGAGCTTGTGGATGTCCCAGTACTCGAAGGGGCCGAAAAAATTCCAGTTCGGGCCGCGCAGAAAGGTGCCCAGCACGATGAGCGACGACCACAGAATGACGAACCCGAACAGGAAGATCGTGATCTCGGCTTTGCGTTCGGCGAACGTGTAGTATCCGTTGCCCTTCGGGTTCCGATCGATATAGGGAATCGCGATGAGACCCACGATGATCAACCCAGGCAGGACCACGCCGGCGAGCCACGGATCGAAGTAGACCAGCATCTCCTGAAGACCCAGAAAATACCACGGCGCTTTCGAAGGATTCGGCGTCACCGACCGGTTGGCTGGCTGTTCGAGTGGCGCCTTCAGGAAGATCGACCAGACGATCAGCACCACCGAACAGAGAATCAGCGAGATGAGCTCCGTGTATACGAGATCCGGCCAGACCCAGACCCGATCGGCCTCGTCCTTCTCCACGGGCGGCTGACCCTCGGCGAGACGCCGGTCGTTCTTCACGCCCTCGCGCATCGAGTACCACGTGAAAAACACCAGCAGGAAGATCAGACCGACGATGGGAACGTTGTCGGGCTTGGTGATGATCAGCCGGAAGTTGGGGTCGAACGCGCCGAACAGGAAGAAGAGCGAGAGGAACGTCAGCAGTCCATAGCCGACACGGTCGGACACGAACTGCTCACGCTTCCAGACCAGCAAGGCCAGTCCGACGACACCCAGAATGAAGAAGAGCCGGGGATCGGCCAGGTAATTGAAGAAGTCCTTGACGAAGCTCATCGTCTGCCCTCGATGCTCGCGCGTGCCGGCCTACATCGGCCCGCTGATGCCGCCATCCTTGCGCACACGCCAGAAGTGCACGGCCATCAGCACCGCAATTACCAGCGGCAGTCCGACGCAGTGGAGGACGTAGAAGCGCAGCAGTGCGCCCTCACCCACGAAGGTCCCGCCGAGCAGCGCGAAGCGGGCATCATCACCGGCATGAATCAGCTTGACGTCGCCGAGCGCCAGAAGGGCGGCACCGGGACCCTCGTGCCCGAGAAACGGCGTGGCGCGCGCCATGTTCGAGCCGACCGTGATGGCCCAGATGGCGAGCTGATCCCAGGGCAAGAGGTAGCCCGTGAACGACAGCAGCAGGGTGAGCACCAGCATGATGACGCCCACGCTCCAGTTGAACTCGCGCGGAGGCTTGTAGGAGCCCGTCATGAAGACACGGAACATGTGCAGCCACACCGTGATGACCATGGCATGCGCGCCCCACCGGTGCATCTCGCGCATGATGCCCAGCGGCACGTGCTCGCGCAGGCCGACGATGTCGGTGTAGGCGTATTCGAGGGTCGGCCGGTAATAGAACATCAGCAGCAGACCCGTGAAGGTGAGCACGAGGAACAGGAAGAAGCTCAACCCGCCCATGCACCAGGTGTAGCGGAGCTTGACGCCCGACTTGCGGATGCGCACCGGGTGCAGGTGCAGGAACACGTTGGTCAACATGACCAGCACGCGGTTGCGATCGGTGTTCGGGCGCCCGTGACGGAAGACCGACGTCCAAATCTGAGTCTCCGTGAGCCAGTTCCAGAAGCGCTCGAAAGCGCTTTCCTTGGGTGCGACAGTTTTCGTATCAGCCATGGCCTGACTTGGCGCTCCGGCGCCTATGCCTTGAGAAACGCTTCAGGATCGATCCACTGTCCCAGCTCGTACTGGAACTTGCGGCTCTTGTCGACGAGGAGTTGTCCATCCTCGGCGAGGACGACGCGGCAGCGCTCGAGCGGACGCGGCGCGGGTCCTTCGAAGTTGATGCCGGTCGGTCGAAATCCGCTGCCGTGGCACGGGCACTTGAACTTGGCCTCGGCGGACAGGTAGTTGGGTGTGCAGCCCAGATGCGTGCACGTGACGAGCAACGCATAGAAACCGCTGGCGCGATGCACCATGTCGTCTGGGGTTCGTACGAGCCAGACGCCAAACTTCTCCTTCCACCGCTCGTCCACGCCCATGCCGTACTCGGCGGGAAAGCCCGCCTTGAACTGCTGCGGCGGCTCGTTGAGCACGTTGGGGAACATGAACCGGCCGGTTGCAGCGAGCGCGGCGGCTGATGCGGCGGAGAACGAGCCCCACGCCAGGCCGAGCCAGACACGCCGCGAAACGAGCGGCGAGGTGTCGTCCGTGTCTACCACGGCAGCGGCTGCCGCCGGCTTCGACGCCGACACCGACGCCGCCGTCGTCACCTTACCCGCAAGGTTCGGTGCTGGAGCAGGGGCGGGCCTGGGCGCCGCCGGTTTCGCTGCGGCCGCCGCCGGCGTCGCCGGCTTGCCGGGCGCTGCGACCGCCGCTGCGGCGGGTTGCTCAGCCTCGCCGCTTTCCTGCGGCTCTTCGGGTTCGTCGGCCATTACCCAATCCTCATGTGATATCGGTCCGCGCTGGTCGTCCCCCTCGGTCAGGGATGCTGTTCCAGAGCCTTGAGGGCCTCGAGGGCCGCCTGGCGTACGCGCAGGCTCGGATCGTTACGGCTCAGCTCGCCGATCGACTCACGCAGGCTGTCGTCGCCCAGCGCGGACAGCGCGCGAAGCGAGCTGATCATGACCTCGCTGACCGGATCGTTATCCTGAGCCGATCGAGACCCGGCGGTGACCGCGCGCGTCACGTAGTCTCGATCGAGCATCCGCTTCAACACCGCCAGCCCGGCCGCATCGTTGTGACGCGCCAGCGCGACGGCAGCGTTCCATTGCACGTCGGGCGCGGGATCCTCGAGCGCCGCGCCGAGCGTGACGCGCTGCGCCTCGCCGGGCAGCGCGCCCAGTGCATACACGGCCATCTTCCGAATGCCCGCATCGGGCGATTCGTACATCCGCTGGATGTGCGGGACGACCGAGGTATCGCCGGCCGACCCCAGCGCCCAGATCGCGCTGATCCGAGTCTCGCTGTCCGGATCGTCCAGGGCCTCGATCAGCAACTGGCTGGCACGTTCAGGCAGCGGACGATCGAGACGTCCCAACGCCAGCGCGAGATACCGGCGCACGCGCGGGTCGTCACCCTTCGAGCCCTCGAAGGCGCGCACCAGACCCGGCACCAGCGTTTGATCGCGTAATCTTACTTCAGGATCGGCCATCAAGCGCGACAACTCGTACGCTGCCGGCCAGCGCCGGTTCGTGCCACCCGTCCGGATCTCGCTCAGGTAGTCCTGGGCCGTGCGCGTGTCGGTGAGCATCATGCGGAACCCGAAATACACGAGCACCGTGATCGCCACCACGCCGAGAGGAATCAGAAAAAACTGAACGGCCAGGGCGGGCGCCGCCGTTTGAGGACCGCGAGTATGCCCCTCGCGCTCGGCGAGTCTGTCCATTACGGGGAGTCGATCGAAGCCAGCACGTTCAAGCTGTTCAGATTTTTACTACCGATTCCCGGTTATCGTCAAGCCTGCGCGCTCAGATACGCGGCAGCGTCACGTCGATCTGCGCCTGGTACCTGCCTCGCTTGTCCGCGTACGAGACCTGACACGGCTCGTCGCTCTGGAAGAAGAGCACCTGCGCGATGCCCTCGTTGGCGTAGATCTTCGCCGGCAGCGGCGTCGTATTCGAGATTTCCAGCGTCGCGGTGCCCTCCCATTCCGGCTCGAACGGCGTGACGTTTACGATGATGCCGCAGCGCGCGTAGGTGGACTTGCCCAGGCAGACCGTCAGTACGTCACGCGGGATCCGGAAATATTCGACCGTCCGCGCGAGCGCAAACGAATTGGGCGGCACGATGCACAGATCGGCCTGGAGGTCCACGAACGACCGTGGGTCGAACTGCTTGGGATCGATCACCGTGGTGTTGATGTTGGTGAAGATCTTGAACTCGTCGGCGACACGGATGTCGTACCCGTAGGACGAAAGCCCGTAGGAAATGACACCCTGGCGCACCTGACTCTCCAGAAAGGGCTCGATCATCCCGTGCTCGAGAGCCATTCGCTTGATCCAGCGATCCGATTTGATGGTCATAAGGGTGCGTGAGGCGCGGCTAGCTTATCTGCGAAACAGCATCAGGAGCAATGTCAGGGCGATGCTGACGACAAGCGAGGTGACGATCGGGAGATAGAACGTGAAGTTGCCGCGGCGTACCACGACGTCGCCCGGCAGCCGTCCGAGCGGAACGCCGAGCACCATGACGAGCCCCAGAGCCGCGAGAATCAGCCCGGCGCCGATGAGAAGGTAGCCCATCCATCACCTCCCCGGATCGATCGAGATCCTCAACTGGACGCATCCCCCGTGCTGCCCGACGGCGCCTGCAAATCCAGCCCCGCAAAGAAGTACGCCAGCTCGAAGACCGCCGTATGGGGCCCATCCGATCCATGAGTGGCATTGCGCTCGATGGACGAGCCAAACTCGCGACGAAGCGTGCCCTCGTCCGCCTTGGCCGGATCAGTGGCGCCCATCAGACCCCGCCAGCGGGCGATGGCATCGGGAGCCTCGAGGGCCAGCACCACCACCGGGCCTGACGACATGAAGTCGGTCAGGCTCGAGAAAAACGGGCGCTCGCGGTGCACATGATAGAACCCTTCGGCCTCCGATCTCGACAATTCCATCATGCGCATCGCGAGAATCCGGAAGCCCTGCTGTTCGATTCGTTGCAGGATGCGGCCGACAAGTCGGCGCTCGACCGCATCCGGTTTGATGATGGCCAATGTCCGTTCCATACCCGAAATTATAGCCGGGCGGGGGCGACACATTGGTGACGCGGGGCCCCCGATGAAACTGCAGGCGGATCAGTCGTTGCGGAGAGCCATGACGGGGTCGACGCGCATCGCGCGGATTGCAGGCAGCAGGCTGGCCACAATGCCGATGAGCACGAGCACGCCCGCCGCGGCTCCGAACGTGAGCGGGTCGAGGGACGCCACGCCGTGGAGCAGCGCGCCAACCAGCGGCGCGAGCGAGCCGGCGAGGACCAGGCCGATCGCAATTCCGACGGCTGAGAGCGAAAGAGCATGCCCGACGATCAGACGGAGCACACTGGCGCGGCCGGCGCCAATCGCGAGGCGAATGCCAATCTCGCGGGTCCTCTGAGACACCACGAAGGAGAGCACGCCGTAGACACCCGTGGCGGCCAGCAGCAGGGCGAGCGTCGCGAAGATGGTCATCAGCATGCCGATGAACCGCGGCGTCGCGAGCGCGGAGCCCACGACGTCGCTCATGGGCCGCACGGCCGCGATCGGGAGATTGGGATCGATGCGCCGGACTAGGGCGCGCACCGGTGCGACGAGTTGCAGGGGATCGCCATCGGTCTTCACGACGAGCGTCATGGATCGGAGCGGGGATCCCGTCGATCGATGCCACTGCGAATGCGGGCGGTAGAATTTTTCCTTGACCACCTCAGTCACGCCGTTGTGCCGGACGTCGCCCACCACACCAACCACGCTCACCCACGGTCGGTCACCGTCCGAATTGACCCGAAAGCGCCGGCCGACGGGATCTTCACCGGGCCAGTACCGACGGGCCATCTCCTCGTTGACCAGACCCACCTGATGTGTCTCGGACCGGTCGGTCGCCAGAAACGCCCGGCCTCTCACCACCCGCTCCCCGATGGCTTCGACATAGCCGTCGGTGACAATCTGCCAGTCGCCCTTGGCGCTCGCGCCCGCCGGCGGCACGAAGCCTTCGACGTCGAGCCCCCAGTCGCCAATCGCCGCCGCGAGCGGCAGGGATCGGACGGCGCCGGCAGCACGCACCCCCGGGAGTTGACGCACCTCGTCGATGAGCCGCTGATAGAAGCCGACGACTGGCTCGGGGTCGGGGTACGCCGCCTGCGGCAGCGACAACTGCAGCGTCAACACGTGTGCGGGAGACAGCCCGAGGTCGATCTGCTGAAGCGAGCGCACGGTTCTGAGCATCAAACCGGCGCCGACGAGCAGGACGACCGCAAATATCATCTCGCCGACGACGAGAACACGGCGCCGATCATTGAATCCTCCCTCGGCGCGCGGACCTGAGTCCTTGAGTGTCTCGGCTAGCGGGCCCGCCGTGGCCCAGAGGCCCGGCGCCAGGCTGACGAGCACGCTCGTGAGCAGCAGGAGGCCGGACGTGAACCACAGGGCGCGCGCGTCGATGGTGAGCGAGGCGAGCCGGGGAATCGCCGGACTCCAGGCCACCAGAACGCGGACCGCCATGTAGGCGAGACCGAGGCCTGCGGCCGCGCCCACCGACGCCAGCACCAGACCCTCGGCAAGGAGCTGACCGACGAGCCGTGCGCGACCGGCTCCGAGCGCGGCGCGGAGCGCCATCTCACGATGGCGGGCTTCAGCGCGCGCCAGCATCAGCGTGGCGACGTTGACGGTGGACAACAGCAGAAGTAACAACACCGCGCCCGACAAGACCCAAATGCTGCGCCGCACAGGGCCGACGACCTCGTCGGTGACGGACACGGCGAAGGCAGAGAATCGCATCTCAGACGGGTATATGCCCGCGCGCGTCAGCGCTTCGGTAATCGCCCGGAGCTCATCGGACGCCTGTTCGACGGTGAATCCATCCGCCAGCCTGGCCACCCCGTAGAGCCCGTGGCTGCCGTGGTCCATCGACGCGGGATCGAGGCCGAGCGGCGTCCACAGCACCGTCGGCTCCAATCGGTTGAAGTCGGTGGGCAGCACGAAGCCCGCAGGCATTACCCCAATCACTTCGTGGGGTTGACCGTCCAGAAGAACGGTGCGGCCTACGATGCGCCGGTCGGCGCCGTAGCGGCCGGCCCAGAGACCGTGCCCGAGCACGACGAGGGCGGGCCCGTTTGGAAGATCGTCGGCCGCTGTGAACACTCGGCCGATCAGGGGCGGGACACCGAGAGGTACTGAACGTGTTCGCGGTGACCCGGGCGATTCGGACACGCTGCGGCTCGGTGTCACCCGTCAGATTTGCGTGATCCTCGTCCCACGCCGCGACAGACGCGAGTGTCCGGGACTCGCGTCGATACGTCGCCACCTCGCCTGCCGCCAGCCAGGTCTGATCGAAATCGACCCATCGGCTCCAGATCATGACGGCGCGGCTGGCGTCGTGCCACGGCAGAGGCCGAAGCAGCACGCCGTCCACGACACTGAACGTCGCCGTCGTCGCCCCGATACCCAGGGCCAGCGTCAGTGCCGCCGTCGCGGCAAATCCGGGTCTGGCGAGGATCAGGCGAAGGCCGTGCCGCAAATCCTGACGTACATGGCCGAGCACATCCGCCATTGCCCGCTTAGACGGGCGTCAGGTGATGAAGGTTTGCGACAGGTGTGAACTGGCTCAACCGTCTAGCGCAAGCTCTCCATGATCTCTTCGAGCGCCTCAGGTGAGGGCCTCGTGCGCTCGAGCGGCAGGCTGGCCAGCGGCTCGTCGACCAGGTTCAGCGTCTCGAGGAAGTCGTCCCGATCCGGCTCGATGTAGATGATCCCGGTTGCGAACTCGCCGCGCCGGGCGGACTCGTGCAGCCGCTTCAGCGCGCCGATCTTGTCGGTCGGGTCGTAATCCTCTTCGAGCTTCTTGAGCACCAGCTTCGACCCGTCGTGCATGGTCACTTCCTGCCTCGTCCCCGGCTCGTAGTCGACCGAAATATCCTCGAAGAAGGGCACGAAACTGACTTCCGAAAGCGGGTCGTCGTGGTCTTTGACGTATGAATAGCTCTTGGTGGAGCCCTCGTGGTCGTTGAACGTAACGCAGGGGGAAATGACGTCGAGCATCACGGTCCCGCGATGTGCGAGAGCAGCCTTGAGCAAGGTGAGCAGCTGTTTCTTGTCGCCTGAAAACGACCGGGCCACGAAGGTTGCACCCAGCTCGACGGCCAGTGCGCACGTGTCGATGGGCGGCAGGTCGTTGACCACGCCATTTTTCAGCTTCGACCCGAGATCCGCCGTGGGCGAGAACTGGCCTTTCGTCAGCCCGTAGCAGCCGTTGTCCTCGATGATGTAGATGATGGGCAGGTTGCGCCGCATCAGGTGCACGAACTGCCCGATGCCGATCGCACCGGTGTCCCCGTCGCCGCTGACGCCGATGGCGATGAGGTTCTTGTTGGCGAGCATCGCGCCCGTGCCGACAGACGGCATGCGGCCGTGGACGGCGTTAAAACCGTGAGAGCCGCCCAAGAAATACGCCGGGCTCTTGCTCGAGCAGCCGATGCCGGACAGTTTGATGACGCGCTTCGGGTCCACGCCCATTTCGTAGAACGCGTCGATGATGCGCTCGGAAATCGCATTGTGGCCGCAACCGGCACACAGTGTCGTCTTGCCGCCCTTGTAGAGCTGAGGTTCGAGACCGATTCGATTTACCTTGATTGGGGTCGCCATCTACTCTCCACCCGTCATGCCCGCGCCAGGGGCGCGAAGCGTCGCCTTCTCCGCCACCTCATAGCCTTCCTGCGCCAGCACATCGTCGGACACGCTTCTGGCATCGATCGGGAGGCCGTTGTAATGAAGCACGCTTCGGAGCTTCGCGATGCGCTCGGGCGAGAGGTCGAGCCGCATCAGCTGAAGGAGCTGCGCGTCACGATTCTGCTCGATGACATACACGCGCTCGTGCGCATCGATGAACTCTGCCAGTTCCGGCGTAAAGGGATAGGCCCGCAGCCGGAAGTACGAGGCATGCAGGTCGGCCTCGTCTCGCAGCTGATCGCGGCTCTCCGTGACCGCCCAGTGCGACGTGCCGTAAGCAATGAACCCGACTTTCGCGCCGGCCACCTGGTCGATCTCCGGTTTTGGCACGTGCTTGCGGGCCGTCTCGAACTTGCGTGAGAGCCGATCCATGTTCTCCACGTAATCGTCCGGGCGCTCACTGTACTGACCCTTGGCGTTGTGACCTGACCCGCGTGTGAAGTACACGGGCAGCCCGTCACCGGGGATCGTCCGATAGGCAATGCCGTCGCCGTCGACGTCGCGGTAGCGCCCCCACTCGCCCAGTATCTTGAGCGCTTCGGCCGTCAGCAGCTTGCCGCGATTGATCGGCTTGTCGGGATACTTGAAGCCATCCGACATCCAGTTGTTCATGCCGAGATCGAGATCGAGCATGACGAACACGGGCGTCTGGAAATGCTCGGCCATATCGAAGGCCTCGAGGGCCATCGTGTAGCACTCCTCCACCGACGCGGGGATGAGCATGATGTGCTTGGTGTCACCGTGTGACAGGAACGCATTGGTGATGAGATCGCCCTGCGCGGTACGGGTCGGCAGCCCGGTGGACGGCCCCACGCGCTGCACATCGAAAATGACGGCCGGTGTCTCTGCGTAGTAGGCCAGGCCGGTAAATTCCGACATGAGCGAGATGCCCGGGCCTGCCGTCGCCGTCATCGACCTGGCCCCCGCCCAGCTGGCTCCAATCACCATCCCGAGCGACGCGATCTCGTCTTCGGCCTGGACGATGGCGAACGTGGCTTTCCCCGTCGCCGGGTCCATCCGGTACTTCTTCATGTAGCCGATGAGCGATTCACAAAGCGAGGAAGACGGCGTGATCGGGTACCAGGCCACGACCGTCACGCCAGCCATCAGGCACCCAATGGCGGCAGCCGCATTACCTTCGATCAAGATCTTGCCCGCGGTCTCGTTCATGGGCTCGAGGAAGAACGGATCCTGCTTGGTGAAGTTCGCCTCGGCATAGTCCCACCCCGCCTTGAGCGCGCCGGCGTTCAGGGCAACGGCCTTTGCCTTCTTGCCAAGCTGCTTGGCGAGCGCCTTCTCCATCAACGCGAGGTCGATTCCCAGCAGCTTCGCCATGATGCCGTCGTAAATCATGTTGCGCACGAGCCGGCGCAGCTTGGCATCGGGGCAGACGGGCGTCACGAGCTTGTCGAACGGCACCGCGTAGAACACCACGTCGTTCCTGAGGGCGTTCAGCTTCAACGGTTCGTCGTAGACGACCGCTGCGCCGGGCTCGAGGGTGAGCACGTCCTCCTTCGCGGTTTCCGCGTTCATCGCGATCAAGAAGTCCACTTCCTTCTTGCGCGCGACATAGCCACGCTTGCTGGCGCGAATGGTGTACCAGGTGGGCAGCCCCGCGATGTTCGAGGGGAACATGTTCTTGCCCGACACCGGCACGCCCATCAGGAGGATGGACCTCAGGAGGACAATGTTTGCCGTCTGGCTCCCGGATCCGTTGACTGTGGCGACCTGGATGCTGAAGTCATTGACGACGCGGCCCGTGGTCTGCTGGGCCTGCGTTTCCTGCACGGCTATATCGGTCGGAGTCATGCTCGTCCTTGGCTTCTTCTCTACGGGAATGTATCGACTGTTCGCGGTAAAACGGCAGGAAGACACACCGCGGCCGACCTGCCCGATTGGCAATCATAGCATGTGAAGATGCGGGATTTATGGGAGTGACCCACCCGCTCGAAGGCCGTTCGGCCTTTAGAGGAGCGACTGAATCGCCGTGCCCATATCGGCCGGACTGGTCACCACGCGCACACCGGCTGCCGTGAGCGCGGCCATCTTTTCGGCCGCCGTTCCCCGCCCACCGGCGATGATCGCCCCGGCATGACCCATCCGCCGTCCCGGAGGCGCCGTCTGGCCCGCGATGAAGCCGACCACCGGCTTGGTGAACTCCCGCTGGATGTACAACGCGGCTTCCTCTTCGGCAGTTCCACCGATCTCGCCGATCATGACGACCGCATCGGTTTCGGGATCCGCGACGAACAGCCGAAGCGCGTCTTCGAATGAGGTGCCGATCAACGGATCGCCGCCGATGCCGATGCAGGTCGACTGGCCCAGCCCGAGCGTCGTGAGCTGGTGGATGGCCTCGTAGGTCAGCGTGCCGCTCTTCGAGACGATGCCGATGCGGCCCTCACGGCAGATGTGTCCCGGAATGATGCCGGCCTTGCTCTTGCCCGGCGAGATGATCCCCGGACAATTGGGGCCGATGAGCCGGGTTGGCTTGCCGGTCAGGAACGTCAGCACACGCATCATGTCGAGCGTCGGAATGCCTTCGGTGATGCAGACAACGAGCGCCAGCCCTGCGTCAGCGGCTTCCATGATGGCGTCGGCGGCAAAGGCCGGCGGTACAAAGATCACTGACGCGTTGGCACCCGTGTCGCTGACGGCAGCCTCGACGGTGTTGAATACGGGCCAGCCCTCGTGGGTCGTCCCGCCTTTGCCCGGCGTCACTCCCCCAACCACGTTGGTGCCGTATGCGGCAGCCTGCTTGCCGTGAAACGTTCCTTCGCGACCCGTCACCCCCTGCACCAGCAGGCGGGTCGAGCGATCGAGTAAAACGGCCATTCCTTCGCGACTCCTGTGGCGCTCAGCCGCGGCTGAGTGCGACGACCCGCTCGGCAGCGTCACCCATGGTGTCGGCCGTGGTGAAGTTCAGCGCGCTCTCGCGGAGAATCCGCTTGCCTTCCTCGACGTTGGTGCCTTCCATGCGGATGACGATGGGCACGCGGACGCCGAGCTCCTGGACGGCCGACACGACCCCCTGAGCCAGGATGTCGCAGCGCAAGATGCCGCCGAAGATGTTGATCAACACCGCGCGGACATTGCGATCCGACATGAGAATCTTGAAGGCATTGCGGATCTGTTCGGCGTTGGCGCCACCGCCCACGTCCAGGAAGTTGGCCGGCTCGCCCCCGGCAAGCTTGATGATGTCCATCGTGGCCATCGCCAGGCCGGCGCCGTTGACCATGCAGCCGATCGAGCCGCTCAGACGGATGTAGTTGAGCGAGAACTTCGAGGCCTCGATTTCGAGCGGATCCTCTTCCCCCAGGTCACGCAGCTCGCGGAGCTCGGGGTGGCGATAAAGCGCGTTGTCGTCGAAGGTCACCTTGGCGTCGAGCGCCAGGAGGTCGCCCGATGCGGTGACAATCAACGGGTTGATCTCGACGAGCGAGGCGTCGGTGGCACGGAACGCCTCGTAGAGCGACGCAATCAGCTTGTTGAACTTGACGACCTGCGCGGCATCGAGGCCAATCTGAAACCCGAGCTTTCGGGCCTGGAACGGCACGAGCCCGGTACCGGGGTGCACATGCTCGCGGAAGATGCGCTCGGGCGTCCGGGCGGCGACCTCCTCGATGTCCATCCCGCCGTCGGCGCTGGCCATGAACACGGGGCAGCCGGCTGCACGATCGACCACGAGCCCCAGATACAGCTCACGCGCGATCTCGAGACCCTCCTCGACGAGCACTCGCGAGACGACGCGACCGTCGGGTCCGGTCTGAGGCGTGACGAGCGTCATGCCGATCATGTCGCGCGCGACACGCTCGGCTTCGTCGGGTGAGTGCACCAGGCGCACGCCGCCTCCCTTGCCGCGGCCGCCTGCGTGGATCTGCGCCTTGACCACGATGGTGTGGCCGCCAAGACGACGGGCAATCTCGCCGGCTTCCACAGGCGAGAACGCCACTTCCCCGCGGGGCACGGGCACGCCGTGCCTCGCGAGAATCGTTTTCCCCTGATACTCGTGAATCTTCAACGGCTGCTCTACTCTGAAAAGTCGGACGCGGACGCCGGCGCCGCACGGAGAACGCGCGGAGAGACACCGGAGCTTCGCTCCGAGAAACGCGCGTGATGGTAGTCGCGGTATGTCCGCACGTCAAGCGCGCTTGCGCGCGCTCGTCGGTCAACGCTACACTTGACTCGATCAGCACGCGCGTACACGCGCCAGTCCCACCTCCGCGTCGGAGTTCCTGATGCCGCCCCGATCAAAGCTTTTCGCGTCTTCGCTCGGGACCAAAATCCTGGTCGCCGTGACAGGACTTGCGTTGTTCCTGTACTTGATCCTGCATCTCGCCGGCAACCTGATGGTCTTTGCGGGATCGGCGGTCTTCAACGAGTACTCGCACGCGCTCATCTCGAATCCGCTTGTCGTTCCCGTCGAGATCGGACTCCTGCTGGTGTTCCTCGTCCACATTTTCAAGGCCGTGCGGATGACCATCGACAGCCGGCGCGCGCGGCCCGTGGCCTACACCCGGAAGGCATGGGCCGGAGGGCGCAGCCGCAAGAGCCTGGCATCCGCGACGATGATCGTGACGGGCATCCTGCTCGCCCTCTTCGTCGTCATTCACGTGAAGAGCTTCAAGTTCGGCAGCTACTATCAGGTGGCCGGCACCGAGATTCGGGATCTCTACAGACTGGAACTCGAGCAGTTCAGCAACCCCTGGATCGTCGCCTTTTACGTCGTCTGCATGGTCGTGGTGGGATTCCACCTGTGGCACGGCGTGTCCAGCGCCTTTCAGTCGCTGGGCGTTGACCATCCCGGCTACACACCACGCATCGTGCTCGCGGGAAAGCTGATGGCGATCGTCATCGGCGGAGGGTTCTTGATCATTCCCCTGTTCGTCTATTTCGCCGGGGGCCGGCCGTGAAGCTCGACCCCAGCATCCCGAGCGGCCCGCTTCCCGAGAAGTGGAACCGGCATCGCTTCGAGTCGAAGCTCGTCAACCCGGCGAACCGCCGAAAATTCTCGATCATCGTCGTGGGCACTGGCCTGGCCGGGGCCTCGGCGGCGGCCGCGCTGGGCGAGCTGGGCTACAACGTGCTCGCCTTCTGCATCCAGGACAGTCCGCGCCGCGCCCACAGCATCGCGGCGCAGGGCGGCATCAACGCCGCGAAGAACTACCGCAACGACGGCGACAGCGTGTACCGCCTCTTCTACGACACCGTGAAGGGTGGCGACTATCGATCGCGCGAGGCCAACGTCTACCGTCTCGCCGAGCTCAGCGTGAACATCATCGACCAATGCGTGGCGCAGGGTGTTCCGTTTGCGCGCGAGTATGGCGGGCTGCTCGACAACCGGTCGTTCGGCGGCGCGCAGGTCGAGCGCACCTTCTACGCGCGCGGGCAGACGGGTCAGCAGCTCCTGCTCGGCGCCTACCAGTCGCTGATGCGCCAGGTTCACGAAGGCAGCGTCCGCATCTTCCCGCGTCGCGAAATGCTGGATGTGGTCGTCGTAGACGGCAAGGCGCGCGGCATCGTGGTGCGCGACCTGGTGACTGGAGCGCTCGAGGCGTATGCCGGCCACGCCGTGCTGCTGTGCACGGGTGGTTACGGCACGGCGTATTACCTGTCGACCAACGCCGTGAACTCCAACGTCACGGCGGCATGGCGTGCGTACAAGCGCGGAGCCCTGTTCGCCAACCCGTGCTACACGCAGATCCACCCGACCTGCATTCCCGTGAGCGGCGAGCACCAGTCGAAGCTCACGCTGATGAGCGAAAGCCTGCGCAACGACGGGCGCGTATGGGTCCCGAAGAACCCCTCCGATGAGCGGTCGCCCGCGGAGATTCCGGAGTCGGAGCGCGATTACTACCTGGAGCGGAAGTACCCGAGCTTCGGCAACCTGGTGCCCCGCGATGTCGCGTCACGCAACGCGAAACAGGTTTGTGACGACGGGCGCGGCGTCGGAGACAGCGGCCTTTCCGTGTATCTCGACTTTGCCGACGCGATCAAGCGTCTGGGCGTCGAGACGATTCGCTCCAAGTACGGGAACCTCTTCGACATGTACCGAAAGATCACCGACGAGGATCCCTATACGTCGCCGATGCGGATCTTTCCCGCGGTTCACTACACGATGGGCGGCCTCTGGGTGGACTACAACCTGATGAGCACCATCCCCGGGTTGCACGTGCTCGGCGAAGCGAATTTTTCGGATCACGGCGCCAACCGGCTGGGGGCGAGTGCGCTGATGCAGGGGCTGGCCGACGGCTACTTCGTCGCCCCGTACACACTCGCCCACTATCTGGGCAGCACGGCACTGCCTCCGGTCGCCGCCGACCACGACGCGTTCAGGGAAGCGCAGGAGGGTCAGCGCGAGCGGATTTCCAGGCTGCTGTCGATCAAAGGCACGCAGACCATCCGCTCGTTCCACCGCCGTCTGGGCGCCATCATGTGGGACTACGCGGGCATGTCGCGCACCGATGCGGGCCTGAGAAAGGCGCTCGCCGACATCCCGCAGCTCCGCGAGGAGTTCTGGCACACGGTGTCCGTGCCGGGTCGCCGCGACTCGCTCAATCAGAGCCTCGAGCATGCCGGGCGCGTGGCCGACTATCTCGAGTTCGCCGAGCTGCTGGTGACCGACGCCCTGCACCGCACCGAGTCGTGCGGCGGGCATTTCCGCGAGGAAAGCCAGACGCCCGACGGCGAGGCGCTGCGCAATGACGCCAGCTTCTCCTATGTGGGCGCCTGGGAATTCACGGGCGTCGGCAAACAGCCCGTGTTGCACAAGGAACCGCTCTCATTCGACGAAGTTCACCCGACACAGCGTTCCTACAAGTAGGCGAATCGGCGCAGCTGCGGCATCGACCAGTTCAGCGCGGGACCAAGGCACATGTCCACGATCAACGTGAAGCTCAGGATTTGGCGGCAGGCCGGGCCCGACTCGCCAGGACGGCTGGTGGATTACGCGGCGGAACGCGTCAGCACCGACATGTCGTTCCTCGAGATGCTCGACGTGGTGAACGAAGGCCTCATCGCCAGAGGCGAAGACGCGATCGCCTTCGACTCCGACTGCCGCGAAGGCATTTGTGGAACCTGCGGGTTGATGATCAACGGCGTGGCGCACGGACCGACCGCCGGAACGACGACCTGTCAGCTGCACATGCGAAGCTTCCGCGACGGCGACGAGATCGTCATCGAGCCGTGGCGCGCCAGGGCGTTCCCCGTGATCAAGGATCTCGTGGTGGACCGGAGCGCGTTCGACCGCATCATGGCGGCCGGCGGCTATGTGTCATTCCATACAGGAGGCGCGCCCGACGGGAACGTGCTGCCGATCGCCAAGGACGTCGCCGAGGCCGCCATGGACTCCGCGCAGTGCATCGGCTGCGGGGCCTGCGTCGCCGCCTGCAAGAACGCCGCGGCGCACCTCTTCACGGCCGCAAAAATCACCCATCTGGGCCTCCTGCCGCAGGGCCAGCCCGAGCGCTACGACCGTGTGGTCCGCATGGTCGATCGGATGGATGCCGAAGGCTTCGGAATGTGCTCGAACGAAGGGGAATGCGAAGCGGTCTGCCCGAAAGAAATCTCGATTTCGAACATTGCCCGAATGACGCGCGATTACTCCAGAGCCCTCTGGAAGGGTGGGCGCTAGCAGGTCACACAAGCCGCCGACCACCCGCCGACGTCGTTACTCCAGCATGTCCACCTCGGCTCGATCTTCGAGCACCGGTCGAAGATGCTGGCTGCGAAGAAGCAGCCGCGCACAGGCGTTCCACCGCAAGATCGCATCGTCGTTGCCAGGCGGCCGCAGAGCCTCCGCCTTTTCGTAGTACTCCATCGCGTCGACCAGACACTCGTAGATCCCCAGGACGGCCCCTTCTCCACCACGTCTGAGCTGCGCCTTCGCACGGCGCTCCCGAATAATGCCTCCGTAGTACGCCTGTGCGTACGGGTCGAGAAGCTGGCCGACCGCTTCACGCGCTCGGCCGAACACTCCCGCCGCCTCGCCGAACTGATCGCTCAGCGCCAGCAGCAGGGTGACGAGGGCTTCCTGATTGCCTGGATCCACGTCGAGGACGTCGAGACAGATGCTCTCCGCCTCGCTCGGCTCGTTGAGAAACCGGTAGCGCTCGGCACGCGCCAGCGCGGCCGGCACGGCATCCTTCGACAGACGCTTCAGGGCGAACATGGCGTGCCTCCTTACATCCGTGATCGGATCAGCCGCCGTGGCCGGTGACCATGCGCAGCAGCTTGCGCACGGGATCGTAGAACTCGTCGACGACACGCTCCTTGAGCGGAATGATGGCGTTCTCGGTAATCGTGATGTCCTCCGGGCAGACCTTCGTGCAGCAGCGCGTGATATTGCAGAGCCCGACGCCCTGCGAGTCCCGGAGGTCAGCCAGACGCTTCCCGGTGTCGAGGGGATGCATCTCGAGCGCCGCGGTGTATACCAGGAACCGCGGACCGATGAACGCGTCGTGCTGGTGGTGCTCCCGAAGAACGTGGCAGACGTCCTGGCAAAGGAAGCACTCGATGCAGCGGCGGAACTCCTGCACGCGGTCGACCTCACGCTGCTGAATGCGCCAGGTGCCGTCCGGCTGGTCGGGGGGACGCGGCTTGAATGGCTTGATGCCCTTCTTGACGCGGTAATTCCAGGAGACGTCGGTCACGAGGTCCCGGATCAGGGGGAAGGCCTTCATCGGCTCGATCGTAATGGGCTCGTCGAGCTTCAGCTGGTTCAGGCGCGTCATGCACATCAGACGTGGCTGACCGTTGACTTCGGCCGAGCACGACCCGCACTTGCCGGCCTTGCAGTTCCACCGGACCGCGAGATCGTTGGCCTGATCGGCCTGGATGCGGTGGACGGCATCGAGCACGACCATGCCGTCGGCCACTTCCGTGGGGTAGTCGCGGAACTCTCCTCCTGCTCCATCGCCTCGCCAGATTCGAAAGGTCGCGGTCGGCATCTGTGATTCTCTCCGCAGCTCGCGGGTGGCAGCGGCGCCCTATTTGTTCTCTTCGATGACTTGCCTGAGTTCCTGCGGCATCGGCGGAATCGGGACGCGTGCCACCTGCATCTCACCGTCGGGTCCCTGGCGCGTCACGATGTTGAACGTGCCAAACGCCTCGTCCTTCTTTGGAAAATCGTCGCGAAAATGTGCGCCGCGACTTTCCTTGCGCTCCAGCGCCGAGCGAGTGACGGCCTCCGACACGGTGAGGAGATTCCAGAGATCCTGCGCGGTATGCCAGGCGGCGTTGTATTCGCGGTTGCCCGTCACGCGCGCGTGCGCCGCCCGCCCTGCGAGGCGGCCGAGCCCCTCGAGTGCTTCCTGCAGCTCCGACTCGACGCGGACGATGCCTACCAGGTCCTGCATCAAATCCTGGAGATCGCGCTGTACGTGGTACGGCGACTCGCCGGTCGAGGGCCGCTCGAACGGCTCGAGAGCGCCTCGGGTGGCTCGATCGACTTGTGCCTGGTCGAATCCATCCGCAGGGTGTTCTCGAGCGAATGCCGCGGCGTGCTCGCCGGCCCGCTTGCCGAAAACGAGGAGGTCCGACAGCGAATTGCCCCCAAGCCGGTTGGCCCCATTGATACCCGCCGCGCACTCGCCGGACGCGAAGAGCCCGGGCACCGTCGACATCTGCGTCTCGGCGTCCACCCGCACGCCGCCCATCACGTAGTGCGTCGTCGGACCGACCTCCATGGGCTCCTTGGTGATATCGATGTCCGCAAGCTGCTTGAACTGGTGATACATGCTCGGCAGCTTCCGCTTGATGTGCTCCCCGGCGTTGGGGAGCTTTCGCGAAATCCAGGCGATGTCCAGGAACACGCCGCCGTGCGGACTGCCACGCCCCTCCTTGAGCTCCCTGACGATGGCACGCGCCACGTGATCGCGGGTCAACAGCTCGGGTGGCCGCCGCGCGTTCTTGTCGCCTTGTGTGTACCGCCAGCCTTCTTCTTCGTCGGCCGCGGTTTGCGCGCGGTAGAGCTCGGGGATGTCGTCGAACATGAAGCGACGCCCGGTGCTGTTGGTCAGGATGCCGCCTTCGCCGCGTACGCCTTCGGTGACCAGGATGCCCTGTACGCTCGGCGGCCAGACCATGCCTGTCGGGTGGAACTGGACGAACTCCATGTCCATCAGCTCGGCCCCGGCGCGGTAGGCCAGCGCGTGCCCGTCTCCGGTGTACTCCCAGCTGTTGCTGGTGATCCGATAGGCTCGCCCGATCCCGCCCGTGGCGAGCACGGTGGCGCCCGCCTGAAACACCTTGAACCGGCCGCGTTCCCGGTCGTACCCCAATGCGCCGACGACACGCCCGGCAGCCGTCAGCAGGGTGACGACCGTGAACTCCATGTGCACGTCGAGACCGCGGTGGACACCGTGATCCTGGAGCGTGCGAATCATCTCGAGGCCCGTCCGATCGCCGACGTGAGCCAGCCGCGGGTACTTGTGGCCGCCAAAGTTGCGCTGCAGGATGCGCCCGTCGGCCGTCCGATCGAACAGCGCGCCCCACGCCTCGAGCTCCCTTACCCGGTCGGGAGCCTCTTTGGCGTGCAGCTCGGCCATGCGCCAGTTGTTCACATACTGGCCACCGCGCATCGTGTCAGCAAAGTGGACTTTCCACGTGTCGCGATCGTCGACGTTGGCGAGCGCTGCCGCGATGCCTCCCTCGGCCATCACGGTATGCGCCTTCCCGAGAAGCGACTTGCACAGCAGCCCGACCCGCGCACCCGACGCGGATGCTTCAATCGCCGCCCTGAGTCCTGCGCCGCCCGCCCCGATAATCAGCACGTCGTGCTCGTGCACCTCGTGGCTCAGACGATCCTCCAGTCCGTCCAAACGCCCATCGAGCAGAGGCGCACGTAGAGATCCGCAAAACCCACCGAGAACAGGCTGGCCCAGGCCCAGCGCATGTGGCGGCAGTTCAGGCAGCTGACCGCGTCATAGGCTTTGAGACGGGCGGGTCGGTTCGACAATTGGTTGAGCCGCCCGCCCACGAGATGGCGCAGTGAGTGACAGCCCAGCGTGTAGCCACCCAGCAGAACGACATTCGTCAGCCAGAACCAGAGTCCCGACGTCCGATGCCGAATGTCGCGCGGCCACTGACCGGATCGACGAACCACAGGGCCTTCCAGACGTCGTAGGCCAGGACGACCAGAAATCCCAGTGCCAGATAGAGGAAATAGCGGTGGACGTTCTGAAGAATGAGAGGGAACGAAGCCTCTCCGCGGTAGCGCCCTCGCGGCTCCCCGACCGTGCACGAGGGCGGATCTGCCCAGAAGGCCTTGTAGTAGGCGCCGCGATAGTAGTAGCAGGTCAGCCGGAAGCCGCCGGGCGCCCAGAGAATAAGGAGGGCGGCGGAAAACGGAATCGCGACCGGCCACCACCCGGGCTTTGGGCCGAACCAGCTATGCGGGCCGTCGCCGAAAAGGAGCGGAGAGTAGAAGGGCGAAGAGGTACGGTCCGAACTCGTAGTGATTGCCCTGAAACGCTGCCCACGTGGCGTAAACGACGAAGGCACCCAACCCGAAGGCGGTCAGCAGCGGCTGCACCCACCATGCGTCACGCCGCGTGGTCTGACCGAACCCCCGCCGGGTAAGGTGAAGAACTTCCTGCGCCAACGAATCCCTCCGGTCCTGGAATCACTCCGTGGGCCGTCACGACGCCGCCGTTTTGTCGGCCCACGATATCCATGCCGACCAGGGATTGCAACTGGCTCCGGGCCAAACTCTATCGCTTACACCTTGATCACGTCGACGAGCTCCTTCACTGCCGCGGCGGACTTCTTGAGAGCCGCATCTTCTTCCGGGCTCAGCTTTATCTGGATGATGTCTTCGACGCCGCGGGCGCCGAGCTTCACCGGCACGCCTACGAACAAGTCGCGAATGCCGTACTCACCCTGGAGGTAGACGGCGCACGGCAGAATCTTCTTCTTGTCCTTCAAGATCGCCTCGACCATCTCGACAACCGCCGAGCCCGGCGCGTAGTACGCGCTGCCGGTGCCGAGCAGCTTGACAATCTCGGCGCCGCCGTTCGCGGTGCGCGTGACGATTTGGTCGACGGTCGCCTTGTCGAGGAGCTCGGTGATGGGAATGCCAGCAACCGTGGAATACCGCGGGAGGGGCACCATCGTGTCACCGTGGCCCCCAAGAACGAAGGCGTGGGTATTCTCGACCGACACGTTCAGCGCGAGAGCGATGAACGCGCGCATACGGGCCGAATCGAGCACGCCGGCCATGCCAATGACGCGCTCCCTCGGGAATCCGCTGACGCGGTAGACCACCTGGGCCATCGCATCGAGCGGGTTGGTGACGGGAAGGATGATGCAATTGGGCGAATGCTTGACTATTTGTTCGGTGACACCCTTGACGATCTCGTAGTTCTTGGTCAGCAGATCGTCACGACTCATACCCGGTTTGCGCGCCAGCCCCGCCGTAATCACGACGATGTCCGAGTTGGCGGTGTCGGCGTAGTCGTTCGTGCCGAGCACCCTCGAGTCGGAGCCCTCAATCGGGCACGCCTCGAACATGTCGAGCGCCTTCCCCTGGGGAATGCCCTCGAGGATGTCGATGAGCACGACGTCCGCCAATTCCTTGTCGGCGATGCTGCGCGCCGCGGTCGCGCCGACGTTGCCCGAACCCACAACGGTTACCTTGCGATTCATGCGATCGACTCCCGCAATTGCTGGAGGCGTGCCCGCGACCTTGTCGCTTAGGGCAACTCCCCCGCCACTCTACGAAAGAAGTTCAACAGAAACTGTGGAAAACTCTGTGGAAAAATTCCACCATCGAAACAGCAGACGCCCGTCAATCGGCGCGTTCGACCGCTTTGCACCATCGTGATGCGACGGCGCGGCAAACCCGCCATCCCGAAAGCCGAGAGATTATACTGTAATCGTTTCACCGCTCGCGCCGGCCGCGCATGCTGCAGACGAACGCCACCGAGACCCACATTTCATGAAAATCGTCATCGCCGATGATCTGCCGGAGTCCTCGCTCGAAGGACTCCGCGAAATGGAGACCTGGTCGCTCGACACCCGCGCGGGTCGATCCCGCGACACGCTGATCGCGGCCATCAGCGACGCGGACGCGCTGATCGTACGAAGCGCCACTCGCGTGGATCGCGACCTCATCGAGGCGGCGCCTCGCTTGCGGGTGATCGCCCGAGCCGGCACCGGGGTTGACAACGTCGACGTCGACGCCGCGAGCGCCCGCGGCATCGTCGTCATGAATGCCCCCGGGGTCAACAGCGTCAGCGTCGCGGAGCACACCCTGGCGCTCATCCTGGCGCTCGCCCGCCGACTGCCCGCCGCCGATGTCGCCATGAAGGAACGCCGCTGGGAGAAGAAGACGTTCACGGGCGTCGAAGTGCGAGGCAAGGTGCTCGGCTTGCTCGGGCTGGGTCGAGTGGGTCAAGAGGTCGCACTTCGTTGCCGCGCGTTCGGCATGAAAATTGTCGCGCACGACCCATTTATCTCGGCGCAAATTGCTTCGGACCTCGGCGTCGAGCTTCTGCCGCTCGATGAAGTCTGTGCCCGGGCCGACTATCTGAGCCTTCATCTCCCGTCCACTGAGACCACAGCAGGGTTGCTGTCGGCCGAGCGTCTCGCCAGGTGCAAGCCGGGTGCCTCAATCATCAATACGGCCAGGGGCGACCTCATCGATCAGGACGCGCTCGCCGACGCGATCGTGTCCGGACGCATCGGTGGCGCCGGCCTCGACGTCTTCAGCGAGGAACCACCGGTCGACTGGCGGCTGGCATCGCTGCCGCAGGTCATCGCGACACCTCACATCGCGGCGTCGACCAGGGAGGCGCAGGAACTGGTCGGCATCGAAGCAGCGGGGGCCGTGCGCGATTACCTGCGGGACGGCATCGTGCGCAACGCGGTCAACTTTCCGGCGATTTCACCCGAGGAATACCGGCGCCTCCAGCCGCACCTTCGTCTGGCCGAACGGCTCGGACTGATGGTGGCACAGCTGGGCGAAGCCCGCACCGAGGCCATCGGCGTTCGGTATTACGGAGGGTTGGCGACAAGCCCGACCGAGCTGGTCACCGCCGCGGTTCTGCTCGGCGTGTTTCGGCCGATGCTGTCATCGGCCGTGACGCTCGTGAACGCCCGCACGCTCGCCCGCGAGCGCGGCGTCGAAGTGATCGAGTCGCGCAGCACCCGGCCGCGCGACTTCACCAATCTGATGTCCGTGAAGCTTCACACCAGCCAGGGCGAACGTTGGATCGAGGGCACGGTGTTCGAGACCGGGAGTCCCCGGCTCGTCCTCATCGACGGCGTGGAGGTCGAGGCGCCGCTCGAAGGCGCGCTCCTCGTCATTGCGAATAACGATCAGCCCGGCGTCATCGGCGCCGTCGGTACCCTGCTCGGCCGTCACAACGTGAACATCGCGAATTTCAACCTGGGACGAGGCGAGAGCGGAGCCATCGGAGTGGTCAACGTCGACGAGGAACCGAACGGCAGGGTTGGAGAAGCCTTGCTGGACGAGATCCGGCAGATTCCCGCCGTCAAGAGCTGTTCGCTCGTCCGTTTCTGAGCGCCGTTACGGCTGAAGCGCGAGGGTGACGAACTCGCCGGTCGATAGATCCTGGATTTCTGCCAAGTCGGCAGCCACGTTCCCTACCCGATAGCGCGACTGCACGTCGTCGCCTTCTTTCACGAGATACAGGCGACCTTCGACGGTCAGGATGGCGGTGCGAATCACCTCTCCCTCGACGCGGTCTTCGGCAATACCAACCAACCTGAGGGGTGAGGGAGCAATCACCGCCGGCGCAGAGCGCCCCTCCGGGACCGGCCCGGAAGTCCGTTCATCAGTCGGGCGGCTGCGTGGCACGAAGCGAAACGGATTGCGGGTTGACGCCCGCTCGACGGGCCTCGCGGTGAGGAGCTGGCGCAGTCGGGTGGCCTCGGCTTCGATTTCGCTCGCCGGTCGGGTGGGTTGTTCGATCGTGCGCTCCGGCTGCGGCGTCGCGGGTTCGAGGCGGTACGTGTTCGCGGCAGCGAGCCACGTGGCCAGCAGCGAGCCGCCAACGAGCACCGTCGTCCGGTTGATGCGCATCGACCGTCCTGATTCTAACATCGGTGAAGCGTTGGCTCGAACCAGGACCGGCTCGGCACCGGATGTGCTATGATTCGTCGTGCACCCTGCTGGTTCGGCAGTTCTACCCCGCACAACATCATCCGCTCGAAACGTCGTCATCATCCCCGCTCGATACGGCTCGTCGCGATTTCCGGGCAAGGTTCTTGCCGACATCGACGGCCGGCCGATGATTGAGCACGTTTACCGGCGGGCCGCTGCCAGCGCATCCATTCACCGTGTCATCGTGGCCACCGACGACGACCGCGTCGTGCGGGCAGTCACCGCGTTCGGCGGCGAGACGGTGCTCACCCGCGCCGACCATCCAAGCGGCACAGACCGCCTGGCGGAGGTCGCCGAAGATCTCGAATGCGAGCTCGTCATCAACGTCCAGGGAGACGAGCCGTTGATCGCCCCGGAAATGATCGACGAAGCCGTCAGGCCATTCGCCGTCGATGCGAGCCTGCTCATGACAACGCTCAGGCGGCGTCTCGACAGCTCTTCCGACTTGCTGAATCCAAGCATCGTCAAGGTGGTCGTCGATCGCGACGGGAATGCCCTCTATTTTTCGCGGGCCCCCGTGCCGTTCGCCCGGGAACCCGTTCAGAACACCCCCGCTTACAAGCATATCGGCCTCTACGTCTACCGCCGGGAGTTCCTGCTCGCTTTTGCACGCCTGGAGCCCACGCCGCTCGAGCAATGCGAGAAGCTCGAGCAGCTTCGGGCGCTCGAGCATGGGTTCCGTATCAAAACGGTGGAAACCCGCTATGACTGCATCGCAGTCGACACACCGGGGGATCTCGAAAAGGTCCGACGGCTGACCGCCATGGAGGCGCGCGCTTAGCCAGCCATGACCACCATACAAGAGCGACCCACGAAATACATCTTCATCACTGGCGGTGTCGTCTCGTCGCTTGGCAAGGGGCTTGCGGCAGCATCGATCGGATGCCTTCTCGAAGGTCACGGCTACCGGGTCACGCTTCAGAAGTTCGATCCCTACATCAATGTCGATCCTGGCACGATGAGCCCGTTCCAGCACGGCGAGGTCTACGTCACCGACGATGGGGCCGAGACCGACCTCGACCTGGGACACTACGAGCGCTTTACCAGTACGGTCACGACGCGGAGTCATAACTGGACGACCGGAAAAATCTATCAGTCGGTGATTCAAAAAGAGCGCCGGGGCGATTATCTCGGCCGAACGGTCCAGGTCATTCCGCACATTACCAACGAGATCAAAGATGCCGTCCGCGCGGTGGCCAAGAACGTGGACATCGTGCTGGTGGAGATTGGCGGGACCGTCGGTGACATCGAGAGTCAGCCGTTCCTCGAGGCGATCAGGCAGTTTCGCCAGGACGTGGGTCGCGAGAACACGCTCTACATCCATCTGACCCTCGTCCCATTCATCGGGACGGCCAGCGAGCTCAAGACCAAGCCCACTCAGCACAGCGTGCGCGATCTCAGATCGATTGGTATCCAGCCCGACATCCTGCTCTGCCGGACCGATCGCTTCCTTCCCCTCGAGATCAAACGGAAAATCGCGCTGTTCTGCGACGTGGCCGAAGAGGCCGTGATTACCGCCAAGGATGTCGAAACGATCTACGAGGTCCCGCTGGTGTTGGCGGCCGAAGGTCTCGACTCGATTGTGCTGCGGCATCTGGGCCTTCCCCAGACCGAACGGCGGATGGAGGCCTGGAACGACCTAATCGATCGCATCAAGAATCCCGCTGACGAGATCACGATCCACGTGGTGGGCAAGTACGTCGGCTACGAAGATTCGTACAAGAGCCTCAACGAGGCACTCTTCCACGGCGGTTTCGCCCATCGCCTTCGGGTGAACATCCGCTGGGTGGAGGCCGAGGCGCTCGAGGCAGCCGATGGACTAGCCCTGCTCGACGGCGCCAACGCGATTCTCGTGCCGGGCGGGTTCGGCGATCGCGGGACCCGCGGCATGATGAAGGCCGCTCAGGTTGCCCGCGAGCGGCAGGTGCCGTACTTCGGAATCTGCTACGGCTTCCAGTGGGCGGCCGTCGAGTACGCGCGCGACGTGTGCGGGCTCGAAGGAGCCGACTCCACCGAGTGTTCACCGGACACAGAACACAAAGTCATCTACAAGTTGCGCGACCTGCTCGGAGTCGACGAGATGGGCGGCACGATGCGCCTCGGACAATATGCCTGCGACCTTCTTCCCGGCTCGCTGGCCCACCGGATCTACGGCACGCCGTCCATCCTCGAACGCCACCGGCATCGGTACGAGTTCAACTGCCTCTACGAGAAAACGCTGACCGAAAAGGGCTTGCGGATTTCGGGTCGCTCACCCGACGGCAAGTTCGTCGAGATCGTGGAGCTGCCGGATCACCCGTGGTATGTAGCCGTTCAGTTCCACCCCGAGTTCAAGTCGAAGCCGCTGGCGCCCCATCCCCTCTTCGCGAGCTTCGTAAGGGCCGCACACCGTCACAAGCTGGCGCATTCCTCCGAGCCCGCCCTGCGACCGGCGGTGGCTTGACCTCTCCGAGGCCCGCCCTCGGTTGAGCGAACCGGCGGCCCACCGTCATCTATAATGACGCCCGTGCCAGCAGTCCCAATCGGTCCAGCGATGCTGGGCGACGGGCAAGGCCTGGTGCTCATTGCCGGACCCTGCGTCATCGAGAGCCGCGACCACGCGCTCGAAATGGCGCTGGCGATCAAGGAAGTTGGCGCGAGGCATCGGGTCGCGTGCGTGTTCAAGGCATCGTTCGACAAGGCCAACCGCACCTCGCTCGAATCGTTCCGCGGACCGGGTCTCGAGGAGGGGCTCTCGGTCCTCCAGGACGTCAAGGATCGTACCGGGCTGCCGATCCTGACCGATATTCACGAACCGTCTCAGGCTGCCCTGGCCGCGAGCGTTGCCGACGTGCTGCAGATTCCGGCGTTTCTGTCGCGCCAGACCGACCTCCTCGTGGCCGCGGCGAGAACCGGACGGACCGTGAACATCAAGAAGGGGCAGTTTCTCGCACCATTGGATATCAAGCACGCCATCGACAAGGTCGTTCGGTCGGGTAACCGGCAGGTGTTCGTGACCGAACGGGGGTTTGCCTTCGGCTACAACAACCTCGTCGTCGACATGCGGGTCTTCCCCATCGTCCACGAGCTTGGTGTGCCCATCGTGTTCGACGTCACGCACAGCTTGCAGCTTCCCGGCGGTGCCGGCGCGGCGTCGGGAGGATTGCCGCAGTACATCGAACCGCTGGCCCTTGCGGGTGTCGCGGCAGGCGCTGACGGGCTGTTCGTCGAGGTCCACGACAACCCCGCCGCCGCGAAGAGCGATGGCTTGAACGCGCTCCCGCTCGAGCGGCTGGAGCCTCTGGTCGAACGCCTGGTGCGTGTGCAGCGCGCAATTCACCCGATCGCGGCGCCATCACGTCAGTGACCCACTCTCCAACCGCCGAATCTCGCACCATGGCCGATCTCGCGCTCGCTCGAAAAGTGCTGCAGACTGAGGCGCAGGCGATTCTGTCGCTGATCGATCGCCTCGACGAGCGCTTCGAACGGGCCGTAGCGCTCCTGCTCGACTGCCATGGCCGCGTGATCGTGACCGGGATGGGCAAGTCGGGCATCATCTGCCGAAAGATTGCGGCGACGCTGACGAGCACGGGCACACCGGCCTTTTTCCTTCACCCGGCCGAGGCGATCCATGGCGATCTCGGCATCATTCAAGGCGGCGACGTCGTCCTCGCGCTGTCGTACAGCGGGGAGACCGAGGAACTGCTCAGGCTCCTCGAAACCATCAAGCGCCTCGGCGCCCGACTCATCGCCGTGACGGGGTCGGTGGGTTCGACCCTGGGCAAGGCCGCTGACGTCGCCCTCGACTGCCGCGTCAGCGAGGAAGCCTGCCCGATGAACCTGGTTCCAACGGCCAGCACCACGGCCGCCCTCGCTATCGGCGATGCTCTGGCCATGACCCTGTCAGTGGCCAAGGGCTTCCGCCAGGAGGACTTCGCCAACCTCCACCCCGGCGGCAAGATCGGAAAGAAGCTCATGCGTGTGGAGCAACTGATGCACGCCGGCTCGCAGTTGCCATCCGTCCCGCTTTCGGCGCCAATGCGCGACGTCGTCTACGAAATGTCCAAGAAAGGTCTCGGCATGACGTGCGTCGTGGACGACCACGGACGACTTGCCGGCATCATCACGGACGGCGACCTGCGCCGCCATATGAGCGAAATGGCCAGCATCCTCGACCGAACGGCGCAAGAAGTGATGACGCCCGATCCCATTACGATCGATCGCGCCATGTTGGCGGCGGAGGCACTAAATATTCTCGAGCACCGCAAGATCACGTCGCTCGTCGTCGTCGACGCCGGCCACGTCGCGGAAGGCGTCGTCCACCTGCACGACTTGTGGCGCACCGAGCTCATCTGACGGCCGGCCGCGCATGTTGGGCACTGGCGATCCCGTGACGGTGGACGACAAGGCCTCCCGCATCCGCCTCCTGCTCTTCGACGTGGACGGCGTGCTGACCGATGGTCGGGTGCTGCTCCACGGCGACGGAACCGAATCGAAGCGTTTCGATATCCGCGACGGGACGGGCATCGTGTGGGCCCATCGAGCGGGACTCAAGACCGGACTGCTCTCGGCGCGCCAATCGACAAGCACGACACAGCGGGCAACGCAGCTTTCTATACCGATTGTGGTCCAGGGCACGCTCGGCAAACTCGAGGCGTACGAGCGCATCCTCCGCGATGGCGGATTCGAGGATGGCGAGGTCGCCTTCATGGGCGACGATCTCCTCGATCTCCCGGTGCTGAACCGCGTCGGGCTGTCCGCGGCTCCCGCCGACGCCGTTGCGGATGTCCGCAAGCGAGTGGACTGGGTGAGTCAGGCGCCCGGCGGCCGCGGCGCCGTGCGCGAGCTCGTGGAGCTCGTGCTCCGCGCCCAGGGCCGCTGGACCGAGATCGTAGAGAGTTATGCCGCTGGGGGCGACGCCTGATGGACGGTCAGGCAACCCTTCTGGCCGCGCTCGTGGCCCTGCTCATCGGCCTCGCTATTGGCAAGGCGTGGGAGCGCTACAAGCTGCGTGACGGCCGCTGGATCGATCGGCGCAAGGCCCGCGAGTCGCCGCACTTCATCCTGGGGCTGAACTTTCTCGTGTCCAATCAGCTCGATCCGGCTATCGAAGAGCTGACGAAGGCGGTCACCCTGGCGCCGGAGGCGCTCGAGATTCACATGATTCTCGGCAACCTCTATCGGGAGAAGGGGCTGGTGGGCCGGGCGATCACACTGCACCAGGATCTGTTACAGCGGCCCAAGCTGACCAAGCTCGAGCGCGCCTACATCCTTCTGTGTCTCGGTCTCGACTACAAGCGCGGCGGCTTCGTCGACCGGGCACTCCACACCTTTGGCGAAGTGCTCCGCTTCGATTCCGGCAATCACTATGCGCTCGTGAATCTGGAAAAGCTCCACGAAGACCAGCACCAGTGGCAGGAGGCTTACGACATCCGCAAGCGCCTCGTGAAGAACAGTGAGCAAGCCGACGTGCCCAGGAATCAGGCGATCCTGGCGTTTCTCGAGCACGCACTCGGGCGGCAGGCGTTTCGGGAGGGTGACCGGGCGGCCGCGGCTGCGCGCTTCAAGGCGGCCATCGATCTCGATGCCCGCGCCGTGCCGGCCTATCTCGACCTGGGCGATCTCCGCGCCGAGGAAGGCAACCGGGCGGCGGCAGTGGAGGTCTGGGAACAGGTGCTGCAGGTGGCACCTGAACGAGCGTATCTGTCGTTCGATCGCCTTGCGGGTGCGTACCCGCTCCTGGGAGCGCCCGATCGGTTTCCGCACCTCTGCCGACAGATCATCGCGAAGAGCCCTCAGGATTGGCGGGCGCGGCTGGCGCTCGCCCGTCATCTGACGAGCGCGGCCCAGCACGCGGAGGCCTTCGAAGTCCTGCTCGACGCCTTACCCCACAACCCGCATTCGCTGTCCGTTCACGAAGCGATCTGGCACACGCTGACCGCCCTCGGCCTCGATCCGGCGCACGTGCAGCGTTACACGGCGCTCACGAAGGTCTCGATCTTCTACCTCGACCCCCACGTTTGTCTGCGCTGCCGCTACCGCAGCACAGAGCTTCTCTGGCAGTGCCCGCATTGCCACGAGTGGAACACGTTTGTCGAAGAGCGAATTGCACCCGCGAAAGACACCAACGAGTCGGGCGTCTGAAAAACGGACTAGCTTCGGTCGCGTGCGTCCTGACGGAGGGCCCTCACGACCCGGTCGAGCTGGCTGTCGGTCTCGTTGAACGTGCCATCTGTCCGGATCACGTAGTCTGCAAGCCGCGCCTTTTCTTCGATGGGCCACTGGGCCCCGAGTCGCTGCCGAGCCTGTTCCGCGGTCAAGCCGTCGCGGGCCTGGACCCGTTCAATCTGAACCGCTGAAGGACAGAACGCGACCACGACGCGATCGAACGCGCCCTCACGGCGGGTTTCGAAGAGCAGCGGCACGTCCGCGACGGCAAATGCGCTCTGCGGGTCCCCCGATTCGAGATCGCTGAACCACCGATCGATGGCGGAGTACACCTGCGGGTGGATGATGGCCTCGAGATCGGCCCGCGCGGCCGGATCGGCAAACACGATGGCGCCAAGCCGGCGCCTGTCGATGTCACCCTCGGGCGTGGACACCGTGCGTCCGAATCGCTTGACGACCTCGGCCGCCGATTCGGTCCCCGATGCCAGTACACGGTGCGATAACTCGTCGGCGTCGACCACGGGGATGCCGCGTTCGCGCATGCGGTTGGCCACATAGCTCTTGCCGCTGGCGATGCCTCCCGTGAGCGCCACTCGCACCATGGCCTGCTCAACCTCGCTCGCTTCGCAAACTGGCCGCTTTCAGCGTGTTGGAGAGCAGCATCGCGATTGTCAACGGACCGACACCGCCCGGCACCGGCGTCAGCGCGCCGGCAACGGAGCGGACCGACGGGTGGACATCACCGACCACGGCGGCCCCCCGCCGCGCGAACTCGTCGAGCCGCTCGGGCAAGCCGGCCAGAAGCGCGGTCGCCACCGATCTGTCGGTAATCCGATTGATTCCGACGTCAATCACCGTGGCGCCCGGTCGAACGAACTCGGGCGTGAGAAAGCCGGCACGGCCGACGGCCGCAACGACGATGTCGCCGCTGGCGCTCAGCTCGGCCAGGTTTCGGGTTCGCGAATGACACATCGTGACGCTGGCGTGCCTGTGTAACAGCAGCAGGGCCATTGGTTTGCCGACGATGTCGCTTCGACCGATGACGACGGCATGCGCGCCTGCAATCTCGATGTTCGATCGGTCCAGCAGCTCGATGACACCGGCCGGCGTGCACGGCGCGAATGTCGACCTTCCCTGGACCAGCCGCCCCACGTTCAGTGGGTTGAACCCATCCACGTCCTTGGCCGGGTCGATAGCGTCGAACACTGCCTCCACATCGGCCGCAACGAGGCCCGCGGGAAGCGGCGACTGCACCAGAATGCCATCGATGTCCTCCCGCCGATTGAGAGCAATCACGGATGCGAGCAGGTCGTCACGGGACGCCGACGACGGCAATCGACGGAGCTCGGCGTGCAGCCCGGCTTCCTCACTCGCCTTGATCTTGTTGCGGACGTAGATTTCAGATGCCGGGTTGTCGCCAGCCAGCACGATCCCCAGTCCGGGCCGCCGCCCCAACCGCTTGGTGGTCGCCGCGATTCGTGGCTGGAGCTCCTGCCGAATCGCGCGCGCAACAGACGCTCCGTCCAGAATCCTCGCCGTCATGGCTTCTCCGCCAGAGCCCCACCGGTCACGAACTGCTCGTCACCGGGCCCGCAGGGATCCCAGAGCCGGCCGCCGGCGACACTCGATAGGGATCTCGCGCGACGCGCGCGAGAGGCGTAACGACACCTTCGGGGAGAACGTGCCTCCCCTGGGTCAGCGCGTGGCCTTTCCGCGGGCTGCTGCGCCCAGCACCCGGCCCAGAATGGTGATCACGATGCCAATGACCAGGATGGTCAGACCGAAGCGGTCCGCGATTTCCGGACTGATGTGCAGTCCGATTGGGCTAATCAGGGCGTCGAGCTCGTGCCATTTCGCCGAGTTCTCGGTCGTGACGCCGAGTCCGGTCAGCACACCCAGAAGGGTCACAGCCGCCCCGTTGAACACCACCATGTAACCCAGCATTGTCAGACCGTTCGCGAACGATTCGGCCGATGTCCGGCGTCTGGATTCGGCTTGATCGACGAGCGGGCTGTGCGTGCGGCCATAGAACCAGTAGATCACCATGCCGATATTGAGCCAGACGAGGAACCGGACCCAGGTCATGACCGACAGGCTGACCATCAGGTAGAGGCAGGAGAGCACGCCGAGGATTGGAATGATGGGTCCTCCGGCCACCTTGAAGGGCCGGCGCGCATCGGGGCGCTTCGCTCGCAGAATCGGCACCGCTGCCGACACCACGACGAACGCGAACAGCGTCCCGATGCTGGTCATTTCTCCGACGACCTGGATCGGGATCAGTCCGGCCGCAATCGCGACCACGATGCCCGTGATGATGGTGGTGATGTAGGGCGTCTTGAACCGTGGATGCACTTTGCTGATGCCGGCCGGCAGCAGATTGTCGCGGCTCATCGAGAAGAAGATCCGGGGTTGGCTCATCAGCATGACGAGCAGCACGCTGGTGATGCCGGCGACAGCCCCCGCAGAGACCAGGCCCGCAGCCCAGTCCTGATTGATGACGGCCAGCGCGTACCCTACCGGGGCGTTCAAGAACTGCGCGTCGGACTTGAACTCCGTCACCGGAAGAATACCGGTGAGGATCCCGGCAACCAGCAGATAGAGGAGCGTGCAGACAACCAGCGAGACAATGATGCCGATCGGCAGGTCGCGTGACGGGTTCCTGGCCTCTTCGGCCGTCGTCGAGACGGCGTCGAAGCCGATGTAGGCGAAAAACACAACGGCACCGGCGGCCATGATCCCCGGCCAGCCGTACGGCGCGAAAGGCGACCAGTTCTCCGGATTCACATAGCCGACGCCGACCACGATGAAAAAGAGGACGGCGGCGAGCTTGATGGCGACCATGACGGCGTTGAATCTGGCGCTCTCGCGCACGCCGATCACGAGCACCACGGTGATGACACAGACGATCAGCACGGCCGGCAGGTTGATGATCGCGCCGGACGCCGCCGCCGGCGCGGCGCTCATCCAGAGGGGAAGCGTAATGCCGAAGCCGGCCAGGATGCGCTGGAAGTACCCGCTCCATCCGATTGCCACCGTCATCGATCCGACGGCATATTCGAGGATCAGATCCCAGCCGATCATCCAGGCAAAGATCTCGCCGAGGGTGGCGTAGGCGTAGGTATACGCACTGCCGGCAATCGGGATCATGGCCGCGAACTCGGCGTAGCACAGCGCCGCGAACCCGCACGCCAGACCGGCCGCCAGATACGAGAGCACGATGGCCGGGCCCGCTTGGTTGGCGGCGGCGGTTCCCGTCAGGACGAAGATGCCGGTCCCGATGATGGCGCCAACGCCGAGCAGGCTCAGATCGACCGCTGTGAGCGTGCGCTTGAGAGCCTTGGCGCCCTTCTCGACATCGCCGACGAGCTGCTCGATCGACTTGGTCTTGAGCAGATTCGAGTCCATATGCCTCCACAGACGGCGGGCGTGAACAAGCCGCGATTATACACGCAGATCCGGGGGCTTCCGGCGCGACGAACGCTCGTCACCGATCCGCGTCAGATGCGCCAGCCACTGTCGAACACGGGCTTCGGGGTCGCCGTCGACGAGCAGATCGGAAATGACGGCAACGGCGCCCGCGCCGGCCGTGAGGACACTCTCGGCACGGTCCAGGGTGATGCCTCCAATGCCCACCACGAAATGCTTCGTGCGGGCGGCCACGCGGACGAGATCGAGGCCCACCGCCTCGTACCCGGTGTCCTTGGTCGACGTGCCGAACAGCGGACCAACCGCGATGTAGCTCACCGGAGCGTGCTGCGCGGCTTCGATTTGCGTTCTTGTGTGCGTCGACAGCCCAATCACCGCGGAGCCGCCGACGATGGGCCGCGCCGCCTCGGGCGGCAGATCGTCCTGGCCGACGTGAACACCGGCGGCGCCCACCAGCCTGGCGATGTCCGGTCGGTCGTTGATGACGACGATCGCCTCGTAAGGCTGGGCGTCGCCGACCATCTGCTCGGCCAGCTCGAGGAAGGCCGCCCCGGTCCACGACTTCGCGCGCAGCTGCAGCCATCGAGCGCCGCCCGCCAGATAGGCCCGCGATAAATCCCGCGGCGTCCATCCCTCACGCACCGCGACATCCACGTCAACGATGGCGTAGAGCGAGGGGAACGTCATTCGGGATTGGACCGGCGCTCGGCCGGACGTGAACGGAGCGGTCCTGGTCTAGACGGCCTCGGCGAGCCGTCCATTGGCTTTGGGCTGGAACCGCTCCATGAACGAGGTGGTCACGTTGCCTGCCAGGAAGTCGGGGTCGGCAAGTGTCTTGAGGTGCAGCGGGATCGTCGTCTTGATGCCTTCGATGACCGTCATCTCGAGCGCGCGCCGCATGCGGGCAATGGACTCCTGGCGATCGCGGCCGTGCGCGATGATCTTGGCAATCATCGAATCGTAGTGCGGCGAAATGTAGCACTCCGAGTGTGCGGCGGTGTCCACCCTGATGCCGGGACCGCCCGGAGGGCTGAAGACGTGGATGAGCCCTGGTGAAGGCGCGAAGGTTTCAGGATCCTCGGCGTTGATCCGGCATTCGATGGCGTGGCCGCCGAACACCACCTCGCCCTGCCTGAGCGGCAGCCGCGACCCGGCCGCAATGCGTATCTGCTCCTTGACGATATCGAGGCCCGTCACCATCTCGGTGACGCCATGCTCCACCTGGAGACGGGTATTCGCCTCCATGAAGTAAAAGTGCCCCGAACGGTCCATCAGGAACTCGAAGGTACCGGCATTCGAGTATTGAACGGCCTTGGCAGCGTCCACCACCTGCGCCCCCACCTTGCGCCGCTGTTTCTCGGAGAGCGCGGGCGATGGCGATTCTTCGATGAGCTTCTGGTGCCGCCGCTGGATGGAACATTCGCGCTCGCCCAGATGCACGACGCCGCCGTAGTGATCGCCGAGAATCTGGAACTCGATGTGCCGCGGGGATTCGAGATACTTCTCGAGGTACACGTCCCCGACGCCAAACGCGGCCTCGGCCTCCCGCTGCGCAGTCTTCAGCTGCACGCCCAGGGCCGCCGCCGACGTCACCACGCGCATGCCGCGGCCGCCGCCGCCGGCGGTCGCCTTGATGATCACCGGGTAGCCGATATCCTGAGCCAGCTTCAGCCCACGTTCCTCACTTTCGACCGGCCCGTCGCTGCCGGGGAGGATGGGCAATCCGGCTTTCTTCATCGCCCGCCGCGCTCTGGCCTTGTCGCCCATCAGGCGAATCACCTTGGCGTCGGGGCCGATGAACTTGATGTGGCAGGCCTCGCAGACTTCCGCGAGATAGGCGCTCTCGGCCAGGAACCCATACCCTGGATGAATAGCATCGGCGCCCGTGATCTCTGCGGCGCTGATGATGGCGGGAACGCTCAAATAGCTGCGCGCGGCCTGCGGCGGTCCGATGCAGATGTCTTCATCCGCAAATCGGACGTGCAATGAGTTCTCGTCGGCCTCTGAATAGACGGCAACCGTCTTGATACCCAACTCGCGGCACGCAACGATGACGCGAAGCGCGGTTTCCCCACGGTTGGCGACGAGGATTTTTTTGAACATCCGGCCTGCTAGCTGGTCCGAATCGCAAACAGCCGTTCCCCGTACTGGACGGCCTGCGCGTTCTCGACGTAGACGGTCGCGATCTCCCCGTCGTACTCAGAGGTGATCTCGTTCATCAGCTTCATGGCCTCGATGATGCAGAGGACCTGTCCCTTTTTGACGCGATCGCCAACCTCAGCGAACGGCGGCGACTCCGGCTCGGCCGAGCGATAAAACGTGCCGACAATGGGTGATTTGACGACCGCCAGCTCGATGCCGTGCTCGTCGGCCTGTCCGTCACCGGGCTCCGGGGTCGCACCACCGGCGCTGGCTGCCGCGGGCCCCGACGTCACGACTCGCGCGACGGGTGAATCCGTCGCGCTGGAGGACGCCGGCGCGACGGCAATCGAAGGGACGGCTCCGTCCTTCTTGATCCGAATCTTGAAGCCCTCGCGTTCCAGTTCGAATTCGGAAAGCTGGTGTTCGCGGACGATATCGAGAATCTGCCTGAGCTCGTCGAAGTCCATCATAGGTCGCGGGGCACACTGGTCAGCACATCACACCCACCGGCTGTTACGAGCACGTCGTCTTCGATCCGCACGCCACCCCAGGCCGGCAGATAAGCACCAGGCTCGATGGTAAACACCATGCCCGGTTCGAGCACTATATCCTCGTGCTCCCGGCCTTCTTTCGGTGTCGCAATCCGGGGCTCCTCGTGGACCTCGAGGCCGAGGCCATGGCCGGTGCTGTGCCCGAACGCCTCGCCGAGCCCGGCCCGCGACAGGACGTCGCGCGCGGCCCGGTCCACGTCGCTGGCGCGCACACCCGGCCTCACGGCGTCGATGGCTGCGGCTTGTGCATTGCGTACAGCCGCGTGCACCAGGCGGGCTTCCGCCGGGGGCGATCCCACCGCGAGCGTTCGCGTCAGGTCGACGCAGTATCCGTCGTAGACGCCGCCGAAGTCCAGCACGACCAGATCAGATGGCTCCAAACGCCGGTCGCCGGCTCGCGCGTGTGGACGGGCGCCGTTCGGGCCAGAAGCCACAATCGTCACGAACGCGCACTCGTCGAAGCCCGCGATCTTGAGCGCTGAATCAATCCACGCCGCGACCTGCCGCTCGGCCAGGCCCTGCCGAACCTGGCCGGGCAGCTCGTGTGCCACCTTCGAAATCAACGTCGCCGCCTGACGCAGCGTGCCAATCTCGTGTGCGTCCTTGACGATCCGGAGCCGCTCAATCAGCGGCTCGGCGGGCACCAAAGTTGGTGCAGTTCCCAGCCGGGCTTCGAACCACCGGAAGCGCGCCAGCGGCAGGTGCGCGGACTCTACGCCAACCCGTTCGCAACCCAGCGCCTGGAGCAGGCTCGCCAGCTCCTCGTCATAGGTCGAACGAACGACCGTCAGCTGACAGTCCGGCAACGACGCCTCTCCGGCGAGCAGGCGCTCGGCGGTCCCGGCATAGCGAAAGTCGGTCACGAGATGCGTCGTTCTCGACGTCACGACCATTGCTGCAGCGCTGGCGGTGAGGTTCGTCAAGTAGCGAACATGCGGCAGGTGCGTCACAAGCAGGGCCGGCAGGTTGGCTTCGGTCAAGCGCGCCCGCAATCTGGCGAGACGCGCTTCGAGAAAATGGCTGGGAGCGCCTGACATGGGTTCATGGCCGGACACGGCCCAAAACGAGACGTCGTGCGGCGTGCGATCTTATCCCGATCCTGCCCCACCAGGTTGATGAGGTCGCCGGGCTCTTCCGGTTCTTCCTCGTCCGGCGCCTGGACCTCTACCGTCTGTGAGTTCTGGTCCTGGCGGCCCGAGCGGGCGGTGAATTGTGAGCGTGACCACGTACGAGCCCGCGATTGTTGTACCCGTGGTTCGTGAACTTGCCAGTGCCGGACGTGCCGTCGCCGACACTCCACAAGAACCGGGTGATGGCACGCGGACTGGTCGACGGCGACCCGTCGAAGAACCCGGTGCTCCCGGGCGTCGGGTTGGACGGCGAGAAGTTGAACTCCGCCGAGACACCGCCCGCTCCGCCGGCGCCAACGCGCAACTGCTGAGAGAGCGTTCCCTTCTGCCCGACGTCGTCCGTGACGGTGAGCGTGATGGTGTAGACGCCCTCCACATCGAAGGTCTGCGAAACGATGACGCCCGTCGGCAGGCTGTCGCTGGTCCCAAGATTCCATTGGTATTTCTTGATCTCCCGGCCCACGCCGGCCCTCGAGGCCGCACGCGTTGAAGAACACCTTCTCGCCCGTCGAAGCGGAAATGGGCGAGATCGTGAAGCTGGCCACAGGCGCATCTCCCGACTGGACGGTCACGCCAACCGGTTCGGACCGGGTGACGTTGCCGCGCTTGTCGGTGATGGTCAGCGTGACGAGATAGTCGCCGGCCAGCTCGTACTGATGCGTGACACGCATGCCGCTTCTGCTGGAACCGTCGCCGAAATCCCAGCGATACGACGCGATGCCGTCGGGATCCGTGGTGGGCGTCGCATCGAAGATCACGTCTCTGAAGGTGGCCGGGTTCGTCGGCGAGATGTTGAAGACGAGATTGGACGGCTGGTTGGGCGGCTGGATAACGCCCGTCGGCACCAGGCGGAGATCGATACTCCGCGCCTGCGCATTGCTGTGATCCCCTTCGGCCGGGGTGATGAAAATGGTGACGATCGTGAAGTTGTCGACAGGTTCGCCGGCTGCCGGAGCCGTATAGGTGACCACCGCCCGGCCATCGCCGCTGGTCACCGGCGTGCGCGTCGAGAGTCGCCCGAAATCGAACGCGGTGGCTCCGACCAGGATCTCGGCGTGCATCTTGACGTTGGGCATGGGCTCTGCGTTGGGTCCGCGGGCCGTGATCGTAATCCGCGACTGGGACGCACCGTCCTGCCTGAGCGTGCTGGGGTCGGCCGACAGCGCCAGTGACAGGCCCAGCTCGGAGGGACCGGCCAACTCAGGCGCCTCGGTTTTCTCGAGCGTGCACCCCCCTATCAGCGTTGCCAGCAGCAACGTCAGAAGCACCCGCGTCGAAAGCTGAAGTTCTCGCGTCACGTCACTCGCCTCGGGCTAGGAACTGGGGTCGCCCCAGTCAGCAAAATCCACACTGATGGTGCCGCCGACGGCCACCTCGTGACCCACCTGGTCGCGGCCGTAGAAGGTGACGTCCGCAAGCGTTGAAATGGCGATGGCGCCGCCTCCATTGACCAGAGCCTTCAACGGCGCTTCAACCTTGGCCTGGAGCCGAACCAGCGTGAAGCCAACGCTGACGGCCGACTCGGTGATGGTGGCGGTGGCGGCCCCGTCGAACGGATAGGGCACGTCGATGCCAGGCGTGTTGCGTCCGTCCGAGCGTCGATACGTCACCCGGTAGCGGTTGATCGTAATCGCGTTGTTGGCGGTCGGTTCCGATGGCGCACCGGGCACACCGAGATCCCGGAGCACGATCCGAAGCTGCACTTGTCCGGGATCGGGATAGATCGTCGGCACGCGCACGGTCTCGACCGTCGACGGTCTGTTCAACGAGGGTGACGACGTCGGACTCGAGCACCGTGCTCAATTCGTCCGGCGTCGCCCCCGACGCGCCCAGGAGGGCATCGACGACGAGATAGGCCGGCGAGTGTCCCTGGCGGACCGCGTCGCCGCACGACAACGAGCAGAGCGCCAGCGTCATCGCTCCCGTCGTCCGGGCGATCCTGCGGCCAGGATTCGCGAGCTTCTCGTGCATCTTCATGATCTCCATCGGTCTTCTGAACTCCGTGTCGGCATGGGATGTCTACGAGCTGATGATCCGGGGGGTGATGAAGATCAGGAGCTCGCGGCTCTCGTCGGTGACCAGATCGCGCTTGAACAGCCAGCCGAGCAGCGGAATCCGATGCAGGGCCGGCGTTCGGTCGTTCTGGTTCGTCTCGTTGCTGACATAGATGCCGCCGATGACGGTGGTGTCGCCGTCTTTCACCAGCACCTGCGTCAGCGCGCGCTGGGTGTTGATGGGCGGAATGTTGTTGACCGATCGGGTGAAATCCGGCGTCGCATTCTCGACCGAGATCTTCATGATGACCGTGCCCGACGCCGTGATCTGTGGAATGACCTTCAGCGTCAGCGCCGCATCCTTGAAGGTGACCGTCACGGTGTTGTTCGCGACGGTCTGGATGGGAATCTGCACGCCCTGCGTAATCTCGGCCTCCACGTTGTTCTGAGTGGAAACGCGCGGCGTCGACAACAGGCGTCCCTTGCCCGTTCGCTCGAGGGCCGACAGCGCCACGTCGAGATTGATGGCCCCGTTGACCGATCCAATCGACAGGCCGATGGCGCTCGTCGCACCCTGCACCGGCAGATTCACGGCCGTCGCGGCAGAGTCGTTCGGCGATCCAGGCGGCCCCTGCAGCCCCGCGGCGCGACCGGTGACGCTGCCCTGGTTGGGGAACGACACGGGAAGCGTGTTTCCCAGCTCGGGCGAAATTCGTCCCGAGACGCCCCACTGCACGCCCAGCGACCTGGCGAAATCGCGGTTGGTCTGGACAATCCGCGCTTCGATCTCCACCTGCGGCTGCGGCGTGTCGAGTGTCGCAATCAACTCGGTGGCCAGCTGCAGCGCCGCGGGCAAGTCGCGGATGATGAGGGTATTCGTGCGCTGGTCGACCTCGACCTCGCCGCGCGGCGTGAGCGCGCTGCGGGTGATGAGGGTTCGGATCTCCTCGGCCCGGGCGTAGCTGAGCGGTTTCGTGATGACGTTCAGCGTCCCGGCCAGTGCCTGTTCTTCCGTGAGTTTCCGGCGCTGCATTTCCTCGTCGGCCAGCACCGTGAGCGGCGCAATCCGGACGACCGTGCCGTCGATGACATATCCCAGCTTGTTCGCGCGCAGGATCAGGTCCAGCGCCTGATCCCACGGAACGTCCCTGAGCGTCACATCGACACTGCCGCTGACGGTCGGATCGATCACGAGGTTCAGCCCGCTGATCTCCGAGAAGGTCCGCAGCACGGCACGCAGGTCGGCGTCCTGGAAATCGAGGCTCACCGGATGACCCGTAAAGACGCGTTCGCGTGACGGACCGATCTGTGCCCGCACGAGCGAAGTCTGCGGCGTGCCCAGGGGTGGAGCGAGGGCGTCGGCTCAGGAGCCGTCTGCCGCCGCGATCGTTCGGCGGCTCCGCTGGAGCGGCAACTTCGGCCTGCGGCAGCGGTGGCGCGGAAGGCACCATGCGATCAGCCGGCGACCAGATACCGCCTGGCATCCCGACAGAACGCTCGGGAGCCGCGATGACCACATGTGGCGGCTCGGGGTGTCGATCGAGTCGGGCGGTCGTGATGTCGGCGCATCCACCATCTGCGTCTGCAGACCTGGCTGGGTAAGCGGCGGCTCGTCGAAGCCTGCGTGTGCCGCCAGCCAGAACGACCGCGGCGGACAGGAGCACGAGCAATCGGTGAGCTGGTCTCATTGACCTTGGTCCCTCGCGCGCAGCGACTTGCGAACGTCGCGCTGTTTGACGAGCGAGAGCGGATCGTTGACCTCTTGCGTGACAACCACCTCGGCGGCGGTCACCGTCTTGACGCGACCATCGAGCAGCTGATCGTTCTGGCGCACGATGTAGGTGCGCTGATCGGGTGCCTGGATGATGGCCACAGACCCTGTCGCGACTCACGACGATGCCCTTCACCGTGATGTCGTCGGTCGCGAGCCCGTGCAGGCCGCCGCTCGACCGTGTCGACGCCCTGGGATCGGACCCGCGCGACAGCAGACTGATGAAAGGGTCACGGCGATTGGCCGAATCGTAGGCATACGCCGGGACCGGCGCCGGCTGAGACAGGTCCACACCTTCGGCTCGCGGCCGTCTGCTGGGCGGAGACGGGCAGGTCGAGACCTGACGTCACGATCGCCAGGCCTGCCATGAGCTGCGATGCGCGCTCGCCGCGATCCGCTCATGATCCGCCGCCCTTCGCCGAGGTTGGATCTGCCGCGGCGACGCGCGCCGTGTCGAGCAGGACGAACGTCGTCGCGACACAGCGAGCCGAGATGCTCGAGGCCGAGTCCTGCCGCTCCTTGGCCCGGATCTCGACGTTGCTCACGTTGATGATTCGCGAAACATTGCTGATGCTGTCGAAGAAGAACGCCAGGTTGTGATACGTGCCGTCGAGCTCGAGCGAGATCGGCCACTCGGCGTGCAGCGTTTCGTGCTCATTGGCGCCGGCTTGAAGCTGCGAATGGTGAGGTTCGACTGTGTCGCCAGCGTCTGAATGTGGCGCAGCAGATCCGCGACGTCTTTCTGCTCGGGCAGCACGGCGCGCAGGTCGCTCAGGCGGGCCTCGAGCTCGCCGACCTCACGCTGGAACTCGGGCAGCTTGCGCGCCGTGGCGAGGCCTCGATTGATGTTCACACGCAGCGCCGCCAACCGCTGTTGACGGCTGGCCAGCTCCGCTTCCGCGGGCATGACGTAGAAGTTGTAGAACACGGCAACGGCCGCGGCCGACACGGCGACGAAGATGCCAATCTGACTGTGCCAGGGCAGCTTGCTGAGGCTGAAGATTCATGGTTCGTCGCTCACGCGCCCGGCTGCGCGAACTGTGCCTTCACCCGGAAGCGGATGATCTCGCCGGCACCCGGGCCGCCGGCCTCGGCCTGGCTGTCGAGCAGCTCCACACCGGTGGCGAAGTAGCCCGATGCCGTCAGATTCGACACGAGGTCGGAGAGCGCCGTCAGCGTGACGCACCGGCCGTCGAGCGTCACTTCGGCGCCTGCCTGCTTCAGCTCGGTCAGCCACAGGCCGTCGGGCAATGCCCGGCTGATCTCATCGAGCATGTGCACCGGCCCGCTCTGTCCTTTGCGCAGCTCTTCGATCAGCGTGACGCGCTGCTGGAGTTGCGCTTTGCGCTGGTCGAACTGCTGAACCTGCTGAATGAGCGTGCCGAGCCGCTGCTCTTCCTGGGTTGCGGCAGCCAGATCCTCGATCGAGCTGAGCCGAGGCTTGCGTCAGGGACCAGTACCACCAACCGATGCCGAGCGCGGCCGCCACGAGAATCAGGCTGCACGCAAGCGACAGGCCCTGCCCGGACTGAAAGCGGGAGCGTCGTTTGGCGCGCTCCCGATCCGCCGCCAGCAGATTGATTCGGATCATCGGTCGCTGCTCCGGCGCAGGGCGAGCCCGACGGCCACGGCCGCGGTATGCGTCGCGTCGGCCTGGTCAGCTCGCCAGCTTCCGGCGTCGAACCGAATGCGTTTGAACGGGTCGAGCAACTCCACGGGCGTGCCGAATCGCTCCTCGAGCGCTTCGCGGAAGCCCTCGATGAGCGAGGAGCCGCCCGTCAGCACGATGCGGTCGATGCGATCGGTGGCCGTGCCCTTGAAGAAATCGAAGGTCTTCTGGATTTCGAGCACCAGGTTCTCGGTCACGGCCCGCAGCACCGCCCGGGCGTCGTCGACGGCCACGTGCGCGACACTGACGCCGCGCTTGAGCTGCTCGGCGCTGTCGAAGGGCACGTGCAGGTCTTTCTGTATCGCCTCGGTATACGTGTTTCCGCCCATCGAGATATCCCGCGCGAACAGCGACTGCGAGCCGTTCAGCACGTTGACGTTGATCGCGCTGGCGCCGACGTTGAGCAGGACGACGACCGTGCCCGGCGTGGGACCGTAGTTCGCCTCGTAGGCGTTCTGCAGGGCGAACCCGTCGACATCGACGACAACGGGCACGCGGCCGGCCTGCGTGATCACGTTCGTGTAGTCGCCGATCCTTTCCTTCTTGGCCGCGACGAGCAGCACCTCCATGGAGCCGCTTGCTCCCTGGGACGTGCCGGCATCGAGGATCTGGTAGTCGAGATTGACGTCCTGGATGTCGAACGGAATGTACGGCTCGGCCTCCCAGTGGATCGAGTCGGCGAGTTCGCTCGGCGTCATGACCGGCAGCGAGATCTTCTTGACGATGACGGCGCTGCCCGAGAGCGACGTCGCCACCTCCTTCGTCTTGAAGCCGCGGCCGTCGAGCAGCCGCTTGATCGAGTCCGCCACGGCGGCGCCGTCCATGATGGCGCCATCGACGATGGCGTCGGGTGGGAGCGGGTGGCTGCCGAACGCCGTGACGCGATGGCCGCGCCCCGACGCCTTGAGCTCGACGGCTTTGACCGCACTCGATCCGATGTCGAGACCGATCAACGGTCTCGGCCTGCGTAGAGTCGGGATGTTCAATTTCGTCAACTGCGACCGTGTCGCGCCGTTTCGCGCGACAGATTTGGCTTACGGCGCGCAATCGTGTCCGTGTGGCTGGGGCAAACGTGGTGCCAGCCCAGCGATGGCGGCCTTACGAGCGAAAAGCGCTGCTGCAGAACGAAATCTGCAATCGGGATGGGTGGCCGGGATCACAATTCTGGCCACCGATCACAATCCTGTCAGCGTTTCCGGCGTTCGACCGACGGCGATCGTCGCGCTTTCGGGCGCGAGCGCCTTGACAGTCGCCAGAAAGCTCCGTATCATTAGGGTTTACCGTCGTTGAGATAGCGCCGGAAGGGGATCCCGCAGCATGCGCACGGTGATGGCGACTCCCGAGACTCGGGGGTCACGGGCTTGGCACGTAATCGATGCGAACGGCAAGGTGCTCGGGCGGGTCGCGACCGCCGCGGCCCGGCTGCTTCAGGGCAAGCACAAGCCGCTCTACACGCCATTTCTCGACGTCGGCGATCACGTCATCGTCGTCAACGCGGCACGGGTGAAGCTGACGGGGCGCAAAGAGGAGCAGAAGATCTATCGCCAGCATTCCGGTTACGAGGGCGGGCTGCGCGAGGAGCGCGCGAAGATCGTGCGGGCGCGCAAGCCGGCAAAGTTGGTGGAGGACGCGGTGCGGGGCATGTTGCCGAAGACGAAGCTCGGCGAGGCGATGTATCGCAAGCTGAAGGTCTACGCGACGTCCGATCACCCGCACACCGCGCAGAAGCCCGCCAACTACGAGGTCGCATAACGTGGCAGTCATTCAGTACTACGGCACCGGCCGCCGGAAGACCTCCGCGGCGCGCGTGTTTCTGAGACCGGGCAACGGCAGCATCACGATCAACTACCGCACCTTCGAGCACTTCTTTCCAACCGAAGCCCTTCGCACCACCATCACGCAGCCGCTGGTTCTCACCGAAACGGCCGACAAGTTCGACGTCATGGCCACGGTGGCCGGAGGCGGCGTGTCGGGGCAGGCAGGAGCCGTCAGACTTGGCATCGCGCGAGCTCTCGTGCGCTACAACGCGGAGCTGCGGAAGCGTCTGAAGAAGGACGGCATGCTCAAGCGCGACGCGCGCGCGAAGGAACGCAAGAAGTACGGGCTGGCGGGCGCGCGCAAACGGTTCCAGTTCAGCAAACGGTAAAGGGATGGAGGCAGCTTGACGGCAGTGACGATGAAGGATCTGCTGGAGGCCGGCGTGCACTTCGGCCACCAGACGAAGCGCTGGAACCCGAAGATGAAGGAGTTCATCTTTGGGGAGCGCAATGGCATCTACGTCATCAACCTCGGCAAGACGCTGAAGCTCTTCCGCGATGCCGAGGAGTTCGTCTCGAATCTCGCCGCCGAGGGCCGGACGATTCTCTTCGTCGGGACCAAGCGGCAGGCGCAGGACGTCATTGCCGAGGAGGCGCAGCGCTGCGGCATGTTCTTCGTCAACCAGCGATGGCTGGGCGGGCTCCTCACCAATTTCTCGACGATCCAGCGCAGCCTCGGACGCCTGCGCGATCTCGAGGCCATGGCCACCGACGGCCGGTACGAGGCGATGCCGAAGAAGGAAGTGGCGCGCTGTGAAAAGGAGCGCCGGAAGCTGTTGAAGAACCTCGAAGGCATCCGCAACATGAGCCGGCTTCCCGACGCGGTGTTCATCGTTGACACCCGCAAGGAACAGATTGCGGTCGACGAAGCGCGCAAGCTGAAGATTCCGATCATCGGCGTCGTCGACACCAATTGCGATCCCGACGAAGTGGATTTCGTCATTCCGGGCAACGACGACGCGCTTCGATCGCTCAGACTGTTCGCGTCACGCATCGCCGACGCGGTGCTCAACGGACGCGGTGTTCGCGAATCGGCCGAAGCCGAAACCGACGACCCGCAGGCCGACGATGGCTCGCGTCGGGCGGCACGCCCGGCGCGCCGGTTGCGAGCCGAGCATCCGGCTCCGGCGTCCGCCTGACGTCGTCCCCGTCGCGGTGCCGGCCCGTACGCCTGGGCCGGCATTTCTGTGTACGCCTCGACTCATCATCACGGAGCACACGACACCATGGTAGTGACGGCAGAACAGGTCAAGGTCCTGCGAGACAAGACCGGCGCAGGGTTCATGGAATGCAAGGCGGCGCTGATTGAAGCCGGCGGGAATGTCGAGGAGGCGACCACCCTGCTTCGCACCCGCGGCCTGGCGCAGGCCGCCAAGCGGGCCGGACGAAGCACGATGCAGGGCGCCGTCGGCAGCTACATCCACATGGGCGGCAAGGTGGGCGTGCTCATCGAGGTCAACTGCGAGTCCGACTTCGTCGCCCGCACGGAAGAGTTTCAGACCCTGGTCAAAGAGCTGGCCATGCACATCGCCGCGGCCGATCCCCGATTCGTCCGGCGCGAGGACGTGCCGGCCGACCTGCTGGAGAAGGAACGCAGAATCTACCGCGCGCAGTTCGAGGGATCGGGCAAACCGGCACAGGTCGTCGACAAGATCGTCGAAGGCAAGCTCGGCTCGTTCTATGCGCAGGTCGTGCTGCTCGATCAACCGTCAATCCGCGATCAGGCGGTGACGATCTCGCAACTCGTCGCCAGCGTCGCGGCCAAGACCGGCGAGAACATCACCATCTCGCGCTTCGCGCGGTTCAAAGTGGGCGAGGCGCAGGAAGACTGACCGGATCTAGGTATAATCGGCGCCGCAATGACCCTGTCGCCCAACCCCATCTATCGCCGCGTCCTGCTGAAGCTGTCGGGCGAGGCGCTCATGGGTGCCAACGGGTTCGGCATCGATCCCCAGGCCGCCGCACAGATTGCCAGCGAGGTCGGCGAGATTCAGCGCCTCGGCGTGGAAACCGCCGTGGTGATTGGCGGCGGCAATATTTTTCGCGGCCTCGCCGCGAGCACACGCGGCGGGATGGAGCGGGCGACGGCCGACTACATGGGCATGCTCGCCACCGTCATCAACGCGCTGGCGCTGCAGGACGCGCTCGAGCAGCAGGGCACCCTGACGCGCGTGGTCACCGCCATCGAGATGCGCGCCGTCGCGGAGCCGTTCATTCGTCGCCGCGCCATCCGGCATCTCGAGAAGGGCCGGGTGGTGGTCTTCGCCGCCGGAACCGGCAATCCCTACTTCACGACCGACACCGCGGCGGCGCTTCGCGCCATGGAAATCAAGGCCGACGTCATCCTCAAGGGCACGAAGGTGGACGGCATCTACACGGCCGATCCGATGATCCACCCCGATGCCCGGCGCTTCGACACGATTTCCTACCTGCAGGTCCTCGAACAGGGTCTCAAGGTGATGGACGCGACTGCCATCTCGCTGTGCATGGACAACCGCCTGCCCATCGTCGTCTTCAATCTGAAGACGAAGGGCAATCTGAGGAGGGTCGTTCTCGGCGACCCTGTGGGTTCGGTGGTAACCGCGCCGGCCTGACGCCTCGACGGAGCCGACCATGGACGTCTCCAACCTGAAATCGCTGCACGCCGAAGTGGCCAAGCGGATGGACGGCCTGCTGGAGCATGTGCGCCGTGAGCTGGCCGGCGTGCGGACGGGCCGGGCCTCGGTGAACATCCTCGACCCGGTGCAGGTTGACGCGTACGGCTCGAAGATGCCCCTCGTGCAGGTCGCCGCGCTGTCGGTTCCGGAGTCGACGCTGATTGTGGCGCAGCCGTTCGATCCCACCTTGCTGTCCGCGATCGAAAAGGCCGTCCGCAGTTCCGACCTGGGGCTCAATCCGGCGAGCGACGGCAAGGTGGTTCGCATCCCGATTCCGCCGCTCACCAACGAGCGCCGCAAGGAGCTCTCGCGCCACGTCCACAAGCTGACCGAAGAGGGCCGCAACGCCGTCCGTCAGGTTCGCCGCGACGCCAACGACCGGCTGAAGAAACTGCTCAAGGATCACAAGATCTCCGAGGACGACGAGCGGCGCGCGATCGACGAGGTGCAGAAGATCACCGACCAGCACGTGAAGCTCATCGACGACATGCAGAAGAAGAAGGACGCGGAGCTGCTGGGCACCTAGGGACGTTCGCGGGCCCAGCGTCATGTCGTATCTTTCGCATCTGGACTGCTCCGCGTCGTGCGGCGCGGGCCCCTTCGATCCCCGGGCCATTCATCATCTCTGCTCGTGCGGCGCGCCACTCCTGGCTCGCTATGACCTCGAAGCGGCGCGCGGCTGGGCCAGAGAGTCACTGACCGGCCGCCCGCCGGACATGTGGCGCTACCGCGAGGTGCATGCCGCTCCTCGATGGCGAAGAGCCCGTGTCGCTCGGGGAAGGATTCACGCCCCTCATCCACGCGTCGCGGCTGGGCGCGCGGCTGAATCTCTCGCGGCTGTACGTCAAGGACGAATCGCTCAATCCGACCAACTCCTTCAAGGCGCGAGGTCTGTCCGCCGCGATTACGCGGGCGCGATCGCTCGGCGCGCACACCGTGTCGGTGCCGTCGGCGGGGAATGCCGGGTGCGCCACGGCCGCTTATGCGGCACGTGCCGGTATGGCGGCGCACGTGTTTCTGCCGCGCGACGCCAAGGTGGCCTTCGCCCGCGAGTGTCTGTCCTACGGCGCGTCGGTGACGCTCGTCGACGGGCTCATCACCGACGCGGGACGAATCGCCGCCGAGCAGGGCGCCGCGCGAGGCTGGTACGACGTGTCCACGTTGAAGGAGCCGTATCGCATCGAAGGCAAGAAAACGATGGGCTACGAGCTGGCCGAACAGCTCGACTGGCGGCTGCCCGACTGGATCCTCTATCCGACAGGCGGTGGAACGGGCCTCATCGGCATGTGGAAGGCCTTCGACGAAATGGAGCGCCTCGGCTGGATCGGTCGCCGCCCGCCCGCGAATGGTCTCGGTTCAGGCTTCCGGCTGCGCGCCCATCGTGCGCGCGTTCGAGAGCGGCGCCGAGCGGGCGCCGGCGTGGGAAGGAGCCTCGACGGTGGCCGATGGCCTGCGTGTGCCGCGAGCCATCGGCGACTTTCTGATTCTCCGGGCCATTCGCGTGAGCGGCGGGCGACGCCATCGCGGTCGACGATCGAGACTTGCTGGAGGCCATGCGTGAGCTGGGCCGAGTGGAAGGGATCTCGGCCTCGCCGGAATCGGGCACGGCCCTCGTCGCGCTGCGACGTCTCGTCGAATCCGGCCGCGTCCGGCCCGACGATCTGGTGGTGCTCTTCAATACCGGCGGCTCGCTCAAGTATCTCGATCTGATTCCTGACCGATGATCGGGCTCCAGCGCCTCGGCTTCCGATTAGTCCCCGAACGTCACCCCAAGCGCACGGGCCGTCCGTATCAGGTCGAAGTCCAGCGGCACGGCCTTGAGCTTTCCGACAACCTCCTCGAGCGGAATCGAGACGATGTCGGGCGGATGGAACGCCACCATGCGCCCGAACTCGCCCTGACGAATCAGCTCGACGGCCTTGCCGCCGAAGCGGGTCGCGAGCACGCGGTCGAAGCTGGTCGGCGCTCCGCCGCGCTGCAAGTGGCCGAGCACGACGTCGCGGGACTCTTTGCCGGTCATCTCCTCGAGCGCGGCCGCCACCTTCTTGCCGATGCCGCCCAGCCGCTCGACAGCCGCGCCTGCGGCCGGCTGGAGAAGCGACACCACGCCGTTCTTCGGCCGGGCGCCTTCCGCCGCGACGACGATGCTGAACCGCGCGCCCCAGCGCTCTCGCTCACGAATGCGTTCCTCGACGATCTCCAGATCGAAGGGAATCTCAGGGATCAGAATGACGTCCGCCCCGCCCGCGACGCCCGCATAGAGAGCAATCCAGCCCGCATAGCGGCCCATCACCTCGGCCACCATGATGCGGTGGTGCGCCTCGGCCGTGGTGTGCAGGCGATCGATGGCATCGGTCGCGAACGCCACGGCCGTGTCGAAGCCGAAACAGTTCGTCGTGCCGACGATGTCGTTGTCGATCGTCTTGGGCACGCCCACGAGCGGGATCCCCATCTCGGCGAAGCGGTGCGCGATGGCGAGCGTGCCATCGCCGCCGATCACGACGAGCGCGTCGATGCCGAGCTCGCGCGCCATGTGGATGCAGCGTTCGGAATAGTCCCGCGAGCCCTCGGACGTGCTCACCGGGTACACAAAGGGGTTCCCTCGATTGGTCGTGCCGAGAATCGTGCCGCCGACGCGCAGGATGCCCGTCACGTCCCGGGCGGTCAGCAGCCGCGAGCGGTTGGCCTCGATGAGACCGTCGAAGCTGTCCTCGATGCCCAGGCACTCGATGCCGGCGTTCACCGAGGCCTTGACGACCGCGCGGATGACGGCATTCAGGCCCGGCGCATCGCCTCCGCCGGTGAGCACGCCGATGCGTCGGATGTCGGCCATGTGGGTGTCGGCTGGAAGACGGACGGTGGAAGGAAGAGCCTTGAAGCGAGTATAGCATCCGCGGCGCGCGTTGCCCGGGCGCGCGGCACATGTTACGATGTTGTTTCACTCACAGCCTGTGGGCGGCTAGCTCAGTTGGGAGAGCGCCGCGTTCGCAACGCGGAGGTCACGAGTTCGAGCCTCGTGCCGTCCACCAAATTCACGTAGGAACAATGTCGCCTGCGTGAGCCCCTCACGACAGTTTGCGTCGGCGCAGACCTGCGACACCGGACGATTCACTGATTCGCGGTGATCCGCCGCCCGTGAACGGGAACGTTCGTTGGAAAGGCTCTACCCATTCGTTCTTCGAGCGCGGTGATGGGCGGTCAGCGGACAACAGCCGTGACGGTCGTATCCTCGAGTAGGCGCAGGTCGAGCGACGGCGTTACCCGCATGCCCCCATCGACCAGCCAGTGCGAGAGGCGCGGGCCGCCCGGCCGGTCTTCGATCCGGAGCTTCACCGTTCGGCGTGGAAAGTAGCGCCCGATGTAGCGGCCCGACATCGGGAAGCCGTCAACCGTCACTACCAGATCCCGAGGAGCGCGCAGCTCGAGGCGGACGCTCGAGCCGGTGCCCAGCCTTTGCTCGAGCAGGTCGCGGAGGAATGCCGGGCGCCGCTCGAGAAATTCCTTGACCACCGGTTGATAACGGAGGTCTTTCCCTCCGTAGTCCCGCGCGAGCACTACCGGACGATCGAAACGCTCGCTCAGGAATTCGGGGGTGAGGCGGTGATTGAGGGCTTCGTCCCAGAGCCGCTTGAAATATTCGCCATACTCCCGATCGCGCGCCAGGAGCTTCCACAAGATGGTGGAGCGCGGGTCGTGGCGGAACCGTCCGGGTCTCGGGCGGTGCGCGCCTCGCAACAAGATCTCGATGCTGTTCCGATCCCAGTGGCGGAAGCTCTGGTCCATGTCCCAGGGGATCCAGAACCATCGCGAACCGCGGTTCACCTCGTCGCGGAACTGTGACGGCGTCTGAAACGCATCCAGCGTGTCGCAGAAGACGTGAGTGATGAACCAGCGCGTCAGGTTGTCCACGTCGACGCGGGCGCCGGCCGTCGCCATCGTGAGGCGAGGCTCACGGCGGGCCCACTCGAACAGCTCCCTCTGAGACTCCTCGCTCGCGAAGAACTGCCCGTGTCCATAGTGGGCGCGGAAGAAGCCGGCGCCCAGGTGCTCGGTGACGACGTAGAGACCCTCGAACCGGCCGTTGAGGAACAAGCGGACCGGCTTCGTCAGCGGCGCGCGAATCCCCATCTGCCGCGCGATGTCGTAGGCCAGGGGAATGGTGAGATGCCAGGTGTCGCCGCCTATCCGTCGCCGGTCGTTGTGGAGGACCAGGCTTCGGATGGGATCGGCCTCGCCACCAAAACAGCACGTCGGACACGTAAGGTGTGCCGTAGGAGCGGCGGAAATAGAGACGATAGCTTTGCGGAGCGGTGCTATGGCGGCTGCCATCGCCGTGTATGCGGATGCCGGCCAACCCGCTGAGCACCAGGCGCCCGTGTTCCAAGTAGGAGACGCTCGCGGCGCGCTCCCAGCCCCGGCCCCGTTCGAGCGGATTGGCAAGAATGCCGCGCGCCGCATCCAGCAGATCCGGATGGTCGACCGAGAGCGACAGCAGTGGGAGTCCCTTCCGCACCTCCTTGGCCGCAATGACCCTGGTGCTCGGCAGGTCGCCGGCGGAGAACTGCAGTGCGGAGCGGAGCAGGCTGAATCGATCGCCCATCTCCGCGACCGCGCCGATTCCGGCCAGGGCCACAATGACCGCGATCAGCCGCCGCGTGTCCCGCGGCCGGTCCTGCTGTGCGCGCCGGGGCGATGCCCTCTCGGGAGTCAACCGCACGACCGACTATCATGGCCGGGCCCGGAACCTTGCCGACAATGAACCCTGCGGCCGCCGAACCGCCGTCGAAGGTCTCCTGAGTCAGCTCGGCACGGTCGCGTCTCCCATGTCCCGCAGCTCCATCATCGGCGGGGCGCACGCCACAGACGCGACGAGGACGCTCCAGCAACGCGACTGCATGTGGATGTGGTGGTCAGAGAGCTCAAGTGTATTCCGATCGTCGACCAGGCTGAGCTGATGGCGCGTCGCAAGTCGCAGCGATCTGGTGTAGGCTGAGGCCGCTCAATCCAGGACCGGCGCACCACCGGATCTTCACGGGAGGACGACCATGTTCTTCGGCATTCTCGGTTGGATTCTCTTCGGTCTGATCGTCGGCGTCGTCGCGAAGCTGGTGATGCCCGGCACGGATCCGGGCGGGTTCATCGTCACAATCCTGCTGGGAGTCGCCGGAGCCGTACTGGGCGGGTGGCTCGGTCAGGTCATGGGCCTGTACGGACCCAACGACTCAGCCGGCTTCGTGATGTCGGTCATAGGCGCGGCGGCACTGCTCTTCGTGTACCGACTCGCCACCAGACGGGCGTAGCGCCGGACGGCGGAGGGCTTGCTTCGCGCGGCCGTGGCGGTGGCTTGACGACCGTTCTGTGGGAACGGCACAATGAACGCGTGCCTATCCCACGCATCTCCAAGGAAGATCTGAAGCAACGTCTCAGCGACTCGTCTGCCGACGCACTCACGCTGGTCGACACGCGCCTCAAGTACGCGTACGCGCATAGCACCCTGAAGCTGCCGGGTGCGTTGCGCCTGCCGCTCGACGAGGTCGACACCTGGTCGATCCCCCGCGAGAAGGATGTCGTGCTGTACGACTCCGATCCGAACGAGCTGGTCAGTTCGCGGGTTGCGGCTGCGCTGATCCGGCGGGGCTATCGCGCCTCCGCGCTGAAAGGCGGCATCGTCGAGTGGCTCACCGCGAACTTTCCGACCGAGACCAAGGATGCGCCGAAAGCCGCCCCGCCAGAGCCCGGGTCGCTCAAGGGCTGAGCCGGAGCGCTGACGGCACCAAGGCACGACACGGTGTCCATCGCCGGCGTTCTCAAACAACTCGCCGATCTGGCCGAGATCAGGGGACGTACAGCCGACAGCCAGGCACTCGCCGAAGGTGCGGCTCGATTCGCCCGGCACAACGAGACGATCACCGGTCCCGAGACCGTCTCCCTCCGCTCCTACGGGCTCGACCCCACACTTGTTGCCGCGCTCGGCCCTCTCGCGGACGTTTCTCTGTCAACGGCCGTCGCCCAGGCTGTTGCCGCGCTGCCGCGCGACCTGCAGCGCCTGCTCCAGGTGCCGGGCGCGACGACCGCTGATATCGCAGCCTTGGTGCGTGACACCGGAGCCACCACTCTCTGTGAGATGGGATGTCTGCTCGACAGCGACGGGTGTTGGCCAATTACCGTCTCCGAAGCACTCAAACTGGAGCTGGCACGCCGGGCGGCCAGTCTGCGCAGCCCGACCGACCGGGTGATTCTGGGGCGGGCGCATGAGGTGGTCGAATCGATTTCTTCTGAGCTGGGCGAGGCGTCAATTGAACGGATCGAAGCGGTAGGCAGCCTGCGACGCTTCGATGCGACGGTGGGCGATATCACCCTTCTCATTTCCTCGCGCCACCCCGACGACGTTGTGGCGCGCATCGGCGGTTTCGCGGGCACACGACTCGAGCGTTTGAGGGCGGCCGATCGCATCACCATCGAGTACGGGCGCCACGAGGTTACTGTCCGCATCGTGCACCCCGAGGCGTTTGGCTCCTCATTGCTCGCCCAAACCGGGTCGTTCGCGCACCTTCGGTCGCTTGGGCGTCATGCCGCGCAGAAAGGCAGGACTGCGCCCATGGCCCTCGCCAATCACGCGATCTGGCGCGGCCTCACGGAGGCGCAGATCTATGAGCGCCTGGATCTCCCCTTCATTGTTCCCGAGCTGCGCGAGGGCGCAGGAGAAGTTGAAGCGGCCTCGGAAGGTCGACTGCCCCACCTCGTGACACGCGCCGACATCCGTGGCGACCTCCACATGCACACGGTGTGGAGCGACGGGCGCGACTCGATCGAGACCATGGCTCGCCGTGCCAGAAGTCTCGGCTACGAGTACATCGCCATCACCGATCACTCCCCTGCGTCTGTTGGACGGGGCCTCGACGCCGACCAGGTCCGCCGCCAGCGCGACGAGATCGAGCGTACGCGAGACCTCGTACCGGATCTGACCATCCTGCACGGCATCGAAGTGGACATTCTGCCCGACGGCACGCTCGACCTGCCGGATCGGACGCTCGCCAGGCTCGACATCGTGCTCGCCTCGCTTCACGACGGCGCTGGCCACGACGCCACGGTCCTCACCGAGCGCTACCTCGCCGCGATGCGGCATCCGCTGGTGCACGTTGTCACGCACCCGGCAAACCGCGCTGTGGGCGTACATGATGGGTATGCGCTGGACTTCGATCGATTGATCGAGGCCGCGGTTCAGACCGGGACTGTGCTCGAGATCGACGGCGCACCCGCACACCTCGACATGGAGGGTCCGCTGGCGCGGCGCGCCGTCAGCGCGGGCGCTCTCGTGGCCATCGACAGCGACTGTCATTGGTCGGAATGGCTGGACCGCCAGATGACCTTCGGCGTGGCGACCGCCAGGCGCGGGTGGGTCGAAGCCCGGCACGTCATCAATACCCGCCCGCTCGAGGAGCTGCGCGCATTGCTCGAGCGCAAGCGATCGCGCGCGTGACTCGCGCGCTCGGTGCTGCTGCGGTGGCGCTCGTGGCGCTGTTTCTGTACACGCGCACGCTGCTTCCCGGCTTCGACCTTGGTGACAGCGCCTCGTTTCAGGCGGACATGTCACTCACGGCCCTCACTCCACGTCAGGCTTACCCGCTCTACCTCACGATCGGGCGGCTTGCCGCGCGTGTGAGCGGCGGCGATCCGGCGAGGGCGCTGAATCTCACCTCGGCCGTCTTTGGTGCCCTCGCGTGCGGCACAACGGTCTGGGTTGGCAGCCTTCTGACAGGTTCCAGCCTCGCCGGCATCTTCGCCGGTCTGCTCCTGGCCTCGTCCTATACGTTCTGGTCGCAAGCGGTCGTCGCTGAGGTGTACACGCTGCACGTGTTTCTGATAGCCCTCTGTTGCGCGGCGCTCTTGATGTGGCGGCAACGTCCCTCGGTGACGCGACTGGGAATCTTCTTCGGCTTGTACGCGCTTTCCCTGGGCCACCATCTCTCGATGATTCTGCTGGCGCCGCCGTTCGTCCTCTTTCTCTTGCTTGCCGCCCGCAGGAACCTTCGCTCAGTATTGAGCCTCAGAGCGTTGACGCTCGCGCTGTTGGTAGCCGCCGCCGGATCGCTGCAGTATCTGACGATGTTCCAGTCTCTGTGGGCCGGCGCCAATCCCCCGGCCGATCTGACAGAGGGGCTTCGGGTGCTCTGGTTCGACGTCACGAAGAGCGACTGGCGCGAATCGATGGTGCTGGGCATTCCCAGCGCGGCCATCGCCGACCGCTTCGCGATGTGGTGGTTCGATCTGCGCCAGCAGGCAGGACTCGCTGGCGTGTTGCTCGCGGCCGTCGGCGCGGCGACGCTAGGATCGGCCGCTCCCGCGGCGCTCCTCATCGGCGGATATCTCGTGACGGCAGCCTTCGCATTCAGCTACAACGTCGGCGACGTCCACGTCTTCTTTCTTCCATCGCATTTGATGCTGGTACTGCTGGCCGCGTGCGGCGGCGTCACGATCGCGCGTGCGGCCGGACGAGCGTTACCGTCGCATTCACGCACCGTGACCGCGCTGATCCTGACATGTCTCGTCGCCTACCCCATCTGGCGTGTCTGGGACACCTATCCAGCCGTCGATCGCAGCGCGGACGTGAGACCCGAGCGCGCACTGGACCAGTTGACGGAGGGCCTCGACGGTGTCAACGAGATTTTCGCCGCCGACCTGAACTGGCAGCTGCAGAATGGCCTGGCGTTCTACGCGCAGCACCAGAAGCCGGGTCTGTCGTATTTCCGTCTGGCCGAACACCTGCTTCAAGCCCCGTTCATCGTTCACGACAATCGCGCCAGCGGGCGCGACGTGGTGCTCTCCGAGGGATCCGCGGCACGATTGCTCGCGGCCTTTGGGCCACGCTACACCGTCACACCCGACACCCGGGTCGACACCCCAGAGCTCACCGCGTCGGTTGTGGCGATTCCGCGTGGGACGATCTACGCGCTCACTCGGCTCCGGCCGACACGCGACGCCTTCCTGGACGCGCACGAGCTCGATACGATCGTGAGGCATTTGAGCGGAAGCGCGTTCGACGCCGTGCCGGAGGGCGACTACCTGACAATCGTCGGCGTATCGGGCGAGCTGCCCACGCTCGTGCAGGCCTCGTTCCGTCCATTTCGCGTGCGGCACCGAGTGTCCGGGCTGGTCGTCGACGTGCGCATGGAATCGTGGCTCTCCACCGATACGATCCGCCGCGCCGGGTTCGCCCACGTGATCGTCAATCGCCGCCACGCGCTGATCGCGGAGCGGGGCCTCAGCCTGGTGACACTCGCGCCGGATGGATCGGTGACCGGACAGATCTACGCGGGGAACATCTTCCAGCCTCAAATCCGTTTCATGATCCGCTAGCGGGCAGGGTGACCGTCAGGGCAGTGCCCGCACATGGGTAGAGCTTGGTGCCGAGCGAGCCGCCCCGGAGTCCAGCATTCCCGATATGGCTGTGCTATCGTCAACTCATGGGTTTCAGAACCTTCCTTGCGATGATGCTCATCGCTGCCGGGCAGGTTCCCGTTCCCGACGAACGCCCACGCCCGCCGGCGGAAGATCTGGCCCGTGCGCTTCAGCAGCGATACGACGGCATCCGTGACTTCTCGGCCGACTTCGTACACACCTACCAGGGTGGCGTCCTTCGGCGGAAGGCGACCGAGAAGGGCAAGGTGCTCATCAAGAAACCCGGCAAGATGCGATGGACGTACGAAGCGCCAGAGGACAAGCTGTTCGTCTCGGACGGCGTCAAGATGTACCTGGTACGTGCCGGCCGATCGACAGGTCGTCGTGACCACGCTGCCCCCCGACAGCCAGGCGACCTCGCCGGCACTTTTCCTGGCCGGTAAGGGGAATCTCGTACGAGACTTCACGGCGAGTTACGGCAAGCTGGACGGCTCGTCCCAGGATGCATGGGTACTGACGTTCGTGCCGCGGCAGAAGGAGCGGGAGTACGCCTCGATTACTGTCGCGGTCGATGACGCGCTTCGGATCCGTGTGCTCGAAACGGTCGATGCGCAGGGCGGGCGTTCGCGCTTCGAGTTCACCAACCTGAAGGAAAACCTCGGCTTGTCCGATAAGCTATTCGCCTTTACCGTCCCGCGTGGCGTGGATGTCATCACCGATGGGCCCTCTTCCTGAGCTTCGGCGCACGCGACCGGCGCGGGGTCGGCGAATGTTCGCCGCCTGCTGCGCCGTCGGGGTGGTCCTGACGATGGCCGGCTGCGCCTCGACAGCCTCGATGCGCAGCGCCCGACAGGCTGAACAACGGCAGGACTACGATGCCGCAGTGGTCGAGTACACGAAGGTCCTGCGCGACGATCCGGACAACACCGACGCGCGGCTCGCGCTCGACCGGGCTAAGCTGCGGGCCGCGCAGGATCACTTCAACCAGGGACGCCGCTTCGCGGCGCTGGGTAACCTGGAATCTGCGCTGATCGAATACCAGATCGCCGCGGAGCTCAATCCCGGGAGCGGCGCCGTCGATCAGGAGCTGCGCGAAACTCGAAACCAGCTGCGGTCCAAGATTGCCGTCGCGCGCGAAGGCAAGACCGAGCTGCAGACCTTGACCGACAGGCTGCGCGACGTGCTGCCGCCGGGGCTCGAACTGCCACGCGACGCAACGATGCCAGAGTCGGTGATTTTCCGCGACGCGAGCAGTCGCGACGTCTTCATCGCGCTTGCGCGATTGGCCAACATCAACGTCGCGTTCGACGCCGGCTTTCGCGAGACGCCGGTCACAATCGAGCTCAGAGACGCGACCCTCGAGCAGGCGCTCTCCGCGCTCTCTGCCAGCACACGGACGTTCTACCGTGTGACGGCGCCGCGCACCATCACGATCATTCCCGATACGCCCGCCAAGCGCCGAGAGTACGAGGAAGAAGTTGTTCGCACCTTCTACCTGAGCAACGCCGACATCAAGGAAACCATCGACCTGCTGCGCATCGTCGTGGATCTCCGGCGGATCTCTCCCATCAGCGCCACCAACGCCATCACCATCAAGGACACGCCGGAACGCATCGCCGCAGCGGCGCGCATCATCAGCGCCATCGACAAGGCGCGCCCGGAAGTGATCATCGATGTGGAGCTGCTCGAGGTGAGTCGCAGCCGGTTGAAGGAATACGGGCTGCAGATCGCCTCAGCCGGTCAGCCGGGAATCTCCGGGCAGGTCTCCGTCAATCCGCAGAATCTGACGCTGGAGGGATTGACCAACCTGACGCAGTCCGACATCCTGCTCACCAATCTGCCGTCGCTCTTCTATCGGCTGCTCAAGAGCGACGAGAACACGCGCACGCTGGCCAATCCGCAGCTGCGGACATCGGAGGGCATGGGGGCTCAGGCCCGGTTTGGCGAGCGCATTCCCGTTCCCGTCACCATCTTCTCGCCCATCGCCACCGGCGGCGTCGCGCAGCAGCCCATTACCTCGTTCAACTACGAGAACATCGGGGTGAATATCGACATCACCCCCCGCACGCATCACGACGACGATGTCACCCTGACGCTGAGAGTGGCCGTCAGCAGCATCTCGGGTACGGGCTTCGGCGGTCTGCCGACATTCGGGAACCGGGAGATCAATACGGTGATTCGCCTGAAGGACGGCGAGACGAACCTGCTGGCGGGTCTCATCCGCGATGACGAACGTCACACGCTCGAAGGTGTGCCGGGCTTGAGCGATTTGCCCATCATCGGCCCTCTGTTCGCGCACACCAAGATCGAGCGCGAGGAAACCGACATCATTCTGACCCTGACGCCTCACATCGTCCGCGTGCTCGATTTGACCGAAGGCGACCTCAGGCCGTTCAAGGTGGAACGCGATTCCGGGTCGCCGCTCGTTGAACTACCGCTGCCGCCCGCCGCGCCTCGCGAGGAACCGCCGCCCGCGCAGGAGGCGTCGCCGCCCGCTCCCGCAGAACGGCCGGAGGTGCGGCCCATTCTGCCACCCAGGCCCGAACCTCCGCATTAGCCAGAACCGCGGCTACCCGTGACCGGGCGGGAGCGCGAAGTCATTCCGACCGCTCAACCTGCGCGCCGAGCTCCACCAGGCGCTCGACTAGCCGTCCGTAGCCTCTCTCCACCGTTTCGAGCGGCGAGAGACGCGACTCGCCATCGGTTGCCAGGGCGGCGGCGATCAGCGCCATGCCCGACCTCAGATCGCGACTGTCGAGCAGGCGCGGGCGCAAGGGAGTGGGACCGGTGACGATAATCCGGTGGGGATCGCAGAGGAAGAGATCGGCGCCCATGCCGCTCAGCTGCTCGAGCGCGAACAGCCTCAGCTCGTACATCCAGTCATGGACAAGCGTACAGGCCGTCGGCCTGCGTCGCCAGTACGGTGACCAGGCTGACGAGATCGCTCGGAAACCCCGGCCACAACCCGGTGGTGATACGACGGGCTGCAATCGCGCGGGAAGGCTCGACGCGAAGGAGTGTGTCGTCGAACGAGCACTGAACGTTCATGCGCTTGAGCACGGCGGCGATCACTTCGACGTCGGCCCCGCGCGCGCCAGCCACATCAATCTCGCCGCCGGTCACAGCGGCCACCACCGCCCAGCTTCCCGCTTCGATATAGTCGCCCGCCAGCGTGTGATCGGCGCCGCGCAGGCGTCCGGTGCCCCGGATACGAATCGTCGACGTCCCGCCGCCGCTGACCTCTGCGCCCATCTTGCCCAGGAACTCGCAGAGCTCGACCACGTGGGGCTCCGTCGCCGCGTGACGCAGCTCTGTCTCGCCAGATGCGGTGGCAGCCGCAAGCAGCGCGGTCTCGGTTCCCGTGACGGACGCCTCGTCCAGATAGATGGAGGCGCCACGGAATCCGCCGTCGAGCGCGAGCGCGTGCCATCGGTCCTCGGCCTGCCTGGCGCCCATCGCCATCAGCGCATCGAGGTGGGTCGTAATCGTGCGGCGGGCCGGAAAGTCGCCGCCGGGCGGCGGCAAGCGCGCGAGGCCCGAGCGCGCCAGGAGCGGACCGAGTATCAGGACCGAGCCGCGCAGCTTGCCAACGAGGCCCCGATCGGGTTCGCTCGTCGTAATGCGCCGGCAGCGAATGCGGAGCGTCGTCGTGCCGAGGCCCTCGACTTCCGCACCGACCGCGACCAGAAGCCGGGCCATGACGTCGACGTCGCCAATCCTCGGCACGTTGCGGAGGGTCGATTCCTCGTCGCTCAAGAGACATGCCGCCATTAGCGGAAGGGCCGCGTTCTTGTTGCCTTCGACCTCGATGCGCCCCGAGAGCGGTCGACCGCCTTCGATAGTCAGAGTGGACATGAGCTGGTGAGCCTCGATCGCCGCTTAGAACTCCCCCAGATACACAATCTCATCCCGCAACTCGACGCCGAAACGCTCGCGCACGCTCGTCCGGCACCGTTCGATGAGCGCCCGGACGTCGGCTGCCGACGCGCCGCCTTGGTTCACGATGAAGTTGCCGTGCGTCGTCGAGACGCGTGCGCGGCCAATCGACGCCCCCTTCAGGCTCGCCCGATCGACCAGCGCGCCAGCCGAGGCGGGAATGCCGGGTGGGACGGGATCGAACGAGGGATTCGGATTCTGAAAGATGCATCCTGCGCTGCGGCTCTCGAGCGGCTGCGTTCGTTTGCGAAACGCGAGTGATTCGCGTGCCACCTGGCGGAGCGTCGCCGGGTCACCGGGCTCGACGCGAAACTCCGCCCAGAGCAGCGACTCGCGAAGGCGCTGCAGGCGGCTGCGATCGTAGCCGAACTCCATGTCGGCAGCATCGATATCGCGGGCTCGCCCCGTCGAATCCGCGACCCTGACACGCATGACGCGTTCGCCGATGAGCCGGCCACCGAAATGCGCGTTTCCGTGAATGGCCCCACCCACCGTGCCGGGCGTTCCCGCCCAGGCCTCGAGCCCGGCCAGCCCGCGCACGATCAGCCACCGCACAAGACCGTTGATCGTCACGCCGGCATCCGCCCGGACCAGACCGGGTTCGCGTGCCTCGATATGCGTCGAACGGGCCCGGATGACGAGCCCGCGGACGCCACGATCGCCGACGAGCACGTTCGAGCCTCCGCCGAGCACGGTGACAGTCACGCCTGCCTCATGCGCCAGCCGAAGCGCAGTGATCAGTTCGCCGGCGCTGCGCGTCTCGAGGAGAATGTCGGCGGGTCCGCCCACCTTGAACGTGGTCAGCGGGGCGAGCGGCGCGTCGACGCGGACCCGGTCCGGACCAAACTCGCCAACGAGCGCATGAACGAGCGCCGGGGCCGTCATGACCTGAGCATCGCCCGTTCCTGCGCGATGAGTGCCCTCATCGCTTCCACGTGGCTGCAGAGAGCGAATTCGATCCAGTCACCCGGCGCAAGTTGTCCGGCCAGCGCCAGGTCCGAAGCAATCACCACCGCAATCACCGGATAGCCGCCCGTCGTCGCGCGGTCGGCCATGAGCAGCATGGGCAGACCAGACCCGGGCACCTGAAGGGCACCCATCGGCGCGGCATCGGAGATCAACTCGTTCGCCATCCGATGCTCGAGCGGCGGCCCTTCCAGCCGGTACGCCATGCGATTGGACTGCGGGGTTACAGTGTACCGCCCGCCAGTCAACGTCGCTAGCGCTGCGGGCTCGAAGCGTTCTCCGTGGCATCCTGCCATGACGCGAAGCGTGGCGCCACCCGCCGGCATCGACACCGGTACCGGTCCTGGCCGGGGCGCTGAACCTGCTGGCGGATTCGCAACGGTTGGAAGAACATCGCCCGCGATGAGTGCACGACCTGCCACACCACCGAGACGGCTCACGAGATGCGTCGCGCGACTGCCAAGCACCTCCGGGATCAGGATGCCACCAGCCACGGCCAGATAGGCGCGTGCGCCTGCCATCCGCACGCCGAATCGAAGACGTCCTCCTCGCGGCATTTCTATCCGGGTACCCATCGGGGCATCGTGACCATCGAACGTCAGCGCGAACTCCGCACCCGACACGGCCACAACCGCCGGCGTGTCGAACTCCAGCTCCGGTCCCTCCAACGTGACTTCGAGGGTTGCCGCGCCGTCGGGATTGCCGACCAGGCGGTTGGCCCATCGATGGCTCACGCGGTCCATCGGACCTGCCGGCGGCACACCGCTCGCCTGGAACCCCCATCGCCCGAGGTCCTGCACGGTGGTCAACAGTCCGCCAGCAATGACTCGAATCGCCATGGGCGTGAATACAGAGAAAACTGTGACCGAAGCTGGCGCCTCAGCCCGCGGCGCTGTCGAACTCGGCGCGATCGATTGGTACGAAACGCACCGAGTCGCCCGCATGGAAGAGAAACGGTGGCTCGCGGGACGTGTCGAATGGCCGGAGCGGGGTCCGTCCGATGATCTGCCACCCGGCCGGCGTCTCCATCGGATAGATGCCCGTCTGCCTGCCTGCAATACCTACCGAACCGGCCGGCACGCGCAGGCGCGGCTTCGCATGGCGCGGCGCGCTGATGACGGGATCGACGATACCCATGTAGGCGAAGCCCGGCACGAACCCGACCATGTAGACACGGTAGATCGGTGTGCAGTGTCGCTCGATGACCTCCGCGGCCGGACATCCGGCCCTCACCGCGAGAGCTTCAAGATCGGGACCGAACTCTCCGCCGTAGCAGACCGGAACCACGGTGGGAGGGCGCTCGGACATGTCAGGAGCCGCACTTGCCGCGAACCGCTTCAAATCGGCGGCAATACTCGTCACGTCCGCACGCAGGGGATCGAAGGCGACGGCAACGGTGCAAAACGTCGGCACGACATCGTGGACGCCTGTCCAGCCCGCGCGTCTCGCCAACCCGGCAATGGCAATGACCCGGGCATTGACGACGGGGTCGATAACCTCGTCGAGCTCGAGCACGAGTGTCGAGTCGCCGCAAAGCACGAGACGGGGTTCAGCCATGCGCCAGCGCCGTCAGCATCTTGCGATGGATACCACCGAACCCGCCGTTGGACATGATGATCAGCAGATCGCCTTCCTGGCTCTCGCGGGCCACCGTCTCGACGATGGCGTCGACGGTGGAGATGAATCGGGCGTGTCCGCCCGAGGCCTCGAGTGCGCGCACCAGTTCAACGGGCGACAAGCGCTCGCTCTCGGGCAGCGTGGAACGATGGACGGCCGCAATCACGACCTCATCAGCGGCCCCGAACGCGCCCGCAAAGGCCTCCTGGAACACGCGACGACATGATGACGCCGATCGCGGTTCGAAGATCGCCCAGATCCTTCGTGAGGGATGCGCTCGTCGAAGCCCGGCCAGCGTTTCGGAGATGGCCGTCGGGTGATGCGCGAAGTCGTCGATCACCGTGATACCGCGGATCTCGCCGACCACCTCGAGACGCCGTTTCACGCCCCGAAATCGTCGCAGCCCCTCGGCCATTTGCTCGGCACTCAATCCCGCCTCGGCACCAACCGCCAGGGCGGCCAGGGCGTTCCGCACGTTATGGGCGCCGACGAGCGGCACCATGAAGCTCCCGAATGCCTTCCCCTGATGTCGAACGCTGAACCTCGTCCCGTCGTCCTGGATCTGGACGCTGTGTCCCTGCCAGTCGGCATGCTCGCTCAATCCGAACGTCTCCACCCGGCTCAGTGCCGACGTTGCCAGCGCCGCCGCATCGGGGCTGTCGGCCCCGAGCAGCAGCAGCCCCCTCCGAGGCACGAGCAGCACCAGACGGCGGAACGCCAGCCTGATCTCGTCGAGCGATCGGTAGATGTCGGCGTGGTCGAACTCGATGTTGTTGACCACCGCGATATCGGGCAGGTACTTCAGGAACTTGGCGGTCTTGTCGAAGAACGCCGAGTCGTACTCGTCACCTTCGATGACAAAGTCGCCGCCCGACCCAACCCGGAAGCTTGCACCGTTCGGGCCCAGGTTGGCAGCAATGCCACCGACGAACACGCTCGGGTCGCGGCCGGCGTCGATCAGGAGCCACCCTGTCAGCGCGGTCGTCGTGGTCTTGCCATGCGTGCCGGCGATGACGATGGAGCGCGCATCGCGGAGAAAATAGTCGCGAACGGCCTCCGGCAGGGAGCAATAGCGAAGTTTCCGGTCCAGCACGGTCTCGAGCTCCGGGTTGCCTCGCGAGATGGCGTTGCCGACAACCACCAGGTCGAGATGGTCCGTCACGTGCTCGGCGCGATAGCCCTGAAGCATGGCAATGCCCTGCCCGGCGAGGAAATCGCTCATGGGTGGATAGACGTCCTGATCCGACCCTGAGACGTCGAAGCCGCGCGACTTGAGCAGAGCGGCCAGCGTGGCCATGGCCGTGCCGCAGACACCAATCAGGTGGACGCGCATCAGGGCTCGACGGCGGCCTCTTCGATAATCAACCGAGGCGTCGGCGCGGCGATCACGCGGGCACGGACTCCGAGCGGCAGCGTATGCGCCGGGCCGTTCGTGTGTCCGGAGGGAAACCCGACGAGCACGGGACCCGGAAACTCCCGGAACAGCTCGGCAATGACCGAGCGCGCGGTCAAACTGCCGCCAGGCTCATCGCAGCCCGGCAACTCCCCGAACACGATGGCGTTGGCCCGGCCGAGGATCCCGGCCAGCCTCAACTGGGTCAGCATGCGATCCAGCCGGTACGGGCGCTCGCCCACCTCGTCCAGGAACAACACCGAGCCCTTCGGAGGATCGAAGGCGAAAGGCGTCCCGAGCGAGACCGCGATCTGCGTCAGCGTGCCGCCGACGAGCACACCCGCGGCTTCGCCGGGGCGTACCGCCAGCATGCCGTTTGACGACTGCTCGCCGAGCGGAAACGCCTCGGTCAACGCCCTCACGAAACTGTCGCGATCGTAGCCGCGCGCGCCCCGGTCCAGCCTGCCGGCGACGGTCGGTCCATGAAACGCCACAATGCCGCTCTGCAGGGTCAAGAAAGTCAGCAGGGACGTGAGGTCGCTGTACCCGACGAAGACCTTCGGCGTCTTCCGGAGCACATGCGCTTCGAGATGCGGAAGAATCTGTACGCTTCCGTACCCGCCTCGCACCACCAACAGCCCGGCGATGGACGGATCCTGCCAGGCCCGGAGAAATGCCTCGGCCCGGAGTCCGGCGGGCCCGGCCACATACCCCAGGCGCTGGAAGACTGATTCATCGAACACAGGCTCGAAGCCCAGCGCGCGAACCTCGATGAGACCCGCCTCGAATTCCTGAGCGTTGAACGGGCTGGCTGGCGCGATGATCGCCAGGCGATCGCCTGGCCGGAGGGCGCGAGGTTTCTGCATCGGGCAGGCCTAGAGAAACCTCGCGATCTCCTCGGCCACAGCCTGATGAAGCGGTGCGCCCACGACGGCGCGCCATGCAGCGGTCACGCGCGGTCTCGTCCTCAACAGAAAGGCCTCCTTCGCCAAGCGCTGGCGGCGCAGGGCGTCTTCGACTCTGGTCGATGGCAGCGCGTTCGCCTCCACGGCGTGCACGAGTGCCTCCAACACGCGGACCTGCTCCGCCACATTGCCCTGGCAGATGAGCAGCTGATCGCACCCGGCAGCAATCGCCTTCACCGACGCATCCGCCAGATCGTACCGGTTCGTGATGGCCTTCATCTCGAGGTCGTCTGTGAAGATGAGCCCCTCGAAACCCATCTCGTCGCGCAGCAGGTCCTGCACCACTCTCTTCGACAGCGACGAGGGCGCCTGCTCGTCGAGCGCAACCGTCAGGACATGTGACACGAGAACGCCGGCCGCGCCGGCCGCAATGGCCGCCCGGAACGGCACTAGTTCGATCGCACGCAGCCGATCGAGGTCGTGCTCGACGACAGGCAGGTCCACGTGCGAGTCCACGCCGGTATCGCCATGGCCAGGAAAGTGCTTGACGCACGCCGCCACGCCCTGCTCCTGCAGCGTCTCGAGAATCGCCACCCCCAGTTCGGTGACGACATCGACCTGATCCGCGAGCGCACGATCCCCGATCGCGGGATTCTTCGGATTGGTCAGGACGTCGAGCACCGGCGCGAAGTCGAGCGAGATTCCGACGGCCTTCAGCTCGGCGGCGAGCGCCGCTGCAAAACGCCGGGCCAGCGCCGCATCCCCGCTTCTGCCGAGCGCCGCCATCGGCGGCCATTCCGTGAAGGGCCGCTTCAAGCGTGCGACGCGGCCGCCCTCCTGGTCGACGCTGACCCACAAGGGAAGCTCACGCGAAAGCTCCTGAGCCTCGCGCGACACCTCGGCGACCTGCTCGGGTGCTTCCACGTTACGCGCAAAGAAAATAATGCCCCCCAGATCGAACTCACGCGCGAGCGATCGCAGCTCTGGCGACAGAGTGTGGCCAGGAAAACTCCCGACGAGGAGCTGACCGAGCCGGCGCGTCACACTTCGCGAGGCCATCCGCGCGCTCATTATAGAGGCAGGCTCAAAACGCTGTGACCGGTCCCGCCCGGATCGGGCGCTATCAGCAGATATACTTAGAAGTTCTGATGACCCGATCGGGTTCGTTTCTGTCAGGGCTGCTGGCACACCCGGGGATGTTCACGGGGTTCGGAGCGGGCGCACGGGCCTTGTCGTGGCCTCGACCGTTGAGACGCATCATCGCACCCTGCAACTCGATCCGCACGTTCTTCATGCGCTTCCCGATAGACGTGGCGTTGGTGGAGCGCCTGCCCTCGATCTCTCGGGAACACGCCCAGGCGATCAGGTCGACGTGATCCGGGCGTCACCTTGATGCTGTTCCTGTTCGCCCTCACGCTGTCGCTGAGCGCCGCGCTGCTGTTCCTGGTGCAGCCGATGTTCGCGAAGATGCTGATGCCTCAGCTGGGGGGCACACCCGCGATCTGGAACACGTCGATCGTCTTCTTCCAGCTCGCCCTCGTCGGCGGATATCTCTATTCCCACGTGACACGTCGAATGAGCCTGCGCCGCCTTGCCTGGACTCATGCCACGGTGCTGCTGCTCCCCCTGCTCGTGTTGCCCGTTCAGATCCGCAACCTCGTCCCCGTGGCGCCCGATCGTCATCCGTTTGCCTGGCTGTGCCTCGTACTGACGGTGTCGGTCGGACTGCCGTTCTTCGCTCTGGCGACGAGTGCGCCCATCCTCCAGCGATGGTTCGGCTCGACGACCCATTGGAGTGCCCGCGACCCATACTTTCTCTATGCCGCGAGCAACGGCGGAAGTCTTTTTGCGCTCCTGGCATATCCGCTGCTCGTCGAGCCCGGCCTCAGCCTCTCGACGCAGCGCCGGCTATGGGCGATTGGATACGGCGTCTTTGTGCTCCTGACCCTGGTGTGTGCCTCGTTCGTCCGAAGATCGGCAGGAGCCACGAGCCACGTGACCGGAGCGACCAGCACCGTTCGCGCGAACGCGATTTCCTGGTCAACACGGCTTCGATGGCTCGCGCTGGCCGCCGTGCCGTCGAGCCTCATGCTCAGCACGAACACGCTCATCACCACCGATATTGCGGCGGTGCCGCTGCTCTGGGTCGTGCCGCTGGCCATCTACCTGTTGACGTTCGTCCTCGTCTTCGCGCGACGTGAGATCCTTCCCCACCACGCGCTCGCGGCCATCCTGCCCCTCGCCATCATCCCGTCCGTTCTCGCCGTCGTCCGCGACACCATGCCGGCTCCGAGCATCATCCCCGTTCATCTGCTGACGTTATTCATCGCCGCCATGGTCTGCCACGGCGAGCTCGCGCGGACGCGGCCATCGTCAGCGCATCTCACGGATTTCTATCTGTGGATGTCGGCCGGGGGCGCGCTCGGCGGGCTATTCAACACGCTCGTTGCGCCACTGCTCTTCACGACGGCGGCCGAGTATCCTCTCGGTCTCGTGCTGGCATGCCTCGTTCGTCCGACGAGGCCGGTAGCCGACTCTGAAGCCGAGACGACGACGGAGCCACCATCGAGAAAGGGGCGTGTCCATCGACTGGCTGTTCGATGTGAGCGTCGCGGCGCTGGTGGGACTGCTGGTATGGCTTCTGGGCACGGTGGCTGAGAGACGCGGTGTCGGCACCGACTCGTTTCGTGGGTTCATCCAGGTTTTCGCCCTGCCATTTGCGGCATGGGTTGTCTTGGCGAGAGCCCCACGACGGTCGGCATTCGGCCTGGCGGCGATCTTCATCTGCTCGGCGTGGATTCCTTCGAGCACCGAAAAGGTGATCCACGCCGAACGAACCTTTTTCGGCATTCATCAGGTGATCGACGAAGGGCCGCAGATGAAGCTGCTCAACGGGACGACGAACCACGGCTCCCAATTCAAGGCCGAGGAGCTTCGTTGCCGTCCCACCTCGTATTACCATTCCAGCGGCCCGATCGGACAGCTCTTCGAGAGCTTCGTCGGCGGCCATGCCAAGTCGCGCGTGGGGATCGTCGGGCTCGGCACCGCCGCGCTCGCGGCGTACGCCCGTCCGGGTCAGACCTGGATGTTCTACGAGGTCAATCCAGCCATGGAACGGATAGCCAGGGAGCCGCGATATTTCAGCTACCTGACCCACTGCATCGGCGACTTCCGCATCATCATCGGCGACGCTCGGTTGTCACTGGCGGCTGCGCCCGACTCGTCGCACGATGTTATTGTTCTGGACGCATTCAGCTCCGACGCCATCCCGGTTCACCTTCTCACGCGCGAAGCCGTCGCCATGTACTTCCGCAAGCTCGGTCCCGGCGGTGTGATTGCCGTGCACATCTCGAATCGCTATCTCGACCTCGAGCCGGTGCTGGCGAACCTGGTGCGCGAAATGGGAATCACCGGGGTGATCGAGCCCGACGACACGGTCTCGAGTCAGCAGGAGCTCGAGGGCAAACTTTCGTCGACATGGGTCGTGCTCGCCAGAAACCGCGAGGATCTCGGTGCGATCGGACAGAATTCGCAGTGGGTGCCCTTGACTTCCAGGCCCGATGTCCGAACGTGGACCGACGATTTCTCGGACATCGTCAGTGTGATCGATTGGACAAGCTGAAAGGGGTCGCCTTCTGAACCGATCGGCTTTTCGTCATTCGATGCTGTCGCTCCGGTCGGTGGAGGTCTCGGCGGACCCTCAGGAGAGACGCCATGTCGAGCGGGTCATTGCCTCCGCCCGACTGTTTCTCGGCCTGGCCGGCTTCACTGCCGTCTACGTGGATGCCACACAACCCCGGCATCTCATCAGCATCGCCAACGGATTGCTCGCCGTCTACGTGGCATATAGCGCCGTGCTGTTCTTGTTGCTGCGCACCCGGTGGCATCCCACCACGACCCTTCAGGTCGCGATTCATGCCGTCGACCTGATCTGGGCCACCCTCATCGCGCTGGTCACGCAGGGTCCGAACAGCCCGTTCTTCCTGTTCTATGTCTTCGTGCTCCTGAGCGCCGCGTATCGCTGGGAGTTCTGGGAAACCCTTCTCACCACGGCTGTGGCTACCCTCCTGTTCGTGCTGGCCGCCAACGTCGCCGCGCGTACTGGCCCGGCGCTCCTTCGAGGACCGTTCGACGTCAACCGCCTGATCATGCAATTGGTCTATCTGATGATCTTCGGTCTGCTCCTCGGCTATCTCGCGCGCAGCGAAAAGCAGCTGCGCGCTGAGGTCGAGGCGGTAGCCTCGATCATGTCGAAGATTCAGGCCGAGCGCGGGCTTCGGGCCGCCATGGAATTGTTGGCGACAGAAATCCTCGACACGTGTCGAGCCACCCGGACGCTCTTTGCCGTCCAGGACCTGGCCAGCGCTCAGGTTTTTCTCTGGGAAACCCAGAGCGATGCCGACGGCCTGATTCGGTCGAGCCGGCCGACCGAGGTGCCACGGGGCCAGACCGACACGTATTTCTTCGAAGCGCCACGGCTCTCATGGCATGCCGGACGTGTCAGTCGACCCGGCGCCGACGTGGAAGTCATCACGCTCGACGATCAGGGACAGCTCGATCATGCGACGGTGCAGATTCCGTCCGCCTTCTGTGAGCGCTATCCGTTCCAGACGCTCGAGTGCATTTCAGCCAGGATCGGCGACGAATGGCACTGGCGCTCGTTCGTCACCGACGCTGCCATCGGCACGAGCGTGATTTCAGGGCTGCATTTTCTCCAGACGCTGGTGCGGCAGGCGGCCCCGGTCATTCACGGCGTCTATCTTTTCCGCCGGCTGCGGTCGCGGGCGGGAGCCATCGAACGAGCCCGCGTGGCGCGCGAACTGCACGACGGCGTCATCCAGTCGATGATTAGCATCGAGATGCAGTTGTCCGTCCTGCAGCGCAAGCTGGCCACATCGCCCGACTCGATAGAGGGCGATCTTGCGCACATCCAGAGCCTGATTCACGAGGAGATCCTGAATCTGCGCGAATTGATGCAGCAGATGCGGCCGCCGGATCTGAAACCCAAAGAACTGCTCGATTTTCTCGCCAATCTGGTCGATCGGTTTCAGCGCGAAACGGGTATTTCGGCGCAATTCGTGTCCGACCTGCCCGAAGTGACTCTTCCAGGCCGCGTGAGCCGCGAAATCGCGCGCATCGTCCAGGAGGCGTTGGTCAACGTCCGTAAGCACAGCGGGGCCACCCACGTCGTCGTGCGATTCTCCGCGGAAACAGGCCAGTTCAAGCTGGTGATTGACGACGACGGGCAGGGATTCAAGTTCGAGGGCCGTTTTACGCAGTCGGAGCTCGACCAGCGGCGCAAGGGACCCGTGGTGATCAAGGAGCGTGTCCGCACGCTGGGAGGGGATCTCGCGATAGAATCTACGCCCGGACAGGGAGCCCGCATGGAGATTACGTTGCCCAGGGACTTTCGTGGCTGAGCCGTCAATCCGCATTCTGATCGCGGACGACCATCCCATCTTCCGGGATGGCCTGCGAAAACTGCTCGAGGCCGAGCCGGGCTTTCAGATTGTCGGCGAGGCTGCCGACGGCGAAGAAGCCCTCACGCTCGTCAACCAGCTCCATCCCGACGTCCTGCTCCTCGACGTCACGATGCCGAAGCTGCCAGGACTGGCCACGCTCAAGGAGCTGGCCGATGCCGGCCATCCAACCCGGGCGATTCTCCTCACGGCCGCCGTCGAAAAGGCCGAGATCGTGACCGCGCTACAACTGGGCGCACGCGGCGTGGTCATGAAGGATGCCGCAACACGCCTGCTCTTCAAGAGCATTCGCTGTGTGATGGACGGTCAGTACCTGGGTCGGACGCGAGGCAGTGGCCGACCTGGTCGACACGTTGCGCACGCTCGCGCCAGAGGGCAAGGCAGACAAACGCAAGAAGTTCGGCCTCACCAAGCGCGAGCTCGAAGTGCTGACCGAGATTGTCTCGGGGTACACGAACAAGGAGATCGCCCAGAAGCTGACGCTCAGCGAGGACACCGTCAAGCACCACGTCACCAACATTTTCAACAAGCTCGGAGTGTCGAACCGTCTCGAGCTCGCGCTCTACGCCGTCCACCATCAGCTGGTCGACACCGCGTAGGCCCCTTCCCACGGGGCGGAGTAACCCGCTCAGGGCACTGAGACCCGACCGCGCCTCAAATACGCTCGCGACCGACTGACGACCCTGCCGATAGCCTTGCATTGAGCCTCGTAGGTGCCCCTCAGGCCCCCCACAGCTGGGCCATTCCCCCGGCACCATCGGACCCCCTATCCTCGATGATTGAGACCTCCGAACGGCTCGGATCCCCCTTGGCACTGCGGCTGGCGGCATCGACCCTTCGGCACAATCACTCAGGAGCAGGCTATCGCTCACCAATCTCTCGTCGGACGCGTAAGCTTTGTGGCCACCGAGTCTGGCGTCGATCGCCATCGCCGCCGCCAGACCCGGTTCACGCTGGTACTGCCCGTACGTTTTCGCGCCGTTGGTGCCACGACGTGGCGCGACGGGGTCAGTGTGAATATCAGCGGGAGCGGCATCCGATTCTCGGCCACCGAACCGCTCGAACCGAACACTCGGATCGAAGTGAGTTTTCCACTTTCCGGCTCGCATGAACTGATCCGGATCCAGTGCCGCGCGCTGGTCGTGCGCACGGAACGCCGGGACGACGAGCGAAATCCGATTGACGTGTCGGCGCTGATCGAGCACTACCGTTTCGCACGATCAACGACCGAGTCCTGCGGGCGCTAACACCACCAGACACTTCCAGCTCGACCGACGGCGCCGGGCACGCATCATGCAAGCTCGCGCCGAGACGGCGGTACGCCTCTGTCCGGTGGTCAGCCTGCGTGCACCGCGGGCAAACGTGACCATCCTGTGCTGCCGCATCTCAGGAGGTCGCTTGTGTCTTACTTGCCTATGCGCACGTCGCTGATTGTTCTCCTCGCCTTCCTGTCGGCCGTGCCTTCACTGGCGGCGCAAGAGCGACACATCGCCGGCCAGCAGCAGATCCACGATCTGATAACCGCCCAGGACGACCAACAGCGCGCCGATCGCGCTGTCGTTCTCGAAACGCTCCAAATCCCCCGGGTCCGAGAGCTCGCCGAAGATCTGGGCGTCCCCCTGGATCGCGCCGAAGGGGCGATCCAGGCCCTCCAAGGCGAAGAACTTGCCAGGCTCGCCGCCCAGTCTCGTGCCGTCCAGGACGGCCTCCGGGGAGGCCAGACGTTTAGAATCTCGGCCACCATCATCATCATTGCGCTGCTGGTCGTGATCCTCATCGTGGTTGCGGTGGACTGAATACCGCGCCAGGCCGCCGCGTCCTTGCAGTGGTCGGTCACACGACATGACCAGCAACGCCCACCGGATCGGCCGACGTTCCCGCCGTGCACACGGGTTGCCGCGTGCCGGAGCCGCCGGCGCCCTGCTCGCGGTTCTGCTGCTGGCCGCGTCCCGCGACGCGCGCGCGGCCGATCGGGCGGCAGATCGAACGTCTGCAGCACCAGCTGACGTGAGCCTTCTGGCGCGCGTTCCGTATCTCGCACAAGCGGAGAATCTGTGCGGCGGCGCGGCGCTGGCCATGGTGCTGCGATACTGGGGTGCGCAAGGGGTGTACGCCGAAGACTTCACGGCGCTCGTAGACGAAGCGAAGGGCGGAATCGACACGGCCTCGCTCGCGCTTGCGCCCATCGTCCGCGGTTACCGGTCCGTGGCCTTCAGTGGGTCGATTGTCGATCTGAGGCACCACCTCGAGCGCGGACGACCGGTGGTAGTGCTCCTGCGGCTCTCTGCATCGCGCTATCACTACGTGGTGGTCGTCGGCATGCTCGGCAATCGGATCGTGTTTCATGATCCGGCACGCGCGCCATTCAGGCGCATGGCCGTCGACAGGTTCGACCAGGCTTGGAGTGCCGGCGGACGATGGGCACTGCTGGTATTGCCCGGCGAGCCAAGCAGTCCGAGCGGCATTGGCGCCGGGTCAGTGGAAAGCCCTGCAGAAGCGCGCGGCCCGGTCCCGCGCTCGGCCGAGGCGGCGGGTCAGGAGCGCGTGTCTGATCTGTGCGCCGAACTCACCTCCAGAGCCGTGGCCGAGGCGGGCGCAGGCCGGCTTGCCGACGCGGAACGGACGCTCACCAGCGCGATCGCGCGCTGTCCAGGCGAGGCGGCGCCCGAGCGTGAGCTCGCCGGTCTGAAACTGCTCCAGAAGCGATGGCCGGAGGCTCGAGCTGCGGCTGCACGGGCCGTGCAGCTCGATCCAGACGACGAGCATGCGTGGGAACTTCTGGCAGCCAGCCGTTACCTGGAAGGCGACCGGGACGGCGCGCTGACGGCCTGGAACGCTATTGGCAACCCACGGATCGATCTGGTCGAAGTCGAAGGATTGATCCGAGTGCCGTATCGCAGTATCGCCGATACCATCGCGCACGAGCCCGGTTCAGTCCTGACGCGCGGGAGTCTGCAGCTCGCACGCCGCCGCCTCGACGAGCTCCCCGCGCTCACGTCGGCCGCGCTCGACTACCAACCGATCGCCGGTGGCTCGGCAAACCTTCGCGCCGCCGTGGTCGAACGGCCATTGTTCGACCGCGCGCCGACGTCGCTGATCGCGACTGCGCTCCAGGCCACGTTCGGTCGCGAGTTGATCGGTCGTGTGTCGAGTCCGCTTGGGGCTGGCGAGGTCTGGATCGGCAGGTGGCGCTGGGCACACGAACGGCCGCGCGGCATGCTCGAAATGAGTGTGCCACACCCCTCGGGGCTGCCGGGCAACTGGACGGTGGACGCGCTGTGGGATCGACAGGCGTACGGCGGTGCTGTGACCGTGCGTGAGGAACGCTCGCGCGGCACGCTGCGGATCGACGACTGGATTCATCCCTCGTTATGGGTCACCGGCCGCGTCGGACTCGATCGCTGGAGCGATCGCGGCCTCACCTACTCGGTCGGGGGCGGGCCCGAGCTTCGCCTCCTGGGGGATCGCGGAGCGGTCAGACTGGACGGAGAGTCGTGGTTGTCAGGGGCCCAGTTTTCGCGCGTGGCCCTCGACACGGCCTGGCGCGCCTCGACCCACGAGGCGACGACCTTTCAGGCTTTCGGCCGCGCCGGTGTTCAGCTCGCCAGCCGTGAGGCGCCCCTGGGCGTCTGGCCCGGCGCAGGGTCCGGGCATACGCGGTCGGTCCCGCTCCGGGCCCACCCGCTCCTCGACGACGGAGTCGTCCAGGGCGAAGCGTTCGGCCGCAAGCTCGTGTACCTCACGGCTGAAGTCCAGAAATGGCGGCCGGCGAAGCGCCTCGTTCGACTCGGCGGCGCGGTCTTCATCGATAGCGCGAAGGCATGGGCACGAGCCGACGGCGGCTCGTCGCCGTTTCTCGTGGACGTCGGAGCGGGCATCAGGTTGGCGGCGGCCGGTTATGACACCGAGATCCGTGCGGATGTCGCGCATTCGGTGACCGACGGCCGAACGACGTTCTCTGCGGGTTGGGTCAAGGCGTGGCCGGACTGGTAGTCCTCCACCAGTCCACGTCGAATTCAGAGCTCGAACTGCAGGTTGACTCTCACGCTTCGCGGCAGCACCGGGTGCAGATGGATGTCGTCAACTCCCTCGGCTGGCTCGCCAGGCAGACGTGAACGATAGAAATAGTCGACGTCGCTGTCCTCGGCGTCGAACAGATTGAACATCTCCGTCACAAGCCGCACGCGGTTCGAGAAGCGGTAGCCGAGCGCGGCGTTCACCAGCGACGTCGATTCCGAGCGGACGCTGTCGTCCTCGATGAGCGGCCGCGGCCCGAAATAGCGCAGGCGGAGCCCCCCGAACAGGTGGCGAAGAGGCTCGACGGTCACGCCACCCGACACGACCTGCTCGACCGCACCCGGAATTCGATTGCCGGAAGGATCGAAGTCCGTGAACCTGCTGTGCGACAAGGACACGTCGAAGTCCACGGTGAGCCACGGTGCGAGGCGCGCGTAGTTGGTCCACTCGATGCCGTAGCGCCGGCTCGGACGGCTGGCTTCTGTCGTCCCCGCATCGCCCACGAACAGCAGCTCCGAGTCGATGCCCAGCATCCACACCGTGGCGGTGGACTGCAGGCCCCGGATCCGGACGGTTCGCAATCCGACCTCGGTTCCCCGCGCGCGCACGAGCGGCGTGACGCGCTCGGCGGGTTCGCCGCTGGCCGGATCGATACGGATGGTCGCGCCGCGCGCGTCGTTGCTGTGAAATCCGAGGCCCGCGTTGACGTAGAACTCGGTGCCGGCCCAGGGACCTATCACCGCGGAGAACTTGGGACTGACGAGTCCGTCCGACTCGGCGCCGCTGTTTGCCGGCACGTTGCTCGCGACGTCGAAGCGAAACACGTCGCCTCGAAGGCCGAGGGTCGTGCGAAATTGCGGCAGCCACTCGATCTCGGACTGCGCGAAGACACCCAGCGACGTCTGGTCCACACGGTCCTCGCGAACCGTGGACAGCCGCTCGCGCTCGCGAGTGTGGTATAGCCCGACCGTGCCGATGGTGTCGTCCCGCACCTGGAGGCCAATGGCGTTCTCGACCCGGAAACTTCGCGAAACGCCCAAGACGACGATGCGTGACGCGGCCGCCCAGGACGATGCGCTCGTCCGCCTGCTCGAATTGGTCGCCATCGACGGGGTCGTCCAGAAAATATGTGAAGTTGGAGAACAGGTTGAGCCCGTAGCTCAGGACGAACGCGCTGGCGCGCGTCGTCGCCGATGCTGCGCCACGTTGGACGTCTGCTGACAGGCTGAAGCGATGGGTACGGCCGCCATTGCTCGGATCGATGGTGCCGAAGCGCGAAACCTGCCCTGACGCCAGGCTCCGAGCCGGCACCTGATCCGTCGAATCCCACTTGCTGCTGTAGCCGACGGCGGTGGCCGAAACGTTGTTGGCGGCGTCACCCCGCGAATACCGAAGCACGCCGTTCACACGGCGAAAATCCTCTGGCAAGGTCCAGGGCCCGTCGTTCTGGTCGAACTCGAAGGCCGCCAGGAGATGACCGGCGCCGATGGCCGGAGAGGCCGCGGCGAGCACACGCGCCCAGCCATCCTCACCTCCGCTCACCCGCATGATCGGACGATCGAGCGTCGTCACGTAGTTGACGTTGGCAGAGCCCGCAGCGGAGAAATCGCCGTCCTCCGCGTAATAAGGCCCCTTGCGGAACTGCACGCCGCTCACCAGCTCGGGAATCAGGAAATTCGCGTCCGCATACCCGTGTCCGTGCCCATGTGTGGGCATGTTGACCGGCACACCGGCAACCGTCGCCGAGAAATCGGTGCCGTGATCGAGATTGAAGCCCCGCAGGTAGTACTGGTTGGCCTTCCCCTCGCCGCTGTGCTGGCTGATGGCGAGACCGGGAACGGTCTCGAACACTTCGGCGGCCCGCATGATGGGCCGTCCCTCCAGCTGGCGCGCCGTGATCGCGCCCTGGCTCGCCGCGACAGCGACGCCCACGAGGTTCGCGGCCGGATCCGGCTGATCGGCCAGATTGCGAAACGTGCGGGTGCCCGTCACCGTCACGTCCGCGCTGAGCGAGAGCGCGAGCGTGACATCCACCGCGGCCCTCTGTCCGGCGACGACCGTGATCTCACGGCGAACGGGCGCGAAGTTGATCATCCGGAAGAGCAGACTTCCGGATCCGGGAGCGACGCCATCGACCCGGTACGACCCGTTCAGCTCGGTGAGCGTGACGACCGGGTCGCGCCGGGTCGAGTCTGCAGTTCGACCGTCACGCCCGGAAGGGCGCCTCCTGTTTGATCGACCACCCGGCCGAGGACCGATCCTGTCTGCTGAGCCTGCGCCTGCCTCGGCGCGAGGCCGGCGGCAAGCATGGCGAGACCGAGGCAGACGCGCCAGGTAGCGACCATGATCGACCTTTTGATGCTTCTTCCTGTCTACGTGCGGCGGGACGAAAAGGATTGCAGCCGGAGCGGTGGGAATCAGACACAAAAAAACGGGGCGGCGATTGAACGCCGCCCCGTCAAGGGTTGGGTAACGAGCTTCGACGCTACCGCGCCGTCGTCGTGCCGCCCGACATCGGGTAGAGACCGACGCCGACCAGCCTTGCTGGATCCGCGCCCGGCTTCGGCGTGAACTTCTGCGGCCGGCCGATGTGCACGTCCGCCGTGTAGAGGTTGCCCTCGCTGTCGACGTGGAACTGATGCACGCCGTAGAAGCCGCCCGGCAATCGCACCGAACGTGCCCCACGACGACGAGAAGTTTCCCGGTCGGGGTCGAACTTCGTGAACTTCTGCGTGGTGCCGTCAGACACCCACAGGTGCTGATCCTTCGACATCATGATGTAGTACGGACGCCGCACGTTGTTCCACATCTCGATGAACTTGCCGTTCTCGTCGAAGATCTGGATGCGCGAATTCGCGCGGTCGGCCACATACACCCGGCGATTGTTGTCGATCGCGATCGAGTGCACCGTGTTCATGTAGCCCGGACGCTTCTCGTTGGGCGGTGTGCCCTTCTCGCCGAACGTCAACAGGTACTTGCCGTTCTTGTCGAACTTCGCGACGCGGGTATTCGTGTAGCCGTCGCTCACGAAGAACGTGCCGTCTGGCAGCCACGCGACGTCGGTCGGACGCGCGAAATGGGTCGGGTCGTAGCCCGGCACCTTGTGCTCGCCGAGCTGCATCACGAGCTTCGAGCCGTCGTTCGTGAACTTCATGACGGTATGCGCCCCGTCGTCCACGAGCCAGACATGCTTCTCGGGATCGTACGGGCTGATGCAGCACCTTGTGAGTCCGCACGAAGCGCTGGTTGTGCTGCTCCCAGGAGCCAATCTTCTTGCCGTCACGATTCACGATGTAGAGCACGTTGTCCCAGCGCGGCTGCCGCTCCGGGTCCTTCGCGGACAGGTCGTAGCCCGACGCGTTGCGCTCGGGTCGAGATCGGTCAGGCCGCCCACGCCGCCGCCATCCTTGAGCGCCGGCAGGCATCCGCGCTGGAAAATGAACACCTTGTTCGGATTCTCCGCGAAGATTCCAGCCGTCGAGCCGAACGTGTAACCCTCGCCGCAGGGATTCTCCGGCCAGCCAGCCACGACGTTGTACGGACCGGTCGCGTCATCGCCGCCCTTTTCCTGGGCCAGCTGCGGCGCCACGGCCAATGCCGCCAACGCGAGAACGACGAGCACCCACTTACTCTTCTTCAGCATCTCCACTCTCCTGTTCGACTCGCAAACATGAACGGCTGTCCCGACAGTCCGCGCCCTGCCCGGTTCCGAAACCTTCCCCGCGTACGACCGGCGAATTGAGTCGCCTGAGGTTGAAGATTACTCAAAAGCCGGCATTACCGCCACGTCAAATAATGTCTCTCTCCTGTCTAGATTTCGTCAACAATCTCTTCATCGAACCTTCATGTTCGACTGCCTCATCAGTGGCGGGCCGCAAGGGCCGATGTCCTCGCGTCGTCCAATCCCGCAACCAGAGGCGTAACAGCGTTCCCAGAGCGAACAAGGGACCATGACGATTGACTGCCTGACACGAGACCGGACGGTCGGAGGGAACACGCCTATGCAGACCCGTGAAATCAAGCGCGCAGAGTGGCCTGACTTTTTCGACGAATTCAGTCGGCAGTACACGGGCACGCCCGTTCGCGTCGAGGTGCTGGATGCCGAAGTCGGGGCGCAGGTCGCGGCCAACAACCTGCCGCTCGTCGGCGTGTCCGCCGAACCGAACGACGACACGATCTGGGTGGCGGTCGCGCGCGGCGCGGACGATCACATTACGCACAGCGTGGAGCAGGTGACGCATGTGCGACTCGAGCAGACCGAAGCCGGTGACGCGCAGGCGCTGCAAATCGAGAGCAAGGGCGGCGCGACGACGCTCGTGCGGTTCAAGCCGGTGAAGTGATCCGGTGGACTCGTCGCGGCCTCAACGGGTGCGGGCCAGACGCCAGAACTGTGTCTCGTTCAGTAAGGTGATGGCGTGTCCCCGTTCGCGAAGCCGCTTGATCTCCATGAGCTTCAAGCCGCCCTCCCGACCCGCGGCCTGGCGCGCATTGGGTCTCCCGCGAACGACTACCGTCGTTTGCGCAGACGGCATCCCGTGAACCACCGCGCCGGCGCGGCGGGCGGCCAGCATGGCGTCGCGCCGCGGCCGGCTGAGAATTCCGGTGAAGGCGAGGTGCACGCCTTTCAGGCTGCGGAGGATTCCGGCCGTCAGCCGCGCCGGCGGCCGGCGCAGCGCCTCGATGAGCTCGTCGGCGGTCTCGTAGCGCTTGCGCCGCTCCCCGATGCACCGGTAGACGATTTCCTTCAAGTGATCGCTGCACGGGAGCAGGCGTACTTCGTGCGGCCGAATGCGTGTGCGCGCATCGCCCTTGACCAGCATCCCCAGTAGCTGCCCCACCTGATACACGTCGTCGCGCGTCTGCCATTTCGGGGCGGCTGATGCCAGCAGATCGCTCGGGACCATCGATCGATTCAGCGTGCGTGCCGTGACGCCCCGGCGGTCGCCCTGGTGGCGGACGATCCCGAAATCCCCGAGCTTCAACCGCCGGTTGTCACACACGAAGACGTTCAATGGCGTCAGATCGCGGTGCAGCAGCTGGCCGCGATGCAGCTTGCCGAGCACCTCCAGGATGCCCGCGATTTCCCGTCGCGCCGGCACTTCGGCCCATCCCCTCTCGGCGCGGGCCAGAAACGCGCTGAGATCGCCGCCCGGCGCATATTCGATGGCGAGGTAGTAGAGCACCCGTCCATCGCCACGGACGAGCGAGAACATGTCGTACACGTGAATGGCGCGTGGATGCCCGTCGAGCAGCTGTCCGAAATAGGCTTCGCGCAGCCAGCCGTCGATGTGCGTGCTCACCTTGATGCAGACGCGTCGCGGCACGCGCGAGGAACGACCGCGGCGCGTTGCCAGGTAGACCTGTCCGAAGCCACCCCGGCCAATCAACCGCTCGATACGGTACTCGAGCCTGGTCTCCGGGCTCGCAATGACCTGTGACGCCGTGAGCAGCTCTGTCGAGCCTTCCACGGCCACGGGAACCGGATGCGTCGTTCGGGTGACGGCTGACGTGGGTTTCGCCATACGGAACGACTCTTACCACGTGGAGGAGACGCCACCCAGCATAGCTGAGGGCGGCGTGCCGGCGCGACGGTCAGTTAGCCGCCCGTCTGCCAGCGCTTGACCGCTTCGGACGGGTACAGCAGCATGATGATGTTCAGCGTCAGATTGTCGCGGATCCAGAGAGCCAGCCCAATCTCCACAACCAGGACCCCGAGAATTGTCACGCGCGTCGGCAAACGCCAGGCCAGAAAAAAGCCAAGCGCACAGGCGAGCATGTCGGCCTGCGAATTGATGACGCTGTCGCCGTAGTAACCGCGCGCGATTGTTGCGGACCGGTACCGGTTGATCACCGTGTCAGTGTTCTCGTACACCTCCCACGCCGCCTCGAGCGCGATCGCCACAATCGCGCGCAGGCCGACGGATGCAGAAGGCAAGGCCAGCCGCGTCAACGCGTAGAACGCGGCGCCATGGACCACGTGCGTCAGGGTGTACGGATCGGCAATCTGCTGCGAGTTCTGGTCGCTGTTGATGTCGCCCGACCACAGGCTCACGGGACCGTGTTGATAGGCCATCGGACGGCCCATCCCGAGCTCGAGGGCTGCCGCCGCGCATGCGATGACGACCGCGATGGCGATGTCGCGCGGCGCCAGCCCCGGATGGTCGGTCTGCCGGAGTCGCCTCCGGCCTGCTGCAGTCAACAGCAGCGTGAGGGCAATGACGATCAGCGGAGGGATGAGACCGTCCAGCATGCGGTTTCTGGATCGCGGCTGCTCACTTCACACATCGATTCGCGAGTCCGCCTTGCGCCGGCGTTTTCTCCCTGTAGACATCGTGGCAATTCGCGCAGGCTGTCGCGACCCGATCGCTCGCTTCGAGTACCGCATCCTGATTCTTCGACTGCCCGGCTTTGTAGGCCGCCATTCCTGCGTCCCGAAGCTCTTGCACGTAAGTTCTCCAATCGGCGTTCTCGACGGGTACGGGCCGGCCGTTCGCGCAGACCCGCCCGGAGAGGGTCAGGAGATTTGCGGCCTCCGCCAGCGCCACGCCGCTGTTCTCGACTGCCTGCCACCCGCCGTAAACGCCACCGAGTGGATTGGTCGCCATGGAGGGATCGTCTTCCGGTTTCACGGCGGCGGGATCCTGAGTCTGAGCGAAAAAGATGACGTTCGAATTCGGAAAGAGGATGCCTCGCATCACCTGCGCGAGATTGCCATGCACCATCCCTGCAGCTGCTGCCACCGTTCCAGTGCCCGGCGCCTGCGCGCCAGTGGTTTGGGTCAGCAACAAGGAAGCAAGCCCGGCCGAGACGAAGATCGGTGCAACGATTCGGCGAATTGTCATCGAACACCTCCGTGAGCAGCCGCCGGTGCTGATGGTAGCTGGACTCTCCTGTCGGAGCCTGGACATTTCGCCTGCTCATCGACGGCGTGCCCCAGACCCTCTCGACCAACGGCGCACGGATCGTTGCGCTGCCGATCACCGACGCGGGCAGCATCGAAGTGGTTCGAGCCGCCCAACTCCGCGCTCTACGGTCGCACGGCGATTGGCGGCGCGGTCAACGTTCGGAGCGAGGACCCCACCGCAGAGCATCAGTTCGCCGGCGAATTTGCGGGCGGCTGAAAAACAGCGACGGCGACACAGCCGATCCGGGTCGTCCGAGACAGGTGCTCTTCACGACGGCGTTCGTCTTGAAATGACACGTCGGTTCCTTGCAGCACCATTGACGGTTCCTTGCAGCACCATCGACGCTGCAGCTGTACTTCTCGAATACAACGCCGTTCGTGCATTCGACACGAGACGGGGCACTACGCCACAGACCATCTGAATCTGGCCAGAAGACGGCCTTAATTCGTCAGGAAACGCCCGGCTGCGTGGTACGCAGTTTGAAGGGCGTTCTGCAGCCGGGAGCGCAACGCCTTGGGCACATCGGGGCAGCTCGACGGCGGCGCAGGCGGGGAGTTGGGTCATGGCGATACCACAAGCAACCTTGGAACGGACCTTGGAACAGCCCGGTGTCAGCGCTGGGCATCTGGTCCCGGCACCGGTGAACGTCCCGATCACCGACCCCCCGGGTCGACGTGATCCCTTGCGCGTTGCCGCGTTTGGCATCACCGACGCGGGCCGCGTGCGACCTTGTAACGAAGACCAGTTTCTGATCGCCGAGCTCGCCAAGACGATGCGGCTCTGGCAGACCAGCCTGCCCGAACCCGAAGCGCAGACCGGCGACGGGCGCGCGCATCTTTTCGTGGTGGCGGACGGCATGGGCGGTCAGGCTGCTGGCGATCGGGCGAGCGCTCTGGCGGTCGCCGCCATTGAGAACTTCGCCCTGAATACGCTCGACACGCATGAGTCCGAAGCGAAGAATGCGCTGGCGCAGTTTCAGGCGGCTCTTCGCCATGCCGATGCCCGTGTCGTGAACGAGGCGACCGCGCACCCTGAGTTGAGCGGCATGGGCACGACTGTGACACTCGCCTACCATCTCGGTAAGCACCTATGCATCGTGCACGTCGGGGACAGCCGTGCGTACCTGTATCGGAACAACACGCTCCATCAACTGACCGAGGATCACACCGTGACCGCGGAGCTGGTTCGGACGGGCAACCTCCGGCCCGAACAGGCGGAAGGGCATCCGCTGCGCCACGTCATCACCAATGTCGTCGGGGGCGAGCGGACCGGCGTCGACGTCGAAACCCACCTCCTGGATATCCGTGCCGGGGATCAGCTCCTGCTCTGTTCAGATGGCCTCACGGAAATGCTGCCGAACGACGCGATTGCCGCGATCCTGTCTGCGGCACCAGACCCCGAGGGCGCGTGCAGGCAGTTGCTCGCCCAGGCGAACGAGAGGGGCGGACGGGACAACATCACGCTCCTCATCGCGCGGTTCGATTCTCCCGCGTAGCGTCACCGAAGACGCACGCTGCGCACGTCGCCTGTCGGGAGGGATTGCACCCTCCACACGGCGCGATGGCAGGGAGCCACACCCCAAGGAATCCAACGGGGCGCCTGTGACTTTGGGCGAACCGTTCGGTCGATAGTCCGAGCAAATTCTAGGAGCCTTAAAACAGCAACGGGCGGCGGTCAAACGGATGGGGGTAGACGCGTACTGCTGCTCCTGTGTACGCCTGGGGTAGAGAGAATGAGGGGAGTGTGCGCCGATCTCCAGGCGGGGCCGATTGCTCGAACCAGCCGCGACGCCTATCGATCCGGAGCAGCCGTCTTGAATCGGTCGCCGACGAGACGACGCAGCCACCACACACGCCCCGTCAGCCGCGCGAGAGCAGCATACCAGCCAACGCCCCAGCCAATCCGGCGAACCGCAGTACGACGACGGCGACGGCGGCGAGGCGGCTTATGAGTCAGTCGTACCCGAAGCCGGAGGTCACGACCGTGCTCCTGAGACGTCACCAGATCCTCACCACGGCCGTGCCCGAACCCGTGCGGTATCTGGCCCCGTTGTCGGAGCCGACCCGCGTGAACCAACCGCCCCGCTTCTTCTCGTACTCCAGTGCCGTCTGGGGAAATCGGAATCTGTCACCGGGCTTCAGGTCCGAGTACGCCGCGTTGCCGCCGGGTGGCACGGTGCTGACGGTGAAGAGGCGTTCGTCGGGCTGGTCGGTGTGCGGCGAGTCGTGGAGGGGGAGCATGAGGGCGTCCCTCCCCAGCAAAGCCCCGGCGACGTGAAAGCTCGCTCTCAGTCGGTTCATGGAGGATCGCATTGAACGCGAACTCAACCGTATCACGCGCGTCTGACAGCGACCCTTGATGTCAATCAACAGGCGAACGCCAGCACTGTTTTCCCTCGGCGGAAGCCGTGTTGAACGCCGTCTCGAGCGCCTGGCGTCGGCGACGTCAGCCGGACACGCAGCAGCGCGGCATGGTTGGGGTAGGTGCAGGCGGCGATCGAAGCCCGCGTCGCCCTGTACGTGACGACCCTGGTCGACGCCCTGCGCGCCGATGGCGCGCGAGATCGGCACACTCACAGCGCGCCGCAAGGCGTGGGCACAATACGCGTGATAGTGCGTGGCGGGGAGCGACAGGCTCACCGTGACCGATGGGCGGGTTCGATCAATCGGCGGGCGGCCCCGGCGATGTCGTCTTGCCAGCGTCTACCTTGAAGGTCCGCTCCCCCACTGGCTTGCCGTCGATGAACGCCTCCACCTTATAGTCACCCGGAGGAAAGCCGCCGGAGTTGGCCAGATGGAACTCCGTGGCGCGCGCCTCACGGTAGGAAACCTGCTGCTCGGGCTCGCCGACAAGGCCGCCGTGATAGGTCCACCGCACCTTGATGATGCCCGAGCCCGGCGCCTTGGTCAGCACCGCGACGTAGATCGTATCGTTCGGCTTGAAGGTCGTGGTGTGGACTCCGACGCTCCCGTCCGGATTGATGGAGCGGCCCACCTGAATCGTTTCGAGCTCCAACGGCGCCGCAGGTGCGCAGGCACTCGCGCCGCCGAGCGACAACACCAACACAACGCTCCGGATGGTCATCCCGCCCTCGCCCAGCCGCTCCGCAACCGCGTCAGGATTCCCTGGGAGCCCGATGTCGTGTGGACCCCAGCAAGGACCCCAGAAGAAAAACTGGTCGGGATGGCGGGATTTGAACCCACGGCCCCTTGACCCCCAGTCAAGTGCGCTACCAGGCTGCGCTACATCCCGACGCTGACAATCACGATATCACGGCGACGCGGGTCCGAGCGACGCGGCTACCTGCGCTTCGAAGTCCTGCCGCGCGCGGTGGGAGCAGATCGCTTCGCGGGTCGTGAACTGCGGGACGACGAGGAACGCGCAGCGGTCTTGGTCGCACGAGCCGAAGCGGCTGATGGCGCGTGGCCGTTCCCAGCCGGGGCATCTCTCGACAAGAGCTCGAGCAGTGCCCGGAGTCCGCGCTTCACCTCGCCAAGCCGCTCGCGCGCGTTCGAACCGAGCAGCGCCTCGATGGGCGGACCCTCGACAGGTGCAGGGTCCTCCTCCAGCCGGCGGCGCACGCCCGCCAGCGTGAGCCCCTCTTCAAAGAGCAGCCGCTTGATCTCGAAGACGCGCTCGACATCGGCCCGGCGATACACGCGTGGGCTGCCAGGTGTGCGCGAAACGCCCAGATTGATGAACTCGGCTTCCCACGATCGCAGGATATATGGCTGGAGACGCGCGAGCTCACACACCTCTGACGCCTTGAAGAGCGACCGGTTCGGAATCGCGGGAGACGCGACAGCGTCCGGCCGAGCTTCGAACGGCAGCTGCTTGATTCCTGTGGGGGACATGCTTCCGGCGCTGGGAGTATAGCACGCGTGCCGCGCCGATTCCCCCGCGGAGCAGCCGATGAGCATCTTGGATGAGCCTCGCCGAGGGCCACCCAGTGCGCAGCCGCCGTGGCACGTGCCGCGCTACTTGCGTCGCGAACGCGGACGGATCTGCAGCCGAATCGGCGTGCCTTCGAAGCCGAACGATTCGCGCAGACGGTTCACGAGAAATCGTTCGTACGAGAAATGGAGCTTCGCGGCGATGTTCGTGAACAACACAAATGTCGGCGGCGCAACGGTCGTCTGGGCGGCATAGAGGATGCGCACGGCGCGACGCCCCTGGATCGCCGGCGGGTGCTTCGCGCTGACGGTCTGGATGAACTTGTTCAGCTCGGCCGTCGCCACGCGACGTGTGCGCGACTGGGCGACGCGGTCGATCGTCTCGAGCAGCTTCGGTACTCGCGCGCCGGTCCGCGCCGAAAGGTGGACGATCGGGGCATAGTCGAGAAACTTCAGCGCGTCGCGGACCTGCTCGTCGAATTCGTTCGCAAACCCGACACCGCGCTCCTGCACCAGATCCCACTTGTTCGCGACGATGATGATGCCGCGACCGGCCTTGTCGGCGGCTCCCGCGATGGCAGCGTCCTGCTCGACGGGACCAGCCGATGCATCGATGATCAGCGCGACGACATCCGCCCGCTCGATGGCGCGCCGCGCCGCAATCACGCTGACGGCCTCCACATGCCCGCCGCGCGCCACGCGTCCCGGACGCCGGATTCCCGCCGTATCGACGATGCGGAACTCGCGCCGATGCCAGCCCACCACGCCGTCCACGGCGTCGCGCGTCGTCCCCGGCACATCGCTGACGATCATCCGCTCCTCGCGGAGAAGCTGGTTGACCAGCGAGGACTTGCCGACGTTCGGCCGGCCAACGACGGCCACGTCGAGATCGGGCTCGCGCACGACGCGGGGCGTCGAGCCCTCCGGCGGCAGAAGGGCATCAATCGCCTCGAGCAGCGCCTCCACGCCCGTGCCATGCTCGGCGGAAATTTCAATCACCGGCTCGAAGCCCAGACGATAGAACTCCAGGGCGCCCGCCAGGCTCCTTCGGTCATCAGTCTTGTTGATCGCAATCACGACCGGCAGATTGGCTCGGCGCAGGATGGAGGCAATTTCGGTGTCGGCTGGCGCGAGCCCTTCGCGTCCGTCCACGACGAACACGGCGAGGTCCGCATCGGCGACCGCGCGCTGGCCGCGCTCGACCACCAGCTCGTGAAGCGGATCGTCGCTCGCTCCGAAGAGGCCTCCGGTATCGGTGAGCAAGAACGATCGATTGCGCCAGACGACCATCCTGTCCTGCGCGTCACGTGTCGTGCCCGCAACCGCTGTGACGATGGCGCGCCGCGTCGCCGTGATGCGATTGAACAGCGTGGACTTCCCCACGTTGGTTCGGCCTACGAGGACGACAGAGTTGGCGGTGTTGACCATTCGACGGATTGGCTACGGCAGAGCCTGCCAAACGCCAGCCTGGTGCCGGCATCCAGCGCCAAATAGGCCAGCAAAAGTCAACTTAGCAGATGCCTTGACAGCGTAAATCACTCTCTTTATAGTAGTTATCAGCCGACAGGAGTGCCTAAGCATGATCAAGGTCGACATCGTGAACGAGGTATCCAGGGCCGCCGAGATTACGAAGGTCAAGGCTGAAACGGCCGTGGATGCCGTGTTCGATTCGATGCGGGTCTCCATGCAGCGCGGTGAACGCATCGAGCTTCGCGGCTTTGGCGTTTTCCAGGTGAAGCCCCGGAAGCGAGGAATCGGCCGTAACCCGCGCACCGGCAAAGAGGTGCGCATCCCTCCCGGCCGTACAATTCGATTCAAGCCCGGCAAGGACCTGCAGAATATCTCGTGAGACCTGGTCCGTCTGAAGACGACGGCGTTGGTCCGTCCAATCGCACACCCTCGCCCGCCTGGCTCCCCGACCGCCCGAAGTTTCAGAACCGACTCTGGCTGCACGTGGTGCTCCTGCTCCTGACGTTCGTCACGACTACCGCCGTGGGCGCGCTTCACTACTACGGCTTCCTGCTCGACTTCCGCTCCGTGGCGCTTCCCGTGTCGCTCGTGCAGCTCTTGCCGTACGGGCTCTGGTACAGCCTCACCATTCTGGCAATTCTCGGGGCGCACGAGATGGGGCACTATCTGGCGTGCCGCTATTATGGCGTGGACGCGTCACTGCCCTACTTTCTCCCCGCCCCGCTGCCGCTTACCGGCACGCTCGGCGCCTTCATTCGCATCCGCTCACCCATTCCGACCAAAGCCATCCTGTTCGACATCGGCGCCGCGGGACCGTTCGCCGGATTCGCGCTGGCGCTGCCTGCGCTCATTGTCGGATTGAGCCTGTCCCGGGTGGTGCCGCTTCCGCCCGATATGGACGGAGCGCTCGAGCTCGGCGAGCCGCTCCTGTTCAGGGCGGCCACATGGCTCATCTGGGGCCAGACGGCCGACGGCTACTCGCTGAATCTGCACCCGATGGCCTTTGCGGCATGGTTCGGGCTGCTTGCCACGGCCCTCAACCTGATTCCCATCGGACAGCTCGACGGCGGTCACATCGCGTATGCGGCGCTGGGCCGGCATTCGTCATTCGTGACCTTCGGCTCCATCGCCGCGGCTGTGGTTCTCACTTCTTTGTCTCGAAGAGTTGGCTGGTCTGGACGACGCTGATGGTCGTGATGCTGTTCGTCTACGGCCCGCACCACCCGCGCACCATGGACGAGGACCGGCCGCTGGATCCGGGGCGCCGCTGGCTCGCGCTGCTGGCGCTTCTGCTGCTGGTGATCTGCTTCACCCCGTCGCCCATCGAGCCGATAGAGCTGATTCGTCAGCGGGCGCACCTGAGCGTACATCGGTCAATTCAGAGCACCGACACCGGGTCGATATCCACCGTCACTCTCTTCCTCGTGTCCCGAATCGATGCGAGGGCGTCCCGAACGGCCAGCCGCATCGCGCGCCTGTCGCGGCCCTTGAGAAAGAGTTGCGCGCGGTGTTCGCCGCGCAGTTTCACATACGGTGCCGGGGCAGGGCCGAGCACGCGGAATCGCCCGTCCCTCGCGCGCTCTCCCAGCCGCCCCGCGATGTCTCCCGCCAGTTCCAGCGCCGTCGTCAGAGTCGGGCCCCGTACGACGATGTTGGCCATCGCCACGAGGGGCGGATAGCGCATGGCTCGCCGGAATGCGATTTCCTCGGCGAAGAAACCACCGTAATCCTGCCGGCAGGCATGACGAATGGTGTAGTGGTCGGGATGGATCGTCTGGACGACGGCCTCGCCTTCTTCGGCGCCCCGGCCCGCACGGCCGGCCACCTGCGTGAGCAGCTGAAAGGTCCGCTCGGCGGCGCGAAAGTCCGCGAGCCCCAGACCGACATCGGCCGACACCACGCCGACCAGCGTCACGGCTGGAAAGTCGTGGCCCTTCGCGATCATCTGCGTGCCGACGAGCACATCGAGCTCTCGGCGACGGAAGCGGTCGAGCAGGCCGGCGACGGCGCCGCGGCGCCGTGCCGTATCCCGATCCAGCCGCCCGACGCGCGCATCCGGAAACGTCCGGCACACCTCGGCTTCGACCCGCTCGGTCCCGAAGCCGGCGTGCTCCAGATACGGCGCCGTGCACTTCAGGCACGCCTTCGGGACCAGCATTGAAAAGTTGCAGTAATGACAACGCGCGCGGTGGGCCGACCGGCCCGCGGTGTGCACCGTCAACGACACGCTGCAGTTGGGGCAATCGAGCGTCGCACCGCACTGGCGGCAGAACACGGCCGTGGCCAGCCCGCGCCGGTTCAGCAGCACCAATGCCTGCTCGCGGCGATCCAGGCGCCGTGCCATGGCCTCCCTCAGCGCGCCGCTCAAAACGACGTCTGGGCCTTCCTCCGGTGTACTCGCGGCGCATGTCGACAATCGACACCGCCGCCAGAGGCCGGTCCAGAACGCGCCGCTTCATCACGATTCGCTCGTAGCGGCCGGCCAGAGCGTTCTGGTACGACTCGAGCGACGGCGTCGCCGATCCGAGGACGACGAGCGCGCCGGAGCGTTGTCCGCGCACGATCGCCACGTCGCGCCCGTGATAGCGGGGCGCTTCCTCCTGTTTGTACGAGGCGTCGTGTTCCTCGTCCACCACAATCAGGCCAAGCCGCTCGATCGGCGCGAACACGGCCGAACGCGTCCCGATGACGACATCGATCTCGCCTCGGCGGATACGTTGCCACTGATCATGGCGCTCGCCGTTCGACAACCCGCTGTGCTGAATCGCGACTCGCGTCCCGAACCTCCGGCGAAACGCCAGCGCAATCTGAGGCGTCAGCGCAATTTCCGGAACCAGTATCAGCGCCGAACGGCCGGTGCGACTGACGTCGGCGGCGAGACGAACGTACAGCTCGGTCTTGCCGCTCCCGGTCACCCCGTGCAGCAGCGCCACGCGAAACGTTGCGGCTCGCGCCAGCACGGGACAGCTGGTCGAAGGCCGACCGTTGCTCGTCGGTCAGCTCCTGATCGGGTGCATCCGACGGCGAGCCCGCGATCGACAAGCCTTCAAACGGATCGCGTTCCATGCGCTCCCGGCGAATGGAGATCAACCCGCGTTCAGCGAGGCGTCGGAGCGTGTGAGGCGACACGCCGCGCGTACCGAGCTCGACGGCCGGCAGCCCCTCCGGCGCACCCGCCAGCAGCGCGATGGCGGCCCGTTGCGCCTCCCCGGCACGTGCCTTGCCGCGCGCCGAGCCGTCAGACGGAGAGTCGTTGGACGCGCCTGCCAGTTCGTGGCCCTGCGCGGTCAGCGCAACCACCCGGCGGGTCTTGTGCGCCGATCGCCGGCCGCTCATGGTGTGCGTCATCGTCACCAGGCCGTCGCGCGCCAGACCGCGGACCGTCTTGAGAGCCGCCACGGCGTCGCCGTCGGAGAGCGCGTGACGCAAGCGAGTGGAGAGCGCGGCCAGGGCCAGCGTGCGCCCATCGGCGAGCGCTCCCAGTACCAGTCGCCGGCTCGGGGTCACGCGCCGGCCGCCCCGCTCGACGGCTTCGATCTCTGCACGACCCTTCGGACTGATGACCACCGCTCGCGCACTCTCAATCCACGCACCGGGCGGCATGGCTGCCGCAATGGTTTCGCCTGCACCGGCCAGGTAGTAGTCGGCGACCCATCTGGCGACGCTCAACACCTCTTCGGGCAGATACGGCTGCTCGTCGAGCACATCGACAATCGGCCGCACTGCGTTCAACTGGGTGTGGCCGCGGCTGCCCTCCGGCGCGGCAGCCTCTCCCACCAGGCAGCCCGTCACCACCCGCGTCCCCAGCGGCACGAGGACGCGCACACCCGGAGACGGCAAGTCGAGGTCGTCGGGAAGGCTGTAGGTCAGCAGATCGAGGCCGGGAACTGGCACCGCGACCGAGACGAGGCGAGGCATGCGGAGCGTCGCGTCAGGCCGGCTCTTCGCCGTTCAGGATCGCCCGGACCTTCTTCATGTCTTCCCACACGTCGCGCCGGCACGAGGGGTTGCGCAGCAGATACGCGGGGTGAAACGTGGGCACGAGCCTGGCGCCACGACACAGGAAGACCCTGCCGCGAAGCCTCGAGATGGGATCTTCGGTCTTGAGCAGCGACTTCGCGGCAAAGGAACCCAGCGCGACGATCACCTTGGGCGCGATCGCATCGATCTGCCGCATGAGGAAGGGCTCGCAGGTGGCAACTTCATCGGGCTCGGGATTGCGATTGCCCGGCGGCCGGCACTTGATCACGTTGGCGATGTAGACCTGATCGCGCGTCAAGCCGATGGCTTCGATGATCTGCGTGAGCTTCTGACCCGCCCGCCCGACAAACGGGATCCCCTGGACGTCTTCGTCGTGACCGGGAGCCTCCCCGACGAACATCAGGCTGGCGTGTGGATTGCCGACCCCGTACACGATGGTTCGGCGACCCATCGTGTGGAGCTTGCAGCGGGTGCAGTCGCCGAGGTCCGCCCGGATGGTGTCCAGTTCTTCGCCTGAGACTTCGCCCGCGTCATGGCGAGCATCCCCTCCGTCACCCTGTGGCTCGACTGCCGCGGCCGCCACGGCGCCCGCGGCGCGTTCGCCAGGACGCTCTCGCCATTCCGAATCCCGCGAGACTCCATCGACGCCGAGCTCGGCGGCAAATCGCAGGTGCTCGGCAAGTTGCAGGCGACGGTCGTCCACGCTCACAAATTCACGGTCGTCGGTGTGGCGTTCCCGGCAAGAAGCGCCTCGACCCGATCGAGAATGGCCGCGGCGACCTGGGTCTTCCGCCTGAGCGGCAGTGGATATTCGGCGTCGGGAGCGACAATCGTCACTTCGTTGGTCTCGACGTCGAAGCCTGCATCGCTGCGAGAGACGTCGTTGGCGACAATCAGATCCACGCGCTTGGCGAGGCGCTTGGCCCTCGCCCGCGCGACGACGTCACGGGTTTCCGCCGCGAACCCGACCAATACGGGCGAGTCGGAGCCGCGCTCCGCGCGCTGTCTGCCCAGCTCGGACAGAATGTCCACCGTTCTCTTCAGCTTGAGGCTGAGGCTGCCTGCCTGCTTGGCAATCTTTTCCGCCTCGGCCTGTTCCGGCGTGTAGTCGGCGACGGCCGCGGCCATGATGACGACATCCACCTCGCCGGCACGGCTCATCACGGCGGTGTGCATCTCGGCCGCCGAGCGAACCGGCACGACGTCGACGCCGGGCGCGGCGTCCAGACGCGTGGGCCCGCAGACCAGCGTGACGACGGCACCTCTGGCGGCGGCTTCTCCCGCAATCGCGAATCCCATGCGGCCGCTCGAGCGGTTGCCAATGAACCGCACGGGGTCAAGATCTTCGTAGGTCGGCCCTGCCGTCACCAGCACGCGGCGCCCCTGCCAGGAGGCGGACCCGGCCAGCAGGCGATGAGCCGCGTCGACAATCGCATCGGGCTCGGCCAACCGGCCTTTGCCGATCCATCCGCACGCGAGATAGCCAGAACCGGGCTCCACGAAGCTGACGCCGCGATCGGCCAGCGCCGTCAGGTTGCGCTGAACCGCCGGGTGCTCGAGCATGACGGTGTTCATGGCCGGCGCCATGAGTACCGGGGCACGCGTGGCGAGATAGAGGGACGACAGAAAGTCGTCGGCAATGCCGTTCGCGAACTTGCCGATGATGTTGGCGGTCGCGGGCGCGACGAGCAGCAGCTTGATGTCGGACGCGATCGAGATGTGCTCGATGTCCGCGTTGGCTCCAGGATGCCACTGATCGCCGATGACGCGGCGACGGGTGATGGCCTCGAAGGTGACCGGTCCGACGAAGCGTCGGGCAGACCGGGTCATGATCGCCACGACGTCGTGGCCACGATTCTGCAAACCGCGCGCGACTTCGACAGCCTTGTACGCGCCAATGCCGCCGGTGACGCCGAGGGCGATCAGAGACACTGCACGCTCCCTGCTTCGGGGACGGGCCGAGGCCTCAGGCGTCGGTGCGGTCGGCGTCCAGCTTCTGGACCTTGCCGGTCGACACCTCGACCTGGGCGACCCGAATCGGCTTGTCGTCGCTCGTCACGCGCGGCACGGCGCCGCGCAGCAGCTGGCGCGCCCTGGCGCCCGCCACCACCACGAACTCGAACGAATTTCCCAGCTTGGTCCGATCGATCACGTCGTGTTCCTTTCATGGGGATGCTCGAACGTCTCGATGATGCGGTGCGCCTGCTCGCGCATGACGTCGAGCTTCGCGCGTTCCGTGAGCACGATGCTCTCGAGCAGCTCGACCGAGGGTTCGAACTCGTCGTTCACAATCACGTAGTCGTAGTCCGTAAAGCAGCGCACTTCGCGGCTGGCGACGTCGAGGCGCTTCTGAATGGCCTCTTCGGGATCCTTGCTGCGACCGCGCAGCCGGCGCTCGAGCGCGCCGTAGGACGGTGGCAGCACGAACACCGCGCGCTGCGGGAGCCCCCGGCTGCGAACCTGGCGCGCGCCCTGGACGTCGATCACCAGCATCAGATCCTGGCCCTCCTGGAGCACGCGCTCGGTATCGGCGGCCGACGTGCCGTAGAGGTTGCCGAACACGTCGGCCCACTCCAGAAACGCGTCGCGCGCGATCATGGCCTCGAACTCTTCGCGCCTGATGAAATTATAGTCGACACCGTCGACTTCGCCCTGTCTGGCGGACCGCGATGTGTAGGACCTGGAGAGCCGGAGATTCGGCACGCGCTCGACCAGGCGCTCGGCCAGTGTCGTCTTGCCCGTGCCCGACGGGGCCGACACGATGAAGAGCAGGCCCCTCCTATTCGACATTCTGGACCTGCTCGCGCATCTTCTCGAGCTCCGCCTTGGCGGCGATGACAGACGAAGACGCGCTCACGCCGTCGACCTTCGCGCCAATTGTGTTCACCTCGCGGTGCATCTCCTGCAACAGAAAATCGAGTTTGCGGCCGCAGGGCTCGTCGCCGTCCACGAGCGCCTCCCAGTGGGCGAGATGGCCGCGCAAGCGGGTCAACTCTTCGCTGACGTCCGACCGCTGAGCGATGCGGACGATCTCCTGCGCCAGTGTCGCCGGCTCGATCGTCACATCGGTCGACAAGACCTTCACGCGCTCGGCCAGCCGCGCTTCCACCGCCGCGCGCCCCTCGTTGGCAGCCACCGCGATGTCCGCGACGAGTCCGTCGAGCAGCTGACAACGGGCGTCCAGATCCGTCCTGAGATGCGCACCTTCGGTCGCGCGCATGCGCTCGAGCGCCAGGAGCGCTTCGTCGACGACATTGTCCAGAACGCCCGTCAGGCGTCCGAGGAGCTCGGCGTCAGACTCCAACGCTTTCTCGCGCACGGTGAGGGCCTGCGGATGTCGAAGCAGGTCGCCGGGCGTCAGCGCACCCGAGACGAGGCCCCGTGCGCGCGCGGCCTCGATCGCTTCTCCCAGCGCCACGGTGAACCCCTCGTTCAATTCGACTTCGATGGCACCGCCCGCACGTAGGTGCGTCACGACCGTGAGCTCCACACGCCCGCGCGTGAGCCGAGACTGCACGCGAGTCCGGAGCGCCGGTTCGATCGAACCCAGGGCAAGCGGCAGACGAATCTGGAGATCGAGGTATTTGTGATTGACGCTGCGGATGGTCACCGCCATCGTGCCGAGTTCCGACTCGTGCGACGCCGAGGCGAATCCTGTCATGCTTCGAATCATCGTCTCGTCATCAGCTCAATCGTGGACGTCGGCCTCACGACGGTGGGCGACGCCCGCCTCCACCGGCGGCGCGTGGCGTTCCTTCGAAAGGAGCTGCAGGTCGTGGAGCGTCGCGTAGCGGCCGCCTGGCCGGGCCATGAGCTCCTCGTGCCGGCCCATCTCGACGATCCGCCCCCGCTCCAGGACGACAATCGCGTCGGCCCGGCGGATGGTCGACAGCCGGTGCGCGATGACGAACGACGTGCGGCCCGTCATCAGGTTGGCGAGGGCCCGCTGCACCAGCAGTTCCGACTCGGCGTCGAGCGACGAGGTGGCCTCGTCGAGGATCAGAATGGGCGCGTTCTTCAGCAGGGCCCGCGCGATCGCCAGCCGCTGGCGCTGGCCGCCAGAGAGCCGCTGGCCGCGCTCCCCGACCATCGACCGGTAGCCCTCGGGAAGAGCCGAGATGAACTCGTGCGCGTGAGCCGCACGGGCTGCGGCCTCGATCTCCGCTTCCGTTGCGGTCGGCACGCCGTACGCGATGTTGTGCGCGATCGTATCGTCGAAGAGCACGGTCTCCTGCGTCACGATGCCGACGTTCGACCTGAGCGACGAGACCGTGACGTCCCGGATGTCGACGCCGTCGATGAGAATGGCGCCGCCCGTCACGTCATAGAAGCGCGGAATCAGGTTCACCAGCGTGGTCTTGCCGGCGCCGCTGCGGCCGACGATGGCCACCACCTGGCCGGCTCGGACCGTAAACGACACACCGCGCAGAATCGGCCGCGCCGAGGAGTCCTCGTACCCGAAGCGTACGTCGACGAACTCGATGCGCGAGCGAAGGGGATCGAGCGTCGCCGCGTGCGGGTGCTCTTTCACCTCGGTGTGCGAGTCGAGCATCTCGAAAATGCGCTCGGAGGCCGCAATGGCCTGCTGCAGGTGCGCATTCACCCGGCTCAGTTTCTTGATGGGCCCGTACATGAAGAAGAGCGCGGCCAGGAAGGCCGTGAACTCGCCCGTTGTGAGACGGCCCGTTGCGATCTGCTGGCTTCCGTACCAGAGGGCCAGGGCGACGCCGATGCCGCCGAGAAACTCCATGAGCGGCGGCAGCAGCGAGAGCACGCGCGTGACCATCAGGTTGGTCCGGTACACGGTCGAGGCAGCCGCGCGAAACTTCTGCGCCTCGCGCCCCTCCGCCCCGAACGCTTTGACGATGCGATGGCCGGCGAACGCGTCGGCGCTCACGTGCGACAGTCGTTCGAGCGCCTCCTGGCTGCGGCGTGTCGTTCGACGCAACCGCTGTCCGAGTCGGATGAGCGGATACACGACGAGGGGAGCGCCCGTCAGACAGACGAGCGCGAGCCTGGGGTCGTAGTGGACCAGCAACGCGACGTAACCCACGAGCGCCAGCGACTCACGCAGCAAACTACCGACCGTCTCGGAGACCGCGCGCTGCACCTGCGCGACGTCGCTGGTGATCCGCGACATCAGCTGACCGGTGGCACGCCGCCCGAAGAAGCCCGCCGACTGGCCGAGGATGTGTCGATAGAGCTCGTTGCGCACGTCCATGACGACGCGCTCGCCGATGTCGGACATCAGGTACTCGGAGAAGTACGCGCCCAGTCCCTTGAGCAGGTACAACGCCACCAGCCCGCCGGCCACCAGCGAGAGATGCTGGCGGTTCGGCAGCACACTGTCGAAGATGGGCTTGATGAGATAGAGAATGGCGGCGGAGGCCGCCGCGTAGACGAGCATCGCCAGCACGGCGGCTGCGAAGCGGCCCCGATAGGGCCCGGCATAGCGAAGCAGTCGAAGGAACGGATTCACTCGGTGAATCGATATTTCAGCAACACACCCAGGGCGACCACGCCGTCACGCCACGTGATTTTCTTGCCGTCGTCGTACCCGCGTCCGTCGTAGGTAATCGGGACCTCGTACACGCGGTACCTGCGCTTGAAGATCTTCGCCGTCAGCTCAGGCTCGATTCCGAAGCTGTCCGACCGCAGGGTGAACGATCGCAGCACGTCCGTGCGCATCACCTTGAAACACGTCTCCATGTCCGTGAGCGTCGTGTTGTAGAGCACGTTGGTGACCATGGTGAGCAGACGGTTCCCGGCGTAATGCGTGAAGAGGAAGACGCGATGGCGCCCGAGAAACCTGGATCCGTACACGACGTCCGCCCGGCCCTGACAGATGAGCTCGATGAGCTGTGGATACTCCTCCGGGGAGTACTCGAGATCGGCGTCTTGAATGAGCACGACATCCCCGGTGACTTCCTCGAAGCCGCGTCTGAGCGCGGCTCCCTTGCCCTGGTTGCGCGGCTGGAGGATGAGCGTGAAGCCATGCCGTCGCTGAAGCTCCGACAATCGGTCGCGCGTCCCGTCCGTCGACCCGTCGTCCACCACGATCAGTTGGATACGGAGTGGCACCGCCATCACGCGACTCACAATCTCGTCGATCGTGGTGTGCTCGTTGAACACCGGCATCACGACCGAGAGGAGCGGATCGGAGATGACCTTATGCTCGTTGGCCATCAGTCTTGCACTCGGTGAGATAGCCGCGAGGGTGGACGAGATGCCAGCGACACGCGGTATCGACAATGGTCGCCAGCTCCGGAAAGCGCGGCGACCAGCCCAGCTCCGACCGCGCCTTCTGGCTGCTCGCGAAGAGCACCGCCGGGTCGCCGTCGCGCCTCGGGCCAATCGTGTAAGGCACCGGTCGGTCCAAGCGCGCGCTCGACACTGGCCAACACCTCCAGCACCGAGTACGGCCGACCGTTGCCCAGATTGTAGGCCGTCGTCAGATCCGGCTCCCGGGTCAGGCGCCCCAGCGCCAGCACGTGGGCGTCGGCCAGATCCGTGACATGGATGTAGTCACGCAGACACGTCCCGTCCGGCGTGGGATAGTCCGTTACCGTGCACCTCGAGACTGGCCACGCCCATAGCCGCGCGAATCGCGCGCGGAATCAGATGAAGCTCCGGCTCATGGTCCTCTCCCAGCTCGCCGTCCGGATCGGCCCCTGCGGCGTTGAAGTAACGCAGGGCAATGGACCGCAGCCCGTAGGCGCGGCCGTAGTGCGGGAGCGCCCGCTCGACGACCAGCTTGGACTCCCCGTAGGCATTGATCGGTGCCTTCGGGTGCGATTCGAGAATGGGCGTCTCCTGCGGCTCGCCATAGACGGCACACGTCGAGGAAAACACGAGCCGCTCCACGCGCTCCTGAACCATCGCCTCGAGCAGCGCCAGCGTGCCGCCGACGTTGTTCGAATAGTAGGTGGTCGGACTCCGTACCGACTCGCCCACCGATGCCAGCGCCGCAAAGTGGATGACGGCGGTCACCTCGTGTCCGGCGATCGTGCGGCGCAGAAGCGCCGTGTCGCGCAGGTCGCCACGCACGAAGGCCGCATCCCCGATTGATTCACGGTGGCCGGCCGACAGGTCGTCGACGACCACCACCTTGTAACCCGACTGACGGAGCGCTTTGACCGTGTGGCTGCCGATGTATCCAGCGCCGCCGGTGACGAGGATGGCGTCCACTAGCGCCCGATGGAGAAGTACGCGAAGCCGAGCGCCCTCAATTGCGCCGGCGAATAGATGTTGCGCCCGTCGAAGATGACCGGCGCGCGCATCAGCTTCCGCATTTTCGCGAAGTCCGGCTCGCGAAACTCGTTCCACTCGGTCACGATGGCAAGGGCATCGGCTCCCTTGAGCGCCTCGTAGCTCTTGCGCGCCAGGCTGATGCGCGAGCCGAACAGCCGGCGCGCCACCTCTTCCGCCTGCGGATCATAGGCCTGGACGCGCGCGCCAAGTGCGAGGAGCCGGTTGATGATGGCAATGGCCGGCGCCTCGCGCATGTCATCGGTGCGCGGCTTGAAGGCCAGTCCCCAAATGGCAATGGTCCGCCCCTTCAGTTGACCGAAGTGTGCCTCCATCTTGTCGACGAGCCGCTGCTTCTGTGAGGTGTTCACGCCTCGACCGCGCGCAGGATCTGGAAGTCGTAGCCCTTGTCAGCGGTGAATTTCAGCAGCGCTTTCACGTCCTTGGGAAAGCAACTGCCGCCATAGCCGACGCCCGGGAACAGAAACGAGGAGCCAATCCGCCGATCGGATCCCATGGCGCGCCGGACCTCGTCCACGTCGGCGCCCAGGAGCTCGCACGCGTTGGCGATCTCGTTCATGAAAGAAATCCGTGAGGCCAGCAGGGCGTTGGCAGCATATTTGGACAGCTCGGCGCTGGCGCAGTCCATGACGAGGATCGGTGCGCCAGTTCGCGTAAAGGGGGCGTAGAGATCGAGCATGAGCTTCCGTGGCTCTGGGGTCCTCGGCGCCCACGACCACGCGATCGGGCTTCAGGAAGTCTTCCACCGCGGCGCCTTGCTTGAGAAACTCCGGATTGCTGACGACGCTGAACGGATGTGTCGCTTCACGGCGGACGACCTCGCGCACCCGGACCGCCGTCCCGACGGGCACGGTGCTCTTGTTCACGATCACCTTGTAGCCGTTCATCGCGCGGCCGATATCCCTCGCCACCGAGAGCACGTGCTGCAGGTCGGCGGATCCATCTTCGCCCTGCGGAGTGCCGACGGCGATGAAAACAATCGTTGAGCTGCGGACGGCCTTGCCCAGCACATTGGTGAAGCTCAGGCGCCCCTCGGCCTGATTGCGCCGGACCATTTCTTCGAGCCCTGGCTCGTAGATGGGCATGCGGCCGCGACGCAACGAGCGAATCTTCGCCACGTCCTTGTCGACGCACAGCACATCGTGGCCGTTCTCGGCCAGACAGGCACCGAGGACGAGGCCCACGTAGCCCGTTCCAACGACCGCAATCTTCATGCGCGACGCTCTCCCGGCATCTCGAACCACGGCGAGCCGAGCAAAGTTTGCAACGCTAACACATCGATTCATGGCTGTCAACATATTGACTACAAACGAGTTGCGGTCGATCAAGCGGCCTCGCGTATCGTCCGGCGTGCGGTAGCATGAAGAGCTTCGCCATGCGCGTTCTCATGGATTATCGGCCGGCGCTTCACGAGCGAACGGGTGTCGGGGAATACACCCACCAGCTCATCCGTGAACTCGCTGTCGCCAACACGGGCGACTCGATCACGGCCTTCTCCAGTTCGTGGAAGAACCGGGTACCCTCGGCGGCGCAGGGCCGATCTCCCCGGCGCTGCCATCATCGATCTGAAGATTCCGGTGAAGGTGCTGAATCTGTTGTGGCATCGGGCGGAGTGGCCCTCGATTGAACGGCTCACGGGCATGCGCTACGACGTCGTTCATTCCTTCCACCCGCTGCTGCTGCCGAGCAGCCACGCGGCGCAGGTCGTCACCATCCACGACCTCGACTTCCTCGATCATCCGGACCGGACCAGGGCTGAGATTCGGCGCGACTATCCCGTGCTCACGCGCGCCCACGCGCACCGTGCGGATCGAATCGTCGTGCCCTCGCGTTACACGGCGCGTGAAGTCGAGCGGCGCCTCGGCGTGGCCGCCGAGCGCATCTCGATCTGCCCGCCGGGCTCGCCGGCATGGCGTCAAAGAGTCGCCCGCCCGGCGCCTGGTGAAGGTTATGCGCTCTTTCTGGGCACGCTCGAACCGCGCAAGAACATTGGCGTGCTGCTCGACGCGTACCGTGTACTTGCCGGACGCTGCCAGCCTCCGCGGCTGGTGCTCGCGGGACTGGGCACGAAGGCCTCCATTCCCTGGCTGAAGCTCATCGCCGAGCCACCGTTGGCCGGCCTTGTCGAGCACGTCGGGTACGTGCCGGCCGAGCACCGGCAGGAGCTCTTCGAGGGCGCACGATTCCTGGTGCAGCCGTCGCTGGACGAAGGGTTCGGCCTGCCGGTGCTCGAGGCCATGTCGCTCGGCGTCCCGACCCTTGTGTCCGATCGCGGCGCCCTGCCAGAACTTGTTGGAGACGCGGGTATCGTGTTCGACCCGACGAGCCCTACGGCTCTTGCGAGCGCGCTCGAGCGGCTGCTTGCCGATGACGCGCTGGCTGCCGCCTGCTCAGGAAAGGGCCTGTTGAGAGCCCGTCAGTTTTCGTGGGCGTCCTCGGCACGTCTCCTTCACGACGCGTTCGAGCACGCGATGGACCATCGGGCGAGACGTGCGCGCGGGGAGCCGGCTCCGTGAGAATCGGCATCGATGCACGCGAGCTCACCGGAAGGCCCACCGGACTTGGCCGGTATCTGACCGGTCTCCTCGAATCCTGGAGCACGCTGGGCGAGGCCGGGGCACACGAATTCACGTTGTTTTCGCCGAGGCCGATGAGGAAGCCCGATGGCTTGCCGGGAGAGGTGATCGTGGCGGCCGGCTCCGGCGATCTCTGGTGGGAACAGTTCAATCTCACCTCCGCGGCCAACCGCCGCGCGCTCGATGTCTTCTTCGCGCCAGGTTACACGGCTCCCCTGCGACTCAGGGCACCGGTGGTCCTCACCGTGCACGATGTCTCGTTCTGCGCGCATCCAGAATGGTTCGGCTGGCGCGAAGGCCTCCGCCGTCGCACGATGACCCGACTCTCGGCGCAACGGGCGCACACGGTACTGACGGTTTCTGATTTTTCGAAAGGCGGAGATCGTCCGGCGCCTCGGTGTTGCGCCCGATATGGTCCGGCGGGTGTACAACGGCTTGCCCCGTCCGGCCGACCCGTCCGACGGGCTTCTCGTAGAAACAGAGCCCCTCGTGCTCTATGTGGGATCGATCTTCAACCGTCGGCATGTGCTCGAGCTCATCGAGGCGTTCGGCGCCGTCGCTCGGCGCCATCCTCGCGCGTCGCTGGCCATCGTCGGTGACAATCGGACCTATCCGCGGCAGAATCTTGCCGCAGTCGCGGGGCGTCAGGAATTCGGCGACCGTGTTCGGCTCTACGACTACGTGGACGAGGGTCTTCTGGCCAACTTGTACCGCCGCGCACGAGTCTTCGCGTTCCTGTCCGAATACGAAGGCTTCGGACTGACGCCGCTCGAGGCCCTTGCAGCCGGAGTCGCCCCGGTGCTGCTCGACACGCCGACCGCGCGCGAGATCTGCGGCGCGGCGGCCTGCTACGTGCCTGATACGCGGGTTTCGACGGTTGCTCCAGCGCTGGAGCGCCTGCTCGTCGACGAGGGCGAGCGCACCGCGCTCCTGGAACATGCCCCGGCGGTGCTCAGCCGGTATTCGTGGGAGCGGGCGGGCCGTGAAACGCTCGAGGCCCTCATCCATGCTGCGGGCTGAGGGATGAGCGACAGGCGCGTCGATCTCGCCATCGTCATCGTCAGCTACAACGCCCGGCCCGACCTCGAACGGTGCCTCGACTCGCTGCACCGGTCGCCTCCGGCGATCTCGCACGAGATTGTGGTGGTCGACAACGCCTCGAGCGACGGGAGTGCGCAGGCCGTGCGGGCGCGGTGGCCGACCGTACGCGTCATCGAAAACCGTGAGAATATCGGGTTCGGCGCCGCCAACAATCGTGGTATTCGCGCCAGTGACAGCTCGCTCATCCTGGTCCTCAACGGCGACACGCTCGTTCCGCCTGGGGCCATCGATCGGCTCGCGAACGAGCTGACGTCGAGCCCGGACGTGGGCGCCGTGGGCCCACGACTCGTGGACGAGCAGGGCCGATCCGAGATCTCGTTCGGACGGATGATCGGCCCCTTCGCAGAGCTCGCCCGAAAGATGCTGGGGCGCGCGTACGAGATGCGGCTGCCGGGTGCCGAAGCCTATGTCCGCAGGCTCACGAGCCGCCCGCGCGATGTGGACTGGGTCAGCGGCGCGTGCCTGCTCGTCCGACGGACGGACGCCAGCGCGGCCGGCCTGTTCGACGAGCGATTTGCGCTCTACTGCGAGGATGTGGATTTCTGTTGCGTCAATCCGGCGGTCCGGAAAACGCGTGCGATTCGTGCCCACGAGCGAGATCGTGCACCTGAGGGGCCGATCGCGCGCCGCCGCACCCGACACCTCCGCCCTCGCCTATCGACGCAGCCAGGTGGCTTTCTACGCGAAGCACCACCCCGGATGGGTGGGCACACTCCGAACGTATCTGGCCGTCCGCGGAAAGCTGCCGCCCGGCGCATGACCACATCTTCGAGCCCTGACATGCGCATCGGCATCGACGCACGCAAGCTGCACGATTTCGGCATCGGCACCTACATCCGGAACCTCCTCCGCCACCTCGGGCGGCTCGATCGGGAGTCGGAATACGTGCTGTTCTGCCGTCCGGCGGACGTCTCGCTGGCCGCCGGTGTTTGGCGAGAACTTTCGGGCGGTCGCCGAACCGGCCCGGCCCTATTCCTTCAGCGAGCAGCTCGCCATCCCGCGCGACGTCGCGCGGGCGCGGCTGGATCTGTTTCACGAGCCGCACTACGTGCTGCCGCCGCTCACGGCGACCAAGTCGCTCGTCACCATTCACGACTGCATCCACCTGATGTTCCCGCAGTATCTGCCGAACCGCCTGGCGTACGTCTACGCGCGCGGGTCGATGTGGGCCGCCGCCCATCGCGCGTCGCGCGTGCTGACCGTGTCGGAGTCGTCGAAGCGCGACATCCTGCACTTCTTCGACATCGCGCCCGAGAAGATCACGGTCATCTACAACGGCATCGACGAACGGTTCAATCAGCCGCCCGAAGAGGCCGATGTGGCCAGGGTTCGGACGCGCTATCAGCTCGACCGGCCCTTCATTCTGTACGCGGGCAACGTCAAGCCGCACAAGAACCTCGAGCGGACGATCAACGCGTTCCATCGGGTGCGCAAGGCCGGGTTCGACGATCTGCGGCTGGTGATCATCGGCGACGAAATCTCCAAGCACCCGGCGCTTCGGCGGGCTGTCCACCGCTACATGCTCCACAAGCACGTTCGCTTCCTGGGCTTCGTGCCCGACGACACCCTGGCCGTGCTGTACCGGCTCGCCGCGGTCGTTCGTCTTCCCGTCTTTGTACGAGGGCTTCGGGCTGCCGCCCCTCGAGGCCATGGCGAGCGGCACCCCGGTCGTGACCTCGAACGTGTCGTCACTGCCCGAGGTGGTCGGCGACGCAGCCGTCATGGTGGATCCCTACAGCTCGCAGGCCATTGCGGACGGCATCATCCGGGTGCTCGGCGATCCCGGCCTCCGCGAGACACTCAAGCAGCGTGGACTCGCCCGCGCCCAGGAGTTCTCGTGGGCGCGCTCCGTCGGTCGGGTGTGGGGCATTTACCGCGAAGTGGTGAACGGCTCATGAGCCGAGATGGGCGCGTGGCACCTCGTGTCGCGCTCGTGCACGACTGGCTCACCGGCATGCGTGGCGGTGAGACGCGTGCTCGAAGCACTGTGCGAGATGTTCCCCGACGCGCCTCTCTTCACGATGGTCCACGTTCCCGGCTCCGTGTCGGCCGCACTCGAAGCCCGCCGGCCGCGCGCGTCGTTCGTGAGCCGTCTGCCCGGCATCGCGCGGTACTACCGGTACTGCCTGCCGGTCTACCCCTTCGTCGTCGAGCAGTTCGACCTGGATTCGTTCGATCTGGTCGTGAGCACCAGTCACTGCGCCGCCAAGGCCGTCGTGCACCCGGGGCATGCGCGTCACCTGTGCTACTGCCACACGCCGATGCGCTACGTCTGGGATCAGTTCCCGGCGTACTTCGGTCCCGACAGGGTGGGCACGACGGGACATCTGGTGCTGCGGCCCCTGATGGCCGGGCTTGCCCGGTGGGATCGCGACACGGCAGGTCGTGTCGATCGGTTCGCGGCCAACTCGCAGTATGTTGCCGACCGGATCCGCCGATACTATAATCGCGGGTCGACCGTCGTGTATCCTCCCGTCGACACTACGTTCTACAGTCCCGGCGACGGCGAGTCCGATCGATACTTTCTGATGGTGAGCGCTCTCTCGCCCTACAAACGGATCGACCTCGCCATAGACGCAGCCGCCCGGGTGGGCGTTCCGCTCAAGATCGTCGGCTTCGGCCCCGAACGTGCCCGGCTCGAGAGCCAGGGCCGGGGCGAACGTCGAGTTTCTGGGCGTGCAGACCGACGAGGCCGTGCGCTCGCTCTACCGCCGGTCTCTCGGTGTCCTGCAGACCGGCGAGGAAGATTTCGGCATCGTCCCGGTCGAGGCGCAGGCGTGCGGGCGCCCGGTCGTCGCGCTCGCCCGCGGCGGCGCCGTCGAGACCGTCAGGGACGGCGTCACCGGCGTGCTCGTCGCCGAGGCCACGGTCGAAGCCTTCGCCGAAGGTCTCTCGCGCGTGCTGGCCACGCCGTTCGATCCGGCGGCGATCCGCGCGCATGCGTGTCGGTTCTCCCGCGACCGTTTTCGCGCGGAGTTCGCCAATCTCGTCTCCGAGGTCCTGGCCCGCCATTGATGGTCAGACGTCACAATCGCCTGCTCGTCGCCGTTCATGTCGTCTCGGACGCGCTGCTCGCCATGGTCGCGTTCGTCCTCGCCTACATCATCCGGTTCGACTCGGGCCTCATCGAGGTGACCAAGGGCGTCCCCCCGCTCGCTCAGTACCTCAACGTCCTGCCGTTCGTGGCGGTGGCCGTGCCCTTGGCCTATCAGCTTCAGGGCCTCTACCGTCTTCGCCGCGGCAAATCCCGCGTGGACGACTTCTTCGCCGTGTTCGTCGGCAGCATCATCGCGGTGGTGCTGGGCGTCGTCAGCACGCTGTATGTGCAGACCTATCTCGTGACTGGCCCGATGAAGGACCGCGGCGCCTTCGAGGTCTCGCAGGTCGTCTGGGCGATCTTTCTCGTGCTCAACGTCATCCTGACCTATTCCTCGCGCGAGCTGGTGCGCGAGGCGCTCGAGCGCCGGTGGCGCGCCGGCCATGGCCTCAAGCGCATTCTGATTGCCGGTTCCGGCGAGCTCGGCCGCCTCGTCGCCGATCGCATTCTCGAGCATCGCGAGCTGGGCTATCAGATTGTCGGATTCCTCGACGACCGGGCGGCCCGAGGCGGTGGGCCGACCTATCGCGGGATTCCGCTGCTCGGCACGCTCAGCGAGGTCAGCGAGATCACGCACCGCGAGCGCGCCGACCATCTCTACATCGCGCTGCCGCTCGAAGAGCACATGCAAGCGGTGAATCTCATCGAGAATACGAGCCGCGAGATGGTCGATGTGAAGGTCGTGCCGGATCTGCTGCAGGTCATTGCCCTCCGCGCGAGCCTCGAAGATCTCGATGGCATCCCCATCATCAATATCAACGACGTGCCTCTGCAGGGTGTCAATGCGGTGGTCAAGCGAGCGATTGACATCGCTCTGTCGGCCATCGCGCTCCTGTTGGTCGCCGTTCCCCTGGCCCTCGTCGCCCTGATCGTGCGGCTGACCTCACCGGGGCCCGTGTTCTACCGCCAGGAACGCATGGGCCTCGACGGCAAGGCGTTCACGGTCTTCAAGTTTCGATCGATGTACGACGACGCCGAGGACGAGTCGGGCCCGATCTGGGCCGGCGACGACGATCCCCGCTGCACGCCGATAGGCCGGCTGCTCCGGCGCTTCGACATCGACGAGCTGCCCCAGCTCTGGAACGTTCTCGCCGGGGACATGTCGCTCGTCGGCCCTCGTCCCGAGCGGCCGTTCTTCGTCGCGCAGTTCAAGCATCTCATTCCACAGTACATGCTGCGCCACAAGGTGAAGTCCGGCATCACGGGCTGGGCTCAGGTGAACGGCTGGCGGGGCAATACGTCGATCGAGAAGCGGATCGAATACGACCTCTACTACATCGAAAACTGGTCGGTGTCCCTGGATCTGAAGATCATGTGGCTGACTCTGGTCCGCGGCTTCTTCCAACGGCACGCCCTCTGACCACGGCTGCCCTTCGCTCGGTCGCCTGCCTATGAAACCACGAGTCGTCATCACCGGGGCCGCCGGCTTCATCGGCTCGCATCTGGCCGAAGCGTTGCTCGATCGCGGTTATGCGGTTGTCGGCATCGACAATCTCCTGACCGGCGACGTCGCCAACATCACCCAGCTCGCCACACGCGACTTCCTCTTCATCAAGCACGACGTCACCAACTACATCTACATCGACGGCCCGGTCGACTACGTGCTCCACTGGGCCAGTCCGGCCAGCCCCATCGACTACCTGGAGCTGCCGATTCCCACGCTGAAGGTGGGCGCGCTGGGGACGCACAAGGCCCTGGGACTCGCCAAGGCGAAGCACGCGAAGTTCGTGCTCGCATCCACCTCAGAGGTCTACGGCGATCCGCTGGAGCACCCGCAAAAGGAAACCTACTGGGGCAACGTCAATCCGATCGGCCCGCGCGGCGTGTATGACGAGGCCAAGCGGTTCGCCGAGGCGATGACCGTCGCGTACCATCGCTATCACGGGCTGGACGCCAAGATCGTCCGCATCTTCAACACCTACGGTCCGCGGATGCGCATCAAGGACGGACGGGCCGTCCCGTCGTTCATTGCCCAGGCGCTGCGGAAACGAAGACGTCACCGTGTTCGGCGACGGACGGCAGACGAGAAGCTTCTGCTATATCAGCGATCTCGTGGACGGCATCATCCGGCTGATGCTGTCGAACGTCAACGATCCGGTGAACATCGGCAACCCGCACGAGATGACCGTGCTCGAGATTGCCGACACCATCATCCGGATGACGGGCTCCACGAGCCGCATCGTGCACCGCGAACTCCCGCGCGACGACCCGAAGGTGCGACAACCCGACATCACACGCGCGCGCACGCTGCTCGGCTGGACGCCGCGCGTCGACCTGGCCGAAGGATTGAGCTCGACGATCGACGATTTCCGCCAGCGACTGCTCAAGTCCCCTCGCTGATCACCCGCGCGACCCTGACGGCATAGTCTCCGCTGGAGATCAGGGTGATCGCCGCCGACGCGAAGAGACACACAGCGACCAGAGGCGACTGCCGCCCGAGATAGTTGAAGAGAAGCAGCATCGCGCAGGTCACGACGTAAATCCCGGTGGCGGCCTTCCCGTAGATCGACGGCTTGAACGTGCGACGCCCCACCGCGAGGTTCACGACGGCGACGGTGAGGACGATGAGCACGTCGCGGCTGATGATGAGAATCGTCAGCCAGACCGGCATGCGGTTGACCAGGCCCAGGCCAGGCCAGGTGAGCACGATGAACGCGCTCACCAGGAGCAGCTTGTCCGCCATGGGATCGAGCCAGGCGCCAAGGGTCGTCTTCTGGCCCGAACGCCGTGCGATGAGCCCGTCCAGCAGATCGGTGACACCCGCCACCGTAAAAATCACGAGCGCCCACCCGAGATAGCCGTAGATGACGGCAATGACGAACGCGGGGATCAACAGCATCCGCAGCAGCGTCAGCTGGTTGGCCGGGGTGAGCGTCGTCATGTCGTGATCAGCGCGGTCCGGGCGGCAGGCCGCCCGACGGACGAGAGCTGGGCCAGCCGATCGACGGTTGAAACCGCTTCGGCACCCGCGACCGGACGCGCAAGACGGAACGTGTCTCCAGCGAGGAGCGGCATGACACCGGAGGCTACGGCGGCGGACGCCGCCGGGTAGTTGAGGTGTTCGGGCGCGAGGTCGGCCATTGGCATTCGGGCGTCCTGCCACGGTCGCGCGGCACCGGGATTGGCCCTGGCAATCAGGTCGAGCACCCGGCCGACGGCCTGCGCCAGATCGCCTCGCGACACGCTCGCCGCGGGCTCGAAGGTGTGATTCGCGTAGATCTCCATCACGCCTGCGCGTACCACATCACGAATCCAGCGCGCTGCCCAGTGGTTGCGCACATCGGTAATGACCACGCCGTCCGGACCGGTCGCCTGCCCGAGCACCTCTCCCAGCCGCGCGCCCAGCAGGGCGGCGAGGTCGCCGCGCGAGATGTGCGCGGCACCGGCGATGGCGCGATACTCCGCCGGCATTCGAGCCAGCTCCGCTCGCGACCGAAGCGCCGCGATCCGACGATCGAGCGCCTCGGACGGCTCAACCGCGGCAGCCGAAGTGAACGCGTCAATCGCACCCCCGAGATCGCCGCTGGCTTCGAGCACCTCGCCGAGAAGCGTCCACGCGCGCAGGTCCGAACGATCGGCGTCCACCGCCCGGCGCGCGTCCACCAGCGCCAGGTCGAGCCTGCCCTGCTTCTGCTCGACGGCGGCCAATTCTCGGTAAAGCAACGAGCTCTCCGGCGACGCCGCGATGGCCTGCTGGTACGCGGCGCGCGCCAAGTCGAGCTGACCGGCGGCAACGGCGCGCCTGGCTTCGTCGAGCCGATCCTGCACGGCCCGGAACTTCAGCACCTCGACCCGCCTGCGCACGTCCGCGAGCTCCGGACTTGCGCGGAGCGCCGCCTCGAAGCTCGCCAGCGCCTCGTCCTGCCCGACCGAGACCGAGCAGGGCTTGTCCGCGTCCGACCAACGCCGGGGCATAGTCCGCGCTGGACGACAGCGCGCGATCGAATCGCGCGATCGCGGCGTCCTCGTCGCGACGGGCGAGCTCGACATACCCGAGACCCGACTCGGATGGATAGAACCCGGGCGAGCGCCGAAGAAGGCTCGTAAATTCCTGGGCCGATCGCCCGAGGTCGCCGGCTCTGGAGAAGATTCCACGCCCGTTGCTGGCGCGCCGATCAGATCGGCGTCGGCGAGGGTGGACGGCACCGCGGGAAACACGAAGTCCGGATATCCCGGCGTGGCAGGCGCCACCACCGCCGCTCGTGATGCACACGCCGACGCGAGCAGCGCCAGCACGATGGCGCCGAGCTTAATCACCACCCCGCTCCGCGCCGGATCTGGACCTGACGTTCACATGACGCCCGAAGCCGCCGAGCACGTTGCGAGGCACCTCGGCCTCGATGCGCACCAGGTGATCGACGGTGAGGTGACTCAAGACGCGCCCAAGCCGATAGAGCTGGGCGATCTTCTGACGCGCGCCCTCGCTGTCATCGAACTCGAGCGTGACCCGGAGGGTGTCCAACGAGAGCCGCGCCGCGACCACGCCGACGAGATCGTCGACGCCCTCGCCCGTCTTCGCCGACACCGCGAGCCGCGCTGGATCAGATCCGGTGGCACGAATCCGCTCGGCCGGCTCGAGGCGATCGATCTTGTTCATGACCTCGATGACGGGAACGGCATCCGCGCCGACCTCGGTGAGCACCCGCTCGACCGCCTGCACCTGGCGATCCCGCTCAGGGTTGGACGCATCAATCACATGGAGAATCAGATCGGAGCCCGAGACTTCTTCGAGCGTCGCACGAAAGGCCGCCACGAGCGCATGGGGCAGGCGATCGATGAACCCGACCGTATCCGATAGCAGGAGCTCCCGGCGATCGGCCAGACGCACACGGCGCACCAGCGGATCCAGCGTCACGAAGAGCGCGTCGGAGGTGGGCGCCGTCTCCCGCGTCAGACGATTGAACAGCATAGTCTTCCCGGCGTTGGTGTAGCCCACGAGGGCGACGGTCGGGACCGATGTCTTGTGACGGCGCTCTCGCAGCTGCGATCGCCGCTGTCTCACGAGATCGATGTCGCGCGACACGGCATGAATGCGGGCACGGATGCGGCGCCGGTCGGTTTCGAGCTGGGTCTCACCAGGTCCCCGTGTCCCGATTCCGCCGCCCAACCTCGAGAGCATGGCGCCGCGGCCGACGAGCCGCGGCAGGAGATATCGCAGCTGCGCCAGCTCGACCTGGAGCTTTCCTTCGCGAGTCCTCGCCCGCTGCGCAAAGATGTCGAGGATGAGCTCGGTTCGATCGATCACGCGTGCCTGTACGCGTTCCTCGAGGTGTGAAATCTGCGCCGGTGAGAGCTCGTGATCCACGATCACCAGATCGGCGCCGGCCTCCGCGCAACCAAGGGCGAGCTGATCGACCTTCCCCGCTCCAAGGAACGACGATGGATCGGGGCGCGCGCGTTCCTGCAGCAGCCGCAGAACGACCGATGCCCCGGCCGCTCCAGCGAGTTGTGCGAGCTCCTCGAGCGACTGCTCGGCGTCGCTGCGCCTGGCGCGCCCGAGGATCAGACCGACGAGAGCTGCGCGCTCTGACTGAACGTGGGAGGGTGGCGGCATAGACCCGGCTGGCGGGCGATGGGAAACGCAGGCGATCGTCAACACACGTCGAGGGATCTTAGCACGCGTTCCCACGACACCGCGCCCTCGCGCACGAGTCGTGGATGCGTCGTGGCCTCGACGATCGTCGACGGAAGCCCGCCGCGCGCGGGCCCGCTGTCGATGAGCACGTCCACCTCGGCGCCGAGGGCCTCGGCGACCTCCTCGGCGGTGGCCGCCGGCGGGCGCCCGCTGGGGTTTGCGCTCGTGGCCGTCAGCGGCACACCGGCCAGTCTCGCCAGGCTGCACGCAACTCTGTGATCGGGAACCCGCACGGCAATCAGGAGCGTCCCGGCGTGCACGGCCGCGGAAAACGAGGGCGGCGCAGGCAGGAGCAGCGACAGCGGCCCAGGCCAGAACGTTCGCGCGAGCCGGCCGGCCGCGGCTGGAAGCGGTCCGAACCACTCGATGACCTGCGACATGTCAGCGGCAATCACTGGTAGAGCTTCGCCGGGCGACCGACGCTTCGCGGCGAACACCCTCGCCACCGCGTCAGCCCGTCTCGGGTCGACGGCCAGTCCGTACAGCGTGTCGGTTGCCATCGCCACCAGACCGCCGCCAGCGATGGCCGCGACCGCCGGGGCGAGATCGGCCGCCATGAAACGCCGCCGAGTCGATCGAGAGTCGAAGCATTGCAGTATTATCTAGCCCTCATGCCGCGATAGCTCGCGGATCCCTGCCTCGCAGCCACGCGCAACCGTGCCACATCCTCTCCAACTCCTTCTTCTGCTCGGTCTCATCGTCGCCGCCGCCAAGCTGGCCGGCGCCGCCGCGAACCGCATCGGTCAGCCCGCCGTGTTCGGCGAGATTCTGATCGGCCTGCTTCTCGGCCCGACCGCCCTGAACATTCTCGGCTGGCCCATCTTCGTCGACGCCGGTGGCCATGACGCCGCCACCCACCCGGCCCTCGGCGCGGTCGTCCGCGATCTTGCCGATCTCGGGGTCATTCTCCTGATGTTCGTCGCCGGACTCGAAACCGATCTCGACGAGATGCGCCGCGTCGGACGCGTCGCGTTCTGGTCGGCGGCCGGTGGCGTCGTCCTGCCGCTCGTCGGCGGCGCCGTGACTGCGGTCGCGTTCGGCCTTCCGCTTTTCTGGGAGGGAATCTTCATCGGAACCATTCTCACCGCGACGAGCGTCAGCATCTCCGCGCAGACACTCATCGAGCTCGGCGCTCTCAAGTCGAAGGAGGGATCGACCATCCTCGGCGCGGCCGTCATCGACGATGTGATGGGCATCGTCGTGCTCTCGCTGGTGATTGCCTTCGCCCGCGCGTCGGGAGGCATCGATGTCACGTCGCTCGGGCTGATCCTGCTTCGCATCATCGCCTTCTTCGTTCTGGCAGTCGCCCTCGCCCGTTTCTTCGAGCCGTTGGCGTCGTGGGCCGAGGGTCTCAGAGTGAGCCAGGGCGTGCTCGGCATCGTTCTCGTGGTGGCGTTTCTCTATGCATGGGGCGCCGAATACATCGGCGCCGTCGCCGCCATCACCGGTTCCTACGTCGCGGGGGTCTTCTTCGCGCGCACGCGCTTCAAGGAGCAGATCGACGCCGGTATCCATCCGCTGACCTACTCGATGTTCGTGCCCGTATTCTTCATCAGCATCGGTCTGCGCGCCAACGCCCGCGATCTCGGCCCCGCGGCGATGTTCACCCTCGTGCTCCTCGTCGTGGCGATTGTCACAAAGGTCGTCGGGTGCGGCATCGCTGGCCCGCTGGTCGGGGTTCAGCTCGCGCGAATCGCTTCGCGTCGCGGTCGGCATGATTTCCCGCGGCGAGGTGGGCCTGATCGTCGCCGGCTACGGTCTGTCTGCCGGGCTCATCGGGCAGGACGTATTCTCGGCGTCGGTGATCATGGTCCTTGTGACGACCATGATCACCCCCCCGCTTCTTCGCCTCGCGTTCCCGCGCAGCCCCGACACCGTCAGCGCGGTGGTGGAGGAAACCATTGCCAGCGACACCGGAAGAAGCCGCGCCGCCCCGCTAGACCGCGCGTGCCGTTGCCGCGTCAGACCGGCGGCGTTCACGAAGACAGGCGCAAGCGTCCCCACCGGCGCCGGAAACACAAGAAGATCGCGGACGACGAGTAGAAACCCGTCGCGGCCGCCGCTCAGGTGTCCTCGGCGCTCGGCGAGGTCGTTGACACTCGCGGCGTGTCCACCATGATTCGGCGAATCACCCAGGTGACGCCCAGCAGCACCACCGCATCGACGAGAAACACGAGGCGGAGGCTCAACCCGCTGAGTAGTCCGCTGGCGACAGGCCCGACCGCCAGCGCGCTCAGCGAGGCGCTGGTGAGGAACCCGAAGGCCGTGCCGTGTGCGCCAGAGGGAATCACGCTGCTGGCCGCCGTGTAGGCCGCGGTCATCGCGACGCCGACGCCGAATCCAAATATTCCGACGAGCGTCATCAGCATCGGCAGACGCCGGCGCCATCGCCAGCATCGCCACTGACACTGCGGCCGTCGCGGCGGCGGCGGAAATGACGCGTCGCGCCGGCGCGCGCCGCAGCAGCGACTCGCACAGGTGGTGTCCGACTGCCGCCATTCCCGCAAGGATGGAGAACGCCGTGCCCGCGACGAGAGGGACCCGATGCCTGCTCCACGCCGATCTGCTCGACGAACAGCGGCAGCATCGGTCCGAAGCTTCGATCGACGAATTGCACGCCGAAGATCGTCACCATCAGCAGCAGGAAGTTGTCGAAGCGGAGCACGTCGCCGAACGTCGTACGGGCAGGTGCCGTGTGGGTGACCTGCCGTTGGATCGGTGCTTCGCGATAGCCGAGCAGCACAACGAGGAGCGCGACGAAGTAGATTCCCGCCGTCACGAGAAACGTCTGACGCAGACCCACCACGCCTGCGACAATCGCCCCGATCACCGGACCGATTGCCGGGCCAAGGCGCTGCGCCGTCTGCACCAGACCGATCGACGAGGCCAGCCGCTCGCGGGGCGCCGACTCGGCGGCCATCGTGAGGATGATCGCGCCGTATCCCGCGAAGAATCCCTGGGCGGCGCGCAGGGCCAGGACGTGCCAGGGCCTCGTCACGAAGGCCAGAGCCGCCATGACGACGACGAAACTCAGGAGCGCACGCTCGACCATGATCTTGCGTCCGACGCGATCGGCGAGACGTCCCCACACCGGCGACATCACGGCCGTCACCGCCGGCGTCACGCCGATGCTCAGGCCCGTCCACGCCGCAATCTCACCGACATCGGTGACGCCGAGCTGCGCGATGTACAGGGGAAGGAAGGGCATCACCAGCGTGAAGCCGGTGAAGCCGATGAAGCCAGCCGTCGTGACAGCGAAGAGGTTGCGGCGCCAGGACACGATGAGACCGCGCGCCTCGCGCGGTCGGACTCAAAAGCGGATACGAGCGTCGCCGGGCCGCACGTGGATGCTGTCGATGAACCGGATGCGATGCGGTTCGGTTTGCATGATGAGTGAGCTCGTACGCGTGCCGTCGCCGAAAAATCGCACGCCCTTCATGAGCGCTCCATCGGTGACACCGGTGGCGGCGAAGATGATGGAATCTCCGGAGGCCAGGTCCTTCGACGAGTAGACCCTCCGGAAATCGCTGATCCCCATGGCACGACATCGCTCTTCGTGCTCGGGCTTGGCCACGACGAGCCGGGCCTGGATCTCGCCGTTCAAACACCGCATGGCTGCGGCCGTCAGGACGCCCTCAGGCGCGCCGCCGGTACCCATGACGGCGTGGACGCCCGTGCCCACCACCGCTGCGGCAATGCCTGCCGAGAGATCCCCATCCGAAATCAGCCGGATCCGCGCGCCGGTCGAGCGGATGTCCTCGACGAGCTGCTCGTGACGCGGCCGATCGAGCACGATCACCACCAGGTCCTCGACGCGGCGATCGAGGCAGCGCGCGATGGCTTTCAAGTTGTCATGCACGGGCGCGTCGAGATGCACGTGGTCCTTGGAGCTCGGACCGACGACGAGCTTCTCCATGTACAGATCCGGGGCATGGAGAAGGCCGCCTTTGGGTGCGGCGGCCATGACCGCAATCGCATTGGGCGCGCCAGTGGCGCACAGATTGGTGCCCTCGAGCGGATCGACGGCGATGTCCACGGCGGGGAGACCGTCGGTACCCCGGCGGCCTCTCGCAGCGAGCCCGACCTTCTCACCGATGTACAGCATCGGCGCCTCGTCGCGCTCGCCTTCGCCGATGACGATGGTGCCATCGATGGGAACGGTATCCATCTCATGCCGCATGGCCTCGACGGCAACCTGATCCGAACGATGGCGATCGCCCTGCCCCATCGTCTGAGCGCAGGCGATGGCCGCCTGCTCGACGACCCGCAGGAACTCGAGAGAGAGATCGGACTCCATGGCGGCTATCCCTTCGCCTTGTGGCCGTCGGGCTCGTAGGGCGGCAGCTCACGGCGTGTCGGGCGATCGACGCGATAGCCCAGGACGTAGTCGGCCTGCATCAGCTTGTGGATCTCGCGTGTCCCTTCGTAGATGACGGCCCCCTTGCAGTTGCGGTAATAGCGGCCCACGGGGTACTCGTCGGAGTAGCCGTTGGCGCCATGCACCTGGACGGCGTCACCCGCCGCGCGCTCCGAGGCCACGGTCGCGAACCACTTCGCCAGCCCGGTCTCGCGTGTGTTGCGGCGGCCGATGTTCTTCAACCACCCGGCGCGCAGCCAGAGGAGCCGCGACGCCTGATAGTCCGATTCCATCTGCGCAATCATCTCCTTGACGAGCTGATGCTGGGCGATCTCGGTGCCGAACGTTCGGCGTTCCAGCGCATACCGAGACGAGGCATCGCGACACGCGCGGATGAGACCAGTCGCCCCGGCCGCCACGGTGTATCGTCCCTGGTCCAGCGCGAACATGGCAACCTTGAAGCCCTCGCCCGGACGGCCCACCATGTTCTCTTCGGGCACTTCCACTTCCTCCATCTTGAAGAAGCCGGTGTTGCCCGCCAGGATGCCCCATTTCTCCTTCAGCGTGCCGCTCGAGAATCCGGCGAAGCTGCGCTCGATGATGAACGCGCTGATGCCCGAAGTGTCGCGCTGCTTCTTCTTTTCGAAATCCGTCCAGGCGAACACCAGAAAGTTGTCGGCTACGTCGGCGAGCGAGATCCACATCTTCTCGCCAGTGACCAGGTAACGGTCGCCCTGCTTCACGGCGACCGTCTGGATTCCGCGCACGTCACTGCCCGCGGCCGGCTCGGTCAGTCCGTAGGTCGCAATCTTCTGGCCCTGCGCCTGCGGCACGAGATACCGCTGCTTTTGATCCTCGGTACCCCAGGTGAGCAGCGACAGGCAGTTCAGGCCGGAGTGCACCGACATGATCACGCGCAGCGACGTATCCACGTACTCCAGCTCTTCGCTCGCAAGGCCGAGGCTGATGTAGTCCATCCCGGCTCCGCCGTACTCGGTTGGCACGGCGATGCCGAGAAGCCCGAGCGACGCCATCTGGGGCAGGATGGCTGGATCGAACCGGTGGGCCCTGTCGAGGTCGTGAATCTTGGGTGCGACTTCCCTGGCCGCCCACTCGCGCACGGTCTGTTCGAGCAGGCGGTGCTCGTCGTTCAGGTCGAGGTCAAACATGATTGTCAATGAGGGCCAATCGAGGCCGGAAAACGGGCTGTCGGCAAACGCAGGATCCTAGCACATCGAATCACCCGCGCGTGACCGTCACCTCGGCGCCGCGCCCGAGCCGCAGACGTTCGGACGCACTGTCGGCATTGGCGGCGATTTCCAGATGATCCGTGCTGCCGAACAGGGCACAGATCTCACCGGCGGCCGCCTCTGCGTAGGTCGCCACGAGACGCTGGACGTCGTGGCCGCCGGCCTGGACTTGGATGGTCCCGCCCTGGGCGACCCTCTCGAACGTACGCCGATCGATGTTCGTTACGAGATTGCCGAAGCGATCGACACGCAGGACCTGGCCGCTGAGCCGATCGCCCACTACCTGTGGCGAGGGCATCTCAATCTGCACCAGCGCCCCGGCCGGCCGCCCGAGCGCCGACAGCTCGATGCCCTTCGCGAGCCAGGCCGCCGCCGGGGCAAACCGGTCGCGCCCTTCGAAGGTTCGACTCACGGTGGGCCTGGCGTAGCGCCGCTCGGTGAGCTCCACCGCTTTGCGTGGCGGAATCTCGCTGAGCACCGCCGTCAGAACGCCGTTGTCTGGCGCCACGAAGCGATAGTCGCCGGCTTCGGCGGCAATTCCCCGGCGCGACGATCCGACGCCAGGGTCGACGACGGTCAGGAAGATGGTCCCGGAGGGGAAATACCGGTAGCTGGCGGCGAGCTCGAGCGCGCCGCCCAGCACATCGTGAGGGAGCAGATCGTGGGAAATGTCGACGAGCGTGGCCTCGGGGCAGATCCCCAGCATGACACCCTTCATGGTGCCCGCGTAGTGATCGTGCGTGCCAAAGTCGCTCAAGAGCGCAATGATGGGGCGAGCCATAGCGCCACGCGAGGGACGGGCGTGCGACTAGATCGTGGCCCGCGATGCGCCCAGGTACGCGGGCCTTTTGAAGAGTATCTCCCGGAGATTCGTCTGCAGGAGGAACGAGTCCGATACCCGCAGCCCATCGAACAACTTGAGAATATCCCGGTTCTGGAGCACCTGCTGGCGCCCGCGCGACGCGGCATACGAGCGATGCCTCAGGGTGAGATCGTCGACGACGACGTATTTGGTGAAGCGGGCATCAGGAGACGGCGCCGTCCCGAAAAACCCGAGCAGCACACCATCGACGCGCAACATGCGCGTCAATTCGGCGGCGAGCACCTGCGCCGACGCGCGATCGAGATAGTCGATGATGTCCCAGCACAGGATGCCGTCCACGCTCTTGTCCGGCTGCGGAAAGCGCTGCCGCAGGAAGGCCGGCATGAGCGCCGCCTGTTCCTGCCGATAGTGACGGTCGACATCGGTGTAGAGATCATCGACGTAGATCTTGCACCCGAGCTGTTCGCCGAAATAGGTGACATTGGAGCCGACGACCGGACCTAGATCGAGCAGCGAGGGCTCAGGGCGGGTGCGGAGCTGGGTGAAGAATTTGCCGAGCGCCTTCGTGCCGAAGACCGGATCCTGCTCGGCGGGGATGCTGGCACCGGCACTGAGAGAGGATTGGTCGGAGGGACGCTTCGGTCCGAACCGCCAGAGAAGGTCGCCGATCGTTCGCGCTGATTCACCGCTCGACAACTCGCGTCCTTGTAGCGATCTCCCGCGCGGCAGCGACGCCACCCCGCCCGATCGCGTCAACCGCCGAGGCCCGGAGCGGGCGCCGGCGCGGGTTCAGGTTGGACCGGCCGAGAGCGTGCACGTACAGGCTGGCGATCGACGAGAGATCGAGCGCCTGGGCCTCGCGACGTCCTCCGGCCAGCGCTAGACGCCGACGCGCTGCCCGCTGCCCACGACGGGCGACGGTGCAGGAACGGCGGGCTTGGGTTCGACCTTGGGCTGCGCCGGGGCCGTCGTCGTGGCACCCGCACGGCCCGCGCGCTGCATGTCGACGCTGCCGCGGAAGTGCGCCCCCTCGGCAATGGCGACGCGCGGCGCGACGATGTCACCGTCGACCGATCCGGAGTCGCGGATGTCGACCTTTTCCGTCGCCGTCACGTTGCCGGTCACTTCACCGAGAACAACGACCGACTTGGCAAAAACCTGCGCCTTGATCTTGCCGTTCGGTCCAATCGTCAGCACGTGCTCACGCAGCTCGATCTTGCCGTCCACGTGGCCTTCGATGGTGAGATCTTCACTACCGTTGAGTTCGCCTTTGATGACGACCGACTTGCCGATGTTCACCACGTCCCTCTCCATCTGGCTCCTCGTTTCAGCCGCGGAACGATGCCCGACGTCCTGTGGTGAGGAGGGCGACGCCGCCGCAGGCCCTGTCGGCTGATTGATCGGCGGGCGCACCGTCTCATCGCGTTTCCACATGTGAACCTCCGCCGCTCCCGGCCACAGGTCGCCTGAGCTGGTCGCACGACCGAAAATTGAGTGCGGGAAGCGCTATCGACGGCCAGTATAGATACCGATTCCGGTGTTGTCTAGTCCTTTTATTGCCGGGGTTTAGCGTCGGTGGTACAATTTTCTGGATCGTGACCCCAATCACCAGGATCTATTTCGACCACAACGCCACCACGATGGTCGAGCCCTCCGTTGCCGACGCCGTGGCGCGGGCGCTCGTCGAGGAATTCGGCAACGCCTCGAGCGTGCATCATTTCGGCCAGCGAGCCAAAGCGGCGTTGGACGGGGCGCGCTCGTCCGTGGCGTCGCTCCTCAACGCGGAGCCGGCCGAGATCGTGTTCACGAGCGGTGGAACCGAATCGGACAACTTCGCCCTCCGTGGTGCGGCCGATGCTATCGAACGATCGTCGAAGCGCCACATCGTTGCGAGCAGCATCGAGCACGAAGCCGTACTCAACACGTGCAAGGCACTCGAGCGACGCGGCTGGCGCGTCACGCTGCTCAGCGTCGATGCCAGCGGCATCGTGTCGACCGACACGCTCCGCGCGGCCCTGTCGGAGGACACGGCGATCGTCTCGGTGATGCACGCGAACAACGAGATCGGCACCGTGCAGCCCATCGCCGAGCTCTGTGCAGCGGCGCACGAGCGCGGCGCGTTGTTTCATACCGATGCCGTGCAGACAGTCGGCAAGCTGCCAGTCGACGTGCGATCGCTCGACGTCGATCTGCTGTCGCTGTCCGCGCACAAGTTCGGCGGGCCCAAGGGCACCGGCGCGCTGTGGATTCGCCGTGGCACCCGGCTGACGCCGTACACGGCGGGTGGGCGTCAGGAGCGCGGGCGGCGCGCGGGAACCGAGAACGTGCCGGCGCTCGTCGGACTCGGCGTCGCCGCCGATGTCGCGCGCGCCAAGCTGGCGACGGAACCATCGCGCCTGGCGAGTCTTCGGGATCGCCTCGAACAGGGCATTCTCCAGCGGATTATCGGGACGACCCGAAACGGCGCCCAGGCGCCTCGCGTGCCGAATACCACGAACATCGGGTTCGACCACGTGGAGGCGGAGTCGCTGTTGATCGCTCTCGATCTGGAGGGCATTGCGGTTTCGACCGGCTCGGCGTGCTCATCGGGCACGCTGGAGCCCTCGCACGTCCTGCGCGCCATGGGCCTGCCCTCGCCGCGGACGCAGAACGCCATTCGTTTCAGCCTGGGCGCCGGAAATACCGGCGCGGAGGTCGATCGGCTCCTGGAGATCCTGCCGGCGATGGTGGAGAGGCTGCGGGCCTTGAATCGGGTCGGGGGAGCCCGGCGGTGAGCGCGTCCACGCGAATCGTCGTGGCGATGTCTGGCGGCGTGGACTCGTCGGTGGCCGCTGCCCTGCTTCGTGAGCAGGGACACGAGGTCGTCGGTATTTCGATGCAGCTCTACGACCAGCGTGAGGGGCAGGCGGGCTTCGGCACCTGCTGCACGCTCTCCGACCTGCAGGACGCCCGCCGCGTCGCGTCGGTGCTCGGCGTCCCGCACTACATCATGAACTTCGAACGGCAGTTCGAAGATCAAGTGATCTCCAATTTCGTGCGCGAGTACGTCGGCGGGCGCACGCCGCTGCCGTGCGCGCGCTGCAACAGCGATCTGAAGTTCATGACGTTGCTCGACCGAGCCCGGAGCCTCGGCGCCGATCGGGTGGCGACCGGTCACTACGCGCGCGTGGAGCAGGACGACGTCACGGGACAGTTTCTGCTGAAGCGCGGGATCGACAGCACGAAGGATCAGTCGTACTTTCTCTTCTCACTGGATCAGGCGCAACTCGCGCAGGCGGTCTTCCCAGTGGGCGGCCTTCTGAAGGATGCGGTGCGCCGCTATGCTCACGACCTCGGACTGCCGGTGGCCGACAAGCCCGACAGCCAGGAGATCTGCTTCGTGCCAGGCGGCGACTACGCAGAGTTCGTATCGGGTCGCGCCGGCGGGGACATCGCCGGTGGAGCCATCGTCGATCACGCAGGCCGAACTCTCGGCTCGCACACCGGAGTTCACCGCTTTACCGTCGGACAGCGCAAGGGTCTCGGCATCGCGTCGGGCAGCCCGCTGTACGTGCTGGAGCTCAAGCCCGCGGAGCGCACTGTGGTGGTAGGACCGCGCGAGGCGCTCGAACGGACCACGCTCACGGCGTCGAGCGTCAACTGGATTGCCTGCGCCGCGCCCGCATCGCCTCGCCTTATCGTCGCGCAGATTCGCCATCGTCACCTCCCCGCGCCGGCGCGCGTGGTAGCGCTGGACGAGGGGCGCGCGGCCGTGGAGTTCGACGAGCCGCAGCGAGCCATCACGCCCGGACAGGCCGTCGTGTTCTACGAAAACGACAGGGTGGTTGGGGGCGGTTGGATCGACTGAGTTACTGCACGAGCGACTTGGTGGCCGGCGCTGCCGCCTCGATGTGGTGGGCGTGCTCCAGATACTTCTCGGCATCGATGGCGGCCATGCAGCCCGAGCCGGCCGCCGTGACGGCCTGACGATAGACGGGATCCTGCACGTCGCCACTCGCAAAGACGCCCGGCACACTCGTCTTCGTCCCGTCGTGCGTGAGAATATAGCCGCCTTTGTCCATGACGAGCTGACCGGCGAAGAGCTCGGTGTTGGGCGTGTGTCCGATGGCGACGAACAGGCCCGAGACGGGGACCTCCGTCGACTCGCCGGTAATCCGGTGCCGCACGACGATGGAGCTGACCTCGCCGCGCGCGACGTCGCGGATCTCGGTGACTTCCCCGTTCCAGAAGAATTCGATCTTCGGATTGGCGAAGGCCTTGTCCTGCATGATCTTCGACGCGCGCAGCTGATCGCGGCGATGAATCAGGAGCACCTTCGACGCAAACTTCGTCAGGAAGATGGCTTCCTCGATTGCTGAATCGCCGCCACCGACGACCGCAATCTCCTGTCCCCGAAAGAAGAAGCCGTCGCAGGTCGCGCAGCTCGAGACGCCATGTCCCCTGAGCTTCTGCTCGGAGGGAAGCCCGAGCCACCGTGCGGACGCGCCGGTCGAAATGATGATGGCTTCAGCCGTGAACTCCGTCTCGGACGTGCGGACGACGAACGGGCGCTCGCTGAGACGCACTTCGATGACGTTGCCCTGAACGATCTCGGTGCCGAAGCGCTCGGCTTGCGCGCGCATCTCCGCCATCAGCTCGGGGCCCATGATGCCGTCACGGTAGCCTGGCCAGTTGTCCACCATCGTGGTCAGCATCAACTGCCCGCCGGCCTCGACGCCCTCGATCACGAGGGGACGCAGATTGCCGCGCGCTGCATACAAGGCCGCCGTCAGACCAGCCGGACCCGACCCGATGATGATGACCGCCCGGCTGACGTCGATGTCCGGCATCAAACGCTCCCGACGGCCAGATGCGGCTCGATCACGCGTTTCAGCTCGTCCTTATCCGCGAGCCCGACAACGGCTTCGACGACCTGGCCTCCCTTGAAGAGCAGCAGCGTCGGAATGCCGCGAATACTGAAGCGGCCCGCCGTGTTGGGGTTCTCGTCCACGTTCAGCTTGCCGACGGTCAGGCGACCGTCGAAGTCCGTCGCCAGCGACTCGACCGTCGGCGACAGCCGCCGGCACGGGCCGCACCACTCCGCCCAGAAGTCCACCAGGACGGGCCTGTCTGCCTTGATGACCGTCGTCTCGAAATCGCCATCGGTGAACGTCTGCACCTTGTTGTTCTCTGTCATGCCGAAGCACCTCGCTTTCGAAATATGAATCCCCGATCCTACCCCACTGGCCCAGCTGGACGCGAGGCGGCGTCCATCGCCCGCATATAGACTTGGACGTACTGACCGGCAGCGGCGTCCCAGGAATTATCCCGCTGCATCCCTCTGACTTGAATGGCCTTCCACTCTTCGGGCCGGCCGAAGACGTCGATGGCGCGGCCCAGGGCCGCCATGAGCGCGCCGGGCGTGTAGTCCACGAACTTGAAACCCGTACCCAGACTTCCTGGCCCGGTGTAGTCGTCCACCGTATCGTCGAGACCACCGACGGCCCGCACGACGGGCACGGTACCGTATCGCAGGCTGTACATCTGATTCAGGCCGCAGGGCTCGAAGCGCGACGGCATGAGGAAAATATCCGCTCCCCCCTCGATGAGGTGCGCCAGGGATTCGTCGAACCCGATCCGCGCCGAGACACGATCGGGGTGACGACTGGCGAGATCACGCCAGAACGCCTCGTACAACGGCGAGCCGCTGCCCAGCAGCGCGAAGCTTGCGGGCACATCGGCAAACGTGCCGCCGAGCGCGGCCAGCAGGTCGAAGCCTTTCTGGTCGATGAGGCGCGAGATCATCCCGACCAGTGGGCGGCGTCGGGCCTGTTCGTCGCGCGCCAGCCCGAAGAGTTCCAGCGCGCGGTCCTTGGCTGCGGCCTTGCCCGAGAGCGAGGTCTCGTCGAACGGTTCCGGCAGATACGGATCCGTGCGCGGGTCCCACTGCTCGGTATCGATCCCGTTGGTAATCCCGACGAGGTCGCTCGCGCGGCTCTGGACGATCCCCTCGAAGCCGAAGCCGAACTCGGGGGTCTGGATCTCTCGCGCGTACTTCGCGCTGACGGTCGTCACAAGGGTGCTGTAGACAATGCCCGCTTTGAGCAAGCTTCCCCGGCCCCAGTATTCCAGGCCCCCCATGGTGTAGAGCTCCCAGCCCAGACCGAGCGTCGGCATCCACTCCGGAGGGAAGAGGCCCTGATACGACAGGTTGTGGATGGTGAAGACCGAAGAGACGCGTCCGATTGGTGACGCCCCGAACGCCAGGCGCTGCACGACTGGAAGCAACCCCGCCTGCCAGTCGTGGCCGTGGAACACCGACGGCGCTCCGCCCAACCTGCCGGCAGCGTCGAGCGCGGCGCGTGTCAGCAGGGCGAAGCGGACGGGATTGTCGGGATAGTCCGTGTTGCCAAGTCCGTACAAGCCGTCGCGATCGTACAGCTCGGGACACTCGACCAGAAGAATCGTGACTCCCGGCGCCAGACGACGATCCGAGAGCCTGACCGAGAACGCCCGCGGGCCGACGGGAACCAGCAGCTCGCCTCGCGCGCGCCCCGATTCGATGCCGCGATACTGCGGCAGCACGACGGTGACACGATGCCCGAGGCGACCGAGCGCAAGGGGCAGCGCACCAATCACGTCAGCCAGCCCGCCGGTCTTGGCGAAGGGCACGGCTTCGGACGCAATCATCCAGATGTTGAGGGAAAGAGGTGCGGGACGGTCCGGCCCGATCGAGCCGTTACGGTCGGTCACGTCGGGCGGTGCGTCGTTGAGGCGGCGATCAGGACTTCGCCGCGCGAGGCTTCTGACCAACCCGCCGCTCTGAGGCGCGCCCGCGGGCGGCTTCGTTGGCCGCGTCATCCAGTCTCCCCTGGCGATTGTACAGGTCCGCCAGAATGTAGTGGCCAAGCGCTTCATACTCGGGCGCAGGCTTGAGCGCCAGCCCTCGTTCGGCGAGCGCGATGGCGTCGTCCAGGTGCTCGCCGCTCTCGAGGTAGAGCTTGGCGAGAAACAGATGCCCTTCGGCGAACTCAGGGTTGATCTCGGTGGCTCTCCGGAGCGCGTCGCGCTCGGCAGCGCGATCGCCAACCTGCTGATAGAGGCGGCTGAGATTGAAATGCGCGCGGTAGCTGCCGGGGTGAAGCGCAATCTCCTGCTGATATTCGCCGATCGCACCTCGAAGGTCGCCACGCTCTTCGGAGAGCAGCGCCAGATTGAAATGCGCCAGCCGCACGTCGGCCTTGGCTGCGATGGCCGCTCGAATCTCCCGTTCGGCTGCTTCCGGATCGCCCCGCTTGAAGGCGACCACGCCGAGCGCATTGCGCGCAGCCGCCAGGTTCGGCTCGAGGCGCAGAGCCTCTTCGAGCTCTCTGGCCGCATCGTTCAGGCGTCCCACGTCGATCATGATCTGGGCCGCTTCGTATCGGATCTGCGCGTTCTTTGGATCAAGCTCGATGAAGCGTAGATAGCCGACAAGGGCTTCTTCGTCCTTGCCGAGCGACCGATACGCGTTGGCCATGTTGATGACGGCGAGATCGTAGTCGGGCTTGAGCGCGAGCGCACGGCGGTAGTGGGCAATCGCGCTGTCGTACTGCCGGCGTTTGACGTGCTCGTTCCCGAGCATGAACCACGCGTCGATGACGTGGGGATCCTCGGCAACCACCTTTTCGAGCGCACGCAGGCCGACATCGGAGTTCTTGTCGCGCCGCGACGCCTCGCGGGCCGACGTCATCAGGTTGAAGAGCCCGATTTTGTCCTTCGGATCGGCCAGGCCCGATCGGTCGCCGGACGCGCGCTGTGTGACGAACGTACCGACGTAGCCGAGGGCCGCCAGCCGGTCGCGCGCATCGGGATCGACCTCGACCGCGCGTGTCGCACCGTCTTCGTGGCGCTCGAGACGCGTTTCGAGCTGAGCGAGCTGGGCAGCCATCTGATCGCCCAGACCCCGGCGCTCGGGATAGAGGTTGGTGAGCTCGCCCGGGTCGGTTTCGAGGTCGTACAGCTCGGGGCGTGGTGCGGCAATGAACTTGAAACGGCCCGATCTGAGCGCACGCAGGTCGCTCCATCCGAAGTGGAACTTCGGATAGACGGCCTCCGAGTACGCATCCAGGCCGAGCTCCCGCCGCGCTCCGGTCATCAACGGCGCAAGGCTCACGCCCTCGATTCCTTCGGGCGCGCTGAGCCCCAGCAGATCGGACACGGTTGGCAGCAGATCGACGCTGCGCACGACGTCACCCACCCGGCGGCCGCGCATCGATTCGTACGGCGTCCGCACGATGAAGGGTACGCGCAGCACGCCTTCATAGATGAAGAACGCGTGGGTGCCCTCGGAATGCTCGCCGAGACTCTCTCCGTGATCCCCGAGCACCACCACCACGGTCTTTCGGGCCAGATCACGGCGGTCGAGCCAGTCGAGCAGCCGGCCCACCTCTGAATCCACAAACGCGATCTCGCCGACGTAGGGCCGGCTGGAGAAGCGCGTCTTGAAGGGCTCCGGCGGCTCGTAGGGCGAGTGCGCATCGTAATAGTGCACCCAGGCGAAGAAGCGGCCCGCGGCGACCTGGTCCAACCAGCCGAGCGCGCGATCGGTCACCTCGTTCGCCGGCCGGTCGATGCTGGCGACCGACAGCGATTGTTCACGGCTCAGATCGAAGTCATCGACGTAGGTGTCGAAGCCCTGCGCGAGCCCCCACTTCGAGTCGAGCACATACGCCCCGACGAAGCCGCCCGTGCGATAGCCGCGCTCGCTGAGCTGCTCGGCCAGCGTGTGCTCACGCTCGGCGAGAAAGAACCCGCCGTTGTCACGAACCCCATGCGAGGGCGGCGACTTGCCCGTGAACATCGTGGAGTGGGCCGGCAGCGTCAGAGGCGCCGGCGCCACCGCATGCTCGAAGAGCACACCCTGCGCCGCCAGCTGATCGAGATGCGGCGTGCTCGCAGGCTCGAACCCATAGGCACGGAGGCGATCGGCCCGTGTCGTATCGAGCGTGATGAGCAGGACGTTGAGATCGGACGGGCGTCGTTCCCGGCGGCAGCCGGCCGAGCGCCTCACCCGACGGGCTGACGACCGAGACGGGACGCCACCACCACCACGAGCCCAGCGAGACGGCCAGAATCAGGGCCGCCACGAGGGCGAGCGGTCGCAATCGCCGCCGGCTTCTTGTCGGTTTCCGCTGAACCATCGCTGGCGCGACGCGTTATCTCCCGCGCAGGGTCTCGAGAATCGACTCGACCTGGGCGCGCTCGGGGGCCTGAGGCGCCAGCCGCACAAAGGCTTCGAAGCGCTCCGCCGCCAGATCCACCCGTTTTGCACGCTCGTACGCAAGGCCCGCGTAGTAGCGTGCGTAGGCGTTGTCGGGAGCGACCCCGGCCGACCGGTCCATGGCACGCGCTGCCCCAGCGTAATTGTTCTTCCCGGCCAGCGCCATGCCCAGCTCGAATTGCACGTACGGATGATTCGGATACGCGTCGGCAGCCGCAATCCCGCGATCGATGGCCTCCGCGTTCCCGTCCAGGAGCGCGGTCCCGAGTTGCCCGACGAG
>CAWFOC010000005.1:0-16970 GCA_963817395.1 uncultured Acidobacteriota bacterium | reverse complement strand
TCTGACGCTTGATCTCGGCGATGTTGAGCTGACGCGCCGCGAGAGGGCCGTCGCTGACGAGGACGAGTGTGAGCGCAAGAAGCCGGCGTATAGTGAGACCGGTCACGTGCCCGATTCTACTTCTGGCCGGAGGCGGCGCGAGGAGTGAAGACACGAGCCCCCTCATCGACGAGCGTCCATTCCTTTCGACCGGCTTGAGGACCGTCGTATGACGCGCGATCGGGTGATTCGCCTGTCGGTGAGTCTGGTGGCATGCGGAATCTTCGTGCCGCCGCTCGTCACCGGCCTCGCGACGGTCGTGCCGATCGTGGTCGCGGTCACGCTGGCTGCGGTGCTTGCGGCGATCGGCGTCGCGCTGCTCGCTTCGCGCCTGCCGTCTTCCTCTCTCGAGTTCCTGCAGCGTCGACGCCTGTTCGCCGTGTGGATCGCGGTCGGCTTGCTGGCCGTCACGCAGAGCGTTCGACTGAGTGTGTTCATGCACGACGTCACGCGCGAGTCCTACTCGGTGTTCCCGCCACCGGGCATCTTCGGCGTCGTGCACCCAGGTTTCGTCCACCACGCGTGCCTGACGGCGTACACCGAGGCGGCAGGAATGTCGCGGCGTCGGGGTGTCAATCTCTACGACCAGAAGAACTATCTGGAGCGCACCTGCGAGCCCGGGCACAGTTCCGATTGCATCTCTCGCAAGATCGGACCCATTGACGTCGATCCCTTCCAATATCCGCCGCCGTTCCTGCTCCTGCCGCGCGTGGCGCTCATGTTCACGCACGACTTCTTCGCTATCCGCGCCGTCTGGTTCACGGTGCAAGTGGCGCTACTGGGATTGGCCGTGCTGTCGACCGCGGGCTGGATAGGCGGACGCATCGGGCGCCGCGCCATGCTGTTCGCTCCCGTGCTGGCCATTGCGATCCCCGTTCTGATTGGCCTGCAGGTGGGCCAATTTCAGATCGCGGCATTTTCGATGTCGATGCTCGCGATGGTGCTCTTCTCACGAGGACGAGAGGCTGCAGGAGGCGGCCTCCTCGGGTTCGTCACGCTCGGAAAAGTCTTCCCCGGATTGCTCGCGCTCTATCTCCTGGGGAACCGCCGCCCGGCCGCGGTCGCCTGGACGGCCGGCTCCGCTGTGTTCTTCACACTACTCGCGCTGCTGGTGATCGGCACTCAGCCGTTCGTGGATTTCCTGACGTATCAACTTCCGAAACTCTCTAGCGGCGAGGCATTTCCGTGGCTGGACGAGCCCGACTCTCTGCCCGTCAATTACGGCATCTACGCTCTCGTAATGAACTTCCGCTCCCTCGGTGTCAGCTTTGTCACTCACGGTGTCAGCAGCGCTGCCGCATCGGCTTACGGGATCGTCGTCGCTGGACTCGCCTTCATCGCAGGTCGGCGCCTCGCGCTGGCTTCCACACAGGACAGCGATCGATTTCGAGTAAGGCAGGTCCAGTCGTGGCTCGCCCTGTTGACGCTCGGCTCGCTTCGCAGCCCGTTCGTCCCCGAGGCGTATGCCATGCCGGCAACATTCTGGCTGCTCACGCTCATCGCGGCTGAGATGCCGCGCCTCTCACGGAAACATGTCGCGGCGCTCCTCTCGCTCGGTGTGATGTTTTCGACGGTGTTGGAGAACAACATCCCAGCGCGCACCGTCGTTCCGATCGTCGTCTTCAGCCTGGTGCGCGAAGTGTTGGCGCTTTCGGTGAATGTGTGGGCAATCTTCCGGAGCATGCCAGTGTCGCAGGAGCTTGGCGAGGTCGCGACTTACCGGCCGGCGTCGATTGCGCCTGGATGATAGGCGCGCACCGCGTTTGCCCGGATCTGCTCGATCGTCGTCCACACGGGCTTCATCTTCCCCTCCGAGAACAGCGGTGCCTGGTCGAAATAGTGTGGCGAATGCGGATCGCTGCTCTGACCGAAGACGTGCACGGACACCGCTCGTAACTCCGGTCTGAACGCGACCACGAAGGCGAAGCTCTGGCCGCTCGACACGTATCGGCCCCTCTGCCCATACTCCTTGTAATTGCTGAAGAGCACGCCGTCAAACCCTGGTCCTCCGGCGAGTGGAAGACTCGGCCGCTGGTCCGAGAACGACTCACCGCGCTCGATCTGGACTCGCTGAAGCCGGTTGACCTCGCCCCACGGCACGCGCCAGGTTCCATGTTCCTGCTCGAGCGCGGTCTTGGCGCGCGTGAGCGCCCGGATGCGCGGCAGCGGCGCGCGTGGTTCTTTCGGCGTGCCGAGATCATCGAAGAACTCGAGGCCCCAACGGAAGAACAACGTCGCGGCAATCGAATCGACATGGCTTCTTCGATCCCAGACCTCGAGCTCCCGTACGAGCGGCCGTAGCGACTCCGTATGGGGATCGCTGCCGCGCTGCCGCCATTCGGCGACGATCCGCGGGACCTCCTGATCGGCCGTGGCTACCCCGGAATCGACGGCCACTCGCTGCCACTCGTCGAAGGTGAACGGTTCGGGCCGGGAGAGGACGCGCCGCGCCATCGACGCCCGCAGGTCTCCGTCCTGGGGGCCGAACATGTACGCAGGGTACTGCCCCGGCGTGGGATTCCCCGCGCTCGTCGTGGTGAACGGACTGGAGTTGCAGTTCTGCACGTAGCCGCTCGAGGGATTGAGCACCTGCGGAAGCTCGTCGAGGCGATGATAGCCTTGCCACTCCGTCTCGGGATTACTGCCATCGACTGGCTGTGACCAGTCGAATCCCTTCGATCGACGGGGAATCGCGCCGCCGTAGACGTACAGGATGTTGCCTGCGGCGTCGGCGTAGATCGTGTTCTGGTACGGCAGTCCGAGCCGTGCGAGCGCTGTCCGAAACTCCTCGAGCGACCGTGCACGCGACATGGCGTACCACTGCTCGAGCATCCCGCCTTCCTCGATCTTGGCAAGCTTCAGCGCCAGATGCTTGCCGTCCCGCACCACGACGAGTGGGCCGTGGTGGGTCTTGCGGAGCTCGAGCCGTCGAGTGGCCATGCCAGTGTCGGTGCGTACGCGGATCTCGTCCGTCCAGGTGCGCACGGCACGATACGTGTCGCCGTAGCGATAATCTGCGGGTTGAGCCGGGCGGTCGAACGTCTCGATGTAGAGGTCCGCGATGTCGGGCCTATTCCCGGTATGTGTCCAGGCCAGCTGCTCGTTGAACCCGAGGTGGGGAAACGGCAGCCCCACGAACGTGGTGCCCCAGAGCCGCCAGCCTTCATCGCTCCGGAGATGGCCTTCATAGAACTGGTCCTCACCGAAGAACTGGCGGTGTGGCGCGCCGATCAACATGGCGCCGCCTGCCGCGCTTTTCGATGGCCCTACCGCCAACCCGTTCGATCCTCCTCCTGTGCCTCCACTGCCCAACGCCTTCAATTCGGCCGGTGAAAGCCCGGACACCTCGACCGATTCGCGCTGGTGCCGGCGATGCCGGAGCAGCGCCAGCACGTGCCAGCTCTCGAAGCGCGTGAGCAGCCGCGGCTTCACCTCCGTACGCGAGGCCAGGAAGTAGTTCAGGCCGGCGGCGAATGCGTCGCAGAGCTGACGCGGGCGAGGGCCGAGTCGCTCGTACTCGGCCCGCGACAACGACGCCACCTCCAGGGCTCGATTCAACCAGTCTTCTGCGATCTTGGACGCGCCGTAAGCCTCCGCGGCGCGGCCAAGTGCGTGGATGTAACTGTCTTCGACTTGCGAAAAGTGGTCTTCGGCCTGTGCGTAGGCAAAGCCAAACACCGCGCTCGCGTCCGTCGGACCGTGCACATACGGCACGCCATAGCGATCCCTGTAGATCGTCACGGTCCGAGCCATGGCCGTGGCGGAATCGGTCGGCGTCGGGGCCTGACCGCCACATCCCGTCGCGGCCAGTATCAGGACTGCGACGCTGTATCGCGCAGAAACCATGGCACGTTAGACCCAATCGACTTGGATTCGATCAATGAGACCCTGATCCGTCAGCCGCACTCGTAGAAACGTTCGCCCTCGCGAGTAATTCGCGCGATAGAGCAGGAGCCGCGTGCCGGCCGCGCTGTTCGCTTCCAGCAGTGTGAGTGACTCCAACGTGCCAAGGCGCCGCGCTTCGGCCTGAAATCCCGGTGCTGTGGCCTCGACCAGCGACCGGAACTCCTGTGTATATCGGTCCAGCGCGGGCCGTCCGTCGCCCAGACGCCTCAGCTCCCCCAGCAACTCCTCCGTGACGGCCGGCGCTGGATCGGGAATCGCTTTCAATGCCAGCCACGAGACTCCCGAGACATAGTGACCCGCAATACCCAGAGCCAGGCCTTGGGGGTTGCTGCCGGAGTCGCGCGTGAGGTTCGTGAGCACCACGACGCTGACGCCATCATCGGGCAGCCGCAGGATGGCGGCGCCAGCATATCCCGCGTGGCTGATCGTCCGGTGGCTGCGGAACTCGCCCAGGATCCAGCCGAAGCCGTACGAATTGAACGATTCTGTCAACGCGCGGAACTGGACAGGTTTGCCGTCGCGCAGAACCGCCGGACTCCAGATCGACTTGAAGCTTGCAGGCCCAAGGAGCCTTCCCGAATCCAACGCAGCCGCCCATTTGGCGAAATCCGTGATGCTCATCCCGAGCTCACTCCAGAGGTCCCAGTCGGTCAGCAGATAGGGGTAGACCTGGAGATTTCCGGTGGAGTCACGTTCGTAGTGCGTCGCGCGATGCCTGCGCACCTCGAGCGGCCGCAGAAACCTCGTGTCGGTCATCTCGAGGGGCTGGAGGACCCGAGTCGTGAGGAACTGCTGATAGTCGACCCCGCTGACTCGCTCGACGAGGAGTTGAAGCAGCAAGAAGCCGTCGCCGCTGTACCGCCACCGGGTGCCGGGCGGAGGGTCCGGGTGGCTGCGCAGGATGCCCTCCACCAAATCGCGAGTCGTGTAGCGAGTGAAGACCCGAGGAGCATCGGCGACGTCCTGCGCCGCGTCGCCGAGCCCGCTCGTGTGGGTGAGCAGGTGTCGAACCCGGATTTCATTCCATGACGCTGGCACCTCCGCGAGGTAGCGACTAATCGGCTCGTCCAGCGACACTCTGTGCTCTTCGACCAGCAACATGACGGCCAGCGCCGTGAATTGTTTGTCGACCGACGCGATGGAGAAGACGGTCCGCGGCGTGACGGGCACCTCGTGGTCAAGGGTCGCGACGCCGTATCCGGCCAGCTTGACGATCTCTCCGGCGCGGATGACGCCGACCGCAACCCCTGGGATCTCCGCGCTGCCGCATCTCGGCGTCAACGTAGCGATCGACAGCGTCTCGTGGTGCAACGGCAGCCGGCGCGGGGGCGGGCGATGCACAAGCCGCGAAAGCGACGGCGAGGAGGATGAGCAGGCCGTGGCAGCTGCTGCTTGGGTGTTTCATTCCTTCTGGAAATCCCCGCTCCGGTCCTGACCGTCAGGACTCGCACGCGGCGCCCCGGGCGCCTAACTCACGGGCACGGCGTGCCGAACAGGTGCGATCCGTTGGTGAAGGCGCATCCGAAGTTCGGGGCCGCGACCACCGCCGGGTCGAGGAGATTGTCGCCCGCTGGCTTCACTCCCGCCTCCACCCAGTTCACGAGGTCGAGGAAGGCCCGCGATAGCTCGGCCGCGGTGAAGTTGCAGTGGTTGACGCCGCGGATCGCCCGCTGCACAAGCAGGTCGCTCTGGCCGTGTGCGGCGACGCGCTTCGCGTACTCGGTCTCGTTGTGGAAGGGGACGAAGAGGTCGCCCAGGTTGTGGAGGGTCAGCACCGGGATGCTGATGTCGCCGGAGACCTGCGGGACCTGCCGCAGGCCGCCGACGCGTGCCTGCGGGTCGGCACTGACACGCACCACGTTGTCGTTGAAGGCCTGCTCCTCCGGCGAGAGCGCCGGGTTCAGATCGAACTGGTAGACGATGTCGCTGTTGTCGACGCCCACGCCTGGGGCGCGCGGCAGGGTGCCGTCGCCTGTGCCGAGGTCGAAGAGAAAGTTGCCCGGGCCGGAGGCGAAGGCCGGGAAGGTGTTCCAGAAGAACCAGGCCTCGTCGAAGTTCGGCCGCTCGCCGCCGGAGCGCAGCTCGACCAGCTGCTTGAGACGCAGGCCGTCGGCGTTCAGCAGCGTCGGCCAACCGCCCGGGACCGCCGACAGGTTCGCCTTGATCTGCGGGACAGTCGTCGTGATGTACGGGATCGGATCGACGGGGAACTGCGAGCTGCCCGTCCCGAGCTGCTGCGCCGCCGCGTTGAAGTCGAGGAAGTAGTCGAAGAGCTCGTAGTCGGCGAGCACCCCGCAGATGGGCAGTGCGGCGTCGTAGGCCCGCGGGTACTGCTCGATCGAGACGGCGCTCACGTGCCCGCCCATCGAGGCACCCGTGAGGTAGACCCGATCGGGATGGCCGATGAGCCCGTTGAGGCGCTGCAGAAGCGCGTGCGTCGTCTGCACACCGGAGCTCACGTCGTAGTCGTTGCGGCTGTAGCTCGACGCCGCCCAGGCGAAGCCGAGCTGGATGAGTAATGCGCGCAATGGGTGGTTTTCGACGGTGAGCTCGAGACCGGCGCCGCGAAAGCCGTGCGCCCAAATGACGAGGCTCCCGTTCCAGTTCGCCGGGACCTCGGCCCGGAAGCCGGCGTTCGTGTGGACGCCCCAGTAGGCTGTCGCCCCCGGCAATGCCGTGAACGGCAGCTTGCTCTCGTCGACGAACCAGGCGGGGGGCGCGTCTGCGATTGCGAGCGGGCTACCGACGAGCGCCGCGATAGAGACCAGAAGCACCGAGGCCATGGAACGGAAAGACTGGAAATTCCGCATGGGGGACCTCCTCGCAAGACCAGCGCGCTCCACTCTACCCCCGGCGGCTCGACGGAGTGCCCGAAAAATATTGACAGACCTGTCGGACGACCGCAGCATTCGACGATGCTGTGGAACACACTCAGCGAACTGAAGCTCGCCGCCCGGTCGCTCGCCAAGCGCCCCGGGTATTCGGCCGTCGCGGCGCTGACGCTCGCGCTGGGCATTGGCGCCAACGTCGCCATTTTCACGGTCGTGAACGCCGTCTTGATCCGGCCGCTTCCGTATCCGGATGCCGACCGAATTGTCGAGGTCCGGCATCACGCGCCCGGCCTCGACATGGCCACTCTGCAGAGCTCGCCGGGACTCATCGAGAAATATCGCCAGAGCGCGCGAACGCTGACGCGCATGGCGGGCTACCGCGTACGGCGGCTCAACCTGGCGGACGGCGGAAGCCCCGAGCGGGTGCGCGCGGTCGCGGCGACGCCCGAGCTCTTCGACGTTCTGGCGACGCGCCCGGCGCTCGGCCGGCCCTTCAACGATTCGGACGTCCAGAAGGGCGCGCGGCTCGCGACGATCCTCACGCACGGCCTGTGGCACTCCCGCTTCGGAGCCGATCCGGGCGTCGTCGGTCGAACGGTGCAACTCGACGGTCAGGCGGCGGAGATCGTCGGGGTCATGCCGCCCGGTTTCGCGTTTCCGGATCCTGAAACGCGGCTGCTCGTTCCCTTGACGCTCGATCCAAACAGCGGCTTTGGCTCGTTTGGCATGACGTCGCTCGCGCGTCTCAAGCCGGGCGTCACGCTCGACGCCGCGCGGAACGAGGTCGGCCAGCTGCAGAAGCGCATCCCTGAATGGTTTCCTGGCCTCACCGGGGACATCCTGGCCGGTTTCGGGTGGTCGGTCACCGTCGCTCCGCTCGGCGACCGCGTGGTCGCGGACATTTCGAGAACGTTGTGGATCCTCTTCGGCACCGTGGGCCTCGTGCTGCTCATCGCGGGGGCGAACGTCGCCAACCTGTTCCTGGTCCGCGCGGAGTCGCGGCAGCGTGAAATTGCGGTGAGGTCGGCGCTCGGAGCGAGCCGCAGCCGGATCGCGGGCACGTTCCTGGCCGAGAGCCTCGTGCTGGCGTTGACCGGGGGCTTCGCCGGAGTGCTGATGGCCGGGCGTGCGACACGCCTGTTGGTTGCCTACGGTCCCGCCCAGCTTCCGCGTCTGCACGAGGTGCGGATGGACACGACCGTCTTCGCGTTCGCCCTGGTCCTCAGCGTGCTGTCCGCGCTGGTACTCGGCGTCCTGCCGACGCTCGGCATCACTCGCCGGTCGTTGGCCGCGCTCGTTCGCGAGGGAGGCCGCGGCAGCACGGCGGGTCGACGGAGACACCGCGTACGGCAACTGCTCATCGTCGCGCAGGTCGCGATGGCTCTCGTGCTCCTTGTCGGCTCAGGCCTGCTCCTCCGGAGCGCCGCGCGGTTGAACGCGGTCGATCCGGGTTTTCGGGTCGAAGGGCTGCTGACGGCCGGGGTCAGCCTCGGAGCGCAGAGCGATCGCGCTCGAGCGGTGGTGTTCTATCACCGAGTGCTGGATGAGATGGCCAAAGTACCAGGCGTCGCGGCTGTCGGTGCCGCGAGCAGCCTGCCGATTGAGCCAGGCAGCTTGAACGGCTACGGCTTCGCGATCCGATCCCGGCCGCGGCCCGACAGCGAGATACCGCCCTCCACGATGGTCACCGCCGTTACCGCGGGCTATTTCGAAACGCTGGGCGTGCCCCTTCTCGACGGCCGCGCGCCGGAGCGATCGGATGCCGATCAGGGCCGGCCCGTCGCGTGGGTCAACAAGGCGTTTGCGCGCCGGTTTCTCGACGATCGGGCCATTGGCGAAGGCCTGGAGATCCAGGACAGGTGGCTCGAGATCGTCGGTATCGTCGGCGACCTCCCAACCTTCGGGCTGCGCGAGGACATCCGGCCCATGGTGTACGTGCCTCTCGGTGACCGCGCCGTCGGACTCGATGTCGTGCAAGCCGTCGTTCGGACCGGCGGTGCGCCGGGGTCGCTCGTCACCGGGCTGCGCCAGGCAGTCGATCGCGTCGATGCCTCCGTGCCGCTGACGGCCGCGCGGACGATGAGCGACATCATTGCGGGATCGCTGGCTCAGGCGTCCTTCACGATGCTGCTGCTCGCGATCGCAGCGGGCGTCGCGCTCGTGCTCGGTGTCGTGGGGCTGTACGGCGTCATCAGCTACATCGTGACGCAGCGCACGGCGGAAATCGGCGTGCGCCTGGCGCTCGGCGCCGAGCCGGCCAGAGTGCGCGCCATGGTGCTCCGCCAGGGCGTGACCGTCGCGCTCGCGGGAGTTGTCGTCGGGCTCGTGGCGGCGTCGGCCGCGACGCGCCTCATGGCGTCGCTCCTGTTCGAAGTCTCCGCGCGCGACCCGGTAACCTTTGCGACGGCGGCGGCGGCGCTCATCGCCGTGAGCGCGCTGGCGACCTACGTCCCGGCGCGGCGGGCGGCGGGCATCGATCCGCTGAACGCGCTTCGCGATCAAGGCTGAGCCACATTGCGCGCATCCAGGAGGTACAGCACGCCGCGGCCGTAGTCGATGATCGCGCCTGAGTGGAGCAGGACATCGGCACCGACCACGCCGTCGACCGGTTCGCTGCCGTTGGCGGCGAGCGCCTGGTTGACCGTGTCGAGGTCCATGACGAACACGCGATCGAGGTGCGTCTGGAATCCGTCGAGCGTTACTGACGCCACCGGCGCGCTGTCGGTCCGCGCGCTCGTGGCCCCCAACCCTCCGCCCAGATTGTCGACGAAGCGCGGCTCGAGACCGAGCGAGGCGGCCGTGCCCCGGTCGATGACCGTCCTCGACGCGCCCGTGTCGAGGAGGAACACCACCGATCGCCCGCCGATCGTTCCGGCGATCGAGAAGTGACCGACCTTCGTCCTGGTTAGCTCAACCGGAGAATAGCCGCGCGAAACGAGCAGCTCATCAGTTCGCATCGCCACTTTTGGGCTGGAATGACGCCCACGGCCAGAATGCGGGCGCACACGCAGTGTGAGCGTGCAGCGCGACCGAAACTTGTTGCAACTCTGAAATAAACCGGAAGTATGATTCTCCCCGTCATCTAGCCCTGGGCAGCCGTGAAGGACACACCTGCATGGCTGCATCTGCGTCTTTTCCGGCCTTCGCTCTGCTCGTCGCAGCCCCGCTCTATGCCCAGTCCACCGCCACGCTTCAGGGGCGCGTGTTCGATTCCTCCGGCGCCGTGCTTCCAGCCGCAACAGTCAGCGTGCGCAGCGACTCCACGGGATTCGACCGTTCCGTTCCCACCGATGACGAAGGGCGCTATCACGCCGAGGCGATCCCCGCAGGCTCTTACGAGGTCGCTGCGGCGGCGAGCTCGCTGCCGCCCGGCAGCACAATCCAGTTTCGGGACCTCTCGACGTGGGAGCGCTATAAACAGGAAATCATCGTCATCCTTGGCGTGCTGCTGCTGCAGTCGGGATTGATCGCGGCGCTGCTCGTCGAGCGTCGTTCTCGACGCCGTTCGGAGATGGCGCTGCGCGAAAGCGAAGAGCGTGCCGAGATTGCCGGCGTGTCGCTGGGGGTCGGGTTCTGGTCATGGGAACCACACACGGACCAGATGTGGACGACGCGACAGTGTGCGTGGCTCCTGGGCCCGGAGACGGGGAAGCCCTTGACGCTGAGTGCGTTCCTGGATGCCCTGCGGCCGCAGATCGGCGAGCCCGGCGAGAGCGCCTTCGAGCATGCCGTCAGAAGCGGCACGCCCTTCGACGGTGAGTGGCCCATGACGCACGCTGACGGGCGGATGCGCTGGATCGCGGCCGCGACGCGCCCCAGCGGCGATTCGGGCGGCCACGCTCACGTGACCGGCGTCCTGATGGACATCACCGCCCGCAAGACCGCCGAGCTCCAGGCGGAGGAGCACCGCCGCGAACTGGCGCACCTGGGCCGGGTGGCGATGCTCGGCGAGATGTCCGGCGCGCTCGCCCACGAGTTGCGGCAGCCGCTCATGGCCATCCGGAGTTACGCGCAGGGCTCGCTGCGCCTGATCGGGAGCGGGGGAATCGAGACGGCCAGCCTGCGGGAGGGCCTCCAGGCGATCGTCAAGGCCGAGAAACATGCCGGGGCGGTCATCGATCGCACGCGGGCGCTGCTCAAGCGGAACGAACCTCGGCCGGAGGAGCTGGATATCAACGAAGTCGTCCGTGAGACGCTCGAGCTCGCCTCGGTCGAGCTCGTCGCGCGAGCCGTGCCATTGAGCATCCAACTTGCGCACGCCCTCCCACCGGTCGTCGGCGAACGCGTCGAACTGCAGCAGGTGCTGATGAACGTCATCCTGAATGGGTGCGAGGCGATGAGCGGACTGGCGCCGAGGCGCCGCCGATTGCACATCAGCACCGCATTCGACGAGAAGCGAGTTCAGATCGTGGTGCGCGACGCGGGCACGGGGATCCCGGAGGATCGGATCCGTCTGGTGTTCGAGCCATTCGTGACGACCAAGCCGGACGGTCTGGGTCTCGGGCTCGCTATCTGCCGGTCGATCGTTCGCGCGCTCGGAGGAGACATCGCCGCAAAGAACAATCCGGAGGGTGGGGCCACCTTCGAGATTTCATTGCCGCATGGCGTTCGAGACGCAAATGGTGGTACGAATGCACTCGATGACAGCAGCGCCGGCCCAGTCGGTGCGCATCGTCGTCGTTGACGACGACGAAGACGTACGGCTGGCGCTGCGTCAGGAAGCCACGCGCACGCGATCGAGCAGGCGCACGAGCGACGCAACCGAATCGACTTCCAGCTTGCGCATCGCGTGGCCGCGGTGGACCTTCACGGTCTCCTCGCTGATCTCGAGCTCGAACGCAATCTGCTTGTTCAGGAGCCCACGAGCCACCATCTCCGTCACCTGACGCTCGCGCGTCGTCAGCCGCGCGAACCGTGCCGCGGATTCGTCCCGTTCGCCTCGCCGTTGGCGCGCCTCCGCGGCGCGCGCCAGCGCCCGCGTGACTGCCTCGAGCAGGATTGAGTCGTCTACGGGCTTGACGAGAAAATCCACGGCGCCATCCCGCATCGCCTTCGCCGTCGAGGGCACGTCGGCCTGCCCGCTGAGGAACACGATCGGGATCGACCTACCCGCTTGCGCCAGCCGCTGTTGAACCTCCAGGCCGTCCAGATCCGGGAGGTGCAGGTCGAGCACAAGACACAACGGGCCCTCGGGAACGGGACGCTGAAGAAACGGCATCGCGGAAGGGAAGGTCTCGACGTCCAGGCCGGCGGACTCGAACAGAAACTTCAGCGAGCTTCGAACCAGCGGCTCGTCATCTATCACGACAACACGTGCGTTCTTCGGAGCCATACGCGCCGCCCTAGGGTACGTGTGCGCATCAGCAACCAGCGCACTATCACTTTAGTCGTACCACGTAAGTGTAATAGCGCCGAGGCGGAATCGCCCGTAAATTCCTCCGGGGCGTGAAACATGGCGACTATCCTCCAGGCACCTCTCGTAAACATCCCGATTCAGGGCCTGCCCGTTCCGGCAGCCGCCCTCGACTGCAACTGCGTGATCGCTTTTGCAAACCGTCAGTTTGCGCGCATGTGCGGGCAACCACACTCGACGTGTTCCGGGCAACGGCTTGTCGACCTGGTGGCCGAGCCCGACCGGCCGGCCGTGGAAGACGCGCTCAACGGCCTGACCCTCGCCCTGGGTGGATCGCCTCGGACCTGTCGGATCCGAGCGCTGCGGGCCAAGCGCCCGTTCCTCTGCCTCGTGATCGACATCACGCGGCTTGCGGCTGAGTCGGTGATCCCCTACCTGGTGTGTGTGCAGGCGATGCCGCGCAGGCGACGCGTGGACCGGCCGCATCGCCGACGTCAGGCTCCCCCCGGAAGACGACAGGGTATCGCCTCGGACTCCGTCTCATCCTCCGTCATGCTGGACGTCCAGCCCTGGCCGAAGGTTCTGATCACGTTGTCGCACGAGTTTCGCGGCCCGCTGAACGCGATTCGGGGCTGGGCCCAGATGGCGGAGCAGGGCGTGCTGCCCTCCGAGAGCGTGCCGCGGGCGCTCACGGTCATCGGACGGAACGCCGCGAGCCTGTCCGACATGATCGAGAAAATGTTTGATCTGTCACGCCGGGCGACGGGATCGCTCGTGGTCAAGCAGGACATGCTCGATCTGAATCCGCTCGCGCAGCTGGTCGTCGAGTCCACGCTGCCGGCCGCGAGATCCCGCAACGTGGTTCTGAGTGTGAGACGCGCGGACGACACGCTTCTCGTCAAGGGCGATCCGTTCAGGCTCGAGCAGGTCGTCAGGAACCTCGTCGAGAACGCCATCAAGTTCACCCCGACGGGCGGCCACGTGCATGTCCACACCGGGTCCGACGGCTCGTTCGCCGAGCTCGTCGTCGCGGACGACGGGCTCGGCATCTCGCCGGATGTACTGCCCATCATCTTCGAACCATTCCGGCACGACGATGCGAGCGTGCGGCCGACGGAACGCGGCCTCGGTCTGGGCCTCGCGCTGGTTCGAGAGTTGGTTCAACTGCATGGTGGCGACGTGCGCGCGATCAGCGGAGGAAAAGGGCAAGGCGCGACGTTCATCGTCAGGCTGCCACTGGTGAACAGCGCGGTGGCCGCGTAAGCAAGGCAGCAGTAGTTGTAGGAGGTCGGGTCATGGGCGAAACGTGGGAGAAGACGAAGGACGCCGCGGCCGGTGCTGCGAAGGCGGTTGCAGACGGAACGAAGGCCGCCGCAAGCGCCACGGGCAAGGCCGTGGAGAAGGCAGCCGGCGTGACCGCCGACGTCGCGGGCACGGTCGCGGGAACGGCTGGAAAGGTGGGTGAGGCGGTTGTCGACAAGACCGTCGACGTCGCGAAGAAAGCGGCCGACGTGACGGTGGACGCCGCCAAAGCGACGGCCGAAGGAACCAAAAACGCCGTGAAGGCCGTCGGCAAAGCCATCACGTAATCGCTCGATTGCCGGGATGGTGCCCCGCCTACGCCAGGGCTTGGGGGATAAGCGGAAAACGGCACCATCCCGGTTCGTCTCGAGTTTCAAGAGTTGTCGCGCCACCAATCAACTGGCCGATCTCCTCGGAGTCAGTCGTCAGCCCGCGTCTCACTCGTGAAACGAGTGAGCACAAGGAGGGTATATGAATATTCTCGAAGCCATTCTCGGGTCACAGGGTGGAGGCGCCGCTCAGCAGCTGGGCCAGCAGTTCGGCCTGAACGAGAGCCAGACCTCCTCGGCGTTGTCGGCGCTCGTGCCCGCGCTCGCCGCCGGGCTTCAGCGGAACATGTCGAGTCCGCAGGGGCTCGACGGTCTCCTGTCGGCCCTTGGCGGCGGTCAACACCAACGCTACGTCGACGACGCCGGCTCGCTGGCGCGGCCCGAGATCATCAACGACGGCAACGGCATCCTCGGCCACATCTTCGGCAGCAAGGACGTCAGCCGGCAGGTAGCGACCCGGGCGGCGGCGCAAACCGGGATCGGCGAAGGCGTCCTCAAGAGCATGCTCCCCGTCGTCGCGGCGATGGCAATGGGCGCGATGGCCAAACAGGTGATGCGGCCTGCAGCGCCGCAGGCAGGCGTTCGCCCGGGTGGCGAGTCGCTGCTCGGCATGCTGACGCCCATGCTCGATTCGAACCGCAACGGCTCGATGGTCGACGACGTGATCGGAATACTCGGACGATTTTCCGGGCGTTGAGCGCCCGACGCTCGCTCCCGCCCGCGCCGAGGCGCCTGCGTGAGATCGGTCGGAAGGAGGACCCATGTTCGACCAACTCGTAAACGAAACGGCACGGCGTTTCGATTTGTCCACCACAAGCGTGTGGGCCCTGGTGCGCGGACTCCTGTCGCTGATGACCAGCGAGCAGACCGGCGGCGGCGAGGGCTTTGTCGATCAGTTCCGCCGCGCCGGTCTGGGCGACGTCTTCACATCATGGTTCGGCGCGAAGGAGGGGAGGACGATCACGCCGACGCACGTCGACTCGGCGCTCGGCACGACCTCCCTCGACAGGCTGGCCGGCTCGAGCGGGCTGACCCGTGCGGCCGTTACCTCGGCCGTCGCGTTCATGCTACCGAAGCTCATCGGTCGATTGACCCCGAACGGAGTGTTTCCGTCGACCAGCGCGCTCCGGTCCGAGGTCTCGAGCTACATCGACCGACCGGTTGCCTCGACGTTCGAGCGCCGCGGGCCCGAGGTCGAGCGGCGCGGATGGGGATGGCTGCCCTGGGCCGCTGCCGCGGCGCTGGCATTCGGCGCTCTGCTGTGGCTGCGCGCGCCCGCGGGCGTGATCGATCCGCAGCTCATGCTGAGCAACAGAGACGGAAGGATCACTTATTCCGGCCTCGTCCGCGATGCGGCCACGCGAACAGCCATCGTCAATGCGTTGCGGACGACGTTTGGCGAGGCCAACATCAGAGGTGACGTGCGCATCGATGGCAACGTGAAACGAGCAGTCTGGCTCCCGCGCCTGGACGATCTGTTCGCGGCGCTGAAAAAACCTGGCGTCGAGTTCTCGCTGACCGGGGACACCATCGGTCTCGGCGGATGGCTGTCGGCCGCCGATCGGCAGGCGCTCGGCGACCAGTTGCGGGGCATCTTCGGCGCGCAGACCGCCATCAGCTCGCTCGGCGACGCGGCCGTGGATGCCGTACGAGTCGCCAACACCAGGGCGCTCTCGGCTCTCGGCGCGATCGGCACCTCAGGGGTAACGCCCGACGCGCTCGTGCAGGCGATGAACATGACGGTCATCAACTTCTCGAGCGGGAGCGCCGAGATCCCCGCCGACAACATGGAGATCCTTCGGAAGTCCGCCGACGCGATGAAGCGGGCGCCAAAGGGCTCGACCATCGAGATCAGGGGCCACACCGACAACACGGGCGATCCTGCGGCGAATCTCAGTCTCTCCCAGGCGCGCGCCGATGCGGTCAAGGGGGCGCTCGTCAACGCCGGGGTGCAGGCCTCGATGCTGACAACGAAAGGTTACGGAGATACCAGACCTCGCTCATCGAACGACACGGAGTACGGCCGTTTCCAGAATCGTCGGATCGAGTACGCGGTCGTCCGGTAGAAGGAGGACAGAGATGGCAGCCATTGTCGGGTGGATTGTCTTCGGTCTCATAGTCGGGGTCATCGCGAAGCTCCTCATGCCGGGTCATGACCCCGGAGGCGCTGTCGTGACGATCGCTCTCGGGATTGCGGGCGCGCTGCTGGCAGGCTTCGTGGGGCAGTTCGCGGGCCTCTACGGTCCTGGTGACGCGGCAGGCTTCGTCATGTCGGTCGTCGGCGCGATTCTGCTGCTGATCCTCTACCGCGTGATGGCGCGCCCCGTGTAGCATTTGAAAGGTTCGCCGGTATGCCACTCGAGATCGCGGTCGGCAGGAGGTGCCTCGCGCGCGTCGCCCTGGCGGTGCTTCTCGAGTTGACCGCGAACCAGGCGATGGCCCTCCTTCGCGGCGACCATTCACCAGCCGCTTCGGCGCGGCAGGCTCAGACGATACTCGGGACCGCGACGTATCGAGAACGCATGGCGCTGCCGCCGGGAGCGACCCTCGAAGCCACGCTCGAGGACGTGTCGCGCGCCGACGCTAAAGCCGAAACGATCGCGGAGACGCGCGTCACGTCACCGGGCAATCCGCCCATCGCGTTCACCATCGCCTACGATCCGGCCAAGATAGTCGCCGACCACCGGTACGTCGTTCGCGCGAAGATTCTCGTCAACGACAAGCTCCTGTTCACCACAGACACCGCTGCCCAGGTCATTACGGGCGGGCGCCCGACGAGCGTCAAGCTCATGATGCGCAGGGTCGGTCAGACGCCGCCGCCGCCGCCGCCGAAGCCCGCGGGCGAACCGCTCCAGGGCACGTACTGGAAGGCAGTCGAGCTCGCGGGGAAGGCGACCCCGTCACAGGATCCGAAGCGGGAAGCACATCTGCAATTCCAGGTGGATGGCCGAGTGTCCGGCTCGGATGGCTGCAACCGGATCACAGGGACCTACGAGCTGAAAGGGGATGCCGTGACGTTCGGCCAGATGGCCGGGACCCAGATGGCCTGCATCGATGCAGCCGCGGAGGTCGAGCGTGCGTTTCAAGAGGCGGTCAAGAGCGCGACCCGGTTGACGGTAGGGGGTAACCGTCTCGAGCTGTCCGACGCGGCGGGCACGCGAGTGGCGGCATTTACGGCGGGAAAGGCCGCCTTGCCTTCGCCTGCGCATG